>NZ_QJKC01000049.1 GCF_003202035.1 Aquitalea magnusonii | reverse complement strand
GTGCCGAAGAACGCGGGTTCATCATGGCAATGAAACAGCAGGGAGAGAGTGCCAGGGCCATTGCAAAGGCATTGCACCGGGCTCCCAGCACGATTTGTCGAGAACTGCGCCGTAATGGATATAAGCCACAGCATGAGATCGGTCCAATCGGACGACCTCGCGTAGCTGGCGGGTACGATGCACTACGAGCGGGAAAGCGTGCTCGCCGCTTGAAGTACAAAGTTCGACGCGTGAGAAAGCTGGATCCGGCGGGACCGTTATGGGCCAAGGTTCGTGCACTGCTGGAGGATCGGTGGTCGCCCGAGCAAATCGCTGGCAGACTAAAACAGGACTATCCAGGACAACAGACTTTGCACGTCTCGCACGAAACCATTTACACGGCGATCTATGCCGCCCCCAAGGGGGCTTTGCGTCGAGAACTCGTTGCGCTCTTACGGCAGGGCCGAGGAGCCCGCCGACCTCGTACGCGTGGTACGGATCGTCGTGGTCAGCTTCAGGACATAGCCAGCATTCATGTTCGGCCTCCGGAGGCTAATGAGCGCTTGTTGCCTGGCCACTGGGAAGGCGACTTCCTCGTGGGGGCTGGGAACCGCTCCGCGGTAGGTACCCTGGTGTGCCGCAAAACCTTACTGGTTGTACTGGCGAAGATGGAGGGCTGTACTGCAGCGGCTGCCTTGGAGGGCTTTGCCCGCGCTTTTGCGCCATTTGATGAAGAGCTGTGCAAGACCCTGACGTACGATCAGGGTAAAGAGATGGCATACCACCAAAGACTGGAAGAGCGGACGGGATTGAAGATTTACTTCGCCGATCCTCACAGTCCTTGGCAACGCGGGATCAATGAGAATACCAACGGTCTGTTGCGGGAGTACCTGCCGAAGGGGGCTGATTTGAGCCAGTTTACCCAACAGGAACTGGATCAGATCGCTTGGAGCCTGAATAACCGGCCGCGCAAGTCACTAGGGTTTAAGAAGCCCAGCGAAGCATTCTGGGAATGTTGCTTCAATCTGGATATCAGGATTCCAACCACCGTTGCACTTGGCTCTTGAAACCGCC
>NZ_QJKC01000048.1 GCF_003202035.1 Aquitalea magnusonii | reverse complement strand
GACAAGAACCACGGCCCGGCCACGCTGGAAGGCGGCGACGTGATGCCCATCGGCAACGGCGTGGTACTGATCGGCATGGGCGAACGCACCAGCCCGCAAGCGGTGGTGCAAGTGGCCAAGAACGTGCTGGGCAAGGAAGGCGGCGCCACCCGTGTGATTGCCTGCCAGATGCCCAAGTCGCGTGCCGCCATGCACCTGGACACTGTGTTCAGCTTCCTCGATATCGACCTGCTGTCGGTGTTCCCGGACGTGGTGGGTGAAATCGTCTGCACCAGCATCTACGCCGGTGACCAGGAAGGCGAAGTGCGCTTCGAACGCCACGACGGCGTGCCGTTTACCGAAGTGGTGCGCCAGGCCCTGGGCCTGAAGGAAGTGCACATCATCCAGACCGCCGGCGATGCCTACCAGCGCGAACGCGAACAATGGGATGACGGCAACAACGTGGTGGCCCTGGACCGCCGCGTGGTGGTGGCCTACGACCGCAACACCTACACCAACAAGCTGATGCGTCAGCACGGGGTGGAAGTGATCGAGATTCCGGCCTCCGAACTGGGCCGTGGCCGTGGCGGTGGTCACTGCATGACCTGCCCGATCATCCGTGACGAAGTGAAGATCTAAACCCTTTCGAACAGTGCATCAATATTGCCCGGTGGCGTCGGCCAAGCCCGCCACCCGGCACCGGAACAAGGAGTGTTACCATGGCTTTCAATCTGCGCAACCGCAACTTCCTCCGCATGCTGGACTTCACCCCGCGCGAAATCCGCTACCTGCTCGACCTGGCCCGCGACCTGAAACGCGCCAAGTACACCGGCACCGAACAGCAACACCTGAAGGGCAAGAACATCGCCCTGATCTTCGAAAAAACCTCCACCCGCACCCGCTGCGCGTTTGAAGTAGCCTGCTACGACCAGGGCGCCAACGTCACCTACCTCGGACCGTCCGGCTCGCAGATCGGCATCAAGGAATCGATGAAAGACACCGCCCGCGTACTGGGTCGCATGTATGACGCCATCGAATACCGCGGCTTCGACCAGGACATGGTGGAAAACGAACTGGCCAAATTCGCCGGCGTCCCGGTGTACAACGGCCTGACCGACGAATGGCACCCCACCCAGATGCTGGCCGACGTGCTGACCATGTGGGAAAACAGCGACAAGCCCATCTCGCAAATCAGCTACACCTACCTGGGCGACGCCCGCAACAATATGGGCAACTCCCTGCTGGTGATCGGCAGCAAGCTGGGCATGGACGT
>NZ_QJKC01000047.1 GCF_003202035.1 Aquitalea magnusonii | reverse complement strand
ATGGTCTGTCCCGCTCTCCGTGGACAGCGGGTTATGCACTCAGCACTAAGCGACGTCGCTCGTATTCAACCGGGGTGAGATACCCCAGGGTTGAATGACGTCGTTGGTGATTGTAAAAGCGGATGTAATCAAACACATCCGTACGCGCCTCTTCATAGCTCCGGTAGTGGGTCAGATAAACACGTTCCGACTTCAGGGAACGGAAGAAACTCTCCATCGCTGCATTATCCCAGCAGTTCCCGGCGCGGGAGTGACTCGGCACTATGCCATGCCGCTTCAGCAATGCCTGGTAGTCAAAGGCACAGTACTGACTCCCTCGGTCCGAATGCAGAATCACCTCTCCAGAAGGCTTGCGACGTGCCACAGCCATCGTCAAGGCCGCATGTACCAGTTCTTGCTGCATTCGGTGATGCATTGCCCAGCCCACGACGGCCCGGGAGTACAAGTCCAGTACCACCGCCAAATACAGCCACCCTTCGCCAGTCCGGATATAGGTCATATCGGATACCCAGCGCTGATTGAGATTGTCTGCAGCAAACTGCCGTTGTAGCAGATTCGGTGCGACGGGGAGAAGGTGCTGGCCTCCACTGACGGGCCTCCAACGCTTACGGGTTCTGACCTTGATACCGTTGTGCCGCATCAATTTGGCGATGCGATGCCTCCCGCAAGCAAAGCCCTGCGCCCGAAGTTCGGCATGGATACGTCGATGGCCATAAATACCATTCACCTCAGCGTGCACCAGCCGGATTTCACGCAGCAGTTGTCGGTTTGCCATCTCTCGCGCTGAAGGTGGGCGATGTAGCCATGCATAGTAGCCACTGCGGGACACACGAAACAGTTGGCACATCGGGCCAATAGGGTAGCGGCCCGACAGTGCCTGGATGGCACGGAACTTCACTTCGTGGGTTGCGAGAAGATGGCGAGCGCTTTTTTTAGAACATCACGCTCCATGGTGACGCGAGCGAGTTCGTCACGAAGTCGTTTCAGTTCGGCCGCTTCGCCGGTCTGCCAACCTCGACCGGGGAAAGCATCGGTTCCAGCCTCTTGAAATTGGCGCTTCCACTTGCCGAGCAGCGACTCGGTAATCTCGAATGCTTGGGCGACATGCCGTAATGGTGTGCCGGCAAGTACCTGTTCAACCGCCTCTCGCTTGAGGGAATCGGGGAAAGTACGTCTGGTTTTATTCATGGACACAGCTCCTAAGTGGTGATTATCCACCTTAAGTTAGTGTCCACGAAGGGCGGGACAGACCA
>NZ_QJKC01000046.1 GCF_003202035.1 Aquitalea magnusonii | reverse complement strand
CGATACCACTTGGCCTTGGCCGGCCAGAAGGCGCGCCAGTTGGCACGGTCTTTTTCTTCGATTTCCGAGCGCAGATAACTTTCCATGCTTTGGAAGTCGATGGTCAGCAAACCGGTACCGGGCTGCTTGGGGTCCTCCCAGGTGGGGGAGCGGTCGAATTCGATTTTGGCAAACACATTGTCGGCATAGAACATCCAATAAGGGCTGGCGATCCAGTCGATGCGCTGCCAGTTGTGTGGGCTGAGGTCCATCTCGCCATCTAGTGGCAGCAGTGGCTTGGTCACGACATAGTCAAACTGTTCCTGCCCCCTTAGTCGTGGTGCGTCATAGTAAAACAGTGGTTGCCAGCCTTTGGCGCGGAATTGTTGCAGCAGGCTGTTGATATATTGTCGGGCATGCTCATCGGTATCTTTCTCTGGGGCAGAAAAGCCAGCAAAAACAGTTATTTTTGAGATGCCTTCTGATAAATAACGGCCATCTTCTAATCCTGTGGTGCCAATGGAAAACGGAATATCGAGGCTGTGTTTGCCGTGCTCTACATGCACGGTAACTTGCTGTCCAAGATAGTCAACATCCAGGTCGTAGAAATTAATGCCTGCCGGTTGCTGGTTGATATTCACCAGATTGGGAAAGCGTTTGCCAAAATCGGTGCTGCTTTCGCCGATACGGATAGTAATTGGGTCGGGAAATTTTTTTTGCACCTTGTTCTCCTCGGTATGGGCAGGTCGGCAGGCGGTCAGGAATAGCAATAGCAAAAGAGTCATGGCTTTCATCGCATGTACCATGGGTCGTGTTGACGTAATACCAGTTCAAAAGTGGTCATGTCTGGGCTATGCCAGCTGGCGATGCTGCGTAATTGCTGCTCCATATATGCAGCTTCTTTATCCATCAAGTCATGAAATTGCATTGCTGCTTTTTTAATCCACCGCATCCGGCTTTTTTCGTTTTCCAATACCGTGTCTTTGGGCGCCTCGGATTTGAGCTTGGGGTCGCGGGTTTTACAGGCGGCGGCAAACACCAGTTCCAGCGGGGGCAGTATGGCTTTGGTGAGCAGCGCCGGGGCCTGCATGCTCTCGTCCACGTACTGCGGCGGCCAGCTGCTGCTTCGTTCCAGTATTGTGTCTGCTGCGTTTTGCGCGGCGCGTTGGCGTTGCAGCCAGGCGGCAAAGGCGGGGTCGTTGTAAATCAGCTTTTGCAGTACTACCCGTTGTTCGTGATTGGCTATCTCCAATAAATGGGCGAATTGTGCTTGGCGGTACTCTTTTGATCCCGGCTTAAGCTTCTCAATTTCACGTACCAAGAGCATGCCCTTCTGTGCATAGGACGACAGTTTCAGGTTTTGCAATACCGGCAACGCCTGCGTGGCCCAGGGGAGTTGCGTGAGCTT
>NZ_QJKC01000045.1 GCF_003202035.1 Aquitalea magnusonii | reverse complement strand
CGATACCACTTGGCCTTGGCCGGCCAGAAGGCGCGCCAGTTGGCACGGTCTTTTTCTTCGATTTCCGAGCGCAGATAACTTTCCATGCTTTGGAATTTGACTGAAAGTAAAGCGGTGCCAGGCTGCTTTGGGTCTTCCCAGGTGGGGGAGCGGTCGAATTCGATTTTGGCTACTACATTGTCGGCATAAAACCTCCAGGTGGGGCTGGCAATCCAGTTGATGCGCTGCCAGTTATGCGGGCTGAGATCGATTTCACCGTCCAGTTGAAAGCTATATTCAGAATCGGCCAAGGCGTAGTCAAACTGTTCCTGTCCTCTTAGGCGTGGCGCATCATAGTAAAACAGCGGTTGCCAGCCTTTGGCGCGGAATTGTTGCAGCAAGCTATTAATTTGTGTCCGTACATATTCGTCATAATTTTTTCTTTCTCAGAAAATACCGCATTGATGTCAAATGCATAGATACCCTCCTTTGGAATGTCTGCATCTTCAGTTCCCATAATGGACAAGGTGAATGGAACTTCAATGCTGTATTGTTTTAGATTAAAAATCGTTTTTACTTTTTGTTTTAAATAAATTGGGTTTAGTTGGTAGAAATTGATGCCAGCAGGTTGCTTGTTTAAGTCCAATAGTGTTGGGTAGCGTTTGGCCAGTTCAGATCCAGTTTCACCCAATTGTATTGATAATGTCTCTGGGAACTTATTTTGCACAGTATTTTCCTCGGTATGGGCAGGTCGGCAGGCAGTTATACATAGCAGCAGGATAATCGCCAGGGTTCTCATCGCATGTACCATGGGTCGTGTTGGCGTAATACCAGCTCAAAGGTGGTCATGTCTGGGCTATGCCAGCTAGCGATGCTGCGTAATTGCTGCTCCATATAAGCAGACCGTGTTCCCATCAAGCCATGAAATTGGTTGGCAGCGGTTTTAATCCAACTCATCCGGCTTTCTTCGTTTTCCAATACGGTGTCTTTGGGCGCCTCGGATTTTAGCTTGGGGTCGCGGGTTTTACAGGCGGCGGCAAACACCAGTTCCAGCGGTGGCAGTATGGCTTTGGTGAGCAGGGCCAGCGCTGGCTGGTTTCATCCACATACTGCGGCGGCCAGCTGCTGCTTCGTTCCAGTATTGTGTCTGCTGCGTTTTGCGCGGCGCGTTGGCGTTGCAGCCATGCGGCAAAGGCGGGGTCGTCGTAAATCAGCTTTTGCAGTACCACCCGTTGTTCGTGATTGGCAATGGCCAATAAATGGGCGAGTTGTTTTTCTCGATATGTGTCCGATCCCGGCTTAAGCTTCTCAATTTCGCGTACCAAGAGCATGCCCTTCTGTGCATAGGACGACAGTTTCAGGTTTTGCAATACCGGCAACGCCTGCGTGGCCCAGGGGAGTTGCGTGAGCTT
>NZ_QJKC01000044.1 GCF_003202035.1 Aquitalea magnusonii | reverse complement strand
TTCAACCCTGGGGTATCTCACCCCGGTTGAATACGAGCGACGTCGCTTAGTGCTGAGTGCATAACCCGCTGTCCACGGAGAGCGGGACAGACCATGGTTACCTGATCGAGAAAGACCGGGTTTATGTAGAGCGCGGTGTCTCTGGCAAGGTACACGCTCTGCAACGGGAGCAATTCGCTAAGCTGACAGAGCGTATGGACTCTGGGGACTCGCTTGTTGTCACCAAGCTGGATCGGCTTGGCCGAGACATGCTGGATGTGATCGCCACTATCCGTGATCTCACAGACCGTGGTGTTTCAATCTCAATCCTCGGCCTCGGTACACTGGATGGCTCACCTCAGGCCAAGCTGACTCTGGCGTTACTGGCTGCGATCAGTGAATACGAGCGCGATCTCATCAGCGAGAGGACAAAGGCCAAACTGGCGAAGCTCAAGGCAGATGGTGTGAGGCTGGGCCGCCCGTTGAAAACGACTGATGAGGAATTGCGACAAAAGGCAGAAAGCCTCTTCGCTCAGAACATGAGCTGGCGCAAGGTGGCAGCAGAGCTTGGCATTGCCCTCTCAACCCTTCAGCGCATGATGCGGGTTTCTGCCTGAAAAACAATCAACCCATCCCATAGGTGGTAGCCGATCCATTTGATTCCGTCACCCATCTTCCCGAGGATTTTGGAACACCATAGGGAAGAATCGGGTAGGTCGATTTTCCCGCACCATAGGACAAAGCTCAATTCATACCATCCATAGGGATGACGCCACGAAGCCGCCTGTCCACATGAACTGACAGCATCACTGCTGTCGCTTTCGCCAAACCAAGATAGACCTCCGCAGGGGAAGCCCTCCGTGGGTCTTGTCGTTTCTGCATGAGGTATTCAATGGAGAATCTAAAATACGTCTTCCGCAACTTCTCTCTCCCTGTGCCGACCTTCGACCATCTGAAGCAATTTCAGCGAGAGTACGAACGCCAGCACAACGCGAAGCTGACCAACAGCCAGGCATTGGCCATCATCCTCGATGAACACAAGAAGTCTCAGGAGGTGAGCTAGTGAGTGCAACTCGCAAGAAGTCTGATCGTTTTGCTTGGTTCGCTATGGACGCAGGTGCATTCCTCGCAGAGACCACAGGACTGTCAGCTGCTCATGTGGGCGTCTACATCCGGTTGATGAATCTCTACTGGGCGCTTGGGGGTAAGCTGCCAGAGGACATGAAATTACTGAGGCGACGAATCGGGGTAACTACCGACGCTGAAGAGTGTGCGCTTCAGGAAATCATGGACGAGTTCTTTCCGAGTGGTCGCCATGAGTATCTCGACTCTTACCGTGCTGAGGTGGAGGCAAACAGCCGGATGCAGTCTGAGAAGGCTTTGCGTCGCCACAGGAAGGAATCCCTGCCATCCGCCAATCAGGCAAAGCCTCCGGTGGACGACTTCGATACTGCGGATTTCTAATCGCCTGTCTCATCTTGCTCTGCCGTAGTTCTGCCGGTGCAGTGCAGCGGCAATGCAACTGCTATGCGAAAGAGAGATAGATAGACAGAAAAAAAGAAAGACAGGGCGGTTTCAAGAGCTAAGTGCAACACCAACCAATTAAAGGTTAAGTTGTTGCATGCAAAGAACTTATGAGCACCTCAGTGCCGAAGAACGCGGGTTCATCATGGCAATGAAACAGCAGGGAGAGAGTGCCAGGGCCATTGCAAAGGCATTGCACCGGGCTCCCAGCACGATT
>NZ_QJKC01000043.1 GCF_003202035.1 Aquitalea magnusonii | reverse complement strand
TCAGCGTCAAGGGTGAGTGCTCGCCCGTTCTCGCGCTTGCCGTGGGGCAGAGCCCCATCCGTCCGCGCGAGCTGCGGCCTCCGCCTCATCCCTTGACCCCGCCTTCCGCCCCAGATGCCTCAGGCCCTTGCGGGCCTTCGGTTCCTCCGCCTGCATCCTGCGCGTCGAGGTTCTCAAGGTGCTTCATCAACTCAGGACCAGCCATGTCGATGAATGCCTGAACCATCGATTCTTGAGTGCGATTCTGGATCTGCATCTGACGCTCGAAAGCGACAACAGCCTGAGCAATTACGTGGTGACACCACGTAGCCGCAGGCGTGCCATGCATGGCCGCAATGCGATCAACACGCTTTTTCATATCAGGCAAAAACTTGACCCTGACTTCCTCACTCCGAACTTTGGTCAATTTTTCATCCATGATTAGTACCTATCTAGAGTCATTTGAAGGATATTGGGCGTAAAAAATGCCCTTGTCAACGACTAAGGGCATGGGGACTATCACCAATTTGGTGATAGTCAGAAATTGGAAATCATCGTGACCCCATTTGGGTCATGACCCCATTGGGGTCAGTATGGAATTTCCTGTTCGTCCAGGTCGGAAATAGGCCGTTTAGATGCCAGGGAAAGCACCTCAGCCTTACGTTGAAAAGCGCGTTTAAGCATGTCAGAAACACCTGTCCAATCCCCGCCAGACCGCTGGAGCATCTCCCCGATAAGACCGCCGTATTGTGTGACCATGACATCAATTCGACCGTCAAAATCACGAACTTTTTGCTCAGGCGGAATAATGATTTTGTCAGCGTTTTCAGCAGAAACGAAGTAGGGGAGAAAGGCGGCAGAAAAACCGGAACGAGCCAGCTGGTCACGCTTTCCGTGAACCAACATGGCCCACATAATAAGCCCTTGTTCGAACTTCTTCGGCTTCAGTTCGACCTCAAAACGGCACCAGTTTGGGCGCATTGGGTCACGCATTTGCAGACCTTTTTCATACCACCGAATCAGGCAAGAACCCGAACGAGAGCCGACGTAAAGCGTAGAACCAGTACCCTGTCCCATGTCGTCAATCTTGTGATATTTCGGAGTGATCCCACGGTAAGGCCAGTTCTCAAGAACGTTCACAATGGCGTCCTGACCGGTCAGGAAGGCCACGCCATCGTAATCGATACGAAGGTCTACCCGACGAACAGAAAACGCCACAGAGAGCCGAGAAAGGGCCAGAAACAGCGTTTCTGATGAGGAGCCGGGAACCTCAATCGTGGCTTTCGATTGCATAGCATCCCCGCCCCACCAGATGAAGCAAGTAGCTTCACCCGTCGAAAGCGGGTCATCACGGAATTCATACCCCCGCGTATAACCATGTTTTCCACGAGACGGAGAAGGATAAAAACCAGAAGCCACAAGGCTTTCAGTAAGGAAATGGACGTCAGATTCCGGGAAGGAAAGGCGAAGCCAATCAAGCCCCCAAGACGGGGAGAGTCTAGCCCCTGAGAGGGAATTAACCCCCGTATTACAGGCCGGGGGTTTGTTGCCGCCCGGCGGTAAGCTAAAATGATCATGCACGAGTCAATCCCTCGTGTTGTGTTTGAAGGAACCCGGACCGCGAATCCGGGTTTTTTTTCGTCCGTTCGACTTGTTGAATTTAAGACAAGCCCACCGGGGCGCTGCCCCGAACCCCGCGCTCGCCGCTAGGCAGGCGGTCAGGCGATAAAACCACCTGACCACCAGCCCGGAGCATTGGGGGCGAGTCAGCGTCAAGGGTGAGTGCTCGCCCGTTCTCGCGCTTGCCGTGGGGCAGAGCCCCATCCGTCCGCGCGAGCTGCGGCCTCCGCCTCATCCCTTG
>NZ_QJKC01000042.1 GCF_003202035.1 Aquitalea magnusonii | reverse complement strand
TCCTGCGCCGCCAGGCTGATCTTCTGCAGGCTGCGCAGCTGCATGTCCTGGCGCGAGGACAGCAGCATGGCGCTGTTCTGTGCCTGGATGTCGACATCACCCTGATTGGCGTAGAGCTTGATACCAGCCTTGGCGGCAAACAGACTGATGGCCTGGCCGATGTTCACCATCAGGGATTTCATGGCCGAGACGCCGACATTGCGCTGGGCGGTCAGCGCCATGTCCTGCCCGGCGCTGGCGTGCAGGCTGCCCGCCGTGGTGAGCGCCATGCCGGCCGGGGCGCTGGCCAGCAATACCGCCTGTTGCAGGTCCTTCACCTGCTGATTGAGCAAATCCAGCTGGGCCTGCAGTGCTAGCGGGTCGGCCTTGGCGTGGCTGGCGGCGCTGTTCAGGCTGTCGATGCTCTGATTGGCGCGTTCCAGCTGCTGCACCGCCTGTGCCATCTCGCGCTGCAGGCCACTGGCCCCCGGCTGGGCGTGGGCGGACAGCAGCAGCCCGCGTCCGGCGCGCAGCACGCCCCACTGGTCGCTGCGCAGCTCGAAGCCTTCCCCGCGCGGCTGGCGCTGGCCATCCACCAGGTGGCCGATGTTGAGCTGGGTCTTGCCGTATTCGGTGGCCAGCTTGATGTGTTCCTTGCCGTGCAGATCTTCCATGCGCAGCTTGTTGTGGGCGCGGGTAAGGATGACGTTGCGGGTATGCCAGCCGCTGTTGATGTGATCCGGCTTGCTGCTGTCGTGCATGGCCGAGGCGATATAGGGGCGGTCGATATCGCCAGCGGTAAACGCGATGTTGACGCGGGTGCCGGCATGCAGCGGCAGGTGCAGGCCAAAGCCGCCGCCGGCAAAGGGCTTGGCCAGGCGGACCGGGCGCGAATCGCTGCCGGGGGGCCATTCATCCAGATCAAACAGAAAGCGCACCCGGTAGCGGCCATCGGCATCGAGAAAGGGGTAGCGGTAGCTATTGTTGGCCGGGCTGACCACCATGGCGGGCAGGGTGCCGTGGATGCGCGGCTTGTCGCGCAGCGCGGGTCGCCACAGGCGGTCGGCGGGGATGACGCTGAACTGGTTGTGATAGGCCTGATCGCGCGCGCCCTGATGGCGCACGGCGGTGAGCAGCCAGCCATGGGGGGCTTCGGCAAAGGCCTGGCTGAGGGTGAACACGGCGCCGGGGCGGCTGTGCAGCACATTGCCGGCCCCCTCGCCCTGGCACTGGCGGCTGAGCGACAGTTGGTGGCGCAGCAGTGCCAGGCGCTGGCCTTCGTCGGCCGTGCGCTGGCCCTCGCCCCAGTCATCATCCAGGCCATGGGCCGCCGGGGTGTCGTCGGGGCTGTCCACGCGGCTGGCCAGCGGGGTGCTGGCGCTGCGGTAGTTGAAGTCGCGGCGCTGCACGCTGTGCAGCATGGGCTGGTGGTGCAGGTCGAAGCGGCGGATCACTTCGCGACCGACGCCTTCCAGGCCGGCATCGGGGCTGAGCGGCAGGATGGGCAGCAGCCCGCGCTGGTAATGCTCGAGATTATCGCCAAAGGCCAGCAGCGCGCGGCCATCGGCAGCGGGGATGTCCTGATAGAACAGCCCGGCGGAGGCGGCCAGGCGCTGGATGAAATCCAGATCGCTCTCGCGATACTGGGTGAGGTGTTCGAACAGGGGATAGTCGGCAGTCAGGTCGAACTGCAGGGCGCTGCCGGCCAGGCCATGCTGCTGCAGCACGGCCTCGATCACGGCGGGGATGCTTTGTTGCTGAAACAGCCGGGTGTGGCGGCCATCGGCAAGGGTGGCGAGGGGTGGGCCGATGCGAAAGCGGTAGCGGGTTTCCTGCGGATTGCTGTGCAGGCGGCTGGCGGCGCGCACCACGCCCTGCCAGCGGCGGGAGCGGTCGCTGGCGGGTGGTGGGGTCAGGCCGGGAATGGGGGGAAGGACTGTTGCGGCGGGAGGGGTGATGGTAAAGGAGACGGGCTGGTGGATGAGCTGGGCCAGGGGAAGGTGTGCCTGGCTTGAGGTGACGGCGATGTCGAGCAGGAAGGGGGTGTCGAGGGCTTCGTCGAGGGTAAAGGCGAACACGGACAGGTCCAGCCCCAGGCGTGCGGGGAAGGCGAGCTGGTAGGGGTTGGGCATGG
>NZ_QJKC01000041.1 GCF_003202035.1 Aquitalea magnusonii | reverse complement strand
GCCCCGCCCCGGCTATCCCCCCGCCACCTCCCTGCCACTGGTGCTGGCCGGACTGCTGGTCTTTATCCTGGCCAATGTCTTTCCCGTGGTCGGCCTGGAGGCCGGTGGCGTGCGCACCGCCACCACCTTGCTCGGCACCGCCTGGCAGCTGGCCCAGCAGCAGATGCAGCCGGTGGCCCTGCTCATCCTGCTCACCGGCGTGCTGTTGCCCGGCCTGGAGCTGCTCTGCCTGCTCTATCTGTTGCTGCCGCTGTCGCTGGGCCATGCGCCACCCGGCTTTGCCATGGTGATGCGCCTGGTGCGCAGCCTGCATCCCTGGGGCATGGTCGAGGTCTTTCTGCTGGGCGTGCTGGTGGCGCTGGTCAAGCTGGCCCATATGGCGGCAGTGCATCCCGGCATCGGCCTGTGGTCGTTTTTTGCCCTGATCCTGCTGCTGGCCGGCAGCGCCAGCCGCTTTGATGCCGGCCAGCTCTGGGAGCGCTATCAGGCATGTCGCCCTTCCCGTTGAAGACCGCCGCCCGGCACGGCCTGTGGCGCTGTCATGGCTGCAGCCTGTTGTGCCGCCTGCCCGGCGCTGCCGCAGAGGCCGCCTGGCATTGTCCGCGCTGTGGCGCGCCGCTGCACCGACGCAAGCCGCACAGCCTGCAATATGCCTGGGCCTTCCTGATTGCCGCGGTGATCTGTTATATCCCGGCCAATCTGCTGCCCATCATGCTGACCGAGATGCTGTCCGGCACCCAGCGCGACACCATCATGAGCGGGGTGGTGTATCTGTGGCAGGGCGGTTCCTGGCCGCTGGCGCTGGTGGTGTTCATCGCCAGCGTGCTGGTGCCCTTGCTGAAGATATTGTCCATGCTGCTGCTCCTGCTCACCGTGCACTGGCGTTCGCGCTGGGCGCCGCGCCAGCGTACCCGGCTGTACCGCTTGCTGGAGGTGGTGGGGCCGTGGTCGATGCTGGACATTTATGTGGTGGGCCTGCTGGTGGCGCTGGTACAGCTGCAGTCGCTGGCCACCATCAAGGCCGGGCCGGCGGCCATTGCCTTTGGGGCGGTGGTGGTGCTGACCATGCTGTCGGCCATGCATTTTGATCCCAGACTGATCTGGGATGTTTTCGAGGATGATGATGAGTGACCAACACCCGCCGCAGACCGCGGCTGAAGATCTGCCTGCCCACCCGCCAAGCGTGCCGCTGGCCGTGGCCGAACGCCGCCGCCCCAGCCGCTGGTCGCCCTCGCTGGTCTGGCTGATTCCGCTGGTGGCGGCGCTGATTGGCGGCTATCTGGCGGTGCAGGCCATCTTGTCGCGCGGCCCCACCATCACCATCACCTTCCGCAGTGGCGAAGGGCTGGAGGCCGGCAAGACCCGCATCAAGTACAAGGATGTGGACATCGGCGAAGTCACCGCGGTGCGCATCAGCCCGGACAGCAAGAATATCGAGGCCACCGCCCAGCTGAGCAAGGAGGCCGAGCGCTTTCTGGCGCGTGACAGCCGTTTCTGGATCGTGCGGCCACGCATTGCCGGGGGCAGCGTCTCCGGCCTGGGCACGCTGCTGTCCGGTGCCTATGTCGGCATGGATGCCGGCAAGAGCAGCGAGATGAGCCAGCACTTCACCGGGCTGGAGGTGCCGCCCATCCTCACCGGCGACCTGCCCGGCCGCCAGTTCGTGCTCAAGGCCACGGAGCTGGGTTCGCTGGACATCGGCGCCCCCGTGTATTTCCGGCGGGTGCCGGTGGGCCAGGTGGTGGCCTACCAGCTGGGCCAGCAGGGCCGCCATGTCGACATCACCGTCTTCATCAACGCCCCCTATGACCGCTTTGTCACCGAAGACAGCCGCTTCTGGCACGCCAGCGGGGTGGACCTGTCGGTCTCGGCCAATGGCCTGAAAGTCCATACCCAGTCGCTCAGCGCCATCATGCTGGGCGGCGTGGCCTTCGAAACCCCGCTCACCGTGCAGGAAGGCCGGCCGGCCGCGGCCAGCAGCACCTTCCTCCTGGCCAATAGCCGCGATCAGGCCATGCAGTCGCCCGACCACGAAGTGCTGCCGCTGCAGCTGAAATTCCAGCAATCGGTACGCGGCCTCACCGTGGGTGCCCCGGTGGACTTCCGCGGCATCGTGATTGGCGAAGTCACCCGCATCGGCATGGAATACGATGCCCCGCGCAAGGACTTCAACATGCTGGTGGACATCCGCATCTACCCCAGCCGCCTGCTCAGCCTGTCCCGCAATCTGGACGAAACCCGGCTGCACCAGCTGAAACTGGACAAGATGGTGGAACACGGCATGCGGGCGCAGCTGCGCTCCGGCAGCCTGCTCACCGGCCAGCTGTATGTGGCGCTGGACTTCTTCCGCGACGCCAGGCCGGCACGGCTGGGCCACGGCCAGGACATGGACGTGCTGCCCACCATTCCGGGCGATCTGGAAGAACTGCAAGGCGTGCTGCAACGCATTGCCCGCAAGCTGGACAAGGTGCCGTTCGACAGCATCGGCCAGCAGCTGGACGGCACCATCAAGGAACTGCACGCCACGCTGGGCAGCATCCACCAGCTGGGCGACAGCCTGGATGGCAAGGTGGTCCCGCAAACCGTGCAAACGCTGCAGCAGCTGCAACGCACGCTGGATGCCGCCAACCAGACCCTGCAGGCCAATTCGCCACTGCAGCAAGACGTGCGCAAGGCAGCGCAGGAAGTCAGCGACACCGCGCGCAGCTTCCGTGCGCTGAGTGATTATCTCGACCGCCATCCGGAAGCGCTGCTCCGGGGCAAGCAGGAAGACAAACCATGAGCCAGAATCCCCTGGTCCGCACCGCCAGCGGCCTGCTGCTGGCGCTGGCGCTGGCCGGCTGCAGCACGGCCCCGCTGTACTACCACCAGCTGCAGGGCGGCCTGCCGGCCCGCAGCACACCGCAGGCCGGCGCGGTGATCCTGGTCGAGGCCGTCAGCCTGCCTGCCGAAGTGGACCGGCCACAACTGCTGCTGCAAGACAGCCGCGGCCAGCCGCAATTGCAGGAACAGCACTACTGGACGGCCAGCCTGTCGCGGCTGCTGACACAGGCGCTGGCGGTGAATCTGTCACACCAGCTGGGGCTGTCCAGCGTGTACGCTGCACCACAACTGAGCCTGGGGCGGGCGGCGCTGCATGTGGCCGTGGATGTACGGAGCTTCCGGCTGGAGGCGGGCGAGGGGGCGACGCTGGCGGCGGCCTGGCGCATCACGCGTCCGGGCAGCGCTGAGGCCCTGCTGCAAGGGTATTACCGCCAGCATCAGGCGGCGTCCGGCAGTGGGCAGGCGGGATTGGTGGCGGCGCAGCAGGACTTGCTGGATGGCTTGAGCCGCGAGATAGCGGCGGCGCTGGCGGCGCAGCCGGCGTGGTTGC
>NZ_QJKC01000040.1 GCF_003202035.1 Aquitalea magnusonii | reverse complement strand
GGGCGGTATAGTTCGCCTCCTCAGCAGACAACGCAGCGACGGAAACGAAACGCAGCGACCTGCACCGCTCTTTAAAAAACAGAATAACCGATAGGTGTGAGTGCTTGGCGAAAGCCAAATACTTGCACTGCAAGACAAGAAATACTTGTTATTTTCTTTGATCTTGCGTGCCAGAAAATTTGCTATGAGATTGAACTGAAGAGTTTGATCCTGGCTCAGATTGAACGCTGGCGGCATGCTTTACACATGCAAGTCGAACGGTAACAGGGAGCTTGCTCCGCTGACGAGTGGCGAACGGGTGAGTAATGCGTCGGAACGTGCCGAGTAGTGGGGGATAACTATCCGAAAGGATAGCTAATACCGCATACGCTTTGAGAAGGAAAGCAGGGGATCGTAAGACCTTGCGCTATTCGAGCGGCCGACGTCTGATTAGCTAGTTGGTGAGGTAAGAGCTCACCAAGGCGACGATCAGTAGCGGGTCTGAGAGGATGATCCGCCACACTGGGACTGAGACACGGCCCAGACTCCTACGGGAGGCAGCAGTGGGGAATTTTGGACAATGGGCGCAAGCCTGATCCAGCCATGCCGCGTGTCTGAAGAAGGCCTTCGGGTTGTAAAGGACTTTTGTCAGGGAGGAAATCCCTAGCGCTAATATCGCTGGGGGATGACAGTACCTGAAGAATAAGCACCGGCTAACTACGTGCCAGCAGCCGCGGTAATACGTAGGGTGCAAGCGTTAATCGGAATTACTGGGCGTAAAGCGTGCGCAGGCGGTTGTGTAAGTCTGATGTGAAAGCCCCGGGCTTAACCTGGGAACTGCATTGGAGACTGCACGGCTAGAGTGCGTCAGAGGGGGGTAGAATTCCGCGTGTAGCAGTGAAATGCGTAGAGATGCGGAGGAATACCGATGGCGAAGGCAGCCCCCTGGGATGACACTGACGCTCATGCACGAAAGCGTGGGGAGCAAACAGGATTAGATACCCTGGTAGTCCACGCCCTAAACGATGTCAACTAGCTGTTGGGGGTTTGAATCCTTGGTAGCGTAGCTAACGCGAGAAGTTGACCGCCTGGGGAGTACGGCCGCAAGGTTAAAACTCAAAGGAATTGACGGGGACCCGCACAAGCGGTGGATGATGTGGATTAATTCGATGCAACGCGAAAAACCTTACCTGGTCTTGACATGTACAGAACTTTCCAGAGATGGATTGGTGCCCGAAAGGGAGCTGTAACACAGGTGCTGCATGGCTGTCGTCAGCTCGTGTCGTGAGATGTTGGGTTAAGTCCCGCAACGAGCGCAACCCTTGCCATTAGTTGCTACCATTTAGTTGAGCACTCTAATGGGACTGCCGGTGACAAACCGGAGGAAGGTGGGGATGACGTCAAGTCCTCATGGCCCTTATGACCAGGGCTTCACACGTCATACAATGGTCGGTACAGAGGGTCGCGAAGCCGCGAGGTGGAGCCAATCTCATAAAACCGATCGTAGTCCGGATCGCACTCTGCAACTCGAGTGCGTGAAGTCGGAATCGCTAGTAATCGCGGATCAGCATGCCGCGGTGAATACGTTCCCGGGTCTTGTACACACCGCCCGTCACACCATGGGAGTGAGTTTCACCAGAAGTGGGTAGGCTAACCGTAAGGAGGCCGCTTACCACGGTGGGATTCATGACTGGGGTGAAGTCGTAACAAGGTAGCCGTAGGGGAACCTGCGGCTGGATCACCTCCTTTCTAGAGAAGGCAATTGTCAAGCACTCACAGCCTATCGGTTATTCATGATTTAAGGGTAGTAACTGGGTTTGTAGCTCAGCTGGTTAGAGCACTGTGTTGATAACGCAGGGGTCGTAGGTTCGAGTCCTACCAGACCCACCAGTTTGGGGGATTAGCTCAGTTGGGAGAGCACCTGCTTTGCAAGCAGGGGGTCGTCGGTTCGATCCCGTCATCCTCCACCACCTCAACTCAAACAAAAACGCATCTGGAAACGTTGTTTCCGGGTATCTTTTTGTTTGCGTTGAATTGACCGTCAGGTCAAACGCCCGATCTTTAACAAACTGAAGAAGCCGAATTAATTAGACGGCGAGATGAATCACCTGCAGTTAACTCTGCATGTGGGACAAATCGCCATCTTGGGAATTTGATTGTATCTAATGTCATGTCGCCATATCAAAAGGGGCGGTGTGACATGTCGCACAAACACATTCTGTCGGATTGGTAATCCAGGTTACTGAAATGATAGGGTCAAGCGACTAAGTGCATCTGGTGGATGCCTTGGCGATCACAGGCGATGAAGGACGTGTAAGCCTGCGAAAAGCGCGGGGGAGCTGGCAATAGAGCTTTGATCCCGCGATATCCGAATGGGGAAACCCACCCGCAAGGGTATCCCGTACTGAATACATAGGTACGTGGAAGCGAACCGAGTGAACTGAAACATCTAAGTAACTCGAGGAAAAGAAATCAACCGAGATTCCGTCAGTAGTGGCGAGCGAACGCGGAATAGCCTGTATGTGATAGAGATTGAGATAGTGGAAGGCATTGGAAACTGCCGCCGTAGTGGGTGATAGCCCCGTACACGAAATTTCATTCTTGGTACTGAGCATACGAAAAGTAGGGCGGGACACGCGAAATCCTGTTTGAAGATGGGGGGACCATCCTCCAAGGCTAAATACTCGTGATCGACCGATAGTGAACCAGTACCGTGAGGGAAAGGCGAAAAGAACCCCGGGAGGGGAGTGAAATAGAACCTGAAACCGGATGCATACAAACAGTGGGAGCCTCGCAAGGGGTGACTGCGTACCTTTTGTATAATGGGTCAGCGACTTACGTTCAGTAGCAAGCTTAACCGCATAGGGGAGGCGTAGGGAAACCGAGTCCGAATAGGGCGCTTTAGTTGCTGGGCGTAGACCCGAAACCGAGTGATCTATCCATGGCCAGGATGAAGGTGCGGTAACACGCACTGGAGGTCCGAACCCACTAGTGTTGCAAAACTAGGGGATGAGCTGTGGATAGGGGTGAAAGGCTAAACAAACTCGGAGATAGCTGGTTCTCCCCGAAAACTATTTAGGTAGTGCCTCATGTATCACTTCCGGGGGTAAAGCACTGTTATGGCTAGGGGGTCATTGCGATTTACCAAACCATGGCAAACTCTGAATACCGGAAAGTGCGAGCATGGGAGACAGACGGTGGGTGCTAACGTCCATCGTCAAGAGGGAAACAACCCAGACCGCCAGCTAAGGTCCCAAATGATCAGTTAAGTGGTAAACGAAGTGGGAAGGCCCAGACAGCCAGGATGTTGGCTTAGAAGCAGCCATCATTTAAAGAAAGCGTAATAGCTCACTGGTCGAGTCGTCCTGCGCGGAAGATGTAACGGGGCTCAAACTGATAACCGAAGCTGCGGATTTGCACGTAAGTGCAGATGGTAGGGGAGCGTTCTGTAGGTCTGTGAAGGTGTCTCGTAAGGGATGCTGGAGATATCAGAAGTGCGAATGCTGACATGAGTAGCGATAAAGCGGGTGAAAAGCCCGCTCGCCGAAAGCCCAAGGTTTCCTACGCAACGTTCATCGGCGTAGGGTGAGTCGGCCCCTAAGGCGAGGCTGAAAAGCGTAGTCGATGGGAAACGGGTTAAAATTCCCGTACTTTTGTGTAGTGCGATGTGGGGACGGAGAAGGTTAGGTCAGCGGCCTGTTGGAATAGGTCGTTCAAGCTGGTAGGTGGTCAGGGTAGGCAAATCCGCCCTTTCATTAACACCGAGAAGTGATAACGAGGGTCTACGGACCTGAAGTGACTGATACCACGCTTCCAGGAAAAGCCACTAAGCTTCAGCTACACAAGAACCGTACCGCAAACCGACACAGGTGGGCAGGATGAGAATTCTAAGGCGCTTGAGAGAACTCAGGAGAAGGAACTCGGCAAATTGATACCGTAACTTCGGGAGAAGGTATGCCTGTTGTGGTGTAGACCCTTGCGGTTGAAGCTACGACAGGTCGCAGAGAATCGGTGGCTGCGACTGTTTATCAAAAACACAGCACTCTGCCAACACGAAAGTGGACGTATAGGGTGTGACGCCTGCCCGGTGCTGGAAGGTTAAGTGATGGGGTGCAAGCTCTTGATCGAAGCCCCAGTAAACGGCGGCCGTAACTATAACGGTCCTAAGGTAGCGAAATTCCTTGTCGGGTAAGTTCCGACCCGCACGAATGGCGTAACGATGGCCACACTGTCTCCTCCTGAGACTCAGCGAAGTTGAAGTGTTTGTGAAGATGCAATCTCCCCGCTGCTAGACGGAAAGACCCCGTGAACCTTTACTGTAGCTTTGCATTGGACTTTGAAGTGGTTTGTGTAGGATAGGTGGGAGGCTTTGAAGCCAGGACGCTAGTTCTGGTGGAGCCGACCTTGAAATACCACCCTGACCCCTTTGAGGTTCTAACCTTGGTCCGTTATCCGGATCGGGGACAGTGCATGGTAGGCAGTTTGACTGGGGCGGTCTCCTCCCAAAGTGTAACGGAGGAGTTCGAAGGTTACCTAGGTACGGTCGGAAATCGTGCTGATAGTGCAATGGCAAAAGGTAGCTTAACTGCGAGACCGACAAGTCGAGCAGGTGCGAAAGCAGGACATAGTGATCCGGTGGTTCTGAATGGAAGGGCCATCGCTCAACGGATAAAAGGTACTCCGGGGATAACAGGCTGATACCGCCCAAGAGTTCACATCGACGGCGGTGTTTGGCACCTCGATGTCGGCTCATCACATCCTGGGGCTGTAGCCGGTCCCAAGGGTATGGCTGTTCGCCATTTAAAGTGGTACGTGAGCTGGGTTCAAAACGTCGTGAGACAGTTTGGTCCCTATCTGCAGTGGGCGTTGGAAGTTTGACGGGGGCTGCTCCTAGTACGAGAGGACCGGAGTGGACGAACCTCTGGTGTACCGGTTGTCACGCCAGTGGCATTGCCGGGTAGCTAAGTTCGGAAGAGATAACCGCTGAAAGCATCTAAGCGGGAAACTCGCCTGAAGATGAGACTTCCCTGAGGGCTTGACCCTCCTGAAGAGTCGTTCGAGACCAGGACGTTGATAGGTCGGGTGTGGAAGCGCTGTGAGGCGTTAAGCTAACCGATACTAATTGCTCGTGAGGCTTGATCCTATCATTTGAGTGGCTTGGGAGACCGAGACCGAATGGATAGTGAATGTGCGACGCGATCAAAGATCCAAGATAAAGATACCTAATTAATTCAGTGTTCCAGACGGAGTCTGGGGTACAAAGCTTCTTCAAGTTTGTTGACAGTTTATGTCTGGTGGCCATAGCGAGGTGGTCCCACGCCTTCCCATCCCGAACAGGACCGTGAAACGCCTTAGCGCCGATGATAGTGTGGCATTCGCCATGTGAAAGTAGGACACCGCCAGACTCCCCTT
>NZ_QJKC01000039.1 GCF_003202035.1 Aquitalea magnusonii | reverse complement strand
AATCGTGCTGGGAGCCCGGTGCAATGCCTTTGCAATGGCCCTGGCACTCTCTCCCTGCTGTTTCATTGCCATGATGAACCCGCGTTCTTCGGCACTGAGGTGCTCATAAGTTCTTTGCATGCAACAACTTAACCTTTAATTGGTTGGTGTTGCACTTAGCTCTTGAAACCGCCGTCCCAAACAATTTACACTCGAACACATTCGTATTTTTGGTAACCAGTTGCCACTCCCGATCATGCAAAAAGAGAGCTCTGACTGAGCAACCGGCGCTGAAGAGGCAAGGTCGGCAGCAGTTCGGCCTTAGTGGTCATTGGGATGAATCTTGCGAAACATCAGCAATCAATTGCTAGCTGCCCGTGGCGTTACACACCTGCTTTCCACAGTAGCTTGGGCCCGCACTTCGACCCTCTTCGTACACCCAAAATAATCTGGGCACAACGGCGGGTACGTAAACAGACAGTAGGGTACATGGAGGCCATGTCGCACCAGCATATGTAACAATCCAGCCATTCAGGCGTAATCATTTTTTCATTCACTTTCATCCTATATCACTGAATTCATTGAACTTACCCTCAATTTGCCAATACCGGCACTCCCTGCGAATCGTGACCGTAAGAGATCGATGGCATCAAAAACATGGATAAGGACAATGAACAAGATGAAGATGAAAACGATGACAACAGCACTGCTGACTCTGGCGATAACAGGAGCCGTGCTTCATGAGCATGCCGGCGCACAGGAGTTGTGGGACCCTCACCTGCGGGGCATCAACGAGGGCTTTGCCGCCGGAGCCCTGCCGCCCGAAGGGGTCTATGGCGTACTGAACAACTACTGGGCCTCTTTTGATGTTTATGATCACAATGGCCAGAAAACCGGCAGCAAGGTCGATGCCTTGATCGAGGTGCCGATTGTACTTTGGTCTACCGGCGTGAAAGTGCTGGGCGCAGACTATGCTGTCGCCCTGGCCCAACCCTTCGACTACACCACGCTGACAGGCAATGGCATACCCTCGAATGGCCGCTGGGGAACATTCAATACTATCCTGGTGCCAGGGCAACTCTCATGGACATTACCCAATGACTGGCATGTAAAAGCCGGGCTTAATGTCTACCTGCCGGATGGCAGCTCCTCCCCCAACCGCCTGCCGCAAGGTACGTTTGTCGGGGCCGCAAATGGATTCTGGACATTGCAGCCCACGCTGGCAGTCAGCTGGCTGCACGATGGCTGGAATCTCAGCGCCGATGCCTCTTGGGCTTATAACTTCACCAACCCGGACACCCATTACAAATCAGGCCAGCAATTAGCCATCGACTATACCGCCGCAAAAACCGTAGGCCGTTGGACATTCGGCCTAGGGGCTCATCAGGAAAACCAGATCAGTGATGACAGTGGCAGCGGTGCAGCAGCCTGTGCTAACAAGGGCGGCTGTCGTGCCAGCAACTACGGCATAGGCCCGCTACTTGGCTATCAGTTCAACGAGGTAAGTGTCATGGTCATCTACAACCACGGTTTCAAGACACGCAGTGATACCGGTGGCGATTTCCTTAACCTTCGCCTGGTCTTCCCGTTCAAGTAGCCCAAATAGAAACAAGCCCGGACCGGCAGGTCGGGCTTGTTGCCATGAGAACAGATTCTGCCATGCGCCGTACAGGCAGATAACACCTTCCATCAGGTTTCTTGTGTCGAAGTACCCGAGCGAATGGAGCGCTTGAGTTCACCCGGTGTGCAACCATATTTTTGCTTGAACACCCGCGAAAAGTGCGACTGATCAGTAAAACCCCACTGATAAGCCAGCACCGACAATGGTTGGCGCAACGAAGCACCCATCATGGACTGATAGGCATTATCCAGCCGCTGATCGCGCAACCACTGGGAAAAAGTCTGCCCGGTATCCTTGAATAGAGAATGCAGGTAACGGGTAGAAATATGGCACGCTCCGGCAATGGTTTCCGTACTGAGTCCCGGGTCACCAAGATGAAGGCGCACATAATCCTCAATACGACGCAGATGAGCGGCGCGCACGACAGATTCGGATGACGTGAGCAAACGACCATCCCCTTCCAGAGCCGTACACAGCAGTTCGGTCAATTGCTTGCCCACCATAGCCAGCTCGCTCCCCCCCAGACTATCGAGTTGGGCGGTAATCAGTTGCACATAATTGACAAACAGATTACCCACACCCGTTTGGGCATCAAATCGCATGGCACAGTAACGATCTGGTGAGCGCAGTCGATTCCGTAGATGACGACCTGGAACTTTAAGCACCCACAGGGTGTTGTCACGGTGATAGTCAAACTGATAGGGCTCATTGCTGTGTTCCAGCAAGAAACAGCCCGGCGCACACTCCACCTGTCGCCCCATCTGGCTGAAATGAATGCTGTCCTGACAAGGGATGGTAACCAGAAAGTATTCGTCCATCTGGTAGTGCAAATGTGACTTCAGCCGCTGATAGGAAGTGGGGCTGGAGCAGAGCCGGGACAACGAGAGGTCACCCAGCTGCCACAGGCGAAGATCGCCATCAAAATGGCTTTTGTCGAGAAACTTCAACTGCAACTCAAAATAGCTCTGACCAATGATGTCCTGCCACTGCTGGTAACGCTCCAGCGGCTTCACCGCTTGCGTGGAAAAATGTACCGTCATTGTCTTCTCCTCTTGACCACCCCGGGCTGCTTTCGCCCCATGCCGCCATTTGTTGTTATGCGGAAGGTTTGCTGATCCGTGACTTACATGATTGATGGAATGGTTCCTGTAGGCAATGTGAATCTTCGGCCAACGTGAAGCAATTCCCCACGTCGGCCATGTATCAACGGGCTACTCAGACCGCGTGCCAACGGGTCAGATGATAGGTGCCGCTTTCATGCAAGCTGGCCTGCCAGCCCGGACGCAATACCACGGTGGTAGTGGCCTCCTCGATAACAGCCGGGCCGACAATGCGACATCCAGCTGCCAGCCGCTCACCTGCATAGACTGGCGTTTCTACCCAGCGCGCGCTGTCATCGAACAGCATGGGCCGGAATCCGTCATGTGCATCTTCCACAGCATCCGGATTATGGGGAAGTGATGGCAACTGCGGCTTGCTGACCAGACCGCTCACCGTGCACTCCAGATTAACCAGCTCTACCGGGTTTTGTGGCTCGGCATAGGTGAACAAGGCCTCATGCCGCTGATGGAAGGCTGCCAGCACCGTAGCCAGACTGCCCTCTTGCAATGGCGTGCCGGGCAATTCCACCGTGCATTCGTGGATCTGTCCTACATAGCGCATCTCCACACTGCGACGAATATGGATCTGCTCCGGCTCAAACCCATCCAGCATCAGATTGTGTCGGCCCCGAGCCTCCATTTCGGCAAACCTAGCCTCCAGCTCCTCCAAAGCGCAGCCAGGCAACAGACGCATCGGCATGCTGGCCAGATAGTTGTATTTGACATCGGATATCACCTGCCCGAAAGCACAAAGGCAAGAAGCAAACTTGGGCACCAGCACCTGCTGCGCCCCCAGCTCCTCCGCCAGCGCCGTGATATGCATGCCGGTAGCCCCACCCGCGCAGATCAGCGCAAAGTCACGCGGGTCGTAACCCTGCTCAATGGAAATACGACGGATACCATTGGCCATGTTCAGATTGACCAGCGTACTGATGCCATAGGCAGCACGCTCAATACTGATTCCCAGCGGTTCAGCTACCTGGCTGGCAATAGCCTGCTGGGCCCGTGGCAAGTCCAACCGTATGCTCCCCCCCAGCACTGCATCCGGCTTGAGATACCCCAGCAACAAGTTGGCATCGGTGACTGTCGGCTGGTCACCACCCTTGCCATAGCAAGCAGGTCCAGGATTGGCACCCGCACTATGCGGGCCAACCTCCAGCATGCCGAAATCATTCAGCCGGGCAATGGATCCGCCCCCAGCGCCCAGGGTTTCCACATGTATCATGGGGACGCCAATGCGCTGTCGCAGGAAGTCGATATCACGATTCAGATTGGTTTGCCCGCCCTTGGCCAAGGTAATGTCAAATGAGGTCCCCCCCATATCCACGGTAATGACGTTGTCGATACCAAACGGGCCAGCCAGATACAAACCCGCTTGAGGCGCTGAAGCCGGGCCCGAGTTGATGGCATTGACCGCACGTTCTTTCATGACGTTACCAATGGCCAGCCCACCATTGGACTGGTAGTAACGCACAGGACTACGAGCACCCAAGCTACGGAAGTATTCGTCAATACGATTTACATACCGCCCCATCACCGGACTGAGATAGGCATTGACCACGGTGGTGGAAGTACGCGTGTATTCCCGGATCTGCGGGTAAACTTCGCTGCCACTGCACACGAACACCCCCGGCAGATGCTGCTCGACCAACGCCTTGACCCGCTGCTCATGAGCCGCATTACTGACCGACCACAGCAGCGAGATGGCAACACTTTCCACTTTCTGCTCACGGAAATATTCAATGGCGGCCAACACGGCCTCCTCGTCCAGTGGTGCATACTCGCTCCCATCGGCCAGAATGCGACCTGCAACCGGGCGGCGCAAATGGCGCGGTACCAATTGTGGTGCCGACGGGTAGCTGGCATCGTAACGGTAGCCTTCTTCTTTATGACCAAGCCGGATTTCAATGCTGTCCTCATGCCCGGCACTACAAATCAGCCCTACCTTGACCCCCTTCAGTTCGATCAGGGCATTCAATGCCACAGTCGTGCCATTGATGCACAGGTCACAGTTGCTAACGATGTCACTGACCGAGCGGTCCAGTGCCTCTGACATCTGCGCCAGACCAGCCGCGATGGCACGGGTGCCATCCTCCGGCGTCGAAGGACTCTTGAACAAGCGGATCGTGCCATCCTGTTCTACCAGCACAAAATCAGTAAAGGTACCGCCAGCATCCACACCCAGGCGAAATTGGTTTTTCATGCCTTATCTCCCTGCCGGTTCATCTCGCATCGGCAGCGTTCGCTTGCCTCTCTATCCACACTCAGGTCTGACTTGAGCACCACACCATATTCCAGTTGTGCGGCTTCGGCCGACACCAGACCGTTTTTCACGTCGTCGCACACCTCATCCAGCGGGCGCTGCCACGGCAAACCATAGCCACCTCCCCCAGGATTGACGTTGCGGGCGCGCTGTCCAGGGCGGATATGAGTGATCACATTCTGGCGATGCACTGTGCTTTTCCCGTCAGCCATTATTTCGAGACGGCCCAGTTTGCGCTCCCGCAAGCGGTCCTGCGCGCCAGCCGCCCCCATGGTGCCAATCTGCCGTCCCTCACCAAAGGAAATCACCGTCATTTCATGCCCAATCGGCTCCACCTCCCACACCGTGCCACTCCCTCCCCGGAAGCGACCGGCACCCGCACTGTCGGTGAGCAAGCCATAGCGATGGATGATAATCGGGTAGGCATACTCCAGTAGCTCGACATCACCTGAACTCAAAGCACCGAAGCAACACAAGGGGCCACAAGCGTGCCAACCGTCCATATGGCGGGTCGCCCCTGCGCCAGAAATAATGGAGGCCAGCACCATGGTCACGTATTGCTCACCGGTAATCGGGTTGATGCCGGCGATATTGATCCCGCTGGCATGTCCCCATGACGCTGTAACCCGCTCGGGCGCAGCCGCTTCAAAGGCCATCCGTACTGCATCGGTGAGCGTTTCCATCGGTGTCGTGGTGCAGTTGACGTGGGGAGCCGGCTCGGTGGCATTACACAGCGTGCCGGGTTTACCCAGGTCCACTGTCACACAGCGATACAGACCTTCGTTATAGGGCGGTGGCACCTGGGCAAACATCATCAGGCCCAGGTAAATGCCGGACATGGAGTTGCCCGCATAAGAGTTGATGAAATACGGCAGCTGCGGCGGGCTTTCGATGGCAATGTGGACTGTGTCATCACGGACGGTAATGTCGGCCTGAATAGTCAGCTCACCATAACCGTGACCAGCGTCTTCCAATACAGCCTTACCTTGGTAATGCCCATCGGGTATGGAACGGATCAGTGAACGCATATGACGATCAGCCATATCTTTCAGTTCGGCAATCGCGGCCCGTACCGTTTCCACACCGTACTTATCCAGCAAAGCCAGAACATTGCGTTCGCCCACACGGCATGCGCCGTACTGCGCATTCAGATCCCCCTCCTGATCACGACGGGCACGCATATTGCACATCAGCAAATTGACCACATCATCACGACGGCGGCCACGATCCCACAGTTTTACCGGAGGAATACGTAGACCTTCGGCATAAATTTCCCGTGCATCCGGGTTATAACCAGCAGGCACCGGACCACCTATATCCGTTAGATGGCCCTTGCAAACCGTCCAGAACACCAGCTCACCCTGGTAGAACACCGGCTTGTACATACAGCAATCCAGAATATGGCTGCCCTGATAGGCCGGGTCATTGTGGTAAAGAACATCACCTTCGTGGATGTCATCCCCGAAATAGCCGGCTACCGCTTTCATGGCCGGTATGAGTGATCCCAGATGAATAGGGATGTCCTGCCCTTGCAATACCATTTCCGGCAAGTGATCGAATAAGGCATTGCTGTAGTCATGTGCCAGATTGAAAACACTGGAACGCCCGGTTTTCTCCAGGGTCAGCGTCATCTCTCGCTGTGCCGTCTCAAGGGCGCCCCGGACCACGGCCAGCGTGATCGGGTCCACTCCTGAAGGGTTGGGGTGACGTTGGGTCACGTTGCTCTCCTTTGTTATGCCGGTGTTACCGGTATGTTGCTAAGTTAAGAGCAGCGGCCATCCCACGCTTGTATGGATGTGCAGAAAGAATGGTTCAGGTGTGAACGGTTACCACAATGAAAAAAACGCCCGACAAAGATCGGGCGCAAGGGAGGAGTTATCACATGTCCACAACTCAGGCTGTCGCATTACTGGCCATCCTCTGGCGCTGCAACAAACCGTAAAAACCAAATGAAACCAGCGCACTGCATGGTGCCGACCACTGCGCCATGAACGGCCCTGCCTGCATCAATGCGATGCCCAGCCCTGCGGCAACAAACCAGGCAGTCACACCCTCACGACGTACCATGGGCACATCATCACCCCAGGCATTGTCATCAGGCAGAAACAGGATATGAGCCAGTGCCACACCCACCCAAGCCACCACAAAAATGCCCTGGTAGGCCAGCGCCTGCAGAATGAAACTGAACACATTGGTCAACATCAGCAGATAGACCACGGCCCCGACAACAACCCCCCATGCAATCTTCGGCAAACGGACTCCCAGGGCCCGCTCGAAAAAACCCTGCATATTGATGGTAGCCAGATAGAAGTTAGCCGTGTTGATACGAGTCTGGCTGACCCAGACAAAAGCCAAGCCTACAAAACCCATCAGCTTGAGCAATGCCAGCACCACGGAGACTTCGCTTAGTGAACCATTCCCAGGGATGCTGTTCGCCAGAAAAATGCCGATGGCACCATTGATGACAAAAGTAAAAACATAAAAAGGTAAGCCGAAGGTTAGCCGCGCATGGTATTGGCTGTCCTCTTCCCGGCCAAAGCGTGCGTAGTCCCAGGTGTACATCATCAGTATCCACACCCCCATGAAGTAGCAAAAGCAACTCCACCAGCCACTGACAGGCGCGCCGCCGGCAGGGACCACGGCCAGCCAGGCAGGGCTATAACCGAAGTCATGCAAGGTCAAGCCTACCGCCGCAACCAGTCCCAGCAAGTAGAACGGCAGCAACACACCGTTGAGCTTGTCCAGCCAGCGCTGCACACTGCCAAACACCAAGGGCACGCTGTAGGCCACCACCAGCAGATAGGCCTGATGCAAGGACAGCACAGGGAAATAAGACTGGATAGCCACCGCAATGACCGAACCTTCAAATACGGCGTAATAGATGGCGGTTGCGAAAAAGATCAGCGTCGCGAGCGGTGCACCGGAACGACCAAACAAGGTTTGTGAAAAAAGTGAAACTGACAGGCCAGTACGAATGGCATGCCGGGTGATGATTCCGTTGATGATGGAATAACTGATCGCCGACAAACCGAGTCCTATCAGCGTATTTACCGACCCATAATTCAGCGCCAAGGTGGCGGAAACCACAATCCAGAACATGGCACTACACACTGACCACCACGCCATGGTCAGGCCAAAACGCGGCATTCTGGCACCTGCCGGTACCGGACTGCGGGTGAAATCGTCATCCACACCCTCCTCTGAGGGCATCTGCAAGCTAGCCATTTGTCTCTCCTGTTGTTCTCCATGCCTGCCACATCGGTCATCCCGGGCAGTGAAACCAAATCGTAGGAAAGTGAGCCATTTACAGATAGGACAAAACTGCATGAAAACAGGTACAGGTCAGCACATGTTCATGGCGCGCCGGACCTTGTCTTAAAATCCAGCACAAACACTAGCGCCAGCATGAATGTTGACCAACTCGAACGCCGCCACGCCTGTTCTAATCATTCGTTGCACCAGCGGGCCACGCAGTAGCTCGTAGTCACCAATGGCCACCGCGCCTTTGAGGATGCGATTAGCCTCGGTGTAGCCGGTCTGGTATTCCTCGATTTCATCCAGCGTGTAGTGGCCGTTTTCGCGGCGTGCTTCATCCCCGGCAAGGCTGGCCGACTCTGCGTGCAGGCAGATGGCGTCGATGACTTCAGGGGTAAGTGCGTCGATGTGGGTGATGGCGGCAAGTTGCGTACGCGCGTAACGCTCCGCCTGCCGCTGTCGTTTTTCCTCCCACTCGGAGGTCAGACGGGCTTCTTCCGCGCGATGGCGCTCGACTGCCGTGCGGTAGTCTTTGGTGCGTAGCGAAAACGTGATTTCTTTTTTGCCGGGATAGCAAACAAGAACGTCAGTAGGGATACGACGACGAAGATAGTAGGTGCCGGATTGGGGGTGGCGTTGCAGGCCTGTGGGTAACATTGGCATCGTTCATTGAGTTCCGATCCAGAGTATAGGAAGCCAAGAAGAAAACTGAATCCTTATTGCCAATGTGTAGGAGTGTTGTGTAGAACTCAGGAGAAAAAAGCCTTATATAACCTGAATTTACTGTAAAAACAACACTTTAGGGGTGTTTGGCGGAGAGGGGGGGGGATTCCAAATCTCATCAAAAAAACCCCTTATTCTCTTGGCACTTTTCATACTACTACACAACTAGACGATTGCTTTTGGTCTGTCCCGCCCTTCGTGGACACTAACTTAAGGTGGATAATCACCACTTAGGAGCTGTGTCCATGAATAAAACCAGACGTACTTTCCCCGAT
>NZ_QJKC01000038.1 GCF_003202035.1 Aquitalea magnusonii | reverse complement strand
TGGCAGTTGTCGGGGGTGAGGCGTTTGTGGGCCAGGCCCGGACGGCACACCATCACGCTGCGCAGCTTGCCGCATTCGGAATGCACACCAAATTTGCCGGTCATGATGAATCCTTTCAGATAAGTAATCGCATAAACCTTTTTCCGTACACTCCCTTGCCGGGGCAAAGGAGTGGAAAGCAAAAGGCTGGCTTCAGTTTTCGGTCTCGTAACGTTCTTTGATCTGCCAGACATACACTGGCAAACCCAGCATCAGCAGCAAAATCCCCCACATCACAATCTCGGCACCGGCACCAAACAGTGCCCATACCGCGTAAAGAAAACCGATGGAGGAGAAGATCAGCGGCGCGGTAAAGTCACGCCGGGTGTATTTGCCCTTTTGCATCAGCATGATGGCCAGCAGCGCCATCGCGCAGAAGGCATAGGGCAGCAAGGTGGTGGCGGTGGCCAGCAGGATGATGAATTCAAAAATCTTCACCCCGCCCTCCCCGCCGGCGTATTTCATCGCCAGCAGTACCGTCACCAGGCCGCTGGACAGCAGCAGGCCGAACAGCGGCACCCCCTGGCGGTTGGTCTGACCAAAGCGGCGCGGGAACAGCTTGTCCCTGGCAGCGGCATGGGGTACATGGGCTTGCATCAGGCTCCAGCCATTGAGTGCGCCAAAGCAGGACACCACCGCCCCCAGCCCCACCACCCAGTAGGCCCAGTCGCCCCACATCAGGCGGGCGGCATCGGCAAACGGGGCTTGAGAATTGGCCAGCATGGCCGGTGACATCACCCCCATCAGCGACACCGTGGACAGGATGTACAGCACGGTGGCCAGCAAGGTGCCGATGACGGTGGCACGCGGAATGGTCTTGCTGGGGTTGACCACATCACCGGCAGGAACCGAGGCCGACTCCAGTCCCAGAAACGCCCACAGGGTGAGCGCCATGGTGGCGGAAACCGAACTCATCAAAGGCTTGCCGTGCGGGTTGAACACCAGGTTTTCCGGGTGCATGTAGAAGAAGCCGATAAAGGTGACGGCTGCCAGTGGCAGCAGTTTGAGTACGGTAGTCACCACCGCCACCAGGCCGGAACTGCGTGCACCGCGGCTGTTGATCCAGGTAACGGTCCAGATCAGGCCGATGGAAAAAGCCCCCGCCAGCAGGTTGTCCTGCCCCAGTTGCGGGAAAAACACCTGCATATAGCTGGTGGCAGCCACCGCCAGGGCGGCGTTGCCCGCCCACAAGGCTATCCAGTAACCCCAGGCTATCCAGAACCCGGCAAAGTCGCCAAAGCCGGCATGGATATAAGCGTAGGGGCCACCCTCTTTGGGAATCATGGCGGAAAGCCGGGCAAACACCAGCGCCAGACAAATGGCACCGGCCGAGGTTATTGCCCAGCCGATCAGGGACATCCCCCCGTAGGGGGCTAGTGAAGCGGGAAGCAGGAATACACCGGAACCGATCATATTGCCCACCACCAGGGCGGTACACATCCACACGCCCAGTGCCGCTTTTTTTACTTTGGTCTCGCTCATGGTCTTGTCTCCATCGAGGCCGAAAATCGAAGCTGTTAAAGAACGTGTTCTGTATGAGCTTCACTATATTAGTATTTAATTATTTTGTAAATGTGCTATTTACGCATATGTAATTCCATGTCGCGGTTTTGAAAATGGCGGCCAGCGCACTCACCCGGACTACGGCCGGAGCGTGCGGAGCGGCAGCTAGCTATTAGGATGTAGATGGTTTGTGCAACCAACTCCATGTGATAAATCAAATAAATAATCCGGAATAATGACAAGCATGCGGGCGCAGCCGCCACGCGGCGGCAAGCAGTGCGGTGAGGGCAGCAAAATGGTGGTAGATGGCGGCAGGGAATGGCGGGGGATGGCTTGAAACAGGCGGGCGGGTGTGCGACAAGGCACAAACGCGGAGGCGTGGCTGACAAAAATCCTGCTGCGGCATGGCACCGCCTGGTCCTTGCCTTGCCGGGGTCGGCCAGTCTTGTTCCGGGAGCGTAGCGCCATTGGCTCAGCCTCGCGGCGAAGGCCGGGTTGAGCTTGCCGCCATCAGCATGGCGCGGGCTTGCTTACTGCGGCAGCGGCGTAGCGCCGCACAGCATCAACAGCGTGTTACAGCTGACAGGGGCCGGCCGGCACCCGAGCGAGCGACCAGTTGGCCTTGGCCCACTGCCACAATTCGGCCACGCTCTGGCAGTCGGCAGGTGGCACATGTCCCAGCCGGCACAGCGCCAGGCGCAGCTCGCGGCTGACATCGGCGGCATCGATGGCCGGAGCCAGCGTCTGCTTGGATAGCTTCTCGCCCGCCGCATTCACCAGCAGCGGCAGATGGCAGTAAGTGGGGGTGCTCAGGCCCAGGCTGCGCTGTATGTGAATCTGGCGCGGTGTCGACACCAGCAGGTCGGCACCGCGGACAATATCAGTCATGCCCTGCTCGGCATCATCCACCACCACCGCCAGCTGATAGGCCCAGTAGCCATCGGCCCGCAGCAGCACAAAATCGCCGATATCCTGCGGCAGATCCTGCTGATACGGCCCTTGCAGGCGATCGACAAAACCCACCGCCGGCTCCTCCACCCGCAGGCGCCAGGCATGGCTGGCACGCTGGCTGCGGCAGCCGGCCCGACACCAGCCCGGATAGACATAGCCATCCACGCCACGACTGGCGACGCTGGTGATTTCCTTGCGTGAGCAGCTGCAGGGATAGACCAGCCCGGCATCGATCAACTGCTGCAGCGCCGCCTGATACAGATGATGGCGCCGGCTCTGGTACACCACTTCGCCATCCCACTCGAAAGCAAAGGCCTCCAGCGTGCGCAGGATGTCGTCGGCAGCCCCGGCCACTTCGCGCGGCGGGTCCAGGTCCTCCATGCGCACCCACCACTCGCCGCCACGGCGCCGGGCTTCCAGATAGCTGCCCACGGCAGTCATCAGGGAGCCGGCATGCAGCAAGCCGGTGGGACTGGGGGCAAAACGGCCGCGATAGGGAATGCTTTGCATGACGAGAGGTTTCGGCGGTGAAAATGCAGATTGCGACACGGTGCGCTGTATTTTGGTTGATAATACCTGAGTGTATTACTCGGAAATCATCCATCCACCGGCAAGGCTGCCGGCCGCATCCCGCGGCATGTCGGGGACCGGCTGCCGCAGCTGCGGAGTATCCCGTCCCATCATCAGGAGGAATCAAACGTGGCCTACGTTGTAACCGATGCCTGCGTCAAATGCAAATACACCGATTGCGTGGATGTCTGCCCGGTGGATTGCTTCCACGAGGGGCCAAACTTTCTCGCCATCGACCCCGAGGAGTGCATAGACTGCACGCTGTGCGTGGCCGAATGCCCGGTATCGGCCATTTACGCCGAGGATGACGTGCCGGCAGACCAGCGTGTGTATATCCAGCTGAATGCGGAGCTGTCCAAGCGCTGGCCCACCATCTCGGCCAGCAAGCCGCCGCTGCCCGACCATGCCGAGTGGGCCGGGGTGACGGACAAGCTGCCCCACCTGCAGCGCGACTGAATCAGATGAACAGGTCGATGTCGCCGCCGGGCTGGGTTGCGGTCTGGCGGTCCAGCCGCTGCCGGTAAGCCGCTTCCTTGGAGGCCAGGGTGCGGCTGCCCTTGAGCTTGTGCACCAGCACCCTGCCCTCATCCGGAAAGAAATACACCTTGCGGGCAAAGCTGCCCAGCAAGTCTTCCGCCAGCAGGGGAATGCCTTCGCTCTTGAGATAGGCGCGGATGAATTCGCTGTTCTGTTCGCCGATATTCACCACCGACATGCCCTCCAGCACATTGCCGGCACCAAAGACCTTGGCCTCCAGCCGGTGACGCTGCGCCCCCAGCTTTTGCATGTCGGTAATCAGCAATTCCATGGCATTGACCCCGAAGCGTGCCGGCACGCTGGTCTGGCTATGCCAGTCACTGCCCTGCGGCAGCAGGAAGTGATTCATGCCGTGCACCCGTGCCTGCCGGTCCATCAGGCAGACCGCGACACAGGACCCCAGCAGCGTGGTCAGCATCAGCGGCTGGCGGGTGGCAAAGTACTCGCCCGGCAGAATCTTGATGGCATCGATCTGGAACTGCCGGTCGAAATACAGACGCTCGGAGGGCCGGTCGGAATAAGTCATGGCCCGGCCCTGTCATGCGGCAGGCGCAGGCAGTCCATCACCTTGTCCGCCAGTTGCGACAGTGGCTGCACATGCATCACCCCGCCCTGTGCCACGGCTTCGCGCGGCATGCCGTACACCACACAGCTGGCTTCGTCCTGGGCAAAGGTGATGGCCCCCGCCTGGCGCAACTGCAACATGCCCTGCGCGCCGTCCTTGCCCATGCCGGTCATGATCACCGCCACGGTCTGGGCCGCCGCCTGCGCGGCAAGGGAGGCAAACAACACATCCACCGATGGCCGGTGCCGGTTGACCGGTGGACTCTGGTCCAGGCAGATGACAAAACCCTGTGTCCCCTGGCCCAGCCGCATATGCGAATGACCGGGGGCGACATAGGCGACCCCGCGCAGCAGCGGCTCGCCGTCCTCGGCCTCCTTCACCTGCATGGCGCACAGCTTGTCCAGGCGCCGGGCAAAAGACAGGGTAAAGCCTTCCGGCATGTGCTGGACGATCAGCACCGGCGGGCAGCCGGCCGGCAGCTTTTCCAGGAATTCCTTGATGGCATCGGTGCCGCCGGTGGAGGCGCCCACGGCGATGATGGCATTCTGCCGCAGCAGGGCCGGGGCCACACGCGGCGGCGCGGCGGCAGCGCTGGCTGCAAACAGCGAGGGCCGGCGCAAGCGGGCGGCCGCCACCATGCGAATCTTGTCGCGGATGTCGTCGGCGTAGCTTTGCATGGTATTGCTGACATCCAGCGTCGGCTTGGGCAGAAAATCCACCGCGCCCAGTTCCAGCGCACTGAGCGTGGTTTCCGAGCCTGACTGGGTCAGCGAGGAAATCATCAATACCGGGGTCGGGCGCAAGCGCATCAGCCGGCGCAAGAACTCCAGCCCGTCCATGCGCGGCATTTCCACATCCAGGGTGATCATGTCCGGGCTGGTTTCGCGAATGCGCTCGCGCGCCACGATGGGATCGGAGGCGGTGGCCACCACCTCCATGTCGGGGGCTTCGTTGATGATGGTGGTGAGCAGGCTGCGGATCAGCGCGGAATCATCCACTACCACGATTCTTATTTTTCTGCCTGCGGCTGCGCTCATGTCATCTCCGCACGTTGTGATTAACCAGGCGATAGGCCGTTCGGCCGCAAGACTGGAAGGCGTCGCTCAGATGCTGGATGTTTTCCGAGTGCCCCAGAAACAACAGCCCGTCCGGCTGCAGGCTGGCCGCCAGCCGCTGCAGGATGGCGGCCTGGGTCGGCTTGTCGAAATAGATCAGTACATTGCGGCAGAAAATCACGTCAAAGCGTCCCATGTCCGGCCACTCGGCAGCGACCAGATTGAACTGGTAAAACGACAGCTGGTCGCGGACTTCACGCCGGATGCGCACCTTGCCGGCATTGTGCCCCACCCCGCGCAGGAAAAAGCGCTTGAGCAGGCTGCTGTCGAGCATTTTGGCCCGCTCGGCATCGTATACGCCATCGGCCGCCTGGCTCAGCACCCTGGTGTCGATATCCGAAGCCACCAGCTCCAGCCGCTGCCGGTTCAGCTGCGGCAGCGACAGCAGGGTCATGGCGATGGAGTAGGCCTCTTCGCCGGTGGACACTGCCGCGCTCCACACCCGGTAATGCCGCTCCTGCGTCACCCTTTCCATCGCATGCAGCCGCAACAGGTCGAAGTGATGCGGCTCACGGAAAAAAGCCGTGAGATTGGTGGTGAGCGCGTTGACGAAGTGTTGCCACTCCGCTTCGTCATCCGCCTTTTCCAGCAGGTCCAGATAGTCGGCAAACTGGCGCATGCCCAGCTGGCGCACGCGCTTGGCCAGCCGGGAGTAAGCCATGTGGCTCTTGCTGTCGTTCAGCGAAATGCCGACACGCTGATACAGCATCTGTCGCAAGCGACGAAAATCCGCCGCGGTAAACCTGATATCGCGCTCAGTGCTCATCGGGCATCACCGCGCGGCTCAAAACTCCTCCCATTCATCGTCGTGTTGAGCCGGTCCCGGCAGGGTCTTGATGCGCTCGGCATGGAGTGCGCTGCGGGACGATACCGGTTTGACCTGCTGGCTGGGCGCTTGCAGTCGGGCGTGCTGGCCGTGCTCCTGACCGCGCGGCGCCTTGGGTGCCGACAGGCGGGCCACCGGGCTGCCGTCGAGCCGGAAAATCGACACCGCCTCCATCAGATGACGGGCCTGCTCTTCCAGCGACTCGGCGGCGGCGGCAGCCTGCTCGACCAGGGCCGCGTTCTTCTGGGTATTCTCGTCCATCTGCGTCACTGCCAGATTGACCTGTTCGATCCCGGAGCTTTGTTCGATCGAGGCCGCCGAGATATCACTCATGATGTCGGCCACGCGGCGGATGGAGCTGACGATTTCTTCCATGGTGCGGCCGGCTTCATCCACCAGCCGGCTGCCCGACTCCACCTTGTCGACCGAGTTGCCGATCAACAGCTTGATTTCCTTGGCCGCTGCCGCCGAGCGCTGTGCCAGATTGCGCACTTCGCTGGCCACCACGGCAAAACCGCGGCCCTGTTCGCCGGCACGCGCCGCTTCCACTGCAGCATTCAGTGCCAGGATATTGGTCTGGAAGGCAATGCCGTCGATCACGCTGATGATGTCGACAATCTTCTTGGCACTGTCGTTGATCTCGTTCATGGTGGACACCACATTGCCCACCACCTGGCCGCCACGGGCCGCGATGTCGGAAGCGCCGATGGCCAGACTGTTGGCCTTTTTGGCGTTTTCCGCATTCTGTCTTACCGTGCTGGTGATTTCTTCCATGCTGGAGGCGGTTTCCTCCAGGCTGGCCGCCTGCTGTTCGGTACGACTGGACAGATTGCTGTTGCCGGCGGCAATTTCCTGCGAAGCGGTATTGATGGCCTCGGTCGATTCCTGGATATTGCCCACGATGCTGCGCAGGCGCTCCACCGTGGCATTGGTATCGGACTTGAGCTGGCCGAGCATGCCTTCGTAATCATTCTTGATGGTACGCGTCAGGTCGCCCTGGGCCAGGCCGCCCAGCACGATGGCGATGTCACCCAATGCCTGGCTGGTCACGCTCAACAGCTGGTTAACGCCTTCGGACAGCACGCGGAAGAAGCCGGTCTTGCCCTCCACCACCAGCCGCGAAGCATAATCGCCCTTGCCGGCGGCACTGACGATGGCTTCCACCTCCTTCTCGATCAGCACTTCGCCGGTACGGTCCTTCCACTCCACCACCGTTCCCAGCCGCTCGCCCTCGCTGCCGAAGACCGGATTGGCAGTCAGCGAGAAATGACGGCCACCGACGGCAATTTCAGCCTTGTAAGTGCTGCGCAGATTGGCCAGCAGATCGCGCTGGTGCGCCGGATTGCGGTGGAAGATGTCCATGCTGCTGCCCAGCACATGGCGGGCACTGAAATTGGGCAGGGCCTTGCGCAGGTCAGCCTCGGCCGTCGCCAGCATTTCCAGCACGCTGTGATTCACATAGATGATGTTGCGCTCGTTATCGGCAATCATCACATTGGTGGTGACATTGTCCAGGGCGCTGCGGATGCGGGCGTTTTCTGCCGCCACCGCACGCTCGGCATCGATGCGCTGCTGTTCGATGGCCTGCTGCGCCAGCTCGGCAGTACGGTCTATCCACTCCACGCCATAGCCCAGCCGCTCGCCGGAACGGCCGTTGATTGGCGTCAGGATCAGCTGGAAGGTACGGCCACCGACATGGATGGTGCTCTGGTGCGGGTTGCGCAGCTGCTGCATCAGTCCACGCTGATGCGCCGGGTTGCGATGGAACTGGTCGATATTGCTGCCCAGCAGGGAGCGGGCGGTAAATTGTGGCAAGTCGCGGCGAATATCGCTTTCGGCCTGGGCAAACATATTGATGACCGACTGGTTGGCATACACCACATTGAAGTTGGCATCGGCAATCATCATATTGGTGGCGGCGTTATCCAGTGCATTGCGCACACGGATGTTCTCCACCGCCTTGTCCGCGGCCTGGCGGATGTAGGCAAACAGGCTGCTGTTGTCATTGGCGGCCACTTTCAGTTCGGTGGTGACCTCACCTGCCGCCAGCTCCTGCATCAGCTTGACCGCCGCCGCAGGCTCGCCGCCGATCTGCCGCAACAGGGAGCGGCTGATCAGCCAGCCGGCGAGCACGGCGATCAGCACCGCGGCCGCCATCAGCGCGTTCAGCAGGGCCACCGCGCCATTGGCGCGTTCCAGCGTGCCTTGCGCCACCTGCCGGGACAGCCCCTCCTCGAACTTGATGTAATCATCGGCCGCCTTGAGGTAGTCCAGCTGGGTGGCACGCAGGGTTTGCAGCAGATAGCTCTTGGCTTCTTCTTCCTGCCCTGCCACCAGGTGCTGGCGGAACACTGCCAGTTGCTGGCGATAGCTGGCCTCGACCGTACGCAGGCGGTCGAACAGCCCCTGCCCTTCGGCCGGCACGCCGCTGGACAAGCTGCTCATCTGCCGGCTGATCAGCGTCAGTGACTCGTCGATCTGCTTTTGCTGCTGCTCCAGCACCACCGGGTCTTTGGACAGCAGCAAGGTCCGGGTAGCCCGGGCGGTGTTATTGACGTTATCCACCACCTTGTTGGCCTCGGCCGCGCGTGGCACATGGATGCTGGCGATTTCGTCGATATCGCTGCGCAGGCTGTGGATCTGTGCAATCGCCAGCGCCATGGCGGCGATGATCACCACGACCAGCAGGCCGAAGCCCAGCAGCAAGCGGTGTGACACTTTCATATTATTCATATTCACCTCTCCAAAACGCCATGTCGGCCTCAGCCACGGTCGGTCATATCCACCAGCGCCATTTCGTCACTGCTCATCAGGCGCTCGATATCCACAATAATCACCATGCGCTCCCCCTGGGTGCCCAGGCCCTCGATATACGTGGTTTCCACCACGGAACCAAATTCCGGCGGGTCGCGCAGTTCATCCTCAGCCAGCTGGATCACATCGGACACGCCATCCACCACCATCCCCACCGTCCGCTGGAAGATATTGAGAATGATCACCACCGTGAATGCGTTGTAGACCGGTTCGCCCAGCCCGAACTTGATGCGCATGTCGACAATCGGCACGATGCTGCCTCGCAGATTGACCACGCCCTTGATGAAGGCCGGCGCGTTGGCGATGCGCGTGACCGCATCGTAGCCACGAATCTCCTGCACTTTCAGGATGTCGATCCCGTATTCTTCCTGCCCCAGGGTAAACACCAGCAGCTCACGCACTGCCTTGCTCTGCCCCTGATGGTATTCCAGCTGTTCTGCCATCGGTTCTGCCTTCCCCTCATGCCTCGTCTGTCATGGCCAGTCGCGCCGTCGTTTGCGCCGGTCGCTGGTTGTGCCGGGCGATGATCGATATATCCAGAATCAGGGCCACCCGGCCATCGCCCATGATGGTGGCGCCGGAGATGCCCTCTACCTTGCGATAATTGCTTTCCAGGTTCTTCACCACAAACTGCTGCTGGCCGATGAGTTCATCCACCAGCAGGGCCAGCTGGTAACCGCCGGCCTCGACGATGACCAGAATGGCACGGGTGGGGTCGCTGGCGGCGCTGGCATCCGCATTGCCGAAAAAGGTGGCCAGCGACACGATGGGCAGGTACTGACCACGCACATTCACCAGCTGGCCGCGCCCTGCCACCGTTTTCAGTTCCGCGGCCTGCGGCTGCAGCGACTCCAGCACAAACGACAGCGGGATGACATAGATGTCCTGCCCGACCCGCACCGACATGCCATCCATGATGGCCAGTGTCAGCGGCAGGCGGATGCTGATGGTGGTGCCGAAATCCGGCATGGAGTCGATATCGATGCGCCCGCCCATGCTCTGGATATTGCGCTTGACCACATCCATGCCCACGCCGCGGCCGGACACATCGGTCACTTCGGTGGCGGTGGAGAAACCGGCCTCGAAAATCAGCCCCCACACCTCGCTGTCGCTCAGCGCATCGCTGACCGGCATGCCGCGCTCGCGCGCCTTGGCCAGGATGCGTTCACGATTGAGGCCGGCGCCATCGTCGGTGACTTCAATCACGATGCTGCTGCCCTGATGAAAGGCACGCAACGTCAACCGCCCCACCGCCGACTTGCCCTTGGCCACCCGGATTTCGGGCGACTCCACCCCATGGTCCAGGCTGTTGCGCACCAGATGGGTCAGCGGATCGGCCAGCTTTTCGATAAAGCCTTTGTCCAGCTCGGTATTTTCACCCACCATTTTCAATTCGATCTGCTTGCCCAGCTTGGCGGCCAGATCACGTACCACACGCGGAAAACGGTTGAAGACAAAGGCGATGGGCGTCATGCGAATGGACATCACCGCTTCCTGCAATTCGCGCGAATTGCGCTGCAAGGCCGAGATGCCCCCCAGCAGGCGTTCGTATTGCACGGCGTCCAGCTCCTGGCTGGACTGGGTGAGCATGGACTGGGTGATGACCAGCTCGCCCACCAGGTTCAGCAGCAGGTCGACCTTGTCGATATTCACCCGGATGGAATTTTCCACCGCCGGTGCGGCACGCTCCGGTCGCGGCGCAGCCACCGCTGCCGGCACCGGTGCCGGCGCCACGCTCGGTGCGGGCGCAGCCGGCTCCAGCGGTGCAAACAGGCCGAAACCTTCTTCCTCATGCAGCATGATCGGCGCAGCCGGCGCGGCAGCTGGCGCGGCGACCGGGGCGAACAAGCCGAAACCGTCTTCTTCATGCAGCATGTCCGGCGCCGGCGCGCTGTCGCCGCTGCTGGCAGTCAGCGGAGCGAACAAGCCGAAGCCATCGTCTTCAAAGGCAATGCCGGGGGCGGCAGCCTCGGTCGGGATGGCAATGCTGGAGGAAAGAAACAGTCCGAAATCGCCTTCGTCCTGCTGGCCATGATCCTGGGTAATGCGGAAATGCTCGGGCGAAATGGAAAAGGCCAGGGATTCGGCCACTTCGTCCGCGGCCAGGGTTGAGGTGAAAATCAACACCCAGGGCAGCTGATCGCCGCCCCCTCCTTCTTGCACCACGCTCAATTCGCCCAGCGCGGTCAGCGACTGCAACAGCGCCTGGTAATCGGTGGCCGGCAGGCAGCAGTCCAGCTCGATATACAGCGTGGTGCAAACGGCAGGCTCGGCGGCTGACGGTGGCGGCGCCACCTCCGGCTGCTGTTCGGCGCTGCCGCCGGCCACCAGCCCTTCCAGCCAGCCCTCCAGCTCACTGACCACCGACCGCGCCACCGGCGCGCCGCCACGGTGTGCGCCCAGCATGCCGGCCAGCACATCCTTGGCATTCAGGCAGGCGTCCACCATGTCGGCAGTCAGCCGCATGCAGCCCTTGCGCACCTTGTCCAGCAGGTTTTCCAGGATATGGGTCAGCGCCGCCAGATCGGCAAAGCCGAAAGTCGCCGCACCGCCCTTGATGGAGTGGGCGGCACGGAAGATGGCGTTAAGGTCTTCGCCGTCCGGTGCCGCCAGATCTATCCCCAGCAGCACGGACTCCATGGTGGCCAGATGTTCGTCGGTTTCATCAAAGAACACCTGATGAAACTGCGACATATCGATTGACACGATGCTTCCCCTTACTCCGCAGTCCGGATAGTCAGCTGTGGAACCCGCCTGCTGTCGCCCGGTACATCACCATCAGTCTGGGCAATCAGCCAACCAGCCGCTTTACCACGTCCAGCAGCTTTTGCGGATCAAACGGCTTGACCAGCCAGCCGGTGGCACCGGCAGCACGCCCCAGCGATTTCATCTGATCGCTCGACTCGGTGGTCAGCATCAGGATGGGCGTGGTGCCATAGGCCGGCAATTTGCGCAGGGCGCGAATCAGGTTCAGGCCGTCCATGCCCGGCATGTTCTGGTCGGTCAGGATCAGGTCAAAGCTGTCGGCCTGGGCCCGTGCCAGACCACCATTGCCATCCACGGCCTCCACCACCTCATAGCCCGCACTTTTGAGAGTAAAGGTCACCATCTGACGGATTGACGCCGAATCATCGACGGTCAGTACTTTTTTTGGCATGTTGTTCCCACTTTTCTTTTGTTCACGCTCAAAACAAATCGATGCTGCCGCTCTGCATCTGCCCCTGCGCCACCGGATTATTGGAGAGGCTGATTTGCAGTTCTGCCAGCCGGGCAGAGGCTCTCACCTCCCACTGCCCTTGTTGTTGCTGCTTGTTGCTGGTCAATTCCATCATTTCCTCGATGCCGTACAAGCGCTTGCCGACATGGGCAATCAGTTGCGACACCATGTCCTGAAACTGCAGCGAGCGTACGGCATCGCCCACATGGTCAGACAACAAACCGACACCGTGGCGCAGGCGGCTGATCGATTCGGCCATCATGTCGTCCATCACCCGGATGCGCGACGACGTGTCATCCAGCCGCTGCTTGGCCTGCAAGGTAAACATCATGTCCTGCGACGCCAGCTGGTTGATCAGCCCCTCGGCATGCTCGACCGAGCCATTCACGCGGTTGATCAGATTGCGGATTTCGTCACTGAAACTGCTGGTACGGCCTGACAGATGACGCACTTCCTCGGCCACCACGGCAAAGCCCCTGCCGGCCTCGCCGGCCCTGGCCGCCTCGATGGAAGCGTTCAAGGCCAGCATATTGGTTTGGTTGGTGATGGAGTGGATCTCGTCCAGCAGCAGGATGACCCCCTGCATCTCCTGGCCTATCGACTCCATCTGCTCCACCAGCAACATGGCCAGTCGGCTGTTTTCTACCGTTTTCTCGACAAAGCTGCCCATGGCATTGGCAATTTCATTGACGAAAGTGCTGAATGACATGGCATGCGAGTCGATGCCCACCTCGCCTTTGGCCAGGCTTTCGGCGAGCTGCAACTGTGCAGCGGCCTCCTGCGACAGGCCGGAAAAACTGTTGACCAGGGTCAGTACCGCATCCTGGATCAGTGTCTGCACCCGGCTCACCTCCAGCTTGGACTGGGAGATCTGCTCCTGGATGAAGTCAAGGCAGTCAGGCGCAACAGGTGCGGTCTGGCTGTTGCCGGCATCCGCCTCTTCCCTATCGATCACCTTCGGCTCCTTGGCTAGATACACAAAATGCAATACGAACAGCATGCTGGCGACAAGTGGCAGGGCCAGGCTCCATGCCACAGCCCCCCAGAGTGGGCCACTGAGCAACACCAGTACCGAAATCAGGCAAAGACCGCACGCCATGACACGCCGCTGCCAATAGAAAAACACCATGTAGCCCCCGGTCACTCAGCAAAATTGCCAATGTACTATCTTCTTCATCAACCAAGACGTCAGCTTAATCAAGAAAGAAATCGACCGGACGGTGTAAATAACTGTTTTTACCTATTTAAGGATTAACTATTCATGTTTCAGGGTTTTTGAACATCCCAGGCCAAACGACTACCTGTCAGAACATATGGACCGGGCCGGTGCGGATGCAAACCCCGGCTGGTGCTGAGCCCGGCATGACCGGCATCACTTGATGGTGAACATCTTGTTGAAGCAGGCAATTTCCAGCACTTGCAACACGGTGTCGCGACAGTTGATCAGCGACATAGACTTTTTCTGGCTGGTTGCGCGCTCTTTCAACAGCAGCAGCATGCCCAGCGCCGAGCTGTCCAGGAAGGGCACCTGATCGAAGTCGACCTGGATCTCCTGCACTGCCGGATTTTCCAGCAACTCCTGACTGGCAAGGCGGAAATCCTTGTGCAGGTTGAAATCGAACTGACCAACCAGAACGAGCGTACCCACCTGACCTTCTACTTTAACCACTGGCTTCATCATCAATCCCCCTGATTCACATTACACATCCATGGCTCCCATCCCGCGGCAGGGGAGAGTCAATTCGAAATAAGCACCGCCTTGTACACGATCACCGCCCACCACCTTGCCTGCCAGTTCTTCCGCCACCTTTTTCACGATGGACAGCCCCAGGCCGGTTCCGCCAGGCCGGGTGGTAAAGAAAGGTTCGAACAGCCTGGCAGGGTCAGCGCCCTGCAAGCCGACGCCATCGTCCTCCACCCGGAAACAGACCTGCTCATCCTGCAGGGACACCGTGAGGCCGATACGACCGCCTTCCGGCGAAAAATGCATGGCATTTTCCAGCAGATTCACCAGCGCCCCCTGCAGGGCCTTGCGATCGCCCATTACCGTTATGGCAGAAGGCAGCAGGTTATTGCAATCCCAAATCATGCCACGCTCATGACATTGCGGTATCAGTACCGCAGCAACATCCTCGACCAGCGCCGCGACATCAAGCCACTCCAGCGCACTTGTCTGGCCACGCACAAACCCCAGCATGTTCTGGATCAGCCCCTCCAGCGCCTTCATCCGCGCCAGGCTCTTGTCGACGAATTTCGCCCGGTCCTCCGGCCGCAAGCCTTCCTGCTTGAGGTTGGCGGTATAAAGCATTGCCGTGGCCAGTGGCGTGCGCAACTGGTGTGCCAGCGACGCCGCCATGCCGCCCATGGCCGCCAGCTTTTGCTGGTGGGCCAGCTCCACGGTCAGATGATGCAGGCGGCTGACATCATGCAGCAGCACGATGCGCCCTCCCGAGGCCGGCAGATCCTGATATTGCAAGGCCAGCCGACGGGCAGCCTCCTGCTGTGGCAAGGTATAGGTGCCGTCCAATTCGGAGCGCGTCCAGCCGGCCATGACCGCATCCCAGGCCAGCCCGTCATGCTTGCCTTGCAGCAAGAGCCGGGCCGCCGGGTTTTCCGCCACCACCACGCCATCGGCAGCCAGTTGCACCACGCCGGCAGGGAGCGCTTCCAGCAGCATGCCCAGTCTTTCTGCAAGTTCGGCGTTTTCGTCACGCTGTTTTCGCAATTGGTTGTTAGCCTCATCCAACTGCGCATTCAGCACGTTAACCTGCACTTCAAGCTGGCGGTATGCGTCAATCAACTGACTGGACACCGTATTGAACTGCTCGAAAGCCGCCTCCAGCATCTCCTGGTCTTTCAAATTTGATGCTGTCTTGGCCATGTTTAGCGTCGTATTTGTAAAAAGGACTTAAACAGTATGATAATGACTAAGTCTGAGCCAAGCCAACTTAAAGTCTGATCTGAGCCAAGACTGTTTTCAAAGAAAGCTGGGAAAATGAATAATTGGCGTATACAACGGGAGTATTGCGCCACCACAACGAACCGATGCAGCGGAGGTTTCTGTGTCAGAGCTTCTTAAAAAAATTGATGCCAGAACAAAACTGGCGGGGACCAACAAGCTGGAAATCCTGCTGTTCTCCCTGGGTCACGATCAGCGTACCGGGAGAAAGGAAATTTTCGGCATCAACGTGTTCAAGGTACGCGAAGTCATGCGCACCCCTGAAATCACGTCTGCCCCGGAAATGCCATCATCAGTAGAAGGCATGGTCAGCCTGCGCGGCTCGCTGGTGCCGGTGATCGATCTGGCCAAATACGCCGGCATCGTTACCAGCAACAAGCCGGAAATCATGATCGTCACCGAATACAACGGCCACACCCAGGGCTTTCTGGTCGAGGCGGTGGACACCATCCTGCGCCTGGACTGGTCCGCCATGCGCGTGCCGCCGGACATGATCACCAACCGCATGGCCGGCCTGGTGACCGCCGTCACCGAGCTGGACCAGGGCACGCTGGTGATGATGATGGACGTGGAAAAAGTGCTGGCGGAAACCTCGCTGGTGGATGATTCGCACCACTTCATCAATATCGAGCCGGTAAAAGAAGAACGCATGATCTTCTTCACCGATGACTCCGCCGTCGCCCGCAAGCAGATCGAACGCACCCTGGATGCCATGCAGGTCAAGTACGCCTATGCCATCAACGGCATGCGCGCCTGGGAAGAACTGCAAAAAATGGCCATGCAGGCCGAACTGTCCGGCAAGCGCCTGTGCGAAAGCCTGCACCTGGTGCTGACCGACGTGGAAATGCCGGAAATGGACGGCTATATGCTGACCAAGCTGATCAA
>NZ_QJKC01000037.1 GCF_003202035.1 Aquitalea magnusonii | reverse complement strand
GGGATGTAGGAGTCCAGAGCAGCAGCCAGACGGAAGATGGACGGTTCGCCCATTTCGGATTGGTCGCCTTCCAGTGCCAGACGGGCGGAACCGATAACTACCGGAGTGTCGTCGCCCGGGAAGTCGTAGGAAGACAGCAGATCGCGCACTTCCATTTCAACCAGTTCCAGCAGTTCAGCGTCGTCTACCAGGTCAGCCTTGTTCAGGTAAACGATGATGTACGGTACGCCAACCTGACGGGACAGCAGGATGTGTTCGCGGGTTTGCGGCATCGGGCCGTCAGCAGCGGAACATACCAGGATAGCTCCGTCCATCTGGGCTGCACCGGTAATCATGTTCTTAACGTAGTCGGCGTGACCCGGGCAGTCTACGTGAGCGTAGTGACGGGACTCGGTTTCGTATTCTACGTGTGCGGTATTAATGGTAATACCACGAGCCTTTTCTTCCGGCGCGCTGTCGATCTGGGAGTAGTCCTTGGCTTCGCCACCGAACTTCTTCGACAGAATGGTGGTGATCGCTGCGGTCAGGGTGGTCTTACCGTGGTCAACGTGACCGATGGTGCCGACGTTTACGTGCGGTTTGGTCCGCTCAAACTTTTCTTTTGCCATTTTGCAAAAATCCTTAATTAAAGAACATTAGATCAGAGCTGACCGGAAACCGGTTCCGGTCAGCTTCAGCGCGCATTACTTCTTGGCAGCCATTACAGCTTCAGCAACATGCTTCGGTGCTTCAGAGTAGTGCTTGAACTCCATGGAGTAGGTAGCACGACCCTGGGTAGCGGAACGCAGGTCGGTGGAGTAACCGAACATCTCGGCCAGCGGTACTTCGGCCTTGATCTTCTTGCCACCCAGACCATCATCGTCCATGCCTTGCACGATGCCGCGACGACGGTTCAGGTCACCCATCACATCGCCCATGTACTCTTCCGGCGTTTCAACTTCAACAGCCATCATCGGCTCGAGGATGCACGGGCCGGCACGGCGCATGGCTTCCTTGAAGGCGATGGAACCGGCCAGTTCGAAGGCGATCTGCGAGGAGTCAACGTCGTGGTAGGAACCGAAGGTCAGACGTACGGTCACGTCAACCACCGGGAAGCCAGCCAGAATACCGTTGTTCAGCGAGTTGCGGATACCCTTGTCAACCGACGGGATGAATTCACGCGGAATCACACCACCCTTGATCTCGTCGATGAACTTGTAGCCATTACCTTCGCCGGACGGCTCCAGGGTAATCGTACAATCACCGTACTGACCCTTACCACCGGACTGCTTGGCATGCTTACCTTGCACGTCGGTAACAGTCTTGGTGATGGTTTCGCGGTAGGCAACCTGCGGAGCACCCACGTTGGCTTCAACGCCGAACTCACGCTTCATGCGGTCAACCAGAATTTCCAGGTGCAGTTCACCCATACCGGAAATGATGGTTTGGCCGGATTCTTCGTCAGTACGTACGCGGAAGGACGGGTCTTCCTTGGCCAGACGGTTCAGGGCAACGCCCATCTTTTCCTGGTCGGCCTTGGTCTTCGGCTCAACGGCAACGTGAATCACCGGATCCGGGAACTCCATGCGTTCCAGCACGATCGGTGCATCAACGGCACACAGGGTTTCACCGGTGGTCACTTCCTTCAGGCCGATAGCAGCAGCGATGTCACCAGCGCGTACTTCTTCGATTTCCTTACGGTCGTTGGCGTGCATCTGCACGATACGGCCGATACGTTCCTTCTTGCCCTTCACGGAGTTCATCACGGTATCACCGGATTGAACCACGCCAGAGTAAACACGGAAGAAGGTCAGCTGACCAACGTACGGGTCGTTCATCAGCTTGAATGCCAGTGCGGAGAACGGCTCGTCGTCAGAAGCGTGACGCTCGGCTTCAACGCCGTCGATTTCGCCCTTGATCGCCGGCACTTCGGTCGGCGACGGCAGCAGCTCGATCACGGCGTCCAGCATGCGCTGAACACCCTTGTTCTTGAAGGCGGAACCGCACAGCATCGGCTGGATTTCGCAACGCAGGGTACGTTCGCGCAGGCCGGCAACGATTTCTTCCTCGGTCAGCGTTTCGCCGCCCAGGTACTTGTCCATCATTTCGTCGCTGACTTCGGCGGCGGCTTCAACCATCTTCTCGCGCCATTCTTCGGCTACGGAAACCAGGTTGGCCGGGATTTCGCCGTATTCGAACTTCATGCCCTGGGAAGCTTCATCCCAGATGATGGCCTTCATCTTCAGCAGGTCAACCACGCCTTCGAAGCCATCTTCAGCACCGATCGGTACAACGATAGGCACCGGATTGCCACGCAGACGGGTTTTCACCTGTTCTACGGCACGGAAGAAGTTGGCGCCCTGACGGTCCATCTTGTTCACGAAGGCAATACGCGGAACCTTGTACTTGTTGGCCTGACGCCATACGGTTTCCGACTGAGGCTGTACACCACCCACAGCGCAGTAAACCATTACGGCACCGTCCAGTACACGCATGGAACGCTCTACCTCAATGGTAAAGTCCACGTGACCCGGGGTATCGATGATGTTGAAACGATGTTCCGGGAACTGCATGCCCATACCCTTCCAGAAGGTAGTGGTAGCAGCGGAGGTGATGGTGATACCACGCTCCTGTTCCTGTTCCATCCAGTCCATGGTGGCGGCGCCATCGTGAACTTCACCGATCTTGTGGTTAACACCGGTGTAAAACAGAATACGCTCGGTAGTGGTTGTCTTGCCGGCGTCAATGTGAGCGGAGATACCGATATTACGGTAGCGCTCGATGGGGGTCTTTCTAGCCACGATCTACACCTTATTGTGTGGTTGAGCTTAGAAGCGGAAGTGAGAGAAGGCCTTGTTGGCTTCTGCCATACGATGCACTTCGTCACGCTTCTTCATGGCGCCGCCACGACCTTCGGCAGCGTCGATCAGCTCACCAGCCAGGCGCAGGTCCATGGACTTTTCGCCACGCTTGCGCGCAGCATCACGCAGCCAGCGCATGGCCAGGGCCATACGGCGGGACGGACGAACTTCAACAGGAACTTGATAGTTTGCACCACCGACACGGCGGCTTTTTACTTCTACAACCGGCTTGGCATTGGACAGTGCGCTATTGAACACTTCCAGTGCGTTTTTGCCGGTTTTCTTTTCGATCTGGGCCAGTGCGCCATAGATGATGCGTTCTGCAACGGCTTTCTTGCCATCGATCATCACGACGTTCATGAACTTGGACAGATCTTGGGAACCGAATTTCGGATCCGGCAGAATCTCGCGCTTGGGGACTTCTCTGCGTCTTGGCATGTTACTTCCTTCAATATTCAGTTGAGCTTGGGCTCATGACCACCCATTAAAAGCAGTCACTTACTCGACGACCTCAGGCCGCCGCTAGTACATCCCAATTACTTAGGACGCTTGGCACCGTACTTGGAGCGGGACTGCTTACGGTCCTTAACACCGGCGGTATCCAGGGAACCGCGCACGGTGTGGTAACGCACACCCGGCAAGTCTTTTACACGACCGCCACGGATCAGTACCACGGAGTGTTCCTGCAGGTTGTGGCCTTCACCACCGATGTAGGAGATCACTTCGAAGCCGTTGGTCAGACGAACCTTGCACACTTTACGCAGAGCGGAGTTCGGCTTTTTCGGGGTGGTGGTGTAAACACGGGTGCACACGCCACGCTTCTGCGGGCAGGCTTCCAGCGCAGGCACCTTGCTGTTCACGGTCAGGACCGTACGGCCCTTGCGAACGAGTTGGTTAATGGTTGGCATTACTATCAGTTCCTAGTTGATTCATTCTGCAGACAACACGTCTCCAGAAGGACGGAGGATTATATTTTAGTCAATCACTTACCGTCAAATGAAAAACGCTACGCCCGCAACGTTAACCGTTGATGGCGCAGCGTTTTTTCAACACTCAGCTGGTTTTTGGCAAAATCAGCTGTTGTTTTCCACTTCGTCTACTGGCTGTTCTTCCAGCAGTTGCGAATGCGTGGTGTCCAGACCGAGGCCTTGACGACGACGGGTACGGTGGTAAGCCAGACCGGTACCTGCCGGGATCAGACGACCCACGATCACGTTTTCCTTCAGACCGCGCAGATCATCCTTCTTGCCCATGATGGCGGCTTCGGTCAGTACGCGAGTGGTTTCCTGGAAGGAAGCCGCCGAGATGAAGGAGTCGGTGGACAGGGAAGCCTTGGTAATACCCAGCAGCACGTTTTCGTACTGCGCCGGTTCCTTGCCTTCTGCCAGCATCTTGTCGTTCATTTCCAGCACGTCGGCACGTTCTACCTGTTCGCCCTGGATGAATTCGGTGTCGCCGCTGTCGGAGATGATGACACGACGCAGCATCTGGCGAATGATCACCTCGATGTGCTTGTCGTTAATCTTCACACCTTGCAGACGGTACACTTCCTGCACTTCCTGAACGATGTAGCGTGCCAGCGCCTCGATACCCTGCAGACGCAGGATGTCGTGCGGATCCACCGGACCGTCGACGATCAGTTCACCACGGTTCACTACCTGACCGTCATGTACCAGAACGTGCTTGTCCTTCGGAATCAGGTTCTCGTAACCATTGCCTTCCAGATCGGTAATGATCAGGCGTTGCTTGCCCTTGGTGTCCTTACCGAAGGAAACGGTACCGGTCACCTCGGCCAGCATGCCGGCATCCTTCGGCGAACGGGCTTCGAACAGTTCGGCCACACGCGGCAGACCACCGGTAATGTCGCGGGTCTTGGACGATTCTTGCGGGATACGGGCCAGCACTTCACCCTTGCCCACTTCCTGACCGTCACGCACGGTAATGATGGCGCCTACCTGGAAGGTGATGGATACCGAGGCATCCGAACCAGCCAGCTTCACTTCCAGACCGTTTTCGTCCAGCAGCTTCACCAGCGGACGCAGCATCTTGGACTGCGAACCGGCACGACGCTTCGGATCGATCACCACCAGGGTGGACAGACCGGTCACTTCGTCGGTCTGCTTGGCAACGGTATTGCCCTCTTCCACGTTCTCGAACTTCACGCGGCCTGCGTACTCGGTGATGATCGGACGGGTGTGCGGGTCCCAGGTTGCCAGGACTGCACCAGCCTTGATCACCAGACCGTCGGTCACCATCAGGGTGGCACCGTACGGTACTTTGTGACGCTCGCGCTCACGGCCCATGTCGTCATGGATCACCACTTCACCGGAACGGGTGATGACAATCAGCTCGCCCTTGGAGTTGGCGACATAACGCATCTGGCTGGAGAAGCGTACGGTACCGTTCGACTTGCCTTCTACCTGGCTGGCTGCGGCATTTCGCGACGCGGCACCACCAATGTGGAAGGTACGCATGGTCAGCTGGGTACCCGGCTCACCAATCGACTGGGCGGCGATCACACCAACCGCTTCACCGGCGTTCACGCGCTTGCCGCGTGCCAGGTCACGACCGTAGCACTTGGCGCACAGACCGTAACGGGTGTCGCAAGTGATGGCGGTGCGCACCTTGACTTCGTCGATACCCAGGCTGTCGATCACGTCAACCATGTGCTCGTCCAGCAGGGTGCCGGCTTCCAGTACGGTTTCGCCAGTGGACGGATCCACCACGTCAACCGCGGTCACGCGACCCAGAATACGGTCACGCAGGGCTTCGATCACGTCACCGCCTTGCAGGACTGCCTTCATCACGAAGCCGTTGTTGGTGCCGCAATCATCTTCGATCACCACCAGGTCCTGGGTCACGTCAACCAGACGACGTGTCAGGTAACCGGAGTTGGCCGTCTTCAAGGCCGTATCCGCCAGACCCTTACGGGCACCGTGAGTGGAAATAAAGTACTGCAGAACCGTCAGACCTTCACGGAAGTTGGCGGTAATCGGCGTTTCGATAATGGAACCGTCCGGCTTGGCCATCAGACCCCGCATACCGGCCAGCTGCTTGATCTGGGCTGCGGAACCCCGCGCGCCAGAGTCGGCCATCATGTAAATGGAGTTGAAGGATTCCTGATCGACTTCCTTGCCGTCGCGGTCCAGCACCTTCTGCTTGGACAGCTCGTCCATCATGGCCTTGGCGATCTTGTCGCCGGTACGGCCCCAGATGTCCACGACCTTGTTGTAGCGTTCGCCCTGGGTAACCAGACCCTGACGGTACTGCTCTTCGATCTCTTTGACTTCCTTCTGGGCTTCGCCCAGCAGTTCCACCTTCTTGCCCGGGATTTGCATGTCGTCCACGCAAATGGAGATACCGCCACGGGTGGAGTAGGCAAAACCGGTGTACATCAACTGGTCGGCAAAGATCACGGTATCGCGAATGCCGCAACGGCGGAACGATACGTTGATCAGCTTGGAGATTTCCTTCTTCTTCAGCGCCTTGTTGATGTGCTCGAACGGCAGGCCCTTCGGCAGGATGTCCGACAGGATGGCGCGGCCGACCGTGGTGTCGTAGCGCTTGATCACCGGCTGGAATTCGCCCTGCTCGTCCTTTTCCCATTCTTTCAGACGAACGGTAATGCGGGTGGCCAGCTCGACCTGACGGGTTTCGTAGGCGCGATGCACTTCCTTGGTGTCGGCAAATACCATGCCTTCACCCTTGCCGTTCACCTTGTCGCGGGTCATGTAGTACAGACCCAGCACGATATCCTGCGACGGTACGATGATCGGGTCGCCGTTGGCCGGGGACAGCACGTTGTTGGTGGCCAGCATCAGGGTGCGGGCTTCCATCTGCGCTTCCAGCGACAGCGGCACGTGAACGGCCATCTGGTCACCGTCAAAGTCGGCGTTGAATGCCGCGCAGACCAGCGGGTGCAGCTGGATGGCCTTGCCTTCGATCAGTACCGGTTCGAAAGCCTGGATACCCAGACGGTGCAGCGTCGGTGCACGGTTCAGCAGCACCGGATGTTCGCGGATCACGTCTTCCAGGATGTCCCAGACTTCCGGCACTTCCTGCTCGACCAGCTTCTTGGCTGCCTTGATGGTGGAGGCCAGGCCCATGACTTCCAGCTTGTGGAAGATGAAGGGCTTGAACAGTTCCAGCGCCATCTTTTTCGGCAGGCCGCACTGATGCAGACGCAGGGTCGGACCTACGGTAATCACGGAACGGCCGGAGTAGTCGACACGCTTACCCAGCAAGTTCTGACGGAAGCGACCGCCCTTACCCTTGATCATGTCGGCCAGCGACTTCAGCGGACGCTTGTTGGCGCCAGTCATGGCCTTGCCGCGACGACCGTTGTCCAGCAGCGAGTCAACCGATTCCTGCAGCATGCGCTTTTCGTTGCGCACGATGATGTCCGGCGCGCGCAGTTCCAGCAGGCGCTTCAGACGGTTGTTACGGTTGATGACGCGGCGGTACAGGTCGTTCAGGTCGGAAGTGGCGAAACGGCCACCATCCAGCGGTACCAGCGGACGCAGTTCCGGCGGCAGCACCGGCAGCACTTCCAGAATCATCCATTCCGGCTTCATGCCGGAACGCTGGAAGGCTTCCAGTACTTTCAGACGCTTGGCGATCTTCTTGATCTTGGTGTCGGAATTGGTGGCTTCCAGTTCGCGACGCAGGGTCTCGATCTCGGTATCCAGATTCAGACGCTTCAACAGTTCGCGTACGGCTTCGGCACCCATCATGGCAACGAATTCTTCGCCGTACTGGTCTTCCTTGTCGAGGAAGTCTTCTTCGGTCAGCAGCTGACGGTATTGCAGCGGGGTCATGCCCGGATCGGTCACGACAAATGCTTCGAAGTACAGTACGCGTTCGATGTCGCGCAGGGTCATGTCGAGCACCATGCCCAGACGCGACGGCAGGCTCTTCAGGAACCAGATGTGCGCGGTGGGGCTGGCCAGTTCGATGTGGCCCATGCGCTCGCGGCGTACCTTGGACAAGGTCACTTCCACGCCGCATTTTTCACAGATCACACCGCGGTGCTTCAGACGCTTGTACTTGCCGCACAGGCATTCGTAGTCTTTTACCGGTCCGAAAATGCGCGCGCAGAACAGGCCGTCGCGTTCCGGTTTGAAGGTACGATAGTTGATGGTTTCCGGCTTCTTGACTTCACCATAAGACCAGGAACGGATCTTGTCGGGTGAGGCGATGCCGATTTTAATCGCATCAAACTCTTCTTCTTGCGTAACTTGCTTAAAGAGGTCGAGCAGAGCTTTCATTGCGTCTCCAGTCAGGGGACAGGAGGCGCGGCATGATGCCGCGCCTTCTCACCCAATCAATAACGTTCCAGGTCGATATCCAGGCCGAGCGAGCGGATTTCCTTCACCAACACGTTGAAGGATTCCGGCATGCCCGCGTCAATCTTGTGTTCGCCCTTGACGATGTTTTCGTAAACTTTGGTACGGCCGGTTACGTCGTCGGACTTCACCGTCAGCATTTCCTGCAGAGTGTAGGCGGCGCCATATGCTTCCAGCGCCCACACTTCCATCTCACCGAAACGCTGGCCACCGAACTGCGCCTTACCACCCAGCGGCTGCTGGGTAACCAGGGAGTACGGACCGGTGGAACGGGCGTGCATCTTGTCATCAACCAGGTGATGCAGCTTGAGGTAGTGCATCACACCCACGGTGACCTTGCGGTCGAAGGCTTCGCCGGAGCGGCCATCGTACAGGGTCATCTGGGTCTTGGACTCGTTAAAGCCCATCTTTTCGGTGAGTTCGTCGCCGCTCGGATAGGCCAGATCCAGCATGTGCTTGATCTCGGTTTCCTTGGCACCGTCGAATACCGGCGTGGCAAACGGCATGCCTTTGCGCAGGTTGTCGGCAAGGTCGAGGATTTCGGCATCGGACAGGCCGGCCAGATCTTCGGTCTTGCCAGTATCGTTGTACAGCTGCTCCAGGTAGGCGCGGATGTCAGCAACGTCCTTCTGCTGCTTGAGCATGCGATCGATGCGTTCGCCAATACCCTTGGCCGCCCAGCCCAGATGCACTTCCAGAATCTGACCGATGTTCATACGCGACGGTACGCCCAGCGGGTTCAGCACGATGTCGACCGGACGGCCATCGCCCATGTAAGGCATGTCTTCGATCGGCAGGATGCGCGATACCACACCCTTGTTACCGTGACGACCGGCCATCTTGTCACCAGCCTGCAGACGACGCTTAACGGCCAGGTAAACCTTGACCATCTTCTGCACGCCCGGCGGCAATTCATCGCCCTGGGTCAGTTTACGCTTCTTGTCTTCGAACTTGAGATCGAATTCTTCGCGCTTCTGTACCAGGCTTTCCTTGATCAGTTCCAGCTGCTTGGCGATGTCTTCATCGGCCATGCGGATGTCGAACCAGTCGTGCTTGACCGGCAGGCTGTCCAGGTATTCATTGTCGATGGCCGTGCCCTTGGCCAGACGCTTCGGACCACCATTGGCGACCTTGCCCAGGATCAGGCGCTCGATACGGCTGAAGGCATCGTTTTCGAAAATGCGCAGCTGGTCGTTCAGGTCGAGGCGATAGCGCTTCAGTTCGGCATCAATGATGGACTGGGCACGCTTGTCACGCTCGATCCCTTCACGGGTGAACACCTGCACGTCGATCACGGTACCCACGGTGCCGGTCGGCACGCGCAGCGAGGTATCCTTCACGTCGGAGGCTTTTTCACCAAAGATGGCGCGCAGCAGCTTTTCTTCCGGTGTCAGCTGGGTTTCACCCTTCGGGGTAACCTTGCCCACCAGTACGTCACCGGCTTCCACTTCCGCACCGATGTACACGATGCCGGCTTCATCCAGACGGCCTGCCATGCGCTCGGACAGGTTCGGAATATCGCGGGTGATTTCTTCCGGTCCCAGCTTGGTGTCACGCGACACAACCGACAGTTCTTCGATGTGGATCGAGGTGTAGCGGTCTTCTGCCACCAGCTTTTCCGAGATCAGGATCGAGTCTTCGTAGTTGTAGCCGTTCCACGGCATGAAGGCGATGGTCATGTTCTGACCCAGCGCCAGTTCGCCCAGGTCGGTGGAGGCGCCATCGGCCACCACGTCGCCGCTGGCGATCTTGTCGCCCACCTTCACCACCGGACGCTGGTTGATGTTGGTGTTCTGGTTGGAACGGGTGAACTTGGTGAGGTTGTAGATATCCACACCCACTTCACCGGCCACGGCTTCTTCGTCATTCACACGCACCACGACACGGCCGGCGTCGACATAGTCGACCACACCGCCACGACGGGCCACCACGGTGGTGCCGGAGTCAACGGCCACCGAACGCTCGATACCGGTACCGACAAACGGTTTTTCCGGGCGCAGGCACGGTACGGCCTGACGCTGCATGTTGGCACCCATCAAGGCACGGTTGGCGTCATCGTGTTCCAGGAAGGGAATCAGCGAGGCGGCAACGGATACCACCTGACCGGTAGCCACATCCATGTACTGCACGCGGTCCGGCGTGGCCAGGATGGTTTCACCCTTTTCACGGCAGGTCACCAGTTCGTCCAGCAGGGTACCGTCTTCGCCCAGCTCGGCGTTGGCCTGGGCAATGACGTAACGGCCTTCCTCGATGGCGGACAGGTAGTCGATCTCGTTGGTTACCTTGCTGTCCACGACCTTGCGGTACGGGGTTTCCAGGAAGCCGAACTCGTTGGTACGGGCAAACACCGACAGCGAGTTGATCAGACCGATGTTCGGACCTTCCGGGGTTTCGATCGGGCATACACGGCCGTAATGGGTCGGGTGTACGTCACGCACTTCGAAGCCGGCGCGTTCGCGGGTCAGACCACCCGGGCCAAGGGCCGATACACGGCGCTTGTGGGTGATTTCCGACAGCGGGTTGGTCTGGTCCATGAACTGGGACAGCTGCGAGGAACCAAAGAATTCCTTGATGGCAGCGGACACCGGCTTGGCGTTGATCAGGTCGTGCGGCATCAGGTTGTCGGACTCGGCCTGATTCAGGCGTTCCTTTACCGCGCGCTCGACACGTACCAGACCGGCACGGAACTGGTTCTCGGCCAGTTCACCTACCGAACGGACACGGCGGTTACCCAGATGGTCGATATCGTCCACTTCGCCACGGCCATTACGCAGTTCGCACAGGATGGCGATGACGGAGACGATGTCTTCAGTCGACAGCGTGCCTTCCATCACATCACGACGATGGGCGAATTTCTCACCGATCAGCGACTTGAACCACTCCGGGGTCTTTTCATCGAACTTGTACTGATAGGTACGCGAGCTGAACTTCATGCGGCCCACGCGAGACAGATCGTAGGTTTCTTCGCTGAAGAACAGGCGCTGGAACAGGGCTTCCACCGCATCTTCGGTCGGCGGCTCGCCAGGACGCATCATGCGATAGATGGCCACGCGCGCTTGCAGACGGTCCAGGCTGTCATCGGTACGCAGGGTTTGCGAGATATAACCACCCTGGTCCAGATCGTTGGTGAACAACACTTCCACCTGATCGATCTCGGCCAGTGCCAGCTTGGCCAGCAGCTCTTCGGTGATTTCCTCGTTGGCGCGCGCCAGCACTTCGCCGGTGTCCACATTGGTGACGTTGTGCGCCAGCACCTTGCCCAGCAACACATCGGCCGGCACTTCGATACGATCCAGCTGTGCGGTCTGGATGTCACGGATGTGCTTGGCAGTGATGCGCTTGTCCTTGGCCACGATCAGCTTGCCATCGGCAGCGACGATGTCGAACTTGGCCACTTCGCCCTTCAGGCGTTCCGGTACCACGCGCATGAACACGCCGGACTTGGTCAGGTAGAAGGTGTCGAAGCTGTAGAATTCGGACAGGATCTGTTCGTTGCTGTAACCCAGTGCCTTCAGCAGAATGGTCACCGGCATCTTGCGGCGACGGTCGATACGGAAGTACAGCAGGTCTTTCGGGTCAAACTCGAAGTCCAGCCAAGAACCGCGGTAAGGAATCACGCGGGCGGAGAACAGCAGTTTGCCGGAGGAATGGGTCTTGCCGCGGTCATGCTCGAAGAACACGCCCGGGGAACGGTGCAGCTGGGAAACGATAACGCGTTCGGTACCGTTGATGATGAAAGAACCATTGGTGGTCATGAGCGGAATTTCGCCCATGTACACTTCATTCTCGCGCACTTCTTTTACCACCGGCTTGGACGACTCTTTGTCCAGGATGGTCAGACGAATACGGGCACGCAGCGGAGCGGCGTAGGTGATGCCACGCAGCTGACATTCCTGCACGTCAAACGGCGGCTCGCCAAGGATGTAGTGAGCAAAATCAAGACGCGCATAGCCATTGTGGCTATGGATCGGGAAGATCGACTTGAACGCGGCTTGCAGACCAGCATCCTTGCGCTGATCTAGCGGTACACCCAGTTGCAGGAAATCGGCATAAGAATCAATCTGGGTCGCCAACAGGAATGGGACATCGAGAACACTGGCGCGTTTCGCAAAGCTCTTACGAATACGCTTCTTCTCAGTAAACGAATAACTCATAGAGTCTCCATCGAGGTGGTAGTGGCGCAAGAAACCAAAAGTCAGCAGCCACGCCGGGTAATTGCTGGCTTTTACTATCTTTGTTTCGGCCAATTACAAGCGCAATAAGGCTGGCGGATTTCTCCGCCAGCCTCACCTTCTTTTTTCAAAGAAGATTATTTGATTTCAGCCTTGGCACCGGCTTCGGTCAGTTGCTTCAGAACTTCTTCAGCTTCAGCCTTGGAAACGGCTTCTTTCACGGTCTTCGGAGCGCCGTCAACCATGTCCTTGGCTTCTTTCAGGCCCAGACCGGTGATAGCACGAACAACCTTGATCACGTTTACCTTGTTGTCGCCAGCAGCGTTCAGAACAACGTCAAACTCGGTCTTTTCTTCAACAGCAGCGGCACCAGCAGCCGGGCCAGCAACGGCAACGGCAGCAGCGGAAACGCCGAACTTCTCTTCGAACGCCTTAACCAGGTCGTTCAGTTCCATTACGGTCAGACCAGCAACGGCTTCGAGGATGTCTTCTTTGGTGATTGCCATGTAAAAATCTCCTGAATTCTATAAGAATCAAATAAGTTAAGCGGCTTCGGCTTGCTTCTCTGCCAGTGCTGCCAGGGCGCGGGCGAAGCCTGCGACCGGAGCCTGCATAACGTAGAGAAGCTTGGACAGCAGTTCTTCGCGGCTCGGGATGGACGCCAGCTCAGCAACCTGAGCAGCATTCAGCACGTCGCCATTGTAAGAACCGGCCTTGACGATGATCTTGTCGTCAGCCTTGGCAAATTGATGCAGCACCTTGGCAGCAGCAACCGGATCGGCAGAGATACCGTAAACGAGCGGGCCAACCATTTGTTCGGCCAGCGCTTCGAATTGGGTACCAGCTACCGCGCGGCGTACCAGCGTGTTCTTCAGAACGCGCAGGTAAACGCCTTGCTCACGCGCCTGAGCGCGCAGCTTGGTCATGCTGCTTACCTCGATGCCCCGATATTCGGCGATGACGAGGGTCTGAGCAGCGGCCAGCTCGGCAGCTACAGCAGCGACGACTGCCTTTTTATCTTCGATATTGAGACTCAAGGTCTACCTCCTAGACTGAAATGAAGCAGAAAAATTTCTGCTCCGCTTTGCAGCGGCGACCTGTATCAGGAGACAACATAGAGAAGGGAAACTGGTGCTCATGGGCGGAATTGAACCGCCGACCTCTCCCTTACCAAGGGAGTGCTCTACCCCTGAGCTACATGAGCCCTGAACTCTTCAGAAGCCTACTTTCGGGTACACCATCTGCGTAGGATGCATACCACTGGGCAGCGGTTTGCGATTAAGCCTTGCGGCACCTACGGTCTTTGACAATCCGGCAAGCAAGCTTGCCAGCCCAAAGCCAATGGCAAGGCGGCGAGCCGCCTTGCCTCACTCGCGTCAGCTTAGGCGCTGATCGAGCTGGTATCTACACGAGCGCCAATACCCATGGTGCTGGATACGGCGATCTTTTTCAGATACACACCCTTGGAAGCTGCCGGCTTGGCTTTCACCAGGGCATCAACCAGGGCTACAAAGTTTTCACGCAGGGCGTCAGCTTCGAAAGAAGCACGGCCGATAGTGGCGTGAATGATACCAGCCTTGTCGGTACGGTATTGAACCTGACCAGCCTTGGCGTTCTTCACGGCTTCAGCAACGTTCGGGGTAACAGTACCAACCTTCGGGTTCGGCATCAGGCCACGCGGGCCGAGGATCTGACCCAGCTGACCAACAACGCGCATTGCATCCGGGGAAGCAATCACCACGTCGAAGTCCAGGTTGCCAGCTTTTACTTGCTCGGCCAGGTCGTCGAAACCGACAACTTCAGCACCGGCAGCCTTGGCGGCTTCGGCGTTGGCGCCTTGAGCAAATACGGCAACACGTACCGACTTACCGGTACCACGCGGCAGAACCACGGAACCACGTACAACCTGGTCGGATTTACGCGGGTCAACACCCAGATTGATGGCGATGTCGATCGACTCATCAAACTTGGCGGTAGCAGCAGTCTTAACCAGAGCAATTGCTTCTTCAACAGCGTACAGCTTGTTGCGATCAACAGTTGCCTTCAGGGTTTGCAGGCGCTTGGAAATCTTGGCCATTTACACACCCTCCACTTCAAGACCCATCGAACGGGCGGAGCCGGCGATGGTGCGAACAGCGGCATCCAGATCAGCAGCGGTCAGATCCGGCTGCTTGGTCTTGGCGATTTCTTCCAGCTGAGCACGGCTTACCTTGCCTACCTTGTCGGTATGCGGCTTGGCGGAACCGGACTTGATGCCTGCAGCCTTCTTCAGCAGAATGGTCGCCGGCGGCGTCTTCATGATGAAGGTGAAGGACTTGTCTGCGTAAGCAGTGATCACAACCGGAATCGGCAGACCCGGCTCGATGCCTTGAGTCTGGGCGTTGAACGCCTTGCAGAATTCCATGATGTTCAGACCACGCTGACCAAGAGCCGGACCGATCGGAGGGGACGGGTTGGCCTTACCAGCGGGCACTTGCAGCTTTACATAGCCGACAATTTTCTTTGCCACGTTTAAAACTCCTAAAATGGGTATAGCGCGAGCGTGCACTCGCTTCCCGGACGAAAGCGCAACAGTATATACGCTTACTGACTAACTGCCAAGCAGAATTACAGCTTTTCTACCTGACTGAATTCCAGCTCAACCGGCGTGTCGCGACCAAAAATCTGCACAGACACACGCAACTTGTTGCGCTCGTAATTAACTTCATCCACCGAGCCATTGAAGTCGTTGAAGGGACCATCGATAACACGGACCTTCTCACCCACCTCAAACAGCACTTTCGGCTTCGGCTTCTCCACACCCTCTTGCATCTGCTGCATGATGGCTTCGACTTCCTTCTTGGAAATCGGCGCCGGGCGGTTAGCCGTACCACCAACAAAACCAGTCACCTTGGGAGTGCTCTTCACCAGGTGCCAGGTATCGTCGGTCATATCCATCTCGACCAGCACATAACCGGGGAAGAACTTGCGCTCGGTAATGGAGCGGCGACCGTTCTTGACGTCCACCACCTCTTCGACCGGAACAAGGATCTGACCAAACAGGTCAGCAACCTCGGAACGCTCGATGCGCTCACGCAGCGCCTTCTGCACACTCTTCTCAAAACCAGAATAAGCGTGCACAACATACCAGCGCTTTGCCATTATCTACCTCGACCAAGAATTACATCGTAAAACAACCAGGACAGACCCGAATCCACCATCCACATGAACAGGGCCAATACCAGAACGAAAATGAAAACCATGCCGGTCATTTGCATGGCTTCCTTGCGCGTCGGCCATACCACCTTGCGCGCCTCGACCAGCGAGTCATTGGCGTAAGCCACGAAATCCTTGCCCGGATGCGACAACCACACCGCACCAGCCGCCAGCACAACGCCAGCAATGAAAGCCAGTGCGCGCAACACGCCCTGGTCTTCAGGAATCATGTAGAAGCCTACAACACCGGCCACCACCAGCAGGCCAGCCAGGGCCAGCTTGAGTTTATCTTGCATTTCCATGTGTGGAATGTTCTCTGCGCGTATGCGACAAAAGACCAACCGGCGCAAAGCGCCGGCTGGTCTTAATTGGCAGGCCAGGAGGGTCTCGAACCCCCAACCCTCGGTTTTGGAGACCGATACTCTACCAATTGAGCTACTGGCCTATAAACCTATTAATCAAGCAATGATCTTTGCTACCACGCCGGCGCCAACAGTACGGCCGCCTTCACGGATGGCGAAACGCAGACCTTCTTCCATAGCGATCGGGGCGATCAGTTCTACGGTGATTTCCACGTTGTCACCCGGCATTACCATTTCCACGCCTTCGGACAGGCTTACTGCACCAGTCACGTCGGTAGTACGGAAGTAGAACTGCGGACGGTAGTTAGCGAAGAACGGGGTGTGACGGCCGCCTTCGTCCTTGCTCAGCACGTATAC
>NZ_QJKC01000036.1 GCF_003202035.1 Aquitalea magnusonii | reverse complement strand
AATCGTGCTGGGAGCCCGGTGCAATGCCTTTGCAATGGCCCTGGCACTCTCTCCCTGCTGTTTCATTGCCATGATGAACCCGCGTTCTTCGGCACTGAGGTGCTCATAAGTTCTTTGCATGCAACAACTTAACCTTTAATTGGTTGGTGTTGCACTTAGCTCTTGAAACCGCCCAGGGAAAAGCAGGAAGTGATGCAAAAACAGGTGCTTGTGGCTTGTTTCAACTGGCCGAAAGCGGTATGATGGTAAGGTTTAACCAAACGGGACAGGCGCAAAACGTCGTGTCCCGTTATTCACATAAAAATCCGCAAAAACATACAAGCGAAACGCAACAGGAGCTAGTCAGTGTCAACCGTACCAGCGATCCTCGTCTTGGCTGACGGTACCCTCTTCAAGGGCAGTGCCATCGGAGCCACCGGCCATACGGTCGGCGAAGTGGTATTCAATACCGCCATGACCGGGTATCAGGAAATCCTCACCGATCCCTCCTACACCAAACAAATCGTCACCCTGACTTATCCCCACATCGGTAATGTCGGCGCGAATTCGGAAGATACCGAATCCCGCGCCGTTTTCGCATCCGGTCTGATCATTCGTGATCTGCCGCTGCTGCACAGCAACTTCCGCGCGGAAGATTCGCTGTCCGACTACCTGGCCAAGAACAATGTCGTGGCCATTGCCGATATCGACACCCGCCGCCTGACTCGCATTCTGCGCGAAAAGGGCGCCCAGCCCGGCTGCATCATGGCCGGTGCCGATCTGGACGAAGCCCGTGCACTGGAACTGGCACGCGGTTTCGGTTCCATGGCCGGTCAGGATCTGGCCAAGGTCGTCAGCTGCACCGAATCCTACCAGTGGAAACTGGGCGAATGGAAACTGGGCAGCGGCTATAGCGAACAGGCCGAAACCCCCTTCCACGTGGTGGCTTACGACTTCGGCGTGAAGCACAACATCCTGCGCATGCTGGCCGAACGTGGCTGCAAGCTGACCGTGGTGCCGGCGCAGACTCCGGCCAAGGACGTGCTGGCGCTGAATCCGGATGGTGTGTTCCTGTCCAACGGCCCTGGCGATCCGGAGCCTTGTGACTACGCCATTGCTGCCATCCGCGAAATCCTGGAAACCCGCCTGCCGGTATTCGGCATCTGTCTGGGTCACCAGCTGCTGGGCCTGGCCACCGGTGCCAAGACCAGCAAGATGAAGTTCGGCCACCACGGTGCCAACCACCCGGTGCAGGATCTGGACAGCGGCCGCGTGATGATCACCAGCCAGAACCACGGCTTCCAGGTGGACGAATCCACCCTGCCGGCCAATGTGCGCGTGACCCATCGCAGCCTGTTCGACCAGACCGTACAGGGCATCGCGCTGACCGATCGTCCGGCCTTCTCCTTCCAGGGTCACCCGGAAGCGAGCCCCGGCCCGGAAGACGTGGCCTATCTGTTTGACCGCTTCATCACGGCGATGAGCCAGGCGAAGTAAACGGAGCATACGGAGAACAAGCATGCTGGGCATTACCGATATCACCACCTACCTGATCGGCACCATCATCATCGTGCTGCTGCCAGGCCCCAACTCCATGTATGTGCTGTCGGTGGCGGCACAACGCGGCATCCGCCGTGGCTTTGTGGGGGCCTGCGGGGTATTTACCGGTGATGCCATCCTGATGACGCTGGCCGCCACAGGGGCGGCAGGGGTGCTCAAGGCCAATCCGGCCCTGTTTGCCGTGGTCAAGTACGCCGGTGGCGCTTACCTGACCTGGCTGGGGCTGCAGATGCTGCGTGGCGCCTGGCGTGCCTGGCGCAATGCTTCCCTTGGGGAAGCCGCCGCGCCGGAAGCGCGCCGCGAAGTGGACGCCAGCCGTCCCTTCGTCAAGGCGCTGGTCATCAGCCTGATGAACCCCAAGGCCATCTTGTTCTTCGTGTCTTTCTTCGTGCAATTCGTCGACCCGGCCTATCCGCATCCGGTGCTGACCTTTCTTGTATTGGGCGGCCTGCTGCAATGCTGCAGCGCCCTGTATCTGGCCACCATCATCGTGTCCGGAGCAAGACTGGCCGAAGCCTTCCGCCGCCGCCGCAAACTGTCCTCTGCCATGTCTGGCGGAGTGGGCGCGCTGTTTCTGGGCTTCGGGGCCAAACTGGCGGCAGCCAGCCTGAACTGAACAATTGAAATTGACTGAGCGATAACATGCCGAAACGTACCGACCTCAAGAGTATTCTCATCATCGGCGCCGGCCCCATTGTGATTGGCCAGGCCTGCGAGTTTGACTACTCCGGCGCACAGGCCTGCAAGGCCCTGCGTGAAGAAGGTTACAAAGTCATCCTGGTGAACTCCAATCCGGCCACCATCATGACCGACCCGAACATGGCCGATGTCACCTACATCGAACCCATTACCTGGCCTGTTCTGGAAAAAATCATTGCCAAGGAACGTCCGGACGCCATTCTGCCCACCATGGGCGGCCAGACCGCACTGAACTGTGCACTGGACCTGGCCAAGCACGGCGTGCTGGAAAAGTACAATGTCGAGCTGATCGGTGCCACCGAAGACGCCATCGACAAGGCAGAAGACCGTGGCCGCTTCAAGGAAGCCATGGCCAAAATCGGCCTGTCCTGCCCGCTGTCCTTTGTCTGCCACACCATGGAAGAGTCGCTGGAAGCGCAATCCAAGGTGGGCTTCCCCACGCTGATCCGTCCGTCCTTCACCATGGGCGGCTCCGGTGGCGGCATCGCCTACAACAAGGAAGAATTCCTGGCGATCTGCGAACGCGGCTTTGAAGCTTCCCCCACCCATGAACTGCTGATCGAGCAGTCCGTACTCGGTTGGAAAGAGTACGAAATGGAAGTGGTGCGCGACAAAAAAGACAACTGCATCATCATCTGCTCCATCGAAAACTTCGACCCGATGGGCGTGCACACCGGTGACTCCATCACCGTGGCCCCGGCACAAACCCTCACCGACAAGGAATACCAGATCATGCGTAATGCATCGATCGCGGTACTCCGTGAAATCGGCGTGGACACCGGCGGTTCCAACGTGCAGTTCGCCACCAACCCGGTGAACGGCGAAATGATCGTGATCGAGATGAACCCGCGTGTATCGCGTTCCTCGGCACTGGCCTCCAAGGCCACCGGTTTCCCGATTGCCAAGGTCGCTGCCAAGCTGGCCGTGGGTTACACCCTGGACGAACTGAAGAACGACATCACCGGCGGTGCCACCCCGGCTTCGTTCGAGCCGTCCATCGACTACGTGGTTACCAAGATTCCGCGTTTCGCCTTCGAAAAATTCCCGCAGGCCGATAACCGCCTGACCACCCAGATGAAGTCGGTGGGCGAGGTGATGGCCATGGGCCGCACCCTGCAGGAATCCATGCACAAGGCGCTGCGTGGCCTGGAAACCGGTCTGTCCGGCTTCAACCCGGTTACCACCAACGAAGAAACCATCCGTCACGAAGTCAGCACCCCGGGACCGGAACGTATCCTGTACGTGGCCGATGCCTTCCGCGTGGGCATGAGCCGTGACGACGTGTTTGCCCTGAGCAAGATCGACCCGTGGTTCCTGGCCCAGATCGAAGACATCGTGGGCGAAGAAAAAGCCCTGGCCGGCCGCAAGGTGGAAGAACTGGGTTTTGACGAACTGCGTCGCCTGAAGCGCAAGGGCTTCTCCGACCGTCGCCTGGGCGAGCTGCTGAATACCGACCAGGCTGCCGTGCGCGCCAAGCGCTGGGCGCTGGGCCTGCACCCGGTTTACAAGCGAGTGGATACCTGCGCGGCCGAGTTCGCCACCTCCACCGCCTACATGTACTCCAGCTACGAAGAAGAGTGCGAAGCCAGGCCGACCGACCGCAAGAAGGTGATGGTACTGGGTGGCGGCCCCAACCGTATCGGTCAGGGTATCGAATTCGACTACTGCTGCGTGCACGCTGCGCTGGCGCTGCGCGAATCCGGTTTCGAGACCATCATGGTCAACTGCAACCCGGAAACCGTATCGACTGACTACGACACCTCCGACCGTCTGTACTTCGAACCGCTGACGCTGGAAGACGTGCTGGAAATCTGCCGGATCGAAAAACCGTTTGGCGTGATCGTGCAGTACGGCGGCCAGACCCCGCTGAAGCTGGCACGTGCGCTGGAAGCCAACGGCGTGTCCATCATCGGCACCTCGCCGGACATGATCGACGCTGCCGAAGACCGCGAACGCTTCCAGAAGCTGCTGAACGAACTGGGCCTGAAACAGCCGCCGAACCGCACCGCCCGCACCCCGGCCGATGCGATGAAGCTGGCCGAGGAAATCGGCTATCCGCTGGTGGTGCGTCCGTCCTACGTACTGGGCGGCCGCGCGATGGAAATCGTGCACGAACCGGCCGATCTGGAACGCTATATGCGCGAAGCGGTGAAGGTGTCCAACGACAGCCCGGTGCTGCTGGACCGCTTCCTCAACGACGCCATCGAAGTGGACGTGGACTGCATCTCCGACGGCAAGGACGTGGTCATCGGCGGCATCATGCAGCATATCGAACAGGCTGGTGTGCACTCCGGTGACTCCGCTTGCTCGCTGCCGCCGTACAGCCTGTTCCCGGCAGTGCAGGACGAAATCCGTCGCCAGACCGAAGCCATGGCGCGTGCGCTGAACGTGGTCGGCCTGATGAACGTGCAGTTTGCCATTCAGGGCGACACCATCTTCGTGCTGGAAGTGAACCCGCGTGCCTCGCGTACCGTACCGTTTGTGTCCAAGGTGACCGGCGCGCCGCTGGCCAAGATTGCCGCCCGTGCCATGGCCGGCATCAGCCTGGCCGAGCAGGGCTTCACCAAGGAAGTCATCCCGCCGTACTACGCGGTGAAGGAAGCCGTCTTCCCCTTCATCAAGTTCCCTGGCGTGGACACCATCCTGGGACCGGAAATGAAGTCCACCGGCGAAGTGATGGGCGTGGGCAAGAGCTTTGCCGAAGCCTTCGTCAAGAGCCAGCTGGCCGCCGGCGACAAGCTGCCGCGCACCGGCAAGGTGTTCCTGTCGGTACGTCAGTCCGACAAGAACGGCGCGGTAGACGTGGCACGCGAACTGCAACGCCTGGGCTTTGGCGTCTGCGCCACCCGCGGCACCGCCAAGACCCTGGCCGAAGCCGGCATCGTGGTGCAGGTGGTCAACAAGGTGAACGAAGGCCGTCCGCACATCGTCGACATGATCAAGAACGGCGAAATCGACGTGCTGGTCAACACCGTGGACGAAAAGCGCCAGGCCATCCAGGACAGCCACTCCATCCGCCGCAGTGCCCTGCAGGCGCGTATTCCGCAGTACACCACCCTGGCCGGTGCCAAGGCAGTGTGCGTGGGCATGGCCCATGTGGAAGAGTTTGATGTCTACAGCGTTCAGGAACTGCACGCCTCCATCAAGCCTTGATGTGGTGGACTGTCGGAATGTGACGGCAAGTTATGCGTTGAAGCTTTGAACCGCAGACGATTTGCCGTTACAATCCAGACATTGAACTGCAACAGCCAAGCCGCCGTCTCGTACGGCGGCTTGTGTTTTTGATGATGGCGGGGGTACCGCCTCAGGAGAGCATCCGAATGAACAAAGTCCCGTTGACGCTGCGTGGCGCCGAACTTCTCAAAGAAGAACTGCAACGCCTGAAGAGCGTGGAGCGCCCGGCGGTGATCGAAGCGATTGCCGAGGCACGGTCGCATGGCGATCTGTCGGAAAACGCCGAATACGACGCGGCCAAAGAGCGCCAAGGCTTCGTTGAAGGCCGTATTGCCGAACTGGAAGGCAAGATTTCCAATGCCATGATCATCAATCCGGCCGAGCTGGATGCCGATGGTCGTGTGGTGTTTGGTGCCACCGTCGAACTGATGGATCTGGAAACCGAAGACCAGGTCACCTACCAGATCGTGGGTGATGATGAAGCCGACATCAAGGTCTGCAAGGTGTCGGTCAATTCGCCGATCGCCCGTGCGCTGATCGGCAAGGAAGCCGGCGATGTGGCCGAAGTACTGGCACCGGGCGGCATCCGCGAATACGAAGTGCTAGACGTCAAGTACATCTAAAACTGTCAGATCAAACGCGCGCTTTCGCGCGTTTTTGCTGTGGAGTCAGGGAGCACGCATGGACGGATTGCGAGCGATTACCAGAACCTTCTGGATAGGCGGGCTGTGGGTCATCGGCCTGATTGTCACGCCGGTGTTGTTCAAGATGCTGGACACGGTGACCGCAGGCATGGTGGCCGGCAAGCTGTTTGCCGCCATTGCCTGGGTGGGCCTGGTGTGCGGGGTGTTTCTGCTGGTAGACAATATCTGGCGCAATGGCGTGCGCGGCATGAAGGAAAGCAGCTTCTGGCTGATCGTCGGCATGCTGCTGTGCACTGTCATCAACCACTTTGCCGTCACCCCCATCATCGCCGAGCTGAAATTGCAGATGAACCATGCGGCGGAAGGGCTGTTTGGTGGCGGCTTTGCTACCTGGCATGCCATTTCCAGCCTGATCTATCTGGTGCAGAGCCTGATGGGCCTGGCCTATATCCTGCGTCGTGACTGACAGGATCTGACCACAAGAATGGCCGGGACAAAATAAAAGCGGTGGAGTCCCACCGCTTTTGCTATACCGGCCAAGGGCTGGCTCAGGATTGCGAGGCCAGCTTCAGTGCCTTTTTGTTTTTCGGCAGCACGATGCGCTGCTTGTCGCTGGGACGCCACAGCACCAGCAGTTTGCCGATATGCTGTACCGGCGCAGCACTGAGTTCATCGCAAATCTGCTCGTAAAGAGCGATGCGGGCAGCGCGGTCATCACCCTGCACGCGGATCTTGATCAGCTCGTGGGCATCCAGGCTGATGGCGATTTCGCGCAGTACGGAGTCGCTCAGACCATTATTGCCGATCATCACGACCGGGTTCAGTGTCTGGGCCAGACCCTTGAGGTGTTGGCGCTGGAAAGGTTGCAGTTCGATTTTCATTGGACAGGCTTGGTTTCAAAGCAAAACGGGATTCTACTAGAGTTTGGCACTTTGCCCAAACTCTGGCCACAAACAGACTGAAAAACAACAGGATAGCCCACCGGCTATGCTGGATGAGATTGGCAGGAAGCTACCCATGGCAAGAAGTACCAGCAGCAATACCTGGCTGCGCGAACATGTTAACGACCAGTATGTACAGATGGCCAAGAAAGATGGCTACCGGGCAAGGGCAGCGTACAAGCTGCTGGAAATCAACGAAAAAGACAAACTGATCCGTCCGGGCACCGTGCTGGCCGATCTGGGCAGTGCCCCCGGCAGCTGGTCGCAAGTGGCCGCCCGCATCGTGGGGGCGCAGGGCAAGGTGTTTGCGCTGGACATCCTGCCGATGAATCCGATTGCCGATGTGGAATTCATCCAGGGCGATTTTCGAGAAGAAGAAATATTGCAGCAGTTCGTCGACCTGCTGGATGGCCGCGCGCTGGACCTTGTAATTTCCGATATGGCACCCAATATCTCAGGGATGAGCGCCATGGATCAGGCCAGAAGTTTTCTACTGTGCGAGCTGGCTCTGGAATTTGCGCGCGATCACCTGAAACCCGGCGGCAGTTTTCTCGTCAAAGTGTTCCAGGGCAGTGATTTTCAGTCCTACCTCCAGGCCATGCGCGAGCTGTTCGAAGAGGTGGTCACCCGCAAACCCAAGGCCTCGCGCGATCGTTCCAGCGAAATTTACTTGCTGGGCAAGGGCCGACGCTGACATACAACCCCCCGGGGTTTACAATCCATACCAATGAAATACGCAACCGCAAAGTCAGGGCACAGAGGAGTCCGCTACTCGTGAACAATATCGGCAAAAATATCGCCATCTGGGTCATCATCGGTTTGGTACTGATGACAGTATTCAATCAGTTCAACAAACGCCAGGACGCCCAGAACCAGATCGAGTACTCGCAATTCATCAGCGATGTCGAATCCGGCAAGGTGCAATCCCTGAGCATTGAGGGCCATCCCCTGCGTGGCCAGTGGCTGAAGGGCAAGCGGACCGACGGTTCGGCATTTGCCACCTACGCGCCGTACGACCCGCAACTGGTCGAAGACCTGATCAAGAACAATGTCCGCTTCTCCGCCAAGCCGGAAGAAGAACCGTCCATGCTGATGAGCATCTTCATCAGCTGGTTCCCGATGCTGTTGCTGATTGGCGTGTGGGTGTTCTTCATGCGCCAAATGCAGGGCGGCGGCAAGGGCGGTGCCTTCTCCTTCGGCAAAAGCAAGGCGCGCATGCTGGACCAGGACACCAATACCGTGACCTTTGCGGATGTGGCCGGCTGCGATGAAGCCAAGGAAGAGGTCAAGGAAATCGTCGATTACCTGCGTGATCCGTCGCGCTACCAGAGCCTGGGCGGCCGCATTCCGCGCGGCATCCTGCTGTGCGGTTCGCCGGGTACCGGCAAGACACTGCTGGCCAAGGCCATCGCCGGTGAAGCCAAGGTGCCGTTCTTCAGCATCTCCGGTTCCGACTTTGTGGAAATGTTTGTCGGCGTGGGGGCTGCCCGTGTCCGCGACATGTTCGAACAAGCCAAAAAGAACTCGCCTTGCATCATCTTCATCGATGAAATCGATGCGGTTGGCCGCCAGCGCGGTGCCGGTCTGGGCGGTGGCAATGACGAACGCGAACAGACGCTGAACCAGTTGCTGGTGGAGATGGATGGTTTCGAAACCAATACCACCGTCATCGTGATTGCCGCTACCAACCGTCCTGATGTGCTCGACCCGGCCTTGCAACGTCCGGGCCGTTTCGACCGCCAGGTGGTGGTGCCGCTGCCGGATATCCGTGGCCGCGAACAGATCCTGTCCGTGCACATGCGCAAGGTGCCGATCGCTGCCGATGTGGAGGCTTCCGTCATCGCGCGTGGCACGCCGGGCTTCTCCGGTGCCGACCTGGCCAACCTGGTGAACGAAGCGGCGCTGTTTGCCGCCCGCCGCGCCAAGCGTCTGGTGGACATGGTGGATTTCGAATCGGCCAAGGACAAGATCATGATGGGTGCCGAGCGCCGCAGCATGGTGATGTCCGAGGAAGAAAAGCGCAACACCGCTTACCACGAATCCGGCCATGCCGTGGTGGCCAAGCTGTTGCCCAAGTCTGATCCGGTGCACAAGGTCACCATCATTCCGCGCGGCCGTGCGCTGGGGGTGACCATGCAGCTGCCGGAGCAGGACCGCTTTGCCTATGACCGCGGTTATCTGATGGACCGGCTGGCCATTCTGTTCGGTGGTCGTATCGCCGAAGAGCTGTTCATGAACCAGATGACCACCGGTGCTTCCAACGACTTCGAACGTGCCACGCAAATGGCGCGCGACATGGTCACCCGCTACGGCATGTCCGACAAGCTCGGTCCGATGGTGTATGGCGACAACGAAGGCGAAGTTTTCCTTGGTCGTTCCATCACCACGCACAAGAACCTGTCCGAAGCCACCATGCAGCAAGTGGATATGGAAATCCGCCGCATTATCGACGAGCAGTACGGGCTGGCCCGTCGTCTGCTGGAAGAAAACCGCGACAAGGTGGAAGCCATGACCGCGGCCCTGCTGGAGTGGGAAACCATCGATGCCGAGCAGATCAACGACATCATGGATGGCAAGCCGCCACGCCCGCCCAAACCGGGCAGCGGTTTCCCGGCCCAGCCGGAGGACAAGCCGGCTGAAGCAAGCCCGGCAGCAGCAACATCGACGCCGGCCCAGGAACTCTGATCACCGGTTTTTGCAGGGCGGCAGCTTAGGCTGTCGCCCTGTTTTGCATTTATCAGGCAGATATTTTCCATGCAATTGCTTGAATGCGGGCGTTTTCAGCTCGATCTGACCCGGCCCATGCTCATGGGCATCCTCAATGTCACCCCGGATTCGTTTTCCGATGGTGGTCGCTTCAACACCCTGGATAGTGCGCTGCAGCGTGCCGAAAGCATGCTGGCGGACGGTGCGGCCATTCTGGACATCGGTGGCGAATCCACCCGTCCCGGCGCGCCGGAAGTCAGTGTGCAGCAAGAGCTGGACCGGGTGATGCCGGTACTGGAAAAGCTCAAAGACATCGGAGCACCCCTGTCGCTGGATACCCGCCGTACCGCCGTGATGCGTGCCGCCCTGCAACTGGGGGCGGTCGATCTGATCAATGACGTGTCCGCACTGGAAGATGAGGGCGCGGTGGAAGCGGTGGCGGCATCGAATGTGGCGCTATGCCTGATGCACAAACAGGGCAATCCGGACTCCATGCAACTGGCCCCGGCTTATCGGGATGTGGTTGAAGAGGTGGGGCAGTACCTGCTGCGACGGGTTGAGCTATGCCGCGCCGCCGGCATCGCCGATGCCCGCCTGCTGATCGATCCCGGCTTCGGTTTTGGCAAAACGCTGCAACACAATCTGCAATTGCTGGCGGGCCTGCGTCGCATCGAAGCCATCAGCCGCCTTCCGGTACTGGTTGGCCTGTCGCGCAAATCCATGCTGGGGGCCATTACCGGCGAGGCTGTTCCCGCCGAGCGGCTGGGGGCCAGCCTGGCCGTGGCCCTGCTGTCCTTGCAGCAGGGCGCCCGGATAGTCCGGGTACACGATGTCAAGGCCAGTCACCAGGTCTTGCAGGTGTGGCGTGCCATGCAGGACTATGCCGGCTGAGGCCAGCCGGCAGACTCGCAGTGTTTTGCGGTGCGACAGCTGCCAAGCAGCTGACCGGACAGGTAGAATGTAGCATTCCCGCAGGGGCCTTTTTGCTGTTATGCGTTGCCAGCCAAGAGGCGGCAACGTGATTAGGATAATGAGATGAGTCGCAAATATTTTGGAACGGATGGTGTGCGTGGCGAAGTAGGGCAGTTCCCCATTACGCCGGATTTTGTTCTCAAGCTGGGCCATGCAGCCGGCCGGGTACTGGTGGATCATGACAAGGCCCATCGCCCCACCGTGCTGATCGGCAAGGACACCCGGATTTCCGGTTACATGCTGGAGGCGGCGCTGCAGGCCGGCTTTACCGCTGCCGGTGTCAATGTATTGCTGACCGGGCCGCTGCCGACACCGGGCATCGCCTATCTGACCCGTGCCTTGCGGCTGGAGGCCGGGGTGGTGATTTCAGCCTCGCATAATCCGTATCAGGATAACGGCATCAAGTTTTTCGCCGAAGGTGGCAGAAAGCTGGATGACACGCTGGAGCTGGAAATCGAAGCCATGCTGGAACAGCCGATGACCACCAATGGCTCGGTGGAGCTGGGGCGTGCCCGGCGTATTTCCGGTGCGGCCGAACGCTATATCGAATTCTGCAAGAGCACCTTCCCGGGCGAGCGTGACCTCAAGCAGCTCAAGCTGGTGGTGGATTGCGCCAATGGCGCGACCTACCATATCGCCCCCAAAGTGTTTCACGAACTGGGTGCCGAAGTGGTGGTCATCGGTGGCGAGCCGGACGGCTACAACATCAATGACAAGGTAGGGGCGACTTATCCCAAGACGCTGCAGGTCGCCGTGCTGGAACACCATGCCGATTTCGGCATCTCGCTGGATGGCGACGGCGACCGGCTGATCATGGTGGATCGCAATGGCAAGGTGTATGACGGCGACCAGCTGATCTACATCATCGCCAAGGCCCGTGCCGCACGCGGCGAGCTCAAGGGCGGCGTGGTCGGCACCGTGATGACCAATATGGCGATGGAGCTGGCCCTGAACAAGCTGGGTGTGGCTTTTGGTCGTGCCAAGGTGGGTGACCGCTACGTACTGGAAATGCTGCACGCCAATGGCTGGCAGGTGGGCGGTGAGGCCTCCGGCCACATCCTCTGTCTGGACAAGCACACTACCGGCGACGGTATCATCTCCAGCCTGCAGGTACTGGCCAGCCTGGCCGAACTGGGCATCAGCATGGAAGAGGCCTGCAATGACTGGACGCCTTTCCCGCAAACCATGATCAATGTGCGGCACAACGGCTGCGACTGGAAAGCCGCTTCGGCCGCGGCACTGGCCACGGCCGAAGCCGCGCTGGCTGGTGTGGGCCGTGTGGTATTGCGTCCTTCCGGCACCGAGCCGGTGGTGCGTGTCATGGTGGAAGCCAGTGATCGTGCCCTGTCGGAAAAGTGGGCCAGAGAAATTGCTGCCACCATCGAGCGCGTGGCCTGATTCCGTCCGAGTGCCAGAAAAAGCCGCTGCCCGATGCAGCGGCTTTTTTTATGGGCAGCAACGATCCGTCCCGTCCGTTCAGATCAACCGGCGTGGTACGCGCGGGGCAATGGCACACATCAGCTCATAGCCGATGGTGCCGGCTGCTGCAGCCACTTCTTCAATCGCCACATGTGGCCCCCACAGCTCCACCCGGCTACCGATATCGGCAGCTGGAATGTGGCTGAGATCGATGGCCAGCATGTCCATGGATACCCGGCCCACCGTGGTGCTGCGCTGGCCAGCCACCAGCACCGGCGTACCGCTGGGGGCGATGCGCGGGTAGCCATCGGCATAACCACAGGCGACAATGCCGATGCGCATGGCCTGTTCCGCCCGGAAATTCAAACCGTAGCCCACGGTGTCGCCAGCTTGCAGCTGCTGGATGGCGATGAGGTCGGCACTCAGTGTCATGGTGGTTTGCAGACCCAGCGCAGCACCGTGACATTCGGCAAACGGCGAGCAGCCATAGAGGGTGATGCCCGGTCGCACCACATCGCCATGGGTGTGAGGATGGCGGAATACTGCAGCCGAGTTGGCGGCGCTGACCGCCAGACCACTGGCTTCTGCCACTGGGGCAAAGGCTTGCCATTGCGCGGCTACACCACGGGCATCATCGGCGGTGGCAAAGTGGGTCATGATGGTGCTGGTGCGGACCTGGGGCAGGGACTGCAGACTGGCCAACGTGGCGGCGACTTGCTCCGGACGAAAGCCCAGCCGGTTCATGCCGCTGTTTACCTTGAGCCAGACCTCAACAGGCGCTGGCAGGGAACCTTCCTGCAGCCAGGCAATCTGGTGAGGGGAGTGAATGGCACCACCAATGCGATAAGCGGCCATGGCTTCGACTTCCGCCCGGTCAAAAGGCCCCTCCAGCAGGATGATGTCTTGCTGGATTCCCGCCTCGCGCAGGGCGATGGCCTCTTCGATGTTGAGCAAGGCAAAGCCGTCAGCCATGTCGGCCAGCGCCTGGGCACAGCCCAGACTGCCATGGCCATAGGCATCAGCCTTGATCACGGCCAGGGCACGGCGGCCTGAGGTTTGTTTGCGGGATTGTGAATAATTATGGCGCAGGGCGGAATGATTGATTTCCACCCGTATAGGGCGTGTCATGTCAAGAAAGGATAAGGTCGAGGTGTGCTATTATAAGCGCCCGATCATGCACTCGGACAATCAGCCCGCGGCCAAATCTTGTGTCAGGACAAGACCGCGCCGGTCGGCGGAGCACTATGGACATACTGCAGATACTTCTCGATTTCTTTACCGGTTACGGTTATGTGGCTGTCTTTACCGTATTGCTGGTGTGTGGGTTCGGCATTCCGATTCCCGAGGACATCACCCTGGTCGCCGGTGGCATCATTTCCGGTCTGGGTTATGCCGATGTTGACATCATGTTCCTGGTGGGCATGGCTGGTGTGCTGGCGGGCGATGGCATCATGTTTGCTGCCGGTCGCTTTTATGGGCACAAGGTGCAGCGTTTCCGGCCGATTGCGCGCATCCTGACGCCGGAGCGTTTCGAAGCGGTGCAGGAGAAGTTTGAAAAGTATGGCACCTGGGTGTTGTTTGTTGCCCGCTTTCTGCCCGGTCTGCGTTCGCCCATCTTCATTACGGCCGGCATGACCCGGCGTGTGCCGTACTGGCGCTTTCTGTTGATGGACGGCTTTGCCGCGCTGATTTCGGTGCCGGTATGGGTCTATCTCGGCCATTACGGTGCCACCCAGCGTGAATGGCTGATGCACATGGTGCATCGCGGCCAGGTGGGCATTCTCTCGGCAGTCGGTCTGCTGCTGACGGTGCTGCTCATCGTCTATCTGTGCCGCCGCAAAAAGTGCTGTGCCACTTCCGAGCTGAAAAAATGACTGCATGAAAAAAGCCACCTGCCGGTGGCTTTTTTTCGGGTTGGAATCAACCCACCTGCAGCAACTCCACTTCGAAGACCAGGGTGGCATTCGGCGGAATCACCCCACCCGCGCCGCGTGCGCCATAGCCCAGTTCCGGCGGAATGGTCAGCTTGCGCTTGCCACCCACTTTCATGCCGACAACGCCCTGATCCCAGCCCTTGATCACATGGCCGGCACCCAGCGGGAAGCTGAAGGGCTGATAACGATCCTTGCTGGAGTCGAACTTGCTGCCATTGGTCAGCCAGCCGGTGTAGTGCACGGTGACTTCTTCGCCGGCAACGGCTTCGGCACCTTCGCCGACGGTCAGATCTTCAATGATCAATGCGCTCATCTTGTCGTAGTCCTTGTTTCTGGTTCAAGCAGGGCGGAATTGTACCATTCGCCAGCCTGCATGGCTGCCGCATGGTCATATTGTCTTTGTATTTCACAATCAATGGCTTATAAAGAAATTAACTGTCTGGTTTACCCACCCACCACCAGAAGGGGATTCGTCATGGACATTACCCACGGCACATCCCGGGAACACCCGGTTGTTCACCATGTATCCGTTACCCAACCACTGTTCTGGCTGCGCCAAGGCCTGAACGACCTGCGCAAAGCCCCTGCCGATGCCATGTTTTACGGCGCTGCCTTTGTGCTGATGGGCTATCTGCTGATCAGTTATTTCGATAGCGCGCCGCAGTTTGTACTGACGCTCAGCACATTGTTCCTGCTCGGCGGCCCTTTCCTCGCCATCGGCCTGGTTGATCTGGCGCGCCAGCACGAGGCCGTACGGGCGCCGCAGCGCGTCAGCCTGTGGCACAGCATGACCGCCTGGAAGGCAAACCTGCCCGGCTTCACCCTGTTTGCCGCGCTGCTGGCGGTGCTGGTGTTTGGCTGGTTCCGCATCTCCTTGCTGCTGTTTGCCTTGTTCTATGACACGGCCGCCCTGCCTAGCCTGGACGAGCTGCTGGCCAATGCCCTGCTGCCGGAAAACATGACCTTCCTGCTGGCCTATTTTGGCGTCGGTTTCCTGTTTGCCGCGACGGTGTTCGCGCTCAGCGTGGTGGCCATCCCCATGCTGCTCGACAAGGAAGTCGACACCGTGACGGCCATGGTCAACAGCCTGCAGGCGGTGTACAAGAATCTGCTGACGATGACGGTATGGGCCGTTATGATTGTGGCTCTTACTGCGGTGGGCTTTGCTACCTATTTCATTGGCCTGATCGTCATCATGCCCGTACTGGGGCTGGCCAGCTGGCATGCTTACCGCGCCATGATTTCCTACGAAAGCTGACGCCAGACTGATGAGCCAACCTTCCATCGTATTCCTCGACCGGGACAGTCTGCCTGTCCCGGTTCCCGCTTTTCCTTTTGCCCATGCCTATCGCGAAATTTCCGCCACCACGCCGGAGCAGATTGTCCAGCATGTGGGAAATGCCGATATCGTCATCACCAACAAGGTGCCGTTCAGTCGCGAAACCCTGCTGCAGTTGCCGGGAGTGAAAATGCTGGCTGTGGCAGCCACTGGTTACAACCATATCGACCTTGCCACCTGCCGCGAGCAGGGTATCGCGGTGGCCAACATCCGCCATTACGGTGACGAAACCGTAGCCGAACATGCCTTCACCCTGATGCTGGCGCTGGTGAAAAACCTGCCGGCCTATCAGCGCGATGTGGCTGCCGGGGTGTGGCAGCAGGCCAAGCAGTTCTGCCATTTTGGTGCGCCCATTCGTGACCTCAAGGGCGCCACGCTGGGGATTTTCGGCGCTGGTGGCATTGGTCAGGCGCTGGCCGAGCGCGCCCGCGCCTTTGGCATGCGGGTGCAGTTTGGTGAGCGCAAAGGGGCGAGCGTGGTGCGTGATGGCTATGTCAGCTTTGCCGACTTGCTGGCAACATCCGACGTGCTGTCCCTGCACTGTCCGCTCAATGATGACACCCGTAACATGATTGCCCAGGACGAATTGATGGCGATGAAGCCGGGGGCCATCCTGATCAATACCGCGCGTGGCGGTTTGGTGGATGAAGAGGCGCTGCTTGCTGCCCTGAAATATGGTCAGCTGGGAGGGGCCGGCTTTGACGTGTTGAGCAGCGAACCGCCGACACAGGGTAATCCGCTGCTCAAGGCACGCCTGCCGCATCTCATTGTCACCCCGCATATCGGCTGGGCCAGCCAGCAGGCCATGCAGCGCCTGGCGCAGCAGCTGGTCGACAATATCACTGCCTATGTGGCGGGCAAGGCTGAAAACCGGCTGGTCTGAGTGGCTGGCGGATAGTAGTACGGGTTTGTTTTTGTAAAATATTGTTTAATCAGTAAAAATATTTAAAGAGCAATGTCGGATCATATCGGTCATTGATTTGTCATGATTTTAAATATTGTTAATGATTGAATTAAGGCATAGTATTAATTTGTCTGGGCCCGGCAACGGGCCCAGGCTGCCCCGCTTGATCCGCCGTGGTTGCTCTGTCTTCCACGGCGCTTTTTTTGCCTGTGGCAGGCGCAAGCGGGCAAGGAGAGGGGGTCAGTCCGGAATATCGTTGGGATTGATGCGCGGGCGTTCTTCCTCGCCCATGCCCAGCTTGCCCCGCACACAGGAAATATAGCGGTTCACATCCGGGCCGCCACCGTAGCGCTGTGCATGCCAGATCATCTCCCCCAGGCATTCCATCATCTCGTGCTGGGCACGATGTTCGTCACCATGGCGCAGGGCCAGCTGTGCATACAATGAGCGGATGCCGAAGGGCTGGTCAATCGAGCGTTGTTCCTCGATGGCCACATGCAGGCCAAGATGCAGGAAAGGATTGGTCTCGCCCATTTCCGGTGTCCATTCCTGTTCCAGGTATTTTTCCGGATGATTCAGGATGGAGTGGTACTCAGGGTGGTCTATAAGAATGGAAAGCACGATCTTTTCCAGATCGGTCAATGTCGTGCCATTCTGGTGCTTTTTCCAGGTGTCGAAGAAGAAGCCGCGCGCATCCTGGCGGCTGGGTGAGAACAGCATGTGCAATACCTGAGTACGTTTCTCGGATAAGTCAGGATTATACGGAAGGGAGACAGCCATGACCACGCTTTACGCATTCTCGGCCCTGACTCACACCGGCGGTCAATACCCCCTGTCCAGCCTGCAGGGCCAGGTGGTTTTGCTGGTGAATACCGCCAGCGAGTGTGGCTATACCCGGCAATATGCCGGTCTGCAGCAGCTGCATGAACAGCTGGCCGCAGCCGGATTGCGCATCCTGGCCTTTCCCTGCAACCAGTTTGGCGGGCAGGAACCGGGCAGCGATCAGGAGATTGCCGCATTTTGCAGCAGCCGTTTTGCACTGGGTTTTCCGGTATTGGCCAAGGTCGAGGTCAATGGCGCCCAGGCTGCGCCGCTGTGGCGCTGGCTGACCCAGGCGGACACGCCGCATCCGCATCCGGTGAAGTGGAACTTCACCAAGTTTCTGGTGGATGCGCAGGGCAGGGTGGTGAAGCGCTACGAGCCGGCGGTGGAGCCGCATGAACTGCGGGAGGATATCGAGAACTTGCTGAAACGGGCAGCAGCCAGCGGCTGATGCCCGCCATGGCTTACTGGCGAGTGAAGATGATGTCCCACACGCCGTGCCCCAGCTTGATGCCGCGGGCTTCGAACTTGGTGAGCGGGCGATAGTCCGGGCGCGGCGCATAGCCGTCAGCGGTATTGGCCAGATCGGCATTGGCGCTGAACACTTCCATGATCTGGATGGCGTAGTCTTCCCAGTCGGTGGCGGCATGCAGATAGCCGCCCGGTTTCAGCTTTTTCACCAGTTTTTCCACCAGCGGCGCCTGGATCAGCCGGCGCTTGTTGTGGCGCTTCTTGTGCCACGGGTCGGGAAAGAAAATATGGACCCCGTCCAGGCTGCCATCGGCCAGCATGTTGTCCAGCACTTCCACCGCATCGTGACGGATGATGCGCAGATTGCTCAGTTCCTTTTCGGCAATCAGCTTGCACAGATTACCCACGCCCGGCGAATGCACTTCCACGCCCAGATAGTCGCGCTCGGGATTGGCCGCGGCAATTTCAGCGGTAGCACCGCCCATGCCAAAGCCGATTTCCAGAATCTTGGGAGCCTGGCGGCCAAAAGCCTGCTGCAGATCGATGGGGGCTGCCTGATATTCGATGCCCCATTTGGGCATGCCTTCGTCCATGGCGCGTTGCTGGCCTGCCGAGAGATGTCCCTGACGCAGCACAAAGCTTCTGATGGCGCGCCCGAATGCCGGATTTTCCATGTGATTCAAACAGATAATTGCGGGAAGACGCGCATGTTACCGAATCTTGCCGCCCTTAGCGAGTGCCACGGCTTGCCAGGCGGGATTTGCCGCCAGTTGCGCGACAAATTGGCGCGCCGTGGGATAGCGCAGTACCACGCCCAGCTCCGCCAGGCGGGCATTGCGGATGCGCCGCGATTCCGCCATATACGACCACAAGGCCGGGCTGACCTGCTGGCGGACTGCGGCACGGCTCAGTTGGGGGGGCATGGGCAGGGCCAGTGCCTCGGCCAGCATGGCATACCAGTCGGTGATGGTCAGCGGTTCGTCATCACAGGCATTGAACACGCGGATGCCGCCACGCTGCTGCTGCAGGCTGGCGATGCACAAGCGTGCCAGATCATCGGCATGAATGTGATTGCTATAGCTGTCTTCCGTCGGCAGGATCAATGGCGTGCCTTGTAACAGACGGGTCAGCGGCAGGCGCTCCAGCGCGTAAATGCCGGGCGCGCGCAGGATGTTCAGCTGGCAAGCATGGCGGCGGGCAAAGGCCCGCAGTACAGCTTCGGCATCGGCCCGACGCTGGGCACGTTCGGTCTGTGGCTGCAGCGGCGAGCACTCGTCCAGCCAGGCACCATCCCCATTTCCATACACGCCAGTAGTGCTGATATAGCTAATACGCTGTGGTATCCTGTCGGCTTTTGCCAGTGCGTACAACAACTTGCGCGTGCGATTGTCGCGCAGGCCGCTGGCGGGAGGCGGTGCGGTAATCCATACCTCATTGGCCAGCCCGGCTATTCTGCGCAGGCTCTCCTGGCAGTCCAGATTGGCCCTGATGGGGTGGGCGCCGCCTTGGCGCGCCGCCTCGGCTGCAGCCGCATGGTGGGCAATGGCGAAAACGCGCCAGTGCCGGACCAGTTCCGGCAGCGCGCGGCGGGCGACATCGCCCAGACCTGCAATCAATAAAGTACGCATAGGCAGCATATTACCCAGATTTGGAATAAAGGTACCCAATGAGTTCCCAGGTCAAAGTGCTCCCGAGTGGGCATACGTTCAGTGTTGAAGCGCATGAAACCATTCTGGAAGCGGCTTTGCGCCAGAATGTCGGCCTGCCTTATGGCTGCCGTGACGGTGCCTGTGGCGCCTGCAAGGGCAAGGTAGTGGAGGGTGAAGTCAGCCAGGATGGCTACCAGGAAAAAGCCCTGCCGGAAAGCGAACGCGTACAGGGTATGACCCTGTTCTGCTGTGCCCGTCCGCAAGGCGACATCACCATCGAGGCGCGCGAGGTGGCCGGTGCCGGTGATATCCAGATCAAGACCTTGCCCTGCCGCGTGGAAAGCATGGTGAAAATGCATGATGTGGCCGTGCTCAAGCTCAAGCTGCCGGTATCGGAGCGCCTGCAATTCCGTGCCGGCCAGTACATCGACATCCTGATGAAGGATGGCAAGAAACGCAGTTTCTCCATTGCCAATGCCCCGCATGACGATGCCTTTCTGGAATTGCACATCCGCCATCAGCCGGGTGGCAGTTTCTCGGAATACGTTTTCAGCCAGATGAAAGAGCGCGAGATCATGCGCTTCAAGGGCCCGCTGGGTTCCTTCTTCCTGCGCGAAGATTCCGACAAGCCGATTATTTTCGTCGCCAGCGGCACCGGCTTTGCACCGGTCAAGGGCATTATCGAACACGCCATTCACCATGGTATCCAGCGCCAGATGGTGTTGTACTGGGGCGCGCGCACCAAAGCCGATCTGTACATGGCCGAGCTGGCTGCCAGCTGGCAGGCCCAGCATGCCAACATCACGGTGATTCCGGTGTTGTCCGAAGCGCTGCCCGAAGATGCATGGCAAGGCCGTACCGGCTTTGTACACCAGGGGGTGCTGGACGACTTTGACGATCTCTCCGGCTACCAGGTCTATGCCTGCGGCGCACCGGTGATGGTGGAATCTGCGCATCGCAGCTTCATCCAGGAGCGCCAGCTGCCGGAAGACGAGTTCTTCTCGGATGCCTTCTTCCTGTCCAAGGACATGGCTGGCGGCAAGTAGGCAAGCCGGCAATCGCAACAACACAAAACCCCTGCATGCAGGGGTTTTTCTTTGGTCATCGCCTACTGTGCTGATGGCAGCATTTTGCCTGTCATCATCACATTTGCCACATTTATGGCCAGCAATCAGCCCGGCAGGCGTATTTTTGACCTGCATCAACATCCCTGTTTAGAGTATGGCTATTATGACTATCGACTAATCAATCAAGGCGGCATACCGCCAGTTAGAGGAGTGGAAGATGGAACTGCTGGGACAACTTCTATCCGACGATGTCGGCGTACTGGGATTGGCAACCATTGTGTTTGCCACGGTGGTGGTGTGTGGGGTGATCTTCGTTATCAGCCGCAAAGTGAAAAACGCCGGCCCGAATGACTGAGCGGGCCTGATTGTGATGGGCGTCTAGATTTCCTCTTGATGTGTGTGTTGGTGGATACGGTGGTGGGCCGTATCCATTTTTTTTGCCTGCGCACACTTGTAAGAATTGTTTAACTTAGTTTTTTGAATTATTGTCTTTGTCGAATTGAAAAGTTCTATTGGGATCTCCTCCCGCTTCCACCTATAACCTCCTCGTTACCCCTACTACCAGCCAGGATTTGCCTGCTTCGCCCATTTGATCCTGATCAAACATGTGTTTGACGTTTCTGGAATCGGATCGGTCTCGTCACTATCATTACATCAACGAATAAGAAATTAATAATATACAGATAGTTTTCAGGTTAATGTATTTCACGGAGAACGAAAATGTCCACTGAAACGGAAGTACAAGGTGGCGGAGCACCCAAACTCAAACTGGGTGCGCTCACCGCACTGGTAGTGGGTTCCATGATAGGCGGCGGCATCTTCTCGCTACCGCAGAACATGGCGGCAGGCGCAGGAGCAGGCGCCATCATCATTGGTTGGGCCATCACCTTTCTGGGCATGCTGACGCTGGCATTTGCCTTCCAGATGCTGGCCAACCGCAAACCGGAGGTAGAAGGCGGGGTTTATGGTTATGCCCGCGCCGGTTTCGGTGACTACATGGGCTTCAACTCGGCCTGGGGTTACTGGATTTCGGCCTGGATCGGCAATGTGTCCTACTTTGTGGTGATGTTCTCGGCACTGGGCTTCTGGTTCCACGCTTTTGGCGATGGCAACACGCCAACCGCCATCATCTGTGCCTCTGTCCTGTTGTGGGGCCTGCATTTCCTGGTATTGCGCGGCGTGCATGGTGCGGCATTCATCAACACCATCACCACCATTGCCAAGCTGGTACCGCTGGCGCTGTTCATCGTGCTGGTGGTGTTTGCCTTCAAGATCGACACCTTCAATCTGGACTTCTGGGGTAATCCTAAGCTGGGCTCCATTGTCGATCAGGTGAAGAGCACCATGCTGGTGACCGTGTGGGTGTTCATCGGTATCGAAGGTGCCTCGATGTTCTCGGGCCGTGCTGAAAAAATGAGCGACGTGGGCAAGGCTACCGTGGTGGGTTTCCTGCTGACCATTGCCCTGCTGGTGGCGGTATCGGTACTGGCACTGGGTGTGATGACCCAACCGGAACTGGCTGCGCTGAAGAACCCGTCCACCGCCTACGTGCTGGAAAAGGCCATTGGCCCCTGGGGTGCCAACATCATGAACGCGGGTCTGGTGATCTCTGTCGGTGGCGCACTGCTGGCCTGGACGCTGCTGGCCGCTGAAGCACCCTACCTGGCTGGTAAAGATGGCGTGATGCCGCGCATTTTCGGCACCACCAATGCCAATGGTTCGCCTGCTGCCTCGCTGTGGCTGACCAACGGCCTGATCCAGCTGTTCCTGGTCATCACCCTGTTCAGCTCGGCCGGTTATCTGGCACTGCTGTCGCTGGCCACCTCGATGATCCTGATTCCTTACCTGCTGTGTGCCGTGTACTCCTTCATGGTGGCTCAGCGTGGCGAAGGCTACCAGGCTGGTGAAGGCAAGGGTCGTGACCTGAGTATTGCCGGTATCGCCAGTGTGTACGGTGTATGGCTGATCTATGCCGCTGGTGTGAAGTATCTGTTCCTGTCGATGGTGCTGTACGCCCCGGGCCTGCTGTTCTACCTGTGGGCCAAGAAAGAACATGGTGAAAAACCGTTCAAGGGCGCCGAAGCCGTACTGGCCGCCATCATCGTGGTACTGGGCGCCATTGCCGCCTACGAACTGATCACCGGTCAGCTCTCCCTCTAAGACAACAACTGTTTACTGAGGAGCGCCTGCCAGGCGCTCCCCGACTCCCCTACCACACATTGAAGGAGTTTGATCATGACAAAATTTGGTGTGCATTCCGAATGCGGCAAGCTGCGCAGCGTGATGGTGTGCCGTCCGGGCCTGGCCCACAAACGCCTCACCCCCGACAACTGCCACGACCTGCTGTTTGATGACGTGATCTGGGTGGAACGCGCGCAGAAAGACCACGCCTACATGGTTGAACAGATGCGCGCCCGTGGCATCCATGTCATCGAAGCCCACGACGCCCTGGCCCAGGTGCTGGACGACAAGGCCGCCCGCAGCTGGCTGCTGGACCGCAAGGTCAAGGCTGACAACGTCGGTATCGGCATGCTGGCCGACCTGCGCAGCTGGCTGGACGAAATGCCCTCCACCCAACTGGCCGAGCACCTGATCGGCGG
>NZ_QJKC01000035.1 GCF_003202035.1 Aquitalea magnusonii | reverse complement strand
CCCAGGCTGGCCGGGCCCAGCTTGGCGTACTTCACCATCAGGAACATTTCGGCAATCAGCAGGCCGGTGTAGAACAGCACAAAGCCGGTCAGCGAAGCCACCACACTGCCCGCCGTCAGCGAAGAGGTGGACAGATGGGTAGGCAGCAAGCCATATACCGTCCACGGCTGGCGGCCATATTCGGCCACCACCCAGCCCAGTTCGGCGGCAATCCACGGCATGGGAATCCACAACAGCGCCCACTTGAGCAGCCAGGTCTTGCCGGCAAAGCGGTTACGCAGCGAGAACCAGAAGGCGCAGGCAAACAGCAGCAGGAAGCTGAAGCCCAGACCAGCCATCAGGCGGAAGCTCCAGAACATCGGCGCCACATCGGGAATGGTGCTCCAGGCCGCCTGGTCGATGATGGCCGGGGTGGCGGTGCGTACGTCAGCCACATACTTTTTCAGCAGCAGGCCAAAGCCCAGGTCGCCCTGCTTGTTTTCGAAGGCGGCACGCAAAACCGCATCCTGCGGTGCCTTGCGCAGGGCTTCCAGTGCAATCACCGCTTGCTGACCATTCAGAATGCGCTGCTTGTTACGCGCCACAATCTGATTGATGCCAGGGATTTCCTTGCTGGTGGAGCGCGTGCCAATCAGGCCCATCACATAAGGAAGGCGGATTTCGTAGTGATTGGTGCGATTAGCCTGGTCCGGAATGGCAAACAGGGTCAGCGCAGCCGGTGCCGGCTCGGTATTCCAGATGCCTTCCATGGCGGCAATCTTGGTTTGCTGCGATTCCGCCACGGTATAGCCGGACTCATCCCCCAGCACAATCACCGACAAGGCCGAAGCAAAACCGAAGGCCGCAGCAATGCGGAAGCTGCGGCGGGCAAACGGCAGGTCACGGCCTTTCAGGATGTACCAGCTGGAAATACCCAGTACAAAGCAGGCGGCAGTTACATAACCGGCGCTGACGGTGTGGACGAACTTGGCCTGTGCCACCGGGTTGAACACGATGTCCCACATCGAGCTCATTTCCATACGCATGGTCTGGTAATTGAAATGCGCACCTACCGGGTCCTGCATCCAGCCATTGGCAATCAGGATCCACAAGGCGGACAGATTGGAGCCGATGGCCATCAGGATGGTCACCAGCAAATGCTTACCGCGTGACAACCGGTCCCAGCCAAAGAAGAACAGACCGATAAAGGTGGATTCCAGGAAGAAGGCCATCAGCCCTTCAATGGCCAGCGGGGTGCCGAAAATATCTCCGACATAATGCGAGTAATACGCCCAGTTGGTACCAAACTGGAATTCCATGGTAATACCGGTGGTCACCCCAAGCGCGAAATTGATACCGAACAACTTGCCCCAGAAGCGGGTCATGTCGCGGTAGATTTCCTGTTTGGTAATGACATAGGCGGATTCCATGATAACCAGAATCCACACCATGCCCAATGTTAACGGTACAAACAGAAAGTGATACAGGGCGGTCACGGCAAACTGCAGCCGCGATATATCGACCAGTGCTTCATTCATGGTGCTAGCTCCTCGTGTTGCAGCCAGTGCGTGGCGGCCTTGGCCGGCACCACCGCCGGCCGTTCACGGAAAAAAACCGACCATAACAGGGTCAGTAAAATCAGTTTCACAATCAACACCCAGGCAATATCCCGGCGGTATTTCTTTTTGTCTTTCATCGCAATTCTCTTAAATGACAGACGCGGACAAAACCATGCCATACAAATGGATATTGATAAATGCGACCAAATGTCGCAAGGCAGCAAACACCCGGCCATTCAAGCGCTGCGCGGCTGCGACATATTGCCGCAGCCACGCAGCAAACAGTCATGCCATAAAAAAAGCCGCCCCGGGGGAGGCGGCTCTCAACAAATGTTTGAAGTTTGTTTGAGGTGTGGACAGTGTAATGGCATGGCGGGTATTTTTGAATGTGGCATTTTGTCGCAATAGCTGATCAGCCTGTTTTATTTAGCCAATAAAAATGCCCACCTGGTCAGGGCGGGCATTTTATCTGTCTGGTCAGGACAGTGATGCAAATGGGCTAGCAAGCCTTGGAGTGCTTGTATTGCGTAATGCAATATAAATCAGTTGGCCGGAATTAAAAATGTGGCAAATTGTCGCAGGGTTTAATGGCGGCGCTGATGCAGGCTGCTGCGCGGGCAGAATACGCGCTATCATGCCGCCAGCTTGTATTCGCCACCTTCCTTGACTGACAGGTCCTGCCATGTTCATCCGCCCCCCCGCCAAGCTGTTGGCGCTTGCTGCCCTGTTATTGCTGACCGCCCTGCCGGCACGGTCGGCTTCACTGGAGGTGGGCCAGCCGGTTCCACCCTTTGTCCTGCATGCCCTGGATGGCCAGACCATTTCCTCTGCCCAATTGCAGGGGCAAGTGGTGGTGCTCAATCTGTGGGCTACCTGGTGCAGCTATTGCCGCGAGGAAATGCCGGCCTTGCAAAACTATTACCTGCGCCATCAGCAACAAGGCTTGCAAGTGTTTGCCGTCAGCATGGATGAAGCCAGCGAGGACCAGAACGTACGCGCCATCATGCAGCAATTTGCCTACACCGGTGCCGTAGGCCGCGACAGCAAGCTAGCCGGTTTTGGCCGTATCTGGCGTTTGCCGATGACCTTTGTCATCGACCGCCAGGGCATTTTGCGGCGCGATGGCAGCGTGGGCAGCCCGACCGTGGACGAGAAGGTGCTGGAGGCAGAAGTCACCCCCTGGCTGCAGGCAAAATAATACCGGGGCCATGCAGGGCCCCGGTTTTTCATCAGAAGGCGAAGCGCGCGCCAACGCTGGCGGTATAGCGCGGAGCCAGTTGCACGCCGTTGACCTTCTGGTAGACCGGCAGCTGGACAAAGCTGTACAGCGTGGTCTGCTTGTTGACGGCAAACGACAGCCCCGGACTCAGATACATCAGTGTGCCGCCGGTGCTGACCGGGTCGGCATAGGCACCATGGTCGTGAATCACATAACGGGTATTGAGCTGCAGCTGCGGGGTGATGCCCTGCCAGGCCATGTAACGTACGCCCACGTTCACGTTGTAGCCGGTGCCGGGGCGATATTCGTCCACGGTATCCAGCGCCTTCTGCACGGTCGCCTGGGCAAAGTAGTCCCAGTTCTTGTTTAGCGCGTCAAAGTAATACACGCCCAGAATCAGGTCGGTGGTGCCGGTGCCCGGCTGCAAACCCGGGTCAATGCTGGCACTATCCCCCGGATTGGACGGGTCGGTAGAGGTACCGGTCTGGGTATGGCTGCCGGTGGGCAGCTTCAGGCCGAACAGCAGGCCCAGATTATGCTGGGCGGTCAGGCCCTGATAACGGCCCAGTACCTTGATATCCCCCAGGCTTTGCGTGTGCGAGTCATAGGCGCCATCCGCCGGGCTGCTACCATCCGACCGCTGCCCCAGCGTGCTGTGCTGGCGGTCGATGTACGGTACTTGCACATTGACACCCCAGGTACTGGAGAAGGCATAGTCCAGACCCAGCGTCAGATATTGGTTTTTGGTGTATTTCTCCACCTCCTGCGCATCCCCGTCCGGGGTGGTCACCTGGCTGGCATTGGCCGCGGAGATGGTGTGGCTGCCCTGACGCAGCTGCTTCTGGTTCAGGTAGTCGTAGCGGATATCCAGCTTGAGGCCCTCTTGCGAGGTAAAGCCCTGGCTTTCCCAGTCGGAGCTCAAGGTACAGCCACAGCTGGCACAGGCCAGCGCCTGGCTGGAGAATCCGGCCAGCAGCAGTGCGCTGCCCAGCAATCCAAGTTTGCTTCTGTTCATTGTTATCAACCTTTGTCATTCAAGCGAGCGCCCCGATTATCTGGCAAGCCCGCGGCTCCGTTACATTTCCCTTCATGAAAAAAGCCGGCTGCGACATTTTGTCGCAGTCCGGCTGTGGTTTCTGCGGCCACGCCTGGCGTGGCCTGCCGGCTTCCGGCAATCAGAAACGGTAATTAAGCGCGGTATACAGCGAACGGGCGGCACCCGGCACGCCCGTCCCCCAGGCACCCACCCCGCTGGGGTTCTTGGCCATGGTCATCCCCTGGCCGGTATAGGCCCCGCCCAGCGGCTGCACATAGTAACGGTTGAACACATTGTCCACCCCTACATCCACGCTGAACTGTTTCCACTCATAGCGGCTGCGCAGGTTGAACAGGCTGTAGCCCGGCGTCTTGATTTCATTACGCACGGCCGAGACATCGGTCTTGGCACGCACCAGCTGCAGTTCGGCGGTATTGCTCCACTGGCCCAGGCTGTGCACCAGCGCCAGCTTGGCATTCAGCGGCATGATGTTGTAGAGGTTGTCGCCGGTAGTCAGGTTTTCGCCGCGGGTATAGCTGAGCTGGGCGGTGGCATCGACACTACCGTATTGCGGCCCGTTGGCCAGCCGCAGTTTGCCGCTGACATCCACGCCATACAGCTGGGCGTTCTGGTTGACGTATTGCAGGGTGACATAGCTGTTGGTGCTGGTCAGGTTGCTGCTGCCACCACACAGGCTGGTGCCACAACGCTGGGCATCGATGTAGTTTTGCACATAGCTGTAGTAGGGGCTGATTTTCAGGCCCCAGGCGCTGCCGTCGGCGGCGTGCCAGTCGGCACTGCTGCTAAGGGTGTGCGCCACTTCCGGCTTGAGGTTGGGGTTGCCAAAGTAGCCGTTACCATCACCGGCAAAATTATTCATGATGGCGGCCATGCCCATGCTGGACCAGGTATAGCGCTCGTACAGATTGGGCGAGCGGGTTTTCTGGGCGTAGGCCAGTTCGTACTGCTGCCCGGCCGACGGGGTGTAGCGTGCCAGGGCGGACAGGTCGATATTGTGGTCGGTCTGCTGATGGTTCAGCGCATTGAAGGCAGCGGCATCGGTGGCATAGGAGGCCATGCTGTTATAGCCCGCCACATTGTCAGCATTGCTCTTTACCTGGGAGGCACGCAGGCCCAGGATGCTGCGCCATTGGGGGGTCCAGTCGGCCTGCCATTCGGCAAACAGGTCCAGCTTGTCGCGCGTGCCGTTCTTGATGTTCCAGAAGGTATTGGGGCTCATCATGCCCATGCCGCTGCCGGCAGACGGCCACCAGTCATTCAGGCCGTAGCGCTGGAATTCGCTGCCCAGCTTCAGCTTGTCGCGCTGGCCCAGCGGCAGGTCGAGCAGCAGCGCCCCGCCCAGGGTATGGCTGGCGGTGTCCATTGGCATGCCATTTTGATAGATACCGTAAACGGTTTGCTTGTCATCACCAAAGTTCATGCTGTGACGCACATACTGGTCGTATAGCCGCGCATCCAGTTCACCCCAGCCAAACTGGCCGTTGTAATGCAGGTTGAACTGGCTGCTGCTGTTGTCGGTCATGTCCATGCGCTGGTTGGCAAAGCCTTCGTACGGGGTGCTTTGCACCCCCACCTTGGCTTCCAGCAGCTGGTAGCTATCGCGCCAGGCCACGCTGACTTCGTGGTTCTGGGTGTTGTAGGCAGAGGAGCCGACGGTGGTGCCATCCAGCCAGGCGCGGCCAGAGGACGCACCGGCTTTCTTGAAGGGGGCGGCGGCGTCGTAATCGCCGGAACGGGCGGTGGAGCCGCTGTAGTTGATGCTGACATGGTCATTGGCCACCGTGGCGGACAGGTTGGCACCGCTGGCATCGCCATTGCTGCGGTAATAAGCCCCCATCTGGCCGGTGAGCAGGGTTTGTCCGGTTTCGGCAAAGCGCGGGGCGGCAGCCTTGGCCACGATCACGCCGCCGATATTGTCGCCGCCGGCACTGACCGGGGCGCTGCCGTTATACACCTGCACGCTGTCCACCTTGCTGGCATCCATGTAGGACAAGGGCGAGTTCATGTGATTGGGACAGGAGGCAATCAGGCTGATGCCATCGGTCTTGACCAGCAGGCGGTCGTCGGCCAGACCGCGCAACACCGGCAGGCTGGACAAGCCGCCTGCGCCATGCAGGCTGAGGCCGGGGATGTCCTGCAGCAGCTGGGCACTGTCGCTGCTGCGGGCTTTCTGGGCGGCCAGCTGGGCCGCGTCGAGCGTGCTGCCAGCAGCCAGACTGTCCGGGCGCGTGCCGTGGACCACCACCTCCGGCATGCTTTGCAGGGCGTTATTGTCTTCGGCCAGCGCGCCTTGACACAGCGCGGCCAAGGCCAGGGTCACTGCCAGCACGGCAGGCTTTTGATGGTATTGCATGATGTTTCCCAAGTGAGCAACGGAATGGAATGCGGGCGAGGTCAATGCCTGCCATCTTGTTGGCAAGCCCATTCCGGCTGGTGGGGAACACAAAACGGGCCTGCTGGCGCGGCTGGCAAACAATTGTTTGCTCAGCAAGCCGGGTGAGATTAGCAATTTGCCAGTCGCTTGGGATGTGACCAATTGTCGCAGGGGGCGGGTGCTGGCTTTTCGCGCCAGCCCTCTGCGCTGGGAATGCCAAGGCCGACAGAAGCAGGGCCGCATGCGGCAGCAGGGCTGCGCTGGATGGCGCTGGCACGGGGCCGTCCGCCGCCGCTTCGCGCCAGGCAACTGATCAGGCGCAAAACAGTGCGAAATGGTTTGCATTCGGCATGACAAGCTCGGAAATTGCTCAGTAAACTAGCAGCCTGTATGTGCAGGCTGCCTGCCAGGGTCTGGCAGCTGGCCGATCCGGCCGCTGCGCTGCCGTTTTTCATCCTTCTGTACTGGCTAACGTGAATAAAATCTGGCGCTCCTGGCTGATCAGCCTGCTGGTCGCCCTGCTTGCCTGCCTTGTCGGCATGAGCGTGGTGTATGTCGCCGCGCGGCAAGACGAAAAAGTTGCCCGCTCCCAGGCGCTGGCCGATGCCAGCGACCGTGGCAATGCGGTAAGGGTAGCCATTGACCGCGCCCTGTCCTCCACCTATGCCCTGGGTGCCATGGTGCGGCAGGGCCATGGCCAGCTGAACGAGTTTGACACCTTTGCCCGCCCGCTGATCGTCTACTATCCCGGCGTGATGTCGCTGCAGCTGGCCCCCGCCGGCGTGGTGCAGCAGATCTATCCGCTCAAGGGCAATGAAAAGGCCATCGGCCACAATCTGCTGGCCGACCCGGCGCGCAACAAGGAAGCCTTCATGGCGCGCGATACCGGCCAGATGACCCTGGCCGGCCCCTTCCCGCTGGTGCAGGGCGGCATCGGCGCCGTGGGCCGCCTGCCGATTTTCATTGGCCGCGACAGCGATGGCAAACCGCACTTCTGGGGCTTTTCCATCGCGCTGGTGCGCTTTCCCGATGTCCTGCAAGGGGCGGGGCTGAACTGGCTGCCGCAGCGCGGCTATCAATACCGCCTGTGGCGGCTGCATCCGGACACCAGACAGGTGCAGATCATTGCCGGCGCAGACAGCAAGAACCCGGCACTGAGCGATCCGGTGCATTACCACATCAATATGCCGAACGGGGTGTGGACGCTGGATGTGCAGCCACAGGATGGCTGGCGCAACCAGCAGCGCATCGGCATCAATAGTGCGCTGGTGCTGGGCATCAGCTTGCTGCTGGGCTGGCTGGCCTGGCAGATGCTGGAGCTGCGCCGCCACCGTGCCGAGCTGGCCTTGCTGGTGGCGCTGCGCACCCGTGCACTGGCACAGGAAACCTCGGAGCGCGAGGCCGCCGAACACGCGGCGCTGGCAGAAACCATGCGCCAGGCCGCGCTGTTGCAGACGGCGGCAGACGGCATCCACATCCTGGATGAAAATGGCCGGCTCACTGAATTCAGCGATTCTTTTGCCAGCATGCTGGGCTATGCCCCGGATGAACTGCGCCAGTGCCAGTTGCAACTGTCCGACTGGGATGATGCCGTACCCGCCGGCTTGTTCGAGCAGCTGCTGCAGGACGAAAGCGGACAGGGCTACCGCCTGGAAACCCGCCACCGCCGCAAGGATGGCAGCCAGATCGAGGTTGAGGTCAATGCCAAGGCCATGAATATCGGCGGCCGGCGCTATCTGTATGCTTCCTCGCGCGATATTTCCGAACGCAAGCATGCCGAGCAGCTGCTGCGCATCGCCGCCACCGCCTTCGAGGCGCAGGAGGGCATGGTGGTCACCGACTGCCATACCGTCATCCTGCGGGTGAACAGTGCCTTCAGCAAAATCACCGGCTACCAGGCCGAGGACGTGGTGGGCCGCAAGATCAGCATCCTGCAGTCGGGCCGGCACGACCCGGCCTTCTACCGCCGCCTGTGGCACAGCCTGCGCGAACTGGGTGCCTGGCAGGGGGAAATCTGGAACCGTCGCAAGAACGGCGAAATCTACCCGGAATGGCTGAGCATCAGCGCAGTACTGGGCGAGGATGGCAAGGTCAGCCATTACGTCGGCACCATGAGCGACATCACCCAGCGCAAGGCGGCGGAAGACAAGATCAAGCGACTGGCCTTTTACGACCCGCTCACCCAGCTGCCCAACCGCCGCCTGCTGCTGGACCGGCTGCAGGTGGCGCTGGACAATAGCGCGCGCAACCAGCAAACCGGCGCCCTGCTGTTTATCGACCTCGACAACTTCAAGACCCTCAACGACACCCTGGGTCATGACATGGGCGACCGCCTGCTGCAGGAAGTGGCACTGCGCCTGAATGACTGCCTGCGCGACGGCGACACCGTGGCGCGGCTGGGGGGCGATGAATTCGTGGTGATGCTGGAAAGACTCAGCCCGCAACAACAGCAGGCCGCGCAGCAAACCCGCGAGCTGGGCCAGCGCATACTGGACTCGCTCGCCCGCCCCTACCCCATGCTGGAAGGCACCCACCACAATACTTGCAGCCTGGGTGCGGTCCTGTTCTTCGGCAATACCACCACAGTGGAAGAACTGCTGAAACGGGCCGACCTGGCCATGTACCAGGCCAAGGGCGCCGGGCGCAATACCCTGCGCTTTTTCGATCCGGAAATGCAGCAGGCGGTCACCGCCCGCGCCGAGCTGGAAGCCGACCTGCGCCGCGGACTGCAACAGCAGGAATTCCAGCTGTTCTATCAACCACAGGTAGACGCCGAAGGCCGCATCACCGGAGCCGAAGCCCTGCTGCGCTGGCAGCGGCCGGACTACGGCCTGGTGTCGCCGGCCAGCTTCATCCCGCTGGCCGAAGAATCCGGCCTGATCGTGCCGCTGGGCGAATGGGTCTTGTATACCGCCTGTCGCCAGCTGGCCGCCTGGGCGGCCGATCCTGCCACCGCCGGGCTGGAACTGTCGGTCAATGTCAGCGCCCGCCAGTTCCATCAGCCCGGCTTTGTTGCCATGGTCCGGATGGCCCTGCAACAAAGCGGCGCACCGGCGCACAAACTGAAGCTGGAACTGACCGAAAGCCTGCTGCTGCAGGATGTGGACGACACGGTGCGCAAGATGCAGGCACTGAAACAGGATGGCGTGGGCTTTTCGCTGGATGACTTTGGCACCGGCTACTCCTCACTGTCCTATATCAAGCGCCTGCCACTGGACCAGCTGAAGATCGACCAGTCCTTCGTGCGCGACATCGACAGCAATGCCAGCGATGTCTCCATCATCCGCACCATTGTCGCCCTGGCCGGCAGCATGCAGTTGCAAGTGATCGCCGAAGGGGTGGAAACCGCCAGCCAGCGCCAGTTCCTGTTGCAACAGCACTGCCGCGCCTTCCAGGGCTATCTGTTCGGCAAGCCGATGTCGATTGGCCATTTCATGCGGCTGCTGAGCAAGCACTAAGCCTGCAGGCGCCGGCCGGATCGTGTTACAACATGCGCCTCACCCCGTGGAGCCCGCCATGCGCTTTCAGCCTGCCCCCGCCTGCTGCCTGATCGACTCGCACTGCCATCTGGATGCGCCGGAATTCAACGGCCAGCGCGATGCCATCGTCGCCGCAGCCCAGGCCGCCGGCATCGGCCAGTTGCTGCTGCCTTCCATCCACAGCGACAGCTTTGCCGACAGCCTGGCCATGCGCCAGCGCTATGGCTGCTGGATTGCCTTTGGCCTGCACCCCATCTATCTGCAACGCCACATGGATGATCACCTGCAGCGCCTGGAAGAACATCTGCAACAGCATGCCCCGGTGGCGGTGGGTGAAATCGGGCTGGACTACTATGTGCCGGGACTGGATGCCGCCCGCCAGGAGCAACTGCTGGTGGAGCAGCTGAAACTGGCACGCAAATACGATCTGCCAGTGCTGCTGCATGTGCGCCGGGCGCAGGATCGCATCCTGAAATACCTGCGCCAGATCCCGGTGCCCGGTGGCATTGCCCATGCCTTCAATGGCAGCCGGCAACAAGCCGATGCCTTCATCCGCCTGGGCTTCAAACTGGGTTTTGGCGGCGCCATGAGCTATGAGGGCTCGCGCCGTATCCGCGAGCTGGCCGCCACGCTGCCGCTGCATGCGCTGGTACTGGAAACCGACGCCCCCGACATCCGCCCGCAATGGGCCACGCAACAGCCCAATGCACCGGCCAATCTGCAAAAATTCGCCATGATCATGGCCGAATTGAGAAATATGGACTTGAATACCTTAACACCTGCCCTTTGGTCCAATACCTACCAGGCCCTTGGTCTGGCTTTGCCAAGCTAACAACCTAGCAACAAAGGGTGATTGTTAAGCAATACCATGCTAATGTGCCGGCCGGGTGTGGCAGGCATGGTCACAGCGGCGCTGGCGACAACAATAAAATCCAGTCCGACCCCTGGTGCAATCATCAAGTCATATAGAAGACAGAATGTTGATTGCAAAAGCATGCAGCCACCCATTCGTCATCCATCTGTCTGGCCACGAGGCTCGGGGAATTCAATGAAAAATCTATCCATCGCCGCGCGCATCACCATAGGCTTCAGCCTGCTGCTGCTGGCGCTGGCCATCATCGGCAGCATCACCCTGCAGGGACTGGGCCGCATCGACCAGCGCGTCGACGACGTTGCCAGCCATGAACTGGTGTTTTTCCGTGATGTATCCCAGCTGCGCGTGCACATGGGCAATCTGCGTCGCTACGAGAAAGACTATTTCCTCAATATCGCTTCACTGGAAAAACGCAGCGAATATCTGGGCAAATGGAAAGAAACCTATGCCAAGGCACAGGAAACGGTCAAAGCCCTGCTGCAGGAACTGAACAACGGCAATAACAGCCTGAGCGCCACGCTCACCGGCCCGGTCACCCGGCAGGGCGAATTGCTGCAAGCCTATGCCGATGGCTTCAACGCGGTCAGCACCCAGGTGGAAGCCGGCAGCATCAGCACACCGGCCGACGGCAATGCCGCCATTGGCAAGTACAAGGAAAACGTGCACCAGATGGAAGACATGCTGCAGACCATCAGCAAGTCGGCCGTGGAAGCCGTCAATGCCCTGGGCAGCCAGATCAATGCCACCTCGGCCTCGGTACGCATCGCCGTGCTGGCGCTGCTGGCCATCGCCCTGCTGCTGGGCCTGGCCCTGTCCTGGCTGATCATCCGCTCCATCCGCCACCCGCTCAACAGCATGCGCGACAGCAGCCAGCATCTGGCACAAAGCCGAGACCTGACCCACCAGTTTCCCGATCTGGGCCGCAATGAGCTGGGCAGCATGGGCCGCTCGGTGGCCGATCTGGTCGGCACGGTACGCACGCTGATCCAGGAATCGCACGGCTACTCCTCGCAACTGGTCGGCGTGGCCGACCAGCTGGGCCAGGTCAGCGACTATGTGGCCAAGGCCTCGCACCAGCAATCGGAAGCCGCTTCCGCCTGTGCCGCCAGCATCGAACAGATGACCGTCAGCATCCACATGGTGTCGGACAACACCCAGGGCGTGGAAGAACAGGCACGCCACGCCACCAGCGAAGCCACCCAGAGCAGCCAGCTGGCCATCCAGGCTGCCGCTGAAATCCGCCAGATCGCCAGCAGCATTACCGAAACCTCGCGCGTCATCGACCAGCTCAACCAGCGCTCCGGCGAAATCGGCGACATCGTCAAGGTGATACGCGACATCGCCGACCAGACCAATCTGCTGGCACTGAACGCCGCCATCGAAGCGGCACGCGCCGGCGAAATGGGGCGTGGCTTTGCCGTGGTGGCCGATGAAGTACGCAAGCTGGCCGAACGCACCAGCGTGGCCACGGCCGAAATTTCCTCGCGCATTTCCGCGGTGCAGACCGATACCCAGCAAGCCTTCCACAGCATGCAGCAAGCCAATACCCGCATCGAGACCGGTGTCAGCAGCACGCAGCAGGTGGCTACTTCGCTGCAACTGATCCGCGATCTGTCACAACGCTCGGTAGACAAGATCGGCGATGTCGCCGGTGCCATCAAGGAACAAAGCCAGGCCAGCCAGGATGTGGCACGCAATGTCGAGCAGATCGCCCAGATGAACGACAGCACCAACCGCTCGGTACAGGAATCGCACCAACTGGCCCAGCAGCTGAAAGACTTGTCGGCCGCCCTCAATGACAGCCTGAACCGCTTCCGCGTCTGACCCCGCCAGCCGGTTTCACCCTTGGCAAGGCCGCTCTCCGGGCGGCCTTGTGCTTGTCGTGACACGGCTGCCGCATCGCTGTTGGCCAGCGCCGGCCGCCGCGATCCGGCCTTGATCACGCGCAAGCCAGCTTGCCCGGCAGACCTGGCCATGCCGGACTGCAGACACGCGCTTCAGAGCGGAATCCGGGCCCGGACATGACAAGCACTTCCGCGATTGACAGGACAGTACAATGCCTACAAACTCAGCAGATTTATGAGCTGTTTAAAAGGAAAAGTCTTTAGGCAAATCGGGAAAATTGTTGGCAAAACATTGAAAAAACGATGGGCAACCAGCAAACCGGGCGAAAAGACGCAATAAAACAGCTTTAGGATCAGGCTTTCGGCTGGCTTTCCGGCAGTACCGGGGCAGGCGCGGGCAGCAGTGCTGCGCCAGACGGACAGGGAACAATGAAACCGTGGCTGCGGTACAGAGCAGGCGGCAGGTTCGGGCAACCGTTCAAAAGCGGCTGACAAAAATCACGGCGTGGCTATTGTGTCGCCATTCCGCTTTAAACTGTGCGTGTCCGGCAGGAATAAACAGGATAGCGCACTGAACATAATAAATAAAGCCGCAAATGATTAGCCTGCCAGCGCAACCGCCGCGATATTGTTTTACCGCAGCAAATAATGATTGCCTGGCAAATAATAATCGGCAGTGCACACTAACAAATCAAAATTCCAGCGGCCAGCTACCCTGCAATGGCCGCATCCATAGCCTGTTTATGGAAATCATTTTTGGAGCAATATCATGTCGGGTTGCGATAAAATCAAGCTGGGGAGCATGATTGTATCTTCCTTCCTTTCGGCCAATGCACTGGCCGGCCTGGGAGATTTACAGGTCAAATCACACCTGGGCGAACCGTTTCAGGCTGATATTAATCTGGTCGGATTCACTGCCGAGGAGCTGGACAATGCCAGAATCGCGCTGGCCAGCGAAACCGAAGTCCGCGACCCCGATGCTTATTCTTCCCGCTTTCTGTCATCCCTGCGCTTTACCCTGCTTTCTTCCGATCAGGGTGGCATGATTCATATCAGCTCGAATCAACCCATTGACGAACCTCATCTGCGCTTTGCCATTAAAATCGAGGCTTTATCCAAATGGCAAGTGCGGGAATACAATGCATTCCTGAGCCCGAACACCGCTCCGGCGGCAAACACTGTGCTGGCAGCGGTGGCGACACCAACAGCCGCCCCTGTGGCAAGCACCGTCGCCGCGCCGGCACAAGCGGCCCCGGTGGTAAGTCCTGTGCTGGCTGCGGTGGCGACACCGGCAGCCGCCCCTGTGGCAAGCACCGTCGCCACGTCGGCACAAGCGGCCCCGGCGGCAAACCCTGTGCTGGCAGCGGCGGCGACACCGGCAGCCACCCCTGTGGCAAGCACCGTCGCCGCGCCGGCACAAGCGGCCCCGGTGGCAAGCCCTGTGCTGGCTGCGGTGGCGACACCGGCAGCCGCCCCTGTGGCAAGCACCGTCGCCGCGCCGGTCACTGCCCCTGCTCCAGTCAGCACACCGCCGCAGCCGCCTGCCGCAGAGACCGTGGTGCGTAGCGAGCCGCTCAGCACTCCGCTAGCCGCCAGCAAGCCAGAGCCCAAGCCTGCCACCACGCCGCAGCAGATCAGGGCCACCCGTGGTGCCAGCCTGTGGCGCCTGGCCCGCCAGCTGAAACCCGCCAATACCAGCATCAACCAGACCATGGCTGCCTTGTATCTGGCCAACAAGCATGCTTTTGTCGGCGGCAATCCCAACCGGCTCAAGCAGGGTGCCTTGCTCCAGCTGCCCGATACCTCCCGTATCAAGGCGGTATCAAAAGGCCAGATTGATAAAATCCTGCATTCTGACAAACTGCCACTCAAGACAAAACTGGTGCTGAAGCCGGCCAGCAAACCCACTGCCCAGGCCTCTGGCAAGACCCCTGGCAAGCCGGTCACCAACACCAGGCCAGCCCCCGTCAGCAAACCGGCCGCGGCCCAGACCAGCATGAGCAATGAAGACCTCCGCATCGAAGAGCTGCAAAAGAAACTGCACTCCATTGACGAGGCGCTGACCAAGATGGATGGTTTGAACAAGCGGATCGAAAAGCTGCAACAGCAGTTGAAGAACTAGCCGGATGATTGCCGTCACACGGCAATCATCCTGCAATAAAACATGGCAAATTGATAATCCATCCGGATAATCATCTGCCGATTAATGAAGATGGTGCCGGCCTGATCAGCCGTCACCATCTTGTTTGTAAGGGATGGACGAAACAGGCCCGCCGATGGAGTGGCAGCAGATTTCCTCCGGCACTGCCAGCTGAATCGTAGCTGAATAGCGACCAATGGTCTGGTTCAGGCTGGTTTAATGTGTTTATGTACCATTTATGGCGTTGGCTCACTTTGGCCACTTTGGGTGGTAAACTGTAGGTTAGCAATTTAGCACTTCCGACAATGGTATTCTGATAAACCAGGTAGGAGTGCAATTAGACAGGAGAGTTAAAATGGATAATCGGATGCAAGTGCCGACTGAAGTCAGGGATCGGATTTTTTCTATTGCCAATCTGCTGTACGAGCAATCGGGGAGAAGCGAAATGCCGGCGCTTGACAAGGTCCGGGAACTCGCTGGCATCGACATGGTCACCGCCAGCCAGGTGCTGAAAGAGTGGCGCAAGGTGCTGCCGGCCTCCGCAGCCCAGCTGAGCGGCAATACGCCTGAAGAACTGTCCAAGATCTACAATGAAATGCTGGCCAGCGTCTGGGAATGCGCGAAGAAAATCGCCAACCAGAATCTGTACGCCGCACAAAAATCCTGGGAACAGGAGCGTGACGAACTGGAACGCCTGCGCCTGGAGCTGTCCATGGCCTATGACCGCCAGACCCAGGAGCTGATCGCCACCCAGAAACAGCTGTCGCATCAGCTGAGCATCAACACCGCCAACGAAAACAAGCTGAACCAGATGCTGCCCAAGCTGCACGAATTCGGCAGCAAGGCGGTCAGCGCCCAGGAAAAGGTGACCGTGCTGGAAGAAACCGTGCAGCAACTGGAAAGCCGCCTGCGTACCGAACCGCAGGAATCTGCCTTCAATCCGCCGCAAGCTGCCGACCTGGCAAATGGCGCGGATGCCGAGCAGGCTGACGCGGGAGATCGCGTCAGCAAGTTCATCAAGATGTCCTGATCAGCCGGCAATGGCGAAATCGCGCTGGCGTGCTGCGCCATTGCCTGACAGGAAGCGAATGTAATACCGGAACGGGGGCGGTGCTGCCGTGCCTGCTGCATGCGTCAGCGGGCAGCAGGCCGCCCTCCTGTCGGCCACCTCACCTCTCCGCCTGCCCTGTACATCCAGCCCTGTCGCTCAGGTCTGCACGGCAGCGCTTGCTGTCCTCTGCCACACTCTCCCAATGAAAAACGGGACATTGCTGTCCCGTTCTGCCTGGTGCCGCTGACAACACCTGCAGCAGCCCGTGTCGGCACAGTTTGCCCCACGGACGCTGCGGTATGTTGTGCGCCGCGCTTATTTGGCCATCGAAGCGTCGATTTTCTTCTTTTTGGTCTTTTTCGGTTGCGGTGCCGCCGGAGCAGCGGCCGCAACCGCGGGCGCCGGGGCTGCCACCGGCTCGACAGTCGCCGCATCATAGTGGCGCGCCTGGATCGACTGCACATCGATCAGGGTGGGAGCGGTATAGGCCGTGCTGCAGGCATTCTGCTCTTCATCACTGAGGCTGCTGTCGGTCTGGAAGCTTTCCACCGGTTTCAGTCTGAGCGTTTCCAGCAGGCGACCGGAGTTGCCCAGCACCGTGGCTTCGGCAACCTTGTAATCAGACTGGGCATTGATGTAGGCCCGCTGGGCGTCGAACAATTCATTCTCGCTGTCCAGCACGTCCAGCAGGGTACGCTGGCCGATGTCGAACTGTTTGCGATAGGCATCACGCGCCTTCTCGGTGGACAGCTCATGCTGACGCAGCGAGTTCATCTGCACCTTGAGCTTGAGAATATTGTTGTTGGCAATGCTCAGTGTCTGGCGCATGTCGCGGCAAACCTTGTCGCGCAGATCCCTGGTGGTATTCAGCTTCTCGGCAGCCGACCCCAGCCGTGCGCGGTCGGCACCGCCGCGGAACAGGTTGATGTTGAAGATGATGGCGGTCGAGGAGATATTGGTGCGACCGTTGTAGCCGTCATAGCTGTCGGTGGGCGCCTTGCTGGCCTGCAAGTCCAGTGTGGGCGAGAACGCACCGCGGCGGACATTCACTTCGGCAGCAGCAGAGCGGATATTGGCCAGCGCACCCAGATAGGCCGGGTTGTGCAAGACGGCGTCCTTGATCAGGTCGTTGTTGCGCGGCAAGGCTTCGGTCAGCACCGGCAGCTCGTTCAGCTGGGCCGGCGGTTCGCTGCCGGTAAGACGGGCATAGCGGGCGGACACATCGTGCAGATTGGACGTGTCGGTCAGCAGATTGGTCTCGGCCAAGGCCAGACGACCGGCGGCCTGCTCCAGATCGACGCGACGGCCGACACCGGCCTGTACCTTCTGTTCGATCTGTTCGTAAATGCCTTTGTGAATGGCATAGTTTTCCTGCGCGCTATTCACCAGCTGGCGATAGCGCAGCACATCCTGATAGGCCTGGATGGTTTGCAGGGCAATGCTTTCCGAGGTATCGAGCAAGTCGAAATAGCGCACTTGCTGATCGTAACCCAGCTGCTTGACCGTATTATAGGTTTGCAAGCCCTGGAACAGATTCTGGTTCAGGCTCAGCGTCCAGCCACGTGTGGTGTAATTTTGATTGGCCACACCGGCATTGCTGGGGTAGTCGTAACGCTGGCGATTGGATTCGTAGCTCAGATCGACAGTGGGCATATAACCGGCGCGGCCTACATTCACATCCTGTCCCGCTCCGCGAAACTGATGCAGTTTGGCCAGCACTTCCGGATTATTCAGCACCGCCTGCTGTACGGCCGTATCTACATCGATCGCCAAGGCATGCTGTGGCAGTACTGCAGTAATGCCGCCGAGTGCCAATGCCACTGACAATCTGATGGATTTCTGTAGACTTCTCATTAATACTACCCCATATGAAATATCTTGTTTATTTATAATTAAAAACTAAAACTCAATACAGATAAATTATACACACGGAAATTTCTGACCGCTGCAACTTTTTGTGCCAGATCAATATCATGCCCCAGTTTTGCGCAGCGAGAATCCTACCCTTACCCCTCCCGCGGCCGCGCTCCCTCCCGGCGGCGGCAGTGCGGCTGTTATTGCTGCCCCTGCTGTTGTGCTTACTCTGTGTTGGCGTCACTGGCAGCAGCCTGCCCAGCGAACAGACGGTAGCGCGTTACGGCCCACAGGCGCAGCGCCTGTATCGCGAATGGCAAAGCATGCTGAATAGTGCGGGCAGCAGCGACAGCCAGCGCCTGAAAGACGTCAACGAGTTTTTCAATCGCCGCATCACCTATGCCGAAAATAGCCAGGTATGGCGACAGGAAGATTACTGGGCCACCCCCCTGGAAACCTTCGGCAAGGGCATGGCGGACTGCAAGGGATTTGTCATCGGCAAGTATGTGTCACTGCGCCTGCTGGGTGTGTCGCCGGACAAGATTCGTCTGACCTATGTCAAGGCGCGCATAGGAGGCCCCAGCAGCAATATCACCCAGGCCCACATGGTGCTGGCATACTATCCCACGCCCACGGTGGAGCCGCTGATTCTGGACAACCTGATCACCAGCATCCAGCCCGCCTCGCAGCGCCCCGATCTGATTCCGGTATTCAGCTTCAATATGGAAAGCATCTGGGTGGGGGCGACACAGAACAACAATGTCAACCGGCTGACCCGCTGGAAACAGCTGCTGGATAAACTGAAAACGGAAGGCTTTTCTTTCTGAACATGCCCGTGATGACACGTAAATTTTCCCTGGTGCAGCGGCTGTGGCTGCTGCTGTTGCTGCTGGTGACGCTATCCATCGGCGGCGCGCTGATTGCCAATCTGCTGAATGCGCGCAATTACCTGGAGCAGCAACTGAGCGCCCAGAGCGCCGATACCGCCAACGCACTGGCATTGATGGTCACCCAGTACAAGGCGGACCCGGTGATGGCGCAAACCCTGCTCAGCGCCGCCTTCGAACAAGGGCATTTTGCCGAGGTGCGCTGGGAAGGCGTCCCTGGCGATGCCGCCATCCATCTGCGCAACAGTAACGGGCTGGAAGACACCCCGGCCTGGTTTCACCGTCTGCTGCCGCTGAGACCGCAAAGCGGCCAGGCCCAGGTCAGCAATGGCTGGCTGCAGGCTGGGCGCATCGTGGTGGTGGCGCACCTGGGCTATGCCTACCATTCGCTATGGCTGGGTGCGCTGCAAACCGTGTTCTGGCTGGTGGTGATTGGCCTGGCAGCCGGTTTGCTCGGCTTTTTCGATATCCGCAGCCTGCGCAAGCAATTGCATGCGGTGGTCGAACAGGCACACGCCATCAGTGAACAGCGCTTCATGCGCATTCCCGTTCCCGGCATCCCCGAGCTGGCCGAGGTGGCGGGCGCGATGAACAATATGGTGGAACGGCTGCAAAACTACCTGCTTGGCCTGCGCGACGAGGTGGATCAGCTACGGCGGGCCGCGCTGACCGACAGCAGCACCGGCCTGCCCAACCGCGAAGCCTTCGAGCAACGCTTCTCCAGCCTGCTCGACCCGCAAGCCGACCCGGCCAGCGGCCATCTGCTGCTGATCCGCATTGCCGGCCTGGCCGAGCTTAACCAGCGCCTGGGCGGCCGCCGCACCGATGCCCTGCTCAAGCGCGTGGCCGACGACCTGTCCACCCAGTGCCAGCACCATCGCGGCTGGATGGCCACCCGCCTGCGTGGTGCCGATTTTGCCCTGTTCTGTCCCGAGCTGGCTGCCGCGCAAGCCTGCAAGCTGGCGGATGAGCTCTGCCTGTTGTGGCCGGTGTACTGGACGATGGAACTCTCCGATCAGCCTGGCCTTGGTCATATTGGCATCACCCACTTCCAGAGTGGCGACAAGCTGGGCGAAGTGCTGACCCGTGCCAGCGATAGCCTGAGCGTGGCCGAAGCCCAGCCGCTCAATAGCTGGAAACTGGATGACGGGGCCGGCAATCCGCAGCAGACCAGTGATTACGACTGGAAACAGCTGCTGGAAACCGCCTGCGAGGATGGCTCGCTACAGCTGCGCTGGTATCCGGTATGTGATCCGGACAAGACGGTGCTGTGGCACGAAGGCATGCTGTTCCGACCGGCCAGTGGGCAGGTGCCGGCCATGGGCGCGCTGCGCCTGGTTTCCCAGGCCGCCCGGCTGGGGCTGATCCACCGGCTGGACATCAATACCCTGGCACTGGCGCTGCAACAGGGGCCGCAGGGTGTGCTGGCGGTGAACATGTCGCCGGCCTCGCTGCATCACCCGGAATTCCTGCCAGCCATCCTGCACTTGCTGCAGCAACACCCGCAGCGCCAGATCAATTTCGAATTTCATGAAACCGGACTGGATGAGCACTGGGAACATTTCATTGCCTTCAGCCGTGCCATCCGCCCGGCGGGCCACCAGCTGGCGGTAGAAATACAGGGCCACAACATGGCGCTGGTGGCACGAACGCATGAAGCCAGCATCAGCTATCTGGTACTGGACAATACCCTGACCCAGGGCATTCACAGCGACGAGGGCCGTGCCGCCCTGCTGCGCGGCCTGCTGCGCATGGCCTCGCTGATGGGCGTGCGGCTGGAAGCCAAGGGCGTCAACGATACGGCTGACGCCAGCGCCCTCATCGAAATGGGGGTGCACTGCCTGACTGGCCCGGCCATCAGCTGACCTCCCCCCTGCCCGGCACAACCCCGCCTCCAGCCACTGGACGCGGGGTTTTCCATGCCCGGAACCGGCAGCACGGCAGCCTGAGCACAATAAAAAAGCCGACAGCGTGTCAGGCTGTCGGCTGTGCGGGCTGCGGCGTGCTTAGTCGGTGATCAGCTTGCCATTCCCCAGCAGGTTTTGCAGGATCTGGGCATCACTGGTCAGGGTATGCCCAGCCGTCAGATCCACACCATTCAGGGTAATCTGCGCGGTATCCAGGGCAGTGCCATTGCTGTTGGTGGTGTACTGACCCGTTTCACTGACATGCAGCACCGAGGTCGTTACCCCGCTGACCGTGCTGGTAGTGACATGCAGATAGTTGGCCAGATTGCCCACTGCCGTGCCGCTATGGCTTTCACCTACCAGCAGGTCGCGCAGATCCAGCGTGCTGACCGTGCCAGTCGGCGTCACCGATGTGGCATTGAAGTTGTTGATCGTCTCATTATGCGCCGAGCCGGTTCCTGCCGCACCATTGAAAGACAGCTCGAAACGGAAGGTATCCACACCGGACAGATCACTGAGGGCTGCCGGGGTAGCACTGGTCACTACCGTTTCATTCATGGTGTGCGAGCTGTTGCCAGCGGAATCAAGCAAGGTAGCCGATACCGTTACCGCCCCGCTGCTGATGGCGACCGGTACACCGATCACACCGTTGGCGTAGCTGTAAGTGTGGCTGCCATCGGTCAGCGTGCCATTGCTCAGATGCAGGCTGACATCGGTGCCGGCGGAAGTGGTTACATGCACCGACCCGCCATTGCTCAGCACCGTCTGGCTGGCGCTATCCAGCGAGATGTTATACGCCCCGCTGGTCTGCACGTAGTAACCCTGGCCACCACTGCCAACCAGAGAGCCGACGGTCAGCCCGGCATTGGTCAGATCGCTGACACTGGTTACCAAACCGAAATGGCTGGTATCCAGCGTGACCGCAGTAGCACCATCCACGCTGACATTCAGGTTGAACGCGCCCGGACCGGCTTCATTGTCGTGATACGCCGCAATGGTGTACCAGCCGGAAGCCGTCGGCGTATAGCTGCCGCTAAAGCTGCCACCAGCACCCCAGGTTGCTGTACCCACTACCGTACCGCCCACATTCAGCGAGAAAGAGTCATCCTCAGCACCACTAAAGCTGTAGGTATGGCCGGCTTCCAGGTAAATCAGACCAGACACCTTGTCGGCAATCCCCTTGCCATTTGCTGTCGTCACATTTTCCGTGCTGACATTGCTGCTGACCGTGCTCATGCTGCTAATGGTCGTGGTGGCGGTCGGCTTGACCGTGGTGCTGTCGAGCGTCGACACCACATTGGCCGGGGTCGTACCATTGCCCCCGTTGTAAGGCATGCTGACCGTGCCATTCCATTGCTGCCAGGTCAGACCGGTTGATGTGCCATAGGCTGCCGGCGTGATCGAAGGATCATGCGGTGTGGCAGTCAGCAGTTGGTCCACATTGCTGGCCGTCGCGGTATTGCCGGCGACATCACTGACGCTGGCCTTCACGGTCACGGCACCATCCACCAGGGTGGACAGGGTGCTGGCCGGTATCGTCCAGGTCCCGTTGGCACCGACCGTCGTGGTAGCTGTCACCACGTGGTTGGCACTGTCGGTAAAGGTCACGGTCACCGTCTGGCCAGCTTCCACACCGGTGGTGGTGCCGCTGACTACGGCGGCCGTGCTTTCGCTCTTGTTGTACACACCGTCACTGCCGCTGCCATCACTGCTGATGGCAATGGTGGCCGTCAGATCAATCTTGGCACTGTCGCTAACGCTGGCCGAGGCATTGCCGGCCGGGTCGCTGACCGAGGCCGTGACTGTCAGCGTGCTGCCATCGGCCGGGGTGGCCGGGGTCAGCACCACCTTGCCGGCGCTGATTTCGGCAGCGGTCAGTACATGGCCGCTTTGCACCACGCCGTTGATGGTGACATTCAGCGTGTCGCCGGCCTTGGCATTGCTCGGCAGGCCGATGTTCACCGTGTCGGTGGTGGCGCTGCCCTGCTCGGCCTTGTTGATGTAGCCGTCGTTATTGGCATCGGTGGCAATCACCACGGTCGGCGCCGACGGGGCGCTGATGTCTTCGGTGGCAGCCGCGGTGCCATTGGACGAACTGATGCCGTAGTGGTCGGTCTGCGTAGCGGTCACACTCACCGCCTTGCCATCACCCGGCGCATTCATGGTCAGGGTGAGCAGGCCGGTGGTGGCGTTGTAGCTGCCAGAGACATTATTGGCTGCCCCCGTTACCGTACCGCCGGAACCGACTTGCAGCGTCGTCGTGGTACCGGCATCCACCACCACGATGCTGGCACTGCCACCTGCACTGATCAGCGCCGGGTCAAGCTGCACCGTCGAGCTGATCGTGCTGCCGGCCGCAGTCACCTCGGCGGCATTCAGATAGCCGTCGTGGTTGGTGTCGGCAACAATGCTGACCGGCGGTGTGCTCGGCAGCGCATAGCTGCCGCTGCCCGGGTTGGACACATTGCCGTACACGTCGCTGACCGTGGCGGTCACCGTCAGTGTCTGGCCGGTGCTCGGTTCCACCACCGGCAGGTAGATCACCCCGTTCTGGTAGGTGTATACCGTTCCGCTGGAGTCCACCAGATTGTTGCCGCTCAGGTGCAGCGTGACATTGGTACCGGTGTTGCTGCTGATCGTCACCGCGCCACCCTTGCTCAGATCAGTCTGGTCGGTGCTGTCCAGCGTCACGGTAGCGGTCAGGGTGTTGTTGGTGGTCAGGCTGATGGTTTGCACGCCGCTGGTTGTGGTATTGCCCAGCTGCTGGTTGGACAAGGCCGCCTGGAACACCGCATTGCCACCCTGATCCCAATACAGGATCTCGATGGTATGCAGGTTGCCCGCCGTCGCGGCCAGGGTGACTGAGGCCGGTGCCGCATTCTGCGACTGAATGCCGGTCATCGAGGACACGATCTGGCCATCGATCTTGATCTGATAACCATCGTCGGCGTTCACGTTCAGATAGTAGGTGCCCGCGGCAGCGCTGAAGGCACCATTCATCTGGATGATCGACTGCGTGGTCGTCGTGTAATTGCTGTTTAGCTGCAGATTGGTGGCATTACCGCCCAGGAAGGTGGACAGATTGCCGGTCGTGCCAAGGTTATTGGAGAACTCGGTCGTGCCGTGCCATACCCCGCCCACATCGCCATAGTTGAGATTGGTGGCGATAAAGGTGGCGGCAGCCTTCAGCGTCTGCAGGTCGGCCTGCACCACACTCAAGGACGTGGAGCCGCTCGGCGGGCTGGAGATCTTGCCGTCGTTCACGTTGTAGTACTGGCTGGTCAAGCCATTTGACAGGAAGCCGACCACCGGGGCATCCGGCAAGGTGGCAGTCTTGCCTTCGGCCACACTGGCGTTAGCCGTATTGCCCGCCTTGTCGCTGACGCTGGAGCTGACACTGATGCTGCCGTCGCTCAGGCCGGACAGATTGGCCGGGCTGGCCGTCCAGTTGCCGCTGCCATCCACGGTGGCGCTGCTGGTCGCCGTGTGGCCCTGGCTGTCAGTGAAGGTCACCGTCACCGTCTGGCCGGCTTCCACGCCCGTGGTGCTGCCGCTGACCACCACCGCGCCGCTTTCGCTGCTGTTATAGACATGATCGCTGCCACTGCCATCACTGCTGATGGCAATGGTGGCCACCGTATCCTTGCTGTCGCTATTGCTGGCGCTGGCGGTATTGCCGGCCTTGTCGCTGACGCTGGCTTTCACCGTTACCGCACCATCCACCAGGCCGCTCAGGCTGCTGGCCGGAACGGTCCAGCTGCCATTGGCTGCCACGGTCGCCGTGGTGGTGACCACGTGGTTGGCGCTGTCGGTGAAGGTGACGGTGACAGTCTGGCCGGCTTCCACGCCCGTGGTGGTACCGCTGACCACGGCGGCGGCGCTTTCGCTGCTGTTATAGACGTGATCGCCGCCCGAGCCATCGTTGCCGATGGTGATGGTGGCGGTGGTGTCCTTGCTGTCGTTGACGCTGGCGCTGGCCGGGTTGCCGGCCACATCGCTGACGCTGGCTTTCACCGTTACCGGGCCATCCACCAGGCCGCTCAGGCTGCTGGCCGGAACGGTCCAGCTGCCATTGGCTGCCACGGTCGCCGTGGTGGTGACCACGTGGTTGGCGCTGTCAGTAAAGGTGACGGTGACAGTCTGGCCGGCTTCCACACCCGTGGTGGTACCGCTGACCACCACCGCGCCGCTTTCGGTCTTGTTGTAGACGTGATCGCTGCCACTGCCATCACTGCTGATGGCAATGGTGGCCACCGTATCCTTGCTGTCGCTATTGCTGGCGCTGGCGGTATTGCCGGCCACATC
>NZ_QJKC01000034.1 GCF_003202035.1 Aquitalea magnusonii | reverse complement strand
CCCAGGCTGGCCGGGCCCAGCTTGGCGTACTTCACCATCAGGAACATTTCGGCAATCAGCAGGCCGGTGTAGAACAGCACAAAGCCGGTCAGCGAGGCCACCACACTGCCCGCGGTCAGCGAGGAGGTGGACAGGTGGGTCGGCAGCAGGCCGTATACCGTCCACGGCTGGCGACCGTATTCGGCCACTACCCAGCCCAGCTCGGCGGCAATCCACGGCAGCGGAATCCACAGCAGCGCCCACTTGAGCAGCCAGGTTTTGCCGGCAAAGCGGTTGCGCAGCGAGAACCAGAAGGCGCAGGCAAACAGCAGCAGGAAGCTGAAGCCCAGACCGGCCATCAGGCGGAAGCTCCAGAACATCGGCGCCACATCGGGAATGGTGCTCCAGGCCGCCTGGTCGATGATGGCCGGGCTGGCAGTACGCACATCCGCCACATACTTTTTCAGCAGCAGGCCAAAGCCCAGGTCGCCCTGTTTGTTTTCGAAGGCGGCACGCAAAGCCGCATCCTGCGGTGCCTTGCGCAGGGCTTCCAGTGCAATGACCGCTTGCTGACCATTCAGAATGCGCTGCTTGTTGCGTGCCACAATCTGATTGATGCCAGGGATTTCCTTGCTGGTGGAGCGGGTGCCAATCAGGCCCATCACATAAGGAAGGCGGATTTCGTAGTGATTGGTGCGATTAGCCTGGTCCGGAATGGCAAACAGGGTCAGCGCAGCCGGTGCCGGCTCGGTATTCCAGATGCCTTCGATGGCGGCAATCTTGGTTTGCTGCGATTCCGCCACGGTATAGCCGGACTCATCCCCCAGCACAATCACCGACAAGGCCGAAGCAAAACCGAAGGCCGCAGCAATGCGGAAGCTGCGGCGGGCAAACGCCAGGTCACGCCCCTTCAGGATGTACCAGCTGGAAATACCCAGCACAAAGCAGGCGGCCGTCACATAACCGGCGCTGACGGTGTGGACAAACTTGGCCTGGGCCACCGGGTTGAACACGATGTCCCACATCGAGCTCATTTCCATGCGCATGGTCTGGTAATTGAAATGCGCGCCCACCGGGTCCTGCATCCAGCCATTGGCAATCAGGATCCACAAGGCGGACAGATTGGAGCCGATGGCCATCAGGATGGTCACCAGCAAATGCTTGCCGCGCGACAACCGGTCCCAGCCAAAGAAAAACAGGCCGATAAAGGTGGATTCCAGGAAGAAGGCCATCAAGCCTTCAATCGCCAGCGGGGTGCCGAAAATATCCCCGACATAATGCGAGTAATAGGCCCAGTTGGTACCAAACTGGAATTCCATGGTGATGCCGGTGGTCACCCCCAGCGCGAAATTGATACCGAACAACTTGCCCCAGAAACGGGTCATGTCGCGGTAGATTTCCTGTCTGGTAATCACATAGGCGGATTCCATGATAACCAGAATCCACACCATGCCCAAAGTTAACGGTACAAACAGAAAGTGATACAGGGCAGTTACAGCAAACTGCAGCCGCGATATATCTACCAGTGCTTCATTCATGGTGCTAGCTCCTCGTGTTGCAACCAGTGCGTGGCGGCCTTGGCCGGCACCACCGCCGGCCGTTCACGGAAAAATGCCGACCACAACAGGGCCAGCAGAATCAACTTCACCAGCAATACCAGGACAATATCCCGGCGATAATTTTTTTTGTCTTTCATGGCCTCATGCACCTGCAATAAAAAACAGCGACACCATGCCATATAACTGGAATTGCCAGAATGCGACCAAATGTCGCAAGCCCTCAATATCCTTTATTTTCAAGTGGTTTTTCAAGTGCGACATATTGTCGCAATCAAAAAACATAGCGTAGAAATAAAAAAGCCGCCTCGGGGGGAGGCGGCACTCAACAAAGTGTTTGAAGTTTGTTTGAGGTAACAAAATGATATATCCATTGCGGGAAGATGAAAATGTGACATATTGCCGCAGAATGGCAAGCGCTGAAATAATAATGAAATGAAAATGCCCACCTGGTCAGGGCGGGCATTTATTCTGCATGGTCAGTGCAGTTAAAACATTGGGTTAGCAAGCCTTGGAGTGCTTGTATTCCGGAATCCACTATAAACAAACCAGGCGACAAATAAAATGTGGCATATTGTCGCAGCTAAAAACCACTCATATTGAGCCAATCATACAGACAGGCTCAACATGAGATGCACACAACATACTCAGAACTTGTAGTTGAAGGCGGTATACAGCGAACGGGCTGGCCCCGGCACACCAACACCCCAGGCAATGCTGTTGATACCCATCGTCGCACCCTGGCCGGTATAGGCCCCGCCCAGCGGCAGCGTGTAGAAGCGGTTGAACACATTGTCGATGCCCACATCCACGCTGAATTGCTTGGTTTCATAGCGGGTGCGCAGGTTGAACAGGCTGTAGCCAGGGGTTTTGGCCTCATTACGCACGGCAGAAACCTCAGTCTTGGCGCGGACAGCCTGCCATTCGGCGGTGCTGGTCCACTGCCCCAGCTTGTTCACCAGCGCCAGCTTGGCGTTGAGCGGCATGATGTTGTACAGATTATCGCCGGTAGTCAGGTTTTCGCCACGGGTGTAGCTAAGCTGGGCGGTGGCATCAAAGCTGCCATAGGCCGTGTTTTTGGCTAGCTGCAGTTTGCCGCTGACATCCACGCCGTATAGCTGGGCGTTCTGGTTGACGTATTGCAGCACCACATAGCCGGTGGTGGCGGTACTGCTGGCATCGTAACGCTTGGCATCAATGTAGTTTTGCACATAGCTATAGTACGGGCTCAGCTTGAACTGCCACGCCTCGCCATCAGCAGCATGCCAGTCAACACTGCTGCTCAGGGTATTGGCCACTTCCGGCTTGAGGTTGGGGTTACCCACATAACCGTTACCATCACCGGCAAAGTTATTCATGATGGAGGTCATGCTGTCGGTGGCCCAGGTGTAGCGTTCGTACAGATTGGGCGAGCGCGTCTTGCGGGCAAAGGCCAGTTCATACTGCTGGCTGACTGACGGGGTGTAGCGGGTCAGCGCCGAGAAGTCGATATTGTTGTCGGTACTGGCATGGCTCTGGGCATTGAAGGCAGCAGCGTCGCTGTCGTACATGCTGCTGTAGCCGGATACATTGTCGGCATTGGTTTTCACCTGGCTCAGGCGGGTACCGATGATGCTGCGCCATTGCGGGGTCCAGTCCGCCTGCCATTCGGCAAACAGGTCCAGTTTGTCGCGCTTGCCGTTCTTGATGTTCCAGAAGGTTTCCGGCCCCATCATCATGGTGTCACCCGCTACTGGCGGCCACCAGTCATTCAACTGATAGCGCTGGAATTCGGTACCCAGCTTCAGCTTGTTGCTGGCATTCAATGGTAGATCCAGCGTCAGGCTGCCTCCCTGAGTGTGGCTGGCGGTGTCCATCGGCATGCCGATGTCGCCCATGTAATCCAGCTGCTTGTCATTGCCGAAGTCCATGTGATGACGCACATACTGGCTGTACAGGCGGGCATCCAGCTCACCCCAGGCAAACTGGCCGTTGTAGTGCAGGTTCAGCTGGTTGCTGCTGTTGTCGGTCATGTCCATACGCTGGTTGGCAAAGCCCTCATACGGGGTTCGCTGCACACCCACCCTGGCTTCCAGCAACTGGTAGCTGTCACGCCAGGCCACGCCCAGTTCGTGATTTTCGGTCTTGTAGGCGGTGGAGCCCACGGTGTCACCATCCATCCAGGCGCGACCAGAAGCTGCTGCACCGGCACTCTTGAAGTTGGCAGCAGCGTCGTAGTTGTTGCTGCGGGCGGTGGAGCCGGTGTAGTTGATGCTGACATGATCATTAGCCAGGGTGGCACTGGCATTGGCACCACGGGCATCGCCATTGCTACGGTAGAAGGCCCCTACTTCACCGGCCTGCAAGATCTGGCCCGACTCGGCAAACTGCGGCGCAGCCGACTTGGCCACAATCACCCCGCCAATATTGTCGCCACCAGCACTAACCGGGGCTGCGCCGTTATACACCTGCACGCTGTCCACCTTGCTGGCATCCATATACGACAGCGGCGAGTTCATGTGATTGGGACAGGAGGCAATCAGGCTGGCGCCATCGGTCTTCACCAGCAGGCGGTCATCAGCCAGGCCGCGCAGTACCGGCAGGCTGGAAAAACCACCGGCGGCATGCAGGTTCAGGCCGGGGATGTCTTGCAGCAGCTGGGCGCTGTCGCTGCTGCGCGCTGCCTGGCCAGCCAGCTGTGCCTGATTGAGGGTGCTTCCATTGGCCAAGCTGTCCGGCCGGGTGCCGTGGACCACCACCTCCGGCATTTGCTGTACTTCAGTGCTGTCGGCAGCGTGGGCCAGCTGACCAAGGGCGGACAGGGCAAGGGTGACGGCCACGACGGCAGGTTTGGTCTGGTAATGCATGTTGTTTCCCAAGTGAGCAACGGATAATCAGCCGGGCCGGTCAAACTGGTGATTGCCAGCCCTGTTATGCCAACCAGGCCCAGGCATGCTTGCCGAACGCAGTTCGGCGGCCTGGCCTGTCAATCTTGCGAGCTTACAAGCTTGCCAAGACAAAGCGCTGTGACATATTGCCGCACCATGCTGCGACAATTTGCCGCAGCCACCCATCCCGCCCTTTCCTTAAAATGAGGGCCTTGTCACTCCATGACCAAAGAATGATGACCAGCCGTCGCACCGCCATCCTTGCCCTGTGCCTGTCCAGCCTGCTGGCCCTGCCCGCCTTTGCCAAACCGCTCACCATCAGTGATGCGCTCAATCGCAAGGTGGTGGTGGATGTACCCGCCAAACGGGTAGTACTGGGTTTCAATTTCGAGGATTTCACCGCCATCGCCGGTACCGAGGGCTGGAAGCGGGTGGTAGGCATCAGCAAAAACCCCTGGGCTGGCTGGCGCCCGGCCAACTGGGCGCTTTATCAGCAGGTGATTCCGTCACTCAAAACCATGCCGGACGTAGGCTATAGCGAGGACAACACCTTTAGCGCGGAAAAGGTGATTGCGCTGAAGCCGGACGTGCTGATCCTGCCCGAGGGCAGCTTCAAGGTGCTGGGCACGGCGGTACAGCAAATCACCCAGGCGGGCATTCCCATTGTGGTGATCGACTACAACGCCCAGACGCTGGAGCGGCATCTGGCCAGCACCCGCGCCATTGGTGCGGTGATGGGCAGCAATATCCGTGCAGAGGAACTGGCGCAGCAATACCAGCGCAAATACCGTGACATCCTGCGCCGCGTGGCACTGGCCAAGGCCAGCAGCAAGCCAAAGGTATATGTAGAGCTGGGCCGCGACGGCGCAGACACGGTGGGCAATACCTACCGCGACACCATGTGGGGCAAGCTGCTGGACACCCTGGGCGCAGACAATCTGGCCAATGGCCGCATTGCCGCCAACTGGGGGCCGCTGAACCCGGAAGCGGTGCTGTCCGCCCAGCCGGACTACATCTTCATTGCCGGCTCGTCCTGGGTAAACCGCCCCAAGGCAGTCAAACTCGGATACAACCATAACGCTGCGGACGCCCGCGCCAGCCTGCAGGCTTATCTGGGCCGCCCCGGCTGGAGCAGCTTGCCCGCCGTACGCCAACAGCATGTTTATGCCATCGAACATGGCCTGTGCCGCAGCCTGAACGACTACACCGCCATGGCCTTTATCGCCAAGCAGCTGTACCCGGCCCAGTTTGCCGATGTAGACCCGCTGGCCGAATTGCGCCAGTACCACCAGCGCTATCTGCCGGTTGCCTATAGCGGCAGCTGGTTGCTGTCTCTCAAGCCATGAGCACACTGACTCTCGCGCTGGCTGGCCGCTGGCAGTCCCGGCTTGGCCGCAGCGGCTTGCTGCTGCTGGCAGCGCTGCTGCTGACCGGCAGTTTGCTGCTGGACATTGCCAGCGGCCCGGCACAGCTGAGCATTGCCCAGGTGCTGCACAGCCTGCTGCAGGGGGAAGGGGGGGATGGTGTCATCGTGTGGCAAATCCGCCTGCCGGTGGCGCTGATGGCGCTGGCGGTGGGTGCGGCGCTGGGCGTGTCCGGTCTGATCATGCAGACCGTGCTGCACAATCCGCTGGCCAGCAGCTATACGCTGGGCATTTCCGCCGGGGCCGGTTTTGGCGCGGCCCTATTCATAGTGGCGGGCAGCAGCCTGGGGCTGGCCGAAGCCTGGGGCCTGCCGCTGTGCGCGCTGGGCTTTGCCTTTGTCGCCGGCAGTGCGGTATTGCTGATCGGCCGTCACCGTGGTGGTAATGCCGAATCCTATGTACTGGCCGGTATTGCGCTGCTATTCCTGTTTCAGGCTCTGTTGTCCTTGCTGCAATACCTGGCCGCACCGGACGCCCTGGCACAGATCGTATTCTGGCTGTTTGGCAGCCTGTACAAAAGCGGCTGGCATGCGGTGGGACTGATGTGGCTTACCCTGCTGCTGGCCTGTGGCGTGCTGGCGCGCGACGCCTGGCGCTTTACCGCACTGAGTCTGTCGGATGAACGCGCCGCCAGCCTGGGCATTGCCGTGGCCCGTCTGCGCTGGCGCGCACTGGCCCTGGTGTCCTTGCTCACCGGCGTGGCCGTGGCCTTTGTCGGCACCATCGGTTTTGTCGGGCTGATTGCCCCGCATATGGCGCGCATGCTGCTGGGGGAGGACCACCGGCTGTTGATTCCCGGCGCGGCGCTGTCGGGTGCCTTGTTGCTGTCGCTGGCTTCGGTGCTGGGCAAATGGCTGTCGCCCGGCGGGCTCATTCCCATCGGCATTGTCACGGCGCTGATCGGCCTGCCCTTCTTCCTGCTGCTGATCTTGCGCAGCAAAGGCGGGCAATAAGATGCTGCAACTCGAACAGCTGTCAGTACGCCTGGCCGGACAAACCGTGCTGCACGGGCTGAACCTTGGCAGCGGGCCGCAAGGCAGCATCACCTGCCTGCTGGGGCCCAACGGCTGCGGCAAATCCACCCTGCTGCGCACCCTGGCCGGGCAACTGGCCTATAGCGGCAGCATCCGGCATGCCCATCAACCCGACTGGCAACACCGTCACGGCACCCTGCCCGCCAAGGTAGCCTGGCTGCCGCAGGACTGTGGTAGCCAAAGCCGCCTGAGCGCAGTGGAAGTGGTGCTGCTGGGCAAGGTGCAAAGCCTGGGCTGGCGCGTGCCGGAACAGCTGCAGCAGCAAGCGCGGCAGCAACTGGCGCAGCTGGGCTTGTCCGCTGTGGCACAACAGCCGCTATGCCAACTGAGTGGCGGGCAGCGCCAGATGGTGTTTCTGGCACAAGCCCTGATGCGTGAACCATCCGTCCTGCTGCTGGACGAACCCATCAGCGCGCTGGACCTGCAACACCAGCAGCAAGTACTGGCGCTGATTGAGCAGCAAACCCGCCAGCGCAATATGCTCACCATCATGGTGCTGCACGACCTGAATGCCGCACTGCGTTACAGCCAGCATTGCTGGCTGCTGCAACAGGGGCGCGTGCTGGCGGCTGGGGCAACGGCAGAAGTAATGACCCCGGCCTTGCTCAGTCAGCTATACGACACACCCCTCTCCAGCATCACCGCCGATGACGGCTTTGCACTGTTTTACCATGGTCGGCAGGCACTGCCCGCCTGAGGGCCGTGGCCTGCAGGCTCAGGCTGCAAACGCGCGGCACTGCTTGATGCAGGCAGCGCAGGACTCCATGCAGGCGCGGCACGGCGCGTGCATGCTGTGCTGTTTGCAGGCTTTTTCACATACGGTACAGGCTTCCAGCGCCACCTTGGCCATTGCTGGCAACAAGGCCGAATCCTGTGCTGCCAGGCTTTGCAAGGCGGTACAGCACGCCAGCATCTGGTTGACGGCCTTGGAACAATCAGCCATCGAATCATCACCATTGCCCAGCAAAAACAGGCAATGGGCCAGACAGTGCTGGCCATTCAGCACACAGTGGCTTGCTGCCTCTGCCAGCGCAGCCGTCTTGCTGACAGGTGCGCTCGTCCCGGGCATGCTCTCCGCCCGGCCCACCGTGCTCAATGCTGCTAGCGTAAAGGCACCAACTGCGCCAATGGCTTCACGACGGTCCATCATTCCTCCAATCAATATTTCAGGACATAGGGTTTCAATGCTACGCCAGATCATGCAATCTGCGCGCAAAATAAAACGGCACCAGGCCGGGCAGCTGCGTGCCAGCCGGCCCTGAATACAGGATGAAATGCCCTGTGCAGCACTTGGGCGTGCCGCCTGTGCTGGCCCGGACCGTTTTTTTATAATCTATCTTTTCCACACCAACAGGAGTTCCCATGCTGCGTTTTATCCGTTTTGCCCTGCTGATCATCACCGCCAGCCTGTTCACCAGCACGGCCGCCTGGGCCCATGCCCATCTGAAAGCAGCCGAGCCGGCCGCCAACAGCGTAGTCAGCAGCCCTGCCAGCCTGAACCTGACATTTTCCGAAGCACTGGATGTGAAATTCAGCGGCATCAAGCTGATTAACGCCACCCAACAGGACATCGCTCTGGGTGAAGCCACGCTGAGCAATGGCGGCAAGACACTGGTGGTGAAACCGGCCCAGCCATTGCCGGCAGGAAGCTACCAGGTGGAATGGCATGCCTTGTCCGTGGATGGCCACAAGACCACCGGCACGTATCGCTTCAGCGTAGGCAAGTGAACTCGGCTGATTACTTGTTATGGCTGTGCCGCTGGCTGACAGACGGTGCCGCCATGTACCTGTTCGGCACGGCCCTGTTTCTGCTCAGTCTGGCGCCAGGCGGGCTGGGCAGCCGGCTCTGGCATGCCTTTCAGCCAAGGCTTGGCGGGATTCGCTGGCTCATCCTGCTCGCCACCTTGTGTGCACTACCCTTGCACAACGCCATCCTTGCCGACAGCTGGGCAGACAGCTGGCAGATCAGCAGCCTGGCCATGCTGGCCGGTGAATCCACTATCGGTCGGGCCTGGTGCTGGCAGTTGGCAGCTGCCTTGCTGCTGGTGCTGTCCGGCCATGCCGGACAAAGGGCTGGTGCTGCGCCAGTGACGGCACTCCTTGCCGCCGCATTATTGGCCAGCCTGACGCTCACTGGTCACGCGGCAATGCATGACGGCTGGCTCGGCGTTGTCCATCAACTCAACGACCTGCTGCATTTACTCGCTGCGGCAGCTTGGCTGGGTGCCCTGCCGCTGGTATTGCAACTGATGCGGCAAACCGGGCCATGGCGGCAGCCTGCCATGCAGGCGCTGATCCGCTTTTCCACGGCGGGTCATGTGCTTGTTGCAGTCGTCATCCTCACCGGCATGGGCAATTTCTATCTGATCAACGGCGGTTTGCTGGCCGATGGTTTTTCCGCGTATACCATCCTGCTGGGCTTAAAACTGCTGGCCGTGTTCGGCATGGTGCTGCTGGCCGTGTTCAACCGCTACTATCTTGTTCCGCGCATGCGCGACAAGCACAGCGCCACTCCCTGCTTCATCCGCGCCGTTAACATGCAAATTGCCCTGTGTCTGCTTGCTTTGGCATTGCTAGCCTGCCTGGGCACGCTGGATCCGCACTGAAATTCCGTATCCGGCAAGCATGCCATCAGCTGGCCACCAGACTTGGTTCAGCAGCCATCGCCGGCACACCTTCAGGGGCAAGGAAACTGCATATTGGCTGTTATCAAACACAGGGAAGGAAAAACCAGGGCGCCGCCGCCGGTCAGGCAAGTCCTGACCGGCGGCGGCTTCATACGGCTGCCCGGCGGCTGTCCGGGGCTCAAGAGCCAGCCCCGCGACAAAATCCGCTGGGCTCAGACGGCGGATGCCAGGGGGCGGCGGTTGCGCTGCATGCGCAGCACGGTCACCGCCAGATAAGCACTGCTACTGAGCGCGGTAATCCAGAAGCTGGTAGGCCAATCCGTATAGAAAGCCAGGGTAATGCCCAGCCATGCTTCGGCCAGTGCCAGCAGCGCTGCCAGCAGCACCCCGGTTCCCAGGTGTGAAGTCAGCTTTTGCGCGGTTGCCGCAGGCCCCACCATCAGCGTGAATACCAGCAAGACGCCAACAATCTGGATACATTCCGCCGTGGTCAAGGCCACAATGGCCAGAAACAGCATGGACACCTGCCGCAGGGAAACGCCCTTGGCCTCGGCCAGCTCGGGTTGCAGACTGGCAAAGACCAGCGGGCGGGCCATGATGGCCAGCAACAGCAGGCAAGCCATGCCCAGCCATGCCAATGTCCATAGCGTGTCGGTATTCACCCCGAGGACGTTGCCAAACAGCAAGGCAGTGGCTTGTGTGGCATAGGCAGTAAAGAAATGTAGAAACAGCATGCCCAGGCCCAGGGCCAGTGACAGGATGGTGCCAATCACAATATCACTGCCCTGCAGGCGCTCACCCAGGGCCCCCATGGATACACCGCCAAGCAAGGTAACCCAGATCAGCCCCCACATGGGCGACAGGCCAAGCAGCGCTGCGCCGGTTGCACCGGCAAAGCCGACGTGTGACAAGGCATGGCCGGCAAAGGTCTGCCCGCGCATGACCAGAAAGAACCCCACTACCCCGGCCAGCACGGACACCAGGCCACCGGCGATGAAGGCGTTCTGCATGAAGTCGAATTCAAGCATGGTGGCAGTGCTCCTCTTTTTCCACTTCAACATCACCGGCCATCACGAAAATGCGGTTTTTCATGCGTATCACATCAATATTGGACCCATACAGCCGCGATAACACCGGCTTGGTAATGACCTCGTCCACCTTGCCCAGCGCCGCCTGACCCCGCCCCAGATACAAGACCTGGTCGATGGCACCAAGCAGCGGATTGAGCTCATGCGCGCTGAAGATCACGGTAATGCCCAGCTCTTGCTGTACCTGTTTCACCAGCGTCACCACCCCATGCTGGTGGTGCGGGTCCAGACTGATCAGGGGCTCATCCAGCAACAGCAGACGTGGCCGGCCCAGCAAGGCTTGCGCCAGCAACAGCCGCTGCCGCTCGCCCCCCGACGTTTCCATGAGCGGGCGCCGTGCCAGCTCGGTGGCCCCCACCATGTCGAGCGCCCAGTACACTTCCTGGCGCGCGGCGCGGCTCAGGATGGGCAGCCCCCAGCGATGGCCATTGCAGGCACTGGCGACAAAGTCCCAGCCACGCAGCCGCATATTGCCGGCCAGACTGCGCAGCTGCGGGATATACCCTACCGCAGCATTGCCGCGCGAGGCTGGCTCGCCCAGTACGCGGATGCTGCCGCCAGCGGGCCGTATCAGGCCGAGTACCGTGCGCATCAGCGTGGTCTTGCCCGCCCCGTTGGGGCCGAGCATGCCAATGAACAGCCCTTGGCCAATATCCAGACTCACGTCCGACAAGACCGCTCTTCCAGCGAAAGAGACGGTCACCTGTTGCAAGGAAAGAGCGTGCATCACTTGCCGGACGACAAAGCCTGATTCAGCGCGTTCAGCTGGCCGAGCATCCAGTCCTGATAATGCTTGCCGGTCGGTGCGGTCTCGGTAACGCCCACCACGGGAACCTTGGCTTCCTTGGCAATCTTCTGCACACGCTTGGCCGACTGGTCCGAAGCCTGGCTGTTGTAGAACAGCACTTTTACCTTGTGGGTTTTCAGGTCGTTTTCGAAGGCGGCAACGTCACTGGCACTAGGCTCGGTGTTGTTCATGACGGCCAGCTGGAATTTCTCATTACGCATCTTGAAGCCAAGCGCGCTGGCCATATAACCGAAGACAGGCTCGGTGGCGGTTACCGGCGTACCTGCGTATTTGTCATGAATCGACTTTACCTTGCTGTTGATTGCCTGCAGCGAATCCAGAAAGCGCTTCAGGTTCTGTTGGTACTCGGCCTTGTTGGAAGGGTCCGCAGCCTCCAGCTCCAGCGCAATCGCTTTGGCTACCAGCGGCATGGTGGCCGGGTCGTACCACAGGTGCGGGTTATCACCGGTTTTTTTCTGCATCAATTGACCGGCAACGATTTCCTTGCGGCCGGCAGCTTTGGCAGCGGACAGCAGCTTGGCCATCCACGGGTCGTAATCGATGCCGTTATACACCACCAGCCGGGCGGCACTCAGGGCCTTGGCAGTAGAGGCACTGGCTTCGAACAGGTGCGGGTCCTGATCCGGATTGCTCAGGATGCTGGTGACGTGCACATGCTTGCCGCCCACTTGCTGGGCAACATCGCCATAAAAATTTTCACCAGCCACGATGTTGATCGGCTGAGTGGCTGCCTGGGCAAGCAGCGGTGCGCAGGCCAGGGCCAGGAGTGAAGCAAGGCGGGTGATGCGATTCATGGTTATTCTCACTTTCCGGTGTTATGTTATAACGCTTTGGCGATTTTATGTAATGATATAACATTGTGCAAACTATTTTTACGCCCGCCTCCCCGCCTGACAGAACATCAACGCCGCGGGCGGTGGCGGGCAGCGTGATGACAAGGACACCCACGATGACTGTCGCCCTCAACCCAGCGCCTTGCGCGACACCACCTACAAGCTCACTGTACGAAGCAAGCCGACTGACCGACCTGGTGCGCATTTTCGACGAGGACATACAGCTTTGCCTGTATCCGCGCAGCCCGATAGAGCCCATCACCCGCTACTTTGCCGCTGCACGCGAGCAGGGTGTGCTCGGGCTGGGCTTCCGACTGGTGGCCACCCCGGGCCAGGCGCTGGATATTTCGGGCCTAGCCGCCCTGCCCGGACGTGACGCCCTACTGCAGGACATGGCTTATCTGCTTGATATCTATGCCGAGTTGATTGGCTGTCCGCAGGTTGGCATGCGTCTTGAAGTGCTCGACCGCGCCATGTGCCCGCGCTTTCATGTCGACCGGACGGGCGTGCGCATGCTGTGCACCTACTACGGCCAGGGTACTGAATGGCTAAGCGAAGACGCCGCCGACCGCAGCAAGCTAGGCCGCCTGGCCCAGGGCATGCCGGACGAAACCTCCGGACTGATCCGCAACCCGGCGGCCATCCGGCAGGCTCCGCCCTTTGCCCTGCTCCTGCTCAAGGGAACGCAATGACAGGGCAATGATGGCCGTGGCGCGATTCATCGCTCCCCCGCCCCGGACCCGCTGGAGCCATGCCGTGTACTACTGGCGCTGGACGCCATTTGGTAGCCCGCCACCCAATTTGAACTCCCAAGGAACAACCATGCAAAAACTCCCTGTCACCGTGCTGTCCGGCTTTCTTGGCGCAGGCAAAACCACCCTGCTCAATCACATCCTCAACAACCGTGAAGGCAAGCGGGTTGCCGTCATCGTCAACGACATGTCGGAAGTCAATATCGACGCCCGCCTGGTGCGCGAGGGTGGTGCCGCCTTGTCACGTGCCGAAGAAAAACTGGTCGAGATGAGCAATGGCTGCATTTGCTGCACCTTGCGCGAAGACCTGCTGATTGAAATTGACCGACTGGCACGCACTGGCCGTTTTGACTACCTCTTGATCGAATCAACAGGCATTGCCGAACCGTTGCCCGTGGCAGAAACCTTCACCTTCCGCGATGACGACGGGGCAAGCCTGTCGGACATTGCCCAGTTGGACACCATGGTGACGGTGGTCGATGCCCACAATTTTTTGCGCGATTACAGTTGCCGTGACCAACTGACAGACCGTGGTGAAAGCCTGGGCGAAGCAGATGATCGCGCTGTGGTGGACTTGCTGGTTGAGCAAGTGGAATTTTGTGACGTGATCGTGCTGAACAAAACCGACCTGGTCAGCCCGCAAGAGCTGGACCGCCTCGACAGCATTCTGCGCTCGCTCAATCCGCACGCCGACATCGTGCACAGTGCGTTTGGTACAGTCCCCCTCAATCGCGTGCTCAATACCGGCCGCTTCGACTTCGACAAGGCAGCGGAAGCCGCCGGATGGCTGAGCGAGTTGCGCGGCGAGCATGTACCGGAGAGCGAGGAATACGGCATCAGCAGTTTCGTCTACCGTGCCCGTCGGCCCTTTCACCCGCAGCGCCTGTGGGACAGGTTTGCCTGCCAATGGCCAGGGGTGATACGTTCGAAAGGCTATTTCTGGTTGGCCAACCGGCCGGACTTTGCCGGCAGTTGGTCTCAGGCGGGTGCCATCTCACGCCATGCCTGTGCCGGCCTGTGGTGGGCAGCAGTCGCCAGGGAGGACTGGCCGGACGACCCGGAAAGTGTGGCAATGATCGAGGCGCGTTGGGAAGCACCCTGGGGCGACCGCCAGCAAGAACTGGTGCTGATCGGCATGAAGATGGACCAAGCCGCACTGATTGCCGGGTTTGATGCCTGCCTGATGACCGATGCAGAACTGGCTAGCGGCGAGCAAGGCTGTTGCGGCCTGGCTGATCCCTTCCCCAGCTGGGCGTTAAATCCGGAAGAAAGCGCTGCCTAAGGCAAAGCCGCACATGCCTGTTGTGTTCTCCAAACCTTCAGGCTATTGGAGCCATCTTCCGCCTGATGCAGGAAGGACCGCCAAGACCGAATTGCCGTCACGACACCCTGCCTTCACACAGGGTGATCTCATTTAAAGGTACTGGACGAACACAGAGAGTCAGGACTTGCCCTCCCCCATCACAGGAAAAGGTAGCAGTAAGGAAGCGTTAGATTTTGCGCACCGGTGCCAAAAAAAGCGCAAATAGTGCCAAAACCCTGCAAATTGGCGGTGACAATAAAAGTGCAAATGAGTGCCAAAACGGCCGCAACGTTACAATGGCATACCGAAAATCACAGGCAATAAAAAGCCCTGAATAATCAGGGTTTTAATGTAGATACTTGGCAAAGGGGAGTTCTAGATTTTTTCGCAAAAACCCCTATTTTTCTGGCGCATTTTAGCAAGTCTACACATTTAAACAATCGCTTTTGTGTAGAAGTATTTTAGTATTGTAGTCGATATAGAAACTCTGAGAAAGTTAGTCTAAGCATTTCTACACCCGCTCGTTTTGGCAATAGAGAGGCTCATGCCCCAGCCCAACTGCCCAGAGCCCCCACTCAAGGCTACAAAACTGCCATTTCCCTTACCGCCATACTGACCTTGCATTTCGTCTCTTGTAAATTCACGCTTCTGATCCAACGCACAATTACAATGTGAACACACCTCCAGACACTAGTCTGATCAAGGCTGGGAAGCCTCGTGAAACGACATGCTCTTACTTCAGACAAATCAATAGTGTCGGATATGAGTATCAGCTCATCATCGCGAGCGTCTTTTACCCAGTGCTTGATTTCGTGCATCCCTTCAAGTTTCTTGTATTCTCGATATGCTTTCTGTCGTGCCTCAGCATTAACATGCCTCGAAGGTCGACCACATTTCATCTTTAAAGAAACAGGAATATAAAGAAACTACCGATTCACATGGCTTTGTTAATGGCATGGACGCTACCTCTGACCAGCTTTCCCGGTGAGATAGCAGGTGTATCACTTACAAAGGGTCCACCATGAGAATCAAGACCATCGACGTATACCTAGCCAAAAAATTTTCCAAATTCACGCATAAGTAATAAAAAAAGCATGATTTTTAAAAAACCATGCCGTAAGAGTCACCGCATTATAGCTTATCGCGCACTCGCTTGCCAACGATCAAAATAATCTGATTTATACTCTGCAATCATTGTTTTTGCTGCATTTTTTGCAAATAAATAATTCAACCCACCACCTAAAGCAGCACCGACAAAAGGAATCAATTTTACAGTTTGAGTTTTTGTTAGTTTCACACCTAACAATTTTGCCACTTCCATAATCAGTTTAATGGCAACGTTAGCAGACGGACCTTTTTTTGCGGTATTTTCAGCTACCGCCTTGACTACCTGAGTACGAATGGCCGCCTGAGCTGCACCATCAAACCCAAGCGCCTTAAGATAAATAATCTGCGATTTCTCTTGATGAATTGTATTTTGAAGATTAAATCCGTTTAAAATTGCCATTTTCCGATTAAGCCTATACAACTGAGCTGCCATATTAGAAATATCCACACTAGCCAATGCTACTGTAGTTACAGGACCTCCAATTCCGCTAGTCGCACCACTTACTGCGCAATAATTTGCAGCCAAAGCAGCATATTTTTCCATCAACTTTTCGATATAAGCATAATTATGCGGTTGATCGACAAAGTCTTGAATAGACTGAACATTCAACCCATAATCTCTAGCATCATTCAGAACATCCTGCGGTTCAATATCCAAAACAATTTCCTTGATTTTTGAAAGAAAAGTCGAATCATTACTCATGACCTTATCCTTAATTTATTTTTAAGATGCTGAACACGATACCGATACTATCAAAAAATAGCGCATACCAACAAAAAAATCGTCACTTTTAGGCAAAAACCAAAAACAAGCACCCTAAGCATGTTGATTTCCATTTGGATTAAGTTAGTCTTTATACAGTTGCTACATAATTGCGAAAATGCCATCATTGAACACCTAACATAACGGCTCATCACCTTGAGTGCGGGGAAAGTGCGGAGAACACGCGATGATGTCTTGAGACCTCAGCAGGTTCATCGGAACCTTCTGCATGTCTTCGCAAAGAACTATCTCCGAAAAAGCAACCCCTGCTTCAACACACGCCCAAGCCTCTTCACCATGAAAGTAACCTTGGTATGGTCTATCCCGCTCTCCGTGGACAGTCGGTTAAGTACTTAGCATAAGGGCATTAGGCATCTCGTCTTGCCTACCATTTTCAAATCATGTACTTCATTCAAAAAGTGGCTAGCTGCAATAAAGCCGCCGCCGCATTTCACGCAAAGCCAGGAGAGCCAGCGCAGGCATCTCATCATCCACCCTGCTCATACCGTCGGCGAAGCTTACTTTGTAAATACGCAAGGCATTACGCAGGTCAATCAAGGGGATTTCTGAAAGTGGCTTGCTGGCAAATACGCTTACCAGTTGGGCATGCTCAACCGATGCTAGACAACAGGTCATGCCGGTGTTTAGTGGTGTACTCATGCGAGCCCCGGACTACACGAATTTACGCAATACACGCTCAACGACATGACCAAGTACGCCAGGCAGTCGTCTACCCGCCTCGGCTTTTAGCGGGGCAAAACCGCACTGAGGACACTGTTTGGCCCAAGCCGGCCGAATAAGTACGTCAGAAGTCATATGGATGGTCCGCTGCCAGTGGCAGCGCGGGCAGACAAATTTGAGCGGGCCGATTGGAACTGGCATGCAACTCTCCCCTTAGCGCGACAGGACGAAGTAAAGCAGTAGTGGAACACCTAGCAATGGGCAGGTAATGGCGAGCAAGACCGCGGCCAGCACCTGAAACCACTTGCTGACAAAGCGCCCTGGCACAAACAGGGATACGACAAACAACAACACGGCCATTGCTGTCCAGCCCGGATCACCCTCTCGTGACTGTCTCTGCTCTCGGAACATATGCCCACCCCTTCATCAAGACAGACACAGCATGACATTGACCTACGACAAACCTTGTCGCAAGGCATCAGAATTCATGCAATTTAACTAACGTAAATTTTGTTAGCTTCTGATATGGTTATGCCGTAACCATAAAAATGATGTCATCGCATGGCCACGCTTCTTCCGGACTTGTCGGGCAATACACGAAATTCCATCGGCTATCGCCGTGAAATGGATGTACTGGAACTGCTGCAAAAGACGCTGCCAGATGGCTATACCATCTTCCATAACGTGGAATGGCATAGCCTGTATGAAGAACGTGACTGTCACGGCGAGATAGACCTGATCATCATGAATCGTGCCGGCGACCTGCTGCTGGTCGAAGTCAAAGCCGGTGTGCTGAACGTTTGCGAAGAGAAACTGCTGAAAGATTATGGAACCCGTCAGCGAGATGTCGCCGCTCAGGTCAAGGTGCAATACGGTGCAATGCGCCAGTTGCTAGCCAAGGCCGAACTGAACGCTTCAGTAAGCAATTGCCTGGTATTGCCGGATTTCCACCTCACTGCCTCCCGTATTGTCGGCATCCCACGAGAGCGCATTTACGACAGCCAGGATTATCCCAACCTGCCGGCTCGTATCACGCAGCTACTGCCCTTGGGCCTGCCGAGCAGCACCGCAGATCAGGTCAGAGCCTTCCTGAGCAACCAACTGGATCTGCAGCCAGATATCGCCAGCCTGCAAGGCCAACTGCAACAGACCATCAAGGGGCTGGCCGATGGCCTAGCCACTTGGGTGCCACGCATACAGGCGCCATCGCGCCGCTACCGCATTCAGGCTACGGCCGGATCCGGCAAAACCCAGCTGGCCATTGCCCTGTTGCAAGAGGCCAAACAAAAGGGGCTCTCTGCACGGTACGTCTGCTTCAACCGGCCACTTGCCGAGCAGATGTCACGCATTGCTCCAGAGCAATGCAGTACCTTTCACGCGCTCTGCATTGAAGCCTACCGCAAGCAGCACCCGGCACCGGATTTTCAAGACCCGGCCACATTCCAGCAAGCCGAGCAGCACTACCTGCAAGAACTGGCCAAGCAGCAGGGTAATTTGGACCTGCTCATTTTGGACGAAGCACAAGATCTGCAACCCGAATGGCTGAATGGCCTGACTACCCTGCTGAGCCCAATGGGACGCTTATATCTGCTGGAAGACACCGACCAATGCCTCTATGGCCGTCCGCCATACCAGCTGGCCGATGCAGTTGAAATTAGCTGCATGGATAACTTTCGCAGCCCGCAGATGGTCTGCCGCGCCATCAATGCCTTTGGCTTGGCCAAAGACACTATCAAATCAAAAAGCCCCTGGCGTGGGGAGTTACCAGCGTTTTACCTGTACGACGGTAGCGAAGAGGACTTGCTGCAGAAAACCGAAGACGCCATTCAAGCCCAATGCGCACAAGGCCATGACATCACCAATATCGCCGTACTAAGTACCAAAGGTATCCACCATTCCCGGCTGCTACGGCAAGACACGCTGGCCGGCTACAGCACCAAGCGCTACACCGGCCAATTTGCCGAAGACGGCCAAGCCAAATGGACCAAGGGCCTGCTGTTGCTGGACTCGGTCTATCGCTTCAAAGGGCAATCTGCCAACGCCGTCATCCTGACAGAAATTGACTTTGCAGAGCTGAGCCGCAGCGAACGCGCCAAGTTATTTGTAGGCATGACTCGCGGGCTGTTGTCGGTATCACTGGTCCTCACCCATGCCGCAGCAGAGCAACTGGCGGCAAACATGCAGGGCTCAGCCTGAGCGACAAGGTATGTCGCGACAATTTTTTATGCTTAAAACCAACAAGGCAATTGGGTAACAACACATGTCGCTATCACAAGAACGCGCGGAACGACTGGCCAGCATCGAGCGCCTGCTACCCAGCGACCAAAGTGCCAATCCACACGGACTCACCATCCAGGAAATTCGCAGCAGGCTGGACCAGATCGACCAGGACAGCACTCGCCATACCCGTACTCTACAGCGCGATTTGCAACTGCTGATCCAACAAGGACGTGTCCGCAAACTGGATAAGACCAGCGAACAACCAAGCTACCTGCGCATCGAAGATGCCGACGAGATTGATGACAGCATGTGGGACTACTTTATCGTCCACCTGAAACGCGAACTGGAAGGTATTGTCAGCAGCACAGAACTGGCCAAGTTGCTCAATCGGCTAAAACTGGATGAGCACGGCATCAGGCTGGATGAAAGCAAACTGTGCATTCTGCCAGACTCCCTGCGGCTGCAACCTGCAGAGATTAATCCCCAAGTATTCAGCACGGTGTTGCGTGCCCTGAAAGAAAAACGCGCACTACAAGTCAGCTACCGCGATCGCCAGGAAAAAAGCAGCACCCCTACCCTGCACCCACAAGGCATCATGCAGCGCGGGCCGCGCATCTACCTGTTCGCCCTGAAAAATGATGAGCAGGAAGAACGGCTCTACGCCATCGATCGCATTCGAAGTGCCTCACTGCTGGCGGAACCTGTTCGCAGTAACCCTGATTTCGACTTCCAGCAGCACATCGCTGCCGGTCGCGCTGATTTCGCCAACGGCGAAACCATCACACTGAAAGCGATTGTTCGCGGCTATGTGGAGGACCTGGTACGTGACTGCAAGCTGCACGAAAGCCAGAAGCTGGAACCACTGGACAATGGGGAGGCTGGCTCACTACTTACGGTGACAATGCCATCCAGCGGGCAATTGCTGAGGTGGGTGTTGGCTGGAGGTGAGAATATTATTGTGAAAGAGCCTTTTGCTCTTAAAGAGATTGTAATAAACCAGGTAACCGCAACAGGTCAACAATATATTTCATCTTCGCAATGAATATCAGACTTAGAAAACTATTTATTGAAAACATTCCATGAATTAAATCATTAACACTCTTCACAACGAAAAAGCCAATAAATATTCAAACATATGGCCACACTCACGCAAAATGCATCCCTACTTAATAATTCCATTAAAATACCACAACCCGCACCAATCGCTTACAGACAATTTATGAATTATTATTCTAAAAATCGTAACTAATAAAAAATTATCCAACAGAAATAGTTCATGAACACTAACACCACCAACACTAATTACCCATAACAATAAGCCTTCATGACAGATACTCCAAAACCTCACCCGAATCACTGAGCAGCCCTAACTAAGACGATAAATTTACAAAGGATATTAGAATGAACACACGTGACAACTTCGATTTTGGCGAGCGTTTTTCTGAAGAGTTTAGTAAGGTTCGCCGCGAAACAAAAAAACCTAACATCCTGGTGATGGGAGCAACCGGTACTGGTAAGAGTTCGCTAGTTAATCTAGTTTTCGATGAAGAACTAGCAGCAGTTGGCGCAGGAAAACCGGTTACAGATGGCGTACTTGCCTACGAGAATCAATTGGTACGTATTTATGACAGCGAAGGGTATGAGTCCGGCCAAGAGCAGCAAGCTCGTTTCAAGGCACGCGTTGTTGATTTCATTAATCGACAGGAATCCGATCTATCGGCACGAGTGCACTTGGTGTGGTACTGCATCAGCCAAGCTAACCACCGAGTATTAGACATAGATCTTGAAACTATCCGTTGCGTTGCCTCCATGCAAGTGCCAATTGCAGTAGTGATGACTCAAGCAGACCAGGTTTCAGAAGACGACAGTGCCAAAATGTTAGCTACAATCCAAAACAGCTGTCCTAGTGTGACTATATTTGAGTCTTCCACAAATCCAGATCTCGGATTGAGTACGGAGCCACTGATTCAGTGGGCATACGACAACTTGTCTGAAGCACTACGAATTGGTTTCATTTCTGCCAGCAAACATGCGATCAAACTGAAACGTAGCGAGTCTCTCAAAATCGTAGCTCAGCATTCGGTAGCAGCTGCGACTATGGCTGCAAGCCCGATTCCGTTTTCCGATGCCCCCCTACTTGTAGGAAACCAAATGGCTATGCTGGCGCGGCTAGCCTCGATCTGGAATCTGTCAGGACTTCAAGCGGTCGCTGGTGGTAGCACTACTGGAATGCTTATGACCCAGCTCGGACGAACGCTTGCCGGTAATCTTGTGAAGCTAATTCCTGGCGTGGGTAGCTGGGTTGGAGGCACAGTGAATGCAACAGTGGCATCTGCTCTTACGGGTGCAATGGGCTACGCTGTCACCGAGATCTGCGCACAGATTCTCTCTGACGAATTGAATGGCGGTCGAATGAAGGAGTTCTCGGAGTATTTTAGTACAGAGATCATGGCTGAGATGGTAAAGCAGGCAATGCGTCGTGGAGGTACGCATGCTTAAAGTCAATGCACTGATTTTAGGGAAATCTGGAAGCGGGAAATCCTCCCTTCTTAACTACCTCTGGGGGGCCAAAATTGCAGATGTAGCTGCTGGCCGGCCTGTAACACCCGAATCAGATAGCTCAAGCCAAGGAATTTATCCCTACCCCCCGGTAATACTGGACGAGCTACAACTGGTGATTCATGACAGCTGGGGCATGGAAGCAAATAAGGCTGAGAAGTGGAAAGATTTGATCAAGAAAGAATCTCAAAAGTGTGACTCCTCGAACAAAATTAGCAATTGGATCCACACCATTATCTATTGCGTGAGTGCCAAAGGAGCACGGATTGAAGACTTCGAACTTGACTCAATCATTTCACCTCTAATTGCTGATGGAAACCGCATATTATTTGTATTAACCAAAGCTGATATCGCATCCGAAAACGAGAAGGTTTCTTTGCGTAATATTCTTACATCACAATTTCCACACCAAAGCGGAATTATTGAAGTGAGTAGTCACTCCCAACTGTTACGCAGTGGAAAACGGACTGAGGCATTTGGTCGAGAAGAAATGCTGGAAGCAATTCTATCGAATCTTCGACAAAATCTGATTGAAAAGATCCCGACTCAACTTCTGCGACGTGCACGCGAAGGCACAGCAACGCTGCGCCGCGAAGCAATCGCTTACTATAATAAAGAAGCAGGCTTCACTCGTACCTACCCTGCTGTTCTCAGCGAGGTGGGTGCACTCGTTCAGAATGACTCCAGCAAATTAGTAATTAACATTAACTTATGGGTAGAACAAGCACTCAAAGATGCTGCAGAAATCTATCATTTAGTAGGCATGCAGTTTAGTCCGAATAATTTTAGCAAAAATGATAATAAAACATTCAGCGGTGCCGCATTTCTGACTCAAAGTAATATTTCTTGGAAAGCGGAGGACTACATTGCAAACACACTATTCCACCTAGTACCAGGCATCAACATTCTATTCATGTTTGCCAAGAAAGAGATGCACCGCAATATGCTCATCGAAAAATTAGATGAAGGTATTAATAGTTTTGAAAATGATATAGTCAAAATTGCACAGCAGATACACTCGAAACTGGGAGAGGTACTCGCACTACCGGCACCGACCTGAAGCCACGACACCCAGACTATACTGCCATGCTAGATTATTAAGGTCCGCCATGTGCAGAAATGCGCCAGAAGTACCACCTCGCAGCGCGGGGTGGTCACCTACACTATTGAGTTAACTCAATCTAGTTTCCTCTTCGGACTATAAAAGAAAAGTGTACTAACTGCCGCCACAACACCCGCCACCACACCCATTTCAAAATTACCCGTCGTCAGAGCTACCACAGCAAAACCGGCGACGAAGGCCACAATACAAAGCCACTTCAGTAGCCAGCCAGGCAATAACAGCTGCTGCGATACTGAAGCCCACCACAAGAACCACAATGAGCAGCAAGAGGATAAGAATCAGCTTCATAGCTATCGTCCCGGGAAACTTACGCTGGTAGTCAGATCAACTTTGCAACAAATGCCGGCACCGGATACTCCTTGCCCAGCAGATAATTCCCCGCCAAGCGCTCCAGCCATACACGGGAGCACTGCACACCCTCAGCCTTCACCACGTAGCCCTGCTCACCCTTCACCAAGGTATAGGGAGCGATAGTCAGCTCAACCACGTCCTGCTCGCCATGCGGGATGAAAGACACTGTGCAACTGGCTGCCTTGGCATCCAGACTGACGGACTCCATGGCCAGGTAGGTATCCAGCTGGCTTTGCATCCACACCTTCAGTGCCTTACTGATTGCCATATCGACAAGACTTTTCATTGCGCCATCCTTCTTCAAAATTGATTTATACCAAGACAATGTCATTTCAAGCGCATGCTACACATTGCATTTTAACCCGCCAAGCAGGTTGTTGATTGTTTTATGATTCATAACCACTTAGAATCACACCAGCAAGTGACTGGAGCATGTCCCCGTGAAGAAAATTACCTACTCGTCAGTGGTTGGTGCCGTGATTGCAGAGGAGCGCGAACTGCGGGAAGTCAGCCAACAAGTAGCTGCCAACGTAGCAGGCATGACCCAATCCACTTGGGCCCGGCTGGAACTGGGACGTGCCTGCACACTGGAGAACATCATCAAGGCATCCAAAGCCTTCCGCTTTGAGCCATGGCAACTATTCAAGGTGGTGGACGACCGGGTGAAAAGCCTGGAACTGCAAGGCTACGAGGTTGTACCTGACACACCGTCGGAAGAAGAAATCAAGAAAGATGCCGACGGCTGGATGACCGCCCGCAACCTGATTACCAACACATCCCTGCTGGGACTGGGTGCAGTGGCTGGCGCCGGCGCAGTGATGGGTGTGATGCCCTATATCGAGCGCATTTTCAAAGACAAATTCAAGTCGTAGCCATCGTACAGAGTGTCGACCAGCAGCGGCATGACCGCCGTCACCTTGCGCAGCATCGCCACCTTGTCCAGCTTCTGGTAGTAGGCCAGATAGCTTTGGGTGACTTCTGACAGCATCGGGGTTTCCAGCCGCTGCGACATGACCGGTGTCGGCACCTCCTTGCCGTCATAGCGGCTGAGCAGCTTTTCATTGGTGCGGATGGCCATGCGGCCATAGGCCAGTGCCAGCCGGCGCATCTCTGGCTCAGTGGCTTTGAGCTGGTAGCGGTACAGCCGCAGGAATTGTTCCAGCGGTCCACGCAGTAGCTCGTAGTCACCAATGGCCACTGCGCCTTTGAGAATGCGGTTGGCCTCGGTGTAACCGGTCTGGTATTCCTCGACTTCGTCCAGCGTGTAGTGACCGCTTTCGCGCCGTGCTTCATCCCCAGCCAGGCTGGCCGACTCTGCATGCAGGCAGATGGCGTCAATGACTTCGGGAGTGAGTGCGTCGATGTGGGTGATGGCGGCGAGTTGCGTACGCGCGTAACGCTCCGCCTGCCGTTGTCGTTTTTCCTCCCATTCGGAGATCAGACGGGCTTCTTCCGCGCGATGGCGCTCGACAGCCGTGCGGTAGTCTTTGGTGCGTAGCGAGAACGTGATTTCTTTTTTGCCGGGATAGCAAACAAGAACGTCAGTAGGGATACGACGACGAAGATAGTAGGTGCCGGATTGGGGGTGGCGTTGCAGGCCTGTGGGTAACATTGGCATCGTTCATTGAGTTCCGATCCAGAGTATAGGAAGGGCGGTTTCAAGAGCCAAGTGCAACGGTGGTTGGAATCCTGATATCCAGATTGAAGCAACATTCCCAGAATGCTTCGCTGGGCTTCTTAAACCCT
>NZ_QJKC01000033.1 GCF_003202035.1 Aquitalea magnusonii | reverse complement strand
AGCTACGCCACCACCAGCGTTTACGGCTTTGGTCACCCCTTGTACTACGACAATGTGATCAACGTCATGCAGGGCAAGGCCGAGCCGGAAACCGACGGCCGCGAAGGGCTGAAGTCGCTGGAACTGCTGATTGCCATGTATCTGTCGGCCCGCGATGGCCGCCGTGTCAGCCTGCCGCTGGATTACTAAGCCTCACCCCGGCCCGCCGCAGGCGGGCCGGACTGTCATGCCGATGGACAACTTGCACTACTGAAACACACTCATGGCTGAAGAAAAGAAAGAACCCTGGCTGAATTATTTGGCGCTCACCACCGTCATCCTGGCGGTGTGCGCCACGCTGTCCACCTTCAAGGGCGGCGGCTTTTCCACCCGTAGCGTGATCGCCCAGGCCCAGGCCTCGGACCAGTGGGCCTATTACCAGGCCAAGGGTATCAAGGGCAATTTGTACGATGTCGAGCGCGAACGGCTGCAGTTCGAGCTGGACCAGCTGCCGGCCAATGCCAGCCCGGCCCAGCGCGAGCACTATCAGGCGCAGTTGAAGAAAGTGGGCGACAAGGCGGCCCGCTATGCTGCCGAGCGCAAGGAAATCGAAAAAGAAGCGCGCCGGCTGGAAACCGAGCGCGATGCCGCCCAGCGCCAGGGCAAACCGTTTGGCGTGGCGGTGATTTTCCTGCAAGTGGCCATCCTGATTTCCTCCATCGCCGGCCTGTTCAAGCGCAAGATCATCTGGCTGGCGGCACTGCCGGTCGGCCTGTTGGGCCTGGTGTATTTTGCCGATGGCTTTTTCCTGTTTTTCTGAATCTGAGCACGAGGCCCGGACATGACCCAATACACCGTACACCCCACTGCCATCGTCGATGATGGCGCGCGCATCGGCGCCGGCACCCGCATCTGGCACTGGGTGCATATCTGCAGCGGTGCCAGCATCGGCGAGCGCTGCTCCTTCGGCCAGAACGTGTTTGTCGGCAATGACGTAGAGATCGGCAACAACGTCAAGATCCAGAACAACGTGTCCATCTACGATGCCGTCACGCTGGAAGACGACGTGTTCTGCGGGCCGTCCATGGTGTTCACCAATGTCAACAATCCGCGCAGCCATGTCAGCCGCAAGGATGAATACCGCCGTACCGTGGTGAAACGTGGCGCCTCCATCGGTGCCAACGCCACCATCGTTTGCGGCCATCAGGTGGGCGAATATGCCTTTATCGGTGCTGGTGCGGTGGTAACCCGCGACGTTCCGGCCTATGCGCTGATGGTGGGCACCCCGGCCAAACGTATCGGCTGGATGTGCGCCTGCGGCGAGCGTCTGCCCAATGACATCGGCACCCATGCCTGCCCGGCCTGCGACAGCTTTTACCAGATTGGCGGCAACCACTGCACACCGGCCTGAACCGGAGCAGCCTGCACCGCCTGAAACCATACAATCCCGATGGCTGCCCGCACGGCAGCCCGGCCCCAGCAAGGAATCGAGCCATGAGCATCCAGTTCATCGACCTCAAAGCGCAGTACCAGCATCTGAAAGCCGACATCGACGCCCGCATCCACGCGGTGCTGGATCACGGCCAGTACATCATGGGGCCGGAAGTCAAAGAAGTAGAACAGCAACTGGCCGCCTACACCGGCGTCAAGCATGCCATCGGCGTGTGTGACGGCACCAAGGCGCTGCTGATTGCGCTGATGGCACTGGGTGTGGGCCGTGGTGACGAAGTCATCACCACCCCGTTTACCTTTATTGCCACTGGCGAAATGATTGCCCTGCTGGGCGCCACCCCGGTATTTGTCGACATCGACCCCGTCAGCTACAACCTGGACCCGGCGCTGCTGGAAGCCGCCATCACTCCGCGTACCAAGGCCATCATGCCGGTCAGCCTGTACGGCCAGTGCGCGGACTTCACCGCTATCAACGCCATTGCCGAGAAGCACGGCATTGCGGTAATCGAAGACGGCGCGCAAAGCTTTGGTGCCAGCCAGCACGGCAAGAAATCCGGCAACCTGTCCACCATCGGCTGCACCAGCTTCTTCCCCAGCAAGCCCTTGGGCTGCTATGGCGACGGCGGTGCCTGCTTTACCAATGACGACGAACTGGCGAAGAAAATGCGCGAAATCCGCGTGCACGGCCAGGACCGTCGCTACCACCACCCGGTGATTGGCCTGAATGGCCGGCTGGATACCATCCAGGCCGCCGTGCTGCTGGCCAAGCTGCCCAGCTTTGCCGACGAAGTGGCCGCGCGGGAACGCATTGGTGCCCGCTACAGCGCGCTGCTGCAGGACGTGGCCCGCGTGCCGGTGATAGGCGCGGGCAATACCCACGTTTACGCCCAGTACACCATCGAGGTGGACAATCGCGAAGCGGTACAGAACGCCCTGCAAGAGCTGGGCGTACCCACCGCCGTGCATTACCCGATTCCGCTGCACCTGCAACCGGCCTTTGCCCATCTGGGCCAGGGCGAAGGCAGCTTCCCGCTGGCCGAAGCCGCCGGCAAGCGCGTGATGAGCCTGCCGATGCACCCCTTCCTGGATGAAGCCACCCAGGATGCCATCGTCGCTGCGGTGAAAAAGGCACTGGGCTGAGCGTGCTGGCCAAACTCAAGGCCAGGCTGGGGCAGGGCGGCTTTGCCCGCAATGTCGCCACCTTGGCTGGCGGCGCTGCCGTGGCGCAGTTCCTGCCGGTATTGTTTACCCCGCTGCTGACCCGGCTGTACAGCCCGGCTGATTTTGGCGTGCTGACGCAGTTTGTCGCCTGGCTGTCCAACCTGGTGGTGATTGCCACCTGGCGCTACGACATGGCGGTGGTGCTGCCGGAAGAAGAAAGCGATGCCATGCGCCTGATGGTGCTGGCGTTGCTGTTCAACACCCTGCTGCTGGCAGTGCTGAGCATTCCGCTGCTGGCAGCCGGGCCGTGGATTGCCACCCGGCTGCATGCCCCGGCCATGGCGCCATGGCTGCCCTTGTTGCCGCTGGGTATCTGGGTGGCGGCCAATAACCAGATCTGGACCAACTGGAACAACCGTCAGCGCCGTTACAGCGCCAATGCCCAGGGCCGCATGGGGCAGTCTGCCGCCATGGTGACGGTGCAACTGGCGGCCGGTTTCGGCAAACTGGGCGCGCTGGGTCTGTTGCTGGCGCAGATTGCCGGTCAGACTGCCTCCTGGCTGCTGCAAGCCAGGCAAGACTGGCGCGCACTGCCGCAGTGGCTGCGTACCGCCCGCGCCGGCGGCATGGGCCGCATCCTGCGCCGCTATCGTGAATTCCCGCTGGTCAACACCCCGCATGCCTTTGTGGTGGCCTTGCAGGATTCCTTGATGGTGCAGTTGCTGGGCATCCTGGCCACTGCCGAGCTGATGGGCCATTACGGCCTGGTGGTGCGGGTGCTGAAGCTGCCCGCCGCCTTGTTGGGACAAGCCGTGTCGCAAGTGCTGTACCGCGATCTGGCCGAAGCCCATGCCAAGGGCCACAGCCTGCGTCCCCTGCTGAAAAAGGCGCTGCTGGTGCTGTCCGCGCTGGCGATTGTGCCCTTTCTCATCATCATGGCCTGGGGCGGGCCGCTGTTTGCCTTTGCCTTTGGCGAACAATGGCGTGATGCCGGCCAGATTGCCGCCACGCTGACGCCGTCCTTCTTCTGCATGTTCCTGGCTGCGCCTTGCTTCATGGTGCCCATGGTGTTGTCGCGTCAGCGTCAGTCGCTGCTGTTTGCCCTGCTGGGCGTGGTGGTGAACCTGGGCTCGCTGGGCGTGGTGTACTGGGCGGGGGAGAATGCCCATCAGGTATTCCGCCTGCTGTCGGTGACGGTTTCCATCTATTACATCATCTACATGGTCTGGGTCTTCCGGCTGTGTCGCCAACTGGAGCAAGACCATGCTCACAGCTAATTCACTGAGCCTGTGCGATTACCTGTCCGCCTTGCCCGGCATGCTGCGCGGCCGCGCCTTCCAGCGTGTCGCGCTACGGCGCGAGCTGGCAAGCTGCTTTGGTGTGGATGAGGCGCGTATCGGCCTGTACGACACCGGCCGTGCCGCGCTGCGAGTACTGTTGCAGCAACACGGAATCGGTGCCGGGGACGAGGTGATTGTCCCGGCCTATACCTGCGTGGTGGTACCCAACCAGATTCCGGCACTGGGGGCGACGCTGCGTTTTGTCGATGTGTCGGCGCACAGCCTGAATTTCGACTGGGACGTGCTGGCCGCAGCCATCGGTCCGGCCACCCGCGCGGTCATCGTGCCGCACAATTACGGCCTGCCGTGCCGGGTGCCGCAGGCGCTGCGCGCCGCCCATCCGCAAGTAAAGTTTATCGACGATGCCGCCCACGGCTTTGCCAGCCAGCTGGATGGCCAATGGCTGGGCAGCTATCACGACGGGGCGTTCTTCAGTTTTGAATATTCCAAGAACCTGAGCGGTGGTATTGGTGGGCTGGCTATTTTCCCGCCTGGCATGGCCGCGCCGCAGCAGGATTGGCCGGAGCTGTCCTGCGCCGATGAGTGGCGCTTGCTGGCCACGCTCAAAGCCCATCTGCTGAGTGCGCGCTGGCCGCTGCTGGGCCGCATCACCATGGCGATTAACCGCCGCGTGGGGCTGATTTACCGCTCGGCCGATGCCGAAGTGACACAAGGCATGCCGCATCCGGTGCGCGCCATGCCGCTGCTGTCTACTGTGCTGGTGCGCCGCCAATTGGCCCATCTGCCCGCCACGCTGGCGCACAAGCAGGCGCTGGCGCAGCGTTACCAACAGGCACTGGCGGCAATGCCGTCCATCACCCAATGGCCGCTGCCCGCCGGGGCTGCCTGCCACTGGGTGCGTTACCCGTTTGCGCTGTCCCACCCGGTGGTGGACAAGGCCGCGCTGGCGCGGCGCTTGAGCGAGGCTTGCGGGCTGAATATCGGCGTGTGGTTTGATGATGTGATCCACCCGGCCGGTTCTTTCCGCCACGGCTATGTGGCCGGTAGTGCGCCACAGGGCGAGCGGCTGGCTGCCACCGTGCTGAACCTGCCGATGAATATCGCCGTAGCCGATAACGCCGCGCTGGCGCACAAGCTGGACCGGCTGCTGGCGGCCCTGCGCGCCATCGAGAAAGAAAACATCCAATGAAGCTGTTGTTGATCGGTTCGGCCTCGGTACACACCTGGCGCTATCTGGCCGGTATCGCCCCGCATGTGGACGAAATCTGGCTGGCCTGCAATGGCGAAGTCCCGGCCGACAAGCGTCCGGCCAATCTCAAGGGCGAGCTGCGGCTGGACTTCGGCCTGAAAGCGCTGGGCAGCGCCGGCACATTGCGCCGCTGGATTGGCCAGATAAAGCCGGACCTGGTCCATGTGCATCAGGCCAATAGCGTGGCCTGGCATGCACGCCGGGCGCTGAGTGGCAGCCGCGTGCCCATGGTGCTGACCGCCTGGGGCTCGGATGTGCTGCTGCTGCCGGACAGCAACCGGCTGATGCGGCAGATGGTCAGCGGTAATCTGCGCGCCGCGTCGGCCATTACTTCGGATTCCTTGTACATGGCGGCGAAAATCCGCCAGCTGGCGGGCGAAGACTGCCGGATCGACGTGTTGAATTTCGGCATGGACGCGCTACCGGCGCAGCCCGATATCGCCGCCAAAGCCAACAAGGTGCTGTCCTGCCGTCTGCACAAACCGCTGTACCGCATTGACGCCATCCTGCACGCCTGGCAGCAGGTGGAGGCCAGTGGCCATTACCCGGACTGGAGCCTCACCGTGGCCGCCAGCGGCGAGTCCACCGACAGCCTGAAGGCGCTGGCCGCCAGCTTGCAGCTGCAAAGGGTGGAATTCACCGGTTTTGTCTCCTCCGCCGTGCTGGGTGCGCTGTATCAGGAATCGCGCCTGTTTGTCAGCGTGCCGCGTTCGGACGCCACCAGCATCAGCTTGCTGGAAGCCATGGGCCATGGTTGCCTGCCGGTATTGTCCAATCTGCCGGCCAATGGCGAATGGGTGATCGACGGCCTGAATGGCCTGATTGCCGAAGACATTGCCCGCTTGAGCGACAGCCTGCTGGCCGGCATGGACTGGGCGGCGGACAATGCCCGCCTGCAACAAGCGGTGCAGCTCAACCGCCAGCTGGTGGCACAAAAGGCCCTGCACCACAGCAATATGCAACACTTTGCCGATCTCTATGCCAGCCTGTTGTCCGGCCCGGCACACAAGGATTCTGCCGTATGAAAGTAGCCCATCTCACTTCTGCCCATCCCCGTCACGACATCCGCATTTTCGTCAAGGAATGCGCCACGCTGGCTGCCGCCGGGCACGAGGTGAGCCTGATCGTGGCCGATGGCCTGGGCGAGGAAATCCGCAATGGCGTGCGCTTTCATGATGTCGGCCCCAAAACCGGCGGCCGTTTTGCCCGCATGACTGGCACCACCAGCCGGGTGTATCAGGCGGCACTGGCGCTGCGCCCGGACATCGTGCATTTTCACGACCCGGAGCTGATTCCCGCCGCCGTGCGCCTGAAGCAGGCCGGTATCAAGGTGATTTACGACGTGCATGAAGACATACCGCGGCAGATTCTGGCCAAGTACTGGATTCCCGGTGCCATCCGTCCCCTGGTGTCCGGCAGTTTTGAAACGGTGGAAGACTGGGCGGCCAAGCGCTTTGACGCGGTGGTGACGTCCACGCCGCACATCCGCAAGCGTTTTGCCAAACTGGGCGGGCGAGTACTGGATGTGTGCAACTTCCCCATTCTGGAAGAGCTGGTGCGCGATACGCCGTGGGATAGCCGCAAGAACGAGGTGTGCTATATCGGCGGCATCAGCCGCATTCGCGGTATCGAACCCATTGTGGCCGCGCTGCCGGATACCGCCACCCGCTTGAATCTGTGTGGTATCTGGAGTGAGAACGATCTGCGCGCCGAGCTGGAAGCACAAGCCGGCTGGGCGCGGGTGAATGACCTGGGCGTGCTGGACCGCAAGGGCGTGGTCCAGGTGCTGACGCAAAGCAAGATCGGTCTGGTGACGCTGTTCCCCACCCCCAATTACGTCGATGCGCTGCCGATCAAGCTGTTCGAATACATGGCGGCCGGCATGCCGGTGATTGCCAGTGACTTCCCGGTATGGCGCGAAATTGTCGACGACGCTGGCTGCGGCGTGCTGGTGGACCCGCAAGACCCGCAAGCCATTGCCGCCGCCATCAACAGCCTGATGGCCGATGAAGAGCGCATGCGCCAGCTGGGCGAAGCCGGCAAGCAGGCGGTGCTGCAAAAGTACAGCTGGGCGGCAGAAGGCCGCAAGCTGGTGGAACTCTACGCGCAACTTTCCTGAGGGCAGCCATCATGGACAAAGCACAACGCCACCACCACGGCCCGCTGGCCCGCTTGAGCCACATCATCCGTACCCGGCCACGGCTGTTTTTTGCCATCCTGTTTGGCTTGTGCATGGCGCAGGCGCTGATCATGCTCACGCCCATGCGCACACTCACCGCCTATGTGATTGGCTGGAATGCCGGGGCCGGGCTCTATCTGTTGCTGGCCCTGCTGATGATGCATGGCGCTGATGCCGAGCAGATCCGCCACCGCGCCGCACGGCAGGACGAGGGTGAACTGGCCATCCTGATGCTGGTGGTGCTGGCCGCCGTGGTGTGCCTGCTGTCCATCGTGGCGGAGCTGTCGGTGGCGAAAGACCTGCACGGCGGCAGCCGCGGCCTGCATATCGGCCTGTCGGTGCTCACCATCTTCACCAGCTGGCTGTTTACCCAAACCATGTTCGCCCTGCATTACGCCCACCAGTATTACGTGGCGCTGTTTCGCAGCGGCAAGCCGGGGCTGGAATTCCCGGGGGATGAAGAACCCAATTACAGCGATTTCTTTTACTTTGCCGCCGTCATCGGTACTTCGGGCCAGACGGCCGACGTCAGTTTCAGCTCACGGGCCATGCGTCGCATCGGCTCCGTGCATTGCATCCTGTCCTTCCTGTTCAATACCACCGTGCTGGCGATGATGATCAATATCGCCGCCGGCCTGTTCTGAACGGCGGGCACTTAAATCCGGAAAAGCAGCAGCGTGCGCATCCTCTATATCAATCACTATGCCGGCAGCCCGCGCCACGGCATGGAATTCCGCCCCTATTACCTGGCGCGTGAATGGGTCAAGGCCGGTCATGAAGTCAATATGCTGGCGGCCGATACCTCGCATCTGCGCCAGACCAATCCGCAGCTGACCACCAAATACCAGGACGAGGATATCGACGGCATCCGCTACACCTGGTGCAAGACCCCGGCCTATCCGGGCAATGGCCTCAAGCGGGTGATCAATATCTTCAGCTTTCTGGGCAAGGTGATGGGCCTGTCCGGGCGTTATCTGAAACAGTGGAAGCCGGACGTGGTGATTGCCTCCTCCACCTATCCGCTGGATACCATCCCCGCCGCCTTTATCGCCGGCAAGACCGGCGCGCGGCTGGTGTACGAGGTGCACGACCTGTGGCCGCTGACACCGGTGGAAGTGGGCGGCATGTCGCGCTCCCACCCCTTTATCCGCCTGATGCAGTGGGCCGAGGATTTTGGCTATCGCAAGGCCGACACCGTCATTTCCATGCTGCCCTGTGCCCGTGACTACATGATGCAGCACGGCATGGCGGCGGAAAAATACCATGTTGTTCCTAATGGCGTGGACGTAGCCGAGTGGCAGGGCGCGGATACACCGCTACCGGCCGAGCATCTGGCCGCACTGGCCAAGCTCAAGGCCGACAAACGCTTTCTGATTGGCTATGCCGGTGGCCATGGTCTGGCCAATGCACTGGACTTCCTGCTGGAAGCCGCTGCGCAATTGCAAGACACGCCAGTCAGCTTTGTGCTGGTGGGCGATGGCCCGGACAAGGCGGCACTGGTGGAGAAAGCTGCCGCAATGGGCCTGTCCAATGTGCAGTTTTTGCCCAGCATTCCCAAACGCGCCGTCCCGGCCTTCCTGGCGCAGATGGACAGCCTGTTCATCGGCTGGCGCAAGTTGCCCATTTACCGCTTCGGCATCAATCCCAACAAGCTGTTCGACTACCTGATGGCGGGCAAGCCGGTGATCCACTCGGTGGACGCGGGTAACGATATGGTCAAGGATGCCGGCGCCGGTTTCAGCGTGGGGGCGGAAGACCCGGCCGCCATTGCCGATGCCGTGCGTCGCATGCTGGCCACCACCCCCAACGAGCGTGGCCGCATGGGCGCCGCCGGGCGGCAATATGTGCTGGCGCATCACGACTATCGCGTGCTGGCGCAGCGTTTCATGCAGGCGGTGCTGCGCTAGGCCAGGCTAAGGGCACTGGCGCAGTCACTGCCGCAGGCGGTGGATGTCGCAGGATAAACAGAAAAAACCGTGCAAACCTGTACTAACGGCGAGGATAATAGTGGTTTTATCCTTTATGGCCCGCGTATTGCTAGCGCAGGCAACAGGTGATGAGCGTAATGAGTAGCAGCAAGCAGCACGTGCGTTTTGATTTTGCCGATGGCCTGCGTGGCGTGGCCATCCTGTGTGTGATTTTCTTTCATTTCACCCAGACTTTCTGGCAGCACCGCGAGCGTATCAGCGACATCCTGAATATGGACCCGCTGGAAGGCTATGCCGGGGCCTCATTTGTGCTGCCCTTTAATCTGGGCGCGGTTGGCGTGGGCTTGTTCCTGCTGATTTCCGGCTTGCTGATTCCGCTGTCGCTCACCCGCATGGGGGTGTTGCGCTTTGCCGTGTCGCGGGTATTCCGCATTTACCCCACTTACTGGGCCGGGCTGGCGGTGACACTGCTTGCCTTGTGGCTGGCCGCCTGGCTGGCGGATAACGACTTCGACATCACCCGGCGCGATGTCATCGGCCATGTCAGCATTGCCTTTCAGGACATGCTGGGCGGGCGCAATATCGACCCGGTGATGTGGACGCTGAAAGTGGAGCTGTGGTTCTACGCCTTGCTGGGCACGGCGTTTGCGCTGACCGGCAAGCGTATCAAATGGGCCATCTGGCTGTTGCTGCCCTTGGTGGCCATGCTGTGCCGTGGCCCGGATGCGCAGGGTCTGCATGGCCAGTTGGCGCATTTCTGGGCTTACGACCAGTATTTTCTGGCCTCGGTGGTGTGTTATTTCCCGCTGATGTTTGCCGGTTGCTGGTGTTATTTCTATCTCACAGGCCAGGCTGGTGCCGTGGAAACCGTGCTGCATTTTGTCGGCCTCTTGGCCCTGTTTGTGTGGGTGACCAACTGGCCGTCGCCAGAGCTGTATGGCAGCTACGCCATCGGTATCAGCCTGTTTGTGCTGGGGGTGCTGCGCCCGGCCGTGTGGAGCAGCCGCTGGCTGGCACGGGTGGCGGCGGTCAGCTATGCCTGGTATGTCTGTCATTCCAATGCCGGCTATGTGTTGATGGAAGTGCTGGCTAGTTACAATCTGCCGTGGTGGCTGCTGGTGGCTGCCGCCACCGGCATGACCTGGCTGCTGGCGCTGGCCATCAACCGCTGGGTAGAACTGCCCACGCAAAAACTGGGTAAACGCGCGGCGGATGCGCTGAAAGAGAAACCGGCGACGGACAATCTGGCCCGCCAGTAAGAGCAGCTGACAAAAAACCTGCTGCTGCGTTGCGCCGCCTTGCCGTACTCATTGTACTGTCAGCGGCGGCGCGCCTTGCCTCAGGGCCGCTGCGCTATTTTGTCAGCCGCTCTATGCGATGCTGACAAGACCGAATACGCGACTGGCAACCATGCGTCGGCTGCCAGCCATGAACAACGACGCCTATTGAAGATGACGAAAATGAGCGAACAGAAATTCCTGCCCTTTGCCCTGCCGGATATCGGCGAAGAAGAAATCAATGAAGTAGTGGACGCCCTGCGTTCCGGCTGGGTAACCACCGGTCCCAAGACCAAACAATTCGAAGCCGACTTTGCTGCCTTCATCGGCGAGGGTGTGGAAGCGATTGCCGTCAACTCGGCCACCGCCGGCCTGCACCTGGCGCTGGAAGCCATCGGCATCCAGCCGGGTGACGAAGTGATTGTCCCCAGCTACACCTTTACCGCCACGGCCGAAGTAGTGCGCTATCTGGGGGCCGACCCGGTAGTAGTGGATGTGGACCCTGCCACCTTCAATATCAGCCCGGCTGCCATTCGTGCTGCCATCACCCCGAAAACCCGTGCCATCATGCCGGTGCACTTTGCCGGTCTGGCGTGCGAGATGGACGAAATCATCGCCATCGCCCGCGAACATGGTCTGAAAGTGGTGGAAGACGCGGCCCATGCGCTGCCCACGACCTATAAGGGCAAACTGATCGGCACGCTGGATTCGGATATCACCGTGTTCAGCTTCTACGCCAACAAAACCATGACCACCGGCGAAGGCGGGATGGTGGTATCGAAGAACAAGGACATCATTGCCCGCTGCAAGATCATGCGCCTGCACGGCATCAGCCGTGATGCCTTCGACCGCTATGTGTCCAAGACCCCGGCCTGGTATTACGAAGTGATCGCTCCCGGCTTCAAATACAATATGCCGGACACCGCCGCTGCCATGGGCATCCACCAGCTGAAGAAGATTGTCGGTTTCCGCGAAAAGCGCGAAGCCATGGCGCAGCGTTTCGACCGCGAACTGGCCGACCTGCCGCTGATTTTGCCAGCCCGTCCGGCCGATGTTGGTGGTCAGCATGCCTGGCATCTCTACCCGGTGCGCATCAAGCCGGAAGCCGGCATCAGCCGTGATGACTTTATCGTCCGCATGGCGGAAAAGGGCATTGGCTGCTCGGTACACTTCATTCCGCTGCATCGCCAGCCAGTATGGCGCGATGGCTACCAGCTGGAGCGTGCCGCCTTCCCGGTGGCCGATGCGGCTTTTGAAGCCGAAGTCACCCTGCCGCTGTACACCCGCATGACCGAGGCCGACCAGACCCGCGTGATTGCCGCCGTGCGTGAGATCCTGGGCGCATGAGTCAGCACCAGCCTTTGCCGCCGGATGAAAGCCCGGCCTTGTTACCGCCATGCTGCCGTCCGCCGGGTGCGGGGTCGGCACTGCTCAAGCGCCTGTTCGACCTGATTGCCTCCGGCATCGGCCTGCTGCTGCTGGCCGGGCCGCTGCTGCTGGTGGCCTTGTGGATCAAGCTGGATTCCCCCGGCCCGGTGTTTTTCCGCCAGGTACGGGTAGGGCGGGGTGGCATGCTGTTCCGCATCCACAAATTCCGCACCATGCAGGTGAATACCGAAGTGCAGGGCCAGTTGACGGTGGGTGCGGACAGCCGCGTCACCGGTGCCGGACGTTTTTTGCGCAAGAGCAAGCTTGATGAACTGCCGCAATTGCTGGATGTGCTGTTCGGCGACATGAGCCTGGTGGGCCCGCGCCCGGAAGTGCCCAAATATGTGGCGCACTACCCGGAAGAAGTGAAAGACATCGTGCTGTCGGTGCGCCCCGGCATCACCGACTGGGCCTCCATCCGCATGATCGACGAAAACGAGATACTGGGCCGTGCCGCTGACCCGGAACGCGCTTATATCGAACAGATCCTGCCGGAAAAACTGGGCTATTACCTGCGCTATGCGCAAACCCACAGCCTGCTGGAAGATATCCGCATCATCTTCGCCACCTTGCTGAAAATCGTGCTGCGCTGATGGCCGTGAAAGTCGATTCGACATGCTAGACAAACTGCTGACCTTCTCCCGACACAACAAGATGGCGCTGCTGGCGCTGATGGATGCGCTGCTGCTGCCGCTGGCCCTGTGGAGCGCCGTGGTGCTGCGCCTGGGCGGCTACTGGGATCCCAAGCTGGACCCGTATCTGTGGATATTTGTGGTGCCGCCGCTGTGGGTGATTCCCATCTTCGTCAAATTGGGTTTGTATCGCGCGGTGCTGAAGTATCTGGACGACAAGATCGTCTACACCGTGTTTACCGGGGTCAGCCTGGCGGTGCTGGTGCTGACCGCGGTCATCGTCATGGCGCGCATTGCGCCGTTCCCGCGTTCGTCCATCATCATCTTCTGGATGTTTGCCATGGCCTATATCGGCGGCAGCCGCTTTGTGCTGCGCGGCCTGGTGCGCCGGCTGGATGCAGTGGATGCCCCGCGGGAACACGTCATCATCTATGGTGCCGGCCAGGCCGGGGTGCAGCTGATGCTGGCCTTGCAGGCGGGCAAGGAATACCGGCCGATGGCCTTTGTCGATGACAATCCGGACTGCTGGAAGCGTACCTATCGCGGCCTCAGCGTGCATGCGCCGGAAGATTTGCCGCTGCTGATCGAGGACACCGCCGCCAGCTGCATCCTGCTGGCCATGCCCTCGGTCAGCCGTGGCCGGCAGCGTGAAATCCTGGAATCGCTGGAGCATCTGCGCATTCCCATCAAGCGCCTGCCCGGCATGGCCGATCTGGTGTCGGGTGAAGCGCGGGTGGAAGAGCTGAAAGAAGTGGAAATCGAGGACCTGCTGGGGCGCGACCCGGTACCGCCCAGCCCCGAGCTGCTGGCGCGCAATATCCAGGGCCGGGTGGTGATGGTGACCGGGGCGGGTGGCTCCATCGGCTCCGAGCTGGTGCGGCAGATTGCCCGCAACAATCCGGCGCGCATCGTGCTGTTCGAGCTGACCGAGTTTGCGCTTTATGCCATCGATCAGGAGCTGTCGCAGCTGGCCGCGGACATTCCGCGCACACCGGTGCTGGGCTCGGTGACCGACCATGCCCGGCTATGCCAGATCATGCGCACCTTCAAGGTGGAAACGGTGTATCACGCCGCTGCCTACAAACATGTGCCGATGGTGGAGCACAATCCGGTGGCCGGCATCGTCAACAATGCCTTCGGCACCGATACCACGGCGCAGGCGGCAGAAGACTGCGGCGTGGATACCTTTGTGCTGATTTCCACCGACAAGGCAGTGCGCCCCACCAATGTGATGGGTGCCACCAAGCGCCTGGCCGAGCTGACCTTGCAAGGCCGTCACGCCCGTGGCAGCAACACCCGCTTTGTCATGGTGCGTTTTGGCAATGTACTGGGCAGTTCCGGTTCGGTGGTGCCCTTGTTCAAGAAGCAGATCAAGGCCGGCGGGCCGGTCACCGTCACCCATCCGGACATCACCCGTTACTTCATGACCATTCCGGAAGCGGCCCAGCTGGTGATCCAGGCCGGGGCCATGGGCGAGGGCGGTGATGTATTCGTGCTGGACATGGGCGAACCGGTGAAGATTGCCGATCTGGCACGGCGCATGGTGCATCTGTCCGGGCTGGAAGTGCGTGATGACAAGCACCCGAACGGCGATATCGAAATCCGCTTCTCCGGATTGCGGCCGGGCGAAAAACTGTACGAAGAACTGCTGATCGGCGACAACGTGCTGCCCACCGATCATCCGCGTATTTTGCGCGCGCAGGAATACCATCTGTCGGCGCCGGAACTGGCGCAATTCATGCAGCAACTGGCTGAGGCCTGCCAGCAACTGGATGCGGCCAGCGCCTTTGCCCTGATGCAGCAGGTAGTGCATGAGTTTCGTGCCAGCCCGGCCACCCAGGACTGGGTGGTGCTGCAGCAGGGCTGAGCCGCGGCGCAAACCCTGGCACCCGGATGGCAGAGCCTTGGCGCTGGTCAGCCCTCAGTCGCTGACCACCCGGTCGCGGCCCTGCTGCTTGGCCTGGTACATGCGGGCATCGGCTATTTCCACCAGCTGGCGGCGGTGATTGCATTTGTCCGCCAGCCGTTCGGCCAGACCGATGCTGGCGGTCAGCGGCGTGCCGTCCGGCCGCAGGCCCAGTCCCTGCTGGCGCAGCCGGTCCAGCGCCAGCCGGGCCTGGATCATGTCGGTATTGGGCATCAGCAGCAGAAACTCCTCCCCGCCCCAGCGCACCAGCACGTCGCCACGCCGCATACAGGCCAGCGTCTTTTGCACCAGCTGTTTCAATGTCTTGTCGCCAGCGGCATGGCCAAATGCATCGTTGATGCTCTTGAAGTGGTCCAGGTCGATAAAGGCGATGGCCAGCGGCATCTGGTTGCGTTCGGCATTGACCAGCTGCAGTTCCAGCATTTCAATACCACTGCGGCGCGAGAAGGCCGTGGTCAGCGGATCACGTATGGTCTGGCCCACCAGCGCGATGATGAAGGCCAGCTGGCTGATGCTGGCCAATGAAGAAACACTGGCCAGCAGCGACAGTAACCAGAATTCCCCGCCAAAGGAAGGCCAGCTGGCCACCGACCAGTCCAGCGCCCAGGCGATGGCATAAGCCAGCAGCACCGGCGTGGCAAAGGCCAGGTTTTCGATCAGGGTGAGCGGAAAGATGGAAAAGGCCGCCAGCAGCACAAAGGGCAGAAAGGCATAACCGGTGCCGATGGCGGCGGATACCCCCTCCAGGTGGTACTGCGTCATCAGCAGGTGCGAGCCGATATAAAACAGTGTGGGGATGGCAAACAGTAGCGTCATGCCGCGGTAGGCACCCGATAGCTGGCCATCCTGAGGGCACCACAAGACCAGACCGACAAAGGCGATGGTAGCCAGCACGCGCATGGTGGCCAGCATCTGCCACAGCCCGGATGGCAGGGTCATGACATCCACCACGATCCACAGCGGGGTGAGCAGGGCAAACAGCAGGGAGAACAGACGCACGCGATTGACCAGCATCAGCGCGCGGCGCTGCTGCAACAAGGGCATGTGCTGGTGCGGGCTTAGCAACCAGCCGGTTTCATTGCTGGCGATCTCGCCGGGCAGCAGGCCCAGAATCCTCCGCCAGATAGTGTGTGTGATTCTCATTGTCTGACAAGTTTTAGTTTGCTGCATTGTAGGGGCAATGTGCTCTCCCACCTTGTAAAATATCAAATGATGCGGAAATTAGTCGCGAACATTCCGAATAGCTGGCTGATTTTTAATAATATTTAGCGCCATCAGGCGAAGGAGGACTGCCATTTGGAAACCCGCTGGCTGGAAGATTTTCTGGTACTGGCCGATACCGGCAGTTTCACCCGCTCGGCCGAGATCCGCCACCTTACCCAACCGGCATTCTCCCGCCGCATCAAGTCGCTGGAAAGCTGGTTTGGTGCCGATCTGATCGACCGCACCACCTATCCCACCCGGCTTACCGCCGCCGGCGAACTGCTGCGCGAACAGGCGGTGCTGATGCTGGGGCAGATCAACAGCACCCGTGCCCAGCTGCGAGGCCTGCAGCCGCTGCCTGCGGGCACCCTCAGCCTGGCGGTGCCGCACACCTTGTCCTTCTCGTTTTTTCCCAAGTGGCTCAGCAGCGTGGAACAAGGCTTTGGTCCGCTGTCCTGCCGCCTGCAGGCCAGCAATGTGCATGATGCCCTGCTGGCCTTCGTCGAGGGCGGCTGCGATCTGCTGATGTGCTATCACCATCCGAAACAGCCGGTAGACCTGGCCGATCCGCGCTATAGCGGCTTGCGGCTGGGGGTGGAGTCGCTGCGGCCCTATGTGCGCAGCAATCCGGATCGCAGCCCGCGCCACGCCCTGCCCGGCAGCGCCGCACAGCCGCTGCCCTTTCTGGGCTATGCCAGCAATGCCTATTTCCGCCTGATGACCGACCTGATTCTGGAAGCGGCCCCAGAACCACCTTTTCTGTCGCTGCGCTATGAAACCGATATGGCCGAGGGCCTGAAAAACATGGTGCTGGAAGGCCATGGCGTGGCATTTTTGCCCACCAGCTCGGTCCGGCGCGAATTACGCTCACGCCAGCTGGTCCTGGCGGCCGAGCAGGGCTGGAGCGTGGATATGGAAGTCAGGCTCTACCGCGACAAAAAGCGCAGTCGGCCCGAGCTGGATGCCTTCTGGGATTATCTGGCGGCCAGTGCCGACCCGGTATGAGCCGCCCCGGCAATCGGGACAAAACCCGCGTGGTTTTAGGCGTCTGCCTGCTGCTGCCGGCTGAATATTTTCCTAGCATGGCCAATCCTGATGTCGCCCAGCACTGGAGAGGCCATGATGAAATGCCGGAAAGCTTTGCAATGGATATTGTGCTGCCTGGCCGTCCTGACGGGTTCGGCCACGCTGGCCGCCAGCCGTGATGCCAGCGGACCGGTGGTGGACATCTATCTGTTGCGCCATGGCAAGACGCTGTTCAATACCACCAGCCAGGTGCAGGGCTGGTCGGATACCCCGCTGACCGCGGCAGGGATCAAAGGGGCCGAGGCTGCGGCCAGGGGCCTGGCCAGCACGCCGTTCATCGCCGCCTACAGCAGTGATCTGGGACGGGCGCGTGCCACGGCCAGAATCGTGCTGGCACAAGGCCAGCGCGCCGGGCTGGTGCTGCAGGAAGACGAGCGCTTCCGCGAATGGAACTACGGCAGTTTTGAAGGCCGGCCTGATGCCGAGATGTGGACGCCGCTGTTCCGCCAGCAGGGCATGGTATTCGATCCCGGCTGGAGCAACTGGACTGCCTTTACCCACAAGATGGATGACCGGGCCATTGCACAAGCCATTCATGACAACGACCCGCGCGGCTGGGCCGAAACCTATCCGCAGATCGAGGCCCGCTTGCGTGCCGGCATGCAGGATGTAGTGAACAAGGCGCAGGCCGCGGGCGGCGGCAATGTACTGCTGGTCAGCCATGGTGGTGCCATTCTCAGCATTCTCGCGCTCTTGCTGCCGGGTCAGGCCACCAACACCGATATTCCCAATAGCAGCATCACCCTGCTGCGCTATCAGGATGGCCAGTACCAGCTGCTCAAGGCTGGCGATGTCAGCTATCAGCGGCCGCGCTGAAGCCTCTGCCATCTTCCGGGCCAATCCAGGCTGCCATGGCAGGCCCTGTCTGGGCCCCGTGCCCGTCAGCGGCGTGGCGGAAACCGTCTCCAGATCCGGCATTTTCCATGGTTATGCAAAATTTGCATGGGCTGATTGCGAATCGGAATTGGCCAAGCAGCTTGCCGGCAGCCTACAGTCTGCCCCCATCACTCCGCGCTGGCGGAGACCATCGACAAAGGCTTTTGCATGTCCACACGTATCGAACACGACCTGCTTGGCGATCGCGCCGTCCCGGCTGATGCCTACTGGGGTGTCCACACCCTGCGCGCGGTGGAGAATTTCCCCATCACTGGCCAGACCATTGCCAGCTATGGCGACCTGATCATTGCGCTGGCATACATCAAGAAAGCGGCGGCACTGGCCAACCGTGATCTGGGTCTGCTGGATGCGCGGCGCACCCAGGCCATTGTCGATGCCTGCGATGAACTGGTGGATGGCAAGCTGCACGAGCAGTTTGTGGTGGATGTGATTCAGGGTGGGGCTGGCACCTCCACCAATATGAATGCCAACGAAGTCATCGCCAACCGTGCGCTGGAAATCCTGGGCCATGGTAAAGGCGAGTACGACAAGCTGCACCCCAACGAACACGTCAACATGAGTCAGAGCACCAATGACGTGTATCCCACCGCCCTGCGTCTGGCCACTTACTGGGGCGTGCTGCGCCTGCAGCGCACCATGTTCGTGTTGCGCGAAGCCTTTGCCGCCAAGGCGGAAGAATTCAAGAATGTCCTGAAGATGGGCCGCACCCAGCTGCAGGACGCTGTGCCGATGACGCTGGGTCAGGAATTCCAGACCTATGCCGTGATGCTGGGCGAGGACGAGCAGCGCCTGAGCGAAGCCCGTGCGCTGATGCTGGAAATCAACCTGGGTGCCACCGCCATCGGCACCGGCATTACCGCGCATCCGGATTACGCCCGGCTGGTGTGTCTGCACCTGTCCGAGCTGACTGGCCTCAAGCTGCTGACTGCGCCCAATCTGATCGAAGCCACCCAGGACTGCGGCGCTTTCGTCCAGCTGTCCGGCGTCCTCAAGCGCGTGGCAGTCAAGCTGTCCAAAACCTGTAATGACCTGCGCCTGCTGTCGTCCGGCCCGCGTGCCGGCATCGGTGACATCAACCTGCCCGCGCGGCAGGCCGGTTCGTCCATCATGCCGGGCAAGGTCAATCCGGTGATTCCGGAAGTGGTCAACCAGGTGGCATTCGAAGTCATCGGCAATGACATGACCATCACCATGGCCGCGGAAGGTGGCCAGTTGCAGCTCAATGCCTTCGAGCCGGTCATTGCCTACAGCATGTTCCGCAGCGTGCGCCATCTGGCCAATGCCTGCAGCACGCTCACCGAGCACTGCGTCAAGGGCATTACCGCCAACGAGGCCAAGCTGCGCGCCGACGTACTCAATTCCATTGGCCTGGTGACGGCGCTCAATCCCATCATCGGCTATGCCGCCGCCACCGCCGTGGCGGCCGAAGCTCATGCTACCGGTGGCAGTGTCTACGATATCGTGCTGGAACGCGGGCTGATGCAGCGCGCCCAGCTGGACGAGGCATTGCAGCCGGAAGCCCTGACCCAGCCGCGCTGGCTGTCTTAAACGGTGTTCTGCTGTCGGTACTTGTCCGGTACCGACTTTCCTGTGTTGGCCGGGTATTTGCCCGGCCATTTTTTTTGTTGGCTTGTGCCGGGGCAGGGCTGGATGTATAAGTGTATTGTGCAATGCACAAAAAGGAGTGGAACATGACACAAGCCCTGATCTGGTGGCTGGAAAACAGCCCCCGCTGGCTCAGTTGCTGCAGCGCGCAATGGCGTCGCCAGCAAGAAGTGTTGCGCGCGGCCACCTTTCATACCGGCCACGTGCTGTGCAGCCCGGCCCCCTTGCCGGACAAGCTGTCCCGCCTGCTGCGCCGCTGCTGTTCCGATGCCATCACCCTGCTGCATGGCAGCGGCGAAGTGCAATTGCAGCTATGCCGCCAGTTGCCAGTACCACAACACGATCCCTGCCAGCTGTATGCCCTGGGCCAGCGGCTGCAGCAGCGAACCGGCGAGGTCTGCCTGCGCGGCCTGGTCGATATCGGACGCGCCCTGTCGCGCTGATTGAGGGGCGGCTGGTGCGAATGGCTTTGCAGCTGCTGCCGGGCAGGGCACAATGCCGCTCTTTACGCATCCAGAGAGCCCTGCCATGTCCAGCCAATCCATGCTCAGCCAGCAGCAACTGCAACAGCTGGCACCCGAGCTGCAAGCTTATCTGGCCACCCAGCTGAATCTTGAGGTCGGACAATTCGATGCCCAGTTCCTGCTGGATTTTGTTGCCGCCAGGATAGGCCGGCAGATCTATAACAAGGCGCTGGACGATGCGCAGCAGGCATTGAGCAGCCGCATGGAATCGCTGCAGGCAGCCATCTGGGAGCTGGAAAAATAGCCCGTTCGCGCCTGCTTTCTGTCTGCTGCTTGTCCCGCTTCGCACGCTGCCGGCCGGCTGTCGGGCGGCCAATGTCTGCCATCCCCAGGCCAACGGCGTTACAATCAGGGTTTCTCTCCCCCTGTGCCCAAGGTTCATGCTTTATCTGCGTCTGATGCTCAAAGGTTTCTTGCTGGCCGTGCTGCTGGTGCTGCTGGGCTTTGGCTACATGGCCTGGGGCATTGCCCGTTATGCCGCTGAGCCCGCCACGCAGCCGGCCGATGCCGCACTGGTGCTGGGGGCAGCCGCCTGGGGCAGCAAGCCTTCGCCAGTGCTGCGCGAGCGCATCAATCACGCGGTGACCCTCTACAAGCAAGGCCGGGTGCGCTGGATCGTGTTTACCGGTGGTACTCCGGAGCCCGGCTATCCGACCGAGGCCGATGTCGGCCGCGAGTTTGCCCTGCGGCAGGGCGTGCCGATGACCGCCATGCTGGCGGAAAATGAATCCCGCACCACCTGGCAGAACCTGGAAAACGCCCACAAGCTGGCAGCGCCCTTCGGCATACGCTCCTTTCTGCTGGTGAGCGATCCGCTGCACATGCGGCGGGCGGTACTGATGGCGCATGACCTGGACATGGTCGCCGCGCCTGCGCCTACCGAGTCCAGCCGCTATGTCAGCTGGAGCAACAAGGTCAAATTCCTGGTCAGGGAAACCTGGCTCTATGTCGGCTATCGCGTGTTCCGCAAGCTGTCCTGATTGCAAGATCCGCAGCAACAGACGTAAAAAAACCGGCGCGAGGCCGGTTTTTTATCGGGACCAAACAATCAGGCGCTATGCCACAGATCGATCAGGTCACCGGCTTCAACATTGGATACTTCGCTGCGCGCCTGCAGCCAGGCCACCAGCTTGTTGCGGATTTCTTCGGTAATGGCCACTTCACCCACCGGGAACACCACACCCTCCAGCTTTTCATTGCCATCGAAATGGCCACCGAAGCTGATGGCGGCATCGTCGATGCAGTTGAGCCAGTCGTCCAGCAGCGCATCGGTATCAACACCCTTGGCGATGGTGGCGATCAGGTGAAAACCCAGCTCGCGGTATTCGCCGACACGCATTTTCTTGCGCTGACGATGGTTCAGACGCTTCAGGCGCTGGGCGGAGTTGGGATTGTGCAGATTGGACATGATGACTCCTTACAAAAAGACGTGGCGATGATAACAGGCATTGCCAGGCGACAGGAAAATAGCCGCTGGCGCTGCACCCGTTACAGCCCCAGCTGTTGCCACAGGCTGTCGACCTTCTGCTTTACCGTTTCATCCATCACGATGGGTACGCCCCATTCGCGCTGGGTTTCACCCGGCATCTTGTTGGTGGCATCCAGCCCCATCTTGCCGCCAAGCCCGGATACCGGGCTGGCGAAATCCAGATAGTCGATGGGGGTATGCTCGATCAGCGTGGTATCGCGTACCGGGTCCATGCGGGTGGTAATGGCCCACATCACTTCCTTCCAGTCACGGCAATCCACATCATCATCCACCACGATGATGAACTTGGTATACATGAACTGGCGCAAGAAACTCCAGCAGCCCATCATCACGCGCTTGGCATGGCCGGGGTACTGTTTCTTGATGCTGACCACTGCCATGCGATAGCTGCAGCCTTCCGGCGGCAGATAAAAGTCGACAATCTCCGGAAACTGCTTTTGCAGGATGGGCACGAACACCTCGTTCAGTGCCACCCCCAGCACGGCCGGTTCATCCGGTGGTTTGCCGGTATAGGTGCTGTGGTAGATGGGGTTTTCGCGCATGGTGATGCGGTCGATGGTGAATACCGGGAAATAGTCCTGCTCATTGTAATAGCCGGTATGGTCACCATAGGGGCCTTCCAGTGCCATGTCATCAGGATGGATGTGGCCTTCCAGCACGATTTCCGCCCGCGCCGGCACTTGCAGATCCGAGCCGATGCACTTCACCAGCTCGGTACGGCTGCCACGCAGCAGGCCGGCAAACTGGTATTCGGACAAGGTATCCGGCACCGGGGTGACTGCGCCCAGAATGGTCGCCGGGTCACAGCCCAGTACCACGGCCACCGGGTAGGGCTGGTCCGGGTTCTGCTGGCGGAATTCACGATAATCCAGCGCACCACCGCGATGGGCCAGCCAGCGCATGATGACGCGGTTCTTGCCGATCACCTGCTGGCGATAGATGCCCAGGTTCTGCCGCTTCTTGTTGGGGCCGCGGGTCACCGTGAGCCCCCAGGTAATCAGCGGGGCCACATCGCCCGGCCAGCAATGCTGGATGGGCAGGCGCGACAGATCAACCTCATCACCTTCCCACACGATCTGCTGGCAGGCTGCCTTGCTCACCACCTTGGGCGCCATCGACAACACCTGCTTGAGCAGGGGCAGCTTGTCCCAGGCTTCCTTCAATCCCTTTGGCGGTTCCGGTTCTTTCAGGTAGGCCAGCGTCTTGCCGATTTCGCGCAGCTGCATGACATCGCTGGCGCCCATGCCCATGGCGACCCGCTTGGGTGTGCCAAACAGATTGGCCAGTACCGGCATGTGATAAGTCTGCGTATCGTGCCGGGGTTGTTCGAACAGCAGGGCGGGGCCACCCGCTTTCAGCACCCGGTCGCCAATCTCGGTCATCTCCAGATGTGGCGAGACCGGAAGGCTGATTCTTTTCAATTCGCCTTGCTGTTCCAATTGAGCAACAAAGTCCCGCAGGTCGGCATATTTCATGACTGTTTCATGATCTTAAGCAAAGTTTTGACCGGAAGGTTTGGTTAACCTCCGCTTGAACGTCGCAAGCTACTGCCGGCCTATTAGAAAGTCAATTACGGTAGAAGCCCAAGACCGTGAACTTGCCTACACTCTTGGAGAATACAAATGAAAAAGCTTGCTCTGGCTGCGGCCATCGGTCTGATTTCCGCTAGCGCCTTCGCTGCTCAAGGCGACATCATCGCGCGTTTCCGCGTGATCAACGTGAACCCGTCCTCCTCCTGGAGTAATGGTACTGTTGGGTCTAACCTGCACTTGACTGGTGTTGATGCTAGTGATGACACCGTGCCGGAACTGGATTTCACCTACATGATCACCAACAATATCGGTACCGAACTGATCCTGGGTACCAGCCGTCACAGTATTACCGCCCATACCGCATCGGGTGATGCCCAACTGGGTAAGGTTTCCGCACTGCCGCCGACTCTGACTGTGCAATATCACTTCGCTCCGGATAGCACTGTATTCCGTCCGTACGTAGGTGCAGGCATCAACTACACCCGCTTCTATAATAATGGTTTGCAATACAGTGGTACTGACCTGAACGTGAAAAAGAATAGTTACGGCCCGGCCCTGCAAATCGGTGCAGACTTCCCGATCAGCAAGAGCTTCTTCGTCAACGTTGATGTGAAAAAAATCTGGATGAAGACAGATGTAACTACCCAAGGCGGTAGCGTATCTGTTGGCTCTCTGAAGATCGACCCGCTGGTGGTTGGCCTGGGTATCGGCACCAAGTTCTAAGCAACTGGCCTTGCCGCAACAAAGCGCCTCGATATCGAGGCGCTTTTTTATTTTCTGGTAATAGAATATTGTATTCTTTATTTATAAGATCAGGAGATATAGCATGAGCAACTGGGCCAGCACCGCCGTACGCAAGATCGAAGCCGATTTCAACCGTTCCAGTGACACCCACCTGATACCGCTGCAGATTCCGGCCTTGCCGCAGATCCAGCTGTATTTCAAGGACGAATCCACCCATCCCACCGGCAGCCTCAAGCATAGGCTGGCACGCTCACTGTTTCTGTATGGCTTGTGCAATGGCTGGATACGCTACAACACCACCATCATCGAAGCCTCCAGTGGCAGCACGGCGGTATCCGAAGCCTACTTCGCCCGTTTGCTGGGCCTGCCCTTTATTGCAGTCATGCCGCGCGGTACCTCGGCCGAGAAAATCCGCTCCATCGAATTCTATGGTGGCCGCTGCCACCTGGTGGACGATCCGGCCACCATCTACGAAGAATCCCGACGCCTGGCACAAGAACTGAACGGTCACTACATGGATCAGTTCACCTATGCCGAACGTGCCACCGACTGGCGTGGTAACAACAATATCGCCGATACCATTTTCAAACAAATGGAGCTGGAACCCAACCCGGTGCCGGAGTGGATTGTCTGTGGCGCAGGTACCGGCGGTACATCGGCTACCTTTGGCCGCTATGTGCGCTACCAGAAGCTGACCACGCAGATCTGCGTGGTCGATCCGGAAAACTCGGTGTTCTACGACAGCTATTACAGTGGTGACAGCGACTGCCGTTGTGAAGGTGGCTCCGGTGTGGAAGGCATTGGCCGCCCCCGCGTCGAACCATCGTTCATTCCCACCGTCATCGACAAGGTCGTCCGTGTACCCAATGTCGCCAGCTACGCCGCCATCCATTTCCTGGAGGAGGTGATGGGCCGCAAATGTGGCGGCTCCACCGGCACCAATTTGTTCGGTGTGTGTGAACTGGTCAGCGATATGGTACGCAATGGACGGCATGGCTCAGTGGTCACACTGATCTGCGATGATGGCAACCGCTACCTCAACAGCTACTACAACCCGCAGTGGCTGGAGAGTAACGGCCACCAGATTGCATCATGGGTGGAGCGCTATCGTCGCTTCTTCTTCGAAGGCCGCTGGTAAATCGGCAACGGTGGCTGCGGTTATGCGCTACCAACGCTGCCGCAGCAGCTGGCTCAGCTTGCTGACCCGCACATCGACAAAAGCCGGTTTGCGGCACTGCCGGCTTATCCACACCGTACGCATGCCCAGTGATTTGGCTGCATACAGATTAGGCATTGAATCCTCCACCATGATGCAGAACGCCGGATCAAGCCGCTCCGCCTGCAGCATGCAGCGAAAGCCACGCCGGTCAGGTTTAGGCTGGAAGCGCATTTTCTCCATGCCATAACAGGCTGCAAACTGGCGGTGGACATTCATTTTGTGCAGCAGCCCTTCTATATAGTGTTGCGGGCCGTTGGACAGCACAATCTTGCGGCCAGGCAAAGCGCGTAGCGTGGCCGCCAGTGACGGCTCCCATACCAGCCAGCGATACAGCTCATCCAGCAAATGCGTTTCCTGCAGGAAATGTCGGGCATCCACACCGTGATGGCGTACCAAACCCTGCAACGTCGCACCATAGCGATGCCAGTACTGCAGTCGCAGCCGCCGGGCTTCCTCCTCTGCCATATCCAGATGCCGCTCCATATACAGATTCATCATGCGACTGATATGGGCAAAAATACCCAGGCTGGCCTGATGCAGGGTGTCGTCGAGATCAAAAATCCAGGTAGGAGCAGACATGTGGTGGCCAAAGCAAGGTTTAGGAAGCGGCCATTATCATAAGCAAAAGCCAGGACTTCCACTTCTTGCACCAGGTGCTTTACTGGGCGGGATTGACCAGTTTATTTAAAATCAATGACTTGTCTTTGCGGCTCGCAAAATCTGCACTTTTCTTCGCACAAAGTGTTGACGAGGGTGGGGCAGGGCGGTATAGTTCGCCTCCTCAGCAGACAACGCAGCGACGGAAACGAAACGCAGCGACCTGCACCGCTCTTTAAAAAACAGAATAACCGATAGG
>NZ_QJKC01000032.1 GCF_003202035.1 Aquitalea magnusonii | reverse complement strand
AGGGTTTAAGAAGCCCAGCGAAGCATTCTGGGAATGTTGCTTCAATCTGGATATCAGGATTCCAACCACCGTTGCACTTGGCTCTTGAAACCGCCGTGCTATTCATGCCTCACCCCGCTCAGGGCCTGCTCCGCCTTGTCGTGCGTGCTGCTGTTGCTGCGTGCACGCGCCGACCTGGACACGTGGCCGGCACCATTCGCCAGCATTTCCCCCGCCGCTGGACCATGCTGATAGCTGGGCCACCACGGCGTGCTGTGGGGCGTGGCGCTCGGCCGCACCGGCGGGCTTTGCCGCTTGCTTGCCGTGGCTGCGGGAAGGGCAGGGCTTGCCCGTGTGTGTTTTCATCAGTGCTGGCTCCGGATGGCCTATCGTGACGCTGGCGCAATGTGTGGCGCTTGCATACGATTCATTCAGACAAAGCGGCTGGCGCAGTCGGCCAGTACCATGGCGGAAACAAGGGGAGGCAAAACCGGTTTAGAATGGCGCTTTTCGTAGCGGCTGGGCCAGATCACTTCCGGTGGCTGGCCGATGGTGGCGGCAATGATGCGTTCCGCCTTGGGCCAGGGGCGGTCCAGGGCATTGTTGAGTGCGCCGGCACTCAGGCCGATTTCCCGTGAAAGCTTGCGCAGGGACCAGCCCTGTTTGTGCAGGGCCGCTACGATGTCCGCACGGTGCCAGTCCGGTGCGGTTTTTTTGACGGCAGCAGATGTGTTCATGCCTTAATCCTTTGCGGTGATCAGGTGTGAACACGTTAAGTGTTAAGAAATTAACGGTCAATGTGTAAAGCTATTAACACTTATCGTTTCTGTACTTTGTGCTTGCTGCGCGTGTATTCATTCAAACCGTTGCTTTTTCTGGCGAATTGTTAGCCTTGTTGACGATTTAAGTGTCAGGTTTGGCTTAACGGTTAACTGGGGTAAGTGTTAGGTGCAGGATTTGTTATCAGCCAGTGAAATTGCAGCACTGCGCCTTCCCGGCATGCCGACGTCGAAGCCGGCGATCATCGCCCGGGCAGAGCGGGAGCGGTGGTATTGCGAGACCGTGACCGGGCGAGGTGGGGAGCGCCGCATGTACCGGCTGCCAGAGCACTACCAGCTGGCGCCTTTGGAGCTGGCGGCCACGCAGTTGCCTGCCACGCAAGGCAGGGCACCGGCTGCCGTGGATGTCGGCAAGTTGCAGATGGTGGAGTCGGTGCTGGAGCATATCCTGCAAGAGCGGGGTTTGACACTGCGTCCCGAGCAACGCGGTCAGGTGGTGGCGTTTTTGTATGACTACATTGCCAGGGGTGGCAGTTGTGAAACCATGGCCCAGGCACTGGATGCGCTGGTCGCCTGACCCTACTTTACGACAGTTCCCAAAAGGACAGGCCGGCACTAGTCTAACGGCCTGTCCAACTGAGAGAGTCAGCCCATCATGCCGGAGATACGGATGTCGAGCGCCTCAGGCGGCTATTGAACGATGCGCTCGACTTGCCAAAACCGACTGGCCCGCGCTATCTCCACCCGTCGCCGGTAAAGTTTCTTGCTGCCAACGACGAATGCTATCCGGTTATTCATCCTGATCTGCAAACCATCCTGTCCGGTGTCAAAAACACTGCAAGTCCCAGCAGTCTGCAGCTGTTCTTACGCATTTTCCTGCACGAAAAACTCGATGGCCCCGCCATGCTGATTGCCTCATGGTTATTGGCCTTCGTCGCATCATCACCAATCAAATACCGGTGACAAAATAACTACCTCCCCACAGCTGGCGCTGGTGGTCGTGCGCTTGCTTGCCGCGTTTGCGCAGATTGCTGATCGAGTTGAAGCAGGTCGCTGGATGGCCCAGTGCATCAGTCAGGCAACAAGCAGTTAGTTGGGGAATGTTGTTGCACGCGAAGGCAGCGCCCTGTCGCGCATTCCCTCGATGTCACGCCTGGGCGGCACACCAAAGAGACGGCGGTATTCCCGGCTGAATTGGGAAGGACTTTCATAGCCTACCTGGAAGGCGGCGGTGGAGGCGTCCAGACCTTCATTCAGCATCAGGCGTCTGGCCTCATTCAGGCGCAACCATTTCTGGTACTGCAGGGGACTCATTGCCGTGAGCAAGCGGAAATGGTGATGCAGCGTTGATGCACTCATTTGTACATGGGCGGCCAGTTCTTCAATGCTCATGGGCTGGGCGTAATGCCTTCTCAACCAGTGGACGGCCCTGGCGATGCGGTGGCTATGACTGCCTGCGGATGTGATTTGCCAAAGGCGTGCGGCCAGGTCGCTGGTGAGCAAGCGGTAGTGAATCTCCCGCTCGATCAGCGGTGCGAGCACGGCAATGGCCTCGGGCTCATCCAGCAGGCCAAGCAGGCGGGTAAAGGGCTCCAGCAAAACGGGTGTCATGCTACCCAAGGTCGTGCTGCTCTCCTGCGCACACTCACGAGGAGGCGGCAAGCTGTTTTGCGCAATGATTTCTGCCATGACACCCATATTCAGCTTGAATACCAGACCCAGGCAGGGGTGCTGCGGGCTCGCCTCGAGAACTTGCGAGCGCGCTGGAACATCAAGCGAGTTGAGCAAGAAGCGTTCGGTGTTGTAGGCAAACGCTTGCTCGCCAACCAGCAATTGCTTGGCGCCCTGCACCACAAACACGACACTGGATTCGACCATGCAGGCGCAGGCGTCACTGGGTGCGTCTCGCCGGAATAACTGCAGGCTCCCGATGGCTGTCGCGCAGTCGCCTTCGCTGTCTATCCATCTGCCGATTGTTTCAGCCAAGCCTGCATGCATGGCATGGAGCGGGCCGTATGGATTGTGCTTGCGCTGATTTCCAGCAGGCATTGGCATCTCCCGAAATTTTTCACCGATGCATGATACGTCGCAGCGGGTCCGCGTGTCGCATCGTGCCAGGCCGTGCCGCAGGATCAGGCAAAGAACAGGCAGGATCCTGCTATCGAAAATCCAGATGACACCCAGAAAATACATCCAAGCAAAGCGGGCAGGTGAGCAGTCCTCACCTGGCGGGTATCGCCAGCGACCTGCTGTCACCGTCATGTCAAGCAAACCTGAATGTAAAGCTGGCCGGCTGATAACCGGCACATCTGGAGAAAACACCATGAATACGCACCATGAAACCAGCCATGCAGTCACTGAACCGGATACGCCCAATGTGGTGCGTCGCGATTTGCTGAAGTTGACCGGTAGCAGCATCGCCGCCCTGGGTGTCGGGATGGTTGGCACCGGTCCGGCCTTGGCCCAGTCGCCAATCACGCTCAGCGAAAAATGGGACAAGACATTCGCCAAAAGTAATCAGGTGGAGCACCAGAAGGTCAGCTTCAAGAACCGCTATGGGATCACCCTGGTGGCGGACTTGTACCAACCGCTGCATGCCCGTGGTAAACAGGCCGCACTGGCAGTAGGTGGCCCCTTTGGTGCGGTAAAGGAGCAGTCTTCCGGCCTGTATGCCCAAACCATGGCCGAACGCGGCTTCATCACCCTGGCATTTGATCCGTCCTATACCGGGGAAAGCGGCGGTGAGCCGCGCAATGTCGCTTCCCCGGATATCAGTACCGAGGATTTCAGTGCTGCAGTGGACTTTCTTGGCCTGCTGCCCAATGTGGACCGGGAACGCATCGGCATCATCGGCATTTGTGGCTGGGGTGGCATGGCCTTGAATGCCGCCGCCGTGGATAAGCGGGTGAAAGCTGTCGTGGCCAGCACCATGTACGATATGACGCGCGTGATGTCCAAAGGCTACAACGACAGTGTGACGCCTGCCCAGCGTACGCAAACGCTGACACAGCTGAGTCTGCAACGCTGGAAAGATGCCGAGCAGGGCGCGCCGGCTTACCAGCCTCCTTACAATCAGGCTGTGCACGGCGGTGAGCCGCAGTTTGTGCTTGACTATCACGATTACTACATGACAACGCGTGGCTATCATCCGCGTGCGGTGAACTCCGGCAATGCCTGGACGCAGACCACACCCCTGTCTTTCATGAACATGCCGATTCTGAGCTATATCGCGGAAATCTCACCGCGTCCGGTCCTGTTCATCCATGGCGAAAAGGCGCACTCGCGCTACTTCAGCGAAACCGCCTATGCGGCTGCAGCGCAACCGAAGGAACTGATGATCATTCCTGGAGCGGTCCACACGGATTTGTACGACCGCACCGAGGTGATTCCTTTCGACAAGCTCACCGCCTTTTTTACCCAGCACCTGGTTTGAGCACTCCACGTCCTGATGCAGCGCCTGGCCGGATGGAGCGCCTCCATTGCCGGCCAGGCTCTTGCCGCCCTGAGCAACAGCCACAGCCAAAGCGACCCGTGCTCAGCTTGGCAGCACCGGTAACGGTAGCCGGCTGGCTCTGCCTGCGGGTATGAATCAGCGCGGGCCGGCCGTAAACCATGGAAATAGCGAATATCTGCATGACCGTCACCACCTCTGCTACGCCTGCAGCCATTGCCAGCGGCACGAAAAAACAAACTGCATGCTGGAGTGGCGTCTTTGCCATATCGCTGTGTGTATTTGTACTGGTCTCCTCGGAATTCATGCCGGTCAGTCTGCTGACGCCCATTGCGGGTGCACTGCATGTCAGCGAAGGAATGGTTGGCCAGGGTATCTCGATCTCCGGTGTGCTGGCGGTGCTGACCAGCCTCTCCATTGCCTCCCTGAGCAAAGGCATGGATCGCAAGACGCTGCTACTGATTCTGACCTTGCTGATGGGCATCTCGGGTGCAGTTGTCGGGCTGGGGCAGACTTACCTGACCTTCATGTTCGGCCGTGCACTGATCGGGGTGGTGATTGGCGGGTTCTGGTCAATGTCTGCTGCCATGGCAATGCGGTTGGTGCCCGCCGATCAAGTATCAAAAGCACTGGCGATCTTTAATGGTGGCAATGCCCTGGCCACCGTGCTTGCCGCCCCGCTGGGCAGCTTGCTGGGGGCCACCATCGGCTGGCGCACCGCCTTCTTGTCACTGCTGCCTGTTGCCATGATTGCCTTGGTCTGGCAATGGCTGGCCTTGCCATCCATGCCGGCGGCAGCAAGCCGCTCAAGCTCCCGCAAGGTATTCAAACTGCTCAAAAGCCGCAGGCTTGGCTATGGCATGGCCGGATGCGCGGCCTTCTTCATGGGCCAGTTCACGCTGTTTACCTATCTGCGCCCTTTCCTTGAGGTGGTGACGCAGGTCAGCGCGCCCACCCTTTCCGTCTTGCTATTGGCGATGGGGGTGGCGGGCTTCCTTGGCACGCTGATGATCAGCGGGCTGCTCAAGCGGGGTTTGTACCCGCCACTGATTGCCATCCCCGTATTGATGTCAGCCATTGCGATCGTTTTGATTCCGCTTGGCTCCTGGCTTGCTGCGGTGACCGTGTTGCTTTGCCTGTGGGGGCTGATGGCAACCGCGACCCCGGTGGGCTGGTGGAGCTGGCTTGCACAAGCCATGCCGAATGATGCCGAGCAGGGCGGTGGCCTGATGGTGGCGGTCATCCAGTTTGCCATTGCCGCCGGCTCTACCCTGGGCGGGCTGATGCTGGATCATGGCGGCTATCAGATCACTTGGATGACCAGTGCCATTTTGTTATGGCTGAGTGCCGGCCTGACGTTTTTGGCTTATCGTGCGCCAGCGCGTTCGGCCGGCTGATCCATGGCCTGGCCTAGCAACTGCTGCGGCTGGAGAGCGCACGACAACTTGATATTGCCAGGAAATATCATCACTCCGAATGGCGCAGCCGTGTCAGCAGGAAATCGACAAAGGCCCTTACCCGGGCGGAAAGATGACGGTTTTGCGGATAGGTGACCGAGAACTGCCGTGCCCGGCCGCCGTGGTCCTGCATCACCTCCACCAGCTCGCCGCGTGCCAGCGCGGGCGCAGCGATGAAATGGTAGGTCTGGAACAGTCCGCCTCCGGCCAGCCCCCAGCTGATGCAGCCCTGGGCATCGTCCAGCAGGCGCAGGCGACTATGGAACTGATAGTCCAGCGGCTGGCCATCCGGTAGCGTCAGCAGCCATGGCATGGCGCGGCCGGTGCTGGGGAGGATGAATTGCAGACAGTCATGCCCGGCCAGCTCATCCATCTGCTGTGGCACGCCGCGCCGGGCGAGATAGCCGGGTGTGGCAAAAATGCCCAGCGTGGCGTCTTCCAGCTTCTGCACCACCAGGCGGGAATCCTGCGGCGTGCCGATGCGGATGGCCAGGTCGTAACCTTCTTCCACAATGTCCGCCACCCGGTTGGATAGGCTCAGCTCCAGTTCGATCTGCGGATAGGCGCTGGTGAATGCCTCCAGCACGGGCAGCAGGCGGTAATTGGCGTACAGGGTGCCAACGCTGATGCGCAGCAAGCCGCTGGGTACTTTCTGCTGGCCGGTAATGGCGCGTTCGGCTTCGGCAATCTGTTCCAGTGCCTGGCGGCACTCCTGCCAGTACAGCTCGCCTTCGTGGGTCAGCCGCATGGTGCGCGTGGTGCGTGCAAACAGGCGCACCCCCAGCCGTTCTTCCAGCCGTTTGATGGCGCGGCTGACCGAAGCCGGTGTCAGCCCCGATACTTCTGCCGCGGCGGAAAAGCTGCGCAGCTCCGCCGCTTTGCAAAACAGGGCGATGGTGCTGATCTGGGTGGCATCGAAGGCGGGCATCTTTATTCTCTGATGTAACAGATAATGTGATTTTAGCGCCATTTATTCATTGATGTGGGGTGCGTACAGTAGCAGCCAGGCTTTCTTAGCAACCCCTGCCACAAGGAAAACATCATGAGTGACATTATCTGGCCCGCTGGCTATGTGCCTGGTTTTACCGACAATTACTGCTCCAATGAAGTGATTGTCACCGGCGTGAGCATCGACCGGTTGTGGACCCTGCTCAACACCCCGCATCTATGGCCCAGCTACTATGCCAATTCGGCCAATACCCGTTTTTACGATGGCAAGGGGCCAGAGCTGGCCATGGGCGACCGTTTTTACTTTGAAACCTTCGGCTTTCCGGTGGAGGCGCAAGTGGTGGAGCATGTCGCTCCCGTTCCGGGGCAAGCGGCGCGCATTGCCTGGCATGGCTGGGCCGGCAGCACCGCGGAAGACAGGCTGGACGTGCATCACGCCTGGCTGATTGAAGAACTGTCGGCCGGGCGGGTGCGCATCCTGACCCAGGAAACCCAGCTGGGCAAACCGGCCCAGGCATTGGCACAAACCAAGCCCAATCCCATGATCAACGGCCATCAGGACTGGCTGGACGGCATGGTGGCGGCCGCGCGGCAGGGATAAAACAGCGCATGGAGGCCACTGCCATGTCCTGTGGCCTCCATCGCCCTTGCCGAGCCAGCCCGCTGGAGGCCATCCGGCGCCAGCTGCAGGCCATGCTTGTTCAGGTGGGCTGGAACTGTTTGCGGTAGGCTGCCGGCGTGCAATGCAGTTCGCGCTGGAACAGCCGGCGAAAGCTCGCGCTATCGCTATAGCCCAGCTGCTGGATGATCTGCTCCAGCGGCAAGTTGCTGCCTTCCAGCCAGCGCCGGGCGGCATGCAGTCGTAACTGCTGCAAATAGCGCAGCGGTGATACGCCCAGTACCTGGTTGAAGCGCCGGATCACGGTACGGCTACTGCTGCGGGCGTGCGCGGCCAGCGTTGCGAGATCAAAGGGGGCGGCCATATTGTCCTGCAACCAGTACTGACAACGCAGCACCAGCGCATCATCATGCCCGGCAAAACTCTGCATCGTCATATAGGGTGCCTGGCTGCCGTGCTGTGGTCCGGTCAGCAGCAGGCGCGAACAGGCCAGCGCGTATTCCTGCCCACCGTATTGCCGGACCAGATGCAAGGCCAGCTCTATATAAGAGGTGCTTGCGCCGCCGCACAGCAGGCCGGGGCTTGTCGTCATGGTGGCATAGGGCTGTAGCCGTACCCGTGGATAGCGGTTGCGAAACCAGGTGGTGAGCCACCAGCTGATCGTAGCTGGACGTTCATTCAACACCCCGCTTTCCGCCAGCAGCGGGATGCCGGTACAGAATGAAAGCAGCTGTTTGCCTGCCGCATGCCATGCTGACAGTTGCTGCTGCAGCACGGTTTCGCTGGCGAGCCGTGCCTGGAACTGCTTGAGCGAGCTATAGGCAAGCGGTGGCACGATGATGGTGTCAGCGCAGCCTGCCAGCTGCCAGTCGCCTTGCGCATGCAGCAGGATGCCCGATGCACTCTGTACCGGCTCGCTTGCCTGGCTGCACAGGGTCCAGCCAAATAGCGCTGCCTGCCCCTTGCGCTCGGCCAGTTGATTGGCAAACAGCAGGATGTCGATGAAGCCGGTGACGCTGCCGGCATAGCAGTGTGGGGAAAGCAGAACGCTGATCTGGTGCATGGGCTGGCGATAATGACCTGAATATTGTCGATATTGCCACTGTGCCGGCAGATTGGCCATGGCTACACTGCATGGCAAACGGGCTTGGCCCCGGCCACACAGAGAAACAGCATGCATATCGATGAAATGATTCCCACCCTGCTGAGTGCTGATGCCACTGCGGCACGCTTTGCCTGCCAAGCCAGTGATGACTGGGCGCAGGGCCGTACCTTGTTTGGTGGTGTGCAAGCCATGCTGGCCGTGCGTGCCATGCGTCAATGGCTGCCGACACTGCCGCCTTTGTGGTCGCTGCACAGTACTTTTGTGGCACCCATTGCGCCGGGTCACATGCTGATCGAAGTGAGCTTGCTGCGGCAGGGTAAAACCGCAGTGCAGCTGAGTGCGCGCCTGCTGGATGGGGAACAGACCGCTGCCATCTTTGTTGCGGCCTTTGGCCAGGCGCGTGATTCGGCAGTGCAGCTGAGTCCACCTGCACGCCCTGTCGGCGTGGTGGCTGAACCCGCCGGCGAACTCCCCTATATGCCTGGCATCACCCCGGCATTTACCCAGCACTATGGCTACCGCTGGCTGGCCGGCGCCCTGCCGTTCAGTGGCGGCAAGGCGCCTTTCAACCGCATCCGGCTCCGTCAGCGCGATGCGGGTGTGCTGGACGAAGCCCATATCGTGGCCATGGCCGATGCCATTCCTCCGGTGGCCTTGTCGCTGCTGCCAGGGCCGACTCCCGCCAGCACCCTGAGCTGGTCGCTGGAGTTTGTCCGCCATCAGCCTCCTCTTGATGCGGAGGATTGGTGGCATATGGATGCCACCCTGCTGGCGGCGCGTGATGGCTATTGCAACCAGGATGCCCATCTGTACGGGCCGGATGGCGAGTTGGTCGTCTTGTCGCGGCAGGTGGTGACGGTGTTCGGCTGAGTCAGGTCGCTGATTGTTGAAAGGTCCCAGCCTTGTTGCCTGGGGGCGTGGCAAGGCATGGTCAGTAGCTTGCGCCACTGTTTTTTGCCGGCATCCTGATCATGGCAACGCTCCGGCTTGAGCTGGACGCTGTTCTTCAGAGGAGGCGTCCAGTCATGCCGGGGAGATGCAGGTTACCAGGTGGCTAGGCGGCACGGTCTTGCCACAGCGCTACCCCGCGCGCTGTAGCGATATCGGGCAGAGGACTGCATGGCAGCAGGTCGTTGGCGCATATCTTGCGTAACTCCTCCAGCAAGGCCTGCATGGCGGGAGGCGGATGGCAGCCGGAACGCTGGATGATGCCTATGCTCCGTTCGGCCTCTCCCAGCTCGACATTCAGTTCGACAATATCTCCTTTTTCCATTTCATAGCGTAATTGATGCGGCGAGCAGGCTGTCAGCAGATCGCTATGAATCAGCAGATTGCGCACGACAGCCAGATCGCCGCTTTCAACCGAAGGCTGCGGGGCGCTGAGTCCGTGGCGGGTGAACGACCTGACCAGGGCGCGCCGTGCGGGAGAGTCCTGCCTGGGCAGGATCCAGCTGGCCTGTTGCAGGAGGGCGAGCGGGATGCGGCCCGGCGTGCGGGTCAGCGGGTGATTGGCGCGGCAGAAGATGCGTACCTGATCGACAAACAAGGGTTCGCTGATCAACTGGCGGTTTTCCTCCTGCGGCCGCAGTGCGCCAAAGATGAAATCGATGTCGCCACAGCCCAGGTCGCGTGCCAGCTCTTCGTAAGCGCTTTCCCGCGTCTTGATTTGTATCCGGGGATATTTTTGCAAAAGATGCACGATCGCCAGCGGCAGCAAGCGTGTCCGGCCCAATGGCAAGGCCCCCACCGTGATGCAGCCCTCGACGCTGCCCTGCAGCGCCATCAGCTCCGCCTGCATGTGGCGCACTTCGGCAAACACACGTTTTGCGTGCAGCAGCAATGGTTCGGCTGCTTCGCTGACCAACAGTCCCTGCGCAGTGCGCTGGAATAGCGGCTGGCCCACCGATTCTTCCAGTCGCGCCAGCGACATGCTGACGCCGGACTTGCTCATGCCCAACTGATGGCCGCAGGCCGCAAGCTGGCCATGGTTGGCCAGACTGACAAAAACGCGCAGCTTGCTACCGGATAGCAGCAATTGGGTCAGGACATCCGGATCTTTCCTGATGTTCTGACCGGTACACAGGGTGGCAGCCGCCTGGCGGATTTCCGCCTGAATGCGCCGCGCCCGTAAATGCACGGCTTCGCCATAGGCATTGAGCAACATGCCGCGCGGGCGGCGTTCGAACAGCTCCACGCCCAGCAGTTCTTCCAGCTGGGTCAGCGCACGGGTGATGGCCGAAGCGGCCTTGAAAATCTGTTCGGACGAACGGGTGACGCTGCCGGTGTGGGCCACCGACATAAACACGCGCAGATAGCGCAGCACATCATCCCGGTCCGCACAGGCGGCAGGGTGGGGCATGAGTCTCTCCTCCAATGATGCAATGGCCGTGACCGCCGGGCGTTGGCTTGGCGCACCCGTGACAGACCGGCATGTTTTTTTGCTTTGCCGCACATTCTGCGGCTAAGGTGCTATTCATTGCAGATGTCAAAACCGTGTCAGTGATCAGCTTTCCTGATCGCTGGAATGGCAAGTCGGCAGCACCTGCCGCAGGAGGACGGAATGAAACTGGCAACACTGGCCGCGCTGATTGCCGCGGTGGAAGAGGGCAGCCTGCGGGCGGCGGCGCGCCGTGTCGGCTGTTCGCAACCGGCGCTGACCCGGATGATTCGCGAGCTGGAGCTGGAACTGGCCGCCCCCTTGCTGCTGCGCTCCTCGCGCGGGGTATTGCCCACCGCGCAAGGGCGGGTGTTGTATGAGCGGGCGGTGCGGGCCCGCCACGAGCTGGAAGCCGCCGCCGATGAAATCAGCCAGATTGGTGGCCATATGGTGGGCAAGCTGCATATTGGCGCGGTACCGCTGGCGGTGATGCTGCTGATTCCGGAAGCCATGCGCACCTTTGTGCGGGAGTTTCCGCACATCCAGCTGCGCATCAGCGAGGAGCTGTATGTGGCGCAATTGCAAAAGCTGCGTACCGGCGAGGTGGACATCACCGTCGGCGGCATTCCGGACGACCTGGCCGCCGGGGAGTTTTATGTCGAACCCTTGCTGCACACCGAGATGATTCCGGCCGCACGCCAGGGCAGCCGCTGGCTGGAGGCCCGCTGCTTGCAGGATTTGCAACACGCACCCTGGGTGTATACCGGTACCGCCCATCGCGCCGGTTACGCCCGTGCGCTATTCGAGCGCAATGGTCTGGAAGCGCCACAACAAGGCGCGCTGGTCAACTCCACCCTGGCCTTGCTGTCGCTGGTGTCTACCGGCGACTACGTGGCTCTGTTGCCACGGCAGATTGCCCGCCAGTCCTGGCTGGCCAGCTATGTCTCGCCTATTGATCTGCGCGAGCCTGGCTTGCCGCTGCAAGTGGGTGCCATCGTGCGCCAGGAGCTGGCGCTGGCCCCGGTAGTGCGCCATCTGCTCACCCATTTGCACCGTGCTGCCCACCACATCAACCGCGGTGATACCTTGCTTTCCTGATTCCCTGTGCCCGCGCCTGCGCCGGACAGACCCTGAGCTGTCATGCTCACAAAATGAGAATGCACGGTCACGAAGGGGCAAAGTTGCCGACGATTCCTCCGCATATAGTGTTGTCACAACACGATGACCATCACGGTCCAGGCGGAGGAGAAACATGGAAACAAAGTCCCGATACAGTGGTTTGCAGGCACTGCCCTGCGTGTGGATGCGTGGTGGCACCTCCAAGGCGGCCTTCTTTCACGCCGCCGACCTGCCCACCGACCCCGCCGCACGCGATCGTCTGCTGCTGGCAGCCATGGACGGCACCGACGCCCGCCAGATCGACGGCATTGGCGGCGGACATCCGCTGACCACCAAGATCGCCATCATCTCCCGCTCCAGCCGTGACGATGCCGATATCGACTACCTGTTCGGACAATTGGTCATTGCTGCCCAGCGTATCGACTACGCCCCCACCTGCGGCAACATCCTGGCCGCGGTGGCCCCGTTTGCACTGGAAGAGGGCCTGCTGCCCTGTGCCGACGGTGAAACCCGTGTGCGCATTCACATGGTGAACACCAAATCCCTGTGCGAAGCCGTGCTGCCCACACCGGGCGGCAAGGTGAGCTACCAGGGAACTACCCGCATCAGCGGCGTGCCTGGCAGTGCCGCCGCCATCGAACTGCGTTTTGCCGATGTGGCCGGTTCTTCCTGCGGCGCGCTCTATCCCACCGGGCAGGCGCAGGACGTGGTCAATGGCGTGGCGGTCAGCTGCATCGACAACGGCATGCCGGTGGTGCTGCTGCGTGCCGCCGACCTGGGCATTACCGGTTACGAAAGCCCGGCCGAGCTGGACGCCAACGACAGCTTCAAGCGCGAGCTGGAAGCCATTCGCCTGGCTATCGGCCCGCGCATGGGCCTGGGCGATGTCAGCGAGCGGGTGGTGCCCAAGATGACGCTGCTGGCCGCGCCGATTAATGGCGGAGCCATTCATACCCGTACCTTTATCCCGAAAAAATGCCACGACGCCATCGGCGTGCTGGGCGCGGCCTCCGTCGCCACCGGCTGCGCCAACCCGGCCACTGTTGCCGGTGATCTGGTGGCGCTGAATGAGGGCAGTGCAGCCATTTCGGTGGAGCACCCGACTGGTGAATTCACTATCCGCCTGACAGCGCAAGCAGATGCCGCGCCGGCGGTGGCGCTGATCCGCACCGCAAGGCCCTTGTTTCGCGGCCAGGTGCTGCTGCCTTACCCGGCCTGAGTGCCGTTTGCACCAATAGATAAAAAACCACAGGACGCGGCTCGATCCGCGCCCAACGCTCGCTGTACTACAACAATGCAATAACGCAACAGGAGGAGAGATTCATGAATCAGGCAGAAGTACTGGATGTGCGCGCGTTTATCAACGCGCGCAAGATGTCGGCCTTTCAATGGGGGCTGGTGGTCTTGTGTTTTCTTATCGTGGCCGTGGATGGCATGGATGTGGCCATCATGGGCTTTGTCGCCCCCAGCATTCTGGGTGAGTGGCATATCTCGCGTCCGGCCTTTGGTGTGGTGATGGGCGCTGCGCCCATCGGCCTGGCGGTGGGTGCCTTGCTGGCCGGTTCTTCCGCCGACTGGTTTGGCCGGCGCAAGGTCTTGCTGGCTTCGGTACTGGGTTTTGGCCTGGCCACCCTGGCCACTGCGCATGCCAGCTCGCCGCAGTCCATGGCGACACTGCGTTTCATCACTGGCCTGGCACTGGGTGCGGCCATGCCCAATACCACCACGCTGATCTCGGAATACATTCCGGAACGCATCCGCTCCTCGGTGATTGCCACCATGTTTACCGGCTTCAACCTGGGTTCGGCGGCCATCGGTTTTGCCGCCGCCTGGCTGACGCCGCGCTATGGCTGGCAGGCAGTGCTGACCTTTGGCGGCCTGATGCCCTTGATTCTGCTGCCCTTCATGTTTTTCCTGCTGCCGGAATCGGCCCGCTATCTGGTGAGCAAGAACGCCCCGGCCGAGCGCGTGCGCCCGCTGCTCTCCCGCGTGTGTCAGGTGAAGCTGGACAGCTACAAGGTATTCGTGTCGCAAGAAGCAGCGGTCAGCGCCAAACAGCCGCTGGGTGTGTTGTTCTCGCAAGGCTATGCGCTGAAAACCTTCAGCCTGTGGCTGACCTACTTCATGGGCCTCTTGGTGATTTACCTCACCACCAGCTGGCTGCCCACCATGATGAAAGACGCCGGTATCTCGATTGACCGTGCCTCCACCCTGACCGCCATGTTCCAGCTGGGCGGCACCGTGGGGGCCATCGCGGTGGGCTTTGCCATGGACCGCATCAAGCCCAGCCGCGTGATCAGCGCGTCCTACCTGCTGGGCGGCGTGGCGCTGGTGGTGCTGGGCAGCAGCGGGCTGAATTCGGCCTGGATCGTGCTGGCCATCCTCGCCACCGGCTTCTGCCTGAGTGGCGCACAAACCGGGCTGAACGCCTATGCGCCGGGCTGCTATCCCACCATGGCCCGCGCTACCGGCGTGAGCTGGATGCTGGGTGTGGGCCGTCTGGGCAGCATTCTGGGTTCGTCCATTGGCGGCGTGCTGCTTAGCCTGGGCTGGGGCTTCGAGGCCATTTTCCTGATGCTGGCGGTGCCGGCGGTGATTGCCGCTGCGTCCATTCTGGGTGGCAGCCTGCAAGCCCGCACGCAAGCCTGATTTCCGATTTTTCATAGCATGCAAGCGGCGCTACAGCGGGTAGCGCCGGTATCTGACATACGCAAGAAGGCAGACCTGATATGGCAACCATCATTGGCGGCATCGCCTGTTCCCATACTCCAACCATCGGTTTCGCGGTGGATCGCAACAAGCAGGACGACCCGGTATGGGCACCCATTTTCGAGGCTTTTGCACCAGTCAAAGCCTGGCTGGCGGAGAAAAAGCCGGATGTGCTGTTCATGATTTACAACGACCATGTCACGTCTTTCTTCTTCGACCACTATTCCGCCTTCACCCTGGGCATAGATCAGCGTTACGAAGTGGCGGACGAAGGTGGTGGCGCGCGTAATCTGCCGCCGGTTGCGGGCCATGCCGCGCTGTCGCGCCATATCGGTGCCAGCCTGATGGCCGCCGAATTCGACATGTCCTTTTTCCAGGACAAGAAGCTGGATCACGGCTGCCTGTCGCCGCTGTCCATGCTCAACAACGGCAATAGCGACTGGGACCTACCCATCGTGCCGCTGGCCGTGGGCGTGTTGCAGTTCCCGGTGCCGTCTGCCGCGCGCTGTTACAAACTGGGCAAGGCTTTGCGCGATGCCATCGAAAGCTATCCGGAAGACCTGAAAGTGGCCATCGTCGCCACCGGCGGCCTGTCGCACCAGGTGCATGGTGCGCGTTGCGGCTTCAATAATCCGGAATGGGATTTGCAGTTCCTGGAGCTGTTCGAGAAAGACCCGCAGGCACTCACCCGGCTGACCCTGGCCGATTACGCCGAGCTGGGCGGCATGGAAGGGGCGGAGGTCATCATGTGGCTGATCATGCGCGGTGCGCTGTCCTCACAGGTAAAGAAAATCCACCAGACTTACTACCTGCCGTCCATGACCGGCATTGCCACCGCCATTTACGAAAACGCCAGCCTGCCGCTGCCCAAGCCACGCACGGCGGACCTGCGTCACGCCATGGAGCGGGAACTGGCCGGGGCGGAAGCCCTCAGCGGCACCCACCCCTTTACTCTTGAAGCCAGCCTGCGCACCTATCGCCTGAATAAATTCCTGCGCGACATGATTGATCCGGCGCATCGCGAGCTGTTCCTGAACGACCCGCAGACAGCCTATGCCAAGGCCGGGCTGACAGCTGAAGAGGCCGACATGCTGCAGCGGCGCGACTGGGATGCGCTGATCCGCTACGGCGTGATTTTCTTCGGCCTGGAAAAACTGGGTGCGGTGGTTGGCGTGTCGAACCTGCACATTTACGCCGCCATGCGTGGCCAGACGCTGGAGCAGTTCCAGGCCACCCGCAATGCGCCGGGCGCGCTGTATTCGGTTACCGGCAAGGACGCTGGCGCACTGGCCTGGGACCAGAACAAACAGGGCTGAGCATTGCAAAGCCGCTGTCCGCTGGGCGGCGGCCAGACAACAAGGAATCACACCATGATCATCGACATCCACGGCCACTACACCACCGCCCCCAAGGCGCTGGAAGACTGGCGCAAACGCCAGATCGACAACCTCTCCACCCCGGAGCTGGGCCCCAAGCCGTCCGAGCTGAACATCTCCGACGACGAGCTGCGCGACACCATCGAAAGCAACCAGCTGCGCCTGATGAAGCAGCGTGGCTCCGACCTCACCATCTTCAGCCCGCGCGCCAGCTTCATGGCCCACCACATCGGGGACTTCAACACCTCCTCCACCTGGGCGGCCATCTGCAACGAGCTGTGCTACCGCGTCAGCCAGCTGTTCCCCGACAACTTCATCGGTGCCGCCATGCTGCCGCAATCGCCCGGCGTCGACCCGGCCACCTCCATTCCGGAGCTGGAACGCTGCATCAAGGACTACGGCTTTGTCGGCATCAACCTCAACCCGGACCCGTCCGGTGGCCACTGGACCAGCCCGCCGCTGTCCGACCGCCACTGGTACCCCATCTACGAAAAAATGGTGGAGTACGACATCCCGGCCATGGTGCACGTCTCCACCAGCTGTAACTGCGCCTTCCACACCACCGGCGCGCATTACCTGAATGCGGACACCACCGCCTTCATGCAATGCCTGACCTCCGACCTGTTTACTGACTTCCCCACACTGCGCTTTGTCATCCCGCACGGCGGCGGCGCGGTGCCGTACCACTGGGGCCGCTTCCGCGGGCTGGCGCAGGAAATGAAAAAGCCGCTGCTTAAAGACCACCTGCTCAACAACATCTTCTTTGACACCTGCGTCTACCACCAGCCGGGCATCGACCTGCTGACCAAGGTTATCCCGGTGGACAACGTGCTGTTTGCCAGCGAAATGATCGGCGCGGTACGCGGCATCGACCCGGAAACCGGCCACTACTACGACGACACCAAGCGCTACATCGAAGCGGCGGCGCTGACGGATGCCGAACGGCAGCAAATCTTTGAAGGCAATGCCCGCCGCGTGTATCCGCGACTGGATGCCGCCCTCAAGGCCAAGGGCCTGTAAGGCTGGCAAAAGCTCTGCTCCTGCGTTGCGCCGCCTTGCCGTACCACACGTACTGTCTGCGGCGGCGCGCCTTGACCCAGGGCTTTTGCGGATTTGACCGCATCTCACGTGCGCCATGCGCCACGCGATGGATAAAACAGATCAGGAAAGACCACACCATGTACGAACTCGGAGTCGTTTACCGCAACATCACCCGCGCCGACCGCGCTGCCGCCGATGCACTGGCTGCGCTGGGCTCGGCCACCGTGCACGAAGCCATGGGCCGCGTCGGGCTGCTCAAGCCCTATATGCGCCCCATCTTTGCGGGGAAACAGGTGTCCGGCACCGCCGTCACCGTGCTGCTGCAACCGGGCGACAACTGGATGCTGCACGTGGCGGCAGAACAGATTCAGCCCGGTGACATCGTGGTGGCAGGTGTCACCTCGGAATGCAGCGACGGCTACTTTGGCGACCTGCTGGCCAGCAGCTTCCAGGCACGCGGCGCGCGGGCGCTGATCATCGACGCCGGGGTACGTGACGTCAAAACCCTGCAGGAAATGGACTTCCCGGTATGGAGCCGTGCCATCAGCAGCAAAGGCACCATCAAGGCCACGCTGGGCTCGGTGAATATCCCGGTAGTGTGCGCCGGCATGCTGGTGCATCCGGGTGACGTCATCGTGGCGGACGACGACGGCGTGGTGTGCGTACCGGCGGCGCGTGCGGTGGAAACGCTGGCGGCGGCGCAAAAGCGCGAATCATTCGAAGGGGAGAAGCGCGCCAAGCTGGCTTCCGGCGTGCTGGGCCTGGACATGTATGCAATGCGCGAGCCACTGGCCAAGGCCGGTCTGCGTTATATCGACTGACGTTTGCTGGCGTAAACGTCACTCTCTGTGTTGGCCACCCTGCGGGGTGGCTTTTTTTGGCAAGTAGCGGCAACAAGCAAGCCAGCGCAACGGGGCAGGGTGGGGCGCAAAGCCATTTCAACATTTCGCGTGAGCGAGACAAGACAAACACGGCTGAGGACGCGGAGTTTCCGCAGGGGAAATGCGTATGCCCAAGATGTTGATAAGGTGCTGTCGCCAACGCACAGCAGGCTTTGAACCGCTCCTTAGGCCGTGGTATCCACCGAATTGCCCAGGTGGCTGGGATTGCTGGTGGCGTATTCGTAAATGCCCACCCCCAGCGCCACACCGGCCAGCAGCGGGTGTGCCTCGACAATGGAGGCTGCTTCGGTCACCACGGAAGAACCTGCCTTGAGCAAGGCTCCGCCCGAAGTGCTGATGAATGAACCGACTGCGCCCAGAAACATGCTTGGATTCCTTATTGCATTTATAAGAACTATCGGTGAAATCGCGACTGGCTTGAGCTGCTTTACCCGTATTTACATAAATTGGCATGAGCTTGAAAAAAGGGCTGGCAAGCGCCAGCCCTTCCTGCGTGATGGCTGCGGTCAGTCGCGAGCTGTATCAGAAGGCAGTGGACATGCCCACGCCGACGGTATGCAGGGTGTTGCCATTGGCCAGCACCACGGTGTTGCCGGCATTGGTGCCGGTAGTCAGCGGGCTGAAGCCGAAGTTGGCGTTTTGCAGTGCGCCGTTGCTCAGGCGCGTGGCATAGGTGTAAAAGCTGGTGCGCTTGGTGGCGGCATAGCTCGCGCCAAGCACCCACTGGGTGGCCTTGTAGTCATCGGCATGGCTGGCATTGTTCAGGCTGCCCAGCTTGCTGTAGGACGCCTTGAGGGCAAGGCGTTCGCTCAGCGGCTGGCTGACACCCACCGTCCAGCCGTTCTGGGTCTGGGTTTGGCCGCCCGTGGCGGATTGATAACTGCCACGCTCCACCCCGGCCCCCACCAGCGTACCCGTGCTGCTGAAGGTCCATTGCGCCAGCAGCTTGGCAAAGTCCACATGCTTGCCCGACGCTGCCGTGCCGCCGTTGCTTTGCTCGTAACCGGCAGTGTCAAACTGGCGGTCCCAGCCGAAACCGGCCTTGAACGGGCCGTCACCGTATTTCACCGCCAGGCTCAGGCGGCTGCGATTGGTGTTATTGGTCCTGGTTTCATCCACGCCATAAGACGCGCCAGCCTGCCAGCCGGACAGCGAGGGCGAGATGTAATGCACCGAGTTCTTCAAACGGGTTTCGCCACGGCTGAACAGCTGGTAAAAGCCCGGTCCGGTTCCCCAGCTGTCGGCAATGGTGCCGGCCATCACGTCAATGCCGAAGTCCGCCGTACTGCCCACCAGCGATTTGTACACGGTGTCGTTGTAACCGGCGATCAGGCGGCCGTATTGCTCGCTGCTGATGCCGACAAAGCTGTTGCGGGTGGCCAGGGTGGCGCTCTGGCCCCAGTCGGTAGTACCACCCTGCTCGAAGTTACGCAGGCTGGATTCCACCTGCCAGATGGCTTTTACCCCGTTGCCCAGGTCTTCGTTGCCACGAAAGCCGATGCGGGAATTATTGTCGGTCACGCGGGTGGTGGTGGACTTGGTGCCACCGCTGCCGCCCGATGCTCCCACCGATTCCAGCGAGGCGCTGATCACCCCGTACACGGTGACCGTGCTGTCCTCAGCGTGAGCCGTCAGCCCGGTAACTACGGCACAGGCGGCCAGGGTCAGTTTAAGAGTGGATTGCTGCATGGTTTCTCCTCCATCTGGTTCAGATCCTTGTTATTGCAATGATGTTGATTGCATTGGCTAATCTAGGTCAGCAGAGGAGGGCACGCGTTGCCATTAAGTGAACCTGCGTTGCCGTGTTTTGCCGCTACCGCCGCACAGGCTGGCTTGATAGCGTTGGCTGGGCTAGGCTCAAACCGGTTCTTGATCAAGCAATGCCAGGCGATGGCGCCTTGTTCAGTAGCGTCAAGACAGGAAAATTACAGCAAAGCAGCATGACGTATTCGCTGTCAAATGATAGTAATTCCCGTTTTCAGGGTGCAAATCAGGAGTGAACAAGGTGAACCATACCGCTTATCGCAGCCATCCCCCGGTGGCCTTACGCTGGCAGTCCGTGCTGGCCTGCTTTTGGCTGTGGTGCATGGGCTGGCTGCCGCACTTGGCGCAGGCTGCCGACTATCAGCCCTTGTCCGTGCAGCCCGCGGTAATCAGCTGTGCCGCACTCGGCCAGCAGTCGCTGAGCGGTGTGGCGGATGCGCCAGTCAGCATCCGTGCCGCCAGTGTGGTGAGCACGCCCAAGGGTGAATTCTGCAAGGTAGAAGGCAGCATCGCCCCGGCCATCGGCTTCGAGGTGGACCTGCCCCTCAAGGGCTGGACCCAGCGCTATCTGCAAGGCGGTTGCGGCGGCTTGTGCGGCATGACCCGCGTGGGCATCAGCAATGCCGGGCGCTGCGGCCCCGCCTTGAACGGCGAATTCGTGGTGGCTGCCAACGACATGGGCCACAAGGGTTCGATGACCGGGCCGGACCAGGCCAGCTTTGGGGCAGATCCGCAAAAGCGCATCGATTTTGCCTACCGCGCCAACCACCAGACCGCGCTGGTGGCCAAGGCCTTGATCAAGGCTTTTTATGGCCAGCCGGCACGCTTCTCTTATTTTGTCGGTTGTTCCGATGGCGGCCGCGAAGCCTTGATGGAGGCACAGCGCTACCCGGACGACTTTGACGGCGTGGCTGCCGGTGCGCCCGCGGCCTTGTTCCAGCTGCAAAACTCGCTGTATCACGCCTGGAATGTGGTGGCCAATCAGCGGGCCGATGGCAGCAATATCCTGCTGCAAAACCGGCTGGGCATTCTGCACCGTGCCGTGCTGGCGCATTGCGCCGAAGGCTCCGGCGTAAAGGATGGCCTGCTGCAAGACCCGCTCAGCTGCAAGGTGGACCCGGCCTGGGCGCAGTGTCCGCCAGACGCAAAAGACAGCAGCCAGTGCCTGAGCGCCGAAGAAGTGGCGGTGGCGCGCAAACTGTATGACGGCCCGCTGGATGCGGCTGGCCGTCACCTGACCATGGGCGGCGTGCTGCCCGGCTCCGAGCTGCAATGGATGCTGCCCAATAGCGCAGAAGGCAAGTCGATGAGCCAGGACATGGCCTCACTGGCCATCTCTTACCTGATTCTGCCGCAGGTGGATCTGGCCATGGGTCATCTGCAACAGCTGCGCTTTGACGACGCCACCTTTGCCCAGCTCTCCCGGCTGGCCCCCTTGTATAACGCCGGCAACACCAATCTGCTGCCCTTCCAGCAACACGGCGGCAAGCTGATTTTGTGGCATGGGCTGGCGGATACCTCGATTACGCCTGCCGTTTCGCTGGCCTATTACCAGGGGGTGCAGCAACAGCTGGGTAAGGCCACAACGGATAGCTTCATGCGCTTGTTCCTGCTGCCCGGGGTGAGCCACTGCGGCGGCGGTGATGGCTACAACCAGGTGGATGTACTCAGCCCGCTGATGGCCTGGACCGAGCTGCAACAGGCACCAGCAGCGCTGATTACCGGCAAGCTGGCGCAAGCCGAACCGGATTTCATGGCCGGCCCGCCACCGGACATGCTGCCGGGCAAGGGCAAGCCAGGCAAGCCCGCTCAGCCGGCACCCGGCCTGCATCTGCCGATGATGGTCAGCAGCCCGCTGGCCCAGCCCTGGGCTGCCGTGAAAGCCACGCGCCCGGTGTATCCGTGGCCGCTGATTGCCCGCTATCGCGGCCAGGGCGATGTCAATGATGCCGCCAGCTATCAGCCGGTGCCATCTGCCGTCGCGCTGCCGCTGGATTTCAACAGCCTGGCCACCAGCCTTATCGGACCTGATAACCAGCAAGACCATGCGCCCACGAGCCAGCGCCTGCCGCTGCTGCAATAAGCGCCGCTAGCAAAAATCCGTTGCAGGATCTCGCTTTCCTGCCCTGGGTACTACGCTGTTTTGCCCGCGCTGCAAAACAGTCTGCATCTTGGCCATAGCGGCAGGGCGGTGGTCATGCGGGTCTGGATTTCACCGCAAGCCCCGGCGATGACCTTATGCCGGGGCTAGCCCTCCACCCTGCGTGCCGGCTCCATGGCGTGAATGAATACCGTATAGGTGTCCGCCGGGCGCAGCCCTCCTGCCATGTCCAGTGCGCGACCAATAGCGCCGCGGTGATAGCTGCCGTGATTGACCAGATGGAACAGTATTTCCGCACGCGTCATCGAGCCGGCTTTCCCATCCAGAAAGCGGAAACGGATTATCTCTCCCAGCTGCTCTGCTGGCAGTGCCGCGGCATACGGCTGCAGCCAGCCGTTTGCCGCTGACAAGCGCTGCTCAAGCTCCGCCAGCGTGGGGACGATGTCCGAATTGGTCGTGCAATGCGGCTCGGCTGTTCCCGCCAGCCTGGCGCGGAATACTTCTTCCACCCGCACCATGTGATTCAGTTGCTGGCGGGCAAACGCCAGCTCGGCGGGAAAGGCCTGCGCATCGATCTGGGCGATGGCAGCCAGCGTGCGCTGGTCGGCCCATTGCTTGTAGCGCAGCTGGTTAAGAATCAGTGTTAGCGGCATGGAAGTGGCCTCGTCAATATCGGGTGATGTCTTGAGCATGCAGCCAGCCGGGTCGACCGCTGCGCTGGGGAAAATGCTCATTGTGGTGCAAGCCTGTGCCCAGGCCATTGCTGCCGCCTGCTGCCAGTGCCGTGTTGGCAAGCACCACCAGGCTTGGCTCTGGGCTGATTGTAGCAATCATCAAGGGCCGCTTCGCTGCTGGGGCATGCTGTCATGGCGTGTATCTTCATTTTTTCAAATCAGCCCGGTCATGCATTCATTAGGCAATGGCAAGCAATCATTGTGTGTTCACGGATAAAACGCCCCGTGGCCGGTAAAAAATGCTTCCAGTCATTGCAGCGCATTCTGCTTGGCCAAGGCCAGAGCGCATGACGGCAGTCTGCCATGCTGCTGTGGCCATCTGATGTGTGATGTCGGGTAGGGCAATATCACGCATGCCTGCTTCTGGCCGTTCCCGGCTAGCTTACCTACGATTCACAATGCATAAAAGTAATGCCTGCCCACTTCGTCCAGGGTGTCTTGCCATTCTGCACAAGTGAGGAGACAGCGCATGAAGCTTTCAACAGGGGTGGGCTGCTTGTCGCGCTGGCGCCATGGCCGGACATGTGGTGGCGGGGCTGTCAGCCTGCTTGCTCAAGGTATTGGCGGTGCCGCTGACCAAAACCATCTGCGCCCGGCGGCCCGATGCCTCGCGTTTTACCGTGCGCAAGATTGTCGAGCCGGTGCTGTCCAGCAAGCTGGCCATGGCCATCAGCCTGCGCCACCCCTCAACACTCACCCAGCAGCTGTTCATCGACCTGATTCGCGAGCAGATCCGGGTCTGGCTGGGCTACGAGCAAGCCGTCTGAGTCGGCTAGCGCAGGTGCTGTAGCAACTGGTCGGCCACCGCCTGCCATTTCGAGCTGGAAATCACCGCGTGGCCGGCATCCTCGATGATCACCGCCTCGGTGTCGTAGGAGCGGGCGGTGGCGGCCACCACCTCTGGCGGAATCAGGCGGTCGCGGCTGCCGCCGATGACCTGCACCTGCGCGCTGATATTGTCCGGATTGACATAGGCAGGCTTGCCCTCGGCCGCTTGCAGGGCGATGGCCTTGCCCAGCGGGTCGCCCATGAATTCGACCACCGGCTCCAGCGTGCCCGGCAGCAGGCCCCAGGGCGGTACCGAGCAGATCAGGCTGGCCTTGCGTATGCGCTGATTGCCGTCCAGCACGCGCTGGGTGAGAAAGCCGCCCATGGAGTGGCCCACGATCAGCACCGGTTTGTCGGCCAGCTGTTCCAGGACGTGGTAGACGTCTTCCTCATAGCCGCGCAAGGTCTGGTTGGCGCGGGCCGGGCTGCCGCCATGGCCGCGCAATGACAGGGCGGTGCTGCTCAGGCCGTGGCGGGCAAAGTAGGGCAGGAAGTTTTCCCGCCACTGCCAGCCATCTCCGGCCACGCCGTGAATGAACAGCACATGGGCGCGCGCCGCCACGGCATCGGCATGAAACAGTTCGATGCCGTCGTTCATCTCGTAGCGGCAGGCTGCGGCCGGGTCGGCCTCGGCCAGCTGGATCTGGCAAGAGGTCTCCTCGCCGTCCTGGGCAAAGCGGGTGGTCAGGCCACGGCATAGCGAGGCCATGCGGCCATTGCGGCGCAGATACTGGATGCGCAGGCTGTTGACCTTGCGGCGGCGGGCATGCTCCAGCGCGTGGTCGAACAACATGCGGCCTATGCCCTTGCCCTGGCAGAAGCTGTCCACGCTGATGCCCAGCTCGCCGCAGGGATGGCCTTCATGCTGGAACACCGCGATATGCACTACGCCGATCAGCAGGCCACGGTACAGCACACCGATGACGATGTCGCGATTGAAATTGATGCGGTCGACGTAGTCGGCGAGGGCGGCCTCGCTCATTTCCAGACCAAAGCGGGTAAAGCGGTCTTCGTCGCTCAGTATTTGCAGGTGTGCAAGAACGGCCGGGCGGGTGGTTGCCTGAAGCCGGCTGAATTCGACGTTCATGAGGCTTCCTTTATTGTGCATTGCAGCAATGTTGAGTGTAGGCTTTTCCTCCGCCAATGCAAGCAGCAGCGGCAACAGGCGGTGCAGGCCGCGCCTGGCCGCAGACCGTCAGCCATGACAAAGCCCCGCCGTGGCGGGGCTTGGCTGGCTGCAGCGACCGGGCCGGGCTAGAAGCCCAGGCTTTCCAGCAGGTCGTCCACTTGCTGCTGGTTGGACACCGCGTCGGGCTGGCCTTCCGGATTGATGACCGGGCCGTTGAGCAGGTTGCTGTCCAGTTCTCCCTTTTTGTGCTCGGGTGAAAACTGCACCAGCAAGGTCAGCATTTCGGTTTCCAGGTTCTTGAACATGTCCATCATCTTCTTGATGACCTGGCCGGTCAGATCCTGAAAGTCCTGCGCCATCACGATTTCCAGTAGCTGGGTATTGGTTTCGTGGGTTTGCTGCGGCACCTGGTTCAGGTACTGGTGGGTATCCTGCGCCAGCTGCTTGAATTCCTCGGTGGACAGCTGGTTGGCATAGAGCAGGTTCCAGCGTTCGGCCAGGGTTTTCGAGTGGTTGCCCAGATGGTCCTGCAGCGGCTGGGCGACATCGATGGCATTGAGCACCCGGTCGGCCGCGCTCTTGGTGAGCGAGGCGATGTAGCTCAGCCGGTCGCGGGCGTCCGGTATGGCGTCGGCAACGCGCTCCAGCGACTTGTCATAGCCCATGTCGCGCAGGGCATTGTGCATTTTGCGGGTGATCTGGCCGATCTGTTCGTACATCTCTTCGCTGTCATTGGTGCTGCCGGCCTCGGGCTGGGCTGCTACTGCCACCGGGGCAGGAGCCTCTTGCTCTTTGTGCTGGCTGGCAATGCTGTCAAACAGTGCTTCGAGATCCGGGGAATCTCCGCTATCAAGAATGTGATCCGGCACGATAGCCTCTCCTCTGTGTTGACCTGGCAAGTTGGTTGGCCATGTTGATGCGTTTATTTGTTCATGGTCTGGAAGATCTTGTTCATCTTTTCTTCCAGCGTTGCGGCGGTAAAGGGTTTGACGATGTAGCCGCTGGCTCCGGCCATGGCCGCTTCGACGATGTTTTCCCGCTTGGCTTCGGCGGTAATCATCATGAAGGGCAGATGCTTGATCTGCTGGTCGGCGCGTACTGCTTTCAGCAGCTCGATGCCGGTCATGTTCGGCATGTTCCAGTCGGAAACGATGAAGTCGAAGTTCTGGCTCTTCAGCTTGTGCAGGGCCACCTGGCCGTCCTCGGCTTCGTCTATATTGGTAAATCCCAATTCTTTCAACAAATTGCGAACAATTCTTCTCATGGTTGAAAAATCATCGACCACCAGGAATTTGATATTCTTGTCCACCATGAATGACAGCTCCAGAAAAATGATTTTCCACGGAATCGGCAGCGCTGCGCCCTCGTTTTGTTTCCTGTCAGTACGGTCTTATCTTTGCAGGTAAGGCATCAGGGTTTCAGACAAGACGGCGGGATCGAACTTGGCCACATAGGCATCCACCCCCACGCTGGAGCCCATTGCCCTGTTGGCGTTGGAGGACAGCGAGGAGTGCATGATGACCGGGATGCCCTTGAAGCGGACATCGGATTTGATCAGTTTGGTCAGCACATAACCGTCCATTTCCGGCATTTCCGCATCCACCAGGATGATCTTCAGATAGTCGTGCAGCGACTCGTCTTCGCCCCAGCTGCGGCTGGCCAGCACTTGCAGGCGGTCCCAGGCTTCGCGGCCATTGGTGGCCTGCTGGAACTTGATGCCCATCTTTTCCAGCACGCTGGTGATTTCCTTGCGCGCCACCACCGAGTCGTCGACGAAGAACAGGTACTGGTCGGTTTCCAGCTGTGCCTGCGGAATGTCCGGCAGCCGCGGTTCGCCAATCACCGATGCCAGGATTTGTTCCACATCCAGGATGGAGATCAGCTTGCCGTCTTCCAGTTCGGTAATGGCGGTGATCATGCTGGAGTTGCTACCGCTCATCATCATGTTTTCCGGGGCGCGTACCCGGTCCCAGTCGACGCGGATGATATGGTCGACCGAATCCACCAGAAAAGCCTGGGTGCTCTTGTTGAATTCGGTGACGATCATGGTGTCGAACTTGTGCTGGCCGCGTTCGGGGTCGACAAAGCTGGCCAGCGAAATCACCGGGATGATGTTGCCGCGCAAGGACAGCACGCCCTGTACCCCGAAAGGCATATTGGGGGTTTTGGTGATGGCCGGCGTCTGCGATACCTCGCGCACCTTGAATACATTGATGCCGAAGGTTTCGCGGGTACCCAGCGAAAACAGCAG
>NZ_QJKC01000031.1 GCF_003202035.1 Aquitalea magnusonii | reverse complement strand
AGGGTTTAAGAAGCCCAGCGAAGCATTCTGGGAATGTTGCTTCAATCTGGATATCAGGATTCCAACCACCGTTGCACTTGGCTCTTGAAACCGCCCAGCCATTCTTTTTGCCAGCAGTTCTAAGCTATGCTGCATGCAGCAGGTCAACGCCGGCATGCTGCGCGGCCAGTGCCTGTCTCACGCTGGCGCGAGAGCTTGGACAGGCCCTTAGCGCCATGAGAGGCCGAACCTTACACCCCAGGGAAGATGCCGATGAGAAGCGCCACTTCCACACTGCCCGGCCAGCCCAGGCGGGCCAGCCCGCAGCGGCAGTCCATGATCGCCACCTGTCTGCCGCAATTGCTGGCAACCGTGCATGAGGCCTGCCGCCCGGCGGCCGAGCAGCATGGCCTGGCCTGGCAGCTGGACACCGATGCCGCGCTGGCACCGGCCTTGCTGCTGCACCCGCTGGCCTTGCCGCAGCTATTGCAGCAGCTGCTCGCCGCCACCATCCGCTACACCCGCAGCGGGGGCATCCTGCTCAGGACGCAGCTGTTGGCGCAGCAACAGCTGTTCCAGATCATCGCCATCGAAATCATGCACGCCGGCAGGCCGGATGATGGCCCGGCGGCGGCGCTGGCCGCGCTGTTGCAGCAGCCAGACCGTGCCTGCAAGGCAGCCCAGCCCCCGGCCGGCTGGCACAGCATCCGCCGGCTGGCCCGGCTGAGTGCTGCCCGGCTGCAAGTGGCGCCGGGCAGCGAGGCGGGCTGTCAGCTGATCGTGCAGCTGCGCGCCGAGGTGGTCGAAGCCGGCCAGCCGGATCACGCCGTGCCGGCATCCCTGCCGGTGCTGGACCCGCGTGTGCTGCGCATGCTGTATCAGGATGACTGGCCGCAGCAACGGGCGCTGTTGCAGGCCTTCCTGCGCGACAAGCAGGCCGACCTGCATGCCCTGCTGCAAGCCTGGCACAGTGGCGACCTGCAGGCGCTGGGCCTGCTGGCACACCGCATCAAGGGCGCCAGCCGCAATGTGGGGGCCTGCGCGCTGGCGCAGGCTGCCGCACAGGTGGAGCAGGCTGCCCGTGGCCAGCTGCATGCCGGCCTGCCTGGCTTGCTGCGGGCGCTGGAGCAGGCGCTGCAATCGTTTGCCAGCGCACTGCAAGAGGCCCCGGACGGACCACTGATTGACGCCTAATCCCGGTGCAGGCATGGCGCAATGCAGCGTAAGGCCCTAAAATAATCCGACAATTCCTAAGAGCGTGTCCGCGATCATGCCGTGCCGCCCCATCCATGCGGCGGATCGTGTACAGCTTCTAACAGCCCACTACGCTGGAGAAACCTCTCATGGCCGTTATCCGTCAGGATGATTTCATTCAAAGCATCGCCGATGCTTTTCAGTACATCAGCTGCTACCACCCCAAGGACTACATCGACGCGCTGTACCAGGCCTATCTGCATGAAGAAAGCCCGGCGGCCAAGGACGCCATGGCGCAGATCCTGATCAACAGCCGCATGTGTGCCGAAGGCCGTCGCCCCATCTGCCAGGATACCGGCATTGCCGTGGTGTTCCTGAAAGTGGGCATGAACGTGCAGTGGGACGCCACCCTGTCGGTACAGGAAATGGTCAACGAAGGCGTACGCCGCGCTTACAACAACCCGGACAACAAGCTGCGCGCCTCGGTGCTGCTGGATCCGGCTGGCAAGCGCCAGAACAGCAAGGACAACACCCCGGCCGTGGTGCACTTCGAAATCGTCGAAGGCGATGGCGTGGAAGTGACCTGTGCGGCCAAGGGCGGCGGCTCGGAGAACAAGTCCAAGTTCTACGCGCTGAACCCGTCCGACAGCATTGTCGACTGGGTGATCAACACCGTGCCTACCATGGGTGCCGGCTGGTGTCCGCCGGGCATTCTGGGCATCGGCATTGGCGGTACCCCGGAAAAAGCCATGCTGCTGGCCAAGGAAAGCCTGATGTCGCACGTGGACATCCACGAGCTGAAAGCCAAGGCCGCCAGCGGTGCCGAACTGTCCCGCGTAGAAGAGCTGCGCCTGGAAATCTTCGAAAAAGTGAATGCGCTGGGGATTGGTGCGCAGGGCCTGGGCGGTCTCACCACCGTGCTGGACGTGAAGATTCTGGACTACCCCACCCACGCAGCCAGCCTGCCGGTAGCGATGATTCCCAACTGTGCCGCCACCCGTCACATCCATTTCCATCTGGATGGCAGCGGCCCGGCCCACCTAGCCCCGCCCAGCCTGGAAGACTGGCCGGAAATCACCTACGACACCAGCAATGGCAAGCGCGTGGATCTGGACCAGATCACCAAGGAAGAAGTGGCCAGCTGGCAGCCGGGCGATGTACTGCTGCTGAACGGCAAGATCCTTACCGGCCGTGATGCCGCGCACAAGCGCATGGTGGACATGCTGAACAAGGGCGAAGCGCTGCCGGTGGACTTCACCAACCGCTTCATCTACTACGTGGGCCCGGTTGATCCGGTGCGTGACGAAGTGGTGGGCCCGGCCGGCCCCACCACCGCCACCCGCATGGACAAGTTCACCCGCCAGATGCTGGAACAGACCGGCCTCTTGGGCATGATCGGCAAGGCCGAACGTGGCCCGGCAGCCATCGAAGCCATCAAGGACAACAAGGCGGTGTACCTGATGGCGGTGGGCGGTTCGGCCTACCTGGTGTCCAAGGCCATCAAGGCGTCCAAGGTGGTGGGTTTTGCCGACCTGGGCATGGAAGCCATCTACGAGTTCGAAGTAAAAGACATGCCGGTAACGGTAGCGGTCGATTCCAACGGTATCTCGGTGCACAACACCGGCCCGGCGGAATGGCGCGTCAAGATTGGCAAGATTCCGGTCAACAAGGCCTGAGCCTGAACCGACCTCGCTGCAAGCAGAAACCCGCCATCCGGCGGGTTTTTTATTTGGCCTGAGAATGAGGCATTTCAGGCCAGGGCTTCTGCTGCGGTGGGCAGCGGTACGCGGATGGACAGGGCATTGAGCGCAATGGCATGCAGCATCTGGTCCACCGTGGTGCAGCAGTCGGCCAGCACGGCAACTTTGTACTGATCGGCGGCGCGTGACAGGGCGGTATGGGTCACGCAGTTCTGCGTCATCATGCCGCACAGCAGCAGCTGGCGGCTGCCCAGCCCGTCCAGTGTGGCCTGCAGTGTGGTCTGGTAAAAGCTGTCGGCGGCCTGCTTGATCACCACGGGTGCTTGTGGCGCGGCAGCCAGAATGCGCGGGTGAAGCGCCACGCCTTCGCTGCCGGCATTGAAGAAGGGGGCGATACCCTTGCTGCTGTCAGCCACGTGCTGGACCAGGATTACCGGCATGCCCAGTGCCTTGGCCCGTTCGATGGCCGCAACACAGTTATCCAGTACGGTTTCGGTATTCCACAGCGGATATTTGCCGCCGGGAAAATAGTCGTTTTGCAGATCGATCACGATCAGTGCGCTGTCTTGTGCGGTCATGTGCATGCTCCGGTTGCGGGTGGTCAGGTGCTTAGATCCGCTAACAAAACCCCCGCTCCAGCGTTGCGCCGCCTTGCCGTACGCCATGTACTGTCTGCGGCGGCGCGCCTTGGCCCGGGTTCTCTACGAGGTTTTGTTAGCAGCTCTTATTATCAGCACGGCAGAGCAACGCTTACAGTGGCCCGATTGCCAGAATGCGTTAAGATCGGGCCAATCCTGTTCGCTCCGGTATGCCGCCATGTCCGCTCCCGTCATTGCCCTTGTCGCCTTTGCCCAGATCAGCCCCTTTCACCTGTCGGTGCCTTGCGTGGTGTTTGGCGATGCCCATCCCGGCCTGCCGGCCTTTGACTTGCGGGTGTGCAGCGCGGAAGTCGGCGAACTGCGCACCAGCGCCGGTTTCAGCATCCACTGTGAGCATGGTCTGGAAGCACTGCTTGCTGCCGACATCATCATCCTGCCCAGCTGGCAGGCTGGTCGCCCGGTGCCACCGGCCTTGTTGCTGGCGCTGCAGCAGGCGGCGGCGCGCGGGGTGCAGATTGTCGGCCTGTGTCTGGGAGCCTATGTGCTGGCCGAGGCCGGTTTGCTGGATGGCCGTGCCGCCACCACCCACTGGGCCTATGCCGAGGACTTTGCCCGCCGCTACCCACGGGTGCGGCTGGACCCGGCGGTGCTGTATGTCGAGGATGGCCAGATGCTGACCTCAGCCGGCACGGCAGCCGGGCTGGATTGCTGCCTGCATCTGCTACGCCAGCGCTATGGCGCGGAACTAGCCAATAGTGTGGCCCGCCGGCTGGTAGTGCCGCCGCACCGTCAGGGCGGGCAGGCGCAGTTTATCGAGCAGCCGCTGCCGGCCAGTGCCGGTGATTCACGGCTGGCGGTACTGCTGGACTGGCTCAGGGCCAATCTGGCCGAGCCGCACAGCCTGGACAGCCTGGCCCAGCGGGCGGCGATGAGCCGGCGCAGTTTTACCCGCCATTTCCGGCAACTGACCGGGCGCACGGTCAGCCAGTGGTTGCTGGACGAGCGTCTGGCGCTGAGTCAACGCCTGCTGGAAGGTGCTGATCACAATATTGAGCAGATTGCCCAACTGGCCGGTTTCGGCTCGCCCGAGTCCCTGCGCCACCATTTCCGCCAGCGCTATGCGCTGTCACCCAGCCAGTGGCGGCAGAATTTTCAGTAAGGGGTCGCTGCTGAAACAGGCTGGTCCCAGGGCGGGGTGGGGGCAAAGCGCTGCTGCAGGAAATCCAGCAGGGTGCGCATGGCCAGCGGTAACTGCCGGCGCGAGGGGTAGAGCGCATAAATGCCCATGCTGACGGGCTGCCAGTCTGCTAGCAGCGCCACCAGCTCGCCGCTGTCCAGCAGCGGCTTGACCAGATAATAGGGCTGCATGGCCAGGCCGGCACCGTGGCGGCAGGCCTGTAGCAGTGCGACGGCTTCATTGGCGCTCAGCCGGCCCTGTACCTTGACCACGGCTTGTTCTTCGCCGCGGCGCAGGCGCCATTCGCTGCGGCCAAACTGGCTGTAGCTCAGGCAGTGGTGCTGGCCCAGATCAGCGGGCTGCTGCGGCTGGCCGTACTGTGCCAGATAGGCGGGAGCGGCCACGATGACCGAAGCGCAATCGGCCAGCCGGCGTGCGATCAGGCCGGGCTCCGGGTCATTGGTGATGCGGATGGCCAGGTCTATGCCTTCTTCGATCAGGTTGAGCGCGCGGTCGCCCAATTGCAGGTCGATACGGATCTGCTGGTGTTCGGCCAGAAAATCGCTGATGGCCGGCGCCAGCTGGGCCATGCCGAAGGACATGCTGGTGGTGATGCGCAGCTGACCGCGTAACTGGCCATCGCGCAGGCCCACTTCCTCGCGCGTTTCCGCCGCCAGTTCCAGCATCTGCTGGCAGCGTGCCAGGCAGCTGGCGCCGGCATCGGTCAGCGTCACCTTGCGGGTGGAGCGCTGCAACAGGCGCGCGCCCAGCCAGTGTTCCAGCTCGGCGATATAGCGTGTCACCATGGCGCGGCTCAGTTCCAGTTCTTCACTGGCGGCGGTAAAACTGCCGCGGCGCGCGACTTCAACAAATACCTGCATGGCAATCAGCCGGTCCATCGCTTTCCTTTTTGTTTGCGCTGCCCCTGCTATCGCTCACCGGCTTGTCATCGTGCCAAACCGGATGATAAAAAAGCAGTAAGCAGCCGGTTTTGAGCCATGACTGCCAATCAGGGCGGCAATTTGCTCATTTGTCATCTTATATCGGCCTGGCTGCCGCACTGGCGCTTGGCCTGCGGGCATTTCCGTTATACTGGCCGCAAGCATGCTGTTGCCATCATGCAGCGTTGCCGTTTTCAGCATTGTGTCGCTATTCAGACCCATACGGTAAGCACTGGATCGCACCATGTCTAATCTCGAATGGATGCCAGGCTCCCCCTTGTTGCCGCGGGAGGTGCCATGGTAGCGAAAATGCCCCCCCGCCTGAATCAGGAGCTGGCCACTGCCGACCAGCAGCCCTGGTACCAGCTGCGGTTGCCGCCATTGCTGGAAAAAATCTACCAGCAGGATACGGCCGCGCATCGCATGCGGCGTTACCGCCTGTTTGGTGCCATCGGCATCGTGGTATTCATGCTGTACGGTCTGGTGGACCGGTTCTACCTGCCGGATGTCTATCAGCGGGTATGGATCTGGCGCTGGCTGTGGCTGCCCGGTTTTGCCGCCTTGACCATCGCCTGCAGTTTCTGGCGGCCTTTCCAGCCTTACTACGAATATTCCGTGGTGTTGGCCAGCACCGCCTTCGTGCTGGGGCTGACCTGGTTTTTCTCCATCAGCCACATGCCGACTGCGCAGCATTACTACGGCGGGGTCATGTTGTGCCTGGTGTTCATGATGTTCGGATTGCGCATTCCCTTCCGTCTGGCCTGCCTGAGCTGTGTTGTTTCGCTGGCTTATCTGGGCTGGGTCTTGTGCAGTTTGCATTTTCTCGACGAGGCAGCACGCTCGCTCATCTTCATCCTGCTGGTTTCCTGTGTTTTGCTGGGCCTGCTCGGCCTGTTCCAGCTGCAAAAGGAAGAACGGCGCAGCTATCTGCTGGCGCTGGAGTTGCAGCGCGATCACCGCCAGTTACAGCAGGGCTTCAAGTATCTGCAGCAGATTTCCACCGTCGATGGCCTGACCGGCCTGTTCAACCGGCGTTATTTCGACCAGCAACTGCACGCTTTCTGGGAAAGGCGGCTGCAGCAGCAGGAGGACATCGCCCTGTTGTTTGTCGATGTGGATTACTTCAAGTTTTACAACGACAGCCAGGGCCATCAGATGGGAGACGAGACCCTGATCAAGGTGGCGCAGGTGATCAGCCGTCATGCATCGGCCAGGCAAGGGTGTGCGGCACGCTATGGTGGTGAGGAATTCGTCCTGTTGCTGCGTGGCTGTAATCTGTCACAGACCATGGCGCTGGCCGAGCAGATCCGTAGCGAGGTCGAGGCATTGGCCTTGCCGCATCCCTCATCCGGCTGCAGCACGGTGGTGACCATCAGCATCGGCATTGCCCTTGCCCATGCCAGCATCAACCAGCAGCCCGACTGGCTGGTGAGCACGGCAGATGCCGCGGTCTACCAGGCCAAGCGCCAGGGGCGTAATCAGGTCGTGGCCATGCACTCCTGTCAGCCGCTTGCCGGTTAGGCCCCCTTCCGGCTTGGCCGCGCCTGGGTGGCGCTGCGTCAAACTCCCTTGCTTGCGACCACCTGTTCCACCATTTTTTTGCTTTCATCAACCGGCTCGGCAATGCCTGCGCTGGCATCGACCCCTTGTCGTGTCGGCATTGGCGCACTTAAGCTGTTTTGCCAGTCGCCCGCTACCCGGCGTGCTGGCCATTTGCTCTATTTATGAAACAATATTGCCCAGTTCAATGGGTATATCTGCATTGTTTTTGACGCTAAAGTGCACTCCATCAATGACCCGCGCGGCAGATGCCCGCCACCATTCCGGAGATACACATGCAGCTTGCCACTTTGAAATTCCTGCCGCTGACACTGGCCCTGGCCTTGGGCTCCACGCTGGCCCACGCCGCCGAACCGCTCAAGCTGTCGGTCTACCAGGCCGACGACAACAGCTTTAATGTCACCTCGGTACTGGTCAGCGGTGAAAAAGACGCCGTGCTGATCGACACCGGCTTCACCCGTGCCGATGCCTACCGCATTGCCGCCCGCGTGCTGGATAGCGGCAAGCAGCTGAAAACCATTTATGTGAGCCAGGCCGATCCCGATTACTACTTCGGGGCCACCGTGCTCAAGCAGATTTTCCCGCAGGCCGAGCTGGTCGCCGCCGCACCGACGCTGGCCAGGATCAAGGCCAATGTGGCTGGCAAGCAGGCTTTCTGGGGCCCGAAAATGGGCGCCAATGCACCCCAGGCGCCGCTGGCACTGCCGCATGCCTTGCCCGGCAGCCAGCTGATGCTGGAAGGCCAGGCACTGGAAGTACGCGGCACCACCGGCCCGCTGGCCCACCGCGGCTATGTGTGGATTCCGTCGATTCGTGCCATCGTGGGGAATGTCGGCGTGGTTTCCGGCCTGCACGTGTGGACGGCAGATACCCAGACCAAGCAGGAACGCCAGGCCTGGGTGGCCCAGCTGAATGAAATGGAAGCGCTGCAGCCCGCACAGGTCATCCCTGGCCACATGGCAGCCAATGCCCCCACCGGTGTGGCCAGCCTGCGCTTTACCCGCGACTATCTGCAGCAGTTTGAAAAGAATCTGGCCGCTTCGGCCAATAGTGGCGAGCTGATCCAGCGCATGCAGCAGGCTTTCCCGCAGGCGGGTGAGGCCATGTCGCTGGAGATCGGTGCCAAAGTCAACAAAGGCGAGATGAAATGGTAACAGCTACCCTGCATTATTTTTATGATCCGCTGTGCGGCTGGTGCTATGCCGCCTCGCCACTATTGCAAGCGGCAGCGGCCCAGCCGCAATTGGCCTTGCACTTGCATGGTGGCGGCATGATGAGCGGAGCCAACCGCCAGCCGGTTACCCCGGCGCTGCGTGACTATGTGATGCCGCATGATCAGCGCATTGCCAGGATGACCGGCCTGCCGTTTGGCGAGGCTTACTTTGAGGGTTTGCTGCGCGACCACAACGCGGTGTTTGATTCCACCCCGCCAACCGCCGCCATTCTCGCCGCCGCGCAGCTGGGTCTGCCACCGCTGAAAATGTTGTCTGCGCTGCAGCAGGCGCACTACCAGCGCGGCTGGCAAATCGCCAAAACCGAGGTGTTGCAGGCGCTGGCAGAAGAGCAGGGCCTGCCGGCCACCGCATTTGCCAGCGAACTGGAACAACAGATGGAAAAGGTGGCGGCACATATCGCCGACAGCCGCCAGCTGATGCAGCAGGCTGGTTTGAGCGGTTTCCCCAGCCTGCTGCTGGAACAGCAGGGCCAGTGGCAGCGCGTGGACCTCTCACCCTGGCTGGGGCAGCCGCAGGCTTTTGTCGCAGCCTTGCTGGGCGAGCTGGTGGCCACCGATGAGGATGCTGCCGTGTTCTGCACCCCGGAAAGTTGCACACCACCGCGCGCTTGAGTCGTTTCACCATGAAAAAAGCCGGTCACCGTTTGGCGGTGACCGGCTTTCTTGTTTGCTGGCGGGGTATTACTGGCAGCGAACCACCACCAGCGAGATGTCATCGTGGTTTTCCCGCCCGGCCAGATGCTTGTTGACGGCATGGGTGATGGAACCCTGGATGTCCAGCGTACGCGCCTGGCTTACCGCGCGCAGAATGCCATCCACCCCGAAAGGCTGGCGGTCGTCGTCATAGGCTTCGGTCACGCCGTCGGAGCAGACGATGAGCGAGCCGCCATCCGGCCAGCTGAAATAGTCGAGCGAGGATTCGAAGGCGCTGTCCGGCAGAATGCCCAGTGGCGGCGAGCGCGAGCCAAAGGACTTGAGCACCTCGCCCTGGCGGTCGACATACATGGCACAGGGTATGCCGCCATTCCACACCGCAATACGCTGCAGCTGGTAATCCACCTCGATGATGGCGGCCGCGACAAAGCGGCCGATGGGCAGGATGGTGTGCAGCTTGCGGTTGATGGTGCGGGCAATCTCCTGCACCGGCAGGTTGCGGTCGCACATGGCAAAGAAAGTGTCCACCGCGGGCAGGCCGCAGATCGCTGCCGCCAGCCCATGCCCCGTGCTGTCGGCCAGCATGATGCGGTCCAGCCCCGGCTGGCAACGGCGGATGCAGATGGTGTCGCCGCTGAAATTCATCGCCGGGCGTTGCCATTGCTGGATATTGGGCGGTGTCTGCTCGGCGCGGCGGGTAAAGCGGTCCAGCACCATCTGGGCAAACATCTGCTCCTGTTCGTTGGTGCGGTAGTAGTTTTCCAGTCGCTCACTGTCCGAGGCGATGCGCTGCTGCATTTCCGATATGCGGATCAGCACATGCAGCTTGGCGGTGAGAATGTCCAGATCGATCGGCTTGGTCAGGTAGTCATCTCCCCCCATGGCCAGGCCGCGCAGCAGCTGGCTGCGATCCGACAGCGAGGTCAGGAAGATGATGGGAATCCAGTGTTCACCCAGCAGCTGGCGGATGGCGGCGGTGGCGGCAAAGCCATCCATCACCGGCATGGTGACATCCATGAAGATCACGTCGGGTCGCTGCTGCTGGCAGTATGCAAGCGCTTCCTGCCCATTGCTCACCGGCACGGCTTCATGGCCAAGCAGACGGATGTAGTCGAGCAGGATCTGACGGGAGGTCGGACTGTCTTCGGCCACCAGGATGGTCAGCGCGCGGGTCATTCAACAAGCCTTGTGCGGGGAGGGTGGGAAATCATGCCCCACTACTATAGAGGGCTTGGCCGGTTTATGCCATTAGCTTGGCAATGAATGCGCCGACTTTAACAAATTGCCATGGGCAGAAACATGGCGACTGTTGTAGGCTTGCCGCACTCCAGCCCTAGAAGAAGCGTAATCATGACCATCTGGGTAGATGCCGATGCCTGTCCTGCCGTGATCCGCGACATCATCTGTCGCGCCGCCCAGCGCACGGCGACACCGGCCGTGTTTGTGGCCAACCGACGGCCCGCCTTGCCGGCCAGCCCCCATATCCGCAGCATTGTGGTGGGGCAGGGCTTTGACGTGGCCGATGCCGAGATCGCCCGGCAATGTCAGCAGGGCGACCTGCTGGTGAGCGGCGATATCCCGCTGGCGGCACAGGTACTGGCCAAAGGGGCCGCGGCCATCAATTTCCGTGGGGAAGCCTATTCCAGCGATACCATCGAAGGCCAGCTGACACTGCGCGACTTCATGGACAATTTGCGTGGCAGTGGCATCCAGAGCGGAGGACCACCGCCATTCAGCCAGGCAGATCGTCAGCAGTTTGCCGGCAAGCTGGACCAATGGCTGGCCGCCCGCCAGCGCCGCCCCGCTGCCCCGACGCCTTAGTCCATTTGTCCGCGCCATCTGCCGGCAGGGTGGCGGCCGCATGATGCCTGCCACTGTTTTTCTGCGGAATATTCAATACGGGCTGCGGCATGGTGGCTGCGGCACCAGGATGGGCTGTCGCTGCCGATAAAGCCTGATGGCAGCCGCTCATCGCTGCCATTTAACTGTCTGATTATTATTTCCGGCTGAAAAATCCGGCTGTTTTAAATAAACATTTGTAAAATAAATAAACTTTAATTGATACGGATTGCTGATGCTATTATCATTTTTGTACACAATGAAAGGGTGACGCGGACTGCTCCGGCGCACTCTTTACCTGAGAGAGCGTTCATTTGAGCCACATCATGGATACGCGAGCCATCGCCACATTTGATCTGCAATCCGACCAGTACGCACGCTACCGACCGCGCTACCCGGACAGCCTGTTTCGCTGGCTGCATGCGGTAGTTGCCGGACATGACCGTGCCTGGGATTGCGCCACCGGCACGGGGCAGGCGGCAGTGCAGCTGTCGCGCAGCTTTGCCCGCGTTGATGCCAGCGATATCAATCACAGCCAGCTGGAGGCAGCCGAGTCCGCTGGCAATATCTTCTACCTGGAGTGTGCGGCGGAGCAGCCGCCCTTTGGCGATGCGGTATTCGATCTGGTGACGGTGGCACAGTCCCTGCACTGGTTCGACCACCCCCGTTTCTGGCCCCAGCTCGAACGGGTGCTCAAGCCCGGCGGTGTCTTTGCGGCCTGGGGCTATGACTGGTTTCAAGTCAATCCGCAGGTGGACGATGCCATGCGCTTTTTCCGCGCGGTCATCGAGCCCTTCTGGTCCAGCTGCAGCCAGCTGCTATGGGATGGTTACCGTGATGTCGGCCTGTCGCTGCCACCGCTGGAAACGCCACAATGCCAGATACTGATGGACTGGAATTTCGAGCAGCTGCTGGGCTATCTGCATACCTGGTCGGCTACCAAACTGTGCGTGAAAAGCCTGGGCAACCATGTGCTGAATGATGCCCGCCAGCGCCTGGCCCGCGGCTGGGGTGATCCGACCATTGTGCGACGGGTCAGCATGCCCTTGCACATCATTGCCGGCCGCAAAGCGGCCTGACTCCCAAACCGGCCAGGCCGGTTTTTTCATGAGCAGGGCGGCCAGCCGCTCAGTGCTGCTGGCGGTGCGATTCGGCTTCCAGGTCCGACAGCAGGATGTTCAGGGCATCGGACGAGCGCACCAGCTCCCACAGCGAGGTGGCCAGCGAGGCAATCATCATCAGCAGGCTGATGCCGAAAGACAGCTCGCCCAGCTGTTGCCAGCCGGTATAGATCTGGAACATGGCCATGGTGCACAGGAACAGGCTGCCAATGCCCAGGAACTGCATCCATTTGATCAGCTGGATGCGGGTACGCAGATTGCCGATTTGCAGCAGGATCTTGGGATTCTGTTCTTCCTTGTAATCGGTATACAGATTACGGATGATGCTGGCCAGACCGAGAAAACGATTGGTATAGGCGAGCAACAGCAGGGAAATGGCGGGAAACAGCAGTGCTGGCGTGGTCAGGTTGAGAGCTGCGTGCATGGTGGTCAGGAATTCTCGTCTATCAAAACGTCTATGCCGTTTGGCGTCTGCTCAAACAGCTGGATAATGTCCGGGTTTTTCATTCGTACGCAACCCAGCGAAGTGGGGCTGCCCCAGGCGACATGCTCGCCGGCCCCGTGAATGTAGATGGCGCGGTCATGGCTGTCGACATCGCCGCCCTGGTTCTTGCCGGGCTCATCACCGCACAGCCACAGGATGCGGGTGAGAATCCAGTCCTTGTCGGGATATTGCTGGTGCAATTCCGCCGTGTATTTCCACGGCGTGACGCGGCGGCGAAAAATGATGGTGTTTTCCTCTGCCCCGGCGCCCAGCTTGTCACACACATGGTGCCAGCCGCGTGGCGTCTGGTAGCTGTTGACCTGTTCGCCGGCACCGCGCCTGGCCGTGGAGACCACATAGTGCTGTTGCTGCCGGCCCCACTCGTCAAACAGGCTGAGCGACTGGCTGCGTATGCCGACCAGAATCCAGGGCTGGCCGTAATGGCGCAGATTGGCGCGGGTGGCTTGCAAGGGCGCATCCTGTTCCGATTGCAGGACAAAGCTGGCGGCATCCTCCGCCTCCGCCGCAGTGGCGGCACGCGGCCAGGCCAGCAGGCCAGACAGCACGATCATGGTCAACGACAGCCGGGTCATGCTAGGACTCCCGCGAGCGGCGTTGGCGGAAGAAGCTCGCCAGCTGGGCCGCACAGGCTTCGGCCAGATAGCCCCCCCACACCGCGGTGTGATGATTCAGCTGGCGCAAGGCAAACAGATCGGTCACGCTGCCGGCGGCACCGGTTTTTGCTTCGCGCGCACCGTAAATCACCCGTGCCAGCCGCGCATGCAAAATGGCACCGCTGCACATGGCGCAAGGCTCCAGTGTGACATACAGGTCGCAGCCGTCCAGTCGGTAATTACCCTCATGCATGGCAGCCGCCCGCAGCGCCTGCATTTCGGCATGGGCCGACGGGTCGTGGCTGCCAACTGGCTGGTTGAAGCCGCGGCCGATGATCTGGCCGTCTTTCACCACCACCGCGCCAACCGGTACTTCGCCCTGGGCGGCGGCCAGCTCGGCCTGCAGCATGGCCTGCCGCATGAAATGCTCGATGTCGGCCGGCGTCGGCGGCAGCGCCACCGGCGGGTGTGCCGCCAGTTGCTGGCGCAAGTGCTGCTTGTCGGCATCGCTCAGCTGCGACCAGTGCACACCGCGCGCTGCCGCCTCCAGTGCGAACAGCAGGCGCGTGGTCACGGTATGGCCGCCGGCTTTCAGCTGCAGAAAGGTGGCGACGCTGCCCTGTTGCCGCAGTTGTTCCCGCTTGGCAATGCCGAGGTCGCGCAGCCATTGCACTGCGGCAGGGGGCAGGGGCGGGGTGCCCAGCAGGTCGGAAGGGGAAGAGGGCATTGGCATCATGCTGGCGGTGGATCAGGCTGACATTTTAACGGCATTGCCGGCTGCACTTGTACCGTTAGCTTTAAAGAATTGCGGGAAACTGCCGATAAATTCATATGAAGATAGCCTTGCCGTGGCCAATGACATGAGCTCCATCCAGTTATATACCACCCTGCCCAGCCCGCCCGAAGCGCCTGCCAGCTTGCCCGGCCAGCCCGCCGCCGCCAGTGTCGAGACCACGCAGTCTGTCGGGGCTGCCACCCTGCCCGTGTTTCAGCCCAACCTGGCCAGACAGGCCGTCAATCAGTCACTGCAACAGGCGTTGAACAAGTGGCAGCAGCAACAGGCCAGTTTGCTCAAGCAGTCCGCCGCCCGCAGCCAGCGTAGCCAGAGCCAGCAACTGGATGGCAGCCGCATGGAAATGCTGAAGGAGCGCATCAAGAACCTGCGGCAGATGATGGTGCTGGTGGGTAAGGACAAGGGTGGGTTGCGCTCGATAGCCATGCAGCTGAAACAGATCAGTGCCGAACTGCGCCAGATGGTGGCCAGCGCCACCGGCAACGATCAGCAGCAAAGCCTGGTGACTACCCTGTCGGGTAATCCGGCAGCGGCAGCGACGGACACTGCCAGCGCCAGCAGTGACAGCGATGCCGGGCAACAGGCTGCTACGTCAGCCACGACATCCGACGCAGCGACAACGGCAGACAGTCCGCAGGATGCCAGCACCGCTGGCAGCACACCGGCAAGCGATGCCGCGAGTGTTGGCAGCAGCCTGGCCGGCAGCGGTATTGCGCTGGCGGGTGGCGCTTCCGGGCTGAATGGCAATGCGGAATTGCAGTCGCTGATCAACAGCATCAAGTCGATTCAGCAATGGCTGAAACAGCGCAATCTGCAAGCGCAGGATGATGGCCTGAAAAAGCTGCTGGATGCTGGCGACAAGGATATGGCAGCCATTGACAATATGCTGCATGGTGGCAGCGATAGTGCCGAGGGTGAGAGCCAGCTGACCATTCAACTGACGGATGCGGGGGGCGCAGCTGCCAGCATCGACAGCGGCACGATCAGTCAGCAGGCCTGATTGTCAGCCAACAAAAAAGCGGCATGGGCCGCTTGGTCGTGGCGCTCAGCGAGCGGGCCAGAACTTGCTGAGCACCTTCCATAGCAGGAAGAGCCGGGATGCCCGGCGCAACCACTGGCGCAGTGATTCCGAAGGCAGTATGGCGGCCAGGGTATTGACCAGTTTTCCCAGCGCGCTGCTGCTCGAAAAAGCCTTGAAGCCCTCGCCGGCCAAGCCGAGCGGGCGTTGACGCAGGCTGTCGATTTCCAGCTTCAGCTTTACACGCAGCACTTCGCCTTTCATCAGCAGCAGCTGCTTTTTCAGGGCACGATCCTGTGGTGACATCTCAGCGCCTCCCACTCAGGCTGTCCCAGTCCTTGCGGACCTCGGCAACCGTATCGGCAAATGGTGCGCGGCTGCGGTATGCGCGTCGGCGCAGTTGCCACAGCAAGCCGGCTGCGCCCAGCACACTGGCCAGTGTCAGGCAGGACAGGAGGGCCGGGCGGTAGGCTGCCGGCGTCAGTACCAGCACCAGCAAGAGCGCACTCAACAGGCCGATCAGCAGCAAAATCAGCGCCAGCCCGCCAAGCAGCAGGCTGAACAGCAGATTGTCCTTGTGCTCTTCCGCTTCCAGCAGGAACAGCTCGAACCGGGTCAGCAACAAGGAAAACACCCCGCCCAGCAGCGAGCGGATGCTGCCCGGGCGAGGTGTCTGGCGTGGGGAATCGCTCATTCAGTCAATCCGCCTCAGCGGCGCGAAACCAGCATGCCCAGCAGAAAGCCCACACCGGCAGCGATACCGATGGATTTCCACGGATTTTCATGCACGTAGTCGTCGGTTGCCCTGGCGGCTACCTTGGCCTTGCCGACCACAAGCTTCTCGGCTTCCAGCAGGCGGGCCTTGGCCAGCTTGATGTTCTCGCCCAGGCGCTTGCGCAGCTCGCGACCCTTTTCTCCACCTTCATCGCTTGCGGCGCCAAGCAAATCTTCGGTACTGGACAAAACCTGGCGTACATCTTCCAGCAGTTGTTCTTTTTCCTGATTGAGTGCGGCATCGGACATGGCGATCTCCTTGGCTAAAGTTGAGGCGGGTAAACGGTGTCGGACCACGATGCTAAAAGAATGGTTCCCATCTTCCGCGTATGCCTGTTGACCGTAACAGCCGGCATGAGGCGCGTCAAATGCTCTCGGTCAAACATTTGCTGTAGTGCAACAACACCAGCTTGCCGGATGGAGTCGGCCATCGCCAGCGGTGGAAGTGCACAGGGGTAGGAAGGGTGAGCAAACGACATAGATATGATTTGTTTGATTTGCTGCAAATCAGGATAATGCTTTTCGCCATTGGCATACTGTCGAATTCCATGTTTAAGGAATAGTAGCCATGTCGGCTGTTCTTCAGCGTAGACAAAGCCGATAAGCCGGCTTTCTTGAAATTGAATAGCAATACAAAAAACATAAGTAATTCAAAATGAATTAGCAGGGGCGGAATAAGTAATGACACCATTGTCGATCTATGTGCTGACTTTCAATAGTGAGCGCTACCTGAAAGAAATTTTGAGTGCCGTGGCCGGGCTGACCGATGATTTGCTGGTGGTTGATAGCGGGAGTAGCGATCAGACGCTGGCGATCGCACAGCAGTGTGGTGCCAGAGTGGTGTACCGCCGCTTTGATGATTTTCGTCAGCAGCGTGAGTTTGCCCAGCGCGAATGCCGTCATGATTACGTATTTTTTCTGGATAGCGACGAAATTCCTTCTGCTGAGCTGATCAATCATCTCCGGCAGTTGCAGCAGCAAGGGTTCCAGCATGAGGCCTATGCGGTTCAGCGTGACTGGATTGTCATGGGCAAGCAGGTTCATGCCTTGTACCCGGTTGGCTGCCCTGATTATCCGATTCGCATCATCAACAAACAGCGGGTAGGTCTGTCAGCCCAGGCGGTTCATGAGGACTTTACCGGTTATCGCAGCTGCGGCAGGCTAGAGCTGCCGCTCAAGCATCAAACCTTTCACTCGCATGCCGAAATAGCCCGCAAGCTGGCGATGTATACCAGCCTTGATGCACAGGACCTGGCCAGGATGCGAAACCGCAAGCACTTTGCCCTGCGCCAGTGGACCAGTCCGGTTGGTGCCTTTTTCAAATGGTATTTGCGCAGCGGCAATTGGAAGGATGGATGGGTAGGACTGGTGTTGGGCATTTACGCCGCCCGATTTGCCCATCTGAAATACCGGAAAGCGCTGGCCTTGCGCCGTGTCGTGCCGCAGTAATGGTGCTCCCCGTCCAGGTCGGACAGCTCCTGTGTCGCTCATCCAGCAGGCTTGGCGATTTGTCGTGGTCTGATTAAGGCTGACCGCAGCTTGTTGCGCTTGTACAGGCCGGCTGGCTCTGCAATTGTCTGCCAGCGCCGGATGCTGATGAAAGCCAGAGCGCGGCCCACATTTCTCCCTCCCGAAGCACAGTGCATGGTTTGCGGGTAGCGAGTGGCTGTTCCTGGGCGTGACAGACAAGCAATCCTCCTTGTTCATTGTCTTGCGTAGTGCTACCCGGCATGTATAGCGGTCCCGAGCGCTCATTCTGTCGCGCAAATCAGTGGCTATACTGGCGAAAAAGTCAGGAGACAGCGATGGTGCCGAGTCTGCCCAGAATACTGTTGCCGCTTGCGCTACTGTGCATCAGCACGGCCATCGATGCGCTGCCGCGTAGCCTGTTGTTTGTCACGCAAATCTTTCCCCCCATCATCGAGGATGCGGGTGGCGACAAGCTGGGTGGTGCCCAGGTGGAAATCCTGCAGGAGGCTTGCCGGCGGCTGGAATGGCGTTGCGAAGTGCGGGCGATGGTGTGGAAGCGCGCCTTGCGTACCATCAGCCTGGGCGAAGCCGACGGCTTGCTATTGGTGCAGGATGTAGCGGAAAGGCGCGCGGTGATGGAGCTTTCGCTGCCGGTGCTGCTTAGCAGCTATGGCCTGTATGTGCTGAATGGCAATCCGCTGCGCTACCGGCAGCCGGCAGACCTGTCCGGCCATGTGCTGGCGGTATACGGGCCATCGCTTTCGCAAGTCAATGGCGAACAGTTGCTGCAGGGGGTGGCGGGGGTGACCGAGCAGGTGGAGCCTGATCCGCAGACCGTGCTGCGCAAGCTGGCTGCCGGCCGCTACGGTGCCACGGCCGTGGCTTTCTCCAATGCCGACATCGCCCGTTACTGGATCCAGCACGATGGACTGTCCACCGTGCACCAGCTGGCCACGATAAAGTCCATTTCCTATCTGTTTGGTTTTACCCGCAGCCGTCTGCAGCCGGGGACGCTGGATGCATTCAATCAGGTGCTGCTGTCGATGTGTCGCGATGGCAGCATGTCTCGCCTGGCCGGCCGCTATGGCCTGTTGTCTGCCGGCTGCCATTGAACCGGGGGCGGCTGCCCGTTGCCGCCGGCTGATGCTGTCCGGTTCTGGCACCCACTGGTGGCGCCAGTTTACTTGTTCAGGCCGCGTATGCTGCCAGTGCCGAGCGTGGAATATGCAGTTCCTCCATGGCGGCAAAAGCCTCCAGCAAATATTCCACGGTAACCCTTACCCGTGGGGCCATCAGGGCGCGGTGCGGATACTGCAGCGTCATGGCAAAATTGCCGGGGTGATGCCAGCCCAGCAACAGCAGCCGTAATTCCCCGCCTTGCAGGTATTGCCAGGCATGATGCACGCCTATTTCTGCGATACCCGCCCCTGACAGCGCCATCTGGGTCAGGGTTTCCGGTGAAGACAGGGTCATGGCTGCACTTTCCGTATTCAGCGTGGTGATGCTGCCGTCGGCCGCCATGAAATTCCACGGTGAAACCCGCCCACCGAGAAAGCGCCGGGTCAGTAGCCGGTGTTGGGCCAGCTCCGCGGGGTTGGCCGGAACACCGAAGGCCTCGAGATAGGCCGGCGAAGCGGCCAGCACCAGCTGGAACTGACAGACAGTGCGCGATACCAGCGAGGAATCGGCGATATGCCCGCCACGCAAGGCGATGTCGTAGCCCTCCTGGATCAGATCGACCACCCGGTCATCAAAATCAACCTCGATGGCCAAACCGGGATAGCGCTGCAGCAAGCCGGGCAATACCGGTGCCAGCTGCGCACGGCCAAAGCCGGCGCTGGTGGAGAGGCGTACCCGTCCGGTGGGGGTGGCGCGTTGTGAAATCACTGCCTCGGTCGCCAGGTCCAGCGCCTCCAGCGCCACCCGTGCCTGCCGCAAAAACGCATCGCCTTCTTCGGTGAGCTTGAGGCTGCGCGTGGTGCGATTCATCAGTCGCACGCCCAATGCCCTTTCCAGCCCGGCAATGTTCTTGCTCACCGCGGCAGAAGAAATGCCCAGCGCACGGGCTCCGGCCGCAAAGCTGCCGGCATCAGCGGCATGGACAAAGGACAGGATGGCGCGTACGCGCTGTGAGGAGTCCATGAATAGCGTTTTCCATTGGCAGATTCAGTCGAATTGACAACCTTGGGTTGATTAATCATAAACCCGTTGCGTCGTTCTGTTCAACAATGAATCCAGCCAGAATGCACTCGACACGGGCTGCCATGCTGGACATGGGGCCACTTTTCATTCCACTGCATATTGGAAAACCCATGAAAACACTGTTGATCGTCTCCCATCCCTATCCCGAACAGTCGCAGGTCATCCAGGCCCTGCAGCAAACCGCCGCCGCACTGCCGAATGTGACGGTACGCAATCTGGAAACCCTGTATGGCCATGACACCACCGCCTTTGATATCGCCGCGGAACAACAAGCGCACGAGGGCGTCGAGCGCGTGGTGTACCTGTTTCCCATGCACTGGTTCAACCTGACGCCAATGCTCAAGGCCTATCTCAACCAGGTCTGGAGCTATGGCTGGGCGTTCGGCCCCGAAGGCAAGGCGCTGCAGGGCAAGCAAATGCAGGTGGTGGTGTCGGCCGGTGCCACGGCACATACCTATTCAGCTGCCGGGCTGATCCAGAGCAGCGTGCACGAAGTGCTGACCCCGATGAAGGCCAGTGCGCTGTACGTGGGCATGTCCTATGCCGAACCGCTGGCCTTCTACGAGGCCATGGGTGCCAGCGGCGACAAGCTCGCCGCTTTCCAGCAGGCCCTGCGCGCCTGTCTGAGCGCGCCACTGGCACAGGCTGTCGCGGCCTGAACCGTGATCGTCGCAACGGTTCTGTGCCATTCACTGTACTGGAGTCACCCCCATGAAACTGCTTTGCCTCGATATCCCCAATCCCCAGGCCAGCCTGGAGCAATACGGCCCCCATATGCTGGATGAAGTGCGCCACGGCTGGGATTTGTACAAGTCCGGTTTCATCCGCGACATCTATTTCCGCCAGGACCGCCCCGGTGTGGCCATCATGGCCGAAGCCGATTCGGTGGAAGCGGCCCGCGCCCTGCTGATGGACTTTCCCCTGGCCAGGGTCGGCCTGATTGGCTGGGACATCATTCCGCTGGGTCCGATGACCAACTGGGAATTGTTGTTCGCCAAGACCTGATCGAGTAAGGCTGCGCCGGCCGTCAGCCAGCTCTTGCGCTGGCGGCCCAGGGGCCAGGTGGCAGGGGAGAGGGAGGGAGAGGGAAGGAGTCGCGGTCACCCAGCGCTCAGCAGGATGGCCCGGAAATGCAGCAAATGACTGCACCGGGAAAACATCTAGCCTGTATTGGTTTTTTACGCCATCAGCATGCATGCTCTTGCCTGTTTACCGGTAAAGTGCAATATCTGACTTGGACATCAAGCTATCCTGTAGCCCGCGCCATGGGCAGTCTTGCCCCTTGCTGGCTGCTGGCTGCTGGATGAGGCGCGACACGCTGGCGAGGGGTGGCAAAGCCGGCTCAGCCAGCCGCTTGTTGCCCGGTCATCGTGTGACCAGTTGCCATTGCAGGGAGCCTTCATGCTGCTTACGCCACGCACTTATCGACCCCCCATCTGGTTTCGCGTGCTGCTGTCCGGATTAGGCATGCTTTGCCTGGCACTCGGGCTATTGCCGTATTGGGCCGCCAATGGCAATCACGCCGGTGACTTTGTCCTGCCGGCAGTCATGCTGCCCGTCGCGCTGCTTGCCGCCCTGGTGTCCTGCAACTCCTGGGTCCGCTATGACGGAAGCGTCTTGATGATCAGTAACGGATTAAGCAAGAAAGCCATCTTGTTAAAGCATGTCCGTGCTTATCGCAACACCAGTTTCGATGGCAGCGGCTATTACGAGTTTATTCTCGATGACGGACCGATCAAGCGTCTGGAGCTGCCACGAGGATACCTGTACGACGCGGCATTTGACGAAATGCTCTCCCAATTACCCTGCCTGGATCGCACAGGATAATGCGGGGTAATGCCACCCATGGGCGGGTGAACAGCGGCACCACGAGCGGTGAGAGGCAGAGGCGGGCATGCGCCCGCCTGCCGGGTAGGGCAGCAGCTTGTTAGCCGGCCTGGCCTGCCGGAATCTGCTGGGTGATGCAGTGGATGTTGCCACCGCCCAGCAGCACTTCACGCGCCGGTACGCCGACAATGCGGTATTCCGGGAAGATTTCCTGCAGGCGGCTGGCGGCTGCCTCATCGGTACGTGCATCCAGCAGCGGGAAGATGATCTGGCCGTTGCTGATCAGGAAATTGACATAGGACGCCGCCATGCGCTCGCCTACTTCACGCGGAACAGCCTGACCGCTGGCGACCACGCCGGCGGTTTCTTCTGCGCTGTAGTACAAGGGGCCGGGTGACAGCATCTTGTGGATCTTCAACTGGCGGCCCTTGGCATCGCGCGCTTGCGACAGCACTTCATAGGCGGCCTGCGAACGCGGGTATTGCGGGTCGTTTTCATCGTCCACCCAGTGCAGGATCACCTCACCCGGACGGGCAAAACAGCACATATTGTCGATGTGGCCGTCGGTTTCATCCATGAACACGCCTTCCGGCAGCCAGATGAAATGCGTGACACCCAGGTAGTCGGACAGCAGGGCTTCAATCTGCTGTTTGGACAAATGCGGATTGCGGTTGGGGTTGAGCAGGCACTCGGCGGTGGTCATCAGCGTGCCTTCACCGTCGACATGGATCGAGCCGCCTTCCAGCACCAGCGGTGCGGCGTAGCGGTCAAAGCCATGGTGGGCCAATACCTGGCTGGCCACGGCACTGTCCTGGTCCCACGGGTGATACAGGCCACCGTTGAAACCGCCCCAGGCATTGAACTGCCAGTCCACGCCACGCACCTGGCCTGCCTGGTCGATGACTACGGTGGGGCCGCTGTCGCGCATCCAGCAGTCATCGCTATTCATTTCCACCAGCGTCACTTCGGACGGCATCACGGCGCGGGCTGCGACCATGCATTCCTGCGGCACGGCCATGAACACCGGGGTGGCCGCGGCAATGGCCTTGGCAATGGCGGCAAACGTCTGCTGCGCCTCGCGTCCGGCATGGCGCCAGTTGTCCGGGCGCTGCGGCCAGATCATCCATACCGCCTGTTGCGGGGCCCATTCGGCCGGCATGTGAAAGCCGTCGGCGGCAGGCAGGCTAGTGTGCGTTGTGCTGTTCATTGAGATCACCATGCATTGATTGATGCCATCGGAAGTATTCAGGACATCGTGCAGCTGCAGTGCTGTCCGGCGGTGCGACACGTCAGCCGGTTTTGTCTGCCATGCACGAGGAAGTAATTGACAGACGCAGTCTAGGGAGAGGCAAACTATTCAGCAAATGAACAATACGAATACTTTCATAAATACGGTGAATGATGTGAAATTGCATCAGCTGGACCTGAACCTGCTGCTGGCGCTGGATGCGCTGGTCAGCCTGCGCAGCGTCACGCGGGCGGCAGAGAAACTGTTTGTCAGCCAGCCTGCCATGAGCCACTCGCTCAACCGCTTGCGGGCCTTCTTCAACGACCCGCTCTTGGTGCGCTCGCCACATGGCATGCAGCCCACGCAAAAGGCGCTCTACCTGCAACAGGGCGTGCATCAGGCGCTCAGCCTGTTGCAAAGCCACTTCAGCCAGCCCGAAGCCTTTGACCCGGCCACTTCGACGCGCCGCTTCACCCTCTGCACCACCGATTACGTGGAATGCGTGCTGATTCCGCCGCTGGTGAAAAAGCTGGCGGTGGAAGCGCCCAATGTCCATATCGACATCACCATCCTGCGCGAGGAGATGCCGGAACTAGCGCTGGCCGATGGCGAAATCGACTTTCTGCTGGGTTTTGACGAATACATGAAGATTCCCGGCTATCTGTGCCGGGAAACCTGGCTGAACGAGCCCTTGACCGGCATCTTGCGTGCCGGCCACCCCTTCCAGAGCGACCGGCTTACCCTGGCCGACCTGATTGCCTTGCCACATGTCTTCCATGCGCCGCTGGGCAATCTCGGTTCGCCGATGGATGACTTTCTGGCCGCGCGCGGCTTGCAGCGCAAGATTTCGGTACACAGCCAGAGCTATATGGCGGCGGCGGCCATCGTCAGCCATACCGACCACCTGTTCATCCTGCCCAAGAAAGTGGCGGCGATGATGGCAGGCTACTGGCCGCTGAAGATGGTGGCGCTGCCGGAGGAGTTGCCCGGCTATCACCTCAACTGCATCTGGCATCCGGTGCAGGACAGCAACCCGGCGCTGCTGTGGCTGCGTGGCTTGATGCGCAGCCTGATTGAAACGACCGACTAGCTGCACGGTAGCGATGGAGCAGTATTCGTCGCATGAATGGGTATATCAAAATGAATCATTTTCCCGCATGAGCCAGTCTCTTGTAGATTAGCCGCCATATTGCGTCATCGCCCATGCCTGCGCTTGGTGCAAGGCTGTCGGCGTGATGGGAATGAAATCCGTGTTCTTAGTGGAGGGTGTAGCATGATCGAGGTTACCGAGCTATCCATTGCCGAGCTGCGTGCCGCGCTCGAATCCGGGCGAACCACGGCGGTTGAGCTGGTCCAGGCTTATCTGGCACGGATAGCGGCCTACGATGGCCCAGCTACCGAGACCAGGCTCAATGCAGTGGTGGTGCCCAATCCGGAAGCCATGCGCGAGGCCGAGGCCTCCGATGCGCGCCGTGCCCGTGGCGAAACACTGGGCCCGCTGGATGGCATTCCCTACACCGCCAAGGACAGCTATCTGGTGAAGGGGCTGACTGCTGCTTCGGGCAGCCCGGCCTTCAAAGAGCTGGTGTCCCAGCACGATGCCTTCACCATTTCCCGCCTGCGCGCCGCCGGTGCCATTTGCCTGGGCAAGACCAATATGCCGCCGATGGCCAATGGCGGCATGCAGCGTGGCTGTTATGGCCGCGCCGAAAGCCCTTATAACGCCAACTACCTGACCGCGCCGTTTGCCTCTGGCTCGTCCAACGGGGCCGGTACTGCCACTGCCGCCAGCTTCGCCGCCTTCGGCATGGCGGAAGAAACCTGGTCTAGCGGCCGTGGCCCCGCCTCCAACAACGGCCTGTGCGCCTATACCCCGTCGCGCGGGGTGATTTCGGTACGTGGCAACTGGCCGCTGACCCCCACCATGGACGTGGTGGTGCCCTATGCCCGCACCATGGCCGACCTGCTGGAAGTGCTGGACATCATCGTGGCCGACGACCCGGTCACCCGTGGCGATTTGTGGCGCCTGCAACCCTGGGTGGAGATTCCCAAGGCATCTACCGTGCGCCCGGACGCCTATCCGGCCCTGCTGTCCCGGCCCGAAACGCTCAAAGGCAAACGCTTTGGCGTGCCGCGCATGTATATCAACAAGGACGAACTGGCCGGCACCAGTGCTGCACCGGGCATTGGCGGCCCCACCGGCCAGCGCATCCATACCCGTGCCTCGGTGATTGATTTGTGGGAAGCCGCGCGGCAGGCGCTGGAAGCCGCCGGTGCAGAAGTGATTGAGGTGGATTTCCCGCTGGTGTCCAACTGTGAAGGCGACCGGCCCGGCGCACCCACCGTGGCCAATCGCGGCATCCTGCCGCCGGACTTCCTGCACGATGAATTATGGGAATTGTCCGGCTGGGCTTTCGATGAATTCCTGCGTGCCAACGGCGACCCCAAGCTCAACAAGCTGGCAGACGTGGATGGCCCGCAAATCTTCCCGCACGACCCCGGCACCCTGCCCAACCGCGAGGGCGATCTGGCAGCCGGCATGGAAGAGTATGTCAACATGGCCAAGCGCGGACTGAAGTCCTTCGACCAGATTGCCAGCGTGCCGGACGGCCTGCGCGGGCTGGAGAAAATCCGCAAGATGGACCTGGAAGACTGGATGGACGAACTCAGGCTGGACGCGGTGCTGTTTCCCACCGTGGCCGACGTGGGCCCGGCCGATGCCGACGTCAACCCGGCTTCCGCCGATATCGCCTGGAGCAACGGGGTGTGGGTGGCCAATGGCAACCTCGCCATCCGTCACCTGGGCGTACCCACGGTGACCGTGCCGATGGGCGTGATGGCCGATATCGGCATGCCGGTGGGCCTGACCTTTGCCGGACGTGCTTACGACGACAACGCGCTACTGCGTTTTGCCAGTGCATTCGAGGCCACCGGCAGCCGACGGATGATTCCGCCGCGCACGCCGCCTCTGGGTCAGTGAGCGCCAGCTGGCACAGATGAAGGCTGGTGCCTCGCCAGTCTTCCTCATCGCCGCCGGCGGATGCTGCTGACAAAGATGGCTGGCCCCGCTTTTGGCCGTCGCCCAAGGTCGGTTCGCCGCCGTCGCCGGCCTTGGGGCAACTGGCGAAACGGCTGGCAAGACGCCTGCACGCGCATCAAAGTCATGCCGTGGATGGCCTGCGGCTAGCGGGAGCGCGGGTATGTCTTTCTGAAGATCAACGCTGTGTTTCCCGTTAATCCGTGAAGAACCAAAAAAAGCCCGGTTTCCCGGGCTTTTGATGGCAGGTTTGCTGTCCAAATCCTGTCCAAGCAGCTTGGTCAGCCAAGCAGTTTAGAGCAAAATTTTTCAGAACCTTAGCACTCAAAAAAAACTGATTGAGTGTTGTATAAGCAGTTGATATTAAACTGATTTTATTCCCACTTTATTCTTAATAAGAACAAAAATTCATTGCAAAAAAATGGCTTGTGTAGTGTAAATATTTTAGTGCCATGAGAGATAGCATGATCGGTAACTTTCATGCTGCGCTCATTTATTAGGCAAGGCGCTAAATTTATTCTGTAGACTTGCCACCGCAGCCGTGCACCGATCTCACCAAGCCAACCAACGCGCGTAAAAAGGGCTGTGCTGCACACATAGCAACGTTCTCTCGCTCGTCCCAACTGCTCTGGATTCCGATCAATCGGTAATCGTAGCTGCTTCCTTGCGGGGGCGTACGTGTTCCGAAAATCGGCCCACCGCTCATGCCCCCGATATCGAAGTGGCGCCCCCACTCTGCTACGGATTCGAATTCAACTCGCGCGAAAAGCCGAGGATGCTTCATGTCTTTCAAGCCGGTGGGGCGATCGTGCAGCGAAGTCACATGTACCGTCACATGGTTCTTGATCGACGGCCCAGCATGCCTAAGCGTCGCGAATTGGGTCGGCAATCCGATGAGCGTCCAGAATGGAAAGTCCGGCAGATCTTCTGCGTTCCATTGAGCCTCTTCGATTGGCACGATGCCGCTCTGATTAAGAGCCCTCAATGCCATCGGATCCAGCAGGTAAGCGCCGTAGTCGAGACCATCTTCGTCAAAGAAGACTACGTCACGCTCCAAGTTGACGTCGATTGGATAGGCGGGGAACCCATGGTCGCTGGTCATGGAATCATCTATAGCCCAGTCGGACAGCTTCGCACCAGCAGTGATGGCTTGCTTCAGGTCCGAGAAGATGTGACCTGCGGTGATCGCCAAGGCCACGCCCTCAACGTTCACGACGAAGGCGCTGAAGTTGTAGCGCTTCGGCTTGCCGCCATTTTCCTTGATCGCTGCCACACCAGAGTCAATGCAGGTCAAGTTGATGTAGTGCCGGTGAAGCAGGTACAAGTCTTCATAGTCCAAGATCAGCTCATCAGCCATTCGCACTCCTCTCTATATCTCTACTGCTCTGCTCTGTTTTCAGAGCTTGTCGCCACTTACTATTTCACGTCCCGAACTTTCTAGCCATGGCGTGAACACTACACTTCACCAGCTTAGGGCATTGGGTGGTTAGGGTGAGTAGGCCGGGGCGGCAAGTCCCGAGGTCTCTAACGATTAACGCCACAGCTGCTTGCTGAGCCCCAAGTCCGACAAGCCGAGTAGCTTTACCGGAGAGGAGCGATGGCGGGGTCGATTTCACCGAAGTGGATTTCGACCCAGTTGTCGTTATCCTCCTCGCCGGTCTTGATGATCTCGATCGACTCCGGCAGGCGGCCTTCCATCAGATTGCGCAACACGATAGCCTGCAAGTGGTTCGGTTCCTGAGGTAGTTTCTGTGCTGCTTCGACATACTTGGCGCCATTGCCCTGAAGTGAACGCAGACCCGCGAAGATCTCCGTAAACTCGCGCAGGCCGAGGCGCACTACGCTTGATCCCACCATAGAATATCCTCCGTGATGACCGAGGCCGTAATCGTCTTCGCGAGCCCGAAGTGCGCCGTTGACGGGCATCATCGCGGGCTTCGGGAAGTGCCCTATCATCGACTGGAACAGAGTATTTAATTCGGAGCTGGTGTTACAGCCCTCCCTAATAAACAAACTTGGATGGTTCTGCCGAACAGGAGGTGGGTAAGGAGCCCAGCCAAGGCGGCTTTCACGGACGCTTAGGAGCAGAACGAAATCGACGGATGAATATTGCCTGAAGAACTCATCGATAATTTGCTTGGCTGACACCTCCCCCCAGCCTAGTGAGCGATCTGAGAGAATGCAGCAGTCACCATCCCCTACAATGACGCCGGTGATACCCAGCGCGCCACGGAGCTGATCGGCCTTGCTCTTGAGTGCTTTATAGAGAGGATTCTGATCTTTGATCTGGGGTACGTCATAGGCGGCGAAGCCGGCAGAATTGTAAGGTGACTTTGTCGGATTAATAATGATGTCCAGATCAGCATCGTGGTCATCAATTACTATGCGCAGAGGTGATGTCCCTGCGGCTATCTGCTCGCGTAGCTGCGGAACGATTGTTTGAGAAACGAATGTCTGCAATTTCTCCCTGGGAGGTAACAGGAGGGTGGTCTTTTTTCCTCGCTTGGTATTCTCGTGCTTGGCTCGGATGCGTAGATCGAGACCTCCGGTAGGCAGCTTGAGCTTGTTCTTGGCTGCTTCGATTAGTTGGATCAGTTCGCGATAGGGGTTGTCTTTGTCGAGACTTTCATCGCAGATTGCTGTCACATCGGCGATCAATCGTAGCCCATCATGCTCGAAATGGATGTCCGGTCGTCTCCCAGACGCCAGAGGAACCTCGCTCTTGAGGTGGCCGCATTTCGATAGACCGTGAAACACAACCAATTCCCACATTGCGGCTACCCGGTCCCTGCCGGCCCGGTTGAGACGTTCAGCTAGTTTGCTGACCTCCTCATCATCAAGTACTTCGCGAAGCTCATTGAGGCGGCGCTGAAGAGCTCGTCTCTGGTAGATCATGCCGATGGCTCCGATCCCGCCGCATAGCAATCAGCCTGCTGGACCACGATCAGCCCTACCTTCGGCGGATTGCTTTCAATACGGCTATGAATGCCGCCGATGCAGAAGCTCTCATAGATGGTCACTTCGCAAAAGAAACAAGTCTGATGTTCAGCAGTGCCAGTCGATGCCATTAAAAATCCTATACAAAGTCTAGTTGCCGGGAGATTGTACGGGATCGGCCGGTGGCATGGCCGCACGCTTCAGGATTTTAGTCACAAGTTCCGGATCGGCATACGCAATGAGAAGCTTGCGTGTCGGTGCGATATGGACGAACACTTCGGCCAGAATGATCATGTCTTGGCCCAAACCGTGCGATAGCGAGGTGAAAAATAGCTGCTTGCTGGTGCCAAATCGTGCCAGATGTTGCCAGACAGAAAATGCAAAAAGCCCGCTGTGACGCGGGCTTCGGGGGTGTTGCATGCTAGCAAGTGCGAATCATTGCTTAACGTGGAATCACTCCCACTCAATTGTGAATTGATGTGGTTAACTAATTGTTTGCAAATGGATATTTCTGACGTATTGATTCGCGATACCGTCAAATCTACCGTCATGGGGGGAAAGTACCCCAAGAAGAGGGGCAGGGCGAAGCGCTTGGCCACTCCTATTATAAGGAGCAGCCACGATCAGTGCACGGCCCGATCATTCGCCAGAATCACCTGGCAGGCGTTCAGCTGTTTGGCGACGTCGTCGGCTTCAGCAGCGAGTCGTTCAGCATCTGCTCCATGCGCTGCAAGAAAGACTGCGGGGATTTAGACGATCACGCCGTCTATGATTGCGTGGCCATTACCTCGGCCGTCCTCTTCCCAGCTCGACTCCCCACCCAGCTTCACCCCGAGATAGATGCCAAGGCGTCGCCATGCAGGAATGCGAGTGACCTTCGCCGCCTCCAGCAGAACCAGATTGGCTGTGGCTTCATCACAAACTTCGTGATGGTGGAACAGCCAGTCGTGAATGACCGCAGCCTTGTGCGTGGTATCCCCGAAAAGCAGATACAGCACCGGCACGCGCGGCACCGATGCATAGTCGGTCAGGAATCCCGGCTCAACAGTGATGACATGGCCCAGCAGATCGGACCTGTAGCGGAGTGGCTTGTCCACCCGCCAGATACCACGGCCAGAGGCCGCAGTATCGTCGATGCAGGTGGCGGTGAGCTCCGACAGGAACGCGCTCACGGCTGGCCACCGCCCGTGGGGTATTTCTTCTTCCATGCAGAGAACAGGCCGGCACCAGCCACGGCCACAGCGGTGATGCCCGCAAGAATGGCCGCATTGCCGTCACTGGCCGGCACGCTGGCAGGGGCTGACGCCACCGGCACGGCAGTCGGCTGGCTGGCAGCCGCCGGCACCCGGTCGGGGGCAATTTCCACCGCCGGAGCAGAAGCGGCAGCCGGCGCGCTAGCAGCTGCTTTGACCTGGGCGGCTGCGGCCTTGGCGGCCTTGGCTTGGCTGGCCACGGCCTTCACATCGGACTGAATGGCACTTGCTACGCCGGCAGCGACCTTGGTGGCAGCAACGGCCACGGCCGCCTTGTCAGCCGGCACCAAGCCGGTGGCGGCAGCAGTCTCGGTGATGTTGGCCACGGCCTGGGTCATTTGCACGTTGGCATCAGCCAGTGCACTGGCAGTGTTCAGCTGGGTAGCGCAGCCGGTCATGACGAATGCGGCAACGACGAACAGCAGGGCAGAGAATGCGCGTTTCATGGGGTCGGTCCTTTCGGGGTTGCGATGAGGTGGGCAGCCACGACGGTGACAAGCCCTTGCTGCACGGTGCTGATCAGCGGCCCGGCCGGCGCGTAGCCGGTCAGCACCAAGATCAGCCAGACGACCAGCAGGAAGCCGGCCGCGATAAACCATTGGAAGCGGGCGACGGCGGTCATGCGGGTTTCACCTCGTCGCCGTGGTGCAGGATCTGGGTAGCGGTGAAGCGGTAGCCCTTGCGGCCATACTTCTCGCCCAGCACCAGCGGGAAGGGCATGGCATGCATGCCGGCATCCTTGCCGGTGTGATGCTCCTTGCAGAGCACGCGACCATTCACCAGCATGTTGTCGACGAATTTGTAGGGATCGGCCGGCACACGGATGGTGACTTGCTCGACGGTGTTGTCTTCCCAGGTGGCCGTATAGGTCTGGGTGGTCGAGCCACTCCAGAAATCTTCCCAGTCGAACTGGCGTGCGGCGTCGCCATACTCACCGGCCATGCAGTCGGCCTGCACCAGCTCGAAGTCGATCATCTCGGCCAGGCTGCGCTCGATGGGGTGGTGGTGAGTTTCCAGCGGGTGGCCGGATTCGGCGGCCGTGCGCCGGCATACCCAGCAGCGGTTGTCGACGGCTACGCGCTGCTTGTGGGTGCGGGCATAGATGGGTGTCTCCGTGCGCGGCGCATGGCCGGGCAGTTCGACATCTACCGTCAGGGTTTCCACTTCTTCGTGGGTCTCGGTGACATCCATTTTCAGGCTCCAGAAATGCAAACACCCGGCGCGCGGCCGGGTGTGGGTTGCACATTAAATTGTGTGGTCAGGCCGGAATGGCCTTGAGTGCCGCGGTGTAGAGCGCTTGGCGGTCGGCCAGCCCGATGGTGCCGCCGTTGATCTTCTTGGTGATCGTCAGGAAGTCGCTGGCGTCAGCCAGTGCATTGAGTCCACGGCTGGACCAGTACTGCCCTGCGGACAGCGCGGCATTGGCCGGCTGCTCCAACTGCTCGGGATGGTTGAGTAGGTCCAGGCCAAGGGCAACGCCCATCAGCTGGTGATTGTCGAAGCCAGTTACCTGTATCAGTCCATGGCCAGCCCACCAGCGGCCCGGGGTTGAGCCGTGAGCCTTGGCTATCGAAATGGCCTGCGGCTTGGTATTGCCAAGGTCCGCCCGGCCGTCGTAGCCGAGTTGCTGTGCCGTCGGCCCCCAGATTTCCCGCACGTAGACGAGGTGACCGGATTCGTGGCCAATCTGAGCGAGAAATGCCGCCACGCGCAGGCGGGTGTTGATCTGGAACTTGTCGCAGGCAGCCTGAATGGGCGGTAGCCACTTCGCTGCGGCAGCCGCCGTGCAGCCAGTGCCGGCCTGCAGGATGGAAGTGGTCAGGTTCATCAGCCGCCGCCTTTCTTCCAGCCGTAGTAGGCCACCACCACGATGAACACGATCACCCCCTTCCAGGCCAGCGCCAGCACCCCGCCGCCAACATTGATTCGGAAGCGGTCAAAGGTGCGGTCGATGATCGCGTCCACGTCGGCATCGGTCAGGGTGCGATCCTGCTGCAGCTCGTTCTTTTCTTCGGACATAGGCCCTCCTGCGGGCGCAAAAAAGCCCGCACGGGGCGGGCTTGTCGGTTTTGTTGTGGCGGGTTACCAGACGATGGCTTGCACTGCTTCTGCAGTCGTGGCCGCGGCAATCTGCACCTTTAGGCCCTGGTACTTTGCGAAAGCGGCTTGGTACGCCGCGCCCACG
>NZ_QJKC01000030.1 GCF_003202035.1 Aquitalea magnusonii | reverse complement strand
CGCCTTCCCATCCCGAACAGGACCGTGAAACGCCTTAGCGCCGATGATAGTGTGGCATTCGCCATGTGAAAGTAGGACACCGCCAGACTCCCCTTTGAAAGCCCAGCTCAATCGAGCTGGGCTTTTTGCGTTTGGGCGACGGTAACTTGCATATCCCATGCCGCTGCATTCCTGCAGCCAGACGTCCGTGCTGGGTGGGTGCCAAACTGCAAAATGGCTATGGTGCCGCGGCTATTGCCGCTGCAGTGTGTTCTGCCACTCGCGCCTTTATGGCCTATGCGGCATTTCGCTTGAAGGCAAGGCGTCGAGCCTGTTGTTTTCGCCAGCCATGACTGGCGCTGACGGGCTTGGAAGTCGGGTGGATACTCTGGTTTAGAGATGGGCTGCGTGTTTGTTGTAGGTGTTGGCCAGGATGCACCCCTGCGGCGCAGGAATGCGGACTGGTATTGCCAGCGTATGGATAAAAGAAAAGCCGCTGATCGTTTGATCAGCGGCTTTGTGCTGCCAGGGTGTCTCAGTTGCGTGCGCTTTCCCAACCGCCACCCATGGCCTTGTACAGGCTGATGGCCGCGTTCAGACGATCCAGCTGGGCATTGACCAGATTCAGCTCGGCCTGGAAGGTGTTGCGCTCGGCATCCAGTACATCCAGATAGCTGGAATAGCCGTTGTCGTAGCGCAGCGTCGCCAGATGCAGCGCCCGGTTAAGGGCAGTCAACTGGGTGGTCTGGGCTTCCTGCACTTCGCGGGCGCTGCTGCTGGCAACCAGTGCATCCTGCGTTTCCTTGAAGGCGGTCTGCACCGATTTCTGATACTGGGCCAGTGCCTGGCGCTGGCGGGCGCTGGCGGCATCAACATTCAGGCCGGTCTGGCCGAAGTTGAAGATGGGTGCCGTGGCATTGCCGACAAAACTCCAGGTGCGGGTGGCACCGCTGAACAGCGTTTCCATTGACAGGCTTTGCGAGCCGAGTGCTCCGGTCAGGCTGATGCTGGGGAAGTAGGCGGCCTTGGCCACGCCAATGCGGGCATTGGCGGCGATCAGCTGGGCTTCGGCGGCGGCCAGATCGGGGCGGCGCTCCAGCAGGCTGGATGACAGATCGGCCGGAATGCTGGGTGGCACAGTCAGCAGGTCGATGGCCTGACCCCGCTGCAGCTTGCCTTCCAGCAGTTCGCGTGGCGAGCGGCCCAGCAAGACGGCCAGCGCAGTTTCAGTTTGCTGCAGGGACTTGCTCAATTGCGGGATGGTGGCGCGTGCCGAGGCAGCTTCCGATTCGGCCTGGCGCATGTCCAGCTCGGAGGTCATGCCGCCCTTGAAGCGCTTCTGGCGCAGCTGCAGTGAGGCTTCGCGGCTGTCCAGCGTGCGCTTGGCAATATCCAGCTGCGCATCGAAGGCGCGCATCTGGAAATAGGTTTGTGCCACCTGGGCGCTGAGCGACAGTCTGGCTGCATCGCGATTGTACTGGCTGGCTGCCAGGGTGGCGCGTGCCGCTTCGCTGCTGCGGCGCAGCTTGCCCCACAAGTCCAGTTCCCAGCTGGCCGTGAGATTGGCCGTGCGGACATTGGCAATCAGCGGGCTGCCGGCGGTGGTGGTTTCTGCTGATGTACGGGCGCGCTGGTAGCCGGCATTGGCGGCAAGGCTGGGCAGCAACTGGGCGCGAGCGATGCCGGCCAGCGCGGCGGCTTCGTCTACCTGGGCGGCGGATAGCGCCAGATCCTGGTTGTGTTGCAGGGCTTCGCTAATCAGCTGGTCGAGCACCGGGTCGTGGAACTGCTGCCACCAGTCGCTGGCTACGCTGGCCTGCTGCGTTGGTGTGCTGGCCGGCAGGTCGAACTTGGGCCGGCTGTAGTCCGGGCCGACCGCGCAGGCCGTGAGGGCCAGGCTTAGCAGCAAGGGGAGTGTGCGTTTACGCATGGTCCTTGCCTCCTGCCTCGCTCGCAAGCTGAGGCGCTTTTCGTTTGGAAAACTTCATGATCACCATGAAGAACATGGGGATGAAGAAGGTGGCGATGAAGGTGGCGGCCAGCATGCCGCCGATCACCCCGGTACCGATGGAGTGGCGGCTGGCCGAGCCTGCACCGCTGGAAATGGCCAGCGGTACGCAGCCCAGCACGAAGGCGAGCGAGGTCATCACGATGGGGCGGAAACGCAGTCGCGCTGCGGCCAGGGCGGCGTCGGCCAGTTCCATGCCTTCTTCCATCTTCATCACGGCAAATTCGACGATCAGAATGGCATTCTTGGCGGCCAGGCCGATCAGTGTCACCAGTGCCACCTGGAAGTACACGTCGTTGGCCAGTCCGCGCAGCCAGTTGGCCATCAGCGCGCCGAATACGGCAAACGGCACCGCCATCAGCACGCTGATCGGCAAACTCCAGCGCTCGTATTGCGCCGCCAGGATCAGGAACACCATGATCATGCCGAAGGCAAACACCATCACCGATGAGCCGCTGCTGGATTTTTCCTGGAAGGCCGAGCCGGTCCAAGCCAGGCTATAGCCTTCCGGCAGGGTTTCCTGCGCGACTTCTTCCATCGCCTTGAGTGCATCACCCGAGCTATAGCCCGGTGCCGGACCGCCGACGACCTTGGCCGCCGGGAAGATGTTGAAGCGCTCCAGGCTTTCCGGGCCGGTGGTCTGTTCCACATTCACCAGCGCGGTGAGCGGGATCATATTGCCATCCTGCGAACGGACATAGATATTGCGCAGATCATCCACCTTGCTGCGGAAATCGGCTTCGGACTGCAGCTGCACGCGGAAGGTACGGCCAAACTTGTTGAAGTCGTTGACATACAGCGCGCCAAAAGTGCTTTGCATGGTGTCGAACACGGTATTGACCGGCACATTCAGCGACTTGGCCTTGGCCCGGTCCAGCTTGACGAACAACTGCGGCACGCTGGCCGAGAAGGTGGTTTGCACCCCCTTCAGCTCCGGCCGTTTGGCGGCCGCTTCCACCAGTTTCTTGGTGATGCTGCCCAGCTCCACGGCGCTGCCGCCGGCACGCGACTGCACATAGCTTTCAAAGCCGCCGGTATTGGACATGCCGGAGATCGGTGGCGGATTGAAGGCCAGCACGATGCCATCGCGTATGCCCATCATGCCTTTGCCAAAGACATCCTTGACCACGGCCTGTGAGGACAGATCGGGCGTCTTGCGCTCATCCCATGGTTTGAGGGTGATGAAGGACACGCCGGCATTGGTGCGGTTGCCGCCGGACAGGATGTCAAAACCTGCGAAGGACATGCGGTCTTTCACCGCCGGATTGCTGGCCATCATGGCATCCAGCTTGTCCATGGTGGCCTCGGTACGTTGCAGCGAGGCGCCATCAGGCAGGATGGCCACGGCCAGGATATAGCCCTGGTCTTCATCCGGGGCCAGGCTGGACGGAATGGTGCGGAACAGCCCGACGCTGAGTGCGATCAGGCCGGCAAACAACAGCAGGCCGAGCAGGGCACGCTTGATCAGGAAGCTGACGCCTGCGGTGTAGCGTGCGGTCTGGCGGTCAAACCAGCTGTTGAACCAGACGAAGAAGCGCGCCGGATGCTGATGGCCTTCCTTCAGGATCAATGCGCACAGCGCCGGGGTCAGCGTCAGGGCCACCAGGCCGGAGATGGTGACCGATACCGCAATGGTGATGGCGAACTGCTTGTACATCTGGCCGGCGATACCGCCGAGGAAGGCCACCGGGATAAACACCGAACACAGCACCAGCACAATGGCGACCAGTGCGCCCGACACTTCTTCCATGGCCTTGAAGCTGGCCTGCAGCGGGCTGAGCTTTTCCTCGGTCATCAGCCGTTCGACGTTTTCCAGCACCACGATGGCATCATCCACCACGATGCCGATGGCCAGCACCATGCCGAACAGCGTCAGCGTATTGATGGAAAAGCCGAACAGATACATGCCGGCAAAGGTGCCGACAATGGACACCGGCACCGCCAGGCAGGGAATCAGCGTGGCGCGCCAGTTCTGCAGGAACAGGAAGACCACGGCAAAGACCAGCAGCATGGCTTCGCCCAGGGTGTGGTACACCTCCTTGATCGATACTTCGACAAACTTGGTGGTGTCGTAGGGGATGCCGTAGCTCATGCCCTTGGGGAAGCTGAGCGACAGTTTTTGCATCTCGGCTTCCACTGCCTGGGCGGTGGCCAGCTGGTTGGCACCCGGTGCCAGGAAGATCCCGACAGGAATGGTCGGCCGGCCATTGTGGCGACCATTGAAGTCGTAGGACAGCGCACCCAGCTCGACCCGTGCCACGTCTTTCAGGCGTACCGCCGAGCCATCGCTGTTGGAACGCAGGATGATGTTTTCAAACTCTTCCGGTTCGGACAGGCGGCCCTGGGTGGTGACGGTGTAGGTAAAGTCCAGCTTGCCCGGCTGGGGCTCGGCACCGATCTTGCCGGCGGCGAACTGGGCATTCTGTTCCTTGATGGCATTGGACACATCGCTGGGGGTCAGCTTGAGCTGGGCCAGCCGGTCTGGCTTCAGCCAGATCCGCATCGAGTAATCCTGGCCGGCGAAGTTGACCACATCACCCACGCCCGGCACCCGCTTCAGCTCATCCACCACATTCAGCAGGGCATAGTTGCTGATGAACAGCGTGTCGTAACTGTTATCCGGCGAGTACAGCGAAATCACCTGCAGGATGGAGGACGATTTCTTGGTGACGTTCACCCCCTGGCGGCGGACTTCTTCCGGCAGCTGCGAGGTCACCGACTGCACGCGGTTGTTGACGTTGATGGTGGCCTGGTCGGCATTGGTGCCGATCTTGAAAGAGACGCTGAGTGTCAATTTGCCGCTGCTGGAGCTGACCGACTGCACATACAGCATATTGTCCACACCATTGATGGCCTGCTCCAGCGGAGCGGCCACGGTGTTGGCGATGACTTCGGCCGAAGCGCCCGGATAGCTGGCGGTCACCTGGACCACCGGCGGTACGATTTCCGGGTATTGCTCGATGGGCAAAGCCTTGATGGCGGCCAGACCGGCCAGCATGATGATGATGGAAATCACGCTGGCAAAGATCGGCCGCCTGATGAAGAAGGCGGAAAACATGGCTCAGGACCTCTTAAGCGGGTTGCTTGGCAGCAGGAGCGCTGGCATCGGCCCGGTAGGGCTGCGGCTTGACCTCGGCACCCGGGCGCAGCTTGATGATGTTGTCCACCACCACCTGCTCACCCGGCTTGAGACCGTTTTCCACCAGTACCTCCAGCCCCACGTCCTGCGACACGGTGATCGGCCGTGGTTGTACCTTGTTGCCTTCCCCCACGACCCACACCATCTTGCCTTGCTGGGTGGTCAGCACCGCGCGCTGTGGCACGGCGATGGCATTGATGCGCTCGGCACCTTTCAGCAGCACCCGTACAAACTGCCCCGGCAGAATCTTGCCCTGCGGATTGGCCAGCGAGGCACGCGAACGGATGGTGCCGGTGGTGCTGTCCACCAGGCTGTCGGTGAAGTTGAGGACGCCGCTGTGATCGAACAGGCTGCCGTCTGCCAGCTTGAGCGCCACTTCAAAGTGACCGTTGTCCTTCAGCTTGAGCAAGCCCTTTTCCTGCAGCTTGCGCAGATTCATCTGGTCGCTGTCCGACATGCTGAAGTTGACGTAGATCGGGTCCAGCTGCGAAATCTTGGTCAGCAGGCTGCCGTCGGCGCTGGTGGACACCAGGCTGCCCTCGGAACGGGTTTCCTGGCTGGTCATGCCGGAAATCGGCGCGGTGACGCGGGTGTAGTCCAGATTGATCTGCGCTTCTTTCAACTTGGCGCGTGCCGCCGCAACCTGGGCCTGTGCCGCCTGATAAGCGGCTACCGCATCGTCGCGGTCTTTCTGGCTGACGGCATTTTCCTTGAACAGCGGCATCACGCGCTCGTAGTCCTGGCGTGTGCTGGCCAGCTGCGCTTCCTGCACCTTCAGCGCGGCCGCGGCTTGCTCCAGCGTGGCCTGGTATGTGGCCGGGTCAAGCTGGAACAGCAAGTCACCCTGTTTCACCGGGCGGCCTTCGGTATAGGCCCGCTTGAGCAGGATGCCGCCGACCCGGGCACGCACTTCCACTTCGCGTGAACCGGCAGCCTGGCCGACATATTCAAAATTCACCGGGATATTGCGTGCGCTAATCTTGATGACCGATACCGGCATGGCGGGGAGGGTGGCTTGTGCCGCCGGATCGGCTTTCTGGCCGCAGCCGGCAAGGCTGGCAGCAAGGGCGCTCAATAACAGCCATTTGCCGTGCCGTGCCGGCAGGGAAAGTGAGTGCATAGACATGGAATGTCCTCGACAAGTTGAAGTGAAAAACTGCTCCCCTTCACGCTGCGCAGACCCCGGAGGGACGGCAGACAGGGGCATGTTGTTTGGTTCAGTGTTGTCTACTGTCTTGATTGTCATGCTGGCCTATATGCACGGTGACATAGTCATGTGACAGGCAGCAAGGAAGTGCGCGCATTCTATATACATTCATGACTGTATGTAAAATGCGCTTAATTCGTATGCAGCAGAAATTTAAGATAAATAAAGACAATAATTACGAAATTTCGTTCTTATCGCGGCTGGCAGACAAAAAAATCTTAAAAATCACCCAGCGGCGCGCGGGGAATGCGCCATGGGGGCTGCTGGAAAAATGTACTTAAAAAACAACACCTCATCCTGGCCTGGCCGCGCGGGCGAGCGCAGGATCAGGCGGCAGGCCCGTGCTGGATGCCTCATCGACTGATGGCGGGTGTGCAGGCCGGGCGCAGGAGGTCGCTGGGCTTGTTTGCCGGCAGCGCGGGGGCAGGCGGCCGGGACCGGGGCGGGCCGTGGGTGATCCTGTCGGCAGGCTGCAACAAGGACACAACTTTTCCCTAGGCCGGAAGGGCGGCGGTATAATCGCTCTCTTTTTCCGAGCATTCACCAACCTCATGCCTTCGGCCATCGAAATACAAGCGGTCAGCAAGCGCTATGGTGCGCTGCAGGCGCTGGACGACGTCAGCTTCCGTGTGGAAAGCGGCGAGTTTTTTGCCTTGCTGGGCCCCAACGGGGCTGGCAAGACCACCCTCATTTCCGCCATGGCCGGCTTGTCGCGGCCGGATAGCGGCAGTATCCGCATCATGGGCCATGATGTGGTGCGCGATTTCCGTGCGGCGCGCATGAGCCTGGGGGTGGTGCCGCAGGAGCTGGTGTTCGATCCCTTCCTGTCGGTACGGGAAACCTTGCGCTTTCAATCCGGCTATTTCGGCCTGACCCGCAACGACGACTGGATTGACGAGCTGTTGTTCAAGCTGGGCCTGGCCGACAAGGCCAATGCCAATTTGCGCGCCCTGTCCGGCGGCATGAAGCGCCGCGTCATGGTGGCGCAGGCGCTGGTGCATCGTCCGCCGGTGATGGTGCTGGACGAGCCGACCGCCGGGGTGGATGTCGAGCTGCGCCAGAGCTTGTGGGCCTTCGTCAAGGAGTTGAACGAGGCCGGCCATACCATCGTGTTGACCACGCACTATCTGGAAGAAGCGGAAACCCTGTGCAACCGCATAGCCATGCTCAAGCGCGGCAAGCTGGTGGCGCTGGAGAGCAAGGACAAGCTGCTGCAGCACGGCAAGGAGCGCGAGGTGGCCTTCAAGCTGTCGGCACCCTTGCCGGACAGCCTGCTGCCCAGCAAGGTGCGCGAGGAGGATGGGCGCATCGTGCTGAAGCTGACGGATCTGAGCCAGCTGGAGGGCGTGCTGGCCACCTTGCGCGAAGCGGGCGTGCGCGTACGCGAACTGAATGTGGTGGAGGTGGATCTGGAAAGCGTATTCGTGAACATGATGCACGGGGGGCAAGGCTGATGCAGGGCTTCCTGACTTTATTCCGCAAGGAGCTGGTGCGTTTCTGGAAGGTGTCCTTCCAGACCGTGGCGGCACCGGTGCTGACGGCGCTGATGTATCAGCTGATCTTTTCCCATGTGCTGTCGCGCCATGCCGAGGCCTATCCGGGCGTGGGCTATACCGCCTTCCTGATTCCGGGCCTCGCCATGATGTCGATGGCGCAGAATGCCTTTGCCAACAGCTCTTCCAGCCTGATCCAGTCCAAGATCACCGGCAATATCGTGTTTCTGCTGCTGCCGCCGCTGACGGCGCTGGAATTCTTTGCCGCCTACATGCTGGCCGCCATCGTGCGTGGGCTGGCCGTTGGCGCCGGGGTGCTGGTGGTGACGGCCTGGTTTGGCCTGCCGCTGCCCAGTCATCCGGGCTGGGCATTGCTGTTCGGCCTGCTTGGCTGCGGCGTGCTGGGTACCCTGGGGGTGATTGCCGGCATCTGGGCGGAAAAATTCGATCAACTTGCTGCATTCCAGAACTTTTTGATCATGCCGCTGACTTTTCTGTCTGGCGTGTTCTACTCCATCAACAGTCTGCCGCCATTCTGGTATGCCGTATCGCATGTGAACCCGGTCTTTTTCATGATCGACGGTTTCCGGTATGGCTTCTTCGGCCAGGCCGACGTCAGCCCCTGGCTGTCGCTGGGCGTGGTTGGCGGCAGTTTTATCTTGCTTTCCGGGCTGGCTTTGTGGCTGATCAAATCAGGCTACAAGCTGCGCCACTAGGATGCGTTTTCAGGATGCACACATGATTTCCACCGAACAGGTCAAACAATACATCGCCGCCGGTCTCAACTGCTCCCATCTGGAAGTGGAAGGCGACGGCCATCATTTTTACGCCACCGTGGTGTCGGCCGAATTTGCCGGCAAGCGCCTGATCGACCGTCACCGCCTGGTGAAGGAAGTGATTGCCACCCGTCTGGCCAGCAATGAAATCCACGCCCTTTCCATCGTCAAGGCAGCCACGCCGGACGAGTGGGAAAAACTGCAAGGCTGATCCCCGATATGGACAAACTGAAAATCTGCGGCAATGGCCCGCTGAATGGTGAAATCCGCGTGTCCGGCGCCAAGAATGCGGCGCTGCCGATTCTGTGCACCAGCCTGCTGACCGCAGACACCATGCGCTTTACCAATGTGCCGATGCTGCGCGACATCTCCACCACCCAGAAGCTGCTGCAAGGCATGGGGGTGCGGGTGATGACCGACAATGTGCATGAAATGGAAATCACCGCCGATCATCTGGACAGCCTGGTGGCGCCGTATGATCTGGTGAAAACCATGCGCGCCTCCATCCTGGTGCTGGGGCCGACACTGGCGCGCTTTGGCGAAGCCACCGTTTCCCTGCCCGGCGGCTGTGCCATTGGCAGCCGTCCGGTGGATCAGCACATCAAGGGTCTGGTCGCCATGGGTGCCGAGGTGGTGATCGAGCATGGCTATGTCAAGGCCAAGGCCAAGCGCCTGCGTGGCGCGCACATCGTGATGGATGTGGTGACCGTGGGCGGTACCGAAAACCTGCTGATGGCCGCGGCGCTGGCCGATGGCACCACCATTCTGGAAAACGCCGCGCGTGAACCGGAAGTGACTGACCTGGCCAACTGCCTGGTGGCCATGGGGGCAAACATCAGTGGCATCGGCACCAACCGGCTGGTGATCGAAGGCGTGGAGCGGCTGCATGGCTGCGAATACGCCATCATGCCGGACCGTATCGAAGCCGGTACCTTCCTGGTCGCCGCTGCCATTACCCAGGGTCACCTGATCCTGCGCAATGCCGCGCCGCGCAGCATGGAGTCGGTGCTGGACAAGCTGGTGGAGGCCGGCGCCGTGGTCGAGGCGGGTGATGACTGGATTTCGCTGGACATGAAGCGCCGCCCCAAGGCCATCAATTTCCGCACCCTGCCTTACCCGGCTTTCCCCACCGACATGCAGGCGCAGCTGATGACGCTGAACTGTGTGGCGGAGGGCACCGGGGTGGTGACCGAAACCATCTTCGAAAACCGTTTCATGCATGTGCCGGAGCTGAACCGCATGGGCGCGCGCATCGAAGTGGAAGGCAATACCGCGGTGGTGCACGGTGTGGACAAGCTGTCCGGTGCCACGGTGATGGCAACCGACCTGCGTGCCTCGGCCAGCCTGGTGCTGGCCGGCCTGGTGGCGCAGGGCGAAACCATTGTCGACCGCATCTATCACCTGGATCGTGGCTACGAATATATCGAGAAAAAACTGGGCGCTGTCGGCGCGCAGATCGAACGTATCAGCTAAGCAGCAACGGCCACCTGGGTGGCCGTTTCCACTCAGGGGCCGGTGTGGCCCATATCTGGCAGCAAACGGCAATCAGGCCGTTCAGCTGCCATTTTTTTGGTCGGTGGGATGGCGGTGCCACGCGCCGGCGGGGGGAACCCTGACCGGCAGCAAGCGGCCGGGTGGCCGCTCGGGCGGTGGAGTGCAGGACTCAGTGCTGGATCTGGATGGCTTGCTGCGGATGCTCGGCGCTGTAAGCGGCGATGGCCTCTTCCAGTAGCGCGGGCGTCAGGTATTGGCCGTTGGAAACGGCATGGCGCAGACAGTGGGTCAGGTATTCCAGTGCTTGTTGCGGGATGTGGCGCTGTTCCATGATCAACTCCGGTCAAATAATTTAGTAAATTCTAATATTTATGTCGTTGATGATCTTGTGCCAGATCAAGTGCCACCACTGTGCCAATGAAAAAGGCAGCCTGCCGGCTGCCTTTCATACGACAAAGCAAGATGGCCTTACTGCGCGGCCGAGGCTTCTGCGTGTGCGGCTGCCGAAGCTTCGGCGTGCTCGCTGTTGTTGGCGGCAGGAGCTGCTGCGGCCGCAGGGGCCGAAGCATTGGCCGGGCTGCTGACCAGATCGTCGATATTCATGTCGTCGTTCTGGGTGGGGTTGGGCAGGCCAAGCTGTCTGGCACGCATCTGCAGATAGCCATCGCGGATATAGCTGTAAGGGTCCAGTGCTGCCGCATACAGGCTTTCGTCCAGATCCAGATAGCGGGCGCGGGTATTCACCCCGTAAACACCATAAAAGGCGATGGCCTCATTGGTGTTGTGATAGACCAGTCGTTCCGGACCATTGATGCCCAGCGCTACCCCCAGGCCCAGCCCGTCGCGTACCGTACTGGGGCCAAAGAACGGCAGCACCAGGTAGTTGCTGCTCTTCCAGCCCCAATGGGCAAAAGTATCGCCCAGCGAGGTCTTGTTGTTCTTCAGTCCGGCGGGGGTGGCGATGTCGATCAGGCCGAACAAGCCGAAGGTGCTGTTCAGTGCAACCCGCATGATGTCGTTGAGCGCTTTTTCCGGCTCGGCCTGCAACAGGTTGTTGGCTGCGCTGTACACATCCTTGAAGTTGTCGAAGAAGTTGCCGACCGCGGTGCGGAAGGGGCCGGGGGTGATGGCGTGATAGCCCTGGGCGGCCGGCTTCATCACCCAGCGGTCAGCTGCATCGTTAAAGGCATACATCGAGCGGTTGAACGATTCGTACGGGTCTTGCGGTGTGGCAGGGTGAGTACTGGCACAGCCGGCCAGCAACAGGCTGCCGGCCAACAGACTCGCCGGCAACAGGCGGTGCTTGCGGGTCATGGTTCATTCTCCTTGCGGGCTGCTCAGCAGCTCGCGCAGTGCATACAGTTCTACCAGATCGGACAGGCGGCTGGGCCAGTTCTGCAGCTGCAGGGTCTGCCCAGCCTGCTCTGCAGCACGGCGGCAGGCCAGCAGCAGGGCGACAGCCGAGGAGTCCGCTTCGCTGATGCCGGACAGGTCCAGCTGCAGCGGGGCGCGGGCGACACGGGCGGTCAGTGTGGCCAGCAAGTCCGCACTGCTGTTCATGTCCAGCTTGCCGGACAGGCGGCCCTGCCCGCTGGCGGTTTCCTCGAACATGGCATGCGTCCTTATTTGGCAGCCGGCAGGGCGGCGTTCTTGTCCTGCAGCATCTTGATCAGGCCATCCACACCGTTCTTGTTGATTTCCTGATTGAACTGGTTGCGATAGACGGTGACCAGACTGGCACCTTCCACGCTGACATTGAAGACCTTCCAGCCCTGCGGGGTCTTGTACAGGGTGTAGTCGACAGCGACCGGGCCCTTGTCGTTGCCCGGCAGGCTGACGGTGGACTTGACGGTGGCTTCGCGGCCGCTGTTGCCGAGGACGACATTAGGCTGGATGTCGATCTGGGCGCTCTTGAAGCGGGTCATGGTGGTGGAGTAGGTCCGCACCAGCAGGGTCTGGAATTGCTGGGCCAGCGCGCTTTGCTGCGCCGGGCTGGCCTGACGCCAGCCCAGGCCCACCGCCAGCGCGGTCATGCGCTGGAAATCGAATTGCGGCACGGCCAGCGCTTCGACTTGCTGACGGATCTGCTTGGTGTTCTTGCCGTTTTCCTGCTTCAGGACATCCATGATCTGGCGCGAGGTGTCGCGTACCAGATCAGCCGGATTGTCGGTGGCGGCCATGGTGTGGGCGCTCAGGCCCAGCAGGACGAGAAAGCATGCGATCAGTTTTTTCATGATGTGTGTCAGTCTTTATTGGTTATGCACTATGGCTGGAATTTACTGCGCGGCCGAGGCGTTGCTCTTGGCCGAATTGCCGCCGGAGAAGCTGGTCATGAACTTGCCGATCAGCTGTTCCAGCACCAGGGCGGACGAGGTCAGCGTGATGTGTTCGCCGGCCTTCAGCACGTCCGGGTCACCCCCTTGCAGCAGGCCGATATACTGCTCGCCCAGCAGGCCGGCCGTCAGGATTTCCGCGCTGGCATCGCGGCTGAAGGTGTATTGCTTGTCCAGATTCAGCGTGACGCGGGCCCGGTAGGTTTTGGTATCGAGCTGGATGGCGCCGACACGGCCAACCACCACGCCGGCTTCCTTGACCGGTGCCTTCACTTTCAGGCCGCCGATATTGTCGAAATCGGCATACAGGGTGTAGGTCTGGTCCGCGCTTTGCGGTGTGAGATTGGCCACCTTGAGCGACATGAAGACCACCGCCGCAATGCCGAGTGCCACAAACAGGCCTACCCACAAATCAATAGTAGAGCGTTTCATTACCCATTTCCTAGAACATGAAGGCGGTGAGGACAAAGTCCACCGCCAGGATTACCAGAGCCGATGTCACCACCGTGCGGGTGGTGGCGGCGGATACGCCGGCCGCGGTGGGCGTGGCGTCATAGCCTTCGAATACGGCGATCAGCGTGACGGCGATGCCGAAGCACAGGCTCTTGATCAGGCCATTGACCACGTCGTAGTGCAGGTCGACGTTGTTCTGCATCTGCGACCAGAAGGTGCCCGAATCCAGGCCTATCATCACCACGCCAATCAGATAGCCACCAAAAATGCCCATCACATTGAACATGGCGGCCAGGATGGGCATGGAGATCACGCCGGCCCAGAAGCGCGGGGCCACCACGCGGGCGATCGGGTTGACCGCCATCACGCTCATGGCGTCCAGCTGCTCGGTGGCCTTCATCAGGCCGATTTCCGCCGTCATGGCGCTGCCGGCGCGGCTGGAAAACAGCAATGCAGCCAGCACCGGGCCCAGTTCACGCAGCAGCGACAGGGCGACCAGTGCGCCCAGGGCATCGGCCGAGCCGAAGCGCGACAGGGTGTTGTAACCCTGCAAGCCCAGTACCATGCCGACAAACAGGCCGGATACCACCACGATGATGACCGACATCACCCCGGCAAAGTAGATCTCGCGGATGGTGAGGTTGAAGCGCAGCAGGCTCTGGCCGGAATAGCGCAGGATGGCCAGCAGGAAGCGGGTGATGAAACCCAGCCGCCAGATGGCATTGATGGTGGTGTGTCCCAGCCGGCGCAGCGGTGACAGCAGCAGCTCAGTCATGCTGGCCTCCTTTCAGGCCCAGGTCCTGCTGCAGCGAAGTGCTGGCAGGGTAGGCAAAATGTACCGGGCCATCGGCCTCGCCCCACATGAACTGGTGTACCCAGGGCGAGGGGGAGGCGCGGATTTCGGCCGGCGTGCCGGCTGCGACCACTGCGCCATTGGAGACGAAGTAAACGTAGTCGACGATATCCAGCGATTTGTGCACATCGTGGGTCACCATGATGGAGGTGGTACCCAGTGCATCGTTCAGTTTCTTGATCAGGTGGGCGATGACGCCCAGCGAGATCGGATCGAGACCGGTGAAGGGCTCGTCGTACAGCATCAGCTGCGGGTCCAGGGCGATGGCACGCGCCAGCGCCACGCGGCGGGCCATGCCGCCGGACAGCTCGGCCGGCATCAGTGCCTGGGTGCCGCGCAGGCCCACGGCGGAAAGCTTCATGATCACCAGATCATGAATCATGCTGTCGGCCAGCCGGGTGTGCTCGCGGATGGGGAAGGCCACATTGTCTTCTACCGACAAGTCGGTAAACAGGGCACCAAACTGGAAGAGCATGCCCATGCGGCGGCGATGCTCGAACAGTTCGGCATGGTTCATGTCCGCCACATTGCGGCCGTCTACCAGTACCTGGCCGGCACTGGGACGGATCTGGCCGGAGATCAGGCGCAGCATGGTGGTTTTGCCACTGCCGCTGCCCCCCATGATGGCGACCAGCTTGCCGCGCGGGATGGCGAGGCTGATGTTGTTCAGGATGGGGCGCTCGCCGTAGGCGAAACTGACATTCCTGAATTCGATGAAATGGTCTGAAGACACGGATTTTCCGGATAAAAACACGAGTGAAGTCCAGGACTTGTCTGGGTCCAAGACAGATGGATTTTATAGGGTTGTAGGAGTCTCGCCAAATACATAAGGTTTCAGCATGTAACGATGTTGCATTGCAAGGACGAATCCTGACAAGTGTAATTTGTCTGTTTTATTTAAAAAAGTTTGAAGCAACAATAAAAATTACACTGGCTGATTATTTCATTGGCATGATATTGCCGCAAGCTGTTTGCGGCAATGTGCGGCGGAGACGGTCAGAAAATGACAAAGACCCGGCAGGGCCGGGTCCGTGCAGCCTGCGCTGGCAGGGCCTGCCAGCGGGTGCGTGCTTTATACGCCGCGCAGCAGGTCGTTGATGCTGGTTTTGCTGCGGGTTTGTGCATCCACCTTCTTCACGATGACGGCGCAGTACAGGCTGTGGCTGCCATCCTTGGACGGCAGGTTGCCGGAGACCACCACCGAACCCGGCGGAATGCGGCCATAAGTCACTTCGCCGGTTTCGCGGTCGTAGATCTTGGTGGACTGGCCGATGTACACGCCCATGGAGATCACCGAGCCTTCGCCCACGATCACGCCTTCCACCACTTCGGAGCGGGCGCCGATGAAGCAGTTGTCTTCAATGATGGTGGGGCCGGCTTGCAGCGGTTCCAGTACGCCGCCAATGCCCACGCCGCCGGACAGGTGCACGTTCTTGCCGATCTGGGCGCAGGAGCCGACAGTGGCCCAGGTGTCCACCATGGTGCCTTCGTCCACATAGGCACCGATATTGACGTAGGACGGCATCAGCACGGTGTTCTTGGCAATGAAGCTGCCCTTGCGTGCCACGGCACCCGGCACCACGCGGAAGCCGGCTTCCTTGAAGTGGGCTTCGCTCCAGTCATGGAACTTGGTATCGACCTTGTCGAAATAGCGGCTGACGCCATCGTCCTGCACCACATTGTCGCGAATGCGGAAGGACAGCAGCACGGCTTTCTTGACCCACTGGTTGACTACCCAGTCGCCGTCTACCTTCTCCGCCACGCGCAGGTGGCCATTGTCCAGTTCGTCGATAACCTGGCTGATGGCGGCTTTCAGTTCGACCGATACGGTGGCGGGGGTGATGTCGGCGCGCTTTTCGAACGCCTCTTCAATCAGGGCTTGGATCGGGTGCATGTGATGAAGTCCTTTGGCAATGTGAATGGAAACAGTCATAACAGGTGGATGTCGCTTTTATCGATGAGTGGTCTTGACGAAACGCACGATGCGCTCGGCGGCAGCCTGACATTCTGCCAGTGTCGCGACCAGAGCGATACGGATATAGCCACTGCCCGGGTTCACACCATGGGCGGTGCGGGCCAGGAAGGAGCCGGGCAGGACGGTAATGTGCTCCTGCTCGAACAGCGCGCGGGCAAAGGCGGCATCATCGCCACCGGGTACTTTGGCCCACAGGTAGAAGCTGGCATCCGGCAAGGCCACATCCAGCACCTCGGCCAGTAGCGGTGTCACGGCCTGGAACTTGGCGATATACGCCGCACGGTTTTCCTCGACATGGGCTTCGTCATTCCAGGCGGCCACGCTGGCGGCCTGGATGGTGGGGCTCATCGCGCCTCCCTGATAGGTGCGGTACAGCATGAATCTGGCTAGCAGGGCGGCGTCGCCGGCCACAAAGCCGGAGCGCATGCCCGGCGCATTGGAGCGCTTGGACAGGCTGGTGAACATCACCAGTCGCTCGAAGCCGCGGCCCAGTTTGCTGGCGGCTTCCAGCCCGCCCAGCGGCGGCTGGCCGAAGTGGATTTCCGAATAGCACTCGTCACTGGCAATGACAAAACCGTAGCGGTCGGACAGGGCGAACAGCTTCTGCCAGTCGTCCAGCGACATCACCGCGCCGGTGGGGTTGCCCGGGCTGCACACGAATACCAGCTGGGTCCGTGCCCATACGCTTTCCGGCACGCTGGCCCAGTCCGGCTGAAAACCCGTGCTGGCGGTGCAGTTGACATAGAAGGGCTCAGCCCCTGCCAGCAGTGCCGCGCCTTCGTAAATCTGGTAAAACGGGTTGGGTGAAATCACCACCGGTTTTTCTGCCCGCTGGCTGTCGATCACGGTCTGGACAAAGGCAAACAGCGCCTCGCGGCTGCCATTGACCGGCAGGATTTCTTTTTCGGCGTCCAGTTGCAGACCGTAGCGGCGCTGCATCCAGTCGGCGCAGGCCTGGCGCAATTCCGGGCTGCCCAGCGTGGCCGGGTAGACGGCCAGGCCGCCCAGGGCATTGACCAGCGCCTGTTTGATGACGTCCGGCGTCGGGTGCTTGGGCTCGCCGATCGACAGGTTGATGTGTGGCTTGTCAGCCGGGACCGCACCAGCCATCAGCTGACGCAAACGCTGGAAGGGATAGGGTTGCAGGCTGTCCAGGTGGGGATTCACGCTTGGTTCTCTCTATGCTGTGGGAGCAGCTTGGTCATGCCATCTGCTTCTGGTCTGGTTTGGCCTTGCCATGGCAAAGCCGCACAATCGCTCATCTTAAGAAATCGTGATGCCTCTTGTAAAACAAAAGCTTCTTGCCATCGCTGCCATTCTGACCACCGCCCTGGTCTGGGGCCTGATGTGGTACCCGTTTCGCGCGCTGAACGAGCGGGGTGTCAGCATCGCGCAAACCTCGCTGCTGGTGTACCTGATTGCCGCCATGCTGGGCATTGCCCTGTTCTTCGATGTGTATCGCCGCCAGCTGCGCTGGCATCCGGTGCTGCCCTTGCTGGCCCTGCTGTTTGGCTGGTGCAATTTCAGCTATACCTGGGCGGTGTCGGAGGGCATGGTGATGCGGGTGCTGCTGCTGTTTTACCTGTCGCCCTTGTGGACGGCCCTGTTTTCCCGCCTGCTATTACAGGAAAAACTCACCCGGACCGGGTGGCTGCTGGTGGGGCTGTCGCTGGCAGGCTGCCTGATCATCCTGTATCGTCCCGGCCTGCTGGAGGGGGCGGCGCTGCTCAGCCAGCGCTATGAATGGCTGGCCCTGTCCGGCGGCATCAGCTTTGCGCTGGGCAATGTGCTGAGCAAGCGCGCGCGCAATCTGCCGGTGCCGGTCAAGTCGGCCACCATCTGGTTTGGTGTTGCCCTGATGGGCTTGATCGCGCTGGCCAGCCGTCAGCAACTGGGAGCCGTGCTGGATACATCGCTGCCAGCCTGGCTGTTGCTGGCACTGCTGGGCATGACCTTGCTGGCCACCAGCATCATTTCCCAGCATGGCGTCAGCCTGTTGCCGGCCAGTCAGGCCATGACCTTGATGCTGCTGGAGCTGGTGTTTGCCGCGCTGTCCGCCTACTGGCTGGCCGGCGAACGCATGAGTTTGCAGGAGTGGCTGGGCGGAGCCTTGATTGCCGCCGCCAGCCTGCTCTCCGGCAAGATGACGCAGCCAGTGGCTGCACAGGAGAAAGCATGAATATCCGGCGTATGCACGCGGACGATTTTCCGGCCTTCTGGCCGACGTTTCATCACATCATCCAGGCGCAGGACAGCTATGCCTATGACCCGCACCTGAGCGAGGCGCAGGCGCGGGCGCTGTGGTGTGAGCTACCGCAGGAAACCTGGCTGGCCGAGGAGGACGGCGTGTTGCTGGGCAGCTATTTCATCAAGCCCAATGCCGCCGGGCCGGGCGGCCATGTGTGCAATTGCGGCTATATGGTGGCCCCTGCCGCGCGTGGCAAAGGGGTGGCGGCGGCACTGTGCGCGCATTCACAACAGCGCGGACGGGAACTGGGGTATCTGGCCATGCAGTTCAATGCGGTGGTGGCCAGCAATAGCGTGGCGGTCGCCCTGTGGAAAAAGCTGGGCTTTGCCGAGGTAGGCCGGGTGCCGGGCGCTTACCGGCACCCCAGCCTGGGGTTGGTTGATTGCCTGATCATGCATCAGTGGCTGCAAGCGCCAGTGGCCGCCGCCGCCGCCAAGCCCTTGACGGCATCGGCCCCGCTGATTGCCCGCAAGAACATTGAAGCCGTGGTATCCCGCAAGCGCAAAAACAGCTGATGATCAGTAGTGCGGCGGAATGTCGTCGCGCAGCGAGCCGCCGCTATTGCCGCTATCGGGCTGGGCGGCCTTGAATTGCTGGTAGACCAGGCGCAATTGTTGCTGCAACAGGTCGATTTGTTGCTGCTGGCGGGCGACGGTGGCATTGAGGCTGTCGAGCAGGTCGTCCTGGAAAGCGATTTTCACTTCCAGTTCATTCAGGCGGTCTTCGGTTTGCATGGCGGCATTTTACCTCAGGGGGCGGGAGGGGTGGCGCAGTCTTGACCGGTCTTGCCGGAATATCAAATCCATTTTTTATTATTTTTAGGAATTTTCCGAGCCAGTTACAGTTTGTCCATCACACGGCCGCAGTGCGGCACGAGGAGGACTGACATGGATGCCCTGCTGATCGGCGGCGATAGCCTGGGACAGATTCCGGATGTGCTGGCCCTGTACGATATCCGTATTGCCCGCCATATTACCGGTCGCAATACGCTGCACCAGCGCAAGTTGCCACTACCCAAAAACACCCAGATGCTGATTCTGCTGACCGACTACCTGGGCCACAACGCCATGCGTCACTACCGTGATACCGCAGCGGCGCGCGGCATTCCGGTGCTGGCTTGTCGGCGTTCCGCCACCGCGGTGGCAGAGCGTCTGCGCCATGACGGCTGGCAGCCGCAGGGCTGAGCGGGCTCAGTTGCGCGCCGGCTGCACGCTGAAGGTTTCGATATGTTCCAGCTGGATGATTTCGCGCGACAGGTCGACCACATTGATCAGATGATGCTTGTTCAGTGCCGACACCAGAAAATTCCACTCGGTGGCATCCTTGCCCACTTTCAGCGCAATGCTTTCCTCATGCACGATGACACCGAGTGCGCGCAAGTCTGTGCATAACTGCTGCACCGTCCAGTGGTGCCCCTGTTTGGCCACCAGTGTGACAAACAGGCTGAAGCGTCGCGGCAGGCGGTCTTCCATCCAGTTCAGCACCCGCATGCACAGGATGCACAGCAGGGTGACGGCGATGGCGGACAGATAAAAGCCCACACCCACCAGAATGCCGATCACCGAGGACATCCACACCGAGGCGGCCGAGGTCAGGCCGCTGATGGACATGCCTTCCTTCATGATCATGCCGGCACCCAGAAAGCCCACCCCGGTCAGCACCCCTTGGGCCACGCGGGTCATGTCGCCATGCATGATGTCGGCGTGGACACCGCCATACCAGAAACCCGAATAGCCGATCATGCTGATGACGCCGGTGGCCGCCATCGACACCAGGCCATAGGTACGCATGCCGGCAGCGCGGCCATTCGACCAGCGTTCATAGCCCACCAGGCAGCCCAGCAGCAGGCCACCCAGCAGATTGCAGGTAATCAGCAGGTTGACTTCCCATTTCTGGGCCGACCAGTACTGGTCTAGCAGTTGGGCAAAGCTCAGGCTCATGGAGGACTTTCTCGTTGGGATCAGGGTGTGGCACAGCAAGGCTAGGCCTGGTCGGCCAGACAGGCAAGCACCTTGTGCTTACTGGCTGTCCTGTGGGCGCAGCGCCTTGATGATGTAGAGGTCGAAGCGGGTGGATTTGCCATCCAGTACCGCCGAAGGCTTGATGCCTTCAATCGGCGCCCCCAGCCGTGGCCGTTTCACCACCACCCGCACGCTGGCGGCGGTGATGGCGGCTTCCAGCAGGCGGGCGCTGTCCATATCATCGCCAATTACCTGCTGGAAGGCCTGCATGTCTTTCTTGGCAGCCGCGCTTTTCTTGTCGGTGTCCGGGAACATGGGGTCGACAAAGACTACCTCGGGGCGCTGTTCCGGTGGCAACTGCCGCAGCCAGTCTGCCGAGTTGGCATGCACCAGCTGCATGCGCGCGGCAATGGCGGCGGTATCGGCCGCGCGTGCCGCCCGTTCCAAGGCATCAAACAGCAAGGCTGCCGCCACCGGTGAGCGCTCCACCATGGTGACCTGGCAGCCCAGGCTGGCCAGCACGAAGCTGTCGCGCCCCAGGCCCGCCGTGGCATCCACCACATGCGGCAGCTCTTTTGCCCCTTTCAGTCCCACCGCCTTGGCCACCGGCTGGCCACGACCGCCGCCCTGTTCGCGACGATGGCGCGCAGCGCCTTCGACAAATTCGGCATACACGGCACCGTGTTTGCCGGTGGTGACCAGTTCCAGCCGTTCGGCACCCAGCTCCAGCCAGTAGCCTTCTGTAGGGCGGTGGCTGAGCAAGGGCAGGGCAAAGCGGCTGGCCAGCACTTCGGCATAGTCGCGGCGTGCGCTTTCGGCGCAGAACAGGGGGGTGACGGTCATGGGGCTTCCTTGAATGACTGCCGGCACGATACGGGATGCGCCGCACGGCGGCAAGCAGCCTGTCCGGGCCGCCATTGCCAGCCACCGCGGCAGGCGGCATAACAGCCGCATGCTGAAACTTGCCTTGTTTGTGTGCGGCGTGGTGTGCTGCGCCTTTCTGCCACAGCTGCCTTCCTTGTGGAACCTGGGCGGTCTGTGCCTGCTGGCATGGCTGCTGATGTGGCTGGCCAGTCCGCGCCCGGCCATGCTGGCGGCCTTTCTGCTGGGGCTGGGCTATGCCGATGCGCGGGCGCAATGGCGGCTGGCGCAGGAGTTGCCGCCCACGCAGTGGCAGCGCCCTGTGTTGCTGGAGGGCGTGGTGCGCGGGCTGCCCACTCCGGGGGAGTATGGTGTGCGCATGCTGTTCGAGGTGGAGCGGGTGCTGACTGAGGGCGCCCGTCTGCCAGCGCGGGTGCAATTGACGGTGTTTGCCCGCAAGGGTGAGGCGGTCATGGCTGCACCATGGCATGCCGGCCAACGCTGGCAGCTGACGGCGCGCTTCCGCCCACGCCAGTCCACCGCCAATCCCTTCGGTTTTGATGCCGAGCAGTGGCTATGGTCGGAAGGCGTGCTGGCCAGTGGCACGGTCCAGCCCGGTGCCCGGCTGTTGGGCGAGGCGCAGGATGCCACTGCCTGGGTGGACCGGCTGCGCGAGCGGCTGGTGTTGCGTATCGAGGCGGTGCTGGGGCGCAGCCGGGCTGCCGGACTGGTGGCCGGCCTCACGGTGGGGGCGCAGCAGCGCATTGCCCGTGCCGAGTGGCAAAGCCTGGCCCGAACCGGGCTGACCCACCTGGTGTCGATCTCCGGCCTGCATATCACCATGGTGGCCGGCATGGTCGCCGCCATCGTGGCCGTCCTGCTGCGCCGCTGGCCCGTGACGGCCTGCCCTCCACGCTTGCTCATCGTCGGCAGCGGCGTCCTGGCGGCCGCCGGTTATGCGGTGCTGGCGGGTTTTTCGGTGCCCACCCAGCGCACCCTGTACATGCTGGGCTGCATGGCGCTGATGCTGCTGTGGCGGCGGCGCTGGTCCGGCCTGCATATGTGGTGGCTGGCGCTGGTGCTGGTGTTGCTGATCGACCCCTTTGCCGTACTGGCACCCGGACTGTGGCTGTCTTTCGGGCTGGTGGCGGCGCTGATGCTGTCGTCGGCTGGGCGCCGCCGTCCTGCCGGCAAGGCGCGCCAGCTGCTGCTGGGGCAATGGGCCGCTACCGTGGCTTCCTTGTTGCCCTTGCTCAGCCTGTTTGGTCAGTTTCCGCTGGTGTCCCCACTGGCCAATGCCGTGGCCATTCCCTTTGTCTCGGTCTTGCTCACGCCGCTGGCGCTGCTGGCGGTGGCCTTGCCATGGGAGTGGCCCTTGCTGCTGAGCGGCTGGCTGGCCGAGTGGTTTTACCGTGGCGTCGACTGGCTGGCGCAATGGCCAATGCTGCAAGTGGCCGCCGCGCCATGGCCGCTGTTGTTGCTGGGCGGGATCGGCAGCCTGTACCTGCTGGCGCCCGCCGGCATGCCCGGTCGCTGGCTGGGGGCCAGCCTGCTGTTGCCGGCCTTGTGTTATCAGCCACCGCCACCGGCGGCCGGGGAGTTCCGCGTTGTGGTGCTGGATGTGGGGCAGGGCTTGTCGGTGCTGATCCAGACCCGGCAGCATGCCCTGCTGTTTGATACCGGGGCGGCCGAGGGCGGGCGCTGGGTGTTGCCGCAATTGCAGGGGCTGGGCATACGGCAACTGGATACCCTGCTGCTGTCGCATAACGACAAGGACCATGATGCGGCTGCGGCCGACATCGTAGCGGCCTTGCCGGTGCGACGCATTCTGGTCGGACAGCAGGCCACGCTGGAGCAATACGGCTTGTCCGGCCAGCTGTGCCAGCGCGGTCAGAGCTGGGCCTGGGATGGTATCCGCTTTGATGTGCTATGGCCGCCGGTGGCGGAAGTGCTGGCCGATGACAACAGCCATAGCTGCGTATTGCGGGTGGCGGGCCAGCGCCATGCACTGATGCTGACCGGCGATGCGCCGCGTGCCGTGGAGGAGCGGCTGGTGGCGGATTATGGCCAGCAATTGCGTAGTAGCGTGCTGGTGGCCGGGCATCATGGCAGCCGCACTTCCACGGCACCGCTCTGGCTGGAAACGCTGCAGCCGCAAGTGTCGGTACTGAGTGCCGGATTTCTCAACCGCTACCGTCACCCGCATCCGCTGGTGCTGGCATCGCTGCAGCAGCAGGGCCGGGTGTTGCGTACCGATGCCGATGGCCTGCTCAGCCTCACCCTGGGGGCGGAGCTGCATTATGACTGTTATCGCCGGCTGGCCGCGCGCTACTGGCGCAGTGCCGGGCCTTGTGCCCGGGATGAGGTGCCGCAGGCCACCGACTCGTCCGGCTAGCCCTGGCGCTGGATGCGGGCCACCACGCAGTTACCCTTGCCCTGGTATTCCACCTGGTCAAACGACAGCTTGCGGGCAATCAGGATGCCGCGTCCGTGGCTGGCCATCAGCGAAGCGGCCGGGCAGTCTTCATATTGCTGCCAGTCAAAGCCTTCACCCATGTCCTGGATGGTGAAGCTGAAACCGTCGGGTTCGCGCAGAAAACGGATGCTGACTTCGCGCTGGCCCAGTATCGGGTCACGCTGGCGGCGCTCCAGCTCGCTTTCCCAGTCGCCGTCGGCCTGCAGCCGGGTCTTTTCTTCGTAGCTGATGCCGAGGTTGCCGTGCTCCACCGCGTTGACCATCAGCTCGAACAGGCCAGTGGCGACTTTTTCCGGTTGCGGGCAGGTGCGGGCCAGCAAGGCGGTGACGGTCTGGGCTTCCTTCAGTGTGCGCAGGCGGAATTCTGCCTGCTGCAATTGCGCCAGTGCGTCCAGATGTTGCTTGGCCAGTTCGCGAAAGGCCTGGTGGCGGTCCCAGTGGCTGTGGGCTGCCTTGACCACGGCCAGCAGCATGTCGCGCGAGAAGGGTTTGGTCAGGTAGTAGAAGGCACCGGCCTCCATGCCTTCCTGCACGCTGGCCGGCGAATTGATGGCGGTCTGCATGATGACCGGCAGGAAATTCAGCTCGGGGGTGTTCTTGATGCGCTTGAGCACATCAAAGCCGTTGAGGCCGGGCATCATCTTGTCGAGCAGCACGGTGGACAGGCTGCTGCCTTGCCGCTGGAGGATATCCCAGGCCTGTTCGCCGCTTTCGGCACACACGGTTTCGTAGCCGGCTGCCTCCAGCAGCTCGGTCATCAGTTCCAGATTGAAGGGCTCGTCGTCAACGAGTAAAAGTCGATGTGACATGGTTGCTTCCTTCGCCAGCCGCGCTGGCGTCGTGCCTGCGGGGGAATACAGCGGTAAAGGCGGCACCGCGCGGGCTGAGGTTTTCGGCAAAGATGATGCCGTGGTGCGCCTGGAGAATTTCGCGGCAGATGGCCAGGCCCAGGCCGGTGCCGCCGGCGCCGGTCTTGGTGGAGCTGCTCTGGATGAATTTGTCGAAGATGGTTTCGACCTCGTCCACCGGAATGCCGGGGCCGCTGTCTTCGACACAGATGAGGATTTCTTCCTGCTGCTGGCTATTGAGCTGCAAGCGGGCAGTGATGCGGATCACTTCGCCGGCCGGGCTGAACTTGATGGCATTGGACAGCAGATTGCGGATCACCTGGCCGAGGCGGAAGGGGTCGATGTCGGCGGTCAGTTTTTCCGGTGTGCAGTACAGATAGAGCTTGATGTTGTGATTGCTGGCCAGCGGGGTCATTTCATCGCAGGCTTCGCGCAGGCAGTGGGCCAGATCGAAATGACCGAAGTGGTAGTCCATCTTGCCCACTTCCATCTTGGCCAGGTCCAGCAGGTCGTTGAGCAATTGCAGCAGGCGGTTGCCGCTGCTGTGGATGCGCTGGAAGTATTGTTCCAGTTTGTCGTCCTGCAGCTGTCTGGCGCGGGCTTCGCCGATTTCGGTAAAGCCGAGGATCGCATGCATCGGCGTGCGCAGCTCATGCGACATATTGGCCAGGAATTCGGTCTTGGCGCGGCTGTTTTCCTCGGCCAGGGTCTTGGCCTGGCGCAGGGCGTCTTCCATTTCGCGCTGGGCGGAGAAGTCCTGGTACAGCCAGATGGTGCCCAGCTTGGGCACCGAGGGATTGACCGCGCGGCCAAACATGCGGCACCAGATCAGCTTGCCGCTGCCGGTGCGCAGCTTGACTTCGGACTGCACCACCTTGCCGTCGTTCAGCAGGTTGTACAGCGCGCGCCCGGTGCGTTCCCATTGTTCCTGGCTCTCGAAATAGGGCAGGGTGGTCTGGCCGATGACTTCGTCTTCCTCGCGTTCGAACAGGTCGAGAAAGGCGCCGTTGACCCGGCGCAGGTGGCGGTCAACGATATAGGCCATGGCCATGGGGCTGGCTTCCAGCAGTGCCGCCAGCTGCCGGCTCTGCACCTCCACCTGTTCGGCCAGGCTGTTTTTCAGCCGGATCAGCGCGGCTTCCTGTTCCTTGCGCAGGCTGATGTCGCGGCATACCGCCACATAGAAGGAGTCGTCCGGCGCTTCCACCCGGCTGAGCGACAGTTCGACCGGCATCTGGCTGTTGTCGCTGCGCAGCAGGTGGGCCTCGAAGGTACGGCCTTCCCGGGCGGCGGCAATCGATTCGAAGCTGATGCTGGGGCTCAGGCTGTACAGCTCGGTGAGCAGGGAGCCGACCGGCAGGTGTTCGATGGATTCGGCACTCTGGCCGATCAGCTTGGCGGCCGCCGGATTGACATGGGTAATCAGGCCGCTGCGGTTGATCAGGATGATGGCATCGGAGCTGGCTTGCAGGATGGCGCGCTGGCGCGCCTCGCTTTCCGCCAGTGCCTGTTCCGAACTGGCGCGGTCGTTGATCTGTTCGCGCAGGGTGCGGTTGTTCAGCTCCAGTTGGTGATGCTGGCGGCGCAGCAGGGTGCGCAGGCCCTGATTGTTGCTGATCTGGCGTTGCTGCAGGATCAGCAGCAGGAGCATGACCAGCGCCGAGGTGGCGAGAATGCCATAACCCTGTGCGCTGAGCGCCGGCTGGTTGTCTTCCAGTGGATAAGCACCAAACAGCAGGTCGTAGCCGCCAATGCTGCGACGGGTGGTCAGCAGCGGATTGCCGGATGGCAGTGCCTGCAGCGGATGCGAGTCGAGGCTGGGCTGGTCTGGCGCTTCCTGGTTCCAGGCGACCAGCCGCACATGCTGCAAGGGGTTGGGCTGGTCGGGATTGCTCTGGCTGCTTTGCAGCAGCAGGTCGCTGCGCAGGTTCACCAGCAAGAGGTGGCCGTCGTCGTTGAGGTTGGCCATGATGTCCAGCCGGGGCGGCGCGCCGGGAACCAGGGTGTTGAACATCAGCATGGGCTGGTTGCGATTGCGTGCCTGGTCCATCTTGCGGCGCGCATTGTCGAGGCTGCCCAGATCCATGCCTTGCGGCAGGGCATTGCCATCGTCCGGCAGATAGCTTTCCACCGGGTAGTACATGGGCTGTTGCGGGCTGGTGACCAGATGGCGGTCTTTCAGCATGCGGATGCTGTTGGCAATGGCCGCTTCGAATTCTGCACGCTGGTTCGGCTCGATGCGGCGCACGATGCCGATGCCGCCAAACCGGCTTTCTTCCTTCAGTACCGTGGGCGCCAGCTCGCCCAGATTGGGCGGCGTGCCGGTGCTGTGGCGCTGGCGAATCAGGCTTTGCGCCAGCAGGTCGGTCCGGTCGAGCATTTCCTGCAGCCGGGTGGCCAGGAGTTCGGTGCCCAGTTCGCCCCAGTGCTGCAGCTTTTCCTGTTCGCGCACGCGGTCGTTATCCAGCAACAGCGCGTATTCCGCGCAGAGCAGGATAATGGTCAGTAGCGCTCCCAGCAGCAGGGAAGTGAAGCGACTCAGGCCGGTCGACATGGTGTCCCGCCGGCTCAGGCCAGCTTGTCGTAGAGCGCGGCGAATTCGAGGGCCAGCTTGTGCTTGGGATCCAGATAGATCATCGGGCGTGCCACATCGTGCGATTCGCGGATCTTGACCGAGGCGGACAAGGGCGGATCCAGCACCGGCAGGCCTTCGGCCCGTAGCTCGGCCACCAGTCGTACCGGCAGGCTGGCGCGCGGCTGGAACTGGTTGACCACGATGCCCTCCACCTGCAGCGCCGGATTGTGATCAGCACGGATCTCCTCGACGCTGGCCATCAGGTTGTACAGCGCCTGGCGCGAGAAGGCATCGCAGTCAAACGGAATCAGGCAGCGGTCGGCGGCGATCAGCGCCGAGCGGGTAAAGAAATTCAGCGCCGGCGGGGTATCGATCCAGATTTCATCAAAGTCGGTGGCGACCTGGTCCAGCGCTTCTTTCAGCTTGAACATCTTGTAGCGGCTTTCCAGCTTCACCATCAGCTCGCTCAGCTCCGGGTGCGAGGCCAGCAGCTGCAGCGCATCAAACGGCGTATCGCTGACAAAATCCTGCAAATCCTTGCTGTACATGCTGATATTGAGCATCTGGCCAAAAAAGCCGGCCGCCGACTTGTCCGTCGCAGGCTGGATGGCGCCGCTCAGGTACTGGCTGGCATTGCCCTGGGCATCCAGATCGATCAGCAATACCTTCTTGCCACGGCGGGCGGCAACCGCCGCCAGGTTGGCGGTAATGGTGGATTTGCCTACTCCACCTTTCTGATTGAACACCACACGACGGATGGCGTGCATGGGATCTCCCTCTGGCAATGCCGGTGAACGCGCTGACAATTCAATGACGGTGATTTTTCCGCCAGCCGGCCCGTGGCAGGCTGGGCGGTGCTTCCCGGTTTGGCTCCGAATATATCAGAAGCCGGCCAAGCCTTTGCATACGTATTGCATCTGCTGGAAGCTGGCAGAGTTTTGTGTCACCGGCATGGCCTTTATCTGGCTGTCATTGTAAGTGTAGCTGGCAATCTGGCGGCCATTTTCATCAAACAGCACCATGCCGGTCAGCCGGAAAGTACGCGCCGAGCAGTCGATCAGCCAGCTGTTGATGGAGACCTTGTGGCGCGGGGTGGACAGGAAATTTTCCTTGCGCAGATTGAAAATGGTCTTGCGGTCGCGAAAGGTGACCACTGCGCCTTGCTGCTTGATCGACAGCTTGTCCAGCTCGTTCAGGATATTGCCGTTGGGCGATACGCCCAGGTTTTCCCAGTCGGCATTCGCCTGGGGCAGGACAGGGCCGGGGCCCGGACGGGGCTTGGTCGGACTGGTCTGGGGCGGCAGGGTGGTGCAGGCGGCCAGCAGGCTGCCACAGGCTGCCAGGGCGAGCAGACGATAAAACATGCTTGATCTCCGGTTTGATGTGCACAGTTTCGCATAGGCCGCCCTCATGGGGAAATCGCGCGGGCCATGCGCGGGCACGTTACCGTGTGATAGAGGTTTGGTGATTGCCTGAGGTTCAGTGGCCAGGGGAAATGGTGCGTGCTGCGCACTGTTTTTTACCAATGCAGCCAGCTTGCAGCGGCGGTGGCTAGGAACTTTCCCGCTGGCAGCATGGTCTTTCATGCACGAGAGCATTTTCCTCTTCGTTTCACATTGTCTCCATCCAACTTGTTGCCGCCCCTTCCCGGGCGGCTTTTTTTTGCAGCCCGCCGCTTTGCCGTACAATAGGCAGCTTCCCATGACTTCGACAGGTTGCTGCCATTTGTCGCGCTGGTGTTGCCAGCCGGATCTGGACTCTTTATCCGCATGCAGGACGCACTCTCCCTACTTGGCAATATCTTTGGCTACCCGGCGTTTCGTGGGCAACAGGCGGAGATCGTCAACCATATCGTCGAAGGCGGCCACGCACTGGTGCTGATGCCTACCGGCGGCGGCAAAAGCCTGTGCTACCAGATACCTGCCCTGTTGCGGCCGGGCATCGCCATCGTGGTGTCGCCGCTGATCGCGCTGATGCAGGACCAGGTGGCCGCCCTGACCGAAGTGGGCGTCGCCGCAGCCTGCCTTAATTCCGCCACCTCGCCCGAAGATGCGCGCGCCATCGCCATGCAGGCGCGGGCCGGTACGCTCGATCTGCTCTATGTCGCGCCCGAGCGTCTGCTGACACCCCGTTTTCTCGATTTTTTGGCGCAGCTGGACATTGCGCTGTTTGCCATCGACGAAGCGCATTGCGTCAGCCAGTGGGGACACGATTTCCGCCCGGAATATCAACAGCTGGGCCTGCTGGCCGAACATTACCCACAGGTGCCGCGCATCGCGCTCACTGCCACGGCCGATCCGCAAACCCGCGAAGACATCCTGCATTACATCAAGCTGGGCGATGCCCGGGTGTTCCTGTCCAGCTTTGACCGTCCCAACCTGTTTTATCAGGTGGTGGAAAAGCACAATGCCAAAAAGCAGCTGCTGGACTTCATCAATAATGAATATCCCGGTGCTTCCGGCATCGTTTATTGCCTGTCGCGCAAACGGGTGGAAGAAACTGCCGAGTGGCTCAGCCAGAACGGCATTCCCGCACTGCCTTACCATGCCGGCCTCAGCCATGAGGTACGCGAGCGCCATCAGCGCGAGTTTCTGCGTGAAGAAGGCATTGTCATGGCGGCCACCGTGGCCTTCGGCATGGGCATCGACAAGCCGGATGTGCGCTTTGTCGCCCACATTGATCTGCCCAAGAGTCCGGAAAACTTCTATCAGGAGTCCGGCCGCGCCGGGCGCGATGGCCTGCCGGCTTCCAGCTGGTTGTGCTATGGCCTCAACGACATGGTGCAGCTCAACCAGATGATTCAGGGCTCGGACATGGCCGAGCTGCAAAAGCAGGTGGAACTGTCCAAACTGGATGCCATGCTGGCCTTCTGCGAAACCGCCAGTTGCCGCCGCCAGCAAATCCTCAGTCACTTTGGTGAGGCCAGCCAGCCCTGCGGTCATTGCGATAACTGCCTGAACCCGCCCATCACCTTTGATGCCACCGTGCCGGTGCAAAAACTGCTGTCCTGCATCTATAGAGTAGAGCAGCGCTTTGCCGCCAATCACGTGGTGGACGTACTGCTGGGGCGTAGCAACCAGTCAGTCACCAGTTTCGGTCATGACAAGCTGTCCACCTTCGGCATCGGCCGTGATTACAACCAGCGCGCCTGGCGTTCGCTGATCCGCCAGCTGGTGGCGCGCAAGATCCTGCAAGTAGACATTGCCCGCGGCCAGTCGCTGGTGTTGACCGACGCCTGCCGGCCCTTGCTCAAGGGGCAGGAAAAAATCTACCTGCGCCCACTGGCCGACGACAGCAAGGCACGCAGTGTCAATACCGACCGCTGGCTGCGTACCGAACGTGAAGAGCGGCTGTGGCAGGCGCTGCGCCGTTGGCGGCGGCAGATGGCCGATGAGCACAATGTGCCGGCCTATGCCGTCTTTTCTGATCGCACCCTGCGCGATATCGTCGAGCGCCGCCCGCAAAACCTGCGCGAACTGGGAAAAGTCCATGGCCTGGGCGAGCTGAAGCTGGCGCGCTACGGTAGTGCGTTGCAACAAATCCTCGATAGCCAGCAGGAATGATTCCGTTACAATCGAGCCACACAACACGCAAGCAACAGGCACGTGTCAGCGTGCAGGCATTGGAGAACTCATCATGGCAGTCAATCTGACCCCGGTTAGCGCCGACAAGCTGGCCATCATCGATGGCATCGAACTGAATGTGGCCGAAGCCGGCATCAAAAAGGCCAATCGCAAGGATGTGCTGGTCATCCGCATCGACAAGGGCAATACCGTTGCCGGCGTTTTCACCCAGAACCGCTTCTGTGCCGCCCCGGTACAGATCAGCAAAAAACACCTGGATGCCGGCGTGCAGATCCGCGCGCTGGTGGTGAATACAGGCAATGCCAACGCCGGCACCGGTGAAGATGGCCGCCAACGTGCGCTGTCGGTCTGCCAGGCACTGGCGGGCGAGCTGGATTGCGCCGTCGAGCAAATCCTGCCGTTCTCCACCGGCGTCATTCTGGAGCCGCTGCCGGCCGACAAGATCATCCAGGCGCTGCCGACCCGCCGCACGGCCAATTGGGCCGAAGCTGCCGAAGCCATCATGACCACCGACACCGCGCCCAAGGCCACCAGCCGCACGCTGGAAATCGACGGCGCCAAAGTCAGCATTACCGGCATCGCCAAGGGCGCCGGCATGATTCATCCCAATATGGCTACCATGCTGGGCTTTGTTGCCACCGACGCGCAGGTCACCCGCCCGGTGCTGGAACAACTGGTCAAGGAAGTGGCCGACCTGTCCTTTAACTGCATCTCGGTCGATGGTGACACCTCCACCAATGACAGCTTCATTCTGGTGTCCACCGGCAAAAGCGCCGCCCCGCGTATCGACTCGGTCAACCATCCGGCTTACGCCATCCTCAAGGCCGCGCTGGTGGATGCAGCCACCGAGCTGGCCCAGGCCATCATTCGCGATGGCGAAGGTGCCACCAAGTTCATCAGCGTCAAGGTCGAAGGTGGCCGTTCGGTAGCCGAGTGCAAGGACGTCGCCTACGCCATCGCCCGCTCGCCGCTGGTCAAGACCGCCTTCTTCGCTTCCGACCCGAACCTGGGCCGTCTGCTGTGCGCCATCGGCTACGCCGGTGTCAGCGATCTGGATGTCGATCGCCTCTCCTTGTATCTGGATGATGTACTGGTTGCCTGCAATGGCGGTCGTAACCCGGAATACAAGGAAGAAGATGGCCAGCGCGTGATGAGCCAGAGCGAAATCACCGTGCGCGTAGTATTGGGGCGCGGCGCAGCACAGGCTACCGTCTGGACCTGCGACTTCTCTTATGATTATGTGAAAATCAACGCCGACTACCGTAGCTGATATAGCTATAGAGTAGCTCTTGGTACAAAAAGCCCGGCCCAGCCGGGCTTTTTGCTGCCTGTGTGGCGGATGAGGCCGGCTTTTTGCGCCAGATCGCCCGGTTTTCATGGCGGGCGCAGGCTGTTGTCCGTCCGCTGCGCTGTACTTGCAGCAAAGCCGTAATAAAACCCCCACGGCATAGTTGCTTGTTGCTCAGTTACTTAGCGCGTAATTGGCCGGTGTTTGGCCAGAATCTGCACTTTTCTTCGCACAAAGTGTTGACGAGGGTGGGGCAGGGCGGTATAGTTCGCCTCCTCAGCAGACAACGCAGCGACGGAAACGAAACGCAGCGACCTGCACCGCTCTTTAAAAAACAGAATAACCGATAGG
>NZ_QJKC01000029.1 GCF_003202035.1 Aquitalea magnusonii | reverse complement strand
AGGGTTTAAGAAGCCCAGCGAAGCATTCTGGGAATGTTGCTTCAATCTGGATATCAGGATTCCAACCACCGTTGCACTTGGCTCTTGAAACCGCCTACCCAAAGAAAAGGCGACCCGCAGCGCGTCGAATTCCCGCCCCTGCCATGCCACTCAGGGCGCGGCCGGAACTTGCGGCGCGCTAACGTCGCGCCGCTGCGGACAGCCGACCGCTTAAGACCCTGAGCGGCACGCCTGCGTCGGCTCGCGCTGACGGGAGCAGGTTTCGTTGGTACGGCCTTGCGATAACGGACGGATCACTGTTTGGACCGTTACCAAGACAGGTCAAGATTTTCTCCATGCCAACGTGCTAGCATGACTGGTATCGGCCAGAAACAGCCTCGCTGATTGACCATGTGACGTCTTAGATTTGGGTGTTGTTACCATTGCCAGGGTCATGGGATACGTCAGCAATCTGTTGAATGTTGCTGGTAGCGATTGGCTCAGCCTGATTGACAGCTTAACTATGAAGCAAAGAATATCCCTTGCATCATTGTCGATGCCGTTGATATTTACAATCATGTCCACTCGCTCCTTTAACCTTGTTGGTGCGGAGTGAAAAGTGATAAAGGGATAGTCCCTGCTGTTTTACGACACATTGTTCACCAGAATAAAAATGGCAAAAGTTAGTCTCGATCAAATCCGCAAGCGACTTGAAGTTTTCGATCAACAACGTCGACACTATGAATGGAAGTCAGGGCAGCAAAGAGGTTTGGCGCGTCACGAAGTATGGCGCCACACCTATCTGGCGAGACCCTATCTGATTGGTGCACCTGATGACAGAGTTGCTGAGCGGTTTCGCAACATCTTCCTGAATGTGAATGAGATTGGACCGGATGGTAATTTGCGGCCTGTACCAATGTCTGAGACAGATGAGTATATGCAGGTCTTCACACACATACTCGAAGAATATGGGGGGCGGTTCGGTGATATGCCGCCAATTAATCTAATTCAGTCAGCCAAAGCACCGATACTTAAGTATTTCGAGCATGGCATGCCAATCGGCGTAAGAATGTTCGATGGATACAACACACCTACGACCCCTATCCTTGTCAAATATGGGAAGCGCCAGTTTCTTGAGCCCATGCTGCAAACTGGCAATCTTCGGTTGGCTAACGCGGGGTTATATAACGACGCGAGTTTCCTTGATTCTGTTCGTGATGATGAAACCAGCCGAACCTTTTTCATTCCTACGTACAAGGAGCGGCTCGAGGGTAAGTCGAATATCAACTTTCAGGGGAAATTGATTGAATTTGAAGATGACGACATCGTGCTTCCGCTAGTGTTCGATGACTACTATCTCTTCAGTCTATGTGAACACATTCACTATCGGATGCCTACTGATTTCGATGCCGACTCAGCGATAGTCATTCGGAACCCCATCCTCTTCAAACAGCGGCTGATCTCCTCATTCCTTGCACGCTTTCCAGATTGGATTCCTATGGAAGGAAAGGTGACCTACTACGATCCTTATCGTGATTATACAAAGTTCAGGATCCCAGAGATGGCAAAGCATTTCGGGTACGCTTACCAGAAAGAGGTTCGAGTAGCCTTCAAGCCTCGCAGTCGAGTTTCTACGAACCTTGAGCCATTGTTCTTGTCCGTCGGGCCAATGAATGACTATGCTGATCTGATTTCTATCTAATAGGTACAACCCGATCAGAGTACTGATTTGGTTCGGAAGTACACATTCCGGCGGTCAGAAAGCTGATGTTCAGTATTGCTCCCAATCAAATGGCTGGCCTCAGGCCTTGAGCGGACACTCAGATCAAATGTTTTGCATGGCAGCCAAGACCGAATGAATGCTCTTGGCAGATATGCACTGAACTTCTGCTTTGGGTCGTAAGCAGAAGTCCACTTGGTGGCATCCGAAATCGTCTTAATCTACTGAATTCCCCACCGTACCAACGCGGCCATGGGCCCCGTCAAGCATGCCGACGGGTGGCCGGGGCGAGGTATTAAGCGCCTGCAATGTTTGAGCGATTTGACGTTAGCAAATCGCGAGTTCAGGCGCGCCTCGGCCCGGTCAGGCCCCGAAGGGAAGCCGCAGGCCATGCCTGTGGGGTGGCCGTGGAGGTGAAGGAGGGCTTGGCCAGGCAAGCCCTCTTTCCCGTTCGCCGCGCGGAAGCGGCAATACAAAACATCATCCGCGCAGCGGATTCAATCCCCTTACCTGCACATCTTGCCAGTGTCTCCGCGCCCCTCTACCCTTGCCGCTGCCAATAACGCTGATTAGCCTTATCCAGTTGCGCCACCAGGCGCAATCAGGTTTGGCGACCTGTATATCTAGTTGGTGAAATTGGAGATCAGCCCCATGACTCAAAACTCACCATCAGCCATTCCCCCACCCCTTACCCTGTTTTACCTCGGCAAACCCATCCGCCTGCACCTCCACCCCCACACCTGCTGCCTGCACGGCGACGACATCCTCCAGCTATTCGGCCCACGCCTGCGCCACCGCCTGCGACACATCCTGCAACAACACCCCAACTGCCAACAGCCACACCACGACACCCCGCAACAGTACTGGCCGGAAAACACCCTGCAACAGGCGCTGCGCCAAATCCATCGCCCCGCTACACAACGGCTACGCCACTGGCTGAACCGCCAAGCCCTTCCCGCCTTGCAGCAACGCCCAAGCGACGCCCCACGCCACGACCAGGCACTGGCCATGGCCGCAGAGGCCGGGCAGCAGATCAGCCATGCGGTATTACGTGCGGTACTGGAACAGGGACAGGGCTGGCAGCACGGCCATTGGCTGCTGACGCTACGCTTCACCCCCAACCACGCCAGCCGCCATGCACATGGCCGACTGGTGGCGCTCAATAGTCAGGCCACGCCCTTGCAGGCATTGGCCCAGCACATTGCCGCGCCGGACGGCTTACCCAGCAGTAATGTGGAATTGCTGCGGCTGGCGGAGGCTTGCCATCAGCTATTGGCCAGACGGATGAACAAACAGGCGTGGCGGGTGGAGGCGGCGGAAGGCTGCGCACCAACGCCAAGGTGTTCTTGATCAGATAAGCACCGTACCGACGCGCCCAAGGGCCCCGTCAAGCATGCCGACGGGTGGCGCTGCTGCGGTTTTAAGCGGCTGGCTGTTTGAGCGATTGGACGTTAGCCAATCGCGAGTTCCAGCCGTGCCGCAGCAGGGGCAGGCCCCGGAGGGTAGCCGCAGGCCATGCTTGCTGGGTGGCCTTTAGGGATGAAAGGGATCTTTGGCCAAGCAAAGATCCCTTTCCCGTCCGCCGCGCGGAAGCGGCAAGACAAAACATCATCCGCGTGAGCGGATGCAACACCTGTTTTTACTTTGTGGCGGCAACCTCGAGCGCGAAGGCACATAAGCACCGCACCGACCCCGCTCCATTCCCCGTCCACCACCGTTTTCATACATAAAACCCCATGATTCCACAGGTTTTTTTATCAGGCGGGCAGACAGCCCACAGACGTGATCCACCGTAATCCTGTCGCATTTGTTCAAGTTGCCCAGCACCCGCTCCCTTATCTTGAGGTGGGCCGCCAGCCAAGGCTGGTGCAGGCTCCCCCCGGAGCGGGGCGCGCTCCGAGAAGTTGCAGTGAGGAGACAACAATGACGGGTAACCGCGGAGTCGTTTATGTAGGGCCAGGCAAGGTAGAAGTGCAGTCCATTCCCTTTCCCGAACTGGTATCCCCCCAAGGCCGCAAGCTGGGCCATGGGGTCATCCTGAAAGTACTCAGCACCAATATCTGTGGCTCGGACCAGCACATGGTACGTGGTCGCACCACCGCGCCTTCCGGCCTGGTGTTGGGGCATGAAATCACCGGCGAGGTCATCGAGCTGGGCAGCGATGTGGAAACCCTGAAAAAGGGCGACATCGTGTCGGTGCCGTTCAATGTGGCGTGCGGTCGCTGCCGCTGCTGCAAGGAACAACACACCGGCGTGTGCCTGTCGGTAAACCCGGCCCGTGCCGGTGGCGCTTATGGCTATGTCGACATGGGCGGCTGGGTGGGCGGACAGGCGGAATACGTGATGGTGCCTTATGCCGACTTCAACCTGCTGAAATTCCCCGACCGCGATCAGGCCATGGCCAAGATCCGCGATCTCACCTGCCTGTCCGATATTCTGCCTACCGGTTATCACGGTGCGGTGTCGGCAGGTGTCGGCCCCGGCAGCACGGTGTATGTGGCCGGGGCAGGGCCGGTGGGTCTGGCGGCGGCGGCTTCCGCCCGCTTGCTGGGTGCGGCGGTGGTGATTGTGGGCGATGTGAACCCGGCGCGGCTGGTGCATGCGCGGGCGGTGGGTTTTGAAACTGCCGACCTGTCGCAGGACGCCACACTGGCCGAGCAGATTGCCGCCATTCTGGGCGTGCCGGAAGTGGACTGCGCCATTGATGCTGTCGGTTTCGAAGCACGTGGCCACGGCCATGCCGGTTCGCAGCAGGAAGCCCCGGCCACGGTGCTCAATTCCTTGATGGAAGTCACCCGCGAAGCAGGGCGCATCGGTATTCCCGGTCTGTACGTGACCGACGACCCCGGCGCCAAGGACGACGCGGCGCGCAAGGGCAGCCTGTCGGTACGGCTGGGGCTGGGCTGGGCTAAGTCCCACGCCTTCTTCACCGGCCAGACCCCGGTGATGAAGTACAACCGTGCGCTGATGCAGGCCATTTTGTGGGACCGCATCAATATTGCCGAAGTGGTGGGCGTGGAGTTGATCACGCTGGATCAGGCCCCGCAGGGTTATGCGGCTTTCGATGGCGGAGCGCCGAAGAAATTCGTCATCGACCCGCATCTGCAATTGCTCAGCGCCGCCTGACACTGAGCTCACCATCAAGTAGTACATGCCCGACTGGCAGCTAACGCCAATTGGGCATTGCAGTGCGCTGCCAGACGGCGCAATCTTGCCGTCTGGCAGTCAAACAGCATGTTTTCAAGCAAGGCTCACGCGCAGGACCGCAAGCATGAACGCACAACAACAAGAGACACTCCAGCAACTGCTGCAGCAATACCGGGACCTGCCCGGCGGCCTGCTGCCGCTGCTGCATGCCGTACAGGATGCACTGGGCCATATCCCGGCAGATGCCATCCCGGCCATTGCCCGTGCCATGAACCAGAGCCAGGCCGAGGTACATGGCGTCATCGGCTTCTATCACGATTTCCGTACATCCCCGCCTGCCGCGCACAGCCTGCGCCTGTGCCGCGCCGAAGCCTGCCAGAGCATGGGCTCCGAGGCGCTGGCCGCCCAGCTGCGCACGCAACTGGGGGTGGAGGATCACGGCCACACGGCGGACGGCCAGCTGGAGTTGCGCCCGGTGTACTGCCTGGGGGCTTGTGCCTGTGCCCCGGCCTTGCAGCTGGATGGCCAGCTGCATGCGCGCGTCACCCCGGAAAAACTCAGCGCCCTGCTGGCAGCCTGTGGCAAGGAGGCGAAATGCTGACCCTGTATATCCCGATGGATTCGGTAGCCTGTGCCGTGGGCGCGGATGCCGTGGCGGCAGCGTTCGCCGCCGAAGCGGCACGCCGCAAGCTGGACATCGATATCGTGCGCACCAGCTCGCGCGGCTTGTTCTGGCTGGAGCCGCTGGTGGAGGTGGACACGCCGCAAGGCCGTGCCGCTTACCGTGAAGTCAGCCCGGATCAAGTCGCCAGCCTGCTGGATGTGGACCTGGCTGCCAATGGCGACCACTTGTTGTCGGTGGGGCTGGTGGAACAGCTGCCTTATTTGAAAACCCAGCAGCGCCTGCTGTTTGCCCGCGCCGGCATCACCAGCCCGCTGTCGCTGGAACATTATCTGGCTCACGGCGGCTATCAGGGGCTGGAGCACGCAGCGCGGCTGAGCCACGACGAAATCGTGGCCGAGGTGCTGGAATCCGGCCTGCGTGGCCGTGGTGGTGCGGCTTTCCCGGCCGGTATCAAATGGCGCACCGTGCGTCAGGCCCAGGCGGAACAGAAATACGTGGTATGCAATGCCGACGAGGGCGATTCCGGCAGCTTTGCCGACCGCATGCTGATGGAGGGCGACCCCTTCCTGCTGATCGAAGGCATGACCATTGCCGGGCTGGCGGTGGGTGCCAGCCGTGGCTATATCTATGTGCGCTCCGAATACGCCCCGGCCATTGCCGTGCTGCGTCAGGCCATCGACATTGCCCGCGCCCATGGCTATCTGGGCGCGGATGTGGCCCACGGCGGTCATGAATTCGAGATTGAAGTGCGTGAAGGGGCAGGGGCTTATATCTGCGGCGAGGAAACCTCGCTGCTGGAATCAGTCGAAGGCCGCCGTGGCACGGTGCGCGCCAAGCCACCACTGCCCGCCTTGCAAGGCCTGTTCGGCCAGCCCACCCTGGTACACAACGTGCTGTCGCTGGCCTCAGTGCCGCTGATTCTGTCGCGCGGGGCGGCGTGGTATCGCAATTTCGGCATGGGCCGCTCGCTGGGCACCATGGCTTTCCAGCTGGCAGGCAATGTACGGCGTGGCGGGCTGGTGGAACGGGCGTTTGGTCTGACCTTGCGTGAGCTGGTGTTCGATTACGGCGGCGGCACCGCCAGCGGCAAACCGGTAAAAGCCGTGCAGCTGGGCGGCCCGCTGGGCGCGTGGATTCCACCGTCGCAGTTTGATACCCCGCTCGATTACGAAGCACTGGCGGCGATAGGTGCCATGCTGGGCCACGGTGGTGCGGTGCTGTGCGATGACAGCCTGCACCTGGGGCAGATGGCACGCTTTGCCATGCAGTTCTGTGCCGAGGAATCCTGCGGCAAGTGCACGCCCTGTCGTATCGGCTCCACCCGTGGGGTGGAAGTCATCGAGCGCCTGCTGGCCGCACCGGATAGTGCCGAGCGGCAACGCCAGCGTGCGCTGCTGGATGATCTGTGCGACACCATGCAATACGGATCCTTGTGCGCGCTGGGCGGCATGACGCCCTTCCCCGTGCAAAGTGCCATGCGTCATTTCCCGGCCGACTTCGGGCTGGACACTCAGGAGCAAGCACAATGAGCTGCCAATGCGGAGCAGGTGCATCCTGCAACAAGGACATGGGCACGCCGGCCCGCCCCGGCGAGGCCAGCATCACCCTTACCATCGACGGCCAGAACATCAGCGTGCCGCCGGGTACTTCTGTCATGCACGCGGCGGCGCTGCTGGACACTGCCATTCCCAAGCTGTGCGCCACCGACAGCCTGGAGCCGTTTGGCTCCTGCCGCATGTGCATGGTGGAAATCGACGGCCATCGCGGCTATCCGGCCTCCTGTACCACGCCAGTCTCGCCCGGCATGGTGGTGCGCACCCAGAGCGAAAAGCTGGCCAGACTGCGCCGTGGCGTGATGGAGCTGTATATTTCCGACCATCCGCTGGATTGCCTCACCTGCAGTGCCAATGGTAATTGCGAGCTGCAAACCGTGGCCGGGCAGGTGGGCCTGCGTGAAGTGCGCTATGGCATGGACGGGGCCAATCATCTGCAGGACAAGAAAGACGTTTCCAACCCGTATTTTGATTACGACCCGTCCAAGTGCATCGTGTGCAACCGCTGCGTGCGCGCCTGTGAAGAAACCCAGGGCACGTTTGCGCTGACCATTGCCGGACGCGGTTTCGATTCCCGCGTCAGCCCGGCGGGCGGGGCGGATTTTCTCGGTTCGGAGTGCGTGTCCTGCGGAGCCTGCGTGCAGGCCTGCCCCACCGCCACGCTGATGGAAAAGAGTGTCATCCAGTGGGGCCAGCCGGAGCGCAGTGTCATCACCACCTGCGCCTATTGCGGCGTGGGCTGCTCCTTCCGCGCCGAGCTGAAGGGCAATCAACTGGTACGCATGGTGCCGGACAAGAACGGCCAGGCCAACCATGGCCACTCCTGCGTCAAGGGCCGCTTTGCCTGGGGCTATGCCACCCACCCGGACCGCATCACCAAGCCGATGATCCGCCGCAGCATCGACGCGCCGTGGCAGGAGGTCAGCTGGGAAGTGGCGCTCAATCATGCCGCCAGCGAATTCCGCCGTATCCAGCAAAAATATGGCCGCGACGCGGTGGGCGGCATCACCTCCAGCCGCTGCACCAATGAAGAAACCTATCTGGTGCAAAAGCTGGTGCGTGCCGCCTTTGGCAATAACAATGTCGACACCTGCGCCCGCGTCTGCCATTCGCCCACCGGTTATGGCCTGAAACAGACGCTGGGTGAATCCGCCGGTACCCAGAGCTTCGACTCGGTGATGCAGGCCGACGTAGTGCTGGTGATCGGCGCCAACCCCAGCGATGCCCACCCGGTATTTGCCTCCCAGCTCAAGCGTCGTCTGCGTGAGGGTGCGCAGCTGATTGTCATCGACCCGCGCCGTATCGATCTGGTGGACGCCATCCACGCCCGCGCCGCCCATCATCTGGCGCTGCGCCCCGGCACCAATGTGGCCATGCTCAATGCCCTGGCCCATGTCATTGTTACCGAAGGGCTGCTGGACGAGGACTTTGTCGCCGCCCGTTGCGATAGCGAAGCCTTTGGCCACTGGCGGCACTTTGTCGCCCAGCCGGAACATGCGCCGGAGGCGATGGCCGCAGTATGCGGCGTGGCGGCGGACGACATCCGCGCCGCCGCCCGGCTGTATGCCCGCGCCGACAATGCCGCCATTTATTACGGCCTGGGGGTGACCGAACACAGCCAGGGCAGCACCTCGGTGATGGCGATTGCCAACCTGGCCATGGCCACCGGCAATATCGGCCGCGAAGGCGTGGGGGTGAACCCGCTGCGCGGCCAGAACAATGTGCAGGGCTCCTGCGACATGGGCAGCTTCCCGCACGAATTCCCCGGCTACCGCCATGTGTCGGACGACGTGGTGCGCGCCGAGTTCGAACAGGCCTGGGGCGTGTCGCTGCACAACGAACCCGGCCTGCGCATTCCCAATATGTTCGAAGCCGCGCTGGATGGCAGCTTCAAGGCGCTGTACTGCCAGGGCGAGGACATCGCGCAGAGCGACCCCAACACCCAGCATGTCACCGCCGCGCTGTCGGCCATGGAGTGCGTGGTGGTACAGGATATTTTCCTGAATGAAACCGCCAAGTTTGCCCATGTGTTCTTGCCGGGCAGCTCCTTCCTGGAAAAGGACGGCACCTTCACCAATGCCGAACGCCGCATCTCGCGCGTGCGCAAGGTGATGGACCCGCTGGGCGGCAAGGCCGACTGGGAAGTCACCGTGGCCCTGGCCCAGGCCTTGGGCTATGCCATGGATTACCGCCATCCGTCGGAAATCATGGACGAAATCGCCCGCCTGACGCCCACCTTCAACGGCGTCAGCTATGCCGCACTGGAGCGCCACGGCAGCCTGCAATGGCCGTGCAATGCGGCAGCGCCGGATGGCACCGTCACCATGCATATCGGTGAATTCGTGCGCGGCAAGGGCCGCTTCATGATCACCCGCTATGTGCCGACCGAAGAGCGCGTCAACAGCCGCTTCCCGCTGCTGCTCACCACCGGGCGCATCCTCAGCCAGTACAATGTCGGCGCGCAAACCCGCCGCACCGGCAACGTGGCCTGGCACGAGGAGGACCAGCTGGAAATCCACCCCGCCGATGCCGAGAACCGTGGCATTGTCGATGGCGACTGGGTGGGCGTGACCAGCCGCGCCGGTGAGACTGTGCTGCGCGCCAAGGTCAGCGAACGGGTGGCCGCCGGGGTGGTGTACACCACCTTCCATTTCCCGGAATCCGGGGCCAATGTCATCACCACCGATAATTCCGACTGGGCCACCAACTGCCCGGAATACAAGGTGACCGCGGTGGAAATCATCAAGGTCAAGCAGCCATCGGAATGGCAGCAGCGCTACCGCCATTTCAGTCGCCAGCAACAGGAACTGCTGCGACAAGGCCGTGGGGAGGAGGTGCAATGAACCCGTCACACCTGGTGAAGATGGCCAATCAGATCAGCGACTTTTTCAGCGCCGATTGCAGCGAGGAAGAGGCTGCAACAGAAATCGCCAGCCATCTGCAACGCTTCTGGGCCCCGGCCATGCGCCAGCGGCTGGCGCAGGCGGTGGAGCAGGGCGAAGCGGCCGAGCTGCGCCCGGCGGCCTGCCTGGCGGTACAGCGCCTGTCTGCCAGCAGCGGTCAGCATTGATCCGTCGCGGCGGTGCGGCCGGCAGGCTGCGCCGCCGCATGGCCGCGTCCCCTTTGTGTCCTGTGCTATCCGCCCATCCGTCCGGCGGCAAGCTTGTCCTTATCCTCTGGCGCCACCTGCCAGACGTCATGGCGAACGATCAAGTTTCATATTGCTTGCGTAAGCTCTGACGGCTCAGGACGGGACACCATGCCATCATCCAGTATTGCCAGCACTCTCATTTGCCGTTTCATGCGCTGCGTCCACCTGCTGGCACTGGGCTGCCTGCTGGTCAGCCCCGCCGCCCGGGCGGCCGAGCACATCATCCGTTACTATCCGGCTGGCAGCATTTACACCTACCGCTGGGACCTGCTGAAACTGGCACTGGAGCATGTCGAAAAAGTGGATCACATCCACTATCGGCTATTGCCACTGAACGACCAGCCAACGCAATGGCGTGCCGAACAGCTGCTGAGCAGCGGCAAGGTGGATGTGCTGGCCTTTGCGCCGAATCTGCAGCGGGAAAGGCTGCTGCAGCCGGTACGGCTGGACATTCTCAAGGGCATCATCGGCTACCGGGTGTTTTTCGTGCGCAAGCAGGATGCCTCCCTCATGCGTGGCATGAGCGCACAGCAGTTTCGTGCGGCTGTCCGGCTGGGCATGAACAGTCAATGGGCCGATTACCCCATCCTGAAAAGCAATGGCTATGAAGTGCTGGGATCCATTGGCTATGAAAGCCTGTTCGAGATGCTGGCCGCCGGCCGTTTTGATGCTTTTCCACGCGGGCTGAACGAGGTGGGCAGCGAAATGCAGGAACAGCTGCCGCGCTACCCTGGCCTGATGCTGGAGAAGACCAAGGCCCTCTATTACCCCTTTCCCGTCTATTTCTGGGTGAGCAAGCAAAACACTGCGCTGGCCGGGCGCGTGTTGCAGGGCCTTAAACTGGCCGAGCGCGATGGCAGTTTCAAGGCGCTATTCCTGCGTCACCATGCCGACGCCATCCGGCTGCTGGCCGATTATGGCTGGCAAACCACCCAGATAGCCAATACCGAATTACCGCCCGGCAATGCCAAGCCGGATACCAGCTGGTGGTGGAAGCAGCGCTGAACAGCCTGCCAGCAATAGCCAAGTCGGTTAAATGTATTCTAAAAGTGGTTAATCTGCGCGGGATGTTGGTATGGTCGACTACAGTACGCCATACATGATCAGGCAGAAGTAAAAAAATATTGATGTATTGGCAAAGAATGGCAACCATAGCAGCCACTTGTTTTTTATTTGAATGGGTCGCCATACCATTAGCAGGGCTAGTCCTGCTGCGGTGATGTCAAATACTGCCCAGCCATAATAAATAACCATCTCCAAGTATTTTTTTTGAAATATAATAGCGAATCGGATAAGGGAATTGTTCGATGAGTAGAAAGACTCTGTGGTATTTCGGTGTTTGATCGAATGGTTTTAGTATATTGTTTAACTCACCCACAATTATAATGAAAAGTAGATAAAGGCTGAGCAGTATTTTCAGTCCGCTTAGCAACCAGGCTTGTATTGCCGTCCTTAGTGCTGGAAATGAATATTTGTCGATGCGCATGCGTTGCAGGTTTATTACAAGCCGTCCCAGCAGTCATTGATACACCATGTGCATGCCAGTTGCAAAGTAAATAATATGAGTAAAGGTAATGCCAGTAATATTTTTTTAAAAGAAGTGATAGGTAGCCATAGGGGGATTAATGCAATAAGCGTTAGGGCAATATTTGTAATGGTGAGCAGGTAGAAAAATATCTTGCTATGTCCCTGTATTTCCCAGAGGTAAATTCTATATTGCTCGCTCACTTGGTCGTATGGAAACAGCAAGTCATTCATCATTGACAGTAAGAACAACAGCAAAAGAATGCTTGCAATAAATTTCACGCTAAATGCTGTCCATTTTTTCATGAAGCCCTCCGGTGCACGCAGTGACTATTTAGCTGAAATATCACTATTATGGTAACCTTTGCTATCGAGCAAGGGTTTATAGCGTACTTCTAATGCCATATCCTTACCATATGAACGAAATCGTTCAGTGAAATCATTCATGCTATGGATCAGATCAATACAGCCAGCTGAGCCAGGGATATTGCCACCATGAATGCTGAAGCCACTGCGACCATAAACATTTGTAGGTGATTTCGCCATTAACCACACACGTTGCTCACCCCAAGAGTCTGTACAACCAGGCCAACTTCCAAGGCCTGCAATGCAGAATGTTTTGCTGAATTGATCCACCTCACTCCAAGACTGTAATTTACTCTGTTGAGCTTGATAAAATCCTTCTGGAATCGGCCCTTTATCCCTGAGGTTTTGAAACCTGGGCGACCAATAACCCTTACGACCAGAATAAGCGGTCCATTTTTTTTCCTGGCCGGTTTCTTGCCAAAACAGGGTTTCACCATCGAACAATAAGCTGGCCTGCCTGCGCTGCCATTCCCTGAAATGCTCCTCCACCTTCATCAGCTCAAACAGTTCCTGATCGGTGAAACGGGTGATATCGCCATGCAGGCCATGGCGCGCCTGCTCTCGCAGCGCTCTCATAAAATAGTGATCATGACGCAAGCGATACATGTCCATCGGCAGCCTCCTGCTTCAGCGCATGGGTGATTGCCACAAGCGAAACACCGGCAAGCTGCCGGTGTTCAAGTCAGCCTAACGGCCAATCAGCGCTGTGGCATGGCGTCGCGCGGGATGATGGCTCCGCGGTGGGCAATGACGGCAGCAGACAGGCGGTGGGCATAGGCAGCGGCCTGGGTGGGGGGGGAACCCAGGACCCGGCTGGCCAGATAACCGGCAGCAAAGGAATCGCCGGCTGCGGTGGTGTCCACCACCTGTGGCACGGCGGTGGCCAGTACTTCAGCGCGCAGTTCGCTGCTGGCCAGCAGGCAGGGCTCGCCGCCGCGCTTGATCACCACCTCCTTGCAGCCCAGTGCCAGGGTGCGTTCGGCCACAGCCTCGGCGGTTTCAGGCCCGTATAGCGCTTGTTCATCGTCCAGGGTCAGCAGGGCAACATCGGCCAGCGCCAGTACGGCTTCATGACCGGCACGCGCCTGCGCCGCGCTCCACAGCGAGGGGCGGAAATTATTGTCGAACCAGATTTTGCCGCCGTCGCGGGCGAAGTCGCGCAGGGCTTCCAGCAGCCGTTGGCGTTCTTGCTCCTTGAACAGGGCCAGCGAAATGCCGGACAGGTAAACCGCCTGTAGCTGGGCAGTGTGCAGCAGGCTGGCAAAGTCGATGCCGGAGGCAAAGTAATGCCGGGCGGCACTGTCGTTGCGCCAGTACAGAAAGCTGCGTTCGCCACGGGCATCGGTTTCCACCATGTACAGGCCGGGCAGTTTGCCCGGCAGGATGACAATGTGGCTGACATCCACGCCTTCGGCCTGCCAGTCAGTCAGCAGCTGACGGCTGAGGCTGTCATTGCCCATGCCGCTCAGATAGCGCACCTGGTGCGGGCTGCCGTCCAATACGCGGGCCAGATAAATGGCGGTGTTCAGGGTATCGCCGCCAAAGCGGCGCTGTAGCGGCTGGCCGCTCAGTTCGATCATGCCTTCACCAAGGCAGGCAATATGCATGTTGCGGTCTTTCCTGTGACGGGATGCATGGCCGTTGTCCAGAGGACAACGGCCGGACGGGGCGGGCTTGCCGGTCAGGGCTTCTTGTAGGCGATGCAGTCCACTTCCACCTTGCAGTCGATCACCATGCTGGACTGCACGCAGGCGCGGGCGGGCGGGTGATCGCCGAAGTACTGCAGGAAGACGCGGTTGAACGAGGCGAAGTCGCGGGTGTCATCCAGCCACACGCCACAGCGCACCACGTGTTCCGGTCCGTAGCCGGCCTCCTTGAGGATGGCCATCACGTTCTGGATGCACTGGTGCGACTGGGTGACGATGCCACCTTCTATCACTTCACCATTGACCATGGGGGTCTGGCCGGAGACATACAGCCAGCCATCGGCAGCCTGCACGGCACGGGCAAAAGGCATTTGCTGGCCGCCGGTACCGCCGGCTATGCCAAATCGTTTCAAATCGCTCATGAGCGGGTTTCCTTGTCTGAGGTCAGTGGGGTAAAGCCAGGAAAACTGCAGCGGATATCACGGGTACGCGGCAGGAAGCGGCCGGCGCGCACGGTGGTGGCGGCCTTGTCCTGCCAGCTGAGCGCACCATTGACCCATACCGCATTAATGCCTGCCGCGGCCTGGATCGGTGCATGGAAGGTGGCGGTGTCATGGATGGTGGCGGCGTCGAACAGCACCAGGTCAGCCCAGTAGCCCAGGCGGATCAGGCCGCGCTCGTCCAGCGCGAAACGGCTGGCGGACAGGCCGGTCATCTTGTGCACGGCGGTTTCCAGGCTGAACAGCTTGCGTTCGCGGCAGTAGTAGCCCAGCACGCGGGGAAAGGCTCCCCACAGCCGCGGGTGGGGCAGCGGGTCTTCCGGCAGGCCGTCCGAGCCGACCATGGTCAGCGGATGGCGCAGGATGTTTTCCACATCGGCCGGGTCCATGCCGTGATACACCGCACCGGCCGGTTGCAGCTTGCGCGCGGCGTCCAGCAGGGGGAGCTGCCATTGTGCGGCAATGGCTTGCAGGGTCTGGCCGGCCATTTCCGGATGCGGGGTGGACCAGGTGATGAAAATCTCGAAATCGCTGGTGACCTGTTTCAGGTCCAGGGTGGAGGAGCTGGCCGAGTAGGGATAGCAGTCGCACCCTACCTGTTGGTGGCGGGCGGCATTTTCCAGCGAGGCCAGCAGCTGCGGGCTGCGGCCCCAGTTGCCTTTGCCGGCACATTTCATGTGCGACACGATGACCGGGCTGTTGGCATGGCGACCCACGCGCCAGGCTTCGTCCATGGCTTCCAGTACCGGTTCGAATTCGCTGCGCAGATGGGTGGTGTAGATGCCGCCGCAGCTGTTCAGTTCGGCTGCCAGTTGTTCCACTTCGCTGCTGTCGGCACTGAAGGCCGAGGCATAGGCCAGCCCGCTGCTCAGCCCCAGTGCGCCATGGCGCAGGCTGTCGGCCAGCTGGGCGCGCATGGCGCTGATTTCGGTCTGGGTGGCGGTGCGGTCCAGCCGGTCCAGATGGTTGCTGCGCAAGGCGGTATGTCCTACCAGCGCTGCCACATTGACTGCCGGTTCGGCCTGTTCCACTGCCGCCCGGTAATCGGCAAAGCGCGGATAGCGGAAGGCTTCCCTTGGCCCCAGCAGGTTCATCGGGTCTGGCGGTTCGCCTTGCAGGCTGACCGGCGAGGCACTGATGCCGCAGTTGCCGACAATCACCGTCGTCACGCCCTGGCTGAGCTTGGGCAGCATCTGCGGCTGGCGGATCACCATGGTGTCGTCGTGCGTGTGCACATCGATAAAGCCGGGGGCCAGTATCAGCCCCTCGCCATCGATGGTGTGTTCGGCGGTGGCCGCGCCGGCCGTGCCGAGCAGGGCAATGCGCTGCTGGCGGATGCCGACATCGGCCACATAGGCCGCCGCGCCGCTGCCGTCGACGATGGTGGCGCGGCGGATCAGGGTGTCGTAGGTATGCATGGTTCAGTCTCCAAGCGGCAGCCGGTCTTCGCCGTGGCGGTAATCGTCCAGTGCCAGCTTGACGCGGCGCAGCAGCTCCTGGCTGTGCTCCGGCTGGCGCAGGGCCAGTTCGGTGGCGAGGATGTCTACCGCCAGCAGCATGCCGTAACGGGCTGCCGTGGGTTTGTAGATAAAGTCGGTTTCGTCCAGGAATACCGGCAGCACCACATCGGCCCGCTGTGCCAGCGGGCTGTCCGGCCGGGTCAGCGCCAGCAGGCGGGTGCCGTAGCCACGGGCGATGTCGACTGCCGACAGCACTTCGGGCGTGATGCCGGTGGTGGACAGCACGATCAGCAGATCATGCGGCCCCAGGGTGGCTGCGCTGATGCGCATCAGCACCGGATCGTGATAGGTGGTCAGCATATGGCCCAGCCTGACCAGGCGGAACTGCAGTTCGTCGGAGAACACGGTGGAGCCGCCGCCCACGCCGAAAGCGACCAGGCGATCTGCCTGGCAGATCAGGTCGACGGCGGCACTGAACTGCTGCTCGTCAAAACCCGCCAGGTGACGGCGCAGGGTGGTTTCGATATCGGCGACGATATTGCCGAAAAAGCTGGCCGGCTCGGCGGGCAGCTGGCTGCCGTCCAGAAAGCGCTGCCCCACCGTGGCCGCCTGTGCCAGCCGCATGCGCAGGGTGCGGATGTCTTCGCAGTCCATGGCCTTGGCAAAGCGCGACATGGCCGCCGGGCTGACACCGGCCTTGGCCGCCAGTTGCTCGATGCCGGCCGAGGCGGCAAAACGGACGTCGTCCAGAATGGCTTCGGCGACTTTCAGCTGGGTTGGGCTGAGCTGGTCCAGACGGCTGCGAATCAGATACAGGATGTCCACGCTAGGGCTTTCTTCAGGTGCGGTCGTGCGCTTACAGCAGCTGGGCCAGGCCCAGGGTCAGCAGGAAGGCGACGACGGAGATCAGGGTTTCCAGAACAGTCCAGGTTTTCAGGGTCTGGATAACGGTCATGTTGAAGTATTCCTTGACCAGCCAGAAACCGCCATCGTTGACGTGCGACAGGATCAGCGAACCGGCGCCGGTGGCCAGCACCAGCAATTCCGGATGCGGATAGCCGCTGGCCAGGGCAATGGGGGCGACGATGCCGGCGGCAGTGGTCATGGCGACGGTGGCCGAGCCGGTGGCCACCCGCATCAGCACGGCCAGCAGCCAGCCCAGCAGCAGGGGCGACAGCTGGAACTGGGCCGATAGCGCAATGATCTCCTTGGTGACGCCGGTTTCGATCAGGATGCGGTTCAGACCACCGCCGGCACCCACCAGCAAGGTAATGGCGGCAGTGGGCGCCAGGCACTCGTTGGTGAACTTGAGGATGTTGTCGCGGGTGAAACCACGGGCAATGCCCAGCGTCCAGAAACTGACCAGGGTGGCGATCAGCAGGGCGATCACCGAGTTGCCGATGAACAGCAACAGGCCGTTCAGGACGCTGCCCTTGTCGCTCAGCACATTGGCCCAGCCGCCCAGCAGCATCAGGAATACCGGCAGCAGGATGGTGGCGATGGTGATGCCGAAGCCTGGCAGTTCACGCGGGGTGGCATCGCGTTCGGTGAATTGGTCGGCGATGGGGTTGTCAGCGGGCAGCTGGATGCGCGGTGCAATGAATTTGGCAAAGACCGGACCGGCGATGATGGCGGTGGGGACTCCGACAATGATGGCGTAGAACACCGTCTTGCCCACCTGGGCGCCGTATTCGCTTACCGCCAGCATGGCGGCCGGGTGCGGCGGCACCAGGCCATGCACCACCGACAGGCCCGCCACCATCGGCAGGCCGACCAGCAGCATCGACACGCCAGCGCGCTTGGCCACGGTAAAGGCAATCGGAATCAGCAGCACGAAGCCCACTTCGAAGAACAGCGGCAGGCCGCAGACAAAGGCGATGCATACCATGGCCCAGTGCGCGTTCTTTTCGCCGAACTTGTCGATCAGGGTCAGGGCAATGCGCTCGGCACCACCCGATTCGGCCATCATCTTGCCCAGCATGGTGCCCAAGGCCACCACCAGCGCGATATGGCCCAGCGTCTTGCCCACGCCTGTTTCATAGGCGGCCATGATGTCCTTGGCCGGCATCTGTGCGGCCAGGGCCAGGCCGATGGATACCACCGTCAGGACGATAAAGGGGTTGATGCGATAACGTGCAATCAGAATCACCAGCGCGATAATGGCGATGGCGGCATACAGCAGCAGCTGGCTGCCCAGGACTGGGGTCATGTGGGTTCTCCTTGTAGTAGGGGGGAGGATGCCGCCCCCGTTCGTTGCGAGGGCGGTCTTGGTGGTGCTTCTGGTCTAAAACAGGGTTTCCACCGCACCGGTGACATTGAGGGCATCGTCCACCAGCAGCAGCTGACGCCATTTGTCGAAGGTGAGGCAGGGATGGGATATTTCGAAGGCCAGCATGTCGCCCACCTGCAGGTCGGCATCGGCCGGAATGCGCATGAAGGCGTGCTGGTCCATCATGGCGCTGACGATCCAGTCGGCCGGAGCCGGCTGTGGCACCGTGCTTCTGCCGGGGCGGAAATGCAGTGACACCTGTGGCAGGCCGGCATCGAAGGCAGCATCGCGCTTGCCCAGGCCGATGATGGCGCGGCCGCTTTCCGGAATCGATTGCACATAGGCCCACAATTGCAGTGCCGGCTGCAGGGTGCGGCCCATTTCACGGGCCACCGGGTTATGGCTCTGGATGCGTTGTTCGGCATGCAGATAGATGCCGACATCGTGGGTGAGATAACAGCCGGGGCGTAGCAACACCTGCAGGGGCTGGCCCAGATCAAGGCCGGAGAACTCGTCGGCCACCACGTCGTACCAGGCCGAGCCGGCACCGCTGAGCAGGATCTTCTCTTCGCGGAACAGCTTGCGGGCTGCATGCTCGCGGGTGCGTGCCACCACCTTGCGCAGGAAGGCGCGGATATCCTCTTCCTGCTGGAGCACGCCTTCGTAGATTTCCACACCGATCAGGCTGAGCGATTGTGGCCAGCGGGCAATGGCAGCCAGCACTTCATTTTCCTGCTGCGGTGTGCGCACCCCGGTACGGCCGCCTTCCACGCCGTATTCCAGCAGGATGCGCAAAGTTTGCCCGTTCTGGGCAAAGAACTGCCCCAGCGCATCGACATTGGCAGCGGAGTCGACAATGCAGCAGAAGCTGAAGTCGGGGTCTGCCTGTTGCAGGCGCGCGATGATGGCCATATTGGCCTTGCCCACCAGCTGGTTGGCCAGCAGGAAGCGGCGGATGCCATGCTGATAGGCTGCCTGCACCTGCGGGGCGGTGGCCAGGGTGATGCCCCAGGCGCCATGCGCCAGCTGCATGTGGAACAGCTGGGGGCTCATGGTGGTTTTGCCGTGCGGCGCCAGTTCCACGCCGTAACGCTGCATGAATTGCTGCATCCATTGCAGATTGTGTTCGATACGGCTTTGCCGCAGTAGTGCCACCGGCAAGCTGACATCCTCGCGCAGGATGTTCCAGCCCAGTTGGGCTACCTGTTGCAGAGTGCAGGAAGCGGGGCTGGCACCCAGTCCCTTGGTCGCCCGGTTCAGCATGTGTGCTGCGTGTTCCTGTTGCGGCATGGCCATCTCCTCATATGATTATTTTGAAAAAAATTATCAAAAAATGTAAAAACATTCATTAATTTTGAAAATTTATTTCATCTAAGCCAGGAAACCCCTGTCTTTAGGTCAGGTTAAGTGCGGCATTATTGCGACACGATCCGGCTGACTTTCCGGCAAGTCGGTTCGGCTGGCATCTGACCTAAAGGACGTACCGTGCCGCCCTTCACGGCAGGTGTGGCAGCTGCTTGCGTCGGGGGGAAAGGGCCAGGCGTGGCGGGGGCAAGCGCTAAGTCAGCGGAAAGGCGAGGCTATTTTGCTGTCAAGGTCTGGCGAACAACGGTCGCGGCTGGGGCGGACGGCTGCGGGCAGCCGGGCTGTTGCCGGCATCCGCCGCGGAAATGACGCAGCAGATGGGCAGGTGCGGACCGGCAGGGCCCGGTCGGGGGGGGCAGGCATGGCGGCGGGCTGGGCTGGCAGCCCGCCTGAAGGCGGGCTTGTTTCAGTGACTGATCAGGCTGGCGACCTTGGTGGTGATGATGTCCACCGCCGGATCGTTGGCGCCGTGGGGCAGTATCACATCGGCAAAGCGTTTGGTCGGCTCGATGAACTGGTTGTGCATGGGGCGCACGGTAGCCAGGTAGTGTTCGATCACATGGTCGGCACTGCGCCCGCGCTCGCGGATGTCGCGCTGCAGGCGGCGAATGAAGCGCACATCCGGATCGGTGTCGACGAAGATCTTCAGCGACATCATGTCGCGCAGCGCGGCATCGTACAGCGGAAACAGCCCTTCGATGACGATGACCGGTGCGGGGTTGACGCGGATGGTGTCGCTGGCGCGGGTATGGTGGGTGAAGTCGTAGACCGGCATGTCGATGGGGCGGCCGGCCAGCAACTCTTCGATCTGTTCGATCAGCAAGGGCCAGTCGAAGGCATGCGGGTGGTCGTAATTGGTGGCGAGGCGCTGTTCGAAGGTCAGGTGGGCCTGATCGCGGTAGTAATAGTCCTGCACGATGACGGCCGCCATGCCGGGACCGACGGTTTCCAGCACCTTGGCGGTGACCGTGGTCTTGCCGCTGCCGCTGCCGCCGGCAACGCCGATAATGAACGGGGTAGTCATGCTGTAAGCCTCTTGACGCAATAACGCATAAAAAAACGCGCCATTTTAATGAGTTATGGCGCGTTGTTCCATCAGGATTGCGGTATTTATTTGCCGGAGGCGGACGCCTGTTCTTCCTGCTGCGCCGCGGCCAGCCATTCCTGCATGGCGGGTAGCTGCTGCATGTGGGCGGCGTAGGCGGCGGCATGGCCGTGCAGGGGCACATGGTAGCTGCGGAAACGCCATACCACCGGTGCGAAAAAGGCGTCGGCAATGCTGAACTGGCCAAACAGGAAGGGGCCGTTGCCCTGGTGTTGCTGGCGCAGGTTTTCCCACAGGCTGGTGATGCGGGCAATGTCGGCCTGGGCCGCTGCGCCCGGTGTGCTGGCCGGGAAGTCGCCACAGACATTCATCGGCAATGCGCTGCGCAGGGCGGCAAAGCCGGCGTGCATTTCTGCCACTACGGCACGGGCGATGGCGCGGGTGGCGGCATCATCCGGCCACAGCCCGGCAGCGGGAAAACATTCGGCCAGATATTCGCAGATGGCCAGGCTGTCGCCGATGCGCAGCTGCTGGTCGATCAGCAGCGGCACCTTGCCGGCCGGGTTGCAGGCGAGGATGCGTGTCTTGCAGTCGCTGGCCGTCAGGTCGATATGCTTTTCCTCGAAGGGCTCGTTCAGCATTTTCAGCACCAGCCAGGGGCGCAGCGACCAGGAAGACAGATTCTTGTTGCCGATGATCAGGGTAAACATGGGGCAGGCTCCGAGACCGCGCAGCGGGTGCTGGCGAGAGTAGCAAAGATTGTGAACAATCTTATAACAGCCTGTCGGCTCCGGCCAGCATCGCCCGTTTTTTAAGCAGCGGAAAGCACAACGCCCTGCAGGGCAGGGCGTCGACATGCGGTGATGATGCTTGCTGCCACCAGGCAGACCGGGCAAACAGCGCCACCGCAGTCAGCCGCCGCAGTAGGGCAGGGTGGCGCAAGGCCGGAGCGGGGGCGGCTTTTATTCGGCTTCGTCTATCCAGGCTTGCTGGATGGCTTCCAGCACCCGCTCGCCGCCACGGCTGTGATCGTCGTCGAAGTCCGGCAGGGCAACCACCCAGTTGTGCAGGTCGACAAAACGCACGGTCTTGGGGTCGATGTCGGGATGGGCCTCGACCAGTTCGATGGCGATGTCGTTAACGTCGGTCCATTTCATCTTGTTCTCCTGGCTTGTGCGCTAGCGCATCCCGCCCGGCGAACGGGCGGATGAAGCAGTCTTAATGGTGTTCGCGCGCGTGATTGATGGTGTAGCGCGGAATTTCCACTACCAGGTCTTCCTCGCCGATCACTGCCTGGCAGGACAGGCGGGACTGCGCTTCCAGCCCCCAGGCCTTGTCCAGCATGTCTTCTTCCAGCTCGTCCGCTTCATTCAGCGAATCAAAGCCTTCGCGTACGATGCAGTGACAGGTGGTGCAGGCACAGGACAGCTCGCAGGCATGTTCGATTTCAATATCGTGTTCCAGCAACACCTCGCAGATGTTTTTGCCGGTTTCGGCGTTGTCGATCACTGCGCCTTCGGGGCAGAGGTCGGCGTGGGGCAGCACAATCAGGCGTGGCATGGAGGGTCCTTATAGCTCGGAAATTTTCTGGCCCTTGAGTGCGCGCTGGATGTTGCGATCCATGCGGCGGGCGGCAAAGTCTTCGGTGGCCTTGTTCAGGCGATGAGTGGCCTGGTTGACCTGCAGGGTGGTCTGGCTGGCAATGGCTTGTTCCAGTTGCTGCAACACCTGCTGGATGGCGCTGGTTTCTTCGGCAGTGAGCAGGTCGCCATCGATGCGCAGCGCAGCCAGCGTGGCATCGCGCAGGCTGTCGGCATCGACAATGGCTTCGCGCAGTTTGCGCGCTTCGATGTCGTCCTGTACATGGGCCAGCGAGTCGCTCAGCATCTGGCTGATGGCGTCATCGGACAGGCCATAGGAGGGTTTGACCTCGATGCTGGCTTCCACGCCACTGGTCATTTCGCGGGCGGAGACCGCCAGCAGGCCGTCGGCATCCACCTGGAAGGTGATGCGGATGCGGGCGGCACCGGCCACCATGGGCGGAATGCCGCGCAACACGAATTGCGCCAGGCTGCGGCAGTCGGCCACCAGTTCGCGCTCACCTTGCAGCACATGGATGGACATGGCGGTCTGGCCATCCTTGAAGGTGGTGAATTCCTGCGCACGCGCCACCGGAATGGTGCTATTGCGCGGGATGATCTTTTCCGTCAGGCCGCCCATGGTTTCGATGCCCAGCGACAGCGGAATCACGTCCAGCAGCAGCCATTCGTCCTCGCCCTTGTTGCCGGCCAGTACATTGGCCTGGATGGCGGCGCCCAGCGCCACCACCTTGTCCGGGTCCAGATTGGTCAGCGGCGGCTGGCCGAAGAAATCGGCCACGGCTTTCTGGATATGCGGCATGCGGGTGGCACCGCCCACCATCACCACGCCCTTGACTTCGTCGGCGCTGATGTCGGCATCGCGCATCGCCTTGCGCACCGGCAGCAGGGTCTTGTCGACCAGGGTCTTGGTGATCTGGCGGAAGGTGTCCTGGTCCAGTGTCAGGTCGATGGCATGGCCATCGGACAGGATGGCAGTGATGCGGGTGTCGCTGTGTTCGGTGAGTGCCTCTTTGGCTTCGCGGGCGCGGGTCAGCAACAGCCGGGTGTCCTGGGCGGACAGGCCGTGCAGGTCGGCTTGTTCCAGAATCCAGCAATACACGCGGTGGTCGAAGTCGTCGCCGCCCAGTGCGGAGTCGCCGCTGGTGGACAGCACTTCGAACACGCCACGGGTGAGCTTGAGGATGGAGATGTCAAAGGTGCCACCGCCCAGGTCGTACACCACATAAGTGCCTTCGGCACCGTTATCCAGGCCATAGGCAATGGCGGCGGCGGTCGGTTCGTTCAGCAGGCGCAAGACGGTGAGGCCGGCCAGGCGCGCGGCATCCTTGGTGGCCTGGCGCTGGGCGTCGTCAAAATAGGCCGGTACGGTGATCACCGCCCCGGTCAGTTCGCCGCCCAGGGCAGCTTCGGCACGCTGGGTCAGGGCGCGCAGAATGTCGGCCGAGACTTCCACCGGGCTTTTCACCCCGGCAGCGGTATGCAGCTGCACCATGCCGGGTGCGTCGACAAAGCGGTAGGGCAGGCTGCCGGCGTCCTTGATGTCGGACAGGCCACGCCCCATGAACCGCTTTACCGAGGTGATGGTGTTGTGCGGGTCATGGTTCTGCTCGCGCTGGGCATCGTGGCCCACCGTCACGCGGCCCCCCTCCTGATAGCGGACCACCGAAGGCAGCAGGCTACGGCCGAATGCGTCGGCCAGTACCGTGGCGGAGCCACTTCTTACCGTGGCCACCAGCGAGTTGGTGGTGCCAAGATCAATCCCCACCGCCAGGCGGTGCTGGTGCGGGGCGGCGGACAGGCCGGGTTCGGCGATTTGTAGTAGAGCCATGACGGATTCTTTATTGTTGTCGCGTGAGCAGAAACATCAGCGGTGCCAGTGATGACGGCTTAGCCAAGCAGGGTTTCGATGGCGTCGCCGATTTCCTGATCGAGTTTTTCCAGAAAGCGCAATTTTCGCACCATGACCGCTGCGGCGTCCAAGTCTGCTGCGCGGTCCAGCGCCTCGCCCAGTTCGGCTTCCAGTGCGCGCTTGTCGCTGCGCAGGCGGGAGGACAGGGCTTCCAGTGCGTCGACATCACTGCTGTCGCGGGCTTCTTCTATGCTTTCGCGCCATTCCATCTGCGCCATCAGGAAGTCCAGCGGCATGCTGGTATTGGTTTCTTCCTGGGTATCCACCCCTTGCAGCGACAGCAGGTAACGGGCGCGGCGCAGCGGGCTTTTCAGGGTCTGATAGGCTTCATTGACCTGGGTGGCCTGCATCAGCGCCATGCGCTTTTCCGCATCCGGGCTGCTGGCGTAACGGTCGGGATGGACGGCGGCGGCAGCGGCACGCCAGGATTGTTCGAGTTGCTGGCTATCCAGCGCGAAACGGCGCGACAGGCCGAACAGCTGAAAGAAATCCCGGGAGAATTCGGTGGTCATGGCCTTGGGCTGGGAAACTGCTGGTTGACTGGCAGATGGCCGCCAGCGGCGGCCATCCACGACAGTGTGGCGCGAAGGGGCGCAATCAGACGTTGAAGCTTTCGCCACAACCACATTCGTTTTTCACGTTGGGGTTGTTGAACTTGAAACCTTCGTTCAGCCCTTCCTTGGTGTAGTCCAGTTCGGTGCCGTCCAGATAGGCCAGGCTCTTGGCATCGGTGAATACGGTGACGCCATGGCTCTCGAAGGTGATGTCGTCCTCGACAGCCGAGTCGACGAACTCCAGCTTGTAGGCCATGCCGGAGCAGCCGGAGGTTTTCACCCCCAGACGGATGCCCAGGCCCTTGCCGCGCTTGGCCAGAAACTGGCTGACGTGGTTGGCCGCGCTGGCGGACAGAGTGATAGCCATGTCGTGCTCCTTACTTGCCGTGCTTTTGCTTGTAGTCGCTCACTGCGGCCTTGATGGCGTCTTCGGCCAGGATGGAGCAGTGAATCTTTACCGGCGGCAAGGCCAGTTCTTCGGCGATGGCGGTGTTCTTGATGGCCATGGCTTCATCCAGCGACTTGCCCTTGACCCACTCGGTGACCAGGGACGACGAGGCAATGGCCGAGCCACAGCCGTAGGTCTTGAATTTGGCGTCTTCGATCACGCCGTCGGCGTTGACCTTGATCTGCAGCTTCATCACGTCGCCACAGGCCGGTGCGCCCACCATGCCGGTGCCCACGCTGTCATCGCCTTTTTCAAAGGAACCCACATTGCGCGGGTTCTCGTAGTGATCCATCAACTTGTCGCTGTATGCCATGGTTCTCTCTCCTGCTGGCGGGGCCGGCCATACCGGCTGGCCCACCCCGCAAATCATTGAATGTTCAGTGTGCGGCCCACTGTACCGAATTCAGGTCTACGCCTTCCTTGAACATCTCCCACAGCGGGGACAGTTCGCGCAGCTTGCCGATTTTATCTTTCAACAGCGCAATGGCGAAGTCGATTTCTTCTTCGGTGGTGAAGCGGCCCAGGGTGAAACGGATGGAGCTGTGGGCCATTTCATCGTTGCGGCCCAGGGCACGCAGCACGTAGGACGGCTCCAGCGAGGCCGAGGTACAGGCCGAGCCGCTGGAAACGGCTAGGTCCTTGATCGCCATGATCAGGCTTTCGCCCTCGACGAAGTTGAAGCTGACATTGAGGTTGTGCGGTACACGCTGGTCGATGTCGCCGTTGATGTACACCTCTTCCATGTCCTTGATACCGTTCCACAGGCGGTCGCGCAGCATGCGGATGCGTTCGCTCTCGCTGTCCATCTCTTCGCGGGCCAGGCGGAAAGCCTCGCCCATGCCAACGATCTGGTGAGTAGGCAGGGTGCCGGAGCGGAAACCGCGCTCATGGCCACCGCCGTGCATCTGGGCTTCCAGGCGCACGCGCGGCTTGCGGCGCACATACAGGGCACCGATGCCCTTGGGGCCGTAGGCCTTGTGGGCCGACAGGCTCATCAGGTCCACCTTCAGCACATTCATGTCCATCTTGACCTTGCCCGGCGCCTGGGTGGCGTCGACATGGAAGATGATGCCTTTTTCACGGCAGATTTCGCCAATCTGCGGAATGTCCTGGATCACGCCGATTTCATTGTTGACGTACATCACCGACACCAGAATGGTGTCCGGACGGATGGCCGCCTTGAATTCCTCGATGTCGATCAGGCCGTTTTCCTGCACGCCCAGATAGGTGACTTCAAAGCCCTGGCGTTCCAGCTCGCGACAGGTATCCAGCACCGCCTTGTGTTCGGTCTTGACGGTGATGATGTGCTTGCCGCGGCTCTTGTAGAACTGGGCGGCGCCCTTGATGGCCAGATTGTCGGACTCGGTGGCACCGGAGGTCCAGACGATTTCCTTGGGGTCGGCATTCAGGAGCTTGGCCACTTCTGCCCGCGCATTCTCTACCGCCTCTTCTGCCGTCCAGCCAAAGCTGTGGCTGCGCGACGCCGGGTTGCCGAACTGCTCGGTCAGATAGGGAATCATCTTGGCGGCAACACGGGGATCGACCGGGGTAGTGGCCGAGTAGTCGAGGTAGATGGGAAGCTTGAGCTGACTCATTATCAATTCTCCGGGTATGCGGTGCGCTTAGAGAGCGCTGGAGGCGGAGGCGGCCACACGGGGGCTGCTTTCGCGCTTGTCCTGCATTACATTGCTATCTTTGGCGGCTGCTTCCTTGGCGCGCTGCTTTTCAACCAGGCTGCCCAGGGTGACCTTGGCCAGGTAGTCGAAAATGGTGGCGTTCAGGTTGGTCCACAAGTCGTGGGTCATGCAGCGGTGATTGTCATGACAGTTTTCGCGGCCGCCGCACTGGGTGGCGTCAACCGGCTCGTCCACGGCGGCGATGATGTCGGCAACCGAGATATCGGCCGGAACGCGGGCCAGGGTGTAGCCGCCGCCAGGGCCGCGTACGCTGTCTACCAGTTCGGAACGGCGCAGTTTGCCAAACAGTTGTTCCAGGTAGGAAAGGGAAATGCTCTGGCGTTCGCTGATGCCGGCCAGTGTCACCGGGCCATTGGCTTCGCGCATGGCAAGGTCCAGCATGGCGGTTACCGCAAAGCGGCCTTTGGTGGTGAGACGCATGATCTTAAACTCCGGTGGGTGGTTGGGCTTATTATACCCAATTCCCGACTATTTTGGTCAACTATAAATTCATCCATGCGTACATGGTTGTTGCAAAGCATCCCGACCTGCGACGCAAGTGCAGCAAAGTTGAGCATTTTACTAGGTTTATAAACGGCCGGGGGCATTAATTACAGGCTGTGCTGGGCTTGGTGTATCATTCGAGCAAACGCCCGTTTACATGGGTGCAATCACAGATGCTGCCTGTTGTGTGCCGTTGTCTGCCGCGGGTCGTGGTGATGGCGGCACGGATGGCTGGCGGCGTCTTTGTCAGAGAGACAGGGAATATGAAGAAAGTGGTCATCAGCGGTACCGGCCTGTTTACCCCGCCGCATGCCGTCAGCAACGAAGAGCTGGTCGTGGCTTTCAATCACTATGTTGCCGCCTACAACCAGCAGCATGCCGCAGAAATCGCCGCCGGTAGCCTGGCGGCGCTGGCCGAGTCCAGTGCCGAATTCATCGAGAAGGCTTCCGGCATCAAGCAGCGCTATCTGATGAACAAGGAAGGGGTGCTGGATCCGGCGCGGATGACGCCTTATCTGCCGGAGCGCAGCAACGACGAGCTGTCCATCCAGGCCGAAATGGGCGTGGCTGCGGCCACGGCGGCGCTGGCGCAGGCGGGCAAGACCGCCGCTGATGTCGACATGGTGCTGGTGGCCTGCTCCAATATGCAGCGCCCCTATCCGGCGGTGTCCATTGAAATCCAGCAGGCGCTGGGGGTGCAGGGTTATGCCTTCGATATGAATGTGGCGTGTTCTTCCGCCACCTTTGGTATCCAGACCGCGGTGAATGCCATCCAGAGCGGCCAGGCGCGCGCGGTGCTGGTGATCAGCCCGGAAATCTGCTCGGCCCATCTTAACTTCCGTGATCGCGACAGCCATTTCATTTTTGGCGATGCCTGCACCGCCATCGTGCTGGAAGCGGCCGAGTCGGCCTCCGCGGCCGAGCAGTTCGAGATTCTGGGGACCCGCCTGGCCACGGTGTTTTCCAACAATATCCGCAACAATTTCGGCTTCCTCAATCGCTGTGACGAGCAGGGCATAGGTCAGGTCGACAAACTGTTTGTGCAGCAGGGTCGCAAGGTATTCAAGGAAGTCTGCCCCATGGTGGGCGAGCACATCGTGCAGCATCTGGAAAGCCTGGACATCCAGCCACAGCAGGTCAGCTGCTTCTGGCTGCACCAGGCCAATCTGGCGATGAATCAGCTGATTGCCCGCCGCGTGCTGGGGCGCGATGCCACCGAACAGGAAGCACCGGTGATTCTGGACCGCTACGCCAATACCAGCTCGGCAGGCTCGATCATTGCTTTCCATCTGTGCCGTGACGCTCTGCAAAGCGGTGATGTTGGTGTCATTTCCTCGTTTGGTGCTGGGTATTCAGTCGGCAGTGTTGTGGTTAAAAAGTGCTAGTTTTTGCCTGACAACTGCTGTGCACGCGCAATAAATGACCGAAAACAGGGGAGGGGTGCTTGTCAAACTGCCCCTCTCTGCATAATGTATCCGACCAAAGCAGCCCAAAAGGCGCTTAAAGAGATCGGACGATCGATAAAAAACACGAAGTCTGTACAAAGGAAAAGGAAAGAACACATGCAAGCTGCAAAAAAAATGCTGCTGGCCGCCGGCCTGATCGCCTCGGCCTCAATGGCCGCGCAAGCTGCTGGTACGCTCGTATATTGCTCGGAAGGTAGCCCGGCCGGTTTCGACCCGGGTCAGTACACCACCGGTACCGACTTTGATGCATCGGCTGAAACCGTGTTCAACCGCCTGGTGCAATTCCAGCGCGGCGGCACCAAGGTGGTGCCGGCACTGGCCGAAAAATGGGATGTGGCGGCCGACGGCCTGTCCTATACCTTCCATCTGCGCAAGGGCGTGAAGATTCAGACCACTGACTACTTCAAGCCGACGCGTGACTTCAATGCGGACGACGTGGTGTTCACCTTCGACCGCATGCTCAACAAGAACAACGCTTTCCGCAAAGCCTACCCGACCGAATTCCCGTATTTCACCGATATGGGCATGGATGAAAACATCACCAAGGTCGAAAAGCTGGATGCCAATACCGTCAAGTTCACCCTGAAGAGCATCGATGCTGCCTTCCTGCAGAATCTGGCGATGAGCTTTGCCTCCATCCAGTCGGCCGAATACGCCGACAAGCTGCTGAAAGCCGGTACGCCGCAACTGCTGAACCAGCAGCCGGTAGGTACGGGTCCTTTCATCTTCAAGCGCTATCAGAAAGACGCCCAGATCCGTTTTGCTGCCAACAAGCAGTACTGGGACAAGGTTGACGGTCCTAAAGTCGACAATCTGGTATTTGCCATCACTACCGACCCCTCGGTCCGTTTCCAGAAGCTGAAGGCTGGCGAATGCCAGATTACCGCTTTCCCGCGTCCGACCGACATCGCCGCCATGAAGGCCGACAGCAAGCTGAACGTGATTTCCCAGGCCGGCTTCAACCTGGGCTACCTGGCCTATAACGTCAAGCACAAGCCGCTGGACAAGCTGGAAGTGCGTCAGGCACTGGACATGGCTGTCAACAAGAAAGCCATCATCGACGCCGTATACCAGGGTGCTGGCCAGGCAGCCACCAACCCGATGCCGCCGACCCAGTGGTCGTATAACAAGAGCCTGAAAGACGCGCCGTACAGCGTGGACAAAGCCAAGGCGCTGCTGGCCAAGGCCGGCTACCCGAACGGCTTCGACATCACCCTGTGGGCGATGCCGGTACAGCGTCCGTACAACCCCAATGCCAAGCTGATGGCCGAAATGGTCCAGGCTGACTGGGCCAAGATCGGCGTCAAGGCCAAGATCACCACCTACGAATGGGGTGAGTACATCAAGCGTGCCAAGGCGGGCGAACACGATGCCATGCTGATCGGCTGGACTGGCGACAATGGCGATCCGGACAACTGGCTGGGCACCCAGCTGGGTTGCGAAGCCATGAACGGCAACAACTTTGCCAAGTGGTGCTACAAGCCGTTTGAAGACCTGCTGCAAAAAGCCAAGCGCACCACCAATGTGGCCGAGCGCACCAAGCTGTACATGAAGGCACAGGAAATCTTCAAGCAGCAGCTGCCTTATACCACCGTGGCCCACTCCACCGTGGTACAGCCGATGTCCAAGTCGGTGGTTGGCTTCAAGGTCAGCCCGTTCGGCCTGAACTCCTTCTACGGCGTCAGCCTGAAGTAATACCTGCATGCTTCCCCACGGGGAGGTGTTGAACATCGGGGGCGCAAGCCCCCGATGTTTTGCATGTAACACTGCCCTATCCTTCCATTAGAGAAGGACGCGCAGTTGCCGGCAGCACGGATGGGGAAGGCCAGCCGGAAGCAGGACGAGGAGCAGGACGCACCGCCTGGTGTGCGTGCCATGGTCGCAGGCTTGACCTGTATCAAAGGCATGGCCAGCGCCGGGTGATATCGTTCACTCCGTCGTGGCGAAGACGTGGCTGATATAGGTGGGTGGTTCAGCTGGCGTCTTCTGCCCGACACCCTCGTTTTGCCTCCTTTCGCTGTCCCGCCTTCCTCCCTGTTACCGGTACCGTCATCCAATCCACGCTTTGGGTCTGAATTAACGGTGTCCATCTGCCATGCTGCCAGGCAGTGTGGATTCACGGGAGAAGTACGTATGTTGTCTTTCATCTTTCGGAGGCTGGGGCTGTTGGTCCCCACCTTTTTCGGCATTACCCTGCTGACTTTCGGCCTGATCCGCATGATTCCCGGCGACCCGGTGGAAGTCATGGTGGGTGAGCGCACGCTGGACCCGCAGATGCATGCGGATGCCATGCACCGTCTTGGCCTGGACAAACCGCTGTATGCGCAATACGTCGATTACATCAGCAATCTGCTGCATGGCAATCTGGGTGAGTCGCTGGTGACCAAGAGCAGCGTCTGGGGCGAGTTCAAGACCTTGTTCCCCGCCACGCTGGAGCTGGCGCTGGCCGCCATGGTTTTTGCCGTGGTGTGCGGCCTGCTGGCCGGGGTGATTGCCGCCATCAAGCGCGGTTCCATCTTCGACCATGGCGTGATGGGCATTTCGCTGACCGGTTTTTCCATGCCGATTTTCTGGTGGGGCCTGATCCTCATCATGTTTTTCTCGGTCAAGCTGGGCTGGACCCCGGTTTCCGGCCGGCTGGACCTGGCCTATGACATCACCCCGCGTACCGGCTTCATGCTGATCGACACCTGGCTGGCCGAAGCAGCCGATCCGGCCGCCAATGCCGGGGCCTTCAAGGATGCGCTGATGCATCTGATCCTGCCGGCCATCGTGCTGGGCACCATTCCGCTGGCGGTGATCGCGCGGATGACCCGCTCCTCCATGCTGGAAGTGCTGCGCGAAGACTATGTGCGTACCGCACGGGCCAAGGGCCTGTCGCCGGCGCGGGTGATCTTTGTGCACACCCTGCGCAATGCGCTGATTCCGGTGCTGACGGTAATCGGCCTGCAAGTGGGTACGCTGATGGGTGGCGCGGTGCTGACCGAAACCATCTTCTCCTGGCCCGGTATCGGCAAATGGCTGATCGATGCCATCAGCCGCCGCGATTACCCGGTGGTGCAAAACGGCATCCTGATCGTGGCCACGCTGGTGATCGTCACCAATTTCATCGTGGATATTCTGTACGGTGTCGCCAATCCGCGTATCCGTCACGCCAAATAACGCTTGCAGGTATCGTCATGACTAATGCAAACACCACTACTGTCGCGTCGGCCGCCGAAGATGCCGCGCTGAGCTACCCCTCGCCATTCAAGGAGTTCTGGCAGGGCTTTTCCTATAACAAGGGCGCGGTGGCCGGGCTGATCTTCATGAGCATTGTGCTGCTCTGCGCCATCCTGGCCCCTGTCGTGGCACCGTACAGTCCCATCGAACAGTATCGCGACCATCTGCTGACGCCGCCGGCCTGGCTGGATGGCGGTTCCACGGCCTTCCTGCTGGGCACCGACGAACTGGGCCGCGACATCCTGTCGCGCCTGATCTACGGTGCGCGCCTGTCGCTGTTCATCGGCCTGTGCTCGGTGCTGCTGGCGCTGATTCCCGGCGTGGTGCTGGGCCTGCTGGCCGCTTTCTTCCCCAAGGTATTGGGTGGGGTGATCATGCGCGTGATGGACATCATGATGGCGCTGCCCTCGCTGCTGCTGGCGGTGGCCATCATGGCCATTCTGGGACCTGGCCTGATGAATGCCATGATCGCCATTGCCACGGTGTCCCTGCCGGCCTATGTGCGGCTGACCCGTGCCTCCGCCATGACCGAGTTGAACCGTGATTACGTCACCGCCTCGCGCGTGTCCGGTGCCGGGCTGTTCCGCCTGATGTTCAACACCGTGCTGCCCAACTGCATGGCGCCGCTGATCGTGCATGCCACCATGAGCTTCTCCTCGGCCATTCTGGAAATCGCCGCCCTGGGCTTTCTGGGTCTGGGCGTGCAACCGCCTACCCCGGAGTGGGGCACCATGCTGGCCTCGGCCCGTGATTACATCGAACGCGCCTGGTGGGTGGTGTCGCTGCCGGGCCTGACCATTTTGCTGTCGGTATTGGCCATCAACCTGATGGGTGACGGGCTGCGCGATGCGCTGGATCCGAAACTGAAGCGCGCCGCCTGAGGAGGGAAGTATGAGTCTGCTGGAAATCAAGAACCTCTCGGTGGAGTTCGGTTCGCAACACAATCCCTTCCGCGCGGTGGAAGGGCTGGATCTTACGGTTGAGCAGGGCGAAATCGTCGGCATCGTCGGCGAATCCGGTTCGGGCAAATCGGTCACCATGATGGCCATGATGGGCCTGCTGGAAGGGCAGGGCCGCATCGTGGCGGATACCCTGCAGTTTGATGGCAAGGATTTGCTCACCATTTCGGCGCGCGAGCGCCGCAAGATCGTCGGCAAGGATATCGCCATGATCTTCCAGGACCCGATGACCTCGCTCAACCCCAGCTACACCGTGGGTTACCAGATCATGGAAGTGCTGAAGATCCATCAGGGCCTGCGTGGTGCCGCACTGAAGCAGCGGGCGCTGGAATTGATGGAAATGGTGGAAATCCCGGCGGCAGCCAGCCGTCTGGCCGCCTATCCGCACCAGCTGTCCGGCGGCATGAGCCAGCGCGTGGTCATCGCCATGGCCATTGCCTGTAGCCCCAAGCTGCTGATTGCCGACGAGCCCACTACCGCGCTGGATGTCACCATCCAGGCGCAAATCATGGACTTGCTGGTCAATCTGCAGAAAAGCCAGAACATGGCGCTGATCATGATTACCCACGATCTGGCCGTGGTGGCCGAAGTAGCGCACAAGGTGGCGGTGATGTATGCCGGGCAGGTGGCCGAAATGGCCAAGGTGCCGGGCATCTTCCGCAAGCCGGCCCATCCCTATACCGAGGCACTGCTCAAGTCCATTCCGGAACACAGCAAGGGCGCGCATCGCCTGTCCACGCTGGCTGGCATCGTGCCCGGCCAGTACGACCGGCCCAGCGGCTGCCTGTTGTCTCCGCGCTGTCCTTATGTACAGGACAAGTGCAAGGCCCAACGTCCGGGCCTGACCGCTATTGAAGGTGGCGTCGTGCGCTGCCACTACCCGATTACGGCCAAGGAGGCATGATGAGCACCGTATTGCAGGCACGGGACCTCACCCGTTATTACGATGTCGCCCAGGGCTTGTTCAAGCCGGCGGCCCAGGTCAAGGCGCTCAATGGCGTCTCCTTTGAACTGACTGCCGGCAAGACGCTGGCGGTGGTGGGCGAGTCCGGCTGTGGCAAGTCCACGCTGGCCCGCCAGCTGACGCTGATCGAGCCGCCGACTGCCGGTTCGCTGTTGCTGGAGGGGCAGGATGCCGCCACTGCCAGCAAGGCCGAACTGAAAGCCATGCGCACCAAAGTGCAGATGGTGTTCCAGAACCCTTACGCCTCGCTCAATCCGCGCCAGAAGATTGGCACCCAGTTGGGCGAGCCGCTGGACATCAATACCAGCCTGTCGGCCAGCGAACGGGAAGAGCGCGTACGCGCCATGATGACGCGGGTCGGCTTGCGTCCGGAACATTACTACCGCTATCCGCACATGTTCTCCGGCGGCCAGCGCCAGCGTATCGCCATCGCCCGCGCCATGATGCTCAATCCCCGCATCGTGGTGGCGGACGAACCGACTTCGGCACTGGACGTATCCATCCAGGCACAGGTGCTCAATCTGTTCATGGATCTGCAGGAAGAGTTCAACACTGCCTATGTGTTCATCTCGCACAATCTGGCGGTGGTGGAGCACGTGGCGGATGAATTGATGGTGATGTATCTGGGGCGTGCGGTGGAAGTGGGGGCCAAGGAAAAGATCTACTCGCGGCCGCTGCATCCTTATACCCAGGCGCTGTTGTCGGCCACTCCTTCCATTCACCCGGAAGACCGGCGCATCAAGATCAAGATTCATGGCGAGCTGCCCAGCCCGCTGAATCCGCCATCCGGTTGCACCTTCCACAAACGCTGCCCGTTTGCCAACGAACGCTGCCAGCAGGAAGTGCCGGAATTGCGTGCGCTGGATGAGCGGATGATTGCCTGTCATCACGCGGAAAACATCAATAGCTGACCCATTCTGGTGCAGTTTGACTTGCGGGGGCCGGCTTTTTGTCGGCCTTTCTTGCTTCTTGCACCAGAATGATCTGCAATCATGATGTAAAAGACGCAAAAAGCCCGCCCTTATGCCGCATTTTTGGCGCACTGCAACAAAAATGCCTTTACCCCCCTTACTCTGCACGATACAGTCGCCATGGCACACACATCCAAAGGGAAGCGAGAATTGAAAAGAGCCGTGTATGCCGGCAGTTTCGACCCGGTCACCAACGGTCACTTGTGGATGATTCGCGAAGCGGTAGAACTGTTTGACGAACTCATCGTGGCGGTCGGCGTGAATCCGGAAAAACACTGTACCTTCAGTGTGGACGAGCGCGTCGAGATGCTGCGTGCCGTCACCCGTGGCTTCAACAAGCTGCGGGTAGACGTGTTCGAAAACCAGTTTCTGGTGAACTACGCCCAGAGCATTGGCGCCAACTACATCATTCGCGGCATTCGTACCGCCAGCGACTACGAATACGAACGCACCATGCGTTATATCAACTCCGACCTGCACCCGGACATCACCACCATCTTCCTGCTGCCACCGCGGGAATATGCCGAGGTGTCCTCCACCATGGTCAAGGGCCTGGTCGGCCCGCGTGGCTGGCAAAACATGATTCGCCAGTACCTGCCCGAGCCGGTCTATCGCAAGCTGATCGCCATGTACCAACCTGAATAGGGGGTAAGGCGGGACTTGCTGATACGCGCGCCGGTCGCTTATGCTGGCGCGCGTTTGTTTTTGTCCGAATGAATTACCCGGCAGGGCCCGCCCGGCTACTGTCGCCAAGGAATGTTATGGTCGATGTCTCCGCCTTTGCCAACCGGCTGCAGAAAAATTACAAGCACTACGCCAAGTGGGCCTCCCGTCAGGGGCTGGATGCCTGGCGCGTCTACGACAAGGACGTACCGCAGTTTCCGCTGGCGGTCGATCTGTACGGTGATCGGGTGCATCTGCAGGAGTACGACACCGGTTGGGCAATGGAAGAAGACGTCTATCAACAGTGGATCGCCGCCATCATGGCTGCCATTGCCGAAGTCACCGGACGCGATGAATCCGCCATTACCCTGAAAAGCCGCCGTCGCCAGAAGGGCGTCAGCCAGTACGAGAAAGTGGGCAAGCTGGGCGATGACTTCATCGTGCAGGAATTCGGCCAGCGCTTCATCGTCAATCTGGATGCCTATCTGGATACCGGCCTGTTTCTCGATCACCGCAACACCCGCAAGCGGGTACGCGAAGAAGCCGCCGGCAAGCGCTTTCTCAATCTGTTTGCCTATACCGGCAGCTTTACCGTCTACGCTGGGGCTGGTGGTGCAGTCAGCTCGGAAACCGTCGACATGTCCAATACCTATCAGGACTGGTCGCGCCGCAATTTCGAGCTGAACGGACTGGATCTGGCGCGCCATCAACTGGTGCGGGCCGATGTATTCCAGTATCTGGAACAAGCAGTGGACGAGGGCAAGCAGTTCGACCTCATCGTGATGGACCCGCCCACCTTCTCCAATTCCAAGAAAATGCAGGACATCCTCGACGTCCAGCGCGACCACGTCTGGCTCATCGACTACGCCATGGCGCTGCTGGCAGCGGGCGGCACGCTGTACTTCTCCAATAATCTGCGCAGCTTCGTACTGGACGAGCGCCTGGCCGAGGACTACCACATCCGCGACATCAGCGCGCAGTCGGTGCCGGAAGACTTCCGCAACCGCAAGATCCACCAGTGCTACCAACTGAAAAAGAAAGCCAGCTGACATGCCACAAGTCACCATGCAATACAGCAGCGGGCTGCAGCTGGATGTTCCCGCCACCTTGCTGGCCATCAATCAGGCATTGCTGGCCAGTGGCCAGTTTCAGGCAGAAGACATCAAAAGCCGGGCCATCCGGCTGGATCAATGGCTGACCGGCACCGAGCCAGCCATGCATCCCTTTGTGCACCTGCAGCTGCATATCCTTAGCGGACGTGATCTGGCTACCCGCCAACAGTTGTCTTCCGCCCTGTTACCGGTATTGCAGCAATACGTCTCCGGGCCGCCAGGCACCCAGCTCTGTGTGGAAATCTGCCAGATCGAAAAAGAAAGCTATAGCAAGCTGGTGTTGTAAAGCACGGCACTGTCTATATGGAAAGCAGCAAGGCCCACCACCGCGTGGGCCTTGTCCTTTATCGGGATAGCCCGTCGCAATCATCCTGATTGCGACAAACCATGGCGGCAGCACTTGCAAATGTCGCAGCCAGTCCCATCTTTGCGCTATCACTTATTCGCGGTGACGCTACACCGCCAGGGAGCGCAGCATGGCCACCATCAATATTACCGGTAGTACTTTTAATGAAACCGTCGACAAGGGTGGCATCGTCATTCTCGACTTCTGGGCCGAATGGTGTGGTCCGTGCAAAATGTTTGGCCCCACCTTCGAAGCGGCTGCGCTCAAGCATCCCGACATCGTGTTTGGCAAAATCAACACCGAAGAAGAGCAGGAACTGGCTGGCCACTTCCAGATTCGTTCCATTCCGACACTGATGGCGCTCAAGGACGGCATCATTGTCTTCAACCAGGCTGGCGCGATGATGCCGGCACAGCTGGAAGAGTTGATCAAGGCCGTGCGTGATCTGGATATGGAAAAGGTCAAGGCAGATATCGCCGCACAAGAAGAATGATGACAGTGTTTGAACGCACTCCATGCAAAAAGCCCGGCCCCGCCGGGCTTTTTGCTGCCTGTGTGGTGGATGAGGCCGGCTTTTTGCGCCAGATCGCCCGGTTTTCATGGCGGGCGCAGGCCGTTATCCATCCGCTGCGGTGTACTTGCAGCAAAGCCGTAA
>NZ_QJKC01000028.1 GCF_003202035.1 Aquitalea magnusonii | reverse complement strand
AATCGTGCTGGGAGCCCGGTGCAATGCCTTTGCAATGGCCCTGGCACTCTCTCCCTGCTGTTTCATTGCCATGATGAACCCGCGTTCTTCGGCACTGAGGTGCTCATAAGTTCTTTGCATGCAACAACTTAACCTTTAATTGGTTGGTGTTGCACTTAGCTCTTGAAACCGCCCTGACAAAAAACCTGCAACGGCGTAGGTGGATTCTCGCCCTGTGCTGTCGGCAGCGGCGCGCCCTGCCCGGTGCCAGCGACGCCAGCCGCTCAGCCGCAGGGCAAGCTGTTGACTTTGCCGCCACGCCGGCCGGACTTGACATGGTACATGGCATGATCGGCCTCGTTGACCAGCTGCTCGGCCGTGCTGCCATCACGCGGATACAGGCTGTAGCCGATGCTGGCGCCCACTTCCAGCCGCTGGCCGGCCACCGTCATGGCTTCGCTGATGCTCAGTCGCAGCTTGTCTATCAGTTCGCCCAGCGCGTCATCGCTGAAGTTGCCCTGCAACAGGATCAGGTATTCGTCCCCCCCCATGCGCGCCACCATATCGCTGCCGCGCACGGTATGCAGCAGGCGGCGGGCGACGATCTGCAACACCTGGTCGCCGATGGCATGACCATGCAGATCGTTTACTTCCTTGAAGTGATCCAGATCGACAAACAACACGGCGAAGGGCGCGCCATTGCGCTGCGATAGCTGCAACAGCTGCTCCAGCCGCTGGAAGAACAGCGAGCGGTTGGCCAGCCCGGTCAGGCTGTCGTGGTGTGCCAGATAGCTCAGCTCGCGCTGATTGTCGTACAAGCTGGCCATGTGGCTGTTGATCTGTCGCTGCATGCGTTCGAAATTGCGTGCCAGCACGCCGATTTCATCATTGCGTTCCACTGGCAGCACCTGCTGCAGCTGGGTTTCGGAAAAACTGCTGGCAGCCTGGGCCAGGGTGTTGATGGGCCGCAGCATGGCACGGGCGAACACCACGGCCAGCAAAATGGCGATGATGCTGAAGGCCAGCACCATGTGGATGATGCGCTGTCCCAGCGGCACGGCGCTTTCCAGCACCGCATCCAGTGGCTGTACCAGGCCGGTCACCACGAAGTCGTCGTGATTGCCCTGCCCCACCGGCTGGCGCACAAAGGCCATGACCCGGCCGGCGGCCTGTTGCGGCTGTTCCAGGCCGCTGAGCGCCAGATTGTTGAGCTTGCGCTCGAACAGCGGCTGGGTGGCGGCAAAGCTGTCCTGCATCAGGATGCGCCGTCCCTGCTCGAAGCCGAAGGTTTGCGCCGGGTCGGGATGCACCAGGAAATCGCCCCAGCGATTGGCGATATACAGCTGATAGCCCTTGGGCAGGTCGGCACGCAGCTGGCCCACTAGCCGCTCCAGATCGAGATTGATCACCAGCAGGCCGCCCGGCTGGCCATCGCTGCGCGGCAGGGGGGTGGCCACCATCAGTCCGGGGCGTCCCTCGGCGTCGTGCGCACCACGCTCGTGATTGACACCGATGGCCGACTGGTAGATCTGCCCGGCCGGCAAGGCCAGGGTTTCAAACACATAGGGGAAATGGCCTTTTTCCTGCAAGTCCTGACCATCCACCCGCAGGGTGAGCCCGCCGGCGCTATCCACCCTGACCAGTTCCAGCCCGTTGTCCGCAGCACCGATCAACCTGACCTGCAAGTATTCGGGATGCAGGGCCAGCATGCCGGCAAAAGCCTGTGCCAGCTCATCGCGCGCCTGCCGGGCAGGGCGGTCGCCATGGCCATTGATCACCTGTGCCACCTGTACCAGCCGCGCCAGCAGCATGGCGTCATCGGCCGCTTCTTCCTCGGCCTGCAGCAGGCGGCGGTTTACCCCGCGCGCCGCCGTCAGCAAATCGCCCTGGGCTGCCGACACCAGCATGGTGCGGTGGGCGCTAAAGGCGTAATAGCCGGTCAGGCCGGACGACAAGATGCCGAACACCGCCAGCAGCAGCGCCAGTTTCACCAGCAGACCGGAGCGCATGATTCAGAAACTCCCCGGCCGGTCGCCGGAATAGATCTTTTGCCACAGTGCTTCGCGCAGCGCGGCGTTTTCCACCGGCTGCAACCACAGCACTTTGGCGCCGGGTTTCAGTTCGTCACTGGCACTGAGGGTATTGGCCAGCCCCTGGCGGGCCGGCAGCAAGCCACTGACCGCCGGCTCCAGCATGTAGTTGATCCATTGCTGCGCCAGCCGTGGCTTGCTGCTGGCTGCCGTCATCGCCCAGCAATCCAGCCAGGCCAGCACACCTTCCCGCGGAATGGCATAGCCCACATCGGCCCCGGCCTGGCGCAGCGAATTCAGCTGCTGGGTGCCGTAATTGCCAAACATCAGCGCGATCTTGTGGCGGATGAACAATTCGGTTCCCTCTTCCGGCAGGCTGTAAAAAGTCAGGACATTGCGCCGCAGCGCAATCAGCCGCTGCACCAGGCGGTCGCGCTGCGCCGCGCTCAGCGCAAACGGCTGTGCGATGCCGCTGGCCAGCGCGGTAAACGAGAAATTGTGCTGTCCGCTATTGAAGTCGAGCACCTTGTGGCGATAACGCGGGTCCCACAGCACATTCATGCTGTCAGGCGGCACGGCAAACTGCCGCCGGTCATAGATGATGCCCATGGTGGAATAGGTAAAGGGAACGGCATACAGCCGGCCTTGCTGCTGCAGGCCGGGAATGGCCGCCAGATTGCGAAAGCGTGGCAGCTGACGCCGGGTATTGGGCAGCAAGGCCGGGTCCAGCGGCTTGAGCAGACCGGCGGCAAAGTAGCGCTGCATTTCGGCGGTATTGGCGGCCAGCACATCGAAACGCGGGCCGGCGACGGCATGCATCTTTGCCCACAGCGCTTCGTCCGAGTCGACAAAGGTCACCTCCACGCTGACCTGGAAGCGTTGCTCGAAGGCATGTACCACATCCGGGTCGGCATAGCCGGGCCAGGCCAGCACCCGCAGCACATCCTTGGCCACGGCCAGCTGGCAACACAGCAGGCAGCCGATTATCCCCGTAAGCAGGCTGTTTTTATTGAAGGCCACGATTGTATTTCTTCTTTTTCAATTCACCGTTTGAATGTAGCTGCTTGTCATGCTTTATACCTAAGTATTTTTACGAAAATTCGCTCGGCTCACGGCAACTGCCGCAGGCATGGCGGCTTGCCGCATGGCAGGGGCCACGGCAGGGGGCTGGCTGCCATGGCAGCACCCCGCACCGCGGCGGTGCCATTTATCCAGAATGCACCAATTAACAGCATAAATACGTCATGAAACACCGTTTTGGTGCATGAACGCACCAGCACCGCCGTCGCCGCCGCCTGCCAGATTCACCGGAAGCGGGCGCAACATCACCATTTTCGGGCGATGGTGATTCAAATTGGTGCCGTCAGCAGCAGGCTGGCACTCCCCTTGCTTGATGCAAGCCCGATAAAAGCCGACAACAACGGGACTCGCCATGCCAAACTCGAATTCACCTTCCGATGTACTGTTCCTGCTGCTGGGGGCCATCATGATCCTGGCCATGCATGCAGGCTTCGCCTTTCTGGAGCTGGGCACCGTCCGCAAGAAAAACCAGGTCAATGCCCTGGTCAAGATCCTGACCGACTTTGCCGTGTCGGCCATTGCCTATTTCTTTGTTGGCTACAGCGTGGCTTATGGCATCAATTTTCTGGGCGATGCCAGCCATATTGCCCAGCACAATGGCTATGAGCTGGTGAAGTTTTTCTTTCTGCTGACCTTTGCCGCCGCCATTCCCGCCATTGTGTCCGGCGGTATCGCCGAGCGCGCCAAATTCCACCCGCAATCGGCCGCCACCTTTCTGCTGGTGGGGCTGGTCTATCCCTTTTTCGAAGGCATGGCCTGGAACAATCACTATGGCGTGCAGGACTGGCTGAGCCACAGCTTTGGCCAGCCTTTCCATGACTTTGCCGGTTCGGTGGTGGTGCATGCGGTGGGCGGCTGGATCGGCCTGGCCGCGGTGCTCAACCTGGGCGCGCGGCGTGGCCGCTACAGCAAGGAAGGCCGCATCTCCGCCCATCCGCCCTCTTCCATTCCGTTTCTGGCACTGGGCGCGTGGATCCTGATCGTCGGCTGGTTCGGCTTTAATGTGATGAGCGCCCAGCGTCTGAACGGCATTTCCGGGCTGGTAGCCATCAACTCGCTGATGGCCATGGTGGGCGGTACGCTCAGCGCCATGTGGGCCGGCAAGAACGACCCCGGCTTCATTCACAACGGCCCGCTGGCCGGCCTGGTGGCGGTATGTGCCGGCTCGGACATCATGCATCCGCTGGGTGCGCTGCTGGTGGGGCTGGTGGCCGGTGGCCTGTTTGTCTGGCTATTCACCCAGACCCAGAACCGCTGGAAGATCGACGATGTGCTGGGGGTATGGCCGCTGCACGGCATCTGCGGTGCCTGGGGCGGCATTGCTGCCGGCATCTTCGGCCAGAGCGCACTGGGCGGGCTGGGCGGCGTCAGCCTGCTGTCGCAAGTGCTGGGCACACTGGCGGGCATCGCCATCGGTTTTGGCGGCGGTTATCTGGTGTATGCCTTGCTGCGCAAGACCGTGGGCATCCGGCTGGATGAGGAAGAAGAGTTCAACGGCGCCGACCTGACCATCCACCAGATCACGGCCACCCCGGACCGTGAAACCAACTGGTAAGGCAGGCAAAGGCCGGCCAGGCCTGGCTCTGACCGCATATGGCCGTGCAGGAATCTTGATCCGGCGCAGAGATTGTCCTGTTTGCGCCGGACACGGCCTTACAGCCCGCGCGGGCTCCGCTATGCTGGCTGCAAGCGCTTTTCTCTGGCAGCGACAGACATCATGGGCAAGCACTTTCACCTGACGGGCAGGACTTCCCTGCGCACCCGCATCACCCTCGGCATGCTGCTGGCACTGGTCATCACCCTGTGGCTGGCCACCCTGCTCATCAGCCACAGCCTGCGCCGGCAAATGGAGGACACCATCTCGGCCCAGCAGTTTTCCGCCGTGTCGCTGGCCGCACGCGAGGTGGACCGCTCGGTCAAGGAGCGCATGCTGATCCTGCAATCGCTGGCCGAGCAGCTGAACAACATCCCGCTGCGCGAGGACAGCCTCCAGCCACAGCTGGAACGGCGACCGCTGCTGCAGCTGATGTTCAACTGGGGCATCGTGGTACTGGACGCACAGGGCGTCGCCCGCGCCAGCATTCCGGGTTCGCTCGGGCGCAACGGGGTGTCTTATGGCCAGCGCGATTTTTTCCGCCAGGCCATGCAAGCGGGCCAGGCCAGCATTACCGAACCCATGTTCGGCCAGCACACCGGCCAGCCGGTCATTTCGATGCTTCAACCCTTGCGCGCCCCTGATGGCCGGCTGGTGGGGATGATCATGGGCGTGACCAACCTGGCCCGGCCCAATTTTCTGGATGACATCAGTTCGGCCAAGTATGGCGCCACCGGTGATTATTTCATTACCGTGCCGCACAGCCGTCGCTACATGGTGTCATCCGACAAGCGCCGCCTGCTGCAGCCGGGCCCCGCCCCGGGCATCAACCCGCTGTATGACCGCTATCTGTCGGGTTACCAGGGTTCGGGCATTGCCGTCAGCTCACACGGCGTGGCCGAGCTGTCCTCCAGCGTGCGCATTCCGTCCACCGGCTGGCTGATGCAGGCGGTATTGCCGACCACCGAAGCCTTTGCCCCCATCCGCACCCTGCAACGGCAGCTGTTTGGCCTGGCACTGTGCCTGACTCTGCTGGCAGGCGGTTTCAGCTGGTGGTGGCTGCGCCGGCAGCTGCTGCCGCTGTCCGAGGCCACCACGCTGCTGGCCGGCATGCGCGATGGCACCCTGCCCAAGCAGGCGCTGCCGGTGCGGCAGCAAGATGAGCTCGGCCTGCTGGCCAGCTCGTTCAACGGCTTGCTGGAGCGCATCCTGCGCGAAGAAGAGCAAGCCGGCGAACATGCCGCCAACCGGCTGCTGCGCAAGATCGTGTCGCATATTCCCGGCGTGGTGTTCCAGTACCGCCTGTTCGAAGATGGCCACGGCTGCCTGCCCTTTGCCAGCGAGGCTTTACTGGATCTGTACGGTCTGAGCCCGCAGGCAGTCAGCCACAACGCCGACCCCATGCGCGCCATGCTGCATCCGGACGATGCGGATGCCTTCTTCAGTGCCATGCATGCCTCGGCCGCCAACCTGACGCTATGGCATATCGAGTACCGCATCGTGCGGCCCGATGGCCAGCTCAAATGGCTGCGGGTGGATGCCCTGCCCGAACAGGAAGGCCCGTACGTCACCTGGTACGGCTATATCGCCGACATCAGCCAGGCCAAGGCCATGGAGGCCGAGCTGCGCATTGCCGCCACCACCTTCCTGACCCAGGAAGGCATCATGGTGACCGACCGCGACGGGGTGATCCTGCGGGTGAATCCGTCCTTCTGCCAGATTACCGGCTACAGCAGCGCCGAAGTGGTGGGCAAGACCCCGGCCATTCTCAGCTCGCACCGCCATCCGCCAGCGTTCTACCAGCAGCTGTGGCAATCGCTGCTGCAAGTTGGCCGCTGGCAGGGCGAAATCTGGAACAGCCGCCAGAACGGCGAAGTCTTCCCGGAATGGCTCACCATTACCGCCGTGCACGACAGCGATGGCCAGACCAGCCACTACGTGGCCATCTTCCAGGACATCACCGAACGCAAGGCTGCCGCCGACGCCATCCAGACCCTGGCGTTTTACGATGCCCTCACCCACCTGCCCAACCGCCGCCTGCTGCTGGAGCGGCTGCAACATGCGCTGGATGCGGCACACCGCCAGCAGCAGTACGGCGCGCTGTTATTCCTCGATCTGGACAACTTCAAGTCGCTGAACGACACCATGGGCCATGACATCGGCGACCTGCTGCTGCAGGAGGTGGCCGCCCGTCTGCGCCACTGCCTGCGCGTGGGCGATACCGTGGCACGACTGGGGGGCGACGAATTCATCGTATTGCTGGAGGACCTGGGCCTGCAGCGTGAAACGGCACTGCGCGAGGCGGAAAGCGTCGGCCGCAAGATCCTGGCGCAGCTCAAACAGCCTTACCAGCTGCGCGGCCACGACTACCGCGGCAGTTGCAGCCTGGGCATCGCCCTGTTTGCCGGGGAGCACGACAGCACCGAAGACATCCTCAAGCAAGCCGATCTGGCCATGTACCAGGCCAAAGCGGCCGGCCGCAATACCCTGCGCTTTTTCGATCCGCTGATGCAGGCGGAAATCAATGCCCGCACCCGGCTGGAAGCCGAGCTGCACCAGGCACTGGAAAACGGCGAACTCAGCCTGCATTACCAGCCGCAGATCCGCCATGGCCACCCCTGCCAGAGCGTGGAGGCACTGCTGCGCTGGCATAGCCCGCAACAGGGGCTGCGCCTGCCCGGCGCCTTCATTCCGCTGGCGGAACAGAGCAATCTGATCCTGGCCATCGACCACTGGGTGCTGCAACAAGCCTGCACCCAGCTGGCCGCCTGGGCCGGCCATGCCGCCACCGCCGGGCTGAGCATTGCCGTCAATGTCAGCGCCCGCCAGTTCCACCAGAGCGATTTTGTCAGCCGCCTGCGCCACCTGCTGCAGGACAGCGGCGCCAACCCGGCGCTACTGAAACTGGAAATCACCGAAAGCCTGCTGCTGATGAAGCTGGACGACGCGGCCAGCAAGATGAACAGCCTGCGCCAGCTGGGCATCACCTTTGCCCTGGATGATTTCGGCACCGGTTATTCCTCGCTGTCCTACCTGCGGCAACTGCCGCTGGACCAGGTCAAGATCGACCGCAGCTTTGTACGCGACGTACTGGACAACCCCAACGATGCCGCCATCTGCAAGGCGGTCATTGCCCTGGGCCACAGCCTGGGCCTGACCGTGATTGCCGAAGGCGTGGAAACCGCTGCCCAGTACGACTTCCTGGTGGCGCAAGGCTGCCAGGTGATACAGGGCTATCTGTTCAGCCCGGCCCTGCCCGCCGGCCAGCTGCAGGACTGGCTGGCCGCAACCTGGCCCGCCCAGCATGGCGGCAGCACGCCACCGGCCCGGCAACAACAGCTGCCGGCCAGCCTGGCCGGCTCATGAACGCAGCAGTGCGGTGGCCGGCTGGTGCTGCTGCGCATAGGCGGCAAAGGCCGCGGCCGGCAGCGGCCGGCTGAACAGGTAACCCTGCAGCTCATCACAGCCCTGGGCGCGTAGCCAGCTGAGCTGCTCTCCGGTCTCCACCCCCTCGGCAATGGTCAGCAGGCCCAGGTTTTCCGCCATGTCGATGATGGCGGCGACAATGGCGCGATCTTCCGGATCGGTCACGATGTCGCGCACAAAGCTCTGGTCGATTTTCAGCTTGTAGACGCGGAACTGCTTGAGCAGGTTCAGCGAGGAATAACCGGTGCCGAAATCGTCGATGGACATGCGCACACCCTGCTCGTGCAAGGCATTCATCACCGCGATGGCCTGTTGCGGGTCGTACATGGCCACGCCTTCGGTCAGTTCCAGTTCCAGCGCGCTGGCGGGCAAGCCCTCTTCCTGCAGAATGCGCGCCACCAGCGCCGGCAGGTCGGGCTGGCGGAATTGCACGGCCGACAGATTGACCGCCATCACCAGTTCCAGCCCCTGCTCGCGCCACTGCCGTGCCTGACGGACGGCATGACGCAGCACCCATTCGCCCAGCGGCAGGATCAGGCCGCAGTCCTCGGCAACCGGAATGAACTCTGCCGGCGAGATATGGCCCAGCTCCGGATGCGCCCAGCGCAGCAGTGCCTCGGCGCCGACCAGCCGGCCATCGGCCATGGAAAGCTGCGGCTGGTAATGGATGCTGAGCTGCTGCTGTTCCAGTGCCACACGCAGTGCATTCACCAGCTGCAGATGACGCGCGGCCTTTTCCTGAATCGCCGTGGTATAGAAACGGAAACAGCTGCGGCCGGCCTTCTTGGCCAGGTACATCGCGGCATCGGCACGGCGCGACAGGGTTTCCAGATCCCGGCCATCCTGTGGGTACAGCGCAATGCCGATGGAGGCCGAAACATTCAGATCGTAAGGCGCCACCTGGTAGGGGCGGGCGATATCGTCCAGCAGCTGCCGGGCCAGCGCCTCGGCCAGCGCGGCATCGCTATCCGGCAACAGCAGCACGAACTCGTCGCCTCCCAGCCGGGACACCAGCGCACCATCCGGCAGCACCCGGCGCAATCTGGCGGCCAATTGCACCAGCAAGGCATCGCCGACGCTGTGGCCCAGCGAATCATTGATGTCCTTGAAGTGATCGAGGTCGAGGAATATCAAGGCCTGCGCCTGCTGCTGGCGGGCCGCCTGCTGCAGTATCCGCTCGGCCTGTTCTTCCAGCATCACCCGGTTGGGCAGGCCGGTCAGCACATCGTAATGGGCCAGATAACGGATATGCTGCTCGTTCTGTTTGCGCAGGGTGATATCACGGGTAATCGCCAGCAACATGCTGATGGAGCCCCCTTCGTCGCGCATGGGCGCGGCATGGGTTTCCAGCCAGCGCCGCTGCCCGTGCAGGCCGCATATTTCGAATTCCAGCGTAGCGCTCTGCCCGCTCATCACCTGCTGGTGCAGCTGCATGAAGGCGGCATGGTACTCGGGCAATACGAAATGCATCAGGCCCAGCTGCTGGATCTGCTGCAGGCTGTCAGCCTGCAGCATGGCCATGCCGGCCCGGTTCATTTCCAGCAGCTGGCCTGCGGACCCCACTACCTTGATGCATTCCGGCTCGGTTTCGATGATGGTGCGCAAGCGCTGTTCGCTCAGCTGCAAGGCGGTATTGGCGGCCTGCCGCTCCTGTTCGCGCTGGAAGCTGTCCAGCGCATAGTCCAGGTCCATCACCATTTCCTCGATCAGCATGCGCGCCGCCTCGTCAAAGGCATGCGGCTCGCCACTGTACAGGGTGAGTGCGCCGATGATCCGGCCATTGCACTGCAAGGGCAGTGCTGCCGAGGCCCCCCAGCCATAAAGCATGGCACGGTCATGCCAGGGTGCGGTGGCAGGGTCATGCTGGAAATCCTGGCACCATTGCGCCAGACCGGTCTGCACGGCACGGCCGGTGGGGCCCTGGCTGAGCGGATCGGCCGCAGCGGTTGCCAGCGGCAAATCAACCAGATACTCGGTGCCGCTGCCGTCGGCGCACAGTGGCCGGATATGTCTTGCCTCTTCATCCAGCAGCCCCACCCATACCATTTTCATGCCGCCATGCTCCACCGCGGCCTGGCACATCCGCTCAAACAGCTCAAGCTGGGTACGGCTGCGCACAATGGCCTGATTGCACTGGCTCAGCGCATTGTAAAGCCCGGTCAGGCGCTGATTGTGGGCATCGGCCTGACGGCGGGCGGCATCCAGGCGCTGCAGCTTGTCGCGGGTTTCCGCCAGCCAGCCCATCACGCTGTGCCGGCTATAGCTGCCCAGCGGCACCGGCTGCGAAAAGTCACCGCTGCCCAGGCGGGAGATGCTGCTGTGCAGCTCGGTCACACTGCCACCCAGTACATTGAGCAGATTACGCCGCTGCCCCCACAGCAAGGGCAGCAACAGCAGGCCGAAGGCCACGAATATACAGCGCAGCTGCAAGGCATAGCGCTCGGCATCCTCCACCGCCTGCAAGGTACGCTGGGCAGAGAGGCGGTTGAATTCGGCAATCGGCTGCATGATGGCAGCCTTGGCACGGTGATAGGCGGCATCGTGCAACATGCGGATGGCTTGCTGCCGTTGCGGGGAGTCCAGTGCCGGGGCGGATGCCACCAGTGCCATGGCCGCCCATTCGGTACGGGTCAGGGCATCGGATTTGGCCTTGGCCTCGGCCAGCCTGGCCATTTCCTCGGGGGTAAAGCCGGCTGCACGCATGCGTTGCAGCAAGGAGGGAGCGGCACTGGCGGCCTGCGGTCGATGGGCATCGTCCAGTACCAGATCCCAGTAGATGTTCTGGTAGTCCAGCGGGCGCGGGGCCTTGCCCTCGCGGATGGCCAGGATTTCGCGGTAATGCTGCTGATAGACGGGATCGCCGGTCACCACATAGGTTCGCACCATGCGGGTCAGGTCATCGGAAGACTGGCGCAATTCGCCGGCCAGCAAAATGGATGCGTGGCGTGCATCGTTGGCACGGTCGATGGCTTTTTCTGCCTGCACATACAGCACAAAGCTGACGACAAAGGCGATGAATACCAGCAGGATCAACCAGTAGTAACGGGAGAGCAGCAGCAGCTTGCTCTTGACTGTCAGCATGGCTTGATAGCCCTTTTTATCGTATGGCCCCGATTGCAATCAAAAACAGGTATGTTCTGGCTGATTATGGCGCAAAACCGCGGCCATCGCAGGCCAAATGCCCGCAGGAGCGGGTGGAAAACGGGCAAGGTAGCAGCGGTGCGACAGTTTCCGGGTACGGCCTGCCCCACAAGGGAAGCGGTGCTGTCATACTCGGCGGACAAGTTGAGCAGCCTGTTCAAGCCGCGACGGCCGGCCCATGCTGCACTCTCCACCGAGCCGACAAGGACCGAACATGACGCTGGCGCAATGGCTGGACATCCCCTTTTCCATCATCCAGGCCCCGATGGCTGGCGTGCAGGGTAGCCGGCTGGCCATCGCGGTCAGCCAGGCTGGCGCCGTGGGCTCGCTGCCCGCCGCCATGCTCTCTGCCAGCCAGTTGCAACAGGAACTGGAGGCACTGCAACAGCTGGGCCGGCAGCCGTACAACCTCAACTTTTTCTGCCATCAGCCACCGGCAGACGATCCGGCCGCGCTGGCCGGCTGGCAGGCGCTGCTGGCGCCCTTCTACCAGGAGCTGGGCATCGTCCCGACGGCAGCCGGCGGCGCCGGACGCCTGCCCTTCAATCAGCAGATGGCGGATCTGGTCAGCCACTACCGCCCGGCGCTGGTGAGCTTTCACTTTGGCCTGCCCGCCCCGGCCTTGCTGCAACAGGTCAAGGCCACTGGCGCAAAGGTGCTGTCCAGCGCCACCACGGTGGCCGAGGCCCGCTGGCTGGCAGCCAATGGTGCCGATGCGGTGATCGCGCAAGGGCTGGAAGCCGGCGGACATCGCGGCATGTTCCTGCATGATGATCTGGATGAGCAGCTGGGCAGCTTTGCCCTGCTGCCACAGATCGTGCAGGCGCTGGACATTCCGGTGATCGCTGCAGGCGGGATTGCCGATGCTGCCGGGGTGGCAGCCGCCATGCGGCTGGGTGCGGCTGGCGTGCAAGTGGGCACGGCCTATCTGCTGTGCCCGGAAGCCGACACCAGCGCCCTGCACCGTGCGGCACTGTGCAGCCCGGCCGCGGCGCACACTGCGCTGACCACGCTCTACAGTGGCCGGCCAGCCCGCGGCATCGTCAACCGTCTGATGCGCGAACTGGGCCCGCGCCACCCGGCTGTGCCGGCCTTTCCGCTGGCCTCCGGCGCACTGGCCCCCTTGCGCGCCGCCGCCGAAGCACTGGGCCGCGACGACTTCAGCCCGCTGTGGTGCGGCCAGAATGCCAGCGGCTGCCAGGCGATTCCGGCGGGCGAGCTGACCCGTCAGCTGGCGGCCGGCCTGAGCGCTTAGGCCGGGTCGGCAAAGCCGGCGGCAATGCGCGCGCATTCCGCCAGCCAGTGCGCCTTGTCCGCCGGCGCCAGCCAGCTGGCCTCGAAACCGTTCTGGCACAGCTGCAGGATCTCGGCCTGGCTCAGGCCCAGCTCGCGGGCGCAGCCCAGATAGTTTTCCTGCACATAGCCGCCAAAATAAGCCGGGTCGTCCGAGTTCACCGTGGCACACAGCCCGGCCTGCAAGAGCTGGCGCAGATTGTGATCCTTGAGCTGGTCGAACACCCGCAGCTTGACGTTGGAATACGGACACACCGTCAGCGGCATGCGCTCGGCCACCAGCCGCGCCACCAGTGCCGCGTCTTCCAGCGCCCGCACACCGTGGTCGATACGGCATACCTTGAGCAGGTCCAGCGCCTCCCACACATAGGCCGGCGGGCCTTCTTCACCGGCATGCGCCACGCAGGGCAGACCCAGCGCATGGCAGGCGGCAAACAGCCGGGCAAACTTGGACGGCGGGTGGCCCACCTCACTGGAGTCCAGACCGAAACCGTCAATGCCGGCAAGATAGGGGCGCGCTTGCTCCAGTACGGCAAAGCCGTCTTCTTCGCTCAAATGGCGCAGGAATGACATGATCAGCCGCGAACTGATGCCCAGCTGGGTGCGGCCCTCATCCAGGGCGCGCCGGATGCCCTGATAAACCGTGGCAAAGGCAATGCCACGCGCGGTATGGGTTTGCGGATCGAAGAAGATTTCAGTGTGGACGACATGGTCGTCACGGCAGCGCAACAGATAGGCCCAGGTCAGCTCGTAGAAATCCTGCTCGGTCTGCAATACCCCGGCGCCGGCGTAGTAGAGGTCGAGAAAGGATTGCAGATTGTCAAAATCATAGGCCGCCCGCAGTGCCTCCACCGTCGGATAAGGCAGTGCGATGCCGTTGCGCGCGGCCAGGCGGAACATCAGTTCCGGTTCCAGGCTGCCTTCGATATGCAGGTGCAGTTCGGCCTTGGGCAGGGCTTGGATCAGTGCTTGGTGTGCAGTGCTCATGGGGTGTCCTGGCAGTGGCTCGCCCGCGCGACCGGCCGGGCCGGTCGTTTCAGGTCGAGCAAAAGCAGCATGATAGCGATTGCCGTGCCGACACAGAAGCCCGCTTTTCCGCTATTTGCCGCACTTTGCCATGGTCTGGCCGGCGGCAATGCCAATGGTTTGGGGTAAAATCAGCCACAGTGCCGCGCAGCAAGCCGGCACATGACACCTTATTTGCTGCCAGCCGGGTGGCCGTAGCGCCCGCTGCAGGACCGGACCATGACCCTGCCCAATTTCCAGCAAGCCCTGCACCAGAGCTCGCAAGCCTTTGCCATTCTCGACCCCCAGGGCCGCATAGATTATGCCAATCCGGCCTTCTGCCAGCTGTTTGGCTACGACAGTGCCACCCTGACGGGGCAATCCATCGACATCATCATTCCCGCAGAGGCGGCGGATGGGCTGAGCGATGGCGGCTTTCGCTGCGGGCCGGATGCCACGCTGCCGTTTCAGGGCGAGGTGCGCCGCATCGCCAGCGATGGCCGCAGCATCATCGTCATGCTGCATGGCAATGCCCTGTACGACGCAGCCGGCGCGATACAGGGCTTTGTGCTGTCCTACACCGACATTGCCGATCGCAAGGCCACGGAACTGGCCTTGCAGCAGGCCAACGAACAGCTGTCGCTGGCGCTGGATGCCTCGCGGCTGTCGCTGTGGGACATGGACATCCTGCAGGATTGCGCCTGTGTTGATGCCCGCTGGGCGCGCATGCTGGGCCATCCGGAACAGGCGGCACGCTACCGGGCCAGTGCCATGTTCGCCGACGTGCACCCTGCCGATTACCAGAAGGTCTACCAGGCCTGCATGGCCGTGCTGCGCGGCAGCGAAAGCCGCTTTCAGCAGGAATTCCGCTACCGCAACGCCCGTGGCGACTGGACCTGGATACGCTGCACCGGCAAGGTGGTGGCGCGCAATGCCCAGGGTCTGGCCCTGCGTGCCATCGGCACCAGCCAGGACATTACCGAGCGCAAGCACAATGAAGAGCTGATCATCAATGCCGCCCATCACGACTGGCTGACCGCCCTGCCCAACCGCTTTGCCCTCACCCGCCACCTGGCGGCGGCACTGGCACGCGCCCAGCGCAGCGAGAAGCTGGTGGCGGTGTGCATGATCGATCTGGACGACTTCAAGCCGGTCAACGATACCTGGGGCCATGAGGCGGGCGACCGCCTGCTGAAGGACCTGGCCCATCGCCTGCAGGCCTTGCTGCGCCAGACCGACTTTGTCGCCCGTCTGGGCGGCGATGAGTTCGTGGTCATCATGGAAGACCTGCAGGAAGAAGCCGCCCTGCAACAACTGGAAAGCGCCTTGCAGCGGCTGCACCAGGCGGTGGAATCGCCCTTTGCGCTGGAGGCCGGCATCGAGGCCGAAGTGGGCATGACGGTGGGCATCGCCCTTTACCCGCATGACGGCATCGAACCGGATGCCCTGATGCGCCAGGCCGATGCCGCCATGTACCAGGCCAAGCAGCACAAACCCACCCGCCAGCGCTGGTGGCGCATGGTGGCGGACGAGGCCGGCTATCACGCCGAGGAAAGCAGCCATTTCGCACTCTACGGTGCAGAAGCCAGCCAGCTGCTGCACAAGTCCGCCCGCCTGATCAGCCGCGCCACCGAGCTTTACATCAGCCGCTTCTACCAGCAGAACCGGCCGGCCCACGAAGCCCTGGCCATCCTCGCCAGCCTGCAACCCGCCGAGCTGGAGCAGCTGCAGCGCGCCCATCGCGACTTTCTGCTGCAGATATTGTCACCGGAACAGCAGGCCGATCAGATCCGTCGCGACAGCCGGCAGCTGGGCCGCATCCACAGCCTGGTCGGGGTCACCCCCGCGCTGCTGGTCCAAAGCGTGGAGCTGTTCCGCAGCCATTTCAGCGAACAGCTGAACGTCACCCTGCTGCCGATACGCCAGCGCTACCGGCTGCTGGAAATCATCGACAGCCGGCTGCAGGAACAACTGCACGCCCAGCTGGAAGCGGCGGCAGAAGTACAAAGCGAGTATCTGGAAAGCCTGTCGCTGCCCATGCCGCACCAGGGCACGCTGTGGACCGACGCCGTCGGCAACGAGCTGGAGCAGCTGGGCAGATTGCCCGGCATGCAGGCGGTATTGCTGATGCGCCTGATGTCCGACGGTGTTTTCGTGCCGGAGAACAGCCGCGGCCCGCAAGGCCAGTTCGTGGCCGATCTGTTGCAGCAGCCCGGTTCGGAAGCCGTGGTCGATCCCAATTCACCACGCGGCCAGGGGCTGAGCGCGGTTGCCTGGCGCAGTGGCCGCATCTGCAGCTCGGCCTCCTACGGCAATGACCCGCGCTATGCCCGCTGGCACCAGCACGCCGGCAAAGTAGGGATACGCTCCAGCATGAGCATTCCGGTGCGCAACCAGGACGGGCTGACCGTGGCCGTCATCAGCCTGTTCGGGGCCTATCCCAACCAGTTTGAATCGGCCACCATGCAGCAGTTTGCCCTGGGCCTGCAGCACCGCTGGGAGCTGATCCTGGCCGCCTGCACCAAGCCGGCGGCCGCCATCCAGCAAAACCTGGCCATTGCCCTGCGCGAACGGCTGTTTGCCGGCGGCCTCACCTTTTATCTGCAGCCGTTGGTCGACCTCAAGCTGGGCAAGGTGGTGAAAGTGGAAGCCCTGGCCAGGCTGATCAGGGAAGACGGGCAGATTGTCAGCCCCGGCGTCTTCCTGCCGCTGCTGGGCGATGCCGACCTCGACCACCTGTTCCGCCTGGGGCTGGACAAGGCGCTGACCCAGCTGGCCGAGCTGGACAGGCAGGGCCTGGACATCGACATCTCGCTGAACATCGCTCCCTGTACCCTGCAGGACAAGGACTGCCCGCGCTGGGTGGCCGAGGCCCTGGCGCGCCATGGCGTGGCCGCCGGGCGGCTGAGCCTGGAACTGCTGGAAACCGCCGATATCGCCCCGCACGAGCAGGACCGTGCCATCGAACGGCTGCGTCAGACCGGCGTCAAGCTGGTGATGGATGATCTGGGCTCCGGCTACAGCAGCCTGCAAAGGCTGAGCGCCCTGCCCTTTGACACGGTCAAGATCGACCAGAGCCTGACGCTCAACCTGCGCAAGACCCCGCTGACCAGCCTGGCACTGATGCGCGCCATCCTGCAGCTGGGGCAGGACCTGGAGCGACAGGTGGTGGTGGAGGGGCTGGAAGACATCGGCATGCTGGAAGCCGCCTGCATCCTGGGGGCGACGCAGGGTCAGGGCTACAGCCTGGCCCGGCCGATGGCGCAAGCCAGCTTTATCGACTGGCAGTCGACCTTCCGCCTGCCTGCCGCTGCCGGCCACATCAGCAGCTATCTGGGCGCACTGGCCCAGCACTGGCTGTATGCCCAGCCCTCGCAGGCCGCCGCCCGGCCAGCCCTGGCCGACTGTCCGCTGCACCATTTCCTGCAAGGCCAGCGCGATGTGCCCGAGCAGGTAAGGCAGTGGCATGCCGCCTGCCATGCGTCCAGGCATGCCGGGCCGGCCAGCCAGCAGCTCAGCCAGTGGCTGATCGGGCAAATGCAGCGCGAGTCACTGCCGGGAAGCGCTTAGCAGCCATGTCGCCGCCCTGAGCGGCGGCGGCGACAGCAGCCCGGTCATTTGCGCACACGACATGACAATCGCAAACAAAAACCTGGTATTTTCAAAAATAAAATGAAACTGCTTGCTACACCGGCGGCTTATTCGCGCCCGGCTCTTGCTTGATAATGGCGAACATCACCCCCCGCACATGCCAAGCAAGGAGTCATCATGAATATTGCCGACCTGGCGCAGACCCGCTACACCACCAAGGCCTTCGATCCCAACCGCCAGCTCACCGCAGAACAGGTCGCACAGATCGAAACCCTGCTGCGCTTCAGCCCCTCCTCCACCAATTCCCAGCCCTGGCACTTTTTCATTGCCGGCACCCCGGAAGGCAAGGCCCGCGTGGCTAAGGCCACCAGTGGCGCCTACGCCTTCAATGAAGCCAAGGTACTGAACGCCTCGCACGTGGTGGTATTGTGCAGCCGCGCCAGCATCGATGAAGTCTATCTGGAGACACTACTGCAACAGGAAGAGGCCGACGGCCGTTTTGCCAATGCCGAAGCCCGCGCCGGCCAGCACCGCGGCCGTTCGCACTTCGTCAACATGCACCGCTTCGAATTGCGCGATGCCCATCACTGGATGGAAAAACAGGTTTACCTGGCGACAGGCACCCTGCTGCTGGGCGCAGCCGCCCTGCAAATCGACGCCTGCCCCATCGAAGGCTTCGACCAGAAAGTGCTGGATGAAGAACTGGGCCTGCGTGCCATGGGCTATACCAGCGCCGTCATCGTCGCCCTGGGCTATCGCAGCGACAGCGATTTCAATGCGCAGCTGCCCAAGTCACGCCTGCCGGCCGCGCGCGTGATCAGCCGGATCTGAGCCCCGCCCCGCCGGTGTGCTGTCAACGCCCTTAACCAGGCGACAAGCAAGCTGTACATCAAGTTTCCAGCCCTTCTTCACCTTCCTGCGCCGCTAGCTGCATGCAGCTGGCGCAGGAACGCGCCTGAACAACATGCCATGACATGCCATGACAAGTGGCATGCATCTTGCTAGTATTTCATACATTTTAAAAAATATTCATACGGCAACTCACCGCGGGGCGTGCTCGCCTGCCGGTTTTCTTGAGGATATTTCCATGCACATTCCAGACGGCTATCTCAGCCCGGCAACCTGCGCGCTGGCCTATGCGGTGGCGCTACCGTTCTGGCTGGTGGCTTACCGCCATGCCAAGCGCCTGCTGCACACCCGCATGGTGCCGCTGTTCGCACTGTTTTCGGCCTTCAGCTTTGTCATCATGATGTTCAACCTGCCGCTGCCCGGTGGCACCAGCGGCCATGCGGTAGGCATGGGCATCATCAGCATCGTGCTGGGGCCGTGGGCGTCCATTATTGCCATTTCGGTGGCACTGCTGATTCAGGCGCTGTTCTTTGGCGATGGCGGCATCACCAGCTTCGGTGCCAATAGCCTGAACATGGCCATCGTCGGTTCGCTGGTGGCCTGGGCCTGCTACCAGCTGCTGGCGGCTGGTGCCCCGTTGCAATCGCGCCGCCGCGTGCTGGCGGCTGCCGTATCCGGCTATCTGGCCATCAATACCGCAGCCTTGCTGGCCGCCATCGAGTTCGGCCTGCAGCCGCTGCTGTTCCATGATGCCGCCGGCACCCCGCTGTATGCGCCCTATCCGCTGTCGGTGGCCGTGCCGGCCATGATGCTGGGTCATCTGAGCTTTGCCGGACTGGCCGAGCTGCTGATCACCGGCGGGCTGGTGGCTTATCTGCAGCGCGCCTATCCGGAACTGTTGTCACTGCAAGCGGGCCGCAGCGATGTGGCTGGCGCCGCCGTGCGCAGCACGCGCAAGCTGTGGTATGGCCTGGCCGCGCTGATGATCCTGTCGCCGCTGGGCTTGCTGGCCGCCGGCACCGCCTGGGGCGAGTGGGGGGTGGAAGACTTCGCCAATGCCGCAAGCCGCCAGCAGATGGCGCTGGCATCCGGCCAGGTGGCACCGCCGGCGGCCGCGCCGGAGGGCCTGGCACGACTGGCCAGCCTGTGGTCGGCCCCCTTCCCCGACTATGCGCCAGCCTTTGTGCATAGCGCCAACTTCGGCTATGTGTTGTCGGCCGTGTTTGGCGCCGGACTGATCCTGCTGGCGCTGCTGCTGCTGTCGCGGCTGGCCGGCAAGCAAGGCCTGGCGGAATGAGGCGGCCACAGCCGGGCCCGGCCAGGGCATGAGCGAGCAATCCTTTATCGCCGGCGGCCATCGCCATGGCGGCCATTTTGCCGAGCGGCTGGTGCATGGCTTGCAGCAGGCGCTGGAGCATTCGCTGGATGCCGAAGCCATCAGCAGGCAGCGCGGCCTGTTGCAGGGGCTGGACCCGCGCTGCAAGCTGCTGGCGCTGCTCAGCCTGATGATCAGCGGCATCCTGGCCAGCCAGCTTGTCACCCTGCTGCTGCTGTTCGGCCTGGCCGTGCTGCTGGCCTTGCTGTCGCAAGTATCCTTGCGGCGGCTGTATCGCCAGGCCTGGCTCAGCGTCTTGCTGTTCAGCGGGGTGATTGCCGTGCCGGCACTGTTTCTGGTGCCGGGTGAGGTGCTGTTCCGGCTGCCGCTGCTGCACTGGGGCATCAGCCTGCAAGGCTTGCGCAGCGCCGCCTTTTTATTGGGGCGGGCGGAAACCTCGGCCAGCTTTGCCTTGCTGCTGATGCTGACCACACCGTGGATGCATGTGCTCAAGGCCATGCGCAGCCTGGGGGTGCCGGTGCTGCTGGTGGCCCTGCTGGGCATGACCCATCGTTATATCTTCGTGCTGTTGCAAACCGCCAGCCAGATGTTCGAAGCCCGGCGCAGCCGCATGCTGGCACCGCCCAGCGGCCGGCTGGCGCGCCAGGTGGTGGCGGCCAGCAGCGGCGTGCTGCTCGGCAAGGCTTTTCAGCTGAGCAGCGAAGTGCACCTGGCCATGGTGTCGCGCGGCTACCGTGGCGACATCTATCTGCTGCACAGCTTTCACACCCGTCGGCGCGACTGGTGCGCCCTGCTGCCGGCGCTGTGCGTGCCGCTGCTGATCTTATGGAAACATGCATGACACCGCCGGTATTCGAGCTGCAGGACCTGAGCTATCACTATCAGCAGCAACAGGCGCTGGACAGCCTGACTCTGCGTATCGAGGCCGGCTGCCGGGTGGCCTTGCTCGGGGCCAATGGCTCGGGCAAATCCACCTTGCTGCGCTTGCTGAACGGCCTGTACTTTGCCCAGCAGGGCAGGCTGCTGGCCTTTGGCGAGGAGCTGAGCGAGGCGGCGCTGGCCGAGGATGAGCGCCACTATGCCTTTCGCCGCCGGGTCGGGCTGGTGTTCCAGAATCCCGATGTGCAGCTGTTCAACCCCACGGTGTTCGACGAACTGGCGTTTGGCCCGCTGCAACTGGGCTGGCCGCACGCAACCATCCGCAGCGCCATTGCCGACATGCTGCAACGCTTCGGAATCAGCCATCTGCAAGAGCGCGCGCCGCACCGCCTGTCCGGTGGCGAGCGCAAGCGGGTGGCGCTGGCCTCGGTGCTGATCATGCAGCCAGAGGTATTGCTGCTGGATGAACCCACCGCCGCGCTGGACCCGCACAGCCAGGGCGAGGTGATCCGCTTTTTGCTGGAGAGCAAGGACAGCGGCCGCACCATCATTACCGCCACCCATGATCTGGACAGCGTGGCCGATATTGCCGACCAGGTATTCGTGCTGGATGGCGGCCGGCTGGTGGCCAGCGGCAGCCCGGCCGCCATCCTCGCCGATCAGGCGTTGCTGCAGCGCACTCATCTACTGCATGCCCATCCGCACCGCCATGGCGACGGCGTGGTGCACAGCCACCCGCATCAGCACGGCCATGGCCACGGCCACGGCCATCAGCATGCCGGCACGGGCAGTGGCTACCGCTACTACCCGGCGCGGCGCAAACCATCCAGCTGATGGGTCAACGCTTGCCCGGCCGGCGGTAGCCCATGCCCGCCCCGCTGGCCGCCGCCGTGGGAATCAGCTGCACCTGACCGTGGCGCACGCCGGTTTCGGCAATCACCGAGCGGGCAAAACTTTCCACCTTGGCGCTGTCGCCGCGCAGGATCACCGTTTCGATGCAGTCATCGTGATTGATATGGGCATGCATGGTGGCAATGGCCATGTCGTGGTGATCGTGCTGCAGGCCGGTCAGGCGCGATGACAGCTGGCGCTCGTGATGATCGAACACATAGCTGAGCACCGCCACGCATGGGCCGCCCGCGCCACGCCCCAGGTCTTCCTCACCCAGCTCGCGCCGCAACATGTCGCGCACCGCCTCCGAACGGCTGCTATAGCCACGCCGCGCCATCAGTTCGTCAAAAGCCTGTGCCAGCTCGTCGCTGAGCGAAATCGTCACTCTTTGCATGTCTGCCTCCTCAAATCAGAGGCCGAGCATAGCAGAGCGCCGCCGCTGCCGCATTGGCCCCGCCACCGCCAGCGGCCACGCCGGCAAAAGGCCCATGACATGACGGATGTCATATGGCGCGGCGCAAAAAAATGCGATATTCCGCCAGCAACGGCACAATGCTGCATTCTGCTGCCCCTGCGGCTCGCCGATTAACTAAGATGACAGGGTTCACATGCCATTCCATGGCGGTAACCACAAGGGAAACCATTCATGCGCATCCGCCAGCTCTGCCTGCCTGACAGCCGCCCCACCACCGAACGATTACTGCCGCTGCGCGCCATTGATCCCCAGCTGTTGCTGGTCTTCGGCTCGCTGGCTTTTTTCGCCGACGACCAGGCACTGGCCACGCTGCAGGCGGCGTTTCCCGACAGCCTGCTGCTGGGCTGCTCCACCGCCGGGGAAATCTCCAGCCATGGCGTGGATGACCACTCCACCGTGCTGACCGCCATCCATTTTGCCCATACCCGCGTACAGCCGGCCGCCACCCCCCTGCATGACATGGCCGATTCCGGCGCGGCCGGAGCCCGGCTGGCACGGCAACTGGCGGCAGATGACCTGCAGATGGTGCTGGTGCTGGGCCAGGGCGTGGCCATCAATGGCAGTGCCCTGCTGCAAGGCATCAGCAGCGTGCTGGGCACAGGGCTGCCGGTCGTGGGCGGGCTGGCGGGTGACAACGCCGCCTTCAGCCGCACCTATACCCTGAACGAGCACGGCAGCTCGGACCGGCAGCTGGTGGCGGTGGGGCTGTATGGCAAGCAGCTGCGGCTGGGCCATGGCTCCTATGGCGGCTGGACCACCTTCGGCCCGGCGCGCCAGGTGACGCGCTGCCAGGAAAACGTGCTGTACGAGCTGGATGGCGCGCCGGCACTGGAAGTATACAAGCGCTATCTGGGTGAATATGCCGCCGACCTGCCCGGCTCCGGCCTGCTGTTCCCCTTCTCCATGCTGGGCGAACACCAGCAGGATGCCGGCGTGATCCGCACCATCCTGGGCGTGGATGAAGCCAGCGGCAGCCTGACGCTGGCCGGCGAAGTGCAAACCGGCTGTTATCTCAAACTGATGCATGCCAGCACCGACAACCTGGTACATGGTGCGGAACAGGCGGCCAGCGCCGCCAGCCTGGCACAGCCGGTGGACGGCGACAGCCTGGCCCTGCTGGTGTCCTGCGTGGGCCGCAAGCTGGTGATGGGCGACCGGGTCGATGAAGAAATCGAGGCCGTGGCCGACGAACTGGGCAGCCATACCGTGCTGGCCGGTTTTTACTCCAATGGCGAAATCAGCCCTTTTGCCCCGGGCCAGCCCTGTCGGCTGCACAACCAGACCATGACCATTACCACGCTTGCCGAGATGGCAGGCCCCCACGACTGATGCGCGCTCAGCAGACGCCAGCAGGGAATTCATGCAAAACATTCTGATGCGCCAGTTGCGGCGCACAATGGGCATCGCCGATGACGGCCAGCTGCAACAGGTACTGGCCGAACTAAGCGCCCTGGCAGACAGCGCCACCGTTTCGCCACAGGCCGCCACGGCGCTCAAGGGGCTGGGTGGATTACTGGAGCGGGTCAATGGCACCTATGCCCAGCAGGACCGCGACATCAGCCTGCGCACCCGCAGCCTGGAACTCAGCTCGGACGAACTGAGCAGCACCAACCAGCGCCTGCAACAGGAACTGGCCGGCCGCGAACACGCCATCAGCCGCCTGCGGGAAACCGTGCGGCTGCTGCAGAGCGAAACCGGCATGGCCGACAACGCCGCGCAGGCTGGCGACCTGGAAGCGCTGATCAGCGTGGTGGCCGAGCTGGTGCAATACCGCCAGCGCGGACAGCAGGCCATCCGCCAGGCTCAGCTGGCACTGGAAAACCAGAAATTCGCCCTCGACCAGCATGCCATCGTCAGCATTACCGACCGCTACGGCATCATCACCTATGCCAATGACAAATTCTGCCAGATCAGCGGCTACCGTCTGGACGAGCTGCAAGGGCAGAGCCATAACCTGGTCAATTCCGGCTATCATCCGGCCGCATTTTTCGCCGGCATGTGGCGCAGCATCAGTGCCGGCAAGGTGTGGACCGGCGAAATCCGCAACCGCGCCAAGGATGGCAGCCTGTACTGGGTCGCCGCCACCATCGTGCCGTTTCTGGATGACGATGGCCGCCCCTACCAGTACGTGGCCATCCGCACCGACATCACCGCCCGCCACCAGGCCAGCGCCCGTCTGCAGGAACAATTGCACTTTGTCGAAGAGCTGGTCGAAGCCATGCCGCTGCCGGTGTATGTGAAGGACCCCCAGCTGAAATACCGGCTGATGAACCGGGCCTTCGAAGAATACTTTGCCATTTCGCGGCAGGAATTTATCGGCAAGACCTCGTTCGATCTGATGAACAGCGAACTGGCCAGCTACCACCAGCTGCGCGACCGCGAACTGCTGCAGGAAGTGTCGCGCCACAGCTACGAATCCCGCGTGCAGCGCCGTGACGGCGCCAGCCGCGACGGCATTTTCCACAAGGCCACGCTGACGCGGCCGGATGGCACCATCGCCGGGCTGATCGGCACCATTTCCGACATCACCGAGCTGAAAATCCTCGAACGCGAATCGCGCCATGCCCGCGAGGTGGCCGAAGCAGCCAACCGCGCCAAGAGCGAATTCCTGGCCAATATGAGCCATGAAATCCGCACCCCGATGAACGGCATCCTCGGCATGACCGAACTGACGCTGGACACCGCGCTGAACCGCGAACAACGCGAATACATGACGGTGGTGAAATCCTCCACCGAAGCCCTGCTCACCGTCATCAACGACATTCTCGACTTCTCCAAGCTGGAAGCCGGCAAGATGACCATAGAAGAAACCGCCTTCGAACTGGAGGCGGTGCTGGGCAGCACCATGAAAAACGTAGCGATGCGGGCAGAGAGCAAGGGGCTGGAACTGGCCTGCCGCATCGCCCCGGACATTCCGCCAGTGCTGCTGGGCGACCCCGGCCGCCTGCGCCAGGTGCTGCTCAACCTGCTGTCCAATGCCATCAAGTTCACCAGCGTGGGCGAGGTGCTGATCCGCGCCTCCCTGCTGGAACAGGATGGCAGCGACGTGCTGGTGAAATTCTCGGTTTGCGATACCGGCATCGGCATTGCCCGCGACAAGCAGGAAAGCATCTTCGAAGCCTTCGTGCAGGAAGACAGCTCCACCACGCGCAAATACGGCGGCACCGGTCTGGGCTTGTCCATCTGCAAGCGCCTGGTGTCGATGATGCATGGCCAGATGTGGCTGGAAAGCCAGCCAGGCCAAGGCAGCACCTTTCACTTCACCGTGCGTTTTGCCAGTGTCGACCCAGCCAGCCTGCCACGTCCGCTCAGCCCGGACCGCCTGCATGGCCTGCGCGCGCTGATCATCGACGACAATCGCATCAACCGCGACATCCTGCAGGAAACCCTGGCCAGCTGGGGGGTGCAGGCGGAACAGGCCGACAGCGGTGCCGCCGGCCTCGCCATGCTGGCCAGCGCCAGCTCGGCTTACGCCTTCGTGCTGCTGGACGGCATGATGCCGGAAATGGACGGCTTCGAAACCGCCAGCCGCATCCACGCGCTGCAACTGCCAGAACCACCGGTGCTGATCATGCTGTCGTCGGCCGGCAACCATGGGGCCGAGCTGTATCGCGCCAGCGGCATCACCTGCCATGTGGCCAAGCCGGTCTTGCAATCGGAATTGCACCAGACCATCTTGCAGGCGCTGGGTGCCACACCGCATCCGCTGCCGGCCGGCGACAGCCAGCCGGCCGTCGCCGCAAGCCACGGCAGCCTGCGCATCCTGGTGGTGGAAGACAATCAGGTGAACCAGCAACTGGCCATCAGCCTGCTCAGCCGCTGGGGCCACCAGGCAACGCTGGCAGAAGACGGCCAGCAGGCACTGGACGAACTGGCCCGCCAGTCCTACGACCTGGTGTTGATGGACATGCAGATGCCGGTGATGGGCGGACTGGAAGCCACCCGCCGCTACCGCAGACAGGAAGCCGCCGGCCAGCATCTGCCCATCATCGCCATGACTGCCAATGCCCTGCCGGGGGACCGCGAACACTGCCTGGCCGCCGGCATGGACGATTACCTGTGCAAGCCGGTGCGCGCCGCCGACCTGCAACAGCTGTTGCAGCGCTATGCACCGGCCGCCAGCGCGGCAGTGGCATTCGACTACCGGGCCAGCCTGAGTCAGCAAGACTCTGAAGTCATCGACATCGTCGCCGCCAGTTTTCTGGCGTCTTTTCCGCAGGAAATCCAGCGCCTGCACCAGGCACTGCGCCAGCCTGATCCGCTGGCGGTAAAACGGCTGGCGCACACCATCAAGGGCAATGCCGCGCTGTTTGGTGCCACCCCGATGGTGACCGCCGCCGCACAACTGGAGAAAATCGCGACCGAAAGCCAGCTGGCGGCCCAGGAGCAACTGCTCACTACGCTGGAACAGCAATTCGGCCTGCTACGCGCCGCGCTGCTGGCCAGGCCGCCCGCGCAGGGCTGATCGTTGACAGGAATGAATACCATGTTGATCCAGCTGATTTACTCCAGCACCGCCAGCGCCGCGTTCAGCGCCGAGGAACTGACCGCCATCCTGCAGCAGTCGGTCAGCAACAACCAGGCCAATGCAGTCACCGGCCTGCTGCTGTACACCCATGGCAGCTTTCTGCAATTACTGGAAGGCAGCCCGGCGGCCGTGGATGCCACTTATGCGCGCATCGCGCGCGATCCGCGCCATCACAGCATCGAGCCGCATCTGCGCACCCCCATCCACCAGCGCGAATTCAGCCAGTGGCATATGGGCTTTCACCAGCTGGATGCGGCAGATGCCCGCGCCCTGCCCCAGTTCGCCCCGGTGTTCGAGCAGGGTTTCGACCCGCACCGGCTGACCGCCTGCCCGGACGAGGGCTTGGCCATCCTTCGGGCCATTGCCGGGCTGGACAGCTAAACCAGCCAACGGGCCTTACCACTCCGCCATACCCGCAGCCCGCCAGTGTGCGGCTGCATCAGCAATGCAGGCATAGTCGGACAGATCCAGCGGGCTGAAGCCACCAATCGCCGCCGCCTGCAAAAAGGGCTGCAGCTCCGGCGCATGCAGGCTGTCGCCAATGGCCTGGCGTAGCCGCGCCACGGTGACTGCAGGCGTGGACGCCGCCGTGATCAAGGGTAATCCGGGCTGCAAGCGGGTATGGCCGATGCAGGCCAGTTGCTCGAACAGCTGCGGCTGTTGCCGTGCCAGCAGGGCATGGCTGACACAGTCCAGCGCGGCAATATCCGCCTCACCCGCCGCCAGCAGCGCGGCCGAAGCGCGATGTGAACCGGAAAACCTGACCTGTGCAAAAAAGGGCTGCACCCCGGCCAGCGCGCCTACTGCCGCGCGCAAGGCGTGGTAGCCCGACTGCGAATGCCGCTCATTGCACACCGCACGCTGTCCCCGAAAATCGGCCAGTGTCAGCCCGGCATCGCTCTGGCGCACCAGCAGCGCACTGCTGTAACGCCAGTCGGCGCAACCGGGCAGTTGATAATGAAAGGCTCCCAGCACCTGCACCTGTGCCGGCAATAGTGCGGAAACCGGATAGCCGCAGCACTGGCTGAGCAGCATGCCCGGCTCACGCCAGTGCGCCAGATAATCCTGTGGCCAGCCCAGGCGGGCCGGCAGCGCCTGCTCGCCCAGTTGTTGCAGACGCTGGCGCAGCCACTGCCAGTAGTGTTCGGTCAGTGGCTGCGGCCACGGATACATGGGCAGGCTGGCCCAGGCCATGGCCTTAGTGCTCGGCACCGACATGCGGCGACAGACGGCGGGCCAGCCAGTCGAAACACTGGTCGGCCACAATGGCCAGCAAGGCCACCAGCAAGGCCCCTTGCAGTACATAGGCGGTATTGAAGCCGCTCAAGCCAACGATGATGGGCAGGCCCAAGGTACGTGCCCCCACGGTAGAAGCAATGGCCGCGGTGCCGATATTGATCACCACCGAGGTACGCACCCCGGCCAGCAACACCGGGGCGGCCAGCGGCAGCTCCACCTGCCACAGGATGCGCCAGCGCCCCATGCCCAGGCCACGCGCCACATCCAGCACGCTGTCCGGCACCGAGGCCAGCCCGGCCAGCGTGCCTTGCGTCACCGGCAACAGGCCGTACAGCACCAGCGCAATCAGTGCCGGCCATTCGCCAAAGCCGATCAGCGGCGCGGCAATCGCCAGCACCGCTACCGGCGGCAGCGCCTGGCTGATGGCCAGCACACTGTCCAGCAAGGGGCGGAATTCACGCCCGGCCGGCCGGCTGACCAGCAAGCCGGCCGTTACCCCACCCAGCACGGCAATCAGGCTGGAGGCCAGCACCAGCAGCAGATGCGCCAGCACCAGGCTGGCAAAGCTGTCCTGGGTATAGAGCGGGCGTTCCACCTCCGGAAACAGCCAGGCAAACAGGCCGGCACTGTGCGGCAACAGATAGAGCAAGGCCAGCAACAGGCCGCTGCTCAGCCACAGGGCGCTTGAGCGCGGCGCCGGCCTCATGTGGCCACCGGCAGCAGGTCGGCAAAATGCAGCACGCCAGCGGGCCGGCCCTGGGCATCGATCACCGGCAGGCTGCTGACCCGGCGTGCGACAAAGGCCGACAGCGCCTCGCGCAGCGTGGCCGAGGCGGCTATCGGCTCGCCAGACGCCTGTTGCTGCGGCCGCATCCGGCTGGCCACCGTATCCAGCCCCAGCAGGCGTACGCCGACATCGCTCTGGCCGACAAAGTCACGCACGAAAGCATTGGCCGGATGCAACAGGAAATCGCGGGCACGGCCCTGCTGCACCACCCGGCCCTTGTCCATCAGCACAATATGCTGGCCAAGCAGCAGGGCTTCGTCGATATCGTGGGTCACCAGCACGATGGTTTTGCCGGACAGCGCCTGGATGCGCAGCAGCTCCTGCTGCAGCGTGCCACGGGTCACCGGGTCCAGCGCGCCGAATGGCTCGTCCATCAGCAAGACTTCCGGGTCGGCCGCCAGCGCGCGCGCCACGCCCACCCGTTGCTGCTGGCCACCGGACAACTGGTGCGGGTAGCGCGACAAATACTGCGCAGCCGGCAGGTGCAACAGCTCCAGCAGCTCCACCACCCGCTCGCGGATGCGGGCTTTCGGCCATTTGAGCAGGGCCGGCACGGCGGCGATGTTCTGCTCCACCGTCCAGTGCGGAAACAGGCCCACCGACTGGATGGCATAGCCGATGCGACGGCGCAGCACCTCGGGCGGCTGGCTGCGGATATCCTCGCCGGCCAGCCGTATGCTGCCGCTGTCCGGCTCGATCAGCCGGTTGATCATCTTCAGCGTGGTGGATTTGCCCGAGCCGGAAGTGCCGATCAGCACCGCCAGCTCGCCGGCGGCCACCTGCAGGTCGACATCGGCCACCGCCTGCCAGCCATTGAAAAACTTGTTGACTGCCTTGAGTTCAAGCATGGTCATCGGCCCCTTTCAGCCGGGAAATCAGCAGGCGGAATAGCACATCCACCAGCAAGGCCAGCAGCAGCACCGGCAACACCCCCAGCAACACCTGGTCGAGCGCGCTGGCCGACAGCCCCTGGAACATGATGGCGCCAAAGCCCCCCGCCCCGATCAAGGCCGCCACCGCCGCCAGCCCCACTGCCTGCACGCTAGTAATGCGCAGGCCGCTGAGAAACACCGGCAGCGCCAGCGGGGTTTCCACCCGCAGCATGATCTGCCACGGCGTCATGCCCATGCCACGCGCCGCCTCGCGCACCGCGGGCGGCACCTGCTGCAAGCCGGCCAGCGTGCCACGCACCACCGGCAACAGCGCATACAGGCTGAGCGCCAGCAAGGCCGGTGCCAGCCCGACCCCGGCAATGCCCAGGCCGGGCAGCTGCCGCCCCAGCCAGGCCAGCGGGCCGATCAACAGGCCGAACAGCGCAATCGACGGAATGGTCTGCAATACATTGAGCACGGGAAACAGCAAGCGGGCAAAGCGGGCCGAGCGATAGGCCCACACCCCGAGCGCGCCGCCCAGCAGCAGTGCCGGCAGCACGGAAAACAGTACCAGCTGCACATGGCGCAGCAGGGCAGCGTCGAAGGTATCCTGGTTGTTGTGGTATTCGCGCAGCAGCGACAGGCTGTCCAGCCTGCCGGTCAGCAACAGCCACAGCAGTGGCAGCTGGGCCAGCAACAGCAGCAATACGCGCCGTGGCAGCCCGCCAGCCAATACCTGCAGCGCTTCGGCCAGCTGCAGCAACAGCAACAGCTGCAACAGCCAGAAGCCGCCGCCAAACGACACCCGCGCCAGCGCATCCTCGTCGCCGGCACGCAGCGTGGCCTCGCTGCCGGCCAGCCACCACAGGGCGGCGCCCAGCCATAGCGCAGCCAGATACACCAGCCGTTCGCGCAGCATACCTGGCCGCCACCACGGTGCCAGCAGCAGCGGCAAGGCTGGCAGCAGCGCCAGCCAGCGCAGGCCGGAGCCGCTATGCAGCAAATCGAGCAGAGCGATGCCCTGCCCGGTCAGCAGGCGGTTGGGCGCATAGGTGAGCAAGGGCAGACCCAGCGCCGCCGCCAGCGACAGCAACACCAGCAACAGGCGCACCCGGCTATGCAGACGCATGCATCACCCCTGCTGGGTAATACTGCCCGCTCACTTGATAAAGCCCTTTTTCTTCAGGTAATCCTGCGCCACCTTGCGTGCATCGCGGCCTTCGATGGCAATGCTGGCATTCAGCTTCTGCAGCGTGGGGCCGGTCAGCGACAGGAACACCGGCTTCAGCACAGCGGCGATTTTGGGCTGTTTGGCCAGCACTTCGCTGCGGATGATCGGCGTTGGCGCGTAAATCGGCTGTACGCCCTTGACGTCATCCAGCGTCACCAGCCCCAGCGCGGCCACCGGGCCGTCCGTGCCATAAGCCATGGCGGCGTTGACGCCGGAAGTCTGCTCCGCCGCCGCCTTGATGGTGACCGAGGTATCGCCGCCGGCCAGCGTCAGCAGCTGATCCTGCTTCAGTTTGAAGCCATAGGCATTCTGGAAGGCCGGCAGCGCGTCGGCGCGTTCGATGAACTCGGCCGATGCCGCCAGCTTGAAGCGGCCGCCCTTGTTGATCCAGTTGCCCAGGTCAGTCAGCGTCTTCAGCTTGTTGGCCGCTGCCACATCCTTGCGGATGGCAATGGCCCAGGTATTGTTGGCCGGCGATGGCGTCAGCCAGGTAATGCGGTTTTTTTCCTGGTCCAGCTTTTTCACCAGCTGATAACCCGCCTCGGCATTTTTCCAGGCTGGGTTACTTTCATCGGCAAAGAAAAACGCGCCATTGCCGGTGTATTCCGGGTAGATGTCGATTTCGCCGGCGGTAATGGCACCGCGCACCACCTTGGTATTGCCCAGCGACACCTTGCTGACGGTCTTGATGCCATTGGCTTCCAGCACCTGCTGGATGATATTGCCCAGCAAGGCGCCTTCGGTATCAATCTTGGAGCCAACCCGAACCGCATCGGCGGCCAGCGCCTGCCAGGACAAGGTGCTCAGCGCCAGCGCCGCCAGCAGCCGACGACGGGAAAATTTTGCTTGGGTCATGGTATTCCTCTTGATGGATGAACAACGGCCCTTCAGGCAAAGGGATGGAGCGGTTCGATCACCGGCTGGCGGCGATGCCGCCACAGCAAGGGCAGATAACCCTGCTCGACAAATCCACCGCTGAGCTGCTGGTAATACCCGCGCTCGGCCAGATAGGCCTGACGCAGGCGATACCAGGGCAGGCCCGGCTGCAGGTGATGCACCAGATGATAATTCAGATTGAGAAACAGCAGCCGCCACGGCCAGGCTGCCTCGTTCAACACCGAACGGGCTGCGGCATCCGGCACCGCGCGATGCTCGTAGAAGGAACGTACCATGGCCAGCGCCAGTGCGGGATAGGCAATGCACAACAGGTAATACCATGGCGCGATACCGTGCTGGCGCAGCCACAGCAGCAACAGGCCCAGCAAGAGCAGATGGCTGCCCCACACCGGCAGCGCTTGCCGCTGCTCACCACGCACGGCGGCGCGCAGCGTGGCCAGCCAGCCCAGGGCCGGCCTCAGCAGCAAGCGCCCGGCCGCGGTGTTGCGCCAGCGCAGCAGGCTGCGCGCCACGGCAGCCGCGGGCAAGCTGGCGTGATAGTAGCTTTCCGGGTCCAGTCCCGGCAGGGTCAGGCTGTCATCGTGGTGATGGGCCAGATGGCTGTCACGATAGACCGCATAGGGATACCACACCGCCAGCGGCAGCTGGCCGAACAGGGCATTCAGCCAGCCATGGCGCGTGGGATGGCCATGAATCAGCTCGTGCTGCAGCGACATATACCAGCAGGTAAAGACCACCAGCAGCGGCGTGGCCAGCCACGGTCCCAGCTGCCGCCACAGCGCCACCGTGCCGAACCAGCCGCCATAGATGACGGCAATCAACAGCCAGGTGGGCAGCTCCAGCCGCGCCAGCCAGGCCGGTGCCCCGGACCCGCCGGATGGCACAGCCAATGCACGATCACCATCCCGCGGGTCGGGAATGGCAGAACCCTCGCGATACAGACGGCCGGAATGCAAACCGGCATGTTGCAGTGAGCAATACATGAGGCGGCTCCTTGAATGAGCCGACCACTATAGTGTTGCGGCCAGCGCCGCCAAACCAAGAAAAAATCACAAGCATTGCAGAAATTGCCGTGCTGGCGGCCGAGCCGTCCGGAGCGAACAGGCCGGACCGCGCCCGCCTGCGCCAGGGCTTGCAATGCAGCGGGGGCGGTCAAGCCATGCTTGCCGCCCCCTTGCCTATCCACCGGGCCTGCGCCTGGAACCGCCCACCCAACCCGGCAGACAAGCCGGACCAAGGTGAAGCCGCAGCCAGCACATGGCGGACGACAAGGCGGCGCAACGCTGGAGCGGGAGTTTTGTCAGCGGGTCTTAATGCTGATACCAGCCCACCGGCCCCGGTTGCAGATTGATGTTCACCTGCTTCACCTGCTGGTATTCCAGCAGGCCGTTGACCCCCAGGTCACGGCCATAGCCGCTCATCTTGTAACCGCCCCACGGCGCTTCATTAAAGGTGGGGTTGTAGCAGTTGATCCAGGTGACGCCGGCACGGATTTCCTTCACCACCCGCAGCGCACGGGCGCCATCGGTGGTGAACACGCCACCGGCCAGGCCGTAAGGCGTGTCATTGGCCATGGCGATGGCTTCGGCCTCCGTGGTGAAGGTCTGGATCGCCACCACCGGGCCGAATACTTCTTCGCGCACGATGTCCATGTCGCGGGTGCAGTTGTCGAAGATGGTGGGCTGCACGAAATAGCCCCTGGCACACTCGCCCTCGACATGGCGCTCGCCACCGCACACCAGCGTGGCGCCTTGCTGTTTGGCACGTTCGATATGGCCCAGCACCTTTTCCAGCTGGGCGGCCGAGACGATGGCGCCCATGTCCGGGTCTTTCATGCCGGGGCCTATGCTCATGGCGCGGGCGCGTTCGGCCAGGCGGGCGACAAAGCGGTCCTTGATGCTTGCTTCGATCAGGATGCGCGAACCGGCCGAGCACACTTCGCCCTGGTTGAAGAACACGCCTATCATCGCCCACTCCACCGCGCCTTCCAGATCGGCATCGGCAAAAATGATGTTGGGCGACTTGCCCCCCAGTTCCAGCCCCACTTTTTTCAGATTGCCCACCGCGGCGGCGGCAATGGTCTGGCCGGTGCGGGTGCTGCCGGTAAAGGTGATCATGTCCACCTCATGGCTGGCCGCCAGCTCCTGCCCGGCGGCCGGGCCGCTGCCCAGCACCAGGTTGGCGGTGCCGGGCGGCAGGCCGACGGCATCGAAAATCTCAAACAGCACCACCGCCGACAGCGGGGTGACTTCGCTGGGCTTGAACACCACGCAGTTGCCGGCCGCCAGCGCCGGGGCCAGCTTCCAGGCGGCCATCAGCAAAGGGTAGTTCCACGGTGTGATCAGCGCACACACGCCTACCGGTTCGTGCATGGAATAGGCATGCATGGGGCCGAAGCCATCACTCACCTCGTACACCCCGCCCTGCGGCTTGGTGATCAGGCCGGCGTAATAACGGAAACAGGCGGCGGCATCATCCACATCGCAGCGCGCCTCGCGCAGCGGCTTGCCATTGTCCAGCGTGTCCATCACCGCCAGTTCGTCGGCGCGGGCGGCAATGGCATCGGCAATGCGCAACAGCAGGTCGGCGCGCTTGGGGCCGGCCATGCGCCGCCAGCTGCCGTCATGGTCAAAGGCATGACGCGCGGCGGCAATCGCCTGCCTGCTGTCCTCGGCCACGCTGTCGGTGACCAGGGTAATCACTTCGCCATTGGCCGGATTGATCACTTCGCGGGTAGCACCGCTGACCGAAGCCTGCCATTGGCCGTTGATGTAGTTGTTGCGCACTTCCATGTTTCTTCCTCCTGCCTTGCTTGGGTTGACCCTGCCGTCTGTGCGGCTCAGGCGATATAGATCTTGCGCAGCGTTTCGGTGACGGTCCAGGTGGTGGCCGTGCCCGCTGCCAGGTGGCCGACGCTGCCGGCCCGCAGCTGCAAGGGCGGACGGCCATCGGCAAAGCTCACTGTGGCGGCACCTGCCAGTACCACGAAAAATTCGTCCACTTCGACATCGGTGGTGACGCTGGGCGACATTTCCCACACGCCTATGCTGCAGCCATGCAGGCTGCCCAGTTCGGCCGTGCCGACACGGGCCGGTCCGGTAATCAGCTGATCAGCCGGGACATCACGGTATTCCAGTTCGACGCGCGTGGCGTCCACCGCGTGGTTGGCCAGCAGGGCAAAGGGATGCGACATGGGGGGTCCTTGCAAAGATAATGTTGTGAAAACGGCGGCTCAGGAGTCGAAACCCAGCCCCAGTGCATCCATGGTGCGCAGCATCAGGTTGCGCTTGCCGTGATTGTGGTCGGCCTGGTTCAGCGACCAGCGTGTGGCCTGTACCGCCACATAGGCCAGCGGCTCCGGCGGGAAAGGCGGCGGAATCTCGCGCACCATGCGCAGCCGGGTGCGTTCGGTATCCAGCCCGTCCAGCTTGTCCAGCAGCACATTGCCGGCAAAGCGGGTGGCCCCCACCCCCAGTCCGGTAAAGCCGGCGGCATACGCTACCTTGCCACCACGCGCCAGGGCGAAAAAGGCGCAAAAACGGGTGGAGGTGTCGATGGCACCGCCCCAGCGATGGCTGAAGCGCAGCCCGGCCAGCTGCGGGAAGGTGGTGAAGAAATGACTGGCCAGCCGCTCGAACGATTCGGGGCGGTCGTCATGCTGCTCGCTTACCTTGCCACCGAAGTTGTACACCGCGTCGTAGCCGCCGAACAAGATGCGGTTGTCGCGGGTGATGCGGTAGTAGTGAAACTGGTTGGCCATGTCGGCAATGCCCTGGCGGTGCTGCCAGCCGATGGAGGCCAGTTGCTCCGGGGTCAGCGGCTCGGTCATCAGCACATAGTCGTACACCGGGATGGTGTGCCAGCGATAGCGCTTGAGCAGCGAGGGAAAGGCATTGGTGGCCAGCACCACCCGCGCCGCGCTCAACTGCCCCTGTGCCGTATGCAGCGTCACCTGGCGGCCGCGGCTCTGCAGCTTGATGACCGCCGATTGTTCATGAATCTGCACCCCCAGCTCGCTGGCCACCCGTGCCAGCTCCAGCGCCAGCTTGCCGGGGTGGATCATCGCCGTGCTGTCCTTTTCCCAGATGCCGGACAGGAAGGTGGGCGAATTCAGCTCGGCACGGATTTCCGCCGCGCTCATATAGCCTTCGCCGCGCAGTTGTTCGTCCTGATAGGGCTCCACCGCGACCACCAGCACGCCGGTGCGCTCGAAATCACAGTCGATGCCATAACGCCGGATGGTGGCTTCGATCTCGTCCAGATTGCGCAGGCCTTGCGCCTCCAGCTCGGCCATTTCCTCCGGCCAGCGCTTGTGACCGTTTTCTTCGCCATGGGTGAGGCTGGCTTCGCAAAAACCGCCATTGCGACCGGAAGCCGCCCAGCCCACGCGCTGTGCCTCCAGCAGCACCACGCTGCGTGCCGGATCGCGCTCCTTGGCCAGGATCGCGGTCCACAGCCCGAGAAAGCCGCCGCCGACAATGGCCAGCGCAGTGTCGGCGCGGCCCTGGAACTGGGGAAAGGCACGGCGGCGGGCCGCCACGTCGTCGCCCCAGAACGGGCGGTTGACGCTGTCGGCCAGTGCGCTGTGGATCAGCGCGCTGGCGGGAGCCTGACGTTCGAAAACGATTTGCGGCATAAACCTGTCATTCCTTGTGCACATTGCACGCTGTTTGAGATTGGGCACGACGACCAGCGGCGGACAGACGGCAGCTTGCCAGCGCTGGCGAATGTTTGCGGGCCTTGCCGCTACCGCGCCAGACCAGTGTAGCCTGCGCGCTGCGCCGCTGCCGCGGGGCGGGGGTGGCCCGCCGCAGATCATGGCCCGGACTGTGGCCAGTTTGCGGCTTGGCATAGCTTGTATCAGGTGATATGTTGAGATAAATCCATAATTTCTTAACTTCAGTTTTGGTTTTACTCACCTGATGAGCAAAAAAACGCCCTTAAGCCAGGTCAGCGATTTTGATATCCGGCTGCTGCGCCTGTTCAAGACGGTAGTGGAATGCGGCAGTTTTTCCGCTGCCGAGAGCGTGCTGGGCATCAGCCGCTCGGCCATCAGCCTGCATATGGGCGACCTGGAAAAGCGGCTGGGCATCTGCCTGTGCCAGCGCGGCCGTGCCGGCTTTGCGCTGACCGACGAGGGCCGCGCGGTATTGCATGCCAGCCAGACCATGCTGGCGGCCATCGAGGAATTCCGTACCGAGGTCAACCAGCTGCATCATCAGCTACGCGGCGAGCTGAACATCGGCATCATCAATAATCTGGTCACCCAGTCGCACATGCACCTGACACGGGCGCTGAAATCGCTGAGCGCACGCGGGCCGGGCGTGCGCATCAATATTTCCATGACCACCCCCAGCGAAATCGAACTGGGGGTGCAGGACGGTCATTTGCATGTCGGGGTGGTGCCGCTGATCAACCCGCTGTCCGGGCTGGATTACATCCAGTTATATGAAGAGCATTCCTTGCTGTACTGCAGCCGCGAACACCCCTTCTTTGCCCGTGCCGATACCGACATCAGCGAAGAGGAACTGTGCCGCGCCGAGGCCGTGGCACCCAATTACCGCCTGACCGCCGAGGCCATGGAGCGCCATCACGCGCTCAATTGCAGCGCCACCGCCTCCGACCGCGAAGGCATTGCCTTCCTCATCCTCACCGGCGGCTATATCGGCTTTCTGCCCGACCACTTTGCCGCCGGCTGGGTGGCCCAGGGGGTGATGCGTCCCTTGCATCCGGCCCGCTTCTGCTATGACATTCCGCTTAATGTGGTCATGCGCAAGGGACGCCGCCGCAACCGGGTGCTGGAATGTTTTCTGCAGGCACTGGAAGACAGCCGCAGGGGCTGAATATCATTTTTGTCCAGCACACAAACGGGCAGCTCGAATAGCCACCGATTTTTCCACCCAAGCATGCGCATAAACATATACACGTTATTTGCACCACTTTTTCGTCAGATTACGGCGCTCTTGATCGATTTACCGCTGTTTTTACCTAAAATTTCCGGCCTACCCGGAAATTCGACGTATTGCGGGCAGCAAGTTACCCTGATTCCTGCCTTTTGCAGGTAAACCAGCAGCTTCAGGTTGTAGCAGCAAGCCTGCATGTCATCGCAAAGTTGGCTCGGCTCTATTCGATGGTGCGAATGAACTTGCCACCAATCTGTTCAATGCAGGCAAAGACGTGCTCAACACGTGCGCTGGTCTTGGCAATGCGATGGTTGCACCGTTGCTAGCATCCAGACTGCGCTTCACGCGCTACGAACGGGTAGCCTCGGTCGCGTCGGCCAGGACAAAACTATAGGGCCTCTTCGTCAGGTGATGGTGCGGGAATTGGCCAAGGTTGATCAGTTACTGACGCTGACGATGGTGGCGTACAACCTGACGAGACTGCGTTCATTGGTAGCATTGCATCTGTAACTGACGTGAGATGGGTAAGTATCGGGGAAATCCCCCCAAAGTGTCATCCGATGACGGATTCTGGCTTGAATTGGCGGGGGAAGCGGCAACTGGGGGCAGATCAAAGCTGCCTCATGCGCAAGTAAAGGCAGGAATACACTCGACTGGCGGGTATTTTAACAGCCTGCCAAGCAATAACTGTACCGGGAAGAGAAATGCCGTTCACCTAACTAAAGTGAACGGCATTAAGGCACATATCTGGCCCGTGATAAATGACTAAGACGAAAATTGTTGATTAGGCTGTGACCGAGCCAATGGCAAATAAGGTAGGGATTATCGTGTCTGGGCTGGTGCTAATGTAGTTAAGCCCTTTTGGTGCTGCGTACTCGGCAAGCCATTGCACTGAATCCCAGTCATAGGAAAGCTCGCCGGCCAACCCCCACTGATAGTCACGCTGTATCTGTTGGCCCAGAACGTTAGTGCGGTCGAGTACAGAACGAATGGCCTTACCAACAGTTGGGTGAATACGTTTGAAGGGACTAGCTTCAAATAGACCTTTCTTCACATAGCCGGGGATAATGGTTTTGGGAGCATCACCACGGTTAAGATTTAAGCACGCGGTGGTAAAATCATTAGTCCGGCGGTTTCAAGAGCTAAGTGCAACACCAACCAATTAAAGGTTAAGTTGTTGCATGCAAAGAACTTATGAGCACCTCAGTGCCGAAGAACGCGGGTTCATCATGGCAATGAAACAGCAGGGAGAGAGTGCCAGGGCCATTGCAAAGGCATTGCACCGGGCTCCCAGCACGATT
>NZ_QJKC01000027.1 GCF_003202035.1 Aquitalea magnusonii | reverse complement strand
GTCGACATCCAGGCACAGAACAGCGCCATGCTGCTGTCCTCGCGCCAGGACATGCAGCTGCGCAGCCTGCAGAAGATCAGCCTGGCGGCGCAGGAGGAGATTGTGCTCAGCGTGGGCGGCAATGCCGTGCGCATCACCGCCGACGGCATCCGCACCCTGGGCCAGACCACGGTATATGGCGGCTTCTCGATCACCGGCAAGCAGCAACTGAGTGTGGGGCTGCCGGATTTCCCGGTGTCGCAGGTGAAGGCGCCGTTGCCGTTGGTGCTGGCGCAATCGCCATTTGGCCAGAGCAGTGAATGGGCGGGCATGCCCTACACCCTGAAAGCCGGGTCCGCCACCGTGCAGCAAGGGCTGATGAATGAGGCCATGCAGCTGCCGCTCACCCACGAGCCAGGCGTGCAGCACTACACGCTGACGCTGGCCAATGGCAGCGAATACCAGATTCCGCTGGTGGGTGAACTGCGCGATCCGGCCAAGGGGAAACTGGCCAATGCCGGGCTGCACAAGCAGGGGCTGGATAGCGCACCACCAGAGGGACGGGTGGAAAGCACCGACGATGCTCGACAGCAATATGCCCAGTTGCTACAGATGTGGGCTGCACAGTCCGCTGCCGACCAGCCTGATGCCGATCAACCCGATTCTGATCAAGAGGAGTCGTCCTCATGAGCAGCAGCACCACCGTTCCCATTTGCACCCGCGAGCTGCTACAGGCCACGCTCACCCTGCCGTGGTTTGTGGATCACGCCGAATACGCCCACCACCCTGGCAGTTTTCAGATGCTGGTGAATGGCGAGGAAGCATTCTCGGCCCTGCATTACACCCTCGCCAAGGCCAAGCGCAATATCTGCCTGATCTGCTGGGGCTTTCAGCCGTCCATGTACCTGGTGCGCAAGGGCAGCGACATGATCAAATACCCCACCCTGCCCGAGCCAGTACCGGCGCAGCTGGGCAAGCTGCTGGTGCACAAGGCCAAACAGGGGGTGAAGGTGCGCGTGCTGTGTTTTGCTGCCGAACCCCTCGGCGCCAGCGTCAATGTTTCCTCCCCGGTGATCGGCGAGTCACCCAATCCGGGGCGGGGCCGCTGGCGGGTGGGCGACCGTCCCGGTTTTGAAACCGAGGCACAGTACGCCTACGACCGCTATTGGTATACCACCTATGACCCCAGCCAGCGCGATGCGGACAGTGCCAACCCCAATAGCCCTGGCAAGCTGCAAGGCTTCAAAGCGGCGGACCCGGACGTCCCGCTGGCCAATCTGGTGTTTCACAGCCGTGGTTTTGACAAGGCAAGCCGCGACTACATCTTCACCCAGCCCTATATGGATAAGCAGCTGGCGTTTCAACTCTATCTGGCGGTTGGTCCCAGCCATCACCAGAAAATGGCCTTGATTGATTATGACGATGCCCAGCGCCATGTCGGCTTTGTCATGGGACATAACCTGCTGGATGAATATTGGGATACCAATGCCCATAGCGCCAAGCGCCATGCCGACCCGCGCCAGGGACGCAACGGCATCATCGGCCCGCGCGAGGATTTTTCGGCGCTGGTCACCGGCAAGGTAGTGGGCGATCTGTTTTTCAACTTCAACAAAGCCTGGCAGCAGGAAACCGGCAGCGGCCTGCCCGTGCCTGCCGGTCGCTTTAGCCACTACCTGCCACGGCTGGACCGCGCCAATCCACCGGCCATGCTGCAATTGCTGCGTACCCAGCCGGAGTACCAGCGCAAAGACATCATGCGCGCCTATTTTCAGATGGTGAACAATGTCACCTCCTACATCTATATCGAGAACCAGTATTTCCGCTGGCAACCCCTGGCCGACAAGATCAAACAAGCCGCACAGGGCCAGTTGTGCCGGGGACGTAAAACGCCAATCTACTTGTTTGCCATCACCAATAGCAGCGATGACGGCATCGGGGCTGGCACGGTCTCCACCTACCGCATGCTGGACAGCCTGGGCCGTGCCGACACCATTCCGACCGTGGCGCGGCTGGAACGGGCAGATGACCAGGCCGCGCGCCTGGGCCAGGCCAAACAACGGCTGGCTGAAGCCCGCTTCATTCACCGGGCCAGCCCGCAACTGGCCAGCAGCCGCCAGGATGTGGAACAAGCCACCCGCGAGGTGGAAGCCGCCCAACAAGCTTATGAAGCCGCCAGCAAGCCGGATGTGCCCATCCCCGCCGTGGAACAGCCCGGCCTGAAAGTGCATATCTGCACCCTGGTAGCCATGGACTCCGGCCCGGCCCAGCCTGCCACCATGCGGCGCATCTACAACCTGGCCAGCGGCCAGACCATCACCGTCACCCACACCCCGGCCCAAGGCTGGACCGAGGTTTACATCCACGCCAAGTTGATGCTGGTGAACGACTGCTGCATGACGCTGGGCTCGGCCAATATCAATAGCCGCAGCATGGAATCCGACAGCGAGCTGAATATCCTGCACGACAACAGCGACATCACCCGCGCCTTGCGCCGACAGCTGTGGGGGCGGCATACCCACAACTTCGCAGGCGCGAATCCGCCCAGCATGGGCAAAGAGGAGGTGTCGAAGGTGACGTTTGAAGTGTGGGAGAAACTGCTAAAGGCCAATAAATTTGCCGAGAGCCATCAGCAGCCCCCCATCGCCCCGCTACGCGAGTTTCTGCGCAGCAGCCCGCTACGGACCAACCATGACTAAACCCCTCATCGCCCCCCTGCTGCTGGCCCTGTGGCTGAGCGGCTGTGGTGCACAGGAGCGACATGTGCCCGCCCTCAACGACGTCAACACCCAACTCGCCTTTACTTGTGCCTACGAAAAAGACCGCCTGCCCGCGCTGGATCCCGAGGCCGACCAGCTCTACCGCCATGCCCGCTGGCTGCGCCGCAACAACATCATCCAGCAAGACCCCATGGTCCACCCGGTGATGGAACGGCTGTACCGCATTGCCACCGCCTACGGCCATGACCGGGCCAACCTCGACCTGCGCGAGATGATAGGCCGCGGCACCGCAATGAGCGCAGACCCGGTCAAGGAGACGCTGGACCTGACCGAAGACCTGATCCGCCGTGGCATCCCCGGTGGCTATTACGATATGGGCCGTTATCTGGAAGCAGGCTATGGCGTCAAGCAAGACACGGCGCTGGCCAACCGCTACTACCGCAAGGCTGCCGACCTGGGTAGCCCGGAGGCGCAGTATCTGATCGGCGACAAGTTTTACCGCATGACGATTTCTAATCCGCTTACGTTTGCGATTGCACTGCAAATGCTGAAATGCGCTGGCGAACAAGGCCATGCCAAGGCGGCCATTACTTATGGCGTCGATGCACAAGGCTCAAACAACAATGCCGATGCGATACAGGCTTTTATTCAAGCCAGTAAAGCAGGTGATCAAATGGGACCTTCCTACTTAGGCACAGCTTTTGGTCCGCCTACGCATGATGGCTTTTGGAAATATTCTGACCTCGGCTTCAAACCCGACCCAGAACGTGTACGCCGCTATGATCTGATCGGCACCGTATTAAATAACTACACCTGGGCCAACCCCAAGGTCCCCGAGTTGGACAGCATCGTCCCCCTGCCACCCGCACCCTTGCCGCCATGGGATGGCAAGATCCAGTGGCTGAAAGATTTTGAGGCCAACGTCCCGCCACCGCTGCCCACAGAACAGCGTATCCGCGAACTGGCCGCAGCCAAGGCGCTGGACCCGGCCACCGGCCGCCCCGACCCCAAGGCGCAAGCCGCGCAAAAAGCCCAGGCCGCGCAAGCCGCCGCGCCGCCCAGCCCGGACGCGCTGCCCATCGGCACCTTATGTAGCAGCGGCGAGCCCTGCCCACAAACCGGCCACTGGCAACTGCGGTTTCCGCCAGACAGCGTGCAGGGGCAGGACCCCGAGCTACGCGCCAACCGCGTGGTGCGCATTTTTTTGCAGGGTAACATCTTCCCACCGCACCGGGCCGACTACCCCAGGCTATTGCAGCGCTGGCGCGGCTACGAACAGCGTAGCGTAGCGGTGCAGTGGCAACTGGTGGGCTATTTGCAATGAAGCACCCCATCCATCGACCTGGGCTGGCGGGACTGTGGCTGCTGCTGGCGCTGGAGGCTTGCAATGCCGGGGAGCGTCATCTGCCCGCCCTCAACGACGTCAATACCCAACTCGCCTTTACTTGCGCCTACGAGAAAACCCGCCTGCCGGCGCTGGATCCCGAGGCCGACCAGCTCTACCGCCATGCCCGCTGGCTGCGCCGCAACAACATCATCCAGCAAGACCCGATGGTCCACCCGGTGATGGAACGGCTGTACCGCATTGCCACCGCCTACGGCCATGACCAGGCCAATCTCGACCTGCGCGAGATGATAGGCCGCGGCACCGCCATGAGCGCTGATCCGGTCAAGGAGACGCTGGACCTGACCGAAGACCTGATCCGCAGAGGCATCCCCGGTGGCTATTACGATATGGGCCGTTATCTGGAAGCAGGCTATGGCGTCAAGCAAGACCCGGCGCTGGCCAACCGCTACTACCGCAAGGCCGCCGACCTGGGCAGCCCGGAGGCGCAGTATCTGATCGGCGACAAGTTTTACCGCATGTCGATTTCTAATCCGCTTACGTTTGCGATTGCGCTGCAAATGCTGAAATGCGCGGGCGAGCAAGGTCATGCCAAGGCGGCCATTACTTATGGTGTTTATGCGCAAGGCGAAAACAATGCCGATGCGATACAGGCTTTTATCCAGGCCAGCAAAGCCGGTGATGAAATGGGGCCATACTATTTGGCCAAGGGCTTTGGCCAGCCTTATACCGGGGATCAAGCCAAATGGGAGGCCTCGCGCGACCTTGGTTTTAAACCCGATGCGGAGCGGAAGCGCCGATACACCCTCATCAGCGATACCCTGACCGACTACACCTGGGCCAACCCCAAAGTCCCCGAACTGGACAGCATCGTTCCCCTGCCGCCCGCACCGCTGCCGCCATGGGATGGCAAATTCCAGTGGCTGCGCGACTTTGAAGCCAACATCCCGCCACCGCTGCCGCCAGAACAACGCATCCGCGAACTGGCCGCAGCCAAGGCGCTGGACCCGGCCACCGGCCGACCCGACCCCAAGGCACAAGCCGCACAAAAAGCCCAGGCCGCCCAAGCCGCTGCCCAACAAGCCGCCGCGCCGCCCAGCCCGGATGCGCTGCCCATCGGCACCTTGTGTAGCAGCGGCGAACCCTGCCCGCAAAGCGGCCACTGGCAACTGCGGTTTCCGCCGGACAGCGTGCAGGGGCAGGACCCCGAGCTGCGCGCCAACCGCGTGGTGCGCATTTTTTTGCAGGGTGACATCCTGCCACCCCACGCCAGGCACGACCCGATTGCCATGGCAACGCTGGCGCACTTATGTACAGCGGCTGCAGCCGGTGACAGGGCCGCCGCTGACTTTCCCTCGAGACCATATCGGGAGTGGATCGATGATCAATGATGATCGCCCTTTGCCACAGTTCCGCTATCCCACCCTGCCGCGCTGGTGGCTGCTGCTGGGCTTGCTGCTGCTCTGCCTGGCAATCAACCTGGGCTGGGGGCTGCTGTATTACGCCAATGCGGCGGACAGGACGGTGTCTTCCCTCACCTTCTGGACCCATGCGCTGGGCTTTGGCCTTGCCGCTGGCTGCGCCTTGTTTGCAAGCGTGCTGGCCGGGTTCAGCCTGATGACCATGCGGGTATCCTGGCACAACCGCAAGCTGGCTGCGCAGCATGACTGGCAGCAACGCCGCATGCAGGAGGGGGCGGCAGTCTTTCACTCCCTGCTGCTGGGGCCGGCCTGCCTGACAGAGGATGACCGCCAGCAACTGGTACAAGACGCAGCGACCCTGCCCCTGCCCACCGCAACATTCGGCGAGTGGCGCATTCCAGACCTGGCGGGCAGCGAAAGCGATCTTGCCAGGCGTGCGGAACAACTTGCTATCGCGCTGGCTACCCGCCTGGCCAAGAGTTGGCCCGGTACCCGGCGGCCTGAGGCAGTCGCCTGGCTGGGCAGTGACCGCGCGTGGCAGGTGTTTCGTCTCACCTTGCAGGAACAAGGGATTGCTTGCCCGGAAATGGCCCGCCCCATCCAGGACATCGAAGATCTGGATCGCTGGATTGATAGCCTGCATGACGAGACCGGCCGCCACGCCCTGGTCATGCTGGCTGGCATCCATCTGCCTGATGCGGCGACAAACAGCGTATCAGCCACGCCCTCTGCCGAGGCAGGGTTTGTCTTGTGCCTGGAGCGCCCCTCTGCTGCAGCCAGCGCGCTGTACCGCCCGGTACAAATTCGTGGCAGTGCCGATTTGCGCCGGGCACAGCACAACGCCGCATTAGAACGGGCTCCGGTCTTTATCCAGTTTGCCGCGCAGCCGGTGGACTGTGCGGCAGAGGCGGAATGGGTGGCTAAGCCATTGAAGATAGCCGAGTACTGGGGCGATGCCGGCCCATCAATCCCCTGGATTTTATTGCTGAGCGCACTGGACCGGGCGGATGCAACAGGACAGCCCGTTGGCTGGCATGTCCAGACAGCGCAGCACGCATGGGCCGGGGTGGTAGTGCCGCCAGCTCCCCTTCACCAAGGAGAAAACACATGAGTCGTTATGCCATCCGTCAACACGATGCCTTAACCGGAGGAGGAGAAGTGCTGGAAGCCATTCCGAATGGTCCTGTACTCGAGGGGATAGGGGTCAGTTTTGTGGGTGCCAAAGCCAGGTGTTTTCGCTGTGGCAAGGTCGGGAAGATCGTGGCAGACGGGCCGCGTGGCGGAGTGGGTGATCTGCAGGGCTACATCATTGCCTTGAACAACGATGTAGTGATCTGTAATTGCCCGGTTCCGCCGCGCCTGCTGCACTCCACCACCAGCTGGCAAGTTGATTAGCCCCCCAGACTTCTTACCGATGCACAAGGATTAACCGATATGGCAGACAACACTGTTGCAGTGCCCTCTCCGGGCTATGGCTGGATAACGGCCGCCCTGGCCCTGCTGCTACTGACCATCAGCCTCATGCTTGGCCTCTATCTGGCCGGATTTTATGCGCAACGCAATGATCGGGTGATCGCCAGTGTGTTGCTACTGCTCATCGCCATGCTCGGCTTGGCCCTGGCCTACTGGTGGCATGGTTGGCGTTTGCGCGCCGCCGAATCAGCCATGGCCGATCGCCAGCGGGACACAGCAGGCCAAGCGGCAGAAGGCAGCCTGGCCGGTTTCCGCGCGCGGATACTCGCCCGCTATGGCGCGGGCGCGAGCAAGAAAAAGCCCTGGATCGCCATTCTTGCCCCTGCCACGGACCCAGCACAAACCGTAGATGAGCGGGCACAGGAAAGCGCAGAAACCAGCGCGGCCTTGTTCATCGCCGTGCCGGACAATATTCCCTTGCCTGAGCTGCGTAGCTTGCGTGGCCGCTGGCGGCAGCCGCTGGATGCGCTGGTCATGCAATGCGGCCAGGCGCTGCCCAAGGTTGGCGATGCGGCCTTGCAGCGCTTGCTCGACTTCAACCGGCGCAGCGGGTGGCGCTTGCCGCTCGGCCTGGCCCTGAGTGGCTGGCCGGTCCCGGAGGCCGGTGTAGTGCTGGAACTGGACGATGCCAGCCAGGCGGCCACCACCACCCGCCAGCTGCAGCAGTTGGCCTGGCAACTGGCGGTAGAGGGCCAGGCCGATGTCTTGCAGTCCCCGGCGGACACCGCACGCTTGCGCTTGTCCGAAGCCTTGGGCCAGCCCAGGGTGCTTGAGCAGCTGGCGCAGCAGCTGGCCGAGATCAGCCGCCACCTGCCGCCCGGGCAAAAGCTGAGCGGGCTGAGTTGGGTTGCCGGGCAGGCCACCCGCCTGCCCGGCCAGCTGGCACAGCTGCTGCGCGAGCAGACAGCGCGCCGCCACCGGCTGTCGCCGGGTGATGCGCTGGGCTGGCTATGCGCAGTGCTTGGCCTGGGCCTGTTATTGAGCATGCTGCTGGTATTCGTGCAGCAGCAACACCGCCTGGCCAATGCCACGCAACACCTGCAGGCGCTGCAGCAAGCCGCTACCGTCCAGCGCGCCATCCCGGCCTTGCTGGCGCTGCAGGAGGATATCCAGGCTCTGCAACAGGCACAGCAGCAGAACGGCTGGCTGCGGCTGGGACTGGATCAGGCTGCGGCCATAGAGCCACGCCTGCTGGCCGGCTATGGCCGGGCAGCGCAACGCTGGGTTGTGCAGCCAGTGCAGCGCAATATGCAGCAAGTATTGCAGGCGCTGAATGGCCTGCCCTTATCCGGGGAAGATGCCGCGCGCGAACCGGCACAGCAGCAAGCCTATGCCAGCCTGAAAGCCTATCTGATGCTGGACCAGCCGGCCCGTACCGAGCCGGGCTTCCTTACCGCACAGCTGCTGCAGGCCGCAGGCCAGGCCAGCGGGCCACGCGCGCAGATCCTGCGCTTTTACAGCAGCCACCTGGCGGCACTGCCGGGCTGGCGCCTGCCGGCCGATGCCGGGCTGGTGGAATCAGCCCGGCAGACGCTGCTGTCGCTGGACGGGGTGGAACATGGTGATGCGGCGCTGTATCGCAAGCTGATGGAAACCGCCGCCGCCAAGTATCCTGCGCGCAGCGCAGCCAGCCTGCTGCCAGGGGTGGATAGCCGCGGCCTGTTTGTCTTGCCCGGCAGCCTGCCTGGCGAATATACCCGCGAAGCCTGGGAAGGCTATGTGCGCGAGGCCATCGACAAGGCCGATCCCAAACAGGGGGGCGAAGCCTTGTGGGTGCTGGGTGCCGAAGCGGCGCGCAGCGACGGCGCGGCGCTCAAGGCCAAGTTGCTGCAACGCTATTTCGCCGATTACGCCAGTGCCTGGCAGCGCTATCTGAATGGCTTGCGCTGGCAGAATACCTCCTCGCTATCCGCCTCGGTGGAGCAGCTGAGTGTCTTGAGCGACCCGCAACGCTCGCCCTTGCAGGCCGTGATGACGCTGCTGCAATACCAGGGCCAGGCCGGGGCGGCGCAACAATCGCTGGCCAGCAATCTGCTGGACAAAACCCGGCAACTGGTGGGCAAAGCCGACAAGAAAAGCCCGGCCCCCAGCGGTCTGGGACAGGATGATCCCTTGGCCCGCGCCTTTGGCCCGCTCTTGCTGCTGACAGGTGCCGAAAACGAGGGTACGGCAGGCGCGGTGCACAGCACGGTGAGTCTGGCCCGCTATCTCGACAGCGTCAGCGCCGTACGGCTGAAACTGCAGCAACTGGCCAATGCCGCCAATCCGGATGCGGCAGCCCGCCAGCTGGCGCAAACCCTGTTCAAGGGGCAGCAGAATCCGCTCAGCGACGGCCAGCAATACGCGGCGCTGCTGGCGGCCAGCCTGGGGGCGCAATGGGCCGGATTTGCCCAGCAATTGTTTGTCAGCCCGCTGGACAATGCCGGCAGCGTGGTGATCCTGCCCGCCGCCGCCGAACTGAACGATCTATGGCGGCGCAGCATCCTGCTGCCCTGGGGCAGCGAAATGAATGGCCGCTTCCCCTTCAGCCGCGGCGAACAGGAAGCCTCCCTGCCCGCACTGGGACGCTACCTGGCCCCGGAACAAGGCAGCATTGCCAGCTTTCTGGCCAATAGCCTGGCTGGCGCACTGGTGCAAGAAGGCGACCAGTGGCTACCCAATCCCACCCTCAGCAATATGGCGCCATTCGATGCGGACTTTCTCAATGCCATCAATACACTCAGCCGCCTGGCCAGCCGCTGGGATACGCCGGGCAGCCCCAGCTATGCCTTTGAACTGAAGCCGATTGCCATGCCCGGACTGGTGCGCACCACGCTGGAATTCGATGGCCAGAGCCTGTCTTATTTCAATCAGCGGGAAAGCTGGAGCCCGCTGCACTGGCCAGGGGATGGTCAACAGGCTGGGGCCCGGCTGTTATGGGAATCGCAACAGAGTGGCACCCGCCAGGCGCTCGACTTTAACGGACGCTGGGGCTTGATCCGCTTGCTGGAGCAGGCGCGGGTGGAACAACTGGACCCGGCACGCTACCAGCTGGACATTGCCCTGCCTGACGGACTGACGGCGCGCTATATCCTGCGCACCACCACGGGAGAAGGCCCGCTGGCCCTGCTCAAGCTGCGCCAGTTCAAACTACCGGGCCGGGTATTTGTCGTGCCCGGCCCGCCAACAGCAGCAGCGAAGCCGGTGGCGTCGCACTGATCAGCGTCCGCCGGACACATCCAGAATGCTGCCGGTGCAAAAGCTGGCGGCATCGGACAGCAGCCAGACGATGGCGGCGGCCACCTCCTGCGGCTGGCCGCCGCGCTGCATGGGAACGCTGGAGGAAAGCCGCGCCACCCGGCCGGGTTCGCCGCTGATGGCATGGATGCCGGTTTCAATCAGGCCGGGGCGCACGGCATTGACGCGGATGCCTTCGCCGGCCACTTCGCGTGCCAGCCCCAGCGTGAGGGTGTCGATGGCCCCCTTGCTGGCGGCGTAATCGATATATTCGCCAGCCGCACCAAGCCGCGATGCCGCCGAAGACACATTGACGATGATGCCGCCACGCCCGCCGTGGCGGGTGGACATGCGGCGCACCGCCTCGCGGCAGCACAGCATCGGCCCCGCCACATTCAGCAGCAACATGCGCTGGATGCGTTCGGCACTGAAACTGTCCAGCCGCGCCAGCGGCGCGGTGGCGCCGGCATTGTTGACCAGGCCGTCGATGCGGCCAAAGCGGGCGGCCACGGCGGCAAACAGCTGGATGATCTGCGCCTCGTCCGACACATCAGCCGGAAAGGCCGCGGCTGCGCCGCCCTGGGCGCGGATGGCGGCCACCACCTGCTGCGCGGCCGCCTCGTCCTGCCGGTAATTCACCGCCACCTGCCAGCCGGCACTGGCGGCCTGCAGCGCGGTAGCCGCACCGATGCCACGGGACGCGCCGGTAATCAGCAGGGTCTGGCTCATGTCTGTCCTTCGCGCAGAAAGCGCTGATACCAGCCCACGCGGGCAGTGCGGGCGGTGTCGAAGGTAGCGGCCAGGCCGGCTTCATCGCTGGCGGCCACCTGCGCGGTGAGTGCCGCCAGCGCCAGGCGATAGCGCTCCAGCTCGTCCAGCAAGGCCGAGCGGTTGGCCAGGGTGATGTCCTTCCACATTTCCGGGTGACTGCCGGCAATGCGGGTGAAATCGCGAAAGCCGGTGGCGGCAAAATCAAAGCAGCGCCCGGCATCGGGCTTGCCCGCCACCATGCCGACATAGGCAAAGGCCAGCAGGTGCGGCAGGTGGCTGACCGTGGCAAACACGCTGTCGTGTTCGGCCGGGCTCATGCGATGGATCACCGCGCCACAGGCCTGCCATAGCGCGGCCACCGTAGCGCAGGCATCGCTGCCGGTTTCCGGCAAGGGGGTGAGTACCACCTTGCGTTTTTCGTACAGGCCATACTGGGCGGCCGCCGCGCCGGACAGCTCGGAGCCGGCAATGGGATGGGCCGGCACGCAGCAGGCCAGCTGCTGCGGCAGGTATTGGGCAAACAGCTGTGCGACATCGCCCTTGGTACTGCCGGCATCGGTCACGATGGCATGTGGCGGCAAATGCGGGGCCATGGCCTGCATCATGCGCCCCATCTGCCCCACCGGGCAGGCCAGCAAGACCATGTCGGCACGGCCGGCCACCGCGGCCAGGTCCTGGCTGATTTCATCCACCACGCCCAGCTCCAGCGCGCGGGTCAGGTTGTCCAGCGTCCGGCCTACGCCGATCACATGCTGCACCTTGCCCGCCCGTTTCAGCGACAGCGCAAATGATCCACCGATCAGCCCGACCCCGACCACCACCAAGGTGGTAATACCCTGCTGCACCTGACTCCCCTTTCCTGCCCTGTTACCATCTGGCCCTGCCCCACCTGCGGCGGGCGAAAGAGCTATGATAAGCGATTTTGCGCCCGCGCCAAGCCTGCAAACCATAGAAGGAGCCGGCGATGTCCTGCACCGTGTATGTCTATTTCAAGATTGAACCGGCCAGTGGCCGCCAGTTATTGCCGGCACTGCGCCGGATGCAGGCCGCGCTGGCGGTGGAGGGCATCCGTGCCAGCTTGCTGCGCCGCGCCGACGAGGCGGCAGAGGCACCGCTACAGACCTGGATGGAGGTGTATCAGGGAGTGGAAGATGTGGCGTGCTTCCGCCAGCAGATGCAGCAGGCGCTGGCTTGTTTTGTCGATGCGGCGCAGATGCCGCCGCGTCATCTGGAATGCTTTCAGCCGCTGGAGTGATCAGGCGGCGTGGATGGTGACGCGCGGCTAGAGCGGCAGGGTGAGCTGCTCGGCGGGGCGGGCCAGATGAAAGCCCTGCACGAAGTCACAACCGGCGGCGCGGGCGATATCCAGCTGCATGGCGCTTTCGATGCCTTCACCCACCACCTTGGCGCCGTGCAGATGCAGGATGTCCACCAGCCGCGCCAGCTTGTCGCGCACACCGGGACGCATCAGCGCATGGCGCATCAAGACCTTGTCCAGCTTGACGTAGTCCGGCTCCAGCAGCCATACCCGCTCCAGATTGGACGCGCCCTGGCCGAAGTCGTCCAGCGCGATGCGGAAACCCAGGCTGCGGTAGCGCTGCACCGCTTCGTACAGCCGCATGGGATCGCTCACCGCATCCTCCACCACTTCCAGGCAGATCTGGCTGGCCGGAATCTGCAGATGTTGCAGCACTTCGGCAAAAAACTGGCCATGGGTTTCGCTGACATTGACCAGGTGCTGGGCATTCACATTGAGCGACAGGATCAGCTCCGGTCCTGGGTGTTGCAGCAGGAAATTGAACAAGTGCAGGCAGCGTAGCTGGCGGTCGAGAAACACCGAACGGCGTGGCGAGGTTTCCGCGGCAAACAGTACGGTGGGGATCAGCTGACCGCCAAAGCTGTCCGTGACACGGGCCAGCGCCTCGACCGACCACAGACGGGTGCTGCCGTTTTCCAGCGCATAGATGGGCTGGAATACCGAGCGGAAGCGCCATTCTTCATGGCGACCACGCACGCGCCCGCTCTGCAGGCTGAGTGGATGCTGTTCGAACTGGTGTGCGTTCAACAACTGGTTGATATGTGCCAGATCACGCTCGATCGGCGCCAGTTGCGCAGGCTGGGCAAGGGCTTGCTGTTCCAGCAGGCTGACGGCCACCATGCTGTTCTCCTCGGACAGTCGGTGGACTGTCCCTATTTCTGGAGGGGAAACGGCTCCCCCTCATCGTGGCTGCCACTATAGCGACGGCCACTTAGCGCCAGAAATAATTTAATTGGAAAACTTTATGCAAAAATAATCTAAAAAACACCAGCGGCCCAGCGTCTGCCCACGCTCTCGCTAGCGGCAAGGAGGGGTAATGCCGGCACAGGAGCCGCTCGCTGCTGTTAATCCTGCTGCGCCAGCAAGGCCTGCAGCTGCAGACAGCATGGATGGCCTTGCGGCAAAGCCTGCCCGGCAAGCGTGGCGACCGGCCACAGGCCGATCAGGCTGTTGGACAGGAATACCTGTTCGGCTTGCCATAGCTGGGCCGGGCCAAGGTCGGCCTCTTCCAGCTGATAACCCAGCTGCGGCGCCTGGGCAAACAGCCAGTCGCGCAGCATGCCCTGTACGCCGTTCTGGTCCAGCCGCGGCGTAAGGATGCGCTGGCCTTGCACCAGATAGACATTGCTCATGGTGGCTTCGATCAGCAAACCACGCTGATCCAGCAGCAGACCTTCGTGCATGTCCGGGTCCGACCATTCCGAGCGCGCCAGCACGTTTTCCAGCCGGTTAAGGTGTTTGATACCGGCCAGCAGCGGCTGGCAGGACAGGCGGGTGTCACACCAGCGCACATTGACGCCGTCGCGCGCCCGTTCTGGCGGATAGCCGGCCCAGGCAGAGACCGACACCATGCGCGTGGGCTGACAGTCGGCCGGCATGGCATAGCCGCGCGCGCCCACACCACGGGTAAGCACGACCTTGGCCACACCCTGCACCACCCCGTCGGCCAGCTGGCCGATTTCATCCAGCAGCAGGGCTGCATCCGGCACCGGGAGCCTCAAACGGCTGGCATCGGCAGCCAGCCGCCGGTATTGCCAGGCCCACAGCCGCGGCTGGCCATGGCGGATTTCGATGGTGCGGTAGATGCCGTCGCCATAGGCCAGGCCACGGTCCAGTGCGGTAATCTGTTCGCCGGGCTGGCCGTTGATCAGCATGGCCATCAGGCTTGCTCCACTCCCAGCGCACGCAGCAGGCCGCGCGCCTTGTGGCGGGTTTCCTGCAATTCGCGTTCCGGGTCCGAATCCGCCACGATGCCGCCACCGGCACGGAAGCGCAGCTGCTGCCCTTGCTGCATGAAGGTGCGGATCAGGATGTTCAGGTCCATGCTGCCATCGCGGTTGAGATAACCCAGGCTGCCGGTATAGGCGCGGCGGGCGCTGTTTTCCAGCTCGCGGATGATCTGCATGGTGCGCACTTTGGGGCAGCCGGTGATGGTGCCGCCGGGGAACAGCGCGCGGATGGTGTCCAGTGGCGTGACATCGGTCCGCAGCCGGCCACGGATATTGGATTCGATGTGATGGACATAGGCATAGCTTTCCACCGCCATCAGTTCGTTCACCTCTACCGTGCCGGGCTGGCTGATGCGGCCCAGGTCATTGCGCTCCAGGTCGATCAGCATCACATGCTCGGCACGCTCCTTGACGCTGGAAATCAGCCGCTGCTTGAGCGCGGCATCTTCGGCGGGGTCGGGCGAGCGTGGATGGGTGCCGGCAATGGGGCGGGTATCGGCCCAGCCATCGCGCACCCGTACCAGGCGCTCCGGCGAGGAGCTGACAATCTGCGCGCTGCCAAAGTCGGCCAGTGCGGAAAACGGCGCCGGGTTGGCACGACGCAGGGCGGCAAACAGGTCGGGTGCTGCAATCTCCGCCGCCAGTTCGGCGCGCCAGCCACGCGAGATGTTCACCTGGAACACATCGCCTTCATAGATATATTGCTTCAGCCGCAGCACGGCGTCGGTATACCAGTGCGGCGGATCTTCCTCCAGCGCCTGCAGGCTGACCGCTTGCGCGACAAAGGCCGGGATGCTGCGCGCCAGCTCGCCCAGCCGCTGCCGGTCGGCGGCGGTTTCCGCCACGATCCACGCGCTGTGCTCGCGGCGGTTGATCAGAATGGCCGCCGGCACCCGTGCCAGGGCTGCCAGCGGAAAACTGTCCGGCAGCGCCTCGGCAACCCGGCTTTCAAACTGCGACAGCAAGTCGTAGCCCAGATAGAGGAAATGGCCGCCGACAAAGGGCAGGCCATGCGGGTTGTCCACTGCCTGCGGCTGAAAAGCACGCAAGGCCTCGACAAACGCCTCCCCTTCCCCACTGTGGTAAAGGGTGGTGCTGTCGGCAGCAAACAGCATGTCCCAGCCCTGTTCGCCGGAGGACATCAAGAGAAAAGGGAAGTCGGCACGACGCGCGGCATGCAAGGCCAGCAGGTCGGGCAGGAAGTCGAGTCGTTCGGTGAACATGCCAGATCCGGAAAGGCGGCATGAAGGCGCCGCACAAATAAGAAAACCGCCGCGAGTGTATCGCAGCGGTTCGGGCTGTCAATCCATTTGCGCGCTGCACCGCAGTATGCGGTACGGCGCGCCAGGCATTACATGCGTTTGAATACCAGGGTGCCGTTGGTACCACCAAAGCCAAACGAGTTGGAAATGGCGATATCGATGTGCATGTCACGCGCGGTATTGGCCACGTAGTCCAGGTCACACCCGCCTTCAACATCCTGCTCGTGCAGGTTGATGGTGGGTGGCGATACCTGGTTGTACAGCGCCAGGATGGAGTAAATGGCCTCCACACCGCCCGCGCCGCCCAGCAGGTGGCCGGTCATCGACTTGGTCGAATTCACCACCAGCTTCTTGGCATGATCGCCAAAGGCGATCTTCAGCGCATTGGTTTCGTTGGCGTCGCCCAGCGGGGTGGACGTGCCGTGCGCATTCACATACTGCACCTGGTCCGGATTGATCCGGGCATCGCGCAGTGCGTTTTGCACGCCGCGGGCCGGGCCTTCCGCACTGGGGGCGGTGATGTGGTGGGCATCCGAGCTCATGCCGAAGCCGATCAGCTCGGCATAGATACGCGCGCCGCGCTTGACCGCGTGCTCGTATTCTTCCAGCACCAGCACGCCGGCACCTTCGCCCATCACAAAGCCGTCGCGGCCCTTGTCCCAGGGACGGGACGCGGTTTCCGGATCGTCATTGCGGGTGGACAGTGCCTTCATGGCGGCAAAACCGCCCATGCCCAGCTTGGAGATGGCACCTTCGGCACCACCAGCCACCATTACGTCGGCGTCGCCATACTGGATCATCCGGGCGGCATCGCCGATGCAATGCGCACCGGTGGTGCAGGCCGACACGATGCCATACGACGGGCCCTGATAGCCCTTCAGGATGGACACGTGGCCGGCGATCAGGTTGATCAGCGAACCGGGAATGAAGAAGGGGCCGATCTTGCGGGCACCGCCCAGCTGTACCGCCACACCGGTTTCCTCGATCAGCGGCAGGCCGCCGATACCGGAACCGATGTTGACGCCAACGCGGGTCTTGTCCAGATCGGCAACATCGTCCAGACCGGCATCAGCCACCGCCTGCAGCGCCGCTGCAATGCCGTAGTGGATGAACAGGTCGGAGCGACGGGCTTCCTTGGGCGAGATGTACGCGCTGATGTCGAAGTCCTTGACTTCGCCGGCGATCTGGCAATTGAGCTCGCTGGCATCAAAACGGGTCACTTTGCCGATGCCGCTCTTGCCGGCCAGCAGATTGGCCCAGCCGGTGGCGACATCATTGCCGACCGGGGAAATGTGTCCCAGACCGGTTACTACAACTCTGCGTTTGGACACGAAGAATCTCCGTGAGAGGTGGGAGGCAGTCTCCCGATGATCCCACAAGGTCTGTTTGATCATTATTACAATCAAACGGGCGTTTGGAATCCTCTATAACAAAAGAACCTCTGCTGGCGAGCCAAGGCCGCACCGCGCAGAGGTCCTGTACAGGCCTGAAAATATTACTTGTTCAGGTGGGCGGTAACGTAATCCACGGCTTGCTGAACAGTGGTGATCTTTTCAGCTTCTTCGTCCGGGATTTCGCACTCGAACTCTTCTTCCAGAGCCATGACCAGCTCAACGGTGTCGAGGGAGTCAGCGCCCAGATCATCAACGAAGGACGATTCGATCTTGACTTCAGCTTCGTTTACGCCCAGTTGTTCGGCAACGATCTTTTTAACGCGCGCTTCGATGTTTTCCATTTGTCTAAACCCTTGACCTTTCTGATTCGGGATAACAAAACCCGTGTATTCTACAAAAAAAAATTAGAGCAGCCCACCTAAATCTTGTCTTTTGTTGGACAGGACCGGTTAAGGCATGAACATGCCACCATTTACATGCAGTGTCTGACCGGTGATGTAGGCTGCGCGGTCGGATGCCAGGAAGGATGTTGCATCGGCAATATCCTTGGCATCGCCCAGGCGGCCCAGGGCAATCTGCCCCACCAGCGCCTCGCGCTGCGCTTCCGGCAGCGCGCGGGTCATGTCGGTATCGATAAAGCCCGGTGCCACGCAGTTGACCGTGATATTGCGGCTGCCAACTTCGCGCGCCATGGACTTGGTGAAGCCCATGATACCGGCTTTGGCCGCGGCATAGTTAGTCTGACCGGGATTGCCGGTGGCACCCACCACCGAGGCGATGTTGATGATGCGGCCCCAGCGGGCCTTCATCATGCCGCGCAGCACGGCCTTGGACGCCTTGAACACCGACTTGAGGTTGGTGTCCATGATGGCATCCCAGTCGTCGTCCTTCATGCGCATCAGCAGGCCATCGCGGGTAATGCCGGCATTGTTGACCAGAATGGCCACGCCGCCAAATTCCTTGTCGATGGCTTCCACCAGTGCTTCGATGGCGCCGTCTTCGGTCACGTTCAGCACGCGGCCGGCACCGCCATTGGCAGCCAGGCGTTCGTTGATGGCAGCAGCACCGGCTTCCGAGGTGGCAGTGCCGATGACAATGGCGCCCTCGGCTTGCAGCGCATCGGCAATGGCTGCGCCAATGCCGCGCGAAGCGCCGGTTACCAGGGCTACTTTGCCTTGCAGACTCATTTCGGATGTCTCCTTGTTATGGGCGTACGCAGCGGGCCGGCGGGCGGCCCGCCGCGGATATCATTGCAGTTCGGTCTTGGCCGCTTCCAGCGCCGCCGCGTCGGTCAGTGCCAGGCACTTGACGTTGCTGTCGATACGCTTGGCCAGGCCAGCCAGCACCTTGCCCGGACCGCATTCGGCCATGGTGACGATGCCCTCGCCAGCCAGTTTCTGGATGGTTTCGGTCCAGCGCACCGGGCTGTACAGCTGGCGCACCAGCGCATCGCGAATGTCGGCAGCGTCGGTGTAGCTGACCACGTCGGCATTGTGCAGCACCGGAATGGCCGGGGTATTGATGTGGACTTGCAGCAGGGCTTCGGCCAGTTGCATGCCGGCCGGCTTCATCAGCGCGCAGTGCGAGGGCACCGATACCGGCAGCGGCAGCGCACGCTTGGCGCCACGGGCCTTGCAGGCTTCCATGGCGCGCTCGACGGCGGCCTTGGCACCGGCAATCACCACCTGGCCTGGCGAGTTGTAATTGACGGCTTCCACCACCTCGCCATTGGCCGCTTCGGCACACGCCGCGCGCACTTCCTCGTCGGACAGGTTGAGGATGGCCGCCATGGCACCCTGCCCGGCCGGCACGGCGTTTTGCATGGCTTCGGCGCGCAGGCGCACCAGCTTGACGGCTTCGGCAAACGGCAGCGCACCGGCAGCCACCAGCGCGGTGTATTCACCCAGGCTGTGGCCGGCAACAACAGCAGGTTGCTGGCCGCCCACTTCCTGCCAGGCCAGATAAGTGGCCACACCGGCAGCCAGCATGATGGGCTGGGTATTGACGGTGGCATTGATGGCTTCGGCACTGTCAGCCTGCAGCATGGCCCACAGGTCCACGCCCAGCGCGCTGGAGGCTTCTTCGAAGGTGTGCTTGACGACCGGCAGGTCGGCAAAGCCATCCATCATTTTCAGGCTTTGCGAGCCCTGACCGGGAAAGAGAAAGGCAAACGCCATAGACAGTCTCCGCAAATACGACGGAATAATAATCGACGGAAGAATGCGGCAAACCAGACCATTCTGCCAAGCACCCAGATCAAACGCCCATCACAATGGGCGTTATCGCATGCCAGACGGCGCATGGTCGTGGCCGGTCTTCCGTCGCGAAGAATCAGTACTTCAGCAACACGGCACCCCAGGCAAAGCCACCGCCAATCCCTTCCAGCAGAATGGTCTGGCCGCGCTGGATGCGACCATCACGCACGGCATGGTCCAGCGCCAGCGGAATGGAGGCGGCCGAGGTATTGCCCTGTTGCGGCAATGTCACGATCACCCGCTCCATCGACATGCCCAGGTGCTTGGCCGTGGATTCGATGATGCGCAGATTGGCCTGGTGCGGCACCAGCCAGTCGACTTGCGACTTGTCCACACCGGCCTCGGCCAGGGTGGTGGCGGCGATGTCGGACAGGGCCTTGACCGCAAACTTGAATACCGCCGGGCCATCCATGTGCAAGAAGGGAATGCCCTGGATCTTGCCGCCGGAAATCTGCGCCGGGGTATTGAGAATGTCCTTGTAGCGGCCATCGGAGGCCAGCTTGGCATGCAGGATGCCCGGCTCGTCCGAGGCGCCCAGTACCACCGCGCCCGCGCCATCGCCAAACAGCACGCAGGTGCGGCGATCTTCCCAGTCCATCACGCGCGACATCACTTCGGCACCCACCACCAGCACCTTGCTGGCCATACCGCCCTTGATGTAGTTGTGGGCAGTGGTGAGGGCAAACATGAAGCCGGCACACACCGCCTGCACATCGAATGCAGCGCAGCCGTGAATACCCAGTTTTTCCTGCAACAGGCAGGCGGTACTGGGGAAAATCATGTCGGGCGTGGTGGTGGCGACGATGATCAGATCGATCTCGTCCTTGGCTATGCCAGCGCTCTGGATGGCAGCTTCTGCTGCCTTCAGCGCCAGATCACTGGTGGTTTCTTCATCGGACACGATGTGGCGGGCGTGAATGCCAGTGCGCGAAACAATCCATTCGTCACTGGTTTCCACGCGCTCGGCCAGCATCGCATTCGTGAGCACATTGGATGGCAGATAGCTGCCAGTGCCTAGAATGCGGGAATGGGCCATGTATTAATCAGTTCGCTTCCGGCTCGGGCTGCTTGAGGTTGTTTAATTGGTTTGCAACCCGGTCGGTAATATGACCAATCACGTCGGAGCCGGCTTCCTCGCAAGCCTGTTCCAGCGCGAAACGGAATCCTACGGCATCGGTTCCGCCATGGCTTTTCACCACGATGCCGCGCAGGCCCAGCAGGCTGGCGCCATTGTAGCGGCGCGGATCGACGCGGTTGCGAAAATGCTTGAGCACCGGCATGGCAGCCAGCGCGCACAGGCGGGTCCACCAGTTGCGGGTGAATTCCTGCCGCAGGAAGTAGGCAATCATGTGCGCCAGCCCCTCGGCTGATTTGAGCGCCACATTGCCGGTAAAACCGTCGCAGACTACCACATCTACCGTGCCTTTGTAGACGTCGTTGCCTTCGACATTGCCGATGAAGTTCAGCTCGGACTGCCGCAGGTATTCGCCAGCGCGCTTGACGCTGTCGTTACCCTTGATGTCTTCCGAACCGATATTGAGCAGCCCGACGCGCGGATTGGCATTGCCGGTAATGCTGGATACCAGCTCCGAACCCATGATGCCGAACTGCAGGAGTTGTTCTGAGGTGCAATCGACGTTGGCGCCCAGGTCCAGCATGCAGGTGCTGCCCTTGACGGACGGCATCATCTTGGCGATGGCCGGTCGTTCGATGCCCGGAATGGTCTTGAGGACAAAGCGGGCGGTGGCCATCAGTGCGCCGGTATTGCCGGCAGACACGGCGGCTTGCGCTTCGCCTTCCTTGACCAGATTGATCGCCACCCGCATCGACGAATCTTTCTTGTTTTTCAGGGCCAGTTGCGGCGACTCGTCCATGCCCACCACTTGCGTGGCATGACGGATATGGACGCGCGAACGCGCAACACCCTGATGGCGGGACAATTCAGCCTCGATGGCTGCCTGGTCTCCGACAAGAATCAGATTGGCGTTGGGATGGTCTTGCAGGAATTGGATCGATGCTGGGACGGTGACCTTGAGGCCAACGTCACCGCCCATTGCATCAACCGCGACGGTGATAGTCATCAACGTGTACGGTAGTGAAACCTACCTGTTTTTATAAAGGTAAGTATGGGGTGAAAAAGGACGAATTATTCGCCTTTGGTGGCAACAACCTTGCGACCACGGTAGAAGCCGTTCGGGCTGATGTGGTGACGCAGGTGGGTTTCACCGGTCGTCGGCTCTTTGGCCAGCGACGGAGCGGTCAGAAAATCGTGTGCACGATGCATGCCGCGCTTGGACGGGGACTTTTTGTTCTGTTGAACAGCCATGTTCGACTCCTAGGAAAATCGCGTGTATTGATAATTCAAGACTTGGAGATCTTCAACGTGGCCAGCACCGCAAACGGATTGGGCTTGTCAGCCTTGGCACGTGTCAGAGCTTCCGAACCGCATTCGTCGTGTTTCGGCGAAAGCGGCAAGCCCATGATGATTTCGTCTTCGATCATTGCCACCACATCAAGCTCTTCCGGCGCGAGAATGGCGTCCAGCGTTTCGTCCAGCTCGCAGGCTTCATCCAGCTTTTCCTGCCGGGTGAACAAGGTGACCACCGAGTCGGTATTCACCTCGTACGGCATCACTTCCAGGCAACGCTGGCAGCTTACCGCCACACTGGCTTTCACCTGCAGGCGCAGGGAAAGACGGGACGAGCCATCGCGAAAACCTTCCAGGGTGTATTCCACCGTACCGGAGGTGTCGGACAGGTCGCTGTGCACACGCTCGTCCAGGGTGCTGACGGGCAGTTTGCCGGTCAGAACGCGGCCCTCACGGGCGAACTTGAGCGGGTCGATCAAAATCGGGTTAGACATAAACCCAGCATGATATAATCCGCCTCCCTGATTTGTCAAAATAATCAAGCAATACCACCATGCAGATCATCCTGGCTTCCACTTCCCGCTACCGGCAGGAAATCATCGCCCGCCTGGGCCTCCCCTTCAGCGCCGTGCCGCCGGTGTGCGACGAAACCCCGCTGCCCGGCGAAAGCGCACTGGACACTGCCGTGCGCCTGGCGCGCAGCAAGGCCCAGTCGCTGGCAGCCGATTACCCGAATGCCCTGATCATCGGCTCCGACCAGGTCGCCCTGCTCGATGGCCAGCAAATCGGCAAGCCCGGTTCGTTTGAAAAAGGGGTGGCCATGCTGCAGTGGATGAGCGGCCGCACCGTGGTGTTTCACTCTGCCTTGGCGCTGTACAACACCGCCAGTGGCCGCTTGCAGGAAACCGTGGGCATCACCCGCGTCACCTTGCGCCAGCTGACCGAACAGCAGATTCGCCATTACCTGACGCGCGAACCGGATGCCCTGCACTGCGCCGGCAGCGCCAAGAGCGAAGGACTGGGTGGCGCGCTGCTGGAAAAAGTGGAGTCGGACGACCCCAATGCCCTGATCGGCGTACCGCTGTTCCAACTCATCAGCATGTTGAACGCCGAAGGCGTGGAGATCCTGTAATGGCCGGCACCCTGTTCCTGATTCCCGCTCCGCTGGGCGATGAAACCATTGCCTGGCTGCCCGCCAGCGAAGCGGCCAAGGTGTTGCACATCCGTCACTTTGTGGTGGAGGCGGAAAAGACCGCGCGCAAGCATCTGAAAGCGCTGGGCGTCAGCACCCCGATTCGTGAGCTGGCGATGAGCACGCTCAACGAGCACACCAAGCCGGCCGATGTTGCCGCCCTGCTGGCGCCGCTGCTGGCGGGTGAAGACGTGGGCCTGATTTCCGAAGCCGGCTGCCCGGCGGTGGCCGACCCCGGCGCCCAGCTGGTGGCACTGGCGCACGAACGCGGCATCCGCGTGGCGCCGCTGATCGGCCCTTCGTCCATTTTGCTGGCGCTGATGGCCTCCGGGGCCAATGGCCAGTGCTTTGCCTTCCATGGCTATCTGCCGGTGGATGCCGCCGAAAAGGCCAAGGTGGTGAAGGAGCTGGAACAACGCTCGCGCCAGCGCAATGAAACCCAGGTATTCATTGAAACGCCTTACCGCAATAATGCCCTGCTACAACAGTTGCGCGAGACACTGGCCCCCACCACCCGGCTGGCAGTGGCCTGCGACCTGACCCTGCCGACGGAAACCATCGTCAGCCGCCTGGTGAAGGACTGGCCGCAAGCTGCGCCGGATTTTCACAAGCGCCCGGCCATTTTCATCCTGCACGCTGCCTGAAAGGCCATTCCATGCCCAAGCTGCCGCCGCTGATCCATTCGCTGCTGGATACCGACCTGTACAAGTTCACCATGCTGCAGGCCATCCTGCATCAGTTCCCGGCGGCTTACGGGCAATATGAATTCCGCTGCCGCAACCAGCCGGATTACCCGCTGTCGCAACTGCACAAGGAAGTGGAAGCGCAGCTGGACTGGCTGTGCCAGCTGCAGTTTACCCAGCCGGAACTGGCCTATCTGCGCAGCTTGCGTTTCATCAAGAGTGATTTTGTCGATTATCTGGAACTGTTCCACCTGCAGCGCCGCTTTATCCGGGTGGAGTGCGACGGCGATGCACTGAACATTCATATCGAAGGGCCGCTGGTACAGGCGATGTTCTTCGAGATTTTCGTGCTGGCCATCGTCAACGAGCTGTATTTCCGCCGCCTGGACACCCCGCAGGTACGCGAGGAAGGCCAGCGTCGGCTGGATGAGAAAATTGCCACCCTGCTGCGCTTCGAGGCGGAAGAAAGCGCCAGTCAGCGCTTTCCCCTGCTGATTTCCGATTTTGGCACCCGCCGCCGCTTCAGCCGCGAATGGCAACAGCAGGTGGTGGAACAGCTGAACGCCGCCCTGCCCAAGGTATTCCGCGGCACCAGCAATGTGTGGCTGGCGTGGAAGCTGGGCATCACCCCTATCGGCACCATGGCGCACGAGTTCTTCCAGGCCTTCCAGGCGCTGGGCGTACGCCTGCGTGATTTCCAGAATGCCGCGCTGGAAGCCTGGGTGCAGGAATATCGCGGCGACCTGGGCATCGCCCTCACCGATGTGGTGTGCATGGATGCTTTTCTGGCGGATTTCGACCTGTACTTTGCCAAGCTGTTCGATGGCCTGCGCCACGACAGTGGTGACCCTATCGAGTGGGCGGACAAGGCCATTACCCACTATCGCAAGCTGCGTATCGACCCCGCCACCAAGATGCTCACCTTCAGCGATGGCCTGAGCGTGGACAAGGCGCTGGCACTGCACCGCCGCTACAGCCCGCACATTCAGGTGAGCTTTGGCATTGGCACCCACTTCACCAATGACCTGGGGCTGGAACCGCTGCAGATCGTGCTGAAGCTGGTGAGCTGCAATGGCCAGCCGGTGGCCAAGCTATCCGACAGTCCGGGCAAGACCATGTGCAGCGACCAGACCTTTCTCGCCTATCTGCGCCAGGTGTTCAAGGTGGCAGCGCCAGCAGCTGATTCAGTCGCGCAATAAGGCCAACAGCGTCTGCCGCGCCTCCTCTGGCAGACGCGCTCCCGCCACTGCCACCGTGCGCTCGCCCAGCGCACGGTAGACCGGTTGCAAGTCCGGCGGCAACACCGCCAGATGGCGCGCCACGGTGGCCGCATCGCCCCGCACGATGGGCCCGGTCAGCGCCTGCTGCGGCCCCATGCTCAAGGCATTGGCCAGGCTGCCCTGCATCAGCGGCCCCAGCAAGGCTGACAACAGCGCCTCGTCCACGCCGCCTTGCCGTGCCAGCTGGCGGGCGATGTCGGTCAGGGTCACCAGATAATTGGAGGCTACCGACAAGGCGGCGTGATAGGCCGCCTTGCCACCCGCAGCCAGCGCAAACGGCTGTGCGCCAATTGCCGCTGCAAAATCCCGTAACACCACGCAAGCTGCCGCATCCCCTTCCAGCGCACACAAGGTGCCGGCAAATTGCGCTACGGCGCGCGCCGGCTCGGCAAAGGAAAATGCCGGATGCAGGCTGGCCACATGCGCCCCCACCGCCCGCAAGGGTGCCAGTATTTCCGCCTCTGCCGCGCCGCTGGCGTGAAACACCACCGTGCCGGGACGGATCACGCCGCTACCTGCCAGCGCCTGGGCGGTGGGCGCAATGGCATCATCCGGCACCGACAACAGCCACAGGTCTGCCGGCTGCAAGCCGATGACTGTCGCACAGGCACGCCCGCCACCGATGAAATCCACCGCCGCCGTGGCCGATGCCATGCTGCGCGCCAGACAGTCCTGCACCCGGTACCGGCCACTGTCAGCGGCCAGCCGCCCCAGCGTACGCCCCAGTTTTCCCGCCCCGATGATATTCAGCACCCGCACTTCCCACCCACTTTCTTGACACTGCTGGCGGCTTGTCTGACCATGCCGCTAGAATAATCCTGTTTAACAGTATTTTACCTGCCACCACGGCAGCCTCGGGGAGTCCCCTTCATGAAGCTGGTGATTTTCTTTGGCATCATCGCCATCGTCCTGCTGTATTTCATCACCCTGTACAACGCACTGGTCAATCTCAAGCATACGGTGGCGCGCAGCTGGGCCAATATCGATGTGCTGCTGAAACAGCGCCACGACGAACTGCCAAAGCTGGTGGAAGTGTGCAAACAATATGCCCAGTTCGAGCAGCAGACCCTGAGCCGGGTGATGGAAGCACGCGCCGGTGTGGCGCAGTATGCCCAGAGCCGCAATATGGAAGGGCTGGGCCATGAGGAAGGCAAGCTGCGCGGCCTGATCGGCCAGCTGCTGGCGGTGGCGGAAGCCTACCCGGAACTCAAGGCCGACCAGCAGTTTAGCCATTTGTCCGAGCGCATCAGCCAGCTGGAAGACAATATTGCCGACCGGCGCGAACTGTATAACGACGCGGTCAACCTCAACAATGTGCGCATCGAGCAATTTCCCGATGTGCTGATCGCCCGCCTGTTCAACTTCCCCAGCGCCCGCCCGCTGCAGTTTACCGCGGCGGAAAAGCGCGATGTCGATCTGCGCCAGCTGTTTCAGCGGGACTAAACCATGCTGTGGCTCAGTTCGCAGTGGACACGCAGCGGCTGGGCCGCCTTCAGCCTGTACCCGCTGCTGGCTTTCATCGGCCTCAAGCTCGGCCTGCACCCCTTCCTGCATGCGGGGCTGCCGCTGCTGCTGGCCTGCGGGCTGATCGGCTGGTGGCTGAATTATCGCCGTTACCGGCTGATTGCCGACACACCGACCGCCCATGCCGTTTCCGCGGCACTGGGCCATGTGGAATTGTGCGGCATCGCCCGCAATCACCCGCAGGCTGCCAATTACAGCCCCTATTCCGGCCGCCGCTGCGTCTGGTACCGCTGCTGGCGCTATCAAAATGACCGGCGCGGGCTGAATGACAGCCCGCTGGACCCTTTCGGCCGCGGCAACAGCCTGCCATCGCTACCGGAAAACTCCGAGCTTTCCTTCCTGCTGGTGGATGGCAAACAGGAGGTGATCGTCAATCCGGAAGGAGCAGAGGTGGTGGCTCCGCACCGCGAAAGCTGGCAGGAAGGTAGGGAAACGCTGGTGGAGGAATGGATAGACGAAGGCGACCCGCTCTATGTGCTGGGCCAGTTGCACAGCCAGGGAGGCAGCCGGCCCGATGTGCAGAGCTTCCGCCAGGATGTCGGCGCCAAGCTGGCGGAATGGAAACAAGACCAGCCCGCCCTGCTGCGCCGCCACGACCTGGATGGCGACGGCAAGATCAGCGAGCAGGAATGGCTGCTGGTCAGAGCCGCCGCCGAGCGCGAGGTGCGCCAAAACTACCAGCAGCTGGCCAGCACCCCGCCCACCCTGCACATCAGCAAGCCGGATGACGGCAAGCCCTACCTGATCCACACCCTGTCGCCCCGCCAGGTGGCACGCAGCTATCGCCTGCGCGCCTGGCTGCATGCCCTGGCCGGACTGATCAGCTTCATCCTCTGGCTGCACAGCGGCCTGTCGGCCTAGCCATGGCCGGCGCAGGCTTGCACTGCGACGAGTGCATGACAAGGCAATTCCACCTATCATTAAGCAGCCGGCATACCTCCGGCAACAAGAGCGCCACAGCGCCGGGAGACAAGCATGATCCGCCTGATTTATTCCAGCGCACTCAACCCCGCCTATGACGTGCAGGAGCTGCACGGCCTGCTGGCCAGCTACCGGGCGCGCAACCAGCGCATGGGCATCAACAGCCTGCTATTGCTGATGAACAAGGATTTCCTGCAAATGCTGGAAGGCGAGGAGGCCGCCGTTGACGAGCTGTATGCCTTCATCCAGCAAGACAAACACCATCTGCAGCTGACCCTGCTGTCGCGCGAAACGGTGAGCCAGCCCAGCTTTCCCGATCAAGCGCTGGTCTTCGTCGATACCGAGCAACTGGCACGCAAGCTGGGCCATCCGGTACACCTGAGCAATATCGCGCCGCATGGCGAGCTGGACCATGCCGAACGCGCCAAGCGCTTTGTGCAGGAATTCATCAATGGCAAATGGCACCATCACCTGCCCAATGGCCAGAACCCCCAGGTGGTGCATCGCCACTAGCGCTGCATGCTGACAAAAAAAGGCTGCCAGAGGCAGCCTTTCTATTGTTCAAGCGCGGCAAACTAGCTGGCTGCCTGCAGCGCCTGATCCACGTCGGCCAGAATGTCGTCGATATGCTCGATGCCGATGGACAGGCGAATCAGTTCCGGCCGCACCCCGGCCTTGAGCTGTTCTTCCGGCGACAGCTGGCGGTGGGTGGTGGAGGCCGGGTGGCAGGCCAGGCTCTTGGCATCGCCGATATTCACCAGACGGGTCACCAGTTGCAGCGCGTCGATAAAGCGGCCACCGGCCTCGATACCACCCTTGATGCCGAAGGACAGGATGCCCGATGCGCGGCCGCCCATGTATTTGTCCACCAGCGCCTTGCTGGGGCTGGAAGGCAAGGCGGCGTATTCCACCCACTCCACTGCCGGGTGGGCTTGCAGACGCTCGGCCACCTTCAGCGCGTTGTCGCAGATGCGGTCCAGGCGCAGGGCCAGGGTTTCGATGCCTTGCAGGATCAGGAAGGCATTGAACGGCGAAATGGCGGCGCCCATATTGCGCAGCGGCACCACGCGGGCACGGGCGATATAGGCCGCCGGGCCCAGTGCCTCGACATAATTGACGCCGTGGTAGCTGACATCCGGCGTATTCAGCCGCACAAAACGCTCTTTATGCTCGCCCCAGGGGAATTTGCCGGAATCGACAATAATGCCGCCAATGCTGGTGCCATGGCCGCCCAGATATTTGGTGAGGCTGTGCACCACGATGTCGGCGCCATGCTCGAAGGGGCGGCACAGATACGGCGAGGGCACGGTATTGTCGACAATCAGCGGCAGGCCGTGCTGGTGGGCCTGTTCGGCAAAGGCGGCAAAGTCCACCACATTGCCCAGCGGATTACCCACCGATTCGCAGAACACCGCCTTGGTCTTGTCATCCACCAGCTTGCTGATGGAGGCCGGGTCCTTGTAGTCGATGAAGCGCACTTCGATGCCCAGCTGCGGGAAGGTGTGGGCAAACAGATTATACGTACCGCCATACAGCGTGCTGGTGGCAATGATGTTGTCGCCGGCTTCGGCAATGGTCTGGATGGCATAGCTGATGGCCGCCATGCCGGAGGCCACCGCCAGCGCACCGATGCCGCCTTCCAGCGCAGCCACGCGCTTTTCCAGCACATCGGTGGTGGGGTTCATGATGCGGGTGTAGATATTGCCCTGCACCTTGAGGTCGAACAGGTCGGCACCGTGCTGGGTGCTGTCAAAGGCGTAGCTGGTGGTCTGATACAGCGGCACCGCCACCGCCTTGGTGGTGGGGTCCGGGCTGTAGCCGCCGTGCACGGCCAGTGTTTCCAGTTTCATCTTCTTCTCTCCTGTGGCTTTACGCCTGTTGCATATCGGTCTAACCATACCGATAGCAGGGAAAGAAGCCAAGCCGGATTTCCTGCAAAGCTTATGAATTAATGCGGCAGAAAAGCAAATGGCCAGTCGCAGACTGGCCATGGCCGGCAATACCGCTGAAGGGAAAGCGCTAGACGGCAGGCAGCGCCTGGACCGGGGCCATGCTGGCCAGCACGCGCTCGAAGGGCTGGCGGAAACGGCTGGATACATAGGGCGCCAGGAAATACAGCAGGCTCAGACAGCCCTCGCGTGCCACCACCTGCGCCTCTTGCGGACAGCGGGCGATATCGGGCCGGGCAATCCAGCCGGTTTGCAACAGCTGGAAATTGCGCGCCAGAAAACCGATCTGCACATCATCGCCTTCCAGCATGCCCTGATCGCGCAGCTTGAAGAACAGCTTTTCCACACCACGGCTGATCAGCCCGGCTTCGATCTTGCTGTAGCTTTCCTGCAGCGACTGATTGACCGAAAACAGGCTGGAGATGCTTTGCGGAATGAAGCGGAAGGTCCACAAATGACGCAATACCTTTTCCAGCAAGGACACCAGGCCCTCGATGGAGGCATTGACGCTCAGCTCGCCTGCGGCATTGAGATAATCGGCCATGCCCTTGGAATAGCGCCGGTACAGCTCGTTGATGATGTCTTCCTTGCAGGCAAAGTGGTAGTACAGATTGCCGGTGCTGATGTTCAGATAACGCGCGATGTGATTGGTGGTGACGCTGCGCTCGCCCTGCTGGTTGAACAGCTGCAGGCTGGCTTCGACGATGCGGTCAAAGGTTGGACTTTTGCTTTCTTTGCGACTCATGGCAGGTTCTTCCCGATGTGCGGAACCCCGGGACAGACTGTTCCCGGCACCCGCTGTGTCCGTGATCGACAAACACCCCTGCATGATACCGCAAGCCGTCCTGACCGGCACGGCGATTGCCATGAGCAGCCCCTGGCGATGCAAAAAGGCAGCACAAGGCTGCCTTTTGGTGTGGGATTTACGGCTTTGCCGGATGGACGGCTTACTGCACGCTCACCGTAGCAAAATTGACACGGCCAAACGGGTTGGCGACAAAGCCGGCCACTTCCTTGCGCTCCAGCACATAGGCGGTGGGGTGGGCCAGCGGCAGCCACAAGGCCTGGTCGCTGATCAGCTTTTGCGCTTGCAGGTACAGCTTGCTGCGCTGGGCAAAGTCGCTGGTTTTCTTGCCGTCGCTAATCAGCTTGTCCAGCTGCGGATTGCAGTAGCGGGCAAAGTTGGTACCGGACTGCACTGCCGCGCAGGAGAACTGCGGGGTAAGGAAGTTGTCCGGGTCACCATTGTCGCCGGCCCAGCCCATGAACAACAGGTCGTGCTCGCCAGCTTTGCCGCGCTTGATCAGCTCGCCCCATTCGATGACCTTGATCTGCGCCCGGATGCCCACCTTGGCCAGATCAGCCTGCAACAGCTCGGCCCCGGCCTTGGGATTGGGGTTGAGCGTGCTGCCGCTGGGGCGAACCCACAGCGTGGTGTCAAAGCCATTGGGATAGCCAGCCTGCGCCAGCAGCTTCTTGGCGCGCGCCAGGTCTTGCGGATAGGGCTTCACGCTCTTGTTGTAGCTCCAGGTATTGGGCGGATACGGCAGGGTGGCGGCGGTGGCGGTGCCGTCGAACACGGTTTTCAGATAGGTGTTCTTGTCAAAAGCCAGGTTGACTGCCTGACGCACCAATACATTGTCAAAGGGCTTGTGCTGGGTATTGATGGCGACAAAGGCGGTCATGAAGGCCGGGGTTTGCAGCACGCGGATCTTGTTGTCGCCCTGCACCGCCAGTACGTCCTGCGGCTTGGCGGAGAGCGCCAGCTGGCACTCGCCGGCCTTCAGCTTTTGCACGCGCACCGTGGCGTCCGGGGTAATGGCATACACCAGTGCCGATACCTTGGGCTTGGCCCCCCAGTAAGCCGGGTTGGGCTGATAGCGCACCACGCTGTCTTTCTGGAAGCTGCGCAAAATGAAGGGCCCGGTGCCGATGGGCTTGCTGTTGAGCTCGGCCTGTTTGCCAGCAGCCTGCAGCTGCGCGGCATACTCGGCCGAATAAATCGAGGCAAAGCCCATGCTCAGCGTGGACAGGAAGGTGGCTTCCGGATAGTTCAGTTCAAAGCGTACGGTGTTGTCGTCCACTTTGCTGACCGCCTTGATCAGCTTGGGCAGCTGCATGGACTGGGCATGCGGATAGCCGTTGGCGGCGGTCTTGTACCAGGGATGCTCGGGATTGAGCATGCGCTGGAAGGTAAACACCACATCGTCGGCATTCAGCTTGCGCGTGGGTTTGAAGTAATCGGTACTGTGGAAGGCCACACCCGGACGCAGCTTGAAGGTGTAGCTCAGGCCATCGGCACTCACCTGCCAGCTGCTGGCCAGGCCGGGCTGCAGTTTGTGGCTGGCCGCATCATATTCCACCAGCCGGTTCATCAGCACATCGGCCGAGGCATTGGTGGTCACCAGCGAGTTGTACTGCACCACGTCGAAGCCTTCCGGATTGGCGTCGGTACACACGGTAAGCGGTTTGGCGGCGAGCGCCAGCGGGCTGGCCAAGGTCAGGGCCAGCGCGAGGGTACGCAGAGTCATGTCGGTCTCCATGCGGGGGAAGGCCGCCATACATGCGGGGCCCCGCCTGGGCATCAGCTTAAGGGAAGACGCGGCAAAATCAAATGACGCATTCCCGCTAAGCTTATTCGCCTGCGGCATCAGGCGGGAGCGGTGCTGTGCTCCAGCAATTCGTTGAAATGCGCCAGCGACAGCGGCCGGCTGCACAGATAACCCTGGTATTGCTGACACCCCTGCTGCCGCAACCAGTCGAGCTGGGCGTGGTTTTCCACCCCTTCGGCCACCATATTCAGCGAGAGAATCCGACACAGGCTGGTGATCAGTTCCGGAATCGCCGAGCTTTGCGGCAAACCGGAAATAAAGGAACGGTCGATTTTCAGGGTATTGAGGGGATAGTTCTGTAAATAGGCCAGATTGGAATAGCCGGTGCCAAAATCGTCGATGGCCACGGCAAAGCCCATGGCGCGCAAGCTGGCCAGCGTATCCAGGGTGTGCTGGTCGTGTGCCAGCAGCAGCGATTCGGTAATTTCCAGTTCGATGCGCTGTGCCGGGCAAGCGCTTTCTTGCAGGATGCCCTGCAAGGACGCTGCTAACTGCGGGTCGCCAAACTGGCTGGCCGACAGATTGACCGAAACCTGCAACACCCTGCCCTGCGCTGCCCAGCGCGACAGCTGGCGGGCGACCTGCGCCAGTATCTGGCGGTCCAGCTCGCGGATCAGGCCGCTTTCCTCGCACACCGGGATGAAGCTGTCGGGAAACAGCAGGCCGCGTTCGGGATGCCGCCAGCGCGCCAGCGCCTCGGCGCCGATGATTTCGCCGGTGAGGCAATCCACCCGTGGCTGGTAGAAAGCCTCGAATTCACCGTTTTCCAGACCACGGCGGATTTCATACTCCAGGGCAAGCCGGGTTCGCGCCCGTGCATCCATCGCTTCGTCGTAGAACTGGATGCCGTTGCGGCCGGCATCCTTGGCGCTATACATGGCCAGATCGGCATGCCGCATATGGCCCTGGATATCCTCGGCGCCATCCTGGCACAGGCTGATGCCCACCGAGGCGGTCAGCCTGACCTCCTGCCCGCGCAGCCATAAGGGCCGCGCCAGCGCCTCGACAATGGCAGCGGCCAGCGCGGCAGCCTGCTGCTGCACTTGCGGCGCGCACAGCAGCACCAGGAATTCATCCCCGCCCTGTCGCGCCAGCTGCTGCGTGGGTGCCAGCAGTGCTTTCAGCCGCTCGCCCATCTGTACCAGCAGCAGGTCGCCAAAGGCATGGCCCAGGCTGTCGTTGATATTCTTGAAGCGGTCCAGGTCGATGCACAGCAAGGCAGCCTGCTCACCCTGGCGCTTGGCCTGCTGCAACAGGGCCGGATAGCACTGCAGGACAAAATTGCGATTGGGCAGACCGGTCAGGGTGTCGTGCATGGCCAGATAACGGGCGCGGGCTTCGGCATCTTTCAGTTCGCTGACATCCACTTCGCTGATCAGCACGGCGTCTGCGCCGGACACCGCATCGCGACAATGGCGCGCCGACAACTCGTGCCAGCGCTCGCCATGGCGGGTCATCACCTGCGCCACCAGCCGCCCCTTGCCCTGCTGCTGCAATTGCAGCTGCAACAGTTCACGGTCGGCGGCATGCAGCAGATGCCCCTGCCAGCTCTCGGCAGGATCAAGCACTTTTTCGCGCGCGGCCGGGTTGCGGTACAAGGCCGGGCCATCGGCATGATAGAGGGTGATCAGCACCGGCAAGTGCAACAGCGCTTCGGCGCTGCGCAGGGTGTTCGGGTCGGCCTGCAATTCGCCCAGCGCCTCGCACAGCATCATCATGCTGCCCTGATGGCGCAGGCCGCTGAACACCACTTGCAGGCTGCGTGGCTTGCCATTGGGATAGAGCGTCCACGATTCGGAGAACTCCATGCCGAATCGTTCGAAATCACTCTGGTACTGGCGCAGCCGGCGCGCCACCGACTCGGACATGTCGCGTCCCATGTCGCGGCTACGCAGCTCGTCCAGGGTGGTGGCATCCCACACCTTGAGCGCCTCGGCATTGGCCCAGTACACCCGCTGCCGGTCGATGTCGAACACCCATACCGGATGCCGCAGCCTTGCCAGCAAGGCAAAGCGTGCCATCGTTTCATCAGTAAGCGGTGTTGGCTCGTGCGGCATAGCGACTTTCAAGCTGGCCCAGACATCAATCTTGCTCTTGTGTTCATTGCATCCTCCCCCGGCTGCAGGAGGACGGCTATTCTAGCAACCATCCGCCATGCGACTGCTTTTTTTAAGATCAGTACTTAAAATAAATCACGCTTTTTTTAACAGCACCTGGCTGCCCGCGCAATTTTCTCATGACAAACAACTGATGCAGGATAGCGGACTCATGGCATAGAGTATTTGCTCCAAAGCAAAAACAACTGCTTAATCCTGGCAAAAACGCTGCATCTGACGGCAGGCCACCAAGAAAAAACCCCGCTGGCGCGGGGTTTTTGCATAAGCGGCGGGCAGCAGCCCGCACGGCTGATTTACAGATAGCTGTCGGTGCTGGGGCAGCTGCACACCAGGTTACGGTCGCCGTATACGTCGTCGATACGGTTCACGCTCGGCCAGAACTTGTTTTCCAGCACATAAGGCAGCGGGAACAGGCCGGTTTCGCGGCTGTACGGACGGTCCCAGTCGCCAGCGATGTCAGCCTTGCTGTGCGGTGCATTGCGCAGCGGGTTGTTATCCGCCGGCCATGTGCCGTTCTGTACCTGGTCGATTTCCTGACGGATGGCGGTCATGGCGGCGATGAAGCGGTCCAGCTCGGCCTTGGGTTCGGACTCGGTCGGCTCGATCATCAGCGTGCCCGGCACCGGGAAGCTCATGGTCGGGGCGTGGAAGCCGTAGTCCATCAGGCGCTTGGCCACGTCCACTTCGGTGACGCCACTGGCAGCCTTGAGCGGACGCAGGTCGATGATGCACTCATGCGCCACACGGCCATTGGCACCGGTATACAACACCGGGAAATGCTCACCCAGCTTCTTGGCCATGTAGTTGGCGGACAAGAGTGCGTTTTCGGTGGCGGCTTTCATGCCCTCGGCACCCATCATGCGGATATACATGAAGGAGATGGGCAGGATGGAAGCCGAGCCGAACGGCGCAGCGGACACCGCAGTCTGACCGGCAACCGCACCCGGCACGTCAGCCACCACGTGGTTGGCCATGAACGGCGCCAGATGGGCTTTCAGGCCGATCGGGCCCATGCCCGGGCCGCCACCGCCGTGCGGGATGCAGAAGGTCTTGTGCAGGTTCATGTGCGACACGTCGGCACCGATATCGGCCGGACGGCACAGACCCACCTGGGCGTTCAGGTTGGCACCGTCCATGTACACCTGACCACCGTGGCTGTGGATGATGTCGCAGATCTCGCGGATCGGCTGTTCGAACACGCCGTGAGTGGACGGATAGGTAATCATCAATGCCGCCAGGTTGGCCGAATGCTGCTCGGCCTTGGCCTTGAGGTCGGCCACGTCGACGTTGCCGGATTCGTCACACTTCACCACCACCACCTGCATATTCATCATCTGCGCGGTGGCCGGGTTGGTACCGTGGGCGGATTGCGGAATCAGGCAGATATTGCGCTGCGCTTCGCCACGCGCTTCGTGGTAACGGCTGATGGCCAGCAGGCCGGCGTACTCGCCCTGCGCGCCGGAGTTGGGCTGCATGGAGATGGCGTCAAAACCGGTAATGGCTTTCAGCTGGGTTTGCAGGTCGTCGATCAGCTGCAGGTAACCGGCAGCCTGATCGCGCGGGGCAAACGGGTGCATATTGGCGAATTCCGGCCAGGTGATGGGAATCATCTCGCTGGTGGCATTCAGCTTCATGGTGCAGCTGCCCAGCGAAATCATCGAGTGATTCATCGCCAGGTCGCGGTTTTCCAGCTTCTTCAGGTAGCGCAGCATCTCGTGCTCGCTGTGGTGGGTGTTGAACACCGGGTGCGTGAAGAAGGCGGATTCGCGCTTGAGGCCAGCCGGGATGGCATCGGCAGCGGCGGCATCCAGCGCGGCGATGTCGGCATCCTTGCCGGTAAACAGCTGGATCAGCGTAGCCAGATCAGCCTCGGTGGCGGCTTCGTGGAAGGCCACGCCCAGCACGCTGGCGGACACGCGGCGCAGGTTGTAACCGGCAGCCAGGGCGGCGGTGTAGATGGCGTCGGCATTGGCCGCTTCCACCTGTACCGTGTCGTAGAAGCGGTCGAAGACCAGCTTGCCACCGGCGCTCTTTACCGCATGGGCAAAGATGGCAGCCAGGCGGTGGATGCGGCTGGCAATGCGCTTCACGCCTTCGGCACCGTGGTACACCGCGTACATGCCGGCGATATTGGCCAGCAGCACCTGGCTGGTACAGATATTGGAGTTGGCTTTTTCGCGGCGGATATGCTGCTCGCGGGTTTGCAGCGCCATGCGCAGCGCGGTCTTGCCCTTGGCATCCACCGACACACCAATGATGCGGCCGGGAGCCGAGCGCTTCATTTCGTCCTTGAAGGCAAAGTAGGCAGCGTGCGGGCCACCATAGCCCATCGGCACGCCAAAGCGCTGGGTGTTGCCGATGGCCACGTCTGCACCCATTTCGGCCGGCGACTTCAGTGCCACCAGCGCCATGATGTCGGCAGCCACCACGGCCACACCACCCTTGGCCTTGACGGCAGCAATGTAGGGCGTCAGGTCGATCAGGTCGCCCGCTTCACCCGGATACTGGAACAGCGCGCCAAAGTAATCGCCATTGCCGGCTTCTTCCGGATGGCCGGAAACCAGCTCGAAACCGAAGTACTTGGCACGAGTCTTCATCACGTCCAGGGTTTGCGGCAGCACGCGGCTATCGACAAAGAACTGTTCGGACTTACTCTTGGATACACGGCGCGCCATGGCCATGGCTTCGGCGGCGGCGGTGGCTTCGTCCAGCAGCGAGGCATTGGCCATTTCCAGACCGGTCAGGTCCATCACCATTTGCTGGTAGTTGAGCAGCGCTTCCAGACGGCCCTGGGCGATTTCCGCCTGGTACGGGGTGTAAGCGGTGTACCAGCCCGGATTCTCCAGCACATTGCGCAGGATGACGGTGGGGGTCAGCACCGGGTAGTAACCCAGGCCGATGAAAGACTTGTTGACGATGTTGCGGCTGGCCACTTCTTTGAGCGCGGCCAGGGCTTCGGCTTCCGGCACCGGGGACGGCAGGTCCAGCGCACGGTTCAGGCGGATGTCGGCCGGCAGGGTCTGGGCAACCAGATCGTCCAGCGAGGCGGCGCGGATTTCGGCCAGCATTTCGCTGCGCTCGGCATCGGAGGGGCCGATATGGCGGGCAATGAATTCGCTACGGTTAAACAGGGAAGCAAGAGTCATGGTGGGTGTCCGGTAATGAAGAGCTGTGCCTGAAACTGAAAAAGCCCCGCGATGGTCAGCATCACGAGGCTTTGACAGCGTGCAATCAGGCGCCGATTTCCTTGGCGTAGCCTGCGGCATCCAGCAGGCTGTCCAGATCTGCGGCATTGGCCGGCTTGATCTTGAAGAACCAGCCAGCGGCATAGGGCTCGCTGTTGGCCAGCTCGGGCGCGGCTTCCAGTTCGGCGTTCACTTCCAGCACTTCACCGGCGATCGGGGCGTACACGTCGGAAGCGGCTTTTACCGATTCCACCACGCCGGCCTGCTCTTCAGCAGCCAGGTTGGCACCCACTTTCGGCAGCTCGACGAACACGATATCGCCCAGCAGCTCTTGTGCATGTTCGGTAATGCCCACGGTGACGGAACCGTCGGCTTCCAGACGCAGCCATTCGTGGCTGGCAACGTATTTCAGTTCGGCAGGGATATTGCTCATGGATTGAATCTCCTCGGATTGATTGAACCGTTACGGGAGCGGGCAACCGCAGCGCAGCGCGCAGGCTGGCGCGGTTTTCCGGCTCGCTGTTATTCAAAAACTTTCTTGCCGTTGCGCACGAACGGCATCTTCACCACGCGGACAGCGGTGAGCGTACCACGCAAATCCACCTGTGCGTCGGCACCGGTTGCGGCCGGGACACGGGCGATGGCGATGGAGTGCTTGAGGGTGGGCGAGAAGGTGCCGCTGGTGATGATGCCCTCACCCACGCCTTCCACGACCACTTTCTGGCCTTCACGCAGCACGCCACGGCCTTCCAGCACCAGGCCCACCTGTTTCATCGGCACGCCGGCGGCTTTCTGGGCTTCCAGTGCCTTGCGGCCGATGAAGTCACGGCTGGCCGGTTCCCAGGCGATGGTCCAGCCCATGCCGGCCTGCAGCGGGGATACGGTTTCGTCCATGTCGTGGCCGTACAGATTCATGCCGGCTTCCAGACGCAGGGTGTCGCGTGCGCCCAGGCCAATAGGGGCCACGCCAGCGGCAACGAGTTCATTGAAGAAATTGCTGGCTTCGCCAGCCGGAATCATGATTTCCAGGCCGTCTTCACCGGTATAGCCGGTTCGGGCAAAGAACCAGTCGCCTGCAGGCAAGCCCTGGAATACCTTGAGTGATTGAATGGCGTCGGCCAGTTGCGGCTTGACCGCACAGACCTTGGCAATGGCATTGGGGCCTTGCACGGCCAGCATGGCCAGGTCGCGACGCACATTGAGGGAGACATCGAAACCGGCCTTGTGGCTATCCATCCAGGCCAGGTCCTTGTCGGTGGTACCGGCATTCACCACCATGCGGTAGCCATAGGAAGTCAGGTAGACAATCAGGTCGTCCACCACGGTGCCGTCTTCGGTCAGCATGCCGGAGTACAGCGCCTTGCCTTCGAAGGGCAGCTTGGCCACGTCGTTGGCAATCAGCTGTTGCAGCCAGGCCTTGGCATCGCTGCCGCTGATGTCGATCACGGTCATGTGGGACACATCGAACATGCCGGCGTCGCTGCGCACGATCTCATGTTCCTTCAGCTGGGAGCCGTAATGGATGGGCATTTCCCAACCGGCGAAATCAACCATCTTGGCGCCGGCGGCGACATGAGCGTCAAACAGGGGGGTACGTTTCGGGGCCGTCATCTGTGCGTCCTTGCAAAGGGGGTGTTTTGCCTGTCTTGGTACAACACCCCTCTGTCCTGACACCTGAGATTTTCCGGCGGGCGTTTTCAGCCGCCGTTAGCCCCTTCGGTGGCTGCCTCTATGGGCAGCGCTCTCCAGAGTAAAGCAGATACGTGATATCCGATGATGCAGTCCTTTTGCCTGAGCGATTGCGGGTGCGCTTGCGCCTTCGGCGGTGGCCGCGATTGGCCACTCTCTCCTGCATGATGGGGGCGATTATCGTTGCAGATAAAGACAAAGGCAAGCCAAGAATATCTTCACGCGAAGTGATCTATCCTGTTGTTTTTGCATTATTTTCGCAATCGAAAAAATACGAATAATTCATTGTCACAATTTATTCATTATTGATCAGGAATAACAAAAGGGCTCCCGCAGCAGCCCTTTTTTCACATCTACTGAAACGCCTGATGCAAGACACGCCGCAGCAGGTGTTGCAGCGCCCGCTCAGTACCACTCGATCCCGGCCTTCTCGGTAGAGATGATGGTACCGGCTTCGCCCTTGACGATCTTCTCGATGTCTTCCAGCGCGCCAATCACTGCACGCTTGCCAGTCAGCCGGGCAAATTCGCAGGCAGCTTCCACTTTCGGGCCCATCGAACCGGCGGCAAAGCCCAGCTTGTCCATTTCGTCCGGGTGGGCGTGACGGATGGCCTTGGCTTCGGGAGTGCCCCAGCCAACAAACACGCTCTTCACGTCGGTGGCGATGACGAAGTAGTCGGCGTCCACTTCGCGCGCCAGCAGGGCGGAGGCGAGGTCTTTGTCGATCACCGCTTCCACGCCCACCAGTTTGTCACCCTGGTACATGGTGGGGATGCCGCCGCCGCCGGCAGCAATCACCACCGCGCCTTTTTCGATCATCCATTTGATGGGCCGCAGTTCGAAGATGCGTTTCGGCTTCGGGCTGGGGACCACGCGGCGGTAGTAGTCGCCGTCGGCCTTGACGGTCCAGCCGTGGCTGGCGGCCAGCGCTTCGGCTTCTTCCTTGCTGTATACCGGGCCGACGAATTTGGTGGGGTTCTGGAAGGCGGGGTCGGCGGCGTCCACTTCGGTCTGGGTGAGGATGGTGGCCAGCGGTACTTCAAACGGCAGCACGTTGCCCAGTTCCTGTTCGATCATGTAGCCGATCATGCCTTCGGTCTGCGCGCCCAGCACGTCGAGCGGATACGGGGTGACCTTGCCGTCGACGTGGCGGGCGTAGGCGTCGTTTTGCAGGCCCAAGAGGCCGACTTGCGGGCCGTTGCCGTGGCACATCACCAGGTTGTGGCCCAGCCGGGTGACGGCGGCCAGTTGTTCGGCGGCCACCTTGACGTTGGCGCGTTGGTTGTCAGCGGTCATGGCTTCGCCACGACGTTGCAGGGCATTGCCGCCCAGGGCTACGACGACTCGCATGATGTTTCCTTTCCTGCCCCGCCCCGCTGTGTTTGGGGTGGTGGCGTTGACGGCCTGCTTGGGCAGTCCATCGGTTTTCTGATGTGGTGGCCGGTCTTCCCGCGGGAAGGTGGGGCCGGGATGGGGGGTGAGATCCGGCTGAGTGAGGGGGGACCGGATCTCGGGCCACTCCACGACTTCAGGGGTGTGCCGTCGCGGAGGGTAAAACGGTGTTGCGGTCTGACTTCAATGACTGGCGGTGTGGCAAAGTCTGCTGCCAGGCGCGCCGCCGCAGACAGTACAAGTCGTACGGCAAGGCGGCGCAACAACGCAGCAGGGCTTTGCTGCGGAGCCTGACGATCAGTCGCCCAGGGTGGCGACCAGAATCGCCTTGATGGTGTGCATGCGGTTCTCGGCTTGCTCGAAGGCAATGCAGGCTTCGCTTTCGAACACGTCTTCGGTCACTTCAATGCCATTGGCCAGGTCCGGGTACTGGGCGGCGATTTCCTTGCCGACCTTGGTTTCGCTGTTGTGGTAGGCCGGCAGGCAGTGCATGAACTTGACTTGCGGGTTCTGGGCAGCGGCCATCAGCGCGGCATTCACCTGGTAGGGCTTCAGCAGGCGGATGCGTTCGGCCCACACTTCGGCCGGTTCGCCCATCGATACCCAGACGTCGGTGTGGATGAAGTCGGTGCCCTTGACGGCTGCGGCAGCGTCTTCGGTCAGGGTGATGCGGGCGCCGGTGCGGGCAGCGATTTCACGGCATTCGGCCACCAGTTCGTCGGTCGGCCACAGGTGTTTCGGCGCGCCGATGCGCACGTCCATGCCCAGCTTGCTGCCGATCACCAGCAGGGAGTTGCCCATATTGTTGCGGGCGTCGCCCAGGTAGGTGTAGCTGATTTGCGAGATGGG
>NZ_QJKC01000026.1 GCF_003202035.1 Aquitalea magnusonii | reverse complement strand
GGCCGACCACGGGAAAGACATTGGCCAGGATAAAGACCAGCAGTCCGGCCAGCACCAGTGGCAGGGAGGTGGCGGGGGGATAGCCGGGGCGGGGCAGCAGCTGGCAGCCGCAGCGGCAGCAGCAGACGGCTTGCCCGGCCGCGGCGGGGGCGGTCTGCAGCAGGTCGCATTCGTGGCAGGCCAGTAGTGCTGCGTCTGCCAGGGGGGCGGGAGTGTTGATCATGACGGGCTATTGTACAAGCGGCCATGCGCTGCCAACAGCCCGGGCTGCAAGCGCGGCCTTGCGCTGTGCGGTGAAATGCCACCACGGCAGGGCTTCGTCCTGCTGCAGGTAATGGGCGACCGCGATAAACACATCCAGCACGCAAGGGTCATGCCGGACACCGGTTTGCTGGCACAGGGCCTGGTAAAGCATATAGGGATCGGCCTGGCGCAACGATTGCGGGCTGTGATACCCGAGCAGGTGAAAATCTGCCGCCATGGCCGGCCCGACATTAGGCAGCTGCAGCAGATCAACCGCTGCGCTGGCTGGCGGGCAGCGTGCAGGATGCATGCCTATTCTCCTCTGGACAATGCTTGCATCTTAAATCAGCAGCGGCTGCTTGCAGGGTTTGCGCCACGGATTTTCTTATCCTGCCTCAAGGAGGAGGCGCGCACGGCTGCGGCAGAATCCGGGCTTGTCCATTCTGCCGCAGGAGAGTTTCATGAGCATCTTGTCCCCCCAGCTGAATACCAGCTATCTGTTCGATGCCCGTGGCATCGCCAAACGCTTTCGCCATGCTGCCATTTTCGCGGCGCTGGAAAGCCTGCACGATGGCGAGACCATGCGTTTCGTCAATGATCACGATCCGCTGCCCCTGCTGGAGCAGATTGGCCAGCGCTATGGCCAGCAGATCAGCTATCGCTATGTTGACCGCTTGCCGGAGATGATCGTGATCGAATTCCAGATCAGCCTGGGCCAGCAGCCGGCAGCCGCGCCTGCCAGCGCGGGCGGCTGCGGCGGTGGCGGCGGTGCTTGCGGTTGCTCCGGCCAGTGATGCCGCGGCCAACGCGCTGTCGCCTGGCTGCATGACAATGGCTGTTGCAGGGTCCGTGCATTTACCCGGCCCGACTCTGTAACAGATTGTTATAAAACCACCATTTGAATGTGGAATATAAAACACATTAAAAACAAGCAATTAGCCGCAATTATGCACCAGACAATTCCATGATCATTAGCAGGCAAACGCTTTTCAATACTTGCTAACATTTCACGGCTTGTCCGTTTTGCCCTGCCCTGCCTAGACTGCCACCACTTACTCAGTGAAAGCAGCAAATCATGCAAATGAACAAGTGGATTTCGATGATTGCCATCACCCTGGCGGCTGGCACAGCCCAGGCCAGTTCGACAACGGATGCGATTCTTGGTGGTGCAGTAGGCGGTGCAGCAGGCGCAGCAGTCGGTAATGCGGTAGGTGGCCGCAATGGCGCCATCATCGGCAGTGCGGTAGGTGGGGCCACTGGCGTGGCCATCACCACCAAGAATCAGCACGAAGACCGACCGGCAGCACCGGCGCGTGATGAAGGACGCCACCATCATCGCCACCACCATGGCCATCACCATGGCTGGGACAAGCACGACTGAGCCTTCCCGCCCACAAAAAAAGACCACGCCGTCACGCGTGGTCTTTTTTCATGCTGGTTGCCTGGCTCATCAGCCATGCAGCCAGGGTTGCAGCATGTCCCAGGCCAGCTTGCCGATCAGCACCGTGGTCAGCAGCAGGAACAGGATACGGACAAAGCCAGCGCCCTTTTTCATGGCTACCCAGGAACCGGTCATCGCGCCCAGCACATTGAAGCCGGCCATGGGAATGGCGTACTGGAACAGCACATTGCCGGTGGGAATGAAAAACGCCAGTGCCGCCACATTGGTGGTGAGGTTCACCACCTTGGCCGCCGCCGAGGCATGCAGGAAGTCGAAGGCGAAAAAGCGGATGAACAGGAAGATCAGGAAGCTGCCGGTACCGGGACCGAACAAGCCATCATAAAAGCCGATGGCCCCGCCGATGGCCATGCCGACTGCCATTTCGCGGCGGCCTATCGTCACCGGCTTGTGCAGCTTGCCAAAGTCCTTCTTCCACAAGGTGTACATGGCCATCAACACCAGCAGCACCAGTACCAGCGGGCGAATCACCGATTTGGGAATGGCATTCACCGTGGCCGCGCCGGCAAAGGACATGATAAAGGCGGTGATGGCCGCCGGAATCACCAGTTTCCACGGCAGGCGCACGCGCTGCAGATAAGAGCGGGTGGCCGATAAGGTGCCCACGGCCGAGGACATCTTGTTGGTGCCAAACAGCGTGGCTGCCGAGTACTGCGGCAGGAAATTGAACAGCGCCGGGGTCTGGATCAGCCCGCCGCCGCCGACGGCCGCATCGATCAAACCGGCCATGAAAGAAAAGAAACACAGAAATCCCAAGGTCAACAACATGACTGCCTCCTGATAATGCCGCCATTGTAGGGCTTGCCCTGGCTGCATGCTTGCAATACCGTATTGCAGTTTCTGCAATCAAGGCCAATCCAATGAAGCTGTTATGGGAGCTGCAGGTATTCTGCGCCGTGGTGGAACGCAAGAGCTTTGTCTCGGCGGCACGCCAGCTGGGCACCTCGCCCAGCACCGCCACCCGCGCGGTGCAGGCACTGGAGGAAAGCCTGGGCAGCAGCCTGCTGGCCCGCTCGCAAAAGCAGGTCAGCCTGACCATGGCTGGCGAAGCCTATTACGATACGGCCCGGCACATTCTGCAATTGCAGGAGGAAGTGGAAGACGACCTGGCCGCACTGGGCAGCACACCGCGCGGCTGGCTGCGCTTTTCCGCACCCGAGGTGATGGCCAGCCATTTTCTGCCCGCCGTCCTGCAAGGGCTGGCCGAGCACAATCCGCAGCTGCGCTTTGACATTCTGTATAGCGACACCATTCTCGAGCCTATCCGCGAAAAGCTGGATTTCAGCATTCGCGGCGCCTACCCCACGTCCAGCGAGCTGATCGGCTTTCCGCTGTGGCCGTATCAACGCCGCCTGTACGCCAGCCCGGACTACGTCGCACGCCGCGGCCTGCCCACCCAGCCGGAACAACTCAGCGAACACGCCATCCTGATTCATGCTGCGCCACGCATACTGAAAGCCTGGAATTTTGTCTCGGACAGCCATCAGGTCAGCCTCAACCTGAATGCCAGCCACCGGGTGAGCTCCGGCAATGCGGTACTGCAGGCAGCGCTGGCAGGATGGGGCGTGGCCCGCATGGGCGACTGGCTGGCCGAACCACTGGTGGCCAGCGGCCAGCTGCTGCGCTTGTGCCCGGACTATCGCATCGTCTCCAGCCGCGGCGAAGATGCGCAGATGCACGCGGTATTTGCCAGCCGGCGCATCCCGCGCAAGGCCAGACTGGTGCTGGATGCCATTCGCAGCGCGGCCCAGGCGGCCGGTTTTGGCCATCATCCCGCGCCATGATGCATGCAACAGGGCCGGCATGGCCGGCCCTGTTCACTACAGCAGACTACCCCCTGCTTACATGGCTGCGCGGTAAATGGCGCAGATCTCTTCGTGACTGGCCTGCAGCGGATTGGTAAAGCCACATGCGTCTTTCAGGGCATTGGTGGCCAGTACCGGGATATCTTGCTCTTTCACGCCCAGCTGGGTCAGGCCGGCCGGAATACCCACCGTGGCCGCCAGGGTGCGGATAGCCTGAATGGCCTCTTCCGCACTGGCTTTCACCCCCAATGCCACCCCGACATCAGCCAGCCGCGCAGCAGCCACCTTGCTGTTGAATACCTGTACATGCGGCAGCAGCACCGCATTGCACACGCCGTGCGGCAGGTCGTAGAAGCCACCCAGCTGGTGCGCCATGGCGTGTACATAACCCAGCGAAGCATTGTTGAAAGCCATGCCGGCCAGGAACTGGGCATAGGCCATCTGCTCGCGGGCTTCCATGTCCTGGCCGTTTTCCACGGCGCGCGGCAGGTAGGCCACGATCAGGCTGATGGCCTTGAGCGCGCAGGCATCGGTAATCGGCGTGGCAATGGTCGACACATAAGCCTCGATGGCATGGGTGAGCGCATCCATGCCGGTGGCGGCGGTCAGCGACGGCGGCATGCCGGCCATGGTTTCCGGGTCGTTCACCGACAGGATGGGCGTGGTGTGCTTGTCGACGATGGCCATCTTGATGTGGCGCGCCTCGTCGGTGATGATGCAAAAACGCGTCATTTCACTGGCGGTGCCGGCCGTGGTATTGATGGCCACCAGCGGCAGCTGCGGCTTGGCCGACTTGTCCACGCCCTCGTAGTCCTGGATCTTGCCGCCATTCACCGCCACCAGCGCAATACCCTTGGCGCAATCGTGTGGCGAGCCACCCCCCAGCGAAATCACCACATCACACTGTTTTTCCTGCAGCAAGGCGAGGCCGGCATTGACATTGGCGCAGGTGGGATTGGGATGCACGCCGTCAAATACCACGGACTGGATATCCGCGTTTGCCAGCAGCGTGCTGACCTTCTGCGCCAGACCGGTTTTGACCAGACCGGCGTCGGTCACGATCAGCGCGCGTTTGAAACCCTGCGCCTGCATGCTGTCGACGGCCTGCTGCAGACAGCCGGCTCCCATCAGATTGACGGAAGGAATGAAGAATGCACTGATGGCCATGATGATCTCCTCGTGGTGGGTTCAAGCTATGTCTTCATCTTGGCACGACAGCGGAATGGCATATTGCGGCAGATCAAGCGCCCCAATTTGTAGTACCGGCACTACAAATCCGCACCATAACAAGGACTTGGCGGCGCCGAGCCAAAGTGAAGATGCACTACACCGGGCATCGGAGGATAATCGGTTTTTTTCCATAGCCCGAGCTTGCCATGCAGATTCTGCACGCCCGCCACTACCCGGCCACCCCCTGGAAAAACGGCGGCGGCATTACCCGCCAGGTACTGATTTCACCGCCGGACGCCACGCTGGACAACTTCGATTACCGCATCAGCATCGCCAGCGTGGCCAGTGACGGCGACTTCTCCCGCTTCCCCGGCATCGACCGTCAGCTTTTGCTGCTGCAGGGCGCGGCCTTGCTGTTGCAACGCGAAGACGGCAGCGAAGTGCGGCTGGATGCCTTCAGCCTGCCGCTGGCCTTTGCCGGCGAGGAAAGCATCAGCAGCCGGCTGAGCGAAGGCCCGGTCACCGATTTCAATGTCATGACCCGGCGTGGCCGCTATCTGCAACAAGTGGAAGACTTCACCCTGAACGGCGAGCGCCAGCTGCAAAGCGACGATGAAGTCCTGCTGGTACTGCTGGCGGCGGGAGCGGAGCTGGAAATCAGCCGCGAAGATGGACGCTGCTGTCGCCTGCAAGCACAGGATGCGCTGCTGCAACAATTGGCCATTGGCCTGACCCTGCGCAGCAGTGCGGCGGTGCGGGTGATCGTGGTGAGGCTGAACCGGCTGTCGGCCGGATGAATTACCTGGCCCACCTGCAGCTGGCCCCGGACGATGCCAGCGCCCGTGTCGGCAATCTGCTGGGGGACTTCATCAAGCCGGCCCATGCCGGCCACCTGCCGCCAAGCCTGCAGCAAGGCATGGCGCTACACCGGCAGATCGACAGCTATACCGACAGTCATCCGCTGGTATTGCAAAGCAAGACACGCATTGCCGCAGAACGGCGGCGTTATGCCGGCATTCTGGTGGATATTTTTTACGACCATTTCCTGGCGCGGCACTGGGACACCTTCGCCAGCCTGCCGCTGGCTGCCTTCACCCGCCGCAGCTACGCCGAATTGCAGCAACACCGCCAGTGGTTGCCACCGCGCCTGCTGGACATGCTGCCACGCATGCAGGCCGAGGACTGGCTAGGGTCTTATGCAGAAACCGAAGGTATCGCCGCCGTGCTGCGCGGCTTTTCCCGCCACCGCATCCGGCGTGACAATCCGGTTGCCACCGGCATTGACGACCTGCTGCAGCAGTACACCGCACTGGAAGCGGATTTTCTTGCCTTCTATCCGCAACTGCAGCAAGCCGTGGCACAACGCATTGGCCTAGCGATGCAGTAGGTCGGCGTTGTTCTGGATCAGCTCGACAAACAGCTGCTCCACCCCTTCCCACATGATCTGCACACCCAGACACATCAGGATGAAGGCCGACAGCCGCAGAAACACCACCGAGCCGGTCTGCCCCAGATAGCCCAGCAGCTTGTCGGCATGGCGGTAGCACATATACACCAGCACCGACAGCGACAACACGGCGGCCAGGCTGGCCATCGGCACCAGCATGTACTTGATCATCGGTTTGCCGGTCACGGTCAGCGATGCGCCCACGGTGATCGACACCGAAATCGACCCCGGCCCCACCGTCAAGGGAAAGGTCAGCGGATAAAAAGCCCGCTGCTTGAGCTCGTCGCGGTTTTCCTGCCGTACCGGTTCGCTGGAAGGCTGGGTACTCTCGGCCGGGTTGTCGTTCAGCATGCGCCAGGCCGCCAGCGAAATCAGCAGGCCGCCGGACAACTGCACCACAGGCAGCGACACGCCGAAAAATTCCAGCACGAAACTGCCCACATACATGCTGCCCAGCAATAGCAGAAAGCAGTACATGGCAATGCGCCGCGCCAGGAAAGCGCGCTGCTGCTTGCTGTTGCGCGCCGTCATGGAAATGAAGATGGGCACCAGTCCGGGGGGATTGATGATGGGCAGCAGGGCTGCCAGCACAAACAGATACTTGCTGAAAAAAAGTGACATCAAGGCCATATTATTGTTCTCCGGGTATGCACCCTCAGTGCGGTGACGGGGTCTGCCTGTGGCGGCGCTGCGCCGATTGTAGCGTGCCGGCGCGGCAGGCACAGCATTGCCTGACAGCCCCGGCGGCACACACGACAACGGCCCGGTCAGGCCGGGCCGTTGCAGGGCTGGCAAGGTCAGTGATCAGCCGGTGGTTTGCTGCGCCAGCCGGCCATCAGCCCGCTCGTCGCGCTTGAGCTGGGCGTGCGCCTCGGCCAGTGCGATCTTGTCCAGCGCAATCAGCTTGCTGCCGTGCTTCCATTTGTAGCCCAGCCACAGCAGCAGGAACAGCGGAATGCCGATATAGGTGGCGACAATACCGTTCCAGTCCACCTTGGCACTGGTGAAGGCAGCATAGTTCTGCCCCAGCATGATCAGCATGCACAAGGCAAAGGCAAACAGCGGCCCCAGCGGGAACCAGCGCGCCTTGTAGGGCAGGTCAGCCAGATCATAGCCTTGTTTTACATAGGCACGGCGGAAGCGGTAATGGCAGATGGCAATGCCCAGCCAGGCGATGAAACCGGTCATGCCGGAAGAATTCAGCAGCCACAGGTAGACGGCATTGCTTTCAAACAGCGAGGTCAGGAAACACAGGCCGGCAATCACCGTGGTGGCATACAGCGCATTGCGCGGCACGCCGCTGCCCGACAGCTGGCCGAACCAGGCCGGTGCCATCTTGTTCTTCGCCATCGCATACAGCATGCGGGTGGAGGCATACATGCCGGAATTGCCGGCCGACAGAATGGCGGACAGAATGACGGCATTCATCAGGCTGGCCGACAAGGCCAGACCGGCGCGACTGAACACCAGGGTGAAGGGGCTGGCCCCCACGTCCTGCACATCGTTCTTCAGCAGCATCGGGTCGTTATACGGCAGGATGCAGCCGATGATCAGGATGGACAGCATGTAGAACATCAGGATGCGCCAGAAAATCTGCTTCACCGCGCGCGGAATGGTCTTGGCCGGATGACTGGACTCGCCAGCGGCCACGCCGATCAGCTCGGTGCCCTGGAAGGAAAAACCGACAATCATCGACACGCTGACAAAGGCTGCCATGCCGCCGACAAAGGGGCCGTCGCCATGCATGAATACCTTCAGCCCCGGTGCATAACGGCTGTTGTCCGGATGGAACATGATGCCCCAGATCATCATGAAGCCGATGATGATGAAGGCGATGATGGTGATCACCTTGAGCATGGAGCACCAGAATTCCGCCTCGCCAAAGCCCTTTACCGAGAAGTAGTTGAGGGCAAAGATGATGGCCAGGAACAGCGCGCTCCACACCACGCCGGGTACGTGGGGAAACCAGTAATGCATCACGATGGATGCGGCGGCCAGTTCCACGGCAATGGTCACCGCCCAGTTATACCAGTAGTTCCAGCCCTGGGCGAAACCAAAGGAATGGTCAACGAAGCGCGAGCCATACACCTGGAAAGAACCGGACACCGGCATGAAGGCCGCCATCTCGCCCAGGCTGGTCATCAGGAAGTACACCATCAGCCCGATCAGGGCATACGACAGCAAGGCACCACCGGGGCCGGAAGTGGCTACCGTGGCCCCGGAGGCCAGAAACAGGCCGGTGCCGATGGAGCCGCCAATGGCGATCATGGACAGGTGGCGCGCCTGCAGGCTGCGCCGTAGTCCTTCGCCCTCTCGATTATTTTCCATAGTCTGTCCTACTGCAGAGTTTCCAACTGGTGCTCCCCTTTGCTGATGCAAAATATCAGCAAAGGGTAATGATCGAAACCGTACAGGATGTCAGCAGATAACAGAATAATCCAGCCTATTTTTGTATTGAATTGTAAGAATATGAATGGTGAATTTTCTTTTGATGACAAAAGTCAAACAATCAGCCGCTGTCATGCGGCCGCAACGCTCCTGAGCAGCCCCCCCCCCCGCTCCAGACCGGCCTGGCCGAGGCAGCCGCTGGCCACCACCCACCTGACAGGCAGCACCGCCCCACCTGCCGGCGCCCCCTGCCGACCGGGCAATTCAGCAGCAAGCACCTGCCGGACTGCGTGTCTTGCAACAGGTGGCAGCTGCGCTAAGCTGCGGATGCATAAGTGTTTTTAGCCATTGCAACAGCACGACAAGGGGGCAAGGCAATTACGGCTACATTTCTACTGACAAATCAGCCATTTAGCCGTATAATGCGCCCTGCCTCCTTCCGGACCGTTCCCCAGCACGGGGTTCAATCCGTCTGCCTTGCCTTGGTAACGGCACATTTTTACTGTGTGCTACCTGTCTTACCTGCTTGGTTATCGATAGAAGCAATCTGTTATCACAGATCGTGCGGCGCTCCGTGAGGGACTGCCGCATGGGCTATTGGCCCACCCGTTACACTGAAAGGAATCGTTAATGTCCAAAGAAGACATGATCGAGCTGCAAGGCGTTGTCATTGAAATGCTGCCGGAATCGCGCTTCCGCGTGCGTCTGGACAACAATGTGGAAATCCTGGCCTATGGCTCGGGCAAGATGAAGATGCACCGTATTCGCGTACTGGTTGGCGACCGCGTGACCGTGGAAATGTCTCCCTACGACCTGACCAAGGGTCGCATCAACTTCCGTCATCCGACCGCTCCGGTTGGCGGCGGCGCACCGCACCACTTCAAGCGTCGTTGATTAGCTGAGCCCCCTCGCGGCCACTCAGCCCACCTGTGGGTCGCGTAGTCAGTTACTGCCTTGCCCGCCGGCCGTTCGGCCCGGCAACATATTGCAGCACACTGCCCCGGAAGTGATGACCACCCGGTCCATCGCTTTGCGGCAGGTGACCGCTTGACGGCTGCCCGGCCGCCGGACCCTTGTCCCGGCCTTCAGCCGCCTGCTCCCTCCCTTTGCGCACCGCAGCAATCAATCGCTATTCATTTACCGTAAAATCCGGTTAAATCTATAACAGCGATTTACAAATAACTGATTTATCGATTTTTCCACTGGCAAGAATGCATGACACCTGCTTAGATTGAGACATACACTTCTGAACAGTGCGTCAGCCATGACCATCCAGATTCCAAGACAAATCCTGCTTGCTGAAGACAGTAGCAGTCAGCGCAGCCTGCTCAAGGCGCTCTGCCTGCAAATACCCAATACCGTGGTGCACGAGGCTGCCGACGGCAGCTGGGCTTTTCAGCTCAGTCGCAAGATTCCCAAACTGGACCTGGTCATCACCGATCTGAACATGCCGGGCATGGATGGCATCGAACTGGTGGAACAGCTGTCGCGCCAGCCGCACATTCCCTCACTGCTGCTGATCAGCGGCCACTCGCCGGAACTGCTGTCCAACAGCGTGCGTGCCGCCCAGGAGCTGGGTTTCACCGGCATCGGCCACCTGGCCAAGCCCATCGATGATGATCTGTTCCTGACTGAAATCACCCGCCTGCTGGATGTGCAGCAGGACATCGGCGACAGCAAGAGCAGCCTGCCGCTGATCGACATCATCACCGGGCTGGCCCACAACCAGTTTTGCGCCTTTTACCAGCCGATTTACGATCTGCGCCAGGGCCGTGCGGTGCAGATCGAGGCGCTGGCACGCTGGCGTCACCCGCAGCAAGGCATACTGGGGCCCAACCAGTTCATCGGCATGCTGGAACACGAAGGCTTTATCTCGCTGCTGACCAACCGCATCGTGCAAACCAGCCTGGACATGCTGATCCGCGAGCCCAACATGCAGCAGCTGCGGCTGTCGATCAATCTGTCACGCCGGCTGCTGGATGACCGCGAGTTTCTCGACTGGCTGGTCGAGCAGGTGACATCGCGCGGGCTGGCTTTCGACCGCATCGTGCTGGAAATCACCGAAACCATGGCCTTCACCAATTTCGGCCACACCCTGGCCACCCTGCTGCGGCTGCGCATGCGTGGTTTCGAATTGTCGCTGGATGATTTTGGCACCGGCCATACCACGCTGGAACACATCAAGAACCTGCCGCTGACCGAGCTGAAGTTCGACCGCATCCTGATCAAGGACATCCACCGCGACGCCCGTAGCCAGAGCATCATTTCCGGCATGGCCAACATCGCCCGCGAACTGGGCCTGCGCATGGTGGCAGAGGGCATCGACAACACCCAGGACCTGGACTACCTGTGCGCCCAGCACCCGGACATCGAGCTGCAGGGCTTTCTGCTGTGCCGGCCGGTACCGGCCGATGAACTGGGCAAGCACATCCTCCCCAGCTGCCAGCATAGCCGGCGCGCCTGAGCAGCCCGCTGCTGCGGCACCTCAATCGGCGATCTTGCCACGCAGGGCCTTGATGCCGCTGCGCCGGGACTTTCCCTCCAGCCGTCGCTGGCGTGAGCCATAAGTCGGCTTGGTCGCATGCCTGGCCTTGGGCACATGCGCCGCCGCATCCACCATGGCCTGCAAGCGCGCCAGCGCATCAGCCCGGTTCAGCTCCTGTGTGCGGTGCTGCTGCGCCTTGATGATGATGATGCCCTCCTTGCTCAGGCGGGCATCTCCCAGCGCCAACAACCGCAGCTTGACGCGTTCGGGCAGGCTGGAAGCCATGACATCGAAACGCAGGTGAATGGCCGACGACACCTTGTTGACGTTCTGGCCACCCGCCCCCTGGGCGCGGATGGCGGTCAGCTCGACCTGCTGCGGGTCGATGCGGCAATCTTCACGCGCCATGCGGCTATACAGCCAGCGCCTGCAGCACCTCGGCACTGCTGCGCACCCGCCCCAGCCGCGGAAAGATATGCTGTACGGAAAACTGGTGACACTCCAGCAGCGGGCAGCTCATGGCATCTTCCGCCAGCACCACGGCATAGCCACGCTCCCAGGCGGCGCGGGCCGTCGAATCCACCCCGATATGGGTGGAAATCCCGGCCAGCACCACGGTCTGCACGCCGCGCCGGCGCAGCTGCAAATCCAGCTCGGTGCCGTAAAAGGCATTCCACTGCCGTTTGATGATCTGGATGTCCGTGGCCGCCACCTCCAGTTCGGCCGGCTGCTGCAGCCAGTTGTCCGGCACCGGGGTGGATGGCGGCTGCAGATCGGTCGGCAGCTTCAGCGCATCGCCGCCATCGGCCGACCAGCCCACCCGCACCAGCACCACCGGCGCCGCGGCGGCACGAAACGCCCGCGCCAGTGCCGCCGAGCGCTCCAGCACCTGCTCGGTGTCATAGGGTTGTTTGGCAAAACCGAGAATGCCCTGCTGCAGGTCGATCAGGATCAGGGCGGTGGTGGCGGGATCAAAACGGTCCGGCATGGCAGTCCTCAAACAGTGACAAGACAGGCTCCGACAATACTACTGCCAGTGCCGCTTCAACAAGAAAAATGGCGAAACGCCGCAGCGTTCCGCCATGTTCCACGACCGGTCCAGCCAGACCGGGTTGGTGTGCGACATCAATCCGGCAGGGCGACCTTGCCATCCTTGCTGAACTGGTAGTCCTTGAACACATGTTCGGCGCTGAGGATCTGGTAGCTGCCATCCTCGTTGCGGCGGGTGGTGTCCTTCAGACGATAGGTGTACTGACCGCAGGTCCAGCAATCGAAATTGCGCATGTGGGTGCACAGACAGGTCTTGTCCATCACCTTGATGCGGCGTTCGCCCGGATGGGCCGCCACTTCGCGGTTATAGGCCTGGATGTAGGCACAGCTGCCATTGGCATCCAGCAGATAGCCGTAAGCCTCGCAATTGGGACGAATGCCGTCGCCAATGGCCGGGCAGGACTTGATCATGCGCATCGGGTAGCCGGTGGGCGACAGCTGGTTGACTTCGATATCGTCTTCCGTTGCCTTGAAATATTCCTGCTGCACTTTTTCCGGCAGGCCGCATTCGCGGGTAACGGTAAAGCGGGTAGCCACCTGCACGGCACTGGCACCGTTTTCCAGGAAGCCCACGGCATCGCTGCCGGTAAAGATGCCGCCAGCCGGAATCAGCGGAATATCCAGCTGTTCGGCCTGCATCCAGGCGTGGATCTCGGCCACGATGGTGGCCAGATCATACTGCGCCCAGTCCATGCCGAAACCCAGGTGACCGCCAGCCAGCGGGCCTTCCACCACCACGTAGTCCGGCAGGCGGCCGGTACGGGCGGACTTTTTCAGGAACAGCTGCAAGGCGCGCAGGGACGAAACAATGATGCCCAGCTTTACATCACGAAAACGCGGGTGGTCCTCGATCAGCGCAAACGAACCCAGATGCAGGCCGGCGGCCAGGGTGATGCCGTCGATGCCGGCATCCATGGCGGTTTGCATGCGTACGCGCAAGGTTTCCTTGGGCGCATTCATGGTGAGCTTTTCCATGCAGTTGATGAAAATCAGCCCATCGCCCTTTTTGGCTTCCATGGCGGAGCCAACGTGCATTTTGGTGGCTTCAGCCAGGATGTCCAGGTCAAACTTCACCACGGACTTGTCGGCATTTTCCACATTGAATTTGTACTGCTTGAGCTTGTCCTTGACGAACTTGGTATTGAAGCGGCGGTCAGTGACCGTCGGCACCATGGCATCGGAAATATGACCGATGCCGCCCAGACGGGCCGCTTCCAGCGACAGGGCCACGGTGGAGATATCCACACCCATGCCGCCGACCATGATGGGAACCAGCTCTTGCTTGCCCAGACGCAGGCGGAAATCGTCAACACACTTCATTTTGATGAACCTCAGTTTGGCTGGGCGGCATTATCCCCCATCCCTTTGCACAAAATCCATTTTTTTAGAGTTTTTGCTCGCAGCCAAGGTAAGTCGGGCGGACCAGCGGGCCGTAGCGGCCTCCACTCAAGCATACAAGGCTTTTGTTACCGTGACGCTCCCGCCTCAGCCCCCGGCCAGCGGCAGCCGGTCACGGGTGTCCTTCACGGTTTTCAGCACGATGAAGGAACAGATATCGCGCATGCCGGGCACCTTGTTCAGCTTGTCGACGATGAAATCGGAAAACGCCGGCAGGCTGCGACAGCGCACATGCAGGATGTAATTGCAGGGCCCGGCCACCACATGGGCGGCGGTCACCTCCTCGAAGGCCTGCATCTGCAGCAAGAACTCGCCATGCCAGTCATCGCGGCTGCGATCCAGCGACACCTGCACGATGGCCTCCAGCTCGAAGCCCAGCGCCACCGCATCCAGTTCGGCGTGGTAGCCACGAATCAGCCCGCCCTCCTCCAGCGTGCGTACCCGGCGCAGACAAGCCGAGGGTGACAGCGCCACCTGGTCGGCCAGGTCCTGATTGCTGAGCCGGCCGTTGTGCTGCAGCGCGGAAAGAATCCGCATATCAATGGCATCCAGCTGCATTTGCAACTTCCTTTCTTACTCAATCATTCCTGTCGAATATTCTGCGAAATATCACCAATTCACAAGTTGAACTTGCAATTTTTCAAAACAATCACGGTGCTAACATGAATTGCCCAATCCATGGAGAGCAGCATGCTGTATGACATCAGCCCGCCATTGCATGCCGGCATGCCGGTATGGCCGGGAGATACCGCGCTACAGGAAAGCCCGGCCTGGCAGCTGGATGCACACTGCCCGGTCAATGTGGCCCGGCTGACCCTGTCCCCCCACAGCGGGGCCCATGCCGATGCCCCGCTGCATTATCAGGCGGACGGCCTAGCCATCGGCCTGGTCGGGCTGGATGCCTATCTTGGCCCCTGCCGCGTGGTGCACTGCCTGGATGCAGCGCCACTACTGAGCCTGGCCAGACTGCAGCAGGCGCTGGCAGACCAGCCGGCCCCGCTGCCACCACGGCTGCTGATCCGCAGTTACCGGCAGTTTCCACCGCAATGGGATGCCGGCTTCTGCGCCATGGACCCGGCACTGATTGACTGGCTGGGCCAGCAGGGTGTGCGGCTGATCGGCGTGGACAGCGCCTCGCTGGATGCGGCAGACAGCAAGACGCTGGCCGCCCATCACGCAGTCGCCCGCCACGGCATGGCCATTCTGGAAAACCTCTACCTGGACGAGATCGCAGCAGGCGACTACGAGCTGATTGCCCTGCCACTGAAACTGATCAATCTGGATGCCAGCCCGGTACGCGCCGTGCTGCGCACCATCCCGTCCCCGACAACCAGCACCACCACCGCAAGGAGAGACTGATGCTCACCCGTGAAGACTGCCTGGCCGCCGACCGCCAGGATCAACTGGCCGCCCTGCGCCAGCAATTTGCCCTGCCGGAAAACGTGATCTATCTGGATGGCAATTCACTGGGCGTACTGCCCACCAGCGCCGAGGCGCGCAGCCTGCAGGTATTGCGCCAGGAATGGGGCGAGGGCCTGATCCGCAGCTGGAACACTGCCGGCTGGTTCGAGCTGCCGCGCCGGCTGGGCAACAAGCTGGCCGGATTGATCGGAGCCGGCAGCGACGAAGTGGTGATCACCGATACCACTTCACTGAACATTTTCAAGGCGCTGGCGGCCGCCATCCGCATCCAGCAAGCCAGTGCACCGCAGCGCAAGGTGATTGTCTCGGAGCGCGACAACTTCCCCACCGACCTGTACATGATCCAGGGCATGATGGACCTGCTGCAGCAGGGCTATGAAATGCGGCTGATCGACGACACCCTGTCGCTGCAACAGGCACTGGGTGACGATGTGGCGGTGCTGCTGCTGTCGCACGTCAATTACCGCACCGGTGCCATGCATGACATGGCCGCCGTCACCGCCCTGGCGCATCAGCATGGCGCACTCACCATCTGGGACCTGGCCCACGCCGCCGGTGCCGTGCCAGTGGACCTGAATGGCAGTGCCGCCGACTTTGCCGTGGGTTGCACCTACAAATACCTCAATGGCGGCCCCGGCTCACCGGCCTTCATCTGGGTGGCCCCGCGCCATCAGGATGCCTTCTGGCAGCCCCTGTCCGGCTGGTGGGGCCACTCGCGCCCGTTTGACATGGCGGTGGATTACCAGCCGGCCCAGGGCATCCGCCGTTTTCTGTGCGGCACCCAGCCCATCCTGTCGATGTCGCTGGTGGAGTGCGGACTGGACGCCACCCTGCAAACCAGCATGGCGGCACTGCGGCAAAAGTCGCTGGCGCTGACCGACCTGTTCATCCAGCTGGTGGAACAGCGCTGCAGCCAGCATCCGCTGACGCTGATCACCCCGCGCGCGCATGCACAGCGCGGCAGTCATGTCAGCTACCGCCATCCCGAGGGCTATGCGGTGATGCAGGCGCTGATCGACCGCGGCGTGATCGGTGACTACCGCGAGCCAGAGGTGCTGCGCTTTGGCATCACCCCGCTCTATCTGAGCCATGCCGATATCTGGGATGCCGTGGACATCCTGCGCGACATCCTGGACAGCGCCAGCTGGGACCAGCCGCGCTTCAAGCAGCGTCACGCGGTGACCTGAGCCCATTCCCGCCCGCCGCCCGGTGGGCGGCCTTCACCCAGCCACACACCATCACGGGAGCCGAGCGCATCCAGGACGCCCCACGTCCAAGAGAAATGCGCCGTCCCACCAAGGAAGATAAGGAGAAGACATGAGCTTCAAACAGATCCAGCAACGCGAAAGCGGCCTGCAACGCCGGCTGAGCGGCCGGCAGATGAGCATGATCGCCATCGGCGGTGCCATTGGCACCGGCCTGTTCCTCGGCAGCAAGTTTGCCATCGGCTTTGCCGGCCCCAGTGTCTTGCTCAGCTACGCCATCGGCGGGCTGATCACCCTGCTGCTGATGGGCTGCCTGGCAGAGATGACCATCGCCCATGCCACATCCGGCTCGTTTGGCGCTTTTGCCGAACATTACATCAGCCCGCTGGCCGGCTTTCTGGTGCGCTACAGCTACTGGACCTGCATCGTCATGGCAGTGGGCACCGAAGTCACGGCAGTGGCCGAATACATGCAGTACTGGTTCCCCGACACGCCGTCGTGGATCTGGATCCTGCTGTTTTCCGGCGTGCTGATCGGCGTCAATGCCATGAGCGTCAAAGCCTTTGGCACCGTGGAATACTGGTTTTCCGCCATCAAGATCTTTGCCATCGTCGGCTTCATCCTGCTGGGGAGTTATATGGTGTGGGGCAGCGGCAATCCGGCTTATGGCACCCGGCACTTCACCGGCCATGGCGGGTTTTTCCCGCACGGCTGGTGGGGCATGTGGGTGGCGGTGGTGATTTCCATCTTCAGCTATCTGAGTGTGGAAATGATTGCCGTGGCCGCCGGTGAGGCGGAACACCCGGAGCAGGCGGTGCGCCACGCCTTTCGCGCCACCATTGTGCGCCTGCTGGTGTTTTATCTCTTGTCGCTGACCCTGATCCTGACCATCGTCCCCTGGGACGGACTGGACAAGGGCAGCAGCCCCTTTGTCACCGTGATGCAGGTGCTGGGCATTCCCTACGCCGCGGGCATTCTCAACTTTGTCGTCATCATCGCCGCGCTGTCCGCCATGAACAGCCAGCTCTACATCACCACCCGCATGATGTTCAGCCTGTCGCGCGCCGGTGATGCCCCGGCCAGCCTGGGCAAGCTGAACCCCCACGGCATTCCGCTCAACGCGCTGCTGCTGTCCACCAGCGGTATTGCGCTGGCCACCCTGCTGTTTGTGCTGTTTCCCGAGCAGGCCTTCACGCTGATGATGTCGCTGTCGATGTTTGGCGCGCTGTTTACCTGGATGATGATCTTCCTCACCCACTGGCATTTCCGCCGCCATCACCAGCGCCATGGCAGCCAGCCGCTGGCTTTCCGCCTGCCCGGCTTTCCGGTTTCCACCCTGATGGGACTGGGGCTGATGCTGGCCATCCTGCTCACCACCGCCTTCACCGATGTCTTCCGCCTGACGCTGGCCTTCGGCCTGCCCTTCCTGTTGCTGCTGGTGCTGCTATACCGCTTTGTGCGCCAGCCACGCCTGGTCAGCCAGAACTAGGCCGACGCCAGCATGCAAAAAGCCACCCCGCAGGGTGGCTTTTTGACTTTCACAGCCGAAAACCGCTCAGGCGCGCAGGCGGCGCAGCACTTCTTCCTTGCCGATCAGCGCCAGCACCGCATCCACCGACGGGGTCTGGGTGGTGCCGCACACCAGCACGCGCAGCGGCATGCCCAGCTGGCCCATCTTGATGCCTTCTTCGGCGCAGAACGGCTTGAACAGCTCATGGATGCTGGCTGCAGTCCAGCTATCCAGCGCTGCCAGCTTGTCGGCAAAGCGGCCCATGCGTGCCACGGCGTCGCCAGCCAGGTGCTTTTCCACATCGGCCGCTGCGGCTTCACGCTTCTGGTAGAAATAATCCACTTCCAGCGCCAGCGCGTTCAGGTCTTGCACACGCTCTTTCACCAGGGCAATCACCTCCTCGATGGCCGGGCCGGTGGTGGTATCGACACCAGCAGCCGCCAGACGCGGGGCAATCAGCGCAGCCAGACGGCTGTTGTCGGCCGCCTTGATGTGCTGGGCATTCAGCCACAGGAATTTTTCCTGATTGAAACGGCTGGCCGAGGCGCTGACCGCTTCCAGGCTGAACCATTCGACAAACTGCTTCATGTCGAAGAATTCATCATCGCCATGGCCCCAGCCCAGACGGGCCAGGTAGTTGAGCAGCGCTTCCGGCAGGATGCCCTTGTCGGCGTAGTCCACCACGCTGACGGCGTCGCGGCGCTTGGACATCTTCTGGCCGTCCTCATTCAGGATCATCGGCAGATGGCCATACACCGGCAGCGGCGCATTCAGCGCCTTGAGGATGTTGATCTGGCGCGGGGTGTTGTTGACGTGGTCGTCACCGCGGATCACATGGGTGATCTGCATGTCCCAGTCGTCCACCACCACGCAGAAGTTATAGGTCGGGCTGCCATCCGGGCGGGCGATGATCAGGTCGTCCAGCTCGGTATTGGAGAATTCGATACGGCCCTTGACCGCGTCGTCCCAGGCGACGGTGCCGTCCAGCGGGGTGCGGAAGCGGATCACCGGCTCCACATCAGCCGGAATGGCCGGCAGGGTCTTGCCCTCCTCCGGACGCCAGCGGCGGTCGTAACGCGGCTTTTCGCCCTTGGCTTCCTGCTCGGCGCGCATGGCTTCCAGCTCTTCCTTGCTGCAGTAGCAGCGATAGGCATGGCCGGACTCCAGCAGCTGCTGGATCACTTCCTTGTAGCGGTCGAAACGCTGGGTCTGGTAGAAGGGGCCTTCGTCATAATCCAGGCCAACCCAGTGCATGCCGTCCATGATGGCCTTGACCGACTCCGGCGTGGAGCGTTCAAGGTCGGTGTCCTCGATGCGCAGCACGAAAACGCCGTTGTTCTTGCGGGCATAAGCCCAGGAAAAGAGTGCGGTACGCACGCCACCAATATGCAGATAGCCGGTGGGGCTGGGGGCAAAGCGGGTACGGATCATGATGGAATGAGGTCCAGCCGGATGAAGAAAGGCGCTATTGTACGCCGCCAACAAAACAGCCCGCAAATGCGGGCCGGGCAAGCCTCATCCTCCAGCAGGATTCTGCTGGCTCAAATCAGCCCGCCCACGGCTGGCAGCACATCGGCCGGCAGCATCTGCGCCAGCAGCCAGAAGGCCGTGCCGGCCAGCATGGCGGCCATGCCGCAATTGAAGGCACGCAGCCGGCGCGGCGAAGCCAGCCAGCGGCGGATGGCCACGCCACTGCCCGCCCACAGCGCAATGCAGGGCAGGCCGACCACCAGGGTGATGGCGGCAAACAGCAGGCCGGCAGTCAGCGGCGGCATGTGCTGCGGCAGGAACACCACGGCAATATTGAAGCCCATCAGCCACACCTTGGGGTTAAGCCAGTTAAACAACAGGCCACCGGCAAAACCCATGGGCTGGCCGGCATCGGCCTGCTCGCCCGCCGCGCCGGCGCGGGCCATGCCCCAGGACAGCCACAGCAGATAGCTGCAACCGGCCAGCGCCAGATACAGCTGTACGCTGCTGATCAGCGCCACCAGATTACCCAGGAAGACCGTCAACACCCCCACCTGCAGCGCCAGCCCCAGCGCCATGCCCAGCATGGCCGGCAGGGTGCGGCCAAAGCCGTAATTGACGCCGGACGAGGCCAGCACCAGATTGTTGGGGCCGGGGGTGATGGACATCACCAGCAGATAAGTAACCAGGGCAACAAGATTCATGACCACTCCAGGGCAGGGCTGGCGGTGGACAGGGCTGCCGTATTCCGGCTTGTGGCCCGACAGGCAAACCCTGTCACCGCTCCATGTTTTTGATGCTGTCATGCTACGTAAAGTCACTGGACAATAACAGATTCAGAAAAATACAATTGAGACCGTAACAGTTTGCGGTATCTAAAACTGTTATGGTCTGTTCCGGGCAGAATTGTGCCGGGCGGGCCGTCTGACAGCCATTCATCTGCCTAGCGGAGACCGACCATGAGCCAGGAGCCGCTGTATCAACAGCTGGTCAACGAGTGGATCACCCTGATCCAGAACGGTGTGGTGCGCGCCGGCGAGCGCCTGCCCTCGGTGCGCAAGGCCTGCGCCATGCACAAGGTCAGCCCCTCCACCATCCTGCTGACTTACCGCACACTGGAAGACCGTGGTTTTATCGAGGCCAGGCCGCAATCCGGCTTCTATGTGAAGGCCGCCGCCAGCCTGCCGCTGCCACGCATGCGCCGCCAGAGCGAAGCCGCGCCTACCGGCGAAGTGGTGGACCATATCGAAACGGTGATGCGGGTGCAGACGGCGGCTGATTTCATCGACCTGTCGCTGGCCAGCCCACGCGGCAGCGACTTCTACCCCACCACCCGCTTCAAACACATCATGGGGCGGCTATTGCGCCAGCAGCCGGAGCTGACCACCGACTACCCCTTCCCGCCCGGCTCCGAACGCCTGCGGCGGCAGATTGCCCAGCGTGCGGTCAGCTGGGGCTGTGTGCTGGCCATGGACGACATCGTCATCACCAATGGCTGCTCCGAAGCACTGCAACTGGCCTTGCGCGCGGTGTGTAAGCCGGGTGACACGGTGGGGCTGGAATCGCCCACTTATTTCTATCTGCTGCCGCTGCTGAAAAGCCTGGGCCTGTCGGTGATCGAAATCCCCACTCATCCCAATAGCGGCCTGTCGCTGGACGCACTGGAACTGCTCCTGTCGGAAAAACGGCTGCAAGCCATTGTGGCCATGCCCACCGTGCACAATCCGCTGGGCAGCACCATGCCACCGGAAGCCAAGCGCCGGCTGGCGCAGCTGGTCAACGACTACCGCGTGCCCTTGATCGAGGACGCGCCGCATGCCGACCTGCACTATGGCGTGCAGACGCCGGACGCGGTAAAGGCCTTCGACCGCGATGGCTGGGTGCTGCTGTGCTCCAGCTATAGCAAGACGCTGGCACCGGGCTTTCGCATTGGCTGGATTGCCGCCGGCCGCTTTGCCCGCGAGGTATTGCAGCTGAAATGCGCCAGCTCGCTGGGCCAGCCACGGCTGCTGGAAGAAACTCTGGCCGAGTATCTGGAAAGCGGTGGCTACGACCACCACCTGCGGCTGATCCGCCGCCATTTCATGAGCCAGATGGAGCGACTGCGCGGCACGGTGGCCAGCCGTTTTCCACAGGGCACCCGCGCCACCCTGCCCTCTGGCGGCTGCCTGCTGTGGGTGGAGCTACCCGCCGGCGTGGACACGCTGGAGCTGTTTCATGCGGCCTTGGCCGAACGCATTACCGTGGTGCCGGGGGTGATGTATTCGGCGCGCGGCCGTTATCGCAACTGCCTGCGCCTGTCCTGCTGCTACCCGTGGAACGAAGCCTACGAGCGGGCGCTGGTGCGGGTGGGCGAGCTGGCCTCGGGCATGGGCGACTCAGCGCTTGCCGGGCTGGGCGACTGACAAGGGCAGGCTCGCCGACATGGTCAGGGCAGGTTCTGGCGGTGTCGCCGTGCCGGCTGGCAAGGGCTGCAGGATGTCCAGGTGGTGAATCCCGCCTTCCGGATTGTGATGCACCACCACCACCTTGCCGGCCTGGCCGGCCTGCAGCAGCGCGGGCTCCAGCCCCAGGTCAGCCGCCATATCCAGCAGTGTGACATTGGCGATGGCGCCGCGCTGCTCCTCGCCGGAAAAGCGCCAGTAGTTGATGCGCGACCACAGCACCAGCCCGCCACCAAACAGGCAGACCAGCAAGGCATAGCGCCCCAGCGCCAGCAGATGGCCGGGCAGCTGGTCGATGCGCACCGTCACCGGCAACAGCTGCTCGCCCCAGATCAGCAGGCAAAAAAAGGCCAGGGCCGGCAACCACAGATACACCCACAACAGCCACCACAACACGGTGAGCAGTCGCGACAGCAGCCGCTGCAGCCAGCTCATATTGTGCGCGGCGCGAATGATCAGCACATCGGCCAGCTTTTTCATGCGCGCACGCCCCGGTCCGGGCTGACCCAGCGCGCACGCTTGCCCTTGCGCCGCAGCACGCCTTGCGGAAAGGCCACCACGGTGGTGCCGATATTCAGCAGCCAGTAGGCCAGCGGATACCAGATCATCCAGAAATAGTTCTTGCCCAGATCGACGTCATACTGGCTGTCCATCAGCTTGCTGGTGGCAAACTGCAGCATGCAGGTCACCCCCAGCACCACACCATGCCAGCCCGGCACAAATGGCGATTCCATTGCCGGCAGCAGGCCGGGCAACAACAGGCTGAGCAGCCAGCTGCCGATGATGAAGGCCATCACGTACGACCACACCACGCTGAGGAAATACTCGGCATACACCGGCCACATGCGGCGGTGCTTCCAGTGGCCGACAATCCAGGCATTGCGCATCAGCGCCTGGGTGCCGCCCTTGGCCCAGCGCAGCCGCTGCTTCCACAGGCCGCGCAGGGTTTCCGGCATCAGGATCCACACCAGCGCACGCGGCTCGAAGCGCACATCCCAGTGCTGCAGCTGGATTTTCCAGCTGATGTCGATGTCCTCGGTCAGCATGTCGTCGCTCCAGTAGCCGGCCTGCACCACCGCCGTCTTGCGAAAGGCGGTAATCACCCCGGACACGGTAAACAGCCGGCCATAAGTGCGCTGGGCACGCTTGATCAGCCCGATGATGGCGGTGAACTCGCCCACCTGCAGCCGGCCCAGCAAGGTGGTGCGGTTGCGGATGCGCGGATTGCCGGTCACCGCCCCCACCCGGGGCGAACCCTGAAAGTGACGCATCAGCCATTTGGCCGAATAGGGATCGAGCAGCGCATCGCCATCGATGCACAGCAGGTATTCGTGACGCGCCATGGTCAGCGCCGTGTTCAGCCCCACCGCCTTGCCCTGGTTGCTGGCCTGGTGCAGCACACGCAGCCGCGGCTGCACGGCGGCCAGCTCATTCAGGATGGCGGCGGTGGCGTCCTTGCTGCCATCGTTGACGGCAATCACCTCGTAATCCGGATAGTCCAGCGACAGCGCGTAGTGCAGGGTTTCGCGCACATTGTCTTCTTCGTTGTAACAGGGCACCACCACGCTGATGGGCGGGTAATCCAGCGCTGGCGGCTGATCCAGCGGCGGGTCTTTGCGTTCGTAATGAAAGTAGTAATGCACTGCGCCCACCATCCACAAATACGCCATGAACAGCGGGTAGAAAAAAGCATAGCCCAGTAGCAGTGCCAGAGCGGTGGTCATGATCTGACTCCTTGCATGTATGCAGCGACGGCGGCAGATGCAGCCGCCGCGCTGGGGACAGGTGGCCGGCGGGCCTTATTGTTCGGGGTGGCTGCGCATGGAAAAGGCCGCCTTGAAATCGGCCAGGCGTGGCTGGTCCTGGAACAGGTCGTCCGGGTAATAGGCAATGTGGCGTGCGCCAAGGGTATGCAGCTCCTCCACCACCTCGGCCATTTCCCGGGTGGGAATCGGCTGGCCGTTGCGCCAGTCGCGCGCCTGCAATTCGAACACCGTGCGATCCAGCGCGCCGGGCACCGCCTTTACCTTGTCAAACAGCTGGCGCAGCCATTGCCGCGGCTGCGCGGCCTTCTCCATATAGGGCATGGCCATGATGGCTACCCGGTCGTAGTGCTGCAGCGCCGTGACATAGGACTGGGCAAACCAGCTTTCCGTCGCCGGGTTCATCACCACCCCGGCGTAGAGATTGCGGGCGGTTTTCAGCGTGGGCTGCCAGGTACGCACCACTTGCGCCAGCTCCAGTGTGAAATCGTCCAGCAGCTTGATCTTGCTGTCGTTCCAGCGCTGCAGGGCTGCCTCGTCCTGGCGCAGGGCCGGTAAGGAATCCGGCAGGCCCAGGGCGCGGTTGGCCGCCATGGCGGGGCCGCTGACATCTTCCACGTCGGACAGGGTGGCGTCGTCATGGAATAGCAGGCCGTCGAACTGCACCGAACGCGCCAGGTCCTGGTAAATCTCGCGGATGGTCTGGCGAGCCTCGGCCGAATACGGTGTCAGCCGGATATAGCCTTGCTGCTCCGGCAGCCCTTGCCGCCCCAGTGCCAGCACTCTTTGCTGGCGCAGCGGGTTGTCACGCGGCAGGTCGAAAGCCAGCAGCGGCATCCAGGCGTAGACACGCACGCCGACACGGGTACGCAATTGCCAGGCCGCGCGGTTGAACAGGTCGGCCCGCATCGGCAGGTGGCGATTGGGAAAGTACAGCGCCCGTGCCACGCCATCGCCTTCCGGGTTGGCAAAGGCCTGCAGATAGACCGTGCTGGCGCCCATGGCCTTGACCCGCTCCAGCAGCCGGCCCAGGTTTGCCTCCTGCCGCGCCGGATCGGGGTCGTAGATATAGTCGAGATCGACATGCATGATGCGGCTGGGCTCGGGGCGTATGCCGTCCGGCCAGGTTTCCAGCTGCTGGAACTGCCAGGCCAGGTCGGCCAGGCTCATATTGGCGTCCAGTAACAGCCGGCGCAGCCCCGCCAGCGGGGTCTGGCGGGTGTTGATGCCCTCGTCCAGGCTCATGGTCAGCGGCATGCCCAGCTCGCCGGCGATGGCCGCCGTTTCGCGGGTATAGCTGCCATAGGGCCAGACCATCACCCGCGGCGCCTGGCCCAGCCTGGCCTTGAGCAGTGTGCTGTTGCGCAGCAGATCGGCACGGATGCGCGCCCGGTAGGCTTCCGGGGTTTCATAGCTGCCCGCCTGCCAGGCCAGCGAGGTGAGGGCCGGCTCGCTATTGCCCTGCGGATTGGCCCGTTGGCCAAAATGCTCGGCATAGCTGTGGCTGGCCACCTCCACCAGGCCGCTGGCCTGCATTTCGCGGATCTGCGCCCAGCTCAGAAAGGTGCTGCGCGGCACCAGGCCGTCGCCATAACGCACTTGCTCGCCATCCGCAGCCTCCAGCCAGCTTCCCACCAGCGCAATCAGCGCCGGCGCATGAAAGCTGCGCAATACCGGATAAACCTGGGTGTAGACGCTGCGGTAGCCATCATCGAAGGTCAGCAATACCGCCTTGTCCGGCAGCGGCTTCTTGCCGGCACGGTCGGCCAGCACATCCTCCACGCTGACAAACTGATAACCCTGCCCGCGCATCCATGCCATCTGCCGCACCAGGCTGCGTGCATCCACGGCGAAGGGGTCGTCACTGCGCGCATCCGGCTGCCCTACTTCGTGGTAACAGAGAATGATCAAGCGGGAGTCAGCCCGCACCGGTGCAGCCAGCGCCAACAGTGCGCACAGGGCCAAGCACATCAGCAAAAACCATTGTTTCGTTTTCATCAGAACCGCCAATCGATATTCAGATAGACCTTGCTGCCAAAATCAGCCTGGCCGTCGTAGGGGTGACGTACCCGGGTGTAGCCATAGCGCAGGCTGGCCCGCTCGCCCCAGCGCCATTCCTGCTCCAGCAGCAGCCCCCATACACCGCCACGGCCATAGCCTTGTTGCTGGTATGTGCCAAGCGTCAGCCCCAGCCGCTGATGCAGGCTGTTGTCGTAATGGCCCCACAAGCGCCAGTCCTGGGTAATGGTGAGGTCGGCTTCGCTGTCGCTGAGCGGATTGAAATACAGGGCGGAAGGCGTGTCGCGATTGTGGCTGGCGGCCAGCCACAAGGTGCTGTCCAGCTTGTAGAGCGGGCCGCCATACCAGCGCTCGGTCCAGCCACCACCCAGTGACTGGCGCAGATTGCCGTCGGATAGCGACAGCTGGCTCAGTTGCAGGGAAAACTGGCGGTAGTCATCCACCCGGTAACCCGCCTGCAGCCCGGCCTTGTTGCCACGGGTCTGGCTCAACCGTGCCTTGAGCGGGGTGTCGGCACTGTTCTGCTCGTAGCGGGCACCCAGAGTCCACTGGTCATCCGGCGTCCAGCTGTAGCCGGCAAAGGCGCCAGCCTGCTGCTGGCCATCCAGCCCGGCCAGCACGCCAAACTCGCCGCTGCCCTGCAGGCTACGGTATTGCAGCCCCAGCCCACCGGCTTCATGGCGGGCCGGCTCCGGCTGATCGACATAGCTGGCGCGCTGCAGCTGATGCTGGGCAAACAGCCGCCAGTGGCCAAAGGGAGAGGCATACAGCCGTGACAGGGTATCCCAGGCATTCTGTTCGCTACTGCCCTGGCCGCCGGACAGGTCGCGCCCCGCCTCCACCGTCAGCTGCGGCCGTTGCGACCAGTCGTAGCTGCGCTGCAGCTTGTCCAGCTCGGTCCAGTCCGGTCGCTGTTGCCGCAGTTCGCCCAGCAGGCTGGCCGCCTGCGGATACTCCCAGCTATCCAGCGCCACGCTGGCCAGCCCGGCACGGGCCTCGAGCGAGGCCGGGTCATCCACCTGCAAGCGACGGTAAATGCCACCGGCACGGCGCGGCCAGCCGCGCTGCAAGGCCAGCGCCGCCTGGTTCTGGCGCAATTCGGCATTGAAGGGGGCATCGCGCAGCAGCCCTGCCACTTGCTGCCAGGCGGCGCGGGTCTGGTCCTGATAGGCGGCCAGCATGGCGTCCAGCAGCATGACCCGCTGGTAATCCGGATTGAAGCTGCGCTGGCCGGCGGCATTGCTGCGCACACGCGGCGTGGCCGCACGCATGGCGGCCAGCTCGCTGCGGACGCCGGCAAAGTCATTGCTCTCCAGCAAGGCGTACACCAGCCCGCTGCGCCAGTCCAGCGCCTCGTCCGCACCGGGATTGCTACGGATGGCCGCGCGGTACAAGGGTACGGCGGCTTGCGGCTGGCGCTGTGCCAGATAGGCATCCGCCACCGCAGCAAGACCATAGGCAGACCAGGACTGACCGGGATGCGCCTGGTAGAGCTGAATCGTCTCGGCAAAGCGGCCACGCTGGGTCAGCATCTGCAAGCGGTCGTCCAGCACGTGCTGGCGCATGGCGCTGTCGCCAGCGGGCAGTGCATCCATTAGCTGCTGGTTCAGCGCCAGTGCGGCATCGGTCTGGCCATGCCGCGCCATGCCGTTTTGCAGGCTTTCCTGCATGTGGCCCCAGCGGCTTAGCGTGGCGGCCTGATCCAGCTCGGCCTGGCGTAGCAGCACAGCATCGGGCTGCGCTTGCTGGCGCAGTGTAGCCATGGCTTGCACCGGCATCCCCAGCCGCAGCTGCACCTCGACCAGCAGGTTTTGCAGCGGCACATCGTCCGGGTACCGGGTTTGCATGCGCTGCAGATAGGCCAGCGCCGCAGTCAGCTGCCCGGCCTGGAGCAGCACATAGGCGCGCGCGCGCAGCAGCTCGCGCCCATCGCCGGCCGGCAGGCTGCTCTCTGCCTGATCCAGCGTGCGACTGGCAGCCGCCATCTGTCCGGCCTCGGCCTGGGCCATGGCCAGCCCGGCCGTCCAGTCGGCACGGCTCTCACGCTGCAACAGGGTCTGGTAAAGCGCTACCGCCAGCGGATAGCGCCGGGTGTCACGGGCAGCGCGGGCCAGCAAGGCCAGGGTGTCGCTGCGCAAGCCAGCATGTGGGGCTGGCAGGCTGGCCAGCGCATCGGCAGGCCGGCCGCTCCAGCACAACAAGGTCAGGTAATCGTCGAGCAGGCTGCCCTGCAATGGCGCCGCGGCGCGCTGTTTTTCCAGCATGGCAAGCGCCGCAGCCGGCTCACCGGCACGGGCCTTGAGAATGGCAGCCACGTAGTCGGCTTGCTGCCACAGGGGGGTTTCCGCCATCAGGCTGCTGGCCATGCACAAGCCGAGCAGCAGGCTGGATATGCGGTTTCGCTTCATTGTTGCCACGCTTGATATTAAATATTTTATTTAAATAGTATTTAGTAAAATTTTATATCGCAGCCGCGGCATGTTCAAGTTTTAATTTGTCAATTAAGCAAATGCATCAAATAAACCGCAGGGATTTCACCCTGCCAATTGTCGCTCCAGCCCGAATCGACTATGCTCGGATCAGGCCAGATGGCGCGCCCAGACTGGCTGTCACACCCGATACACCCCAATTTGCGAGCAATGACCTCATGTGCCAGCTACTAGGCATGAACTGCAATACCCCGACCGACATCCTGTTTTCCTTCGAAGGCTTTCACCGCCGCGGCGGCCTGACCGATCACCATGCCGACGGTTGGGGCATCGCCTTTTTCGAGGGCAAGGGCTGCCGCATCTTTCTGGACGACAAGCCCTCGGTGGAATCGGCGGTCGCCCATCTGGTGCGCAACTACCCGATCAAGTCGCAAAACGTCATCGCCCACATCCGCAAAGCCACCCAGGGCGAGGTCAACCTGGCCAACACCCACCCCTTCATGCGCGAGATGTGGGGCCAGTACTGGATATTTGCCCACAACGGTGACCTGAAAACCTTCCAGCCAGAAGCCGGCTGCCACTTCAATCCGGTTGGCAGCACCGATTCGGAACGCGCCTTCTGCTATCTGCTGGAACAGCTGCGCAGCAAATGGTGCAGCGCGCCGCAACTGGACGAGCTGTTTGCCGAGATCGACCGCCTGGCCGCGGAAATCCGCCAGCATGGCGTATTCAATTTCATGCTGAGCAATGGCGAAGTGCTGTTTGCCCACTGCGCCACGCATCTGCACTACATCATTCGCCAGGCACCGTTCAACAAGGCACACCTGGTGGACGACGACGTCACCGTGGATTTCTCCACCGTCACCACCCCGCACGACCGCGTGGCGGTGGTGGCCACCCAGCCGCTGACCGACAATGAAAGCTGGACCCAGCTGCAACCCGGCCAGCTGCTGCTGTTCCGCGACGGAGCGCCCTTGCTGGTCAGCTCCGGCAGCCACTGAGCCACACCCGCAGCCACACGCCACAGCACCAGCGCCGTTTCCCGACAGAAACGGCTTTTTCACATTTGCGCCTCGCCACTTCCGCGCTATGCTGCTGGCAAAGTCCCTCTCGCAGCCATGGATAACAATAGCGCCACAGGAAGAACAGATGAGCCGATTCGATTTCAGCCACCCGCCGTTCGACACCCTCAGCCCCAGCGAGCAGCAAACGCTGGAAAAAAACGCCGACATCCAGTTTTTTGCTGACGAGGAATGCCTGCTCAGTCCCAGCGAACGGGTGGAGGCGCTGTATGTGGTACTCAAGGGCAGCGTGCGGGAAATGGCCGACGACGAAGTCATCACCCTGTACCGCGAGCGCGATACCTTCGACGCCCGCGCCATGGTGGCCGGCCAGACCCCGCACCGCTTCGTGGTACATGAGGAGGCACTGGTCTATACCCTGCCGCGCGATGTGGTGCTGGCACTGACCGAGCAGAACCCGCGCTTTGGGGCGTATTTCTATGCCAGCGTGTCGGAAAAATTCGGCAGCATGGCCCAGCGTGCCGGCAACCGTGAACTGCAAACCCTGCTCACGGCCACCGTACGCGATGTAGGCAGCCGCACCCCGGTGTTTGTCGATGGCCACACCAGCGTGCGCGAAGCGGCAGGCGTCATGAAGGAAAGAAAGGTCAAATCGGTACTGGTGCGTCACGAAGGCAAGCTGGGCATTTTCACCACCACCGACTTTCGCGACATCGTGCTCAAGGAAATCCCCGGCAGCACTCCACTGGCCGAGCTGTGCCGCTTCGAACTGCTCACCGTCGATGTCGGCGACTTCCTGTTCAATGCCCTGCTGATCATGACCCGGCGCAATATCCGCCGCCTGGTGGTGACCGATAACGGCGAGGCCATCGGCATTCTGTCGCAGGTGGACATCCTGTCCTACTTCTCCAATCACTCGCACCTGATTGCCCAGCGCCTGGAACGGGCCGACACCCTGGACGAGCTGGCCGATATTGCCGGCCAGATCACCCGGCTGGTGCAGATCCTGTTCAGCCATGGCGTGAAAGCCCCGCAACTGGGGCGGCTGGTGCAGACCCTCAACGCGCGGCTGTTCGCCCGCACCTGGCAATTGCTGGCCCCGCCAGCATTGCAGGAAAACAGCTGCCTGCTGGTGATGGGTTCAGAAGGCCGTGGCGAGCAGATACTGAAAACCGACCAGGACAACGCCCTCATCCTGCGCGACGGCTTCCACCACCCCGACTTGACCGCCATCTGCGAAGCCTTTTCCGCCGCCCTGGCCCGCTTTGGCTACCCGCCCTGCCAGGGACAGATCATGGTCAACAATGCCGCCTGGCGCCTGAGCGAAAGCCAGCTGCAGCAACAGATCCACCAATGGGTGTATCAACCGGACGGCCAGGCGCTGATGAATCTGGCCATTTACGTGGATGCCGAGGCCGTGGCCGGTGATGCCAGCCTGCTCGCACGCAGCCATGACGCCCTGCTGCGCCAGCTGCGTGACGACGCCAGCTTCTTCTCGCGCTTTGCCCGTGCCATCGAACAGTTCGACACCCCGCTGGGGTTGTTTTCCCACCTGCTCACCAAGGAGCGCAACGGCAAGGCCGTGCTCGACCTGAAAAAAGGCGGCATCTTCCCGCTGGTGCATGGCGTGCGCTCACTGGCGCTGGAACACGGCCTGAGCCAGTGCAATACCTTCGACCGCCTGCACGCCCTGGCCGAAGCCGGCCATCTGGACAAGGAACTGGCCAGCGAAATTGCCGAAGCGCTGTCCTTCCTGCTCACGCTCAAGCTCAGCCAGGGCCTGCAGCAATTGTCGCTGGGCCAGCTGCCGGGCAACCAGATCGAGCCGGACCAGCTCTCCACGCTGGAACGCGACCTGCTCAAGGATGCCCTGGGGGTGGTAAAGAAATTCCGCGCCCAGCTGCGCCACCACTTCCGCCTGGGGAGCTTCTGATGCTGGCCCGGCTGAAGCGGCAATGGCAGCGCCGCCAGTTGAAAGACCCGCGCTATGCCACGCTGTTCGAGGAAATGGATGAAGAAGTGGTCAGCGTGGACTGCGAAACCACCAGCCTGAAGGTGCAGGAGGCCGAGCTGCTGTCCATCGGTGCGGTGCGGCTGCGCGGCAACCGCATCCTGTCCAGCCAGTCCTTTTATGTGCTGGTCAAACCCACGCGCAAGCTGGAAAGCCGCAATATCAGCATCCACGGCCTGCGGCCGATGGACGTGTCCGAAGGGCTGGATGCCGACACCGCCGTGCGGCAATTGCTGGACTTCATCGGCGGCCGGCCACTGGTGGGCTATTACCTGGAATACGATGTCGCGGTGCTCAACAAATACGTGCGCGCCATCACCGGCATCAGCCTGCCCAATCGCCAGATCGAAATCTCCGGTCGCTATTACGATTACAAGTTCAAGCAGAACCCCGGAGCCTACATCGACCTGCGGCTGTCCGTGCTGAACGAAGACCTGCAGATCCCCGCCCTGCCGCGCCATGACGCCCTGAACGATGCCATCACCGCCGGCATGCTGTACCTGAGCCTGCAACAGCGGGGTTTCGGCTGAGGCAGTCGCCGCTCATGCCATGCAAAAACCCGGCCATGGCCGGGTTTTCAGTTTACTGCTCAGGCAGTCGCACTCGGCGCCGCTCACAACATCCCGCAGCGGAGCGGCAAGCAGCAGCAGCCGCGGGCGTGTGTTGGCGGGGCTCAGTAGCCCAATTCCTCGTGCTGGGTCTCCACCTGCTTGCCCGCGCCCAGCGACATCATCAGCAAGGCAATGCGCTCATGCACGATCACGGTGTGGCTGTTGCCGGAAAACTGCATGAAACGGCGCAAGTCCTCACGTACCTTGCGCGAGCCGGTCACGTCGATGATGATGTCGACCTGATCGCCCTGCTCGGCGATCTCGATGAAATTGCTGGTCACCGGCACACCCCGTTCACGAGCCAGTTCGATGCCGGGCAGACGCAAATCCAGATCAGCCACCCCAACCATCTCGACAAACGGGGCATCCAGCAGTTGCCGGAGCAGCGGGGCACCTGTCACACCCGCGCCTATCATGCCGATCCTGAATTTTTCCATGTCACCCTCGATGCGGCAGATTATGCCTTTAGAATAAGAGCCGACACTCTAGCAGTCCCAAGCCCGCGCGGATTTGAGACAAATCAAACTGCATGCAGCCAGCCGCCAAGCCGGCACAAAAAACCCGGAACAGTCCGGGTTTCGCAGGCAGACCAGCGGGTTCGCAGTGCACATCAGTGCAGGCTCTGCCGCGACAGGAAGCGCAGATAACCCACGCCTTCCAGCCAGAAGCCGCCATCTGCCAGCGGCGTGGCATCTTCCAGATCGCCCAGCGTCAGCACCAGATCATGGCCATCGAGGTGCGCCTCCAGCACCACATCGTCCTCATCGGCAAACTCTTCCGAGGCTCCGTGCTGGTCCGGCTTGATAAACTGGTTGTTGACCTGAATGTAATCCGACTCATTCAGCAAGCGCAGGATGTTCATGGCAAGCTCCTTGTGATGCAGTTGAGAGAAGATCACAGCCGACAGTCATCCATCCGATGCGCCCGTCAGCTACCGCAGCACTGTCAGGCCGCCGCAACACCGGTCCGCATCCTCCTTCACAACCAGCCCAGTTCGGCAAACGACACCGCCTGGCTGCCAGTCACCACGAAATGGTCCAGCAGGCGGCAATCCACCAGCGCCAGCGTCGCCCGCAGGCTGTCGGTGAGACTGCGGTCCGCCGCCGACGGCTCTGCCACGCCCGAGGGGTGATTATGTGCCACGATCACCCCGGCGGCATTGTGCTGCAGGCAGCGCCGCGCCACTTCCCGCGGGTAGACCCTGGTTTCGGTCAGGGTGCCGCTGAATACCTCTTCCACCGTAATCACCCGGTGCTGTGCCGTCAGGAACAGCACCACAAACACCTCGACATCACGCCGCCCGATCACCCAGCGCAGATAATCCTTTACCGCGGCCGGGCTTTGCAATGCATCGCTGAGATTCATCTCCTCCGCCAGCGCACGCCGCGCCAGCTCCTTGCATGCCATCAGCTGGGCATATTTCGCCGCACCCAGCCCAGGGCAGCGCTGGAAATCAGCCAGCCGACACCCCAGCAGTGCCGCCAGTGAACCAAACTGCCCCAACAACTGCCGCGCCATGTCCACCGCCGTCATGCCGCGGATGCCGGTCCGCAGGAAAATGGCCAGCAATTCGGCATCCGACAGCGCCGCAGCACCTTGTGCCAACAGTTTTTCGCGTGGCCGCTCGGCCAGCGGCCAATCATTGATGGACATGAATGTGTCACCCTTACTCTGGCTATAGCCTGTTTGCAGGCAGTCGGCAATCATCATATCCATCCCACTGGCGGGGCCCCGCCTTGCCAAGGGCCAGTTGCAAGCCGCAGCGCGGCTCCGGACAAAATCCGGTACACTTTCGCCTTTACTGCACAGCACGTTGAGAAGCCCCATGACAGCCAGACGCATCCTGCTTGGCGTGAGCGGCGGCATTGCCGCCTACAAGGCCGCCGAACTGACCCGCCTGCTGGTCAAGGCCGGCCATCAGGTCGAGGTGGTGATGACCGAGGCAGCCACCCGTTTTGTTACCCCGCTGACCTTTCAGGCCCTGTCCGGCCATGCCGTCTACAGTGATTTGTGGGACCCGCGCCCGGACAACGCCATGGCGCACATCGAATTGTCGCGCCGCGCCGATGTGTTCCTGATTGCCCCGGCCAGTACCAATCTGCTCTACAAGCTGGCCCATGGCGTCAGCGACGACCTCATGTCCACCCTGGCGGCCGCCCGGACCTGTCCGCTGATCGTGGCACCGGCCATGAACCGCCAGATGTGGCAGAACCCGCCCACCCAGCGCAATGTCGCCCAGCTGCGCGCCGACGGCGTGGCGGTATGGGGGCCGGCCTCCGGCGAGCAGGCCTGTGGCGAAGTGGGCGAAGGCCGCATGCTGGAGCCGGAAGACCTCGCCGAAATGCTGGAAGGTTTCTTCGCGGCCAAAAGCCTGGCCGGCAAAAAGGTGGTGCTGACCGCCGGCCCCACTTATGAAGCCATCGACACCGTGCGCGGCATCACCAATATCAGCTCCGGCAAGATGGGTTATGCCCTGGCGCGCGCCTGCCGTGATGCCGGTGCCGAAGTCACACTGATTTCCGGCCCGACCGGCATGCCGGCCCCCATCGGCATGACGCGCATCAATGTCGACAGCGCGCGCCAGATGCACGATAGCGTGATGCAGGAAGTGGGCCGGGCCGACATCTTCATCGCGGTTGCCGCCGTGGCGGACTACCGGGTGAAAAACCGCTCCGCGCACAAGATCAAGAAAGAAGCCGGCCTGCCGCAGATCGAACTGGAAGAAAACCCGGACATCCTGGCTACCGTCGCCAGCCTGCCGGCGGCGCCGTTCTGTGTCGGCTTTGCCGCCGAAAGCCAGAACCTGCTGGAGTTTGCCGAGCGCAAACGCAAGAAAAAACGGCTGCCGCTGCTGGTGGCCAATCTGGCGCAACACGCCATGGGTGCGGATAGCAACCAGGTGGTGCTGCTGGATGATGCCGGTGAGCATGCGCTACCGGACATGCCCAAGCCTGCCGTGGCCAGGGCCATCGTCGAGCATCTGGCCGCCCTGCTGAACCGCTGAGTCGCAACCTCCGGACGACATGCCTAGACAAGGCAGGCCAGCGCGCCTGCCTGCCCACTCCTTATTGCAGGAAAACCATCATGAAACCTGTTGTAGACGTCAAAGTGCTGGACCCGCGCCTGCACGACAACCTCCCCGACTACGCCACGCCCGGCTCCGCCGGCCTCGACCTGCGCGCCGCCATCGACAAGGACCTGCTGATTGCACCGGGTGAAACCCAGCTGGTGCCCACCGGCATGGCCATCCACATTGCCGATCCCAAGCTCGCCGCCATGATCCTGCCGCGCTCCGGCCTGGGTCACAAGCACGGCATCGTGCTGGGCAACCTGGTGGGACTGATCGATTCCGACTACCAGGGCCAGCTGTTCGTGTCGGTGTGGAACCGCGGCCATACCGCCTTCCGCCTGGCACCGCTGGAGCGCATCGCCCAGATGATCATCGTGCCGGTGGTACAGGTGCAGTTCAATCTGGTGGATGATTTCAGCCAGTCCGAACGCGGCGAAGGCGGTTTTGGCAGCACCGGCCGCAGCTGAAGCAAAGCGGGACGGCCAGGCTTGCAAGATGGCCGTCCCCGACATGGAAAAACCCGCCTGCCGTGCATATACTGCATTCATCTCCTTGTCATGAATGCCGCCTGCGAGCCGGCCACCACCATCAAAATGAGCAGGACCACCCCGGACACCATGCCAACAGGCTCTCCCATCCCGGAAATACTGGACAGCCTGGTCGAGCTGACGGCCCAGCGCGAACGCAAGACGCTGGAAGTCAGCCTGCTGACCACGCTGCGCGAATTGATGCCAGACTGCACCGTGGCGCTCTACAGCTGCCGCTGGATCGATGGCCATCCCTGGTGGCGCATCCAGCTGGACCAGTCCGACCAGGCCGGGCAGGCAAACCCGCCCTGGGCCTTGCCCGGCGGCAAGATACTGCGCATCCTGCTGCAGCAGGAAGAACGCCAGCCGGTTTACCAGACCGAAACCGGCCTGTGCGTGCCGCTCTACCAGGTCAACCAGGTGGTGGCGCTGCTGATGCTCACGCCCAATCACGACACGGCAGTCGACCACACCCTGCTGCTGGCACTGGCACGCATTCACGAAAACTTCCTCAACCTGCTGCACGCCTCGGACAGCGATACGCTGACCGGGCTGAACAACCGCCGCAAGTTCGATGCCCAGCTCTACACCCTGGTGGCCAGCCAGCATGCGGAATTGCCCCGGCTGCCCTTTCTCGCCCTGCTGGACATCGATCACTTCAAGCAGGTCAATGACAGCTACGGCCACATCATCGGCGACGAGGTACTGCTGATGCTGGCACAGCGCATGCAGCAGTTCTTTGGCGAAGAAGACGGCCTGTACCGCTATGGCGGCGAGGAATTTGCCATCCTGTTCCGCGCGGTCAGCGCAGAAAAGGCCCAGGCCATCCTGGAAGGCTTTTGTGAGCGCATCTCCAATCAGCCCTTCCCGCAGGTGGGGCAGGTCACGGTCAGCATAGGCTTCACCCGGCTCGACCAATGTTTTGTACCTGCCCAGGTCATCGACCGCGCCGACAAGGCGCTGTACCACTCCAAAACCCATGGCCGCAACCAGGTCAACCAGTTTGAAGCCCTGCAACAGCAGGGCTTCGTCGCGCAGGCTACCGTCGCCAGCGGCGATATCGACCTGTTCTAGCCGCCTCCTCCACGCCTAGCGCAGCGAAAACGCCTCGTGGTGGAAACGCGGCGGCTGCGGGCGACTGGCCAGCTGGCGCTGCAGGCTCTGCCCCAGTCCCTCCGGCCCGCAAAACCACACATCAGCCGCCGTCGCCGGCAAGGCCTGCGCAGTCAGGCGCTGGCCATGCGCGCTTTCCAGCAGATGCAGCCGTACCCCCAGCCGCGCACACGCATGGCGCAGCTCGTCCAGCCTGACGGCCTCACCGGCATGGCGCACGCAATAAAAGAAATCCACCGGCGCGGGCAGTGGCTGCCACTGCGCCTGCAACCAGGCCAGAAAGGGCGTCACCCCCACACCGCCGGCCACCCACACTTGGGCGCCTTGCGCGGCAAGTCCGTCCCGTGTCCCGGTAAAGCCACCATACGGCCCCTCCAGCACCACTTCGGCCCCCGGCTGCAGCCGGCCAGGCAAACTGCGGGTGTAATCGCCCAAAGCCTTGATGACAAAGCGCAGCTCACCCTGCCCCTGCCAGGCAGAGGCAATGGTGAAGGGATGGGCGCCTTCCACGGCATCCAGCTGCAGCAGGGCAAACTGACCGGCCTGGTGACCGGGCCAGCGCGGCACGGCGCAACGCAGCTCCAGCATATTGCCCGGCAAACTCTCCACCGCCGTGATGATGCCGACGTGCCGTTGCAGGCTGCCCACCTTGCGCCGCAGGGAAAGCAGCGCGGCATAGCCCCCCACCAGCAGCAGCAAGGCCAGCAGCCAGCCCAATGGCGTCCACCAGAAAGACAGCGGAATCAGGATGGCGCTATGAAAAGCCCCCATCAGGTATACCGGGGCAAACAGCTTGTGCAGCTTGCGCCAGAAGCCATACGGCACCATGCGCAGCAAGGCGATGATCACCAGGCCCAGCACCGCCCAGGCCGCCCACTCGCCCACCTGTTTGGCCAGCGCCGTCCAGGAAAACAGATGTGGGCCGGCATGCCGTGCCTTGGGTGCAATCAGTCCCAGCTGGATCAGCCACCGCGGCGACAGGTCGAGCAGCCAGTGCGCCGACAGCATCAGTCCGGCGGCAATGCCCAGCCGGCGATGCAAGCCATAGAGCTTGTCCAGCCCGCCCCACAGTTTTTCCAGCCACAGCGGACGCATGCCCAAGAGCATGCCCAGCGACATCAGCATGATCAGCTCGACGCCGCTGAGCAGCATCAGCTCATGCCGCCAGGCAAAGTAATTGTCCGGCCAGGGGATAGTCAGCGCGTGACACAACAGAAAGGCCAGCGCCATCAGCAGCATGGCTGTGGCAAGGGGGTGGGTTTTCCAGCGGAATCGATACATGCCCGGCATCCTTGTACTTGCGATACCCGACATTGAAACGCCCGCGGATGAACTGCTGCTTAAGCTGGCCGCAGCAAATGTGTTTTTGTAATAAGCCGGGCGCAGCATTAACAATGATTAGCAATTTGCAGCAAACACCGGCGGAATCACTAGCCACTATTGACATCCGCCCCCGCAGCCCCATTTAATGCCCTACTTCACTACGCCGTACATTTTGCAGCGTCTCACTTACCCTCCCACACAGGAAAATCACATGGCCATTATCGTAAACGGCGTCGAAATCACCGAAGCCATGGTGCAGGCTGAACAGGAAAACCACGCAGACGCGCCCAATCCGCGCGATGCCACCGTACAAGAACTGATCCTGCGCGAACTGCTGCTGCAAAAAGCCAAGGCCGAAGGCCTGGATGCTGCCAATCCGAACGCCGCCATCGGCGCCCTGCTGGAAAAGGAAATCCAGGTAGAGCCGGTGGACGAAGCCACCTGCCGCGCCTTCTACGACGAATTCCCGGAACGCTTTGCCAGCGGCGAATCCGCCGTGGCCAGCCACATCCTGTTCCCGCTGGGTGCCGGCGACGAGCTGGGCAATATGCTGGCCAAATCCAAGGCCGAAGGCGTGCTGGCCGAAGTACAAGCCAATCCGTCCCGCTTTGCCGACCTGGCCCGTGAACACTCCACCTGCCCGTCCGGCCAGCAAGGCGGCAGCCTCGGCCAGTTTGGCCGTGGCCAGATGGTGCCGGAATTCGAACAAGCCGTATTCAGCACCGAAGCCGGCCAGATCACCCCGAACCTGGTACAGACCCAGTTCGGTTATCACATCATCCAGGTCAACGAACGCACCCAGGGCGGCCAGATCGGCTTTGACGACATCAAGGAACGCCTGCAGCAATACCTGACCCAGATGGCCGGCAACAAGGCCATGCATGAATACCTGGCTGGCCTGGTACAAGCAGCCAAGATCGAAGGCTACAGCATGCCGGCACTGTAACAGCCCATGCCCGCTGCCGGCCTGCCAGGCGCGGTATCGACGTCGGACAGCGCGCAGCAGCCAGCACAACCGGGGGCTTCCCCGGTTTTTTACGTCAGCACATTAAACAGATAGCAACAACTGTTTTCAAGCATTGCAAGCAAACCGACAGCCTGCTAGGCTGCTGCCATCGGGTCAAGACAACCCGGACACACAGGGAGAAAAACATGCATCTCATCTGGTTTCTGCTGGTCGGCATCATCGCCGGCTGGTTGGGCGGCTTGCTGGTAAAAGGCGAAGGGCTGGGCCTGTTCGGCGACATGGTGGTCGGCATCATCGGTGCCTACCTGGGAGGATTTCTGTTTCGCAGCCTGGGCATAGGAGCGGGCGACGGCATGGTGGGCAGCATCATCGTCGCCACCATTGGCGCCGTAGTGCTGCTGCTGATGGTCAGGCTGGTCAAACGCAGCTAGCGCCGGGCCGACCTGCACAACAAAAATGGCCCGCACGGGCCATTTTTGTTTGCACTGCGATGCGCAGAGTGGAAAGTCAGCCAGGCTACGGCACAAGCAGCCCACGCCCGACGGCCGGACGGGCGACAAAGGCCGCCAGCACGCGCTGCACCTCGGCAAAATCGCCATAGCCCACCAGATCACCCGCGCCATAGCGCTCCACCAGATTGCGCACCCAGGGCAGGATGGCGATGTCGGCAATGGTGTAGTCATCGCCCATGATCCAGTGCTGCCCTTGCAACCGCGCGTCCAGCACCCCCAGCAAACGGCGCGACTCGGCCACATAGCGGTCGCGCGGGCGCTTGTCCTCGTACTCCTTGCCGGCGAAGGCATGGAAGAAACCCAGCTGGCCAAACATCGGCCCCACCCCACCCATCTGGAACATCAGCCACTGGATGGTTTCATAGCGCCGCGCCGGATCGGCCGGCAGGAATTGACCGGTCTTTTCGGCCAGATACAGCAGGATGGCGCCGGATTCGAACAAGGCCAGCGGCTGGCCGCCCGGACCATGCGGATCCAGAATCGCCGGAATCTTGTTATTGGGATTGAGTGACAGGAATTCCGGGCTGAACTGGTCCTGGCTGTCAAAACTGACCCGATGCGCCTCGTACGGCAGAGCGCACTCCTCCAGCATGATGGATACCTTCACACCATTGGGAGTGGGCAGCGAATACAGTTGCAGCCGGTCCGGGTGGCTGGCTGGCCATTTGCGGGTAATCGGATAGACGGAAAGGTCGGTCATGACGGGGCCCTTGCACTGGGAAGATGGTGGGATCAAAGAATGGACTCAGACTAGAGTGTAAGGGGAAAGCCGCCTGCGCTTAATGCCAGGATATTGAACGCTGTGTTTTTGCAGCGGATCAGCCACCCGGCCCTGGGCAGACAAGGCAAAATGGCCGGCTGCAAGCAGACTGTCACAACAGCGCGTTAGCCTGTGGCGATCCGGCCGCATCAACGCAGACCGGTTCATTCATGCCCTGCTTGTACGACGACGGAGCCGCCCTTGCCACGTAGCCTGCTCTTGAGCCTGTTGCTGCTGTGTTCCAGCCCTGCCCATGCCGACTGGTCGCAGGACATCACCCCCGCCCTGCTGGTCGGACAGGGTGACTACCAGTTTCTTGGCATGCCGATCTACACCGCCAGGCTGTGGGTGGCGGAAAAGCCGTTCGACCCCGCCCACCGTTTTGCGCTCAGCCTGACCTATCACCACCACATCACCAAATCACGCCTGATCAACACCAGCCTGGATGAAATCCAGCGCATCCAGGGTGCCGCCCTGCCGGCAGAAAAACTGGCCGCCTGGCGAGCAGCCTTGGAGCAGGCCATTGATGAGGTCGAGATGGGCGACAGCCTGACCGGCGTGTATCTGCCGGGCGTGGGGGTGAATTTCTACCACAACGGACGGATGACCGCGGCGATCAAGGACGCCGATTTTGCCCGGTCCTTTTTTGCCATCTGGCTGAGTGCCAAGAGCCGCGACACCAGCTTGCGCAGCCATTTGCTCGGATCGGCGCAATAAACCAGCCCAGCTGGGGATGGGGCATGGACGGAGCGCCCCCTCCACCGCCGGCGCAGCAGGGCCGGAGCGGGACGCGGCATGCAGGCACAGCCATGGCCGGCCCAGCCCTCAGTCCGATGGCGCGGACATCCCCTGCTCCGCCGCCTGTGCCTGCCACGCCCGCTTCTCCATGCGCCGGGCCAGCTGCTGATGGCAAGCTGCCGCCAGTCTCAACAAGTCGACATTATTGGCCGACAAGCCATTGGGCCGGGCAATCTGCCTGGCCAGCGCCTGCAAGGGCTGCACCTGGCAGTCCAGTGCCAGCAGGCGCCCATGTGCATGGCGAGAGCGGTGATGCGGGGTGCAGTGCAGTGTCAGCAGCCAGTGTGAATGCTGCCAGCCTTGTGCTTGTTCCAGTACCGCGCGCAGGATGGCATGGCTGATATGCTGGCCGGCCTCAACCGACAGGGCCAGCGCCTGTTCCAGCCGTGGGGTGGCAAGCTTGCCCTGCGCCAGCGCCGGCAGGACTTGCCGGTTCAGCCAGCGCAGCAGGCGCTGTGCCGCAGGTTGGCGGCTGCGGCTCAGGGTGTGTTGCAGGGCGGGCAATGGCCAGCATTGCAGTTTTTGTTCATGGCCGCGCCGGGGCAGCCAGTGGCTGTGCGGGTGCAGTTGCTGCTGGATGTGTTTTCCCAGGCGTGGGCCGATCACCGTCCTGATGTCGGCGGCGGCGAGGTAACCGTGTTGTTGGTGCAGCAGCAGGCGGACGGGTTTGCCTAGGTAGTAGAGGGTGAGGGGTGGTGGGGGCTGCGTGGTTTTGTTGTCTGCGGACATGGCGAGTCTCCGTCAATGCGGTGATGGATGATTTCCAATCCGGATAATGTCAGGTCGCCAAACCCGGTTGCGCTGTTGAGGTGCAACGCGTCAAGGCTAAACAGCGCGGCCGGGAGCGGCAAGGCTAGATGGCCGCAGAAACACTGGCAAGATGTGCAGGTCGAGACTGTATCCGCGGTGCGGATGATGCTTTGCATTGCCGCTTCCGCGCGGCTGACGGGAAAGGGATCTTTGCTTGGCCAAAGATCCCTTTCATCCCTAAAGGCCACCCCACAAGCATGGCCTGCGGCTCCCCTCCGGGGCCTGACCGCGGCGAGGCGCGCCTGAACTCGCGATTTGCTAACGTCAAATCGCTCAGACAAAGCAGGCGCTTAACACCTCGCCCCGGCCACCCGTCGGCATGCTTGACGGGGCCCGTGGGTGGCGTCGGTGCGGTAGGGATTTTTGATGGATAGCAGCATCAAGGGGCTCCCTAACCTAGTCCAATCACCCAAAGCAAATACGATGGAAATAACCTTGCAGCTGGTCTTATTTCCCGTAAGCCAAAACACAAGCAACGCAACCGGGTCCCGTCAGCGCAAGCCGGCCCAGACTTGCCGCACAGGGTCTTAAGCGGTCGGCTGTCCGCAGCGGCGCGACGCTAGCGCGCCGCAAGTTCCGGCCGCGCCCTGGGCGGCATGGCTGGGGCGGGAATTCGACGCGCTGCGGGTCGCCTTTTCTTTGGGTGGCGGTTTCAAGAGCCAAGTGCAACGGTGGTTGGAATCCTGATATCCAGATTGAAGCAACATTCCCAGAATGCTTCGCTGGGCTTCTTAAACCCT
>NZ_QJKC01000025.1 GCF_003202035.1 Aquitalea magnusonii | reverse complement strand
TTCAACCCTGGGGTATCTCACCCCGGTTGAATACGAGCGACGTCGCTTAGTGCTGAGTGCATAACCCGCTGTCCACGGAGAGCGGGACAGACCATTTTGTGTAGTCGTAAGCTTGATTATTTTAGTTGATTTCTTCTCGCGGTGTAAGACTATTTAGATATCGTGGTATAGGCAAGATCAAAAGGCCAAACCCAATTGCTGACCGACTGATTGTCAGCTGTCTTCTTTCAATAGCCACAGACTGAAGTACTCCAACCAATAGTGGCTCCCGAGCTTCGCGAGACGCAGCTGATCTGTTGCTGGACCTGTAACAAACTATTGAAGAAACCATTTCTAATGGGTCAGGGCGATAGATCAGTTACAATTCGCTCGTAACTCTCCTTCTCACATGCAGACCACTTCAGCCGATCTACAGCCAAACTGGTTATCTAATGGAGTACCTACAGGCATGAAAAATAAATAAGCCGGTCATTGACCGGCTTATTTATTAATTAACTCCTGCTTTTACTTTCTTTATCAATTCAGACTTCAGCAAAGCAACTATTTATTTTAGCTGTTTTTCTCATAGACATCCAAAGTCTTACTCATTATCATCTCAGCTTTTTCTTTACACCGAACAGTCATTTGCTCTACCATGTCCGCAGGAATATCATTCTCAGTTGCAATAAAGTACCCTTCGTACAATATTGATGATAGGTTTTTCCCATCAACTTTCGGCAAATTGAGATGCTCCAAGATATCAACCGCCGCCTTGGAGGAAGCATCTCCATATTTGGCCAATAGAAAATCATAATTTTTCAGAATCATTTTAATTCTTGCAATTCTTTCCTCGTGAAATTTCTCTAGAATCCACGCAACCGCTGACTTTTCGTAACTCGAATGATTAGCACTTTTACTTTTCTTCAACTCGGCATGTGAAATATCCATATTCTCTTGCCATTCAGCGCGATTCAATCCATCAAGAACTTGAATATTTTTTTCTTTACCCTTACGGCCACCAATTAATTTCGGATAAAAAATTAACGCCACCCCTAAAACAATAAATAATAGACCTTTGACGTAACCAGAAATCAACAACAGAACAGCAATTGCAAAAGCAATTCCAGAAAAAATTTTCACAAGTAATCCACCCCTAAAAATTTTAAAAACCATTCGAAGCCCAGATTGAATTTACCAATCAAAGCCAAGAAAAGCCATATATAAACTCGACACAACCAAGGCACTATTGGCAGTACCAAGTATTTTCACTGCACCATCAAATTTTTCGCCCACACCCACTGCCACATTCACAAATTACAGAAATTAGCTAATGAATAACTGTCTAAGATTTTATGGGCCGACCCGCCTTTACTGTTTTTTCAGCCTCTTTATTACCTAATGCAGCACTCTCCTTCCATTCCTGAAGAGCCTTCTTGTGGTTTGGTCTTGAAATTCCAAGACCATACCAATCAAGATTCCCTAACGCATACAATGAATCCGAATCATGTTGAGCCGCGGCCCTCTCGAACCACTTCCGTGCCTGGATAATATTGCTCTGACTCACATGCTTTCCCTTGAGGGCATACTGACCTGCCATATACATAGCAGGGACCAACCCTCCTTCTGCGGCACTTTCTAATAATTCAGTCCCTTTTGAGATATCACGTGGCACTTCACGGCCTTCGAGTAGCAAGGTGGCTTGTGCAGTTTTAGCCCACAAGTCATTTTTATTCACTTCAAATGCCCTATCAATCCAAGTTTGTGCAGCATCAGGATCGTTCACTACCGCATCACCAGCTTGTACACCGACATCAGCAGCTATCAACCAAGCATAAAATCCAAATACGGATGAATCCCCTCGTTGTGCAAAATCCTTGGCCAATGCTCTGGCCTTGATGACTTCACCTTGTTGCCATGCCTGTACCGATTGCGTAATCCCATTACCTGACGATTTTGTTGTTGTCTGAATAGCTTGTTCTGGATTTATGTGGGCTGGTAGCCATATCGTTGCGGCGATAGCCAAAACAACTGCAGGTGCTACAAGAAAGCAGATTGGGCCAAGCAATTTTTTTTGCTGCCAGAGCAGGCTCCATGACTTTTTTGCGGCTTCGGTTGATGGATAGGTTGATTTGAAAATTCGGAGGGTCTGGAACCTATAGATCAGTAAACCAGAGCTAACCAGCAGAAAGCAGACTAACCAAGTAGCGGCCATACCACCCATGATTGCAGCTGCTGCTTCCAGTACCACCGCTGCCCCAACCAACCAAGGCCAAAGGACTCTAGCATTAGCCTTCGCCAGCCAGTGCACTGCAGTTTGTGAACGGGCATGAATACGCTGTGCGAATTCGGATGATACGATTTGATTTCCGCTATTATTCCCGGCTCCATCCAGCGCAAGTTGCTCATGAAGACTAGCTTGTAAAGCATTTCTTAGTGCCTGCTGCACAGGGAGCCGGTTTGGTTTAAAAAATGTGTCCCGATCTACATCCAGCAGTGCTTTTTCCAGAAGGGTTAGATCTCCGGTAAGCAATCGCTCAACCAGATTATCTTGCTCTACCCATTCAATCTGCTTACCAAAAGCAGAAAGGGAAAAGTCTTGCTCTGCGCATCGAATACCAATACGTATAATTTCTAATTGGCCGGTAAAACGCGCATGCAGTTGGAAACAACTGCCTTGCGAAGATCCCTTCAGTTCTTGAAGGGCTTGCTTGTCAAGTGTCTGGGGCAGCATTTCCAGTGGATGTATTTGTTGAATAAGTGGCATCAACGGGTCTGCATCCGGAGGAAGTTCAGCGTTGCTGTGACACTCTACTGCGATATTTCCTGCTGCCAGTATTCCATACTGACCACTACCATCACAGCGCGGGCAGGCATGTGCACCTTTGCCATTGCAGAATTGGCATTCAAGACGTCGAGCCCCATGACAGGTCCGGCATTGGACTCTTCCGTGGCGGTTACATGTGGGACAATCAGTACGACCAAAACTACATGATGGGCATTGACGCTGAACGTTATGATATTCGGTTCTGTATTCGTTATGACTTTGGCCGTCGATATAAACAGTGTGCGTTACGGAAACCTGTTCGGTTGAGGTAATGGTGCCCAACCCTCCGCATTGCATGCAGGAGATGGTGCACGCACCAAAGCACTGTGGGCAGCTTTCCTCTGCACTGCCATGGCAGGAAGAACAAGCAGTTGTGCCTCCATCACAATGGATACAGCGAATGGTGCGATTTCCATTACAGTTATCGCAAGTTCCCAAAGACCAGAACCGTGTACCTCTGACCAGACTAGTGTTGCCATTGACAGCGGTATAACGTGCTTGGGGCTTATTCAGAATATCTTGCGCTGCTTGTGAAGCGCCTTGCAGCAAAGATGGCAACTCAGAAGCCGCGGCCTTTTCCGGCGCGGCATGCTGCTGATCCTGCTCGGTCGGGCTGAAATGACCTGTTATATGTTTGGTCTGAACCTTAGGTGTCAGTCTGTAGTGTGCATTAATCAAGATTGATTGCTGATTGATGCGAGAGGTTTGGAGCTCAACATCGCTCGGCAGAAAGCGAGTGCAGCTAGCCACTAGCTCCTGCGTCTGGTGGAACATGCGTTGGACTAGCGGGTCCTGGGCCAATTTTAGATCTTGGTTTTGGCCCGGTTCAGATGAGCCAGCAAATTGTTGTTCCATCTTGTTTTTCTTCATTATTTTTGCTTGATCAATCCCAAACCATCGAAAGATCAAGAGCAGTTGGGTGTAAGTCCTGTATACCAGAACAGCCTATTGTTTATTGCGCAGGACACTCGGTCTTGGAATCGTCGATATGCTCGGCAATGGGTGACAAGGCTGCTTGCGCTGCCGCTGTCTTCTCTGCGGGGAGGCTGATCGCATACACACCTTGCCCATCCGGGCCATCCACGATGTGACCATCCACCTGCAGCAGCACACGCCGGATCTGCTCTTCACTTACGCCATTGGCAAATCTCACCTTGAGTGCAGGACAACTATTCACCACGACTCCCCGATAGGCTGCCAATCCTTGCTCATCACGGCTCATCAGCCAGGCGATAGAGGTTGTCTGTAGCAATAGAACAGATAGATAGGCAAGCGCATGACGTGTCATGTGTGTCTGCAAACGCACCAGCCAAGCATGACGCTGCTGACTTGGCAGAGCGCGGGCAAATTGAGCAAAGGCATCCGACTGACGCCGCTCCCAATGGCTAAGCGTGCGGTGTGCGTTCAAAATTTCCAGCACACGGGCATCCGCGGCGGCCTCAGGATCTGTTGCCAGCTCCGCCTGCACTTGCTGCTGCTCTTGCGGTTCCAGTGGCCTGCTCAAGGCTTCAAGCAGCAGGTCTGCATGTGACGGCAGCGGGTTTTGCTCATCCTGTGGCTGTTCAGACATCACACACCTCTTCCTTGCCCTGGCTCATCCCCATGCAATGCTTGAGTCGTTGCATTGCCGTCCATACCCGGCTCTTGACGGTTCCAGTGCTGGCGAGGCTCATTGCATCGGCAATCTGGTCGTAACTAAGGTCTTGCAGTACCAGTCGGATCACACCTCCCAGCTTCTGGTTCAGCCTGGAAATGCACTCATACAGTTGGTGTCGTAGCTGGGTTTGCTCTGCAGGGACGATGGGATCAAGGGGTTGTGCCAACAGTGGCAAAGCTGACAAAGCAATCTCGATATCCTGGTTTTCAAAATTGGCAATCAGGTCTGGATGCACACGATTCTTGCGCCAGATGCCAATCAGCTTGCGCGGCGCAATGCGGCGAGCGATAAAGCTGATTAGTTCCGCCCGATAATCCGCCGATGTGGGGGGCGCATCGCAGACAAAACCCTTTACCTTACCCTCTGCCAGTGCCAGCAGGCTTTCAGCGACTGCGTCTGCAGCATCTTCCGCCCGGACAAACGGGTAGGCGCGTGTCAGCACTTGAATGCAGAGCCTGCTGCATTCAGCATGAAACTTTTGTTGTACCTCGGTAGAGGCTGCTGACAAAGTCTGCAGGAAAGCCGTCAGAGACATGTTGATAACCGAAATGAGCAGGCTAAGTATTTAATGATGAGGTATTGAAACAAAATCCAGTTACCGATTCAATATGATAATTAAGTTAAATATTTCATTTTGATGTTTTCTGCCATATACACTACAGCTGCTGATCAATGAAAAATCCTTACTGCACCTTTCTGCTGGCAAGTGCTGTAGCACTGCATTCGCTGAGTAGCTTTGCCAGCCCAGCCACTACCGTACGCAAGATTGCACTGGTGGTGGGCAATGCAAACTACAGTGGTACTGACCGGCTGCAGACCCCAACTGCAGATGCCGACATGGTGGCATCTGCTTTGCGCCAGCGTGGCTTTACTGTGCAAACCAGCATGAACCGGACACTGGCACAATTGCGCCAGGACATCCGCTCTTTCGGCGTACTGGCCCGGCAAGCCGATATCAGTCTGCTCTACTATGCCGGGCATGGCACTGCTGTCGAGAACATCAACTACCTAATCCCGGTGGATCAGTCGCTGGCCCGGCTAAATAGCGCCCTGCTTCGGCAGGATGGCCTGTCCCTGCGCTTTGTCGAGTCAGAAATGCGCGGCCCAAGCAGCAAGGTAAGCGTGCTGGTGATTGATGCCTGCCGCAATACCATGACTCGAGGCGCACCTGGACAAGGGCTGGTCAAGTCCACAGCAGCCAAGGGCATACTGCAGATTTTTTCCACCATGCCAGGGGCACGCGCTCTCGACACGCTTCCTGGTAGCACTCACAGCCCGTTTGCCACCGCCTTTGTCCGTAACCTGGCACAACCTTCACTTGGCCTGAAAGGTATTGCCGAACAGACCCAGCGCGATGTCGATGCCATGACCGGTGGCACGCAGATTCCCTGGATTGCCAGTGGACTGGTGGGTGATGTCCGTTTGCAGGCTGAATCTGTTGCACCACTCGTTAGCCAGGCACCTGCAACAGGACTGGCACATGGACAAACCCGTGGTCAGGCTGAACCTCCCATTCCCGGTTTTTGGCAAACACAGCTAAGCCAGCGCGAACAGGAAATCCGCATTAGCAGCGACATGTTGGATATCAATACCCTGCCACTGCTGCAGGAGCGTGCCCGTAGTGGCGACATCATCGCCCTGACGACGCTGGGCATGGCCTATAGCGACATTCATCCTTATGTGCGAACAAACCGCCAACTGGCTGCCCGCTATCTGCAACAAGCCGCCAACCGCCACTTCCCCATTGCCGAAACCCTGCTCGCCGAATTGCTTTATGACGGTCGGGGGGGCGTACGGCGGGATCTGCACAAAGCCGGCAATCTGTTGAACAGCGCAGCAGCAAGTGGTTATTCCCGCGCGCAGCTAGACCTGATCAGCTTGCAGGGCCTGAGTGGACGTATTGATCCGAAGGCACTGCAGCAAGGTCTGCAGTCTCTGGGGCCGGCAATTCAAGGCTATCAGTCGGCGTCACCACACTAAGTTAATCAATTCAGCCAGCGGGATGGGCTTGATTCGGAGCGCATCTCACGCATGCGGCGGCCAAACTCATTGGCTGCCGTACGCAGCTGGTTCAAATAACGAATCAACAATCCACGCGACAGGCAGGCCCGCACCAGAGGATTTGTGGCCTCCATGTCCAGTTGTCCGTTGGCATCCTGCACTACAGGCAGCAGCAGTTCGATGCTGATGCATACCTTTTCCCGCTCATGCGCCAGGATGAACAGTTTCACCATCTTGCCGACACCGGTTACCGCTTCGCAGCAGCGTACGGCCTGCTCGCGCTCCACCGCATCATCAATCCCCCAGAACCAGAAGGAAAAGCGCATAAACTGCGGGTCCTTGTCCTCATCGAACTGCACCAGATAGTGCCTATCCTCACGTTCATCCCAGAACAACAAGTCCCCATCTTCATCACAAGCCTGGATAATGCTGCATCCCAACGCTTGCAACTCTTCCTGCAAGGTGGCGCGGATGGCGCTGATATAAGTCGCTGCAGTGTGCTCAGTGAAGTTAACCGACATGTGAATTCCTTTTCTTTGAGGGAATGAAAATCCGGATCTTGCTTTGCTTTTGCATGCAGCAAGTCGCCCGGATATCCCTTCTTCGCCGGCAGGTCGCAGAAGGTTCAAATTATTTTTCCCGTTCCGACTGCAGGCCTCTTCCCCCACCGCAGGACATGCTTTCTTGCGCCCCCGCTTCCGGGGAAAACACGATGAAAAGCACCGACTGAAAATAAATTGAAAATTTTTTGAACCGATTCATGCGTCCTTGCGAAGAAGGGCTAACTGCCGAAGAAAAGCGCATCTGCCCGGCAGGCTAAGCAAACTCACAAGAATGGGAAAACGCATGACAAAGCTGAAGTTTCAATTAGTGGCGCTGGCTGTGGCCACCCTCTGCTCCGGATTGGCCATGGCGGCAAACAATGATGGCAGCCAGATCAAACAACTGCTGGACGCCGGCAAACATGCCGAAGCCTACGCCGTGGGTCAGCAACACCCGGAATGGCTGAACAACACGGATGCAGCTTTGTTTTATGGCATCGCAGCACTGGATAGTGGACACGTGCAGGAGGCCCTGACCGTGCTGCGCACCTATGCAGATACCCACCCCAAGCACCGTACCGCCCAGTTTCACTTGGCACGCGCCAGGATGCTGAGTGGTGAACTGGTAGCGGCTGAAGCCGGCTACACCGAGCTGGATGGCAATGCCAGTCCGCAAGAAAAGATCCTGCTGGCAGGCTTTCTCAATGCCCTGCAAAGCCAGAAAGTCTTATACAAGCCGACTCTCAGCGGCTTTGCCGAGCTGGGCCTTGGGCGTGACAGCAATGTAAACACCGGGGTGAATGTCGGCGGCGTGGCGGGACTGCCCAGTGGCTTCGTGGTGGCCCAAGGTGCCTCCAACCAGAAAGTAGCTGACAACTTTGCCACGCTGGGTGGCAACCTGAACGGAACCTATCCGCTCCTGCCCGGTAAGCTGATTGGCTATGCCGGCATCAATACCAATGCACGCTGGAATGAAACCGCCCAGAACCGCCAGTTCGATACTGAGAGCTATGGCATCAACAGTGGCGTGACTTGGCTACACGGGCGCTATGCCTTGCGTGGCGGAATCGACTACAACCGGGTCAATCTGGACAATGCCAATTATCTGTCCACTCCCTCCTTCACTCTGGAAGGACAGTACCAACGCGATGCAGCCAACCGGTTTGCGCTGGCTGCACAGTATGGGCGCCTGTCCTACAACAATGTGCAGGTTTGTGCCGACCTTGCTTGCAGCAGCAACATGGCGTCGGGTGCTGACTGGCTCAATAGCAATCTGAGCACACTGGGCTTTTCTTGGCAGCACAACTTTGCCGGAGCGCTGGAACCACAACTGTCGCTTTCGCTGATTGGTGGTGAAGAGAAGAACCGGCTTGGCCGCGCCGACCTGTCGCGCAATCTTTATGGAATCAACAGCCAGTTCAGTCTGAAACCGACTACCCGCCTGCAACTGACGCTGGGGCTGGGCTATCTGGACAGCCATTATCAAGCGGCTTTTGCAGATGGCCTGAACAGCCGGCAAGACCAGCTCATCTCCCTGAGTACGTCGGCGGCCTATCAGCTCGATACCCACTGGTCCGGCCGGCTGGAATATGGCTATTCCCGCCAGCTTTCAAATATCGGTCTATTTGACTACAGCCGCCACACCCTCGCGGCGAAGCTGCGCTATGCCTTCTGACGCCACGCCGTCAGCAAACTGCTATCGAAAGGAAAACCATGAATTACCATTCTCGTACTGTCATCGCTCTGGCACTGACACTGATCAGCCCTTGGGCATTGAGTGCTTCCCTGCCACAGATCGACACTAACCACGACGTCGTCATTCCAGCTGGACAAAGCATCAGCCCGTTGCAGGCTGGCGAAAAACTGTACTTGTCAGTTCCTGCCAGTGAGATCGACAGTCATGGCAATATCTCCACCAAACTGACCAAATTGCTGAACGTGCTGTTTAAGGGTGGCTTCTTCATGGATGCCAGCAATAACCAAGCCTTGCTAGCTTACGGCAAGCTCGGTACCGGTACTGGCATCAGTAACGCAGCTATCGTGCTGACTCCTGTTGCCAACGCTCCGTTTCCGCAGCTGGCTCCGCTGAATAACAGTGGCGATCGTGTATCAGCCAATGACAGCACTGGCCAGATTCAGTATGGAACACCCATTCACAGCAGTGGCAGCAATAGCGGAAATGGCTCTAGTAACAACAGTAATGGTGGTAACACCAACGGTGGCTCCAGCAATGGCAGCTGGACTCTCAGCTTTGACCCCCACAGCGTCAACAGCAATATTGCTGCCGTTCAGGACAGTAATGGCATCATCACCGGAATCAATGGCCTGACGCAACAGTTGCCGGATGTCACCTCCGGACCAGCCAATGCCACACCGGACAATACCCCCAGCGTGGTGGTGGTGCATGCCGCTGGCTATGTTTCCGGAGGGGCCTACGGCAACAGCAATGTTTCAACCAACATCATCCATGGCAGCAGTGCCGATGCCATCAGCTACCCGCTGGCCGTGGTCAATCAGGCACTGGAGATTCCCTCCTCCGTCACGATCAACAGTGCCGCTGACACCTATAACTACGCCTTGCAGAATCCTGAAAACGGCAGTGCCGGCCATGACCCCGCTACCGGGATTTACTGGGTGTACGCACCAACGCAAAGCAATGCCGCAACAGGCGACCATTTCTTGTTCGGCCCGGCATTGAGCAATATGCCCACCAGTGGTACTGCAACCTATGTATACGCTGGCGGCACGCAACCAACTCTGACCGTAGCCGGCAACAATGCCTACGGCAGCAGCACTGGTGCCAGCTTCGCCGCCAGTAATCTGGTTGCCAATTTCAGTGCACAAACCCTCACCAATACCAACACCATGGTGATGAGTTTCCCAGCCACCAGCAGTACCCCCGCCACAAGTTTCACTATTGCCGCAGGCCAGACCTTTGCCTACGGCAGCAGTGCAAACCTGAATGTGAGTTGCACCGGTGCATGTACTGGCATGGCTGGTGGTGTCATCAATAGCCGCTTTACCGGCAACGGCGCATCCGGACTGGGAGTGGCCATTAACACTTGGGGGTCAAATGGCGTAGCTCCGGTTGCCAATGGGCAGCCAGTGGTCAATATGAATGCATCCGTAGTTGCAGCTTATCGCAAGCAATAATTACGGAGTACCCTGGCCGGGTGGTTTGCATGAACCCGGCCAATCAGATAAACCGAGCACACACCGGATGCTGTGAAGGCCCTTCAGAACATCAATAAACAAGTAGAAGATGTGCAGGTAGAAAATTTATCGCCAGCTAATCGAGAGCACTTAATGAAAGAGATCACTTTTTTTGATGGATACTGCCCGCCAGGGTTTGAGCCAAACACCCGCAACCAGATTTCAAGTATTCCTTCCGGCACCTATCAAATTGTCGGAGTGTGTGGCGGACCCTTTAATGAAATTTTAGTCGCGATCACCAAGGACAAATTCACTTACCTAATTAATGACCGCGAACTAGACTGGACACAGAACCCGCCGGTTATCTGTTGAAAAATAATGAAAAATCCAGTCATCTGACTGGCTTTTCACTCACCGACGCCCATTTTTTCTTTTAATAATCAAATCCGCTATCGCACCTGCAGTCGCCTTATCCTCCAAATCAGAAGCCACAATTACTGTAGTACCCTGCGCGGAGAACTGCACGCCATGTGAATTTCCATAGCCAAATAAATTCTGCGTTGTAAAAGACTGATCAATATCTTTAAAAGCAAGTCGTTTACGCCCACCCGCCCACAGAATACCCTCATCCGTCACCGTGATCGTATGCGTAGTTTTAAAAGCCAATTTAAAAAGAACAATTTCAATAAAAATCGCTACGAACAGTAGCAAAGTCATCCCGCCAGCATAAAGGCCCACAGAAAGAAAACCAACAACAATCATTACCAAAAACAAGACAAGACGAATCCCCATACCAAACCTGAAAGATCTATATTCAATATTAAAAGATCCATCATCCTTATTAATTATATTTATTTTCTTCTTAAAAGTACTTTCCATTACCTTACCTTTCCCATGAATGATTTAAATTATTTATTTTCATCTCTACATACCAGAGCCGACCAGACCGGTGAAATAATTATCAGCCTGTACTAGCCAGCACATCATCAACCACCAAAACCTACTTTACCTCAAAAACCAGATGTTTAAATCTAAAAAACAGGACCTAGCCAATAAATCAAAACCTGTTATATTCAATTGAAAATTGAATACCTAACTTTACTATCCATCAGTGTAAAACCACGCTGCCGAATAGCTTCATTTTGTTTGAACCACGCATTAAATGTCAACAAGAAGCATGCTAAATCTTCATCTCAAGGTGCTCGGCATGAATATAGTAAATACAGAAGCCGACGTCGAGAGTCTGACTATGGTTGACTGCTTCGTCCGAAATCAAACCACAAGTACCACCCCGCAAAGCGGGGTGGTTGGAGAATGAGTGAATACAGAGCAACGTATCCACCCGGGTTTACCTTCATCAATATGCCTACTTTGCTCGCTGACCGGCCAAGATCAGCATTCATCCCACTCGCTGCCAGGCGAGCAGGATGGCACATCGCTACAACGGGCTGCCAAGCCCAACCACACACTTCGCAAAACGCTCCAACCTTTCGGAACACGGTGCCGCCGTGCCGCTGCTTGCGCAGCTCCTCATACGTTTCGGTCGTATCACGTATAAGTCAAACCCTACTCAGTCAGTCTCCCTCTCTCTTTGCTTTGCCTGTGCGGTGCCACCCGACACAGCACAAAGAGAGGCTCCCACGTTAGTAACCAGCTACTGCGCAACGCAGCGCCACTGTCTCCACATTCCCTTAGTCTTTCGACTCCCCGCAGGTTTCCCTGGCCCGATGTTCATAGCGGCTCAGGTACTCAGTTCATGCTTCATCGACTACGAACCACGGCTCAATGCCTATGGCTCTACGTTGCTCCGCACAGCACCCTCGTGGGTGCCGTTACAGGTTTGAGCTATGCATCGACCCCTGATTTCTCAAGGTGCCAGCTGCGCCAAGTTTCCCCTTGCAGCCCTCGTATGTCGCCATACGCTCAGAAGCCATCCTGTGCGGTACAGGTTACGCCCTTCCGGTACGTCCCCCGAGTCGGCCTTGCACCGACTTTCACATAGTTACAGGTCAACAGGCCATTTCCTGCCTGCCGCCGTTTCCGTGTCGCCCAACCTCATACAACTCCACCGGTTGCATGGATTGGGTCGAAGAAGGGAGTTTCACCCTCCAGCTCCCATCGCAGCCGCACCAGCCCTATTAGAGGCATGCAGCTACAGCGTTTGCTCAATTCCAGACTGGCGATCTGGAATCTTCCGGGGTGGCGCCCCGGCGTGTCCTTTCGGACGTGTGTGTTTGCAGTTGGCAGCCTGCTCAGTACGCCCTCCTCGCCCGAAGGCGCACTGGGCAGGCTGCCGTGCGTGCAAATCACCTCGGTTTTCACCGAGTCCATTTCCTGCATTTTTGAATGTTCTGAAGCTGTATAGCGAAAAGTGCTGAAAATCTTGGAACATCATTACGTACGAGTCGTAGCTACCGAATCACATTGCACCGATATACGTTTTCTTCGCTATACAGCGCATCAACAACTGAATGTGAGAACTTGTATGTCTGCTTCAACACCGATTGCACGCAGTAAATCCGCCGCCCTGGCCCGCATCCTGGATAACGTCCCCAAGGGCTATCACCGCTATACCTGCGGCACCGTGGCAGCGCGGAAAGCCGAGGCCCTGGCGCAGAAATTTCATACCTTATATGGCATAGGCTGCTCACCCGCTCAGCGACTCATCCGAAAGGGTAAAGGGCTGGCCAATGTGGTGTTGGTCATGCACTGGCCGGTGGATGCAGAAAAAGTGGAGTGGCTACTGCTGGCCACGGATGGCAAAGGGCTTGAAACGGAAACCTTGCGGGATGTCGGCGATAAACAGCGCTTGAAATGGCTTGGGTATGAATTGGCGCGTCATACCAACCGGGCGAAAGTGATGTGGACGTGGAGACGGACAAAAGAGGAAATGACAGAACTGCATGCGCTGATTGCCATGCAAGCCAACCAGCACAACACTGCGGCAATTTCTGAAACGCTGGAACGCATCGCGAGACAACCTGGATTTCGCGGTGTACGAACGCAGTCGTGGGCACTATGTGAGGCAGCGCTACAGCGTGGATATGATGGCCCCCTGCCGCATCTGTATTTTGTGCAAAAGACCAATCATGGTGAACGGCTGGCGCTGGACTAGCCTGACGGTGCTTCACTGAGCCCCCAAGGCAGGAAAGCATTGTCTTGGGGCTCTGGAGCAAAGCGCATCTGCACTTGAGCGGTATCCGTCTTGTACGCCAGCAGCAGGTGCGTGACACATGGCCATTCTCTGGCTGCAAAAATGGAGTTCACGCACAAATAGGTCAAAGCTGCGGGTTTCAACGGTGACTGACCATTGCGTCTGAAAATCCGCCGGTGAGCACCCTGCTCCAGCCTTGAAATCAGTTACAGCAGTGCTTCGGTGTCGGCTCTGGCACTGCTTGCAACTGAATCAGCAATACACAGGCGAGGCATTGCATCGTCAGATACCAGGATGAATCTGCGGTCAGGGTTGGCTATCTGCTTTGGCTGCCAATTGCTCGGCTTCCTGTAGCAGTGCTGAGGCAGGTACGCCCAGCGCATCTGCAATCTGCCAAAGCGTACCCACAGACATGGCGACATCATTTCGTTCAATGCGCCCCATGGCGTTCCTGTGCAGCAATACAGTCAGCGTGATGATGGCTCAAAGGTGCAGTGAATGCGCTTTCCGGCGCGTAGCACCATATCAACCAGCTTATCAATCGTGAAGTAACTGGTCTGCTGCTGCAGAATCGCTAGTCTTTGTTGAGCGGTGATACCGAGGTTTATCGCCTCGTTTTCCGTTGAGACAAATTGTTTGAGCTCGGCTATCAGTGATTTCTTGATGTCTTCTGAAAGACTAGGGATGCAGGGGTCTGGGCTATGGTGCATAACATTTCCTTTCGACTCACCTCTCCCAACCGTATTGGTTGGTTTGGAGCACCTGATATCCCGATTTTCAAGCGGCAGGGCTGTGTATCTGCTTGTACTTGAGTATGGCTCGCAGCGCGGCATCTGCGTACGACACACCTTCCGCTACTACATCGCTCACGACACAAATTACTTTGTCGCCGCATACATTGAAACTTGCACCTTCTTCTTGCGCGCTCTTGAGTACCCAAAAAAGAGAGTCTGTTTGATGAGCGACCATATGGACCCTGTCGGGAGATTCCGCAAAGATGTACAAGGCTTTCTTATCAGCATGATAGGTGGCAAATGCATGCGCGGGGTCTCCGACTACGGCCACACCATCCAGTTGGTGCATGTGGTACAGCATTTCTAACGTGGTCAGGTCGAGATTATCAATATCGAGTGTGTTTTCCATCGCAAAATTCAGTCCTGAAGTATGTGGCTTGGCCATGCCGTAACCACCAGTGGCTGTTGATGTATCTACAGGCGGGCAGAGGCAAGTTTGGTTGGATGTCTCATTCAATAGTCGATTTTGGACTATTCGATTTTGGACTGCAAGCTGACTGACCAAACTATTTTCAGTCCTGAGATGGAAAAGTCGATTTACACGCGGGAGTACACGCTCTTGCTTGAAGTCCTTCGGACTGCACGTGAGCGCGCTGGGCTTACTCAAGTTGAGCTTGCGTCGAAGCTAGAGGAAACGCAGACGTTCGTCAGTAAGTGTGAGCGTGGCGAGCGACGCCTGGACATTATTGAGGTGCGCAACTGGTGTGGTGCGCTTGGCATCACGCTGGATGAGTTGATTCGTAGCCTGGAGTCGGCTATCTCAGGTGCTCCGGCAAGCTAACAATTTGGCACTAAGAGAAAGAGCTCTCACCATCGCTGCCATTGTCATCGCCAAATGTATGGAACTGACAGTCATGGTGGACTCACTTGTAGCGCACATAAGCAAGCTTGGCTTTTGCGGCCAGTGGTGTCCTCAATGAAAAATGGCCGATTCTAAATACAGACCGGCCATTTGCGTTTTGAAAATACTAAAGATAGCTTTCGGCTACCTGCTATATAGCTCGATAGATCATCACTGTACTGGAGCATCAACTGCTCTTGGTTTTTGCAGAGCAATGCCATCAAAGAAGTAGTCCAGGACATACCTGTCGAACGAATCAAGTCCTTCCACTTGTTCAAGTATCTCGGACTGTATCGCCCTCAGCAACTCAATTGCCGAATGAAGATCTAGCTCTTCGTCCTCGAAATTGACGAGACCAGAAGCGTGAATTTTCTTTGCCAACATACGTGGCAACCCATACTCTTCTAGCTCCATTACGCAAGACGGCAGAAAAGCCTTGGAGAGCCTCGCGATGAACGGAGAGATGTCTATCTTGTGCTCAGGAACGATTTCCATCTGAATGACGTTAACATCACTCAACAATGCAGTCAGTTTGTACGTGGCATTGCGTTCCATCTTGAAGAACTCTTCGATGGTTACATCATACTCGGAAAGTTGATCCAAGAGTTCGGGAATCGAAAAAGCCCAATTCGACGACATGACTCTGACGAACTCAGCAAATTTTGTGTAGGTGGCATCCCAGCCAGCGGGGACCAACTTGATGACTTTGCGGAGTATCCAAGCCCAATACTCGTTAGTGGATGCGTTGAGAGTGGCAAGGCCTCTCCACACCTTTTTATCACTGTTAATAGCCAAAGCGATCTCGGATATCAACTCTGTGTCGCCGGAAATCAACACTCCTTCGCCTCGCAGGCGATCAAACGACTCCCGCCCCAATATCTGCGCCATGTCCTCCTTGTACTGCAGGAGTTTAGCCAACTGCTCTTTGGTGAGTTCCTTCTTGTATTGCTCTTCGTCCACATCTGCGAGCAATTCATCAGGGAAGGTCAATTCCAATTGGGTATCAGCAGGAGAAGGCGGCTCTTCGAGAATGTATATGTTGCCAACAAAATGTCTGAACATCCGACCACCACGACCGATGATGTTTCGGTACGTGAAATCGTTCAGTTTTAGCTTCCCGTTCTTGTTGCTCCAGACGATGACGTTTTCCGCCGATGTATTTACCCCCTCAATGATGGAAGATGTCGACACGAGGGTTTGCAACCCACCTTTCTCCTCCTCGAAAAGTCGAACCTGTATTTGGCTCAGGGAACGGTGAAGCTGACCTGTGTGAAAGCCAACGCCTCGCTTTACCAAAGCGGTCAATTTCCAGTTCGGATGGTAGTTCGCTGCGAGCCACGCGGAGAAAGCCGATAGCAACTCACTGTGTTCCCTTTCTGTGTTTTCGATGAGCAAGGTAGCCACACTATCGACATTCGAATAAGTGCCAGCGTATATCAACGACTTAGTCTCTTGCTTTCCAAGAATCTGCAACAGCGCATCGTTCTTCTTCTGCGCATCCTTGTTGATCTCCTTGTATAGCTCATGCTTTTCAAGGAACACCGTATTGAAATCCAGCCGCAAGAACAGCATATCCTTCGTGAATGGATTGTCATTCAGGTCTGAAATATTGGGAGCCAGATAGTATTTCTGAGTAGCCTTTTGCCCCAGCTTCATCATGGCCTTCAGAAGCGCAGGCGACCGCTCCTTGTCAAAATTCTGGCTCGCCTTGTAGAACTCGTCGACGACCAGCAAATCAAGCTTCTCTATCTTGTCGCAATACTGAATCCCTCGCTCTTGCGGGAAGATGAGTATATTCTTCTCTCCGAGCTCGACCTCCGTTGTCGTGACAATTTTGTATTCGGCAGAAAATTTCTTGCTCAATCTACGCCTGGTTTCATCAGTCAACGCGATGGTAGGAACCAGTATCAGGACGTTATTAGGCTTCTTGACTGCGATGTAGGCATCAATGATCAAGCTTTTGCCAAAGCTTGTCGGAGCGCTGATTGCAAGATTGTCGCCATCCAGAAGGTGCTTCAAGACCAATGACTGTTCGCGGTGCAGCGTGACAGGAGTCTCCTGCCCGATGTCCACCTTGAAGGACTCGAAGATGAATCTATCTTGCCAACTCGACGTCTCAGGGTCGAGATAAGGGAATAGTCCCGACTCCCTTATTAGGTGATTGACGAGCGGGGAATACGGAATCCCTTCTCTAGCGTGCTGGTCGAGCAATCGAATCAGGCGATTTCTAGCCTCTGTGCCGTCGTTGGCTTGAAGCAGGTCATTTATGACCGCACATTCCTCGAAGATTTCCATTGATCTCTAAGCCTTGTGAAACGCCACTTCTTTTGAGAACTGTTCGATCAGCTTTTCTCTGTCTGGAATCGGGAAAAGGATGATGTGAAATTTGACTTCCGCGTATTTCGCGACCGTGCCAGACAGAGAGTCAATCTGCTTTTCAAAATATGAAGACGCCCGTTCGAGATGATATTTCCTGACGCTTTCTCTGTACGCATCATTCATTTCCTTAGTCGAAGCAGTGATGGAACACTCGTGTAACAGAAGGATGGGGACGTGAATTTTCGGCTTGATTTGGTCTATCGAGTGTTTCGCAGCTAGTACATCCTTGATCCTTGCAGCCAACTCTGGATTGGCGACTAGTCTGTCGATGTCTGAAGCATTGGTGATTATGCTGTTTTCCTTTTTTAGCTTGGCGGTGTCCAACGAATTCCCAACGGATTTGACGACTGCTGGAAGCCTCGCGTCTTCGATGCTATTGAAGAACTTCGCCTCCCCGAACCAAAGAGAGAAGTCATCGTCCCCTTCAAGAACGACATGAACGCTGTCAGCTCCCTTCGCGTTATCCTGTGCGTTCTGCTTGTAAAAAATCTTCGGAACCACTGGCAACGCGCCGTAGTGGTGATGCATGATTCCATACAGGACGATTTCAGCCAGTTCGCTGCCCTGCCCTATGTCGCCAGCTTTGTCCGTTAGACGAAGGTTCTTTGCCGATTCCCGCAGCGTCGATCTACTTTGGCCAATGAGCTTTTCCCGCTCTTGAGCCGACAGAGCAGTCAGAGCGACGTTATCCCAGATAAAATTCTCGAACTTCTCATATCGCCACTTCTCATCTTCGAAGTCGTTGACAAGGCTTAGAACCCGCTTGTTCTCGACGGGAGTAAGCGCCGTATCCGAGAAAATCTTCAGGTAGAGGTCATCGACAAGTATTTCGAAGTCCATCGGTTCAATCCAATCAAATGGTCAATCATCTCTTTGTGTCACGCATTTCGGGTAGGAGAAGCCTTCCTTTGTTCCGTCCTGGAGAACCGCACAAAAACACTGAGTACCGAATTTCTCAGGCATAACCTCGAAATAATTGATGCCAGAACCAATTTTTGTTGGATAGCTCGGATGTCTCTTGAACAGTTCTGCAAGGTGAATCGAATCCTCATTCGAAACGATTTCACCAGGAACATAGCGATTCAGCATTTCCTTGAAAAAGGCATGAGCCTGACTTTGATTGTCGAAGCTGATTGTTTCGAGAACCACTGGTTTTGCCCTTGCCATTCCGTCCTCCACTAAGCAAATTTAAAGACCCATCTGGGATATGTTACCCCGAATCGTTCGTCATGGCGTTGTTGCACAAGCTGAGTACACAGGTTACTAGGCAATAGGTTTGTGATTGAACAAACTTTGAAGATGCGGAAACCTGCAGCGAAGCGATATCGAACTAAGAAATGGAAAGCGTATAACGCTAGGCCGAAATCCCAAGGCACCATGAGTGTTAAGTGGCAGCAAATTGGCGCATTGACGCCTGACCCTGACTAGAGGCCCTATATCGACTTTGGCCGACTTACTGCCATTTGTTTTGATGCCCGCAGTCATGGAAGCACTGACCTTGGTACACTCCTTCACCAAGGAGAGCGGACCATGCAGTTGCAAATCGAGAAGTACATAGACGGGGAGTGGTGGCTTGCTGCCACGCTGCACATTGACCAGCCGGCCAAGGGGCTGGCGTCGAGCTGCACGCTGGAGTATCTGCCCGACTATGTTCTTGAGCATCTCGATTGCGGCGACGAAGCCAGTCTGGATTTCCTTCACCCTCTTTCCTTCAACCACTATCGTTGCGATGGGTTGCCTGCTTTTTTCCTGGATTTGCTGCCGAGCGGCTATGGCAGGGATACCCTTCTCGCTTTGCTGAATGGCAGTGCCCGCGATGGTGCGCAGTACGACACCAGTGTGCTGATGCATGGGGCCAGTCAGCCGCCTGGCTGCATGCGCATCCGTGAGGCACATCGGTATTTGGCTGGTACGATGCCACAAGGCTTTGGTGGTTGGTCTGAGGTTGAACTGACTGAGGTCAGCACCAGCTTTGAATCCCTGCTGCAAGCACATGGTGTCTTGCATGCCGTCACCTGCATGCTGGGGCAAGCGCCAAAGCTATGGATGAGCCGTGCCAGGGATGGCCGGTTTTACCCGGACGCCTGTCTGGCCGAAGACGATAGCGTTGAGCGCTTTCTGGTCAAATTTCCGCGCAACCGTGAAGAGCAGGTTTTGCTGGAACATGAGTTTGTCTGGCTGAAACTGGCCAAGACTGCGGGGCTGGACGTGCATGGCCAGCCTTTCATGCTGGGCAGCCTGCTTTTCATCCCGCGCTTTGATTGCGCGTTGGTGCAGGGTCAGTGGCAGCGTCATCATCTGATGAGCATGTACACCCTGCAGGGTGCGCAGCAGCATGGGCTGAAGCTGTTTCATGAGGACGTGCTGACGAGCTGGCAGCCCCATGCCGAGCCGGAAGAATTCCTGCAGCAAGTGGCTGAGTATTTGCGCCGTGACGTGCTGTCCTATTGCCTGAAGGCGGAAGACAACCACGGCCGTAATACCGCCTTTTTGAAACATGGCAGCCGCTTGCAGCTCAGTCCCCTGTTCGACTTCTCCCCGATGTTCCTGACACATGACCCACCTAACCGGCTCACCAGCTGGCGTAGCTTCCCGGTGGGTCAGCATCAACAATGGCCGCTGCTGTTTGACGCATTCCTGCCCGCGCTACTTGGCGAGGCTGCATGCCATACCCTGCGCTCCTCTATGCGTGACTGGTGCCCAACGCTGGCGACAGTGCTGCAGCAGTTCGAGGCACTGGAGCTGGATGAGCGTACCGGTGCTTGTCGCGCCCGTTTTGCGACGGCATTGGCGGCGCTGGACTCGCTGTAAGCACTGAGCACCTGCATCACATCAAAATTCAGTATGGGCACCTCCCTGCTCTGTCTGAACACGTCGGTTACGGCTTGTCTGCCCGAATGAAGTCGACTTCCGGGAAGGTGATGCGCGACAGGATTTCCAGTTTCTTGTCGACTGGCAGTTCACCACGGTATTTCTTCACCACTGCCGACGCTTCCTGATTCACCTGTCCGTTCTGAATGGTCTCGATGCTGGTGATATTGCTGGCATGGCCGGTGATGGTTTCGGCGCTCACCACGCCCAGCACCATCGCGCGGTGCAGGAAAGTGGAGCGGAAGGCATGCATACCGACAATGCGGGCATTCGGGGTTTCGTCGCGCAGCCCGATTTCTTGCAGGAACTCGGTGAACCATTTCATCGCCTTGGGCGAGGCGCGGCCTGCGGCGGTCGGGAAGGCCTGGAACAGCAAGGTGTCGCCCCGTTTCTTGGCTGCTGCCACATAGTCGAGGAAGCCCAGTTCAATCAGTTTGGGATGGATGGGCAGCTTGCGTTTGGAGCCACCGGTTTTGACCGATTTGTCGATACGGGCATCGCCTTCGGATTCGTCAGTAATGTCCATATACCAGGTGCCGGTCTGCGTATCCTGTGTGATATCGACTTGCGGGTTGAGTTGGCACAGCTCATTGACCCGCGCTCCGGTGAACAGGCCCAAATGGGGAAGCCAGTATTTGTGTGCCATGGCCGGGCGTCGGGCAAAGCGTGCCATTTCCGGTCCCTCGAACAGCCGCTTCAGTTCTGCCGATTCAAAGGCACGTTGCCCGCCTTCGGGGTCGCGGCGGGAACCAAGGTATTGCACCCCTTCGGTGGTCAGCGTCATCGGCCAGCCGTGGTCCTGCCACTTGCGGCGGCAGTATTTGATGAACGGTGTCATCACCGCGAGGTAGGTGCCGTCGAACGTCCCCTTGCTCATCTCGCCACGTTGCTGTTTGGCCAGTTCCAGTGGGCGCAGTTTTTCCTGACGGCAGATGTCTTTCCAGCGCGGTGGTAGGGTTTGCACCGCCTCGAAATAGGCTTCAAGGTCAGTTTGCTTAAGCAGGCCGATGGGCTTGTCGCCGATGATGTCGACCAGCAGTGGCATGACCGCCGTCACCTTGCGCAGCATCGCTACCTTGTCCAGCTTCTGGTAGTAGGCCAGATAGCTTTGGGTCACCTCGGACAGCATCGGCGTTTCCAGCCGCTGCGCCATGACTGGTGTCGGTACTTCCTTGCCGTCATAGCGACTGAGCAGTTTCTCGTTGGTGCGGATGGCCATGCGGCCATAGGCCAGTGCCAGGCGGCGCATTTCCGGTTCAATGGCTTTGAGCTGGTAGCGGTAGAGGCGCAGGAATTGTTCCAGCGGGCCACGCAAAAGCTCGTAGTCACCAATGGCTACCGCGCCCTTGAGAATGCGGTTGGCCTCGGTATAGCCAGCCTGGTATTCCTCGACTTCGTCCAGCGTGTAGTGGCCATTTTCGCGGCGCGCTTCATCCCCAGCCAGGCTGGCCGACTCTGCATGCAGACAGATGGCGTCGATGACTTCGGGGGTGAGTGCGTCGATGTGGGTGATGGCTGCGAGTTGCGTACGCGCGTAACGCTCCGCCTGCCGCTGTCGTTTTTCCTCCCACTCGGAGGTCAGACGGGCTTCTTCCGCGCGATGGCGCTCGACAGCCGTGCGGTAGTCCTTGGTGCGTAGCGAAAACGTGATTTCTTTTTTGCCGGGATAGCAAACAAGAACGTCAGTTGGGATACGACGATGAAGATAGTAGGTGCCGGATTGGGGGTGGCGTTGCAGGCCTGTGGGTAACATTGGCATCGTTCATTGAGTTCCGATCCAGAGTATAGGAAGCCAAGAAAAAAACTGAACTCTTATCGCCAATGTGTAGGAGTGTTGTGCAGAACTCAGGGGCAAAAAAGCCTTACGGAACCTGAATTTACTGTAAAAACAACACTCTAGGGGTGTTTGGCGGAGAGGGGGGGATTCGAACCCCCGTTAGGGTATTACCCTAAACACGCTTTCCAGGCGTGCGACTTAAACCACTCATCCACCTCTCCAGATGGCTGCTGCAGTGCTGCAACAGAGAGGGCGATAATACAGGTACTGTGTGCTTTTGGCAAGATCCCAACAAAAAAACTGCAGACCCGGCCAGGCGCTGCGGTGCTTGCTGCGCTGCTGAGCGGCATAGTGCCGGAATTGATAGCCGCGTGCAGCGCATGCAGTAAACTGGCCTACTCCTTGTCCGGATGCAAACTTCATCATGTTACCCATTCTTACTTCCCGCTTGCGGCTGCGCGAATTCAACCTGCAGGATGCACCGCTGGTGCTGGCCCTGCTGACCGACCCGGATTTCATCCGCAATGTGACGGATCGTGGCGTGCATACGCTGGAAGATGCCGGCAACTACATCAGCCGTGGTCCGCTGGCGAGCTATGCACAGCACGGCATCGGGCTGTGGTGCATGGAGCGGCTGGAGGATGGCCAGCCAGTCGGCATGTGCGGGCTGATCCGGCGCGAGGGGCTGGCTGATGTCGATGTGGGCTATACCCTGCTGCCGGCATGGCGTGGGCTGGGTTATGCCAGCGAGGCTGCAACGGCCTGCGTGCAGTATGGTTTGCAGCAACTGCGGCTGCCGCGGGTAGTGGCCTATACCAATGCCGACAATCAGGCATCGGCGCGCGTATTGCAAAAGGCTGGGCTGCATGGCTGCGGACCTTTCGATTTCCCTGGCAGCAGCGCGCCCACCCTGTTATTCAGCAGCGATGCGGCCATGGCACAGTCATAGCGGCCAGCGCTGACGATTTCCTGCAATATTTAGCAACAATTGGCATGATTGTCGGACACTCGGCGGTAACCGGCATGGGCTATCATCGCAACAGGCCGGGCAGTCCGGGGGAGAAGCCGCAGGCACCGCGTTGCGGCAGCTTGTCTGGTTTGCGGCTCTCCGGCCATGTTCAGCCTGGCCCGGCTGCAGCACGCGGCAAGGCCGTGCCTACAGACTTTTTTCCATCTTGATGTGCGCCAACCGGCTCGAATTGCCGGCAGTTTGCATGGAAGGCAACACTACCCGATGTGGATCGTCGAAACTGCATTACGCAGGCCCTACACCTTTATCGTGATGGCGATTGCCATCCTGCTGGCCACCGCATTGGCGCTGTTTCGCACGCCGGTGGATGTATTGCCGGAAATCGACATTCCGGTGATCAGTGTCATCTGGGGCTATAACGGCCTGGCACCGCAGCAGATGGCGGACCGCATCACCCAGTCCCACGAGCGCATTCTCACCACCACGGTGAACGACATCGAGCATATCGAGTCGCAGTCGCTCAACGGTATTGCGGTGATCAAGATCTTTTTCCAGCCCAATGTGAATATCCAGACGGCGATTGCCCAGGTGGTGTCGGTCTCGCAAGCGGTGGTACGCCAGATGCCACCCGGCACCACGGCACCGCTGGTGATCAAGTACACCGCATCCAGCGTGCCGGTGATTCAGCTGGGGATGTCGAGCAAGGAGTTGTCGGAACAGGATGTGTTCGATGCCGCGGTCAACACCCTGCGTCCGCAGCTGGTGACCATTCCCGGCGTGGCCATCCCCTACCCTTATGGTGGCAAGGTGCGGCTGCTATCGGTCGATCTGGACATGGCGGCCATTACCGCCAAGGGCATGACACCAGCCAGCGTGGTGAATGCCATCAGCAGCCAGAACCTGATCCTGCCATCCGGCACCGCCAAGATTGGCGACACTGAATACAATATCGGCCTGAACGGCTCGCCCACCACCATTGCCGGGCTGAATAACTTGCCGGTGCGCAGCAGCAATGGCGCCATCACCTATCTGGGCGAGGTGGCGCATGTGCGCGACGGCTTCTCGCCGCAAACCAATATCGTGCGCCAGAACGGCCAGCGCGGGCTGCTGCTGTCGGTGTACAAGAACGGCGGCGCCTCCACCCTCAGCGTGGTGGACAATCTGAAAAGCCTGCTGCCCACGGTGACGCCCTTGCTGCCCAAGGGCATTGAGGTGTCGCTGCTGGCCGACCAGTCGGTATTCGTGAAAACCGCGGTGGAGGGGGTGGTGCACGAGGCGCTGATTGCCGCCGTGCTCACCGCCATCATGCTGCTGCTATTTCTGGGCAACTGGCGCACTACCTCCATCATTGCCGTGTCGATTCCGCTGTCGATTTTTTCTTCCATCATTCTGCTGCATGCCGTTGGCGAAACCATCAATGTGATGACGCTGGGCGGGCTGGCGCTGGCGGTGGGCATTCTGGTGGACGATGCCACCGTCACCATCGAAAACATCGAACGCCACCTGCACATGGGTTCGGACCTGCACACCGCCATTCTGGAAGGTGCGGGGGAGATTGCCATTCCGGCCTTTGTCTCCACCCTGTGCATCTGCATCGTGTTCGTGCCGATGTTCTTCCTGGAGGGCGTGGCGCGTTACCTGTTTGTGCCGCTGGCCGAGGCGGTGGTGTTTGCCATGCTGGCCTCCTATGTGCTGTCGCGTACCCTGGTGCCCACGCTGGCCCTGCTGCTGATGGGCCACCAGGGTCGCAGCGGCCGGTTCACCCAGTGGATTCACCATGTGCATACCCGCTTCAACCATCACTTTGAAAAGCTGCGCACGGTGTATGTGCTGCTGCTCAGCCATCTGCTGACCCATCGCCGGCGCTTCATGGCAGCCTTTCTCGGCTTCTGCCTGCTGTCCTGCGGCCTGTACCTGCTGCTGGGGCGCGACCTGTTCCCCACCGTGGACACCGGCCAGATCAAGCTGCACATGCGCGCGCCCACCGGCACCCGCATCGAGAATACCGCCAGGCTGGCCGATGGCGTGGACCATGCCCTGCGGGAGATCATTCCGCCGGCCGAGCTGGACACCATCATCGACAATATCGGCCTGCCCTATTCCGGTATCAATCTGTCCTACAGCAACTCCGGCACCATCGGCACGCTGGATGCGGACATCCTGATTTCGCTGAAGCCCGGTCACCGCCCCAGCGCGGATTACATCGACAAGATTCCGCCGCTGCTGGCCAAGCGTTTCCCCGGCGTGGAGTTTTTCTTCCAGCCTGCCGACATCGTCACCCAGATTCTCAATTTCGGCACGCCATCCGCCATCGATGTGCAGATTTACGGCAAGAACATGGCGGAAAACCATGCTTTCGCCGTCAAGCTGGCCGACCGCATCAAGGGCGTGAATGGCGCGGTGGACGTGCATGTCCACCAGCGGCTGGATGCGCCCTCGCTGCAGCTGGAAATGAACCGCTCGCGTTTGCAGAACATGGGCATCAGCGCCAGCGATGTGGCACAGAACCTGCTGCTGCCCTTGTCCGGCAGCCAGCAGACCCAGCCCACCTTCTGGCTGAATCCGGCCAATAGCGTGGTGTACAACATGCAGGCGCAAACCCCGCAATACCGCATCAACACCCTGGACGACCTGATGGGCCTGCCGGTGAATGCGGCAGGCAATAACGGCAGCAGCCCGCAGCAACTGGGCAATCTGGTCAAGGTCAGCCCCGGCCGCGAGGCCGCCATTGTCACCCGCTACAACATCCAGCCGGCAGTGGACATCTATGCCAATGTGCGCGGGCGCGATCTGGGCTCGGCCGCCCGCGATATCCAGCAACTCATCAAGCAGGCGCAGGCCAGCCTGCCCAAGGGCAGCAAGATAAGCATGCGCGGCCAGGTGGAAACCATGCAGTCCTCCTATACCGGCCTGGGTGTCGGCATTCTGGGCGCCATCGTGCTGGTCTACCTGCTGATCGTGGTGAATTTCCAGTCCTGGCTCGACCCCTTCATCATCATCTCCGCCCTGCCGGCGGCGCTGGCCGGCATTGCCTGGATGCTGATCCTGACCGGCACCAATCTGAGCGTACCGGCGCTGACCGGCGCCATCATGACCATGGGGGTGTCCACCGCCAACAGCATTCTGGTGGTGGCCTTTGCCCGCCAGCGCCTGCATGAAGGGCTGCCACCGCTGTCGGCAGCGCTGGAAGCCGGGGCCACCCGTCTGCGTCCGGTGCTGATGACGGCACTGGCCATGATCATCGGCATGATTCCCATGGCCATCGGCATTGGCGATGGCTCGGAGCAGAACGCCCCGCTGGGCCGCGCCGTCATCGGCGGCCTGCTGTTTGCCACCGTGTCCACCCTGGTCTTCGTCCCGGTGGTGTTTGCCAGCTTCCACAGCTGGCTGGCCCAGCGCAAGCCGCAACAAGATGCGGCAGACGGCAACGATCACCCTCCCCACCAACCGGCCCAAGCCTAGGACTTCACCATGACAGAACAGCGCCATGCCTCTCAGGGCGTGCCGGCGTTTCACCAGAACACCGTCGCATCGCTCAACGGCCGCGACAAGGTAGCGCGCCGCGCCCGTACCGTTACCATCATCATCCTGCTGCTGTTGCTGGCCGGCCTCGCCCGCACGCTGCTGGCGCGCCAGGCCGCCGCCGACACGCTGGCACAGGCAGCCAGCCAGAGCGCCATCCAGCAGGTGCGGGTGGTCACGCCACAGCCCAACCGGCATGATGACAAGCTCACCCTGCCCTCCACCCTGCAAGGGCTGACCGAGGCGCAAATCTATGCCCGCACCAGCGGCTATGTGAAACAGTGGTTCAAGGATATTGGCCAACCGGTCAGGAAGGGCGAACTGCTGGCCGTGCTGGACATTCCCGACATCAACAAACAGGTAGACGAAGCGGCAGCCAACCACGAACTGGCGCGCACTGCCTTTGAACGCTGGAGTCGCCTGCGGGCGCAGGATGCGGTATCGCAACAGGAATACGAAGAAAAGTCCGCCGCCTACCAGCAAACCGCTGCCGTATTGAAGCGCCTGCGCGACCAGCAGGATTTCGGCAAGGTGCTTGCCCCGTTTGACGGCATCGTCACCAAGCGCAATGTCGACAACGGCAGCCTGATCAATGCCGGCAATGGCGGCAGCGCCCAGGCGCTGTTTGCCATTGCCCAGGTCGACCAGCTGCATCTGTATGCCTATGTGCCGCAGGACAGGGCCAGCCAGATCCGCGTCGGCGACACGGTGGAGGTCAAACCCAGCGACAGCGGCGAGGCTGCCGTGAAAGGGCGGATAGCCCGCACGGCCGGCGCCATCGACCCGGCCACCCGCACGCTGCAGGTGGAAATCGTGCTGCCCAATACCGGGCACAAACTGCTGCCCGGCCTGTATGTGGAAGCACGCTTCAATCTGCCGGGCAAGCCCAGCCTGACCTTGCCGGCCAACACCCTGCTGTTCGGCCCGGCCGGCAGCCAGGTGGCCACGGTGGACGCCAAGGGCAGGGTCAAGCTGCAAAAAGTGGCGCTGGGCACCGATTACGGCAAGGAGGTGGAAATCAAATCCGGCCTCACCGGCAAGGAGCACGTCATCATCAATCCGGCCGATGCCATCAGCGATGGGCAGCCGGTCAATATCGTGGCCAGCGGCAAGGGCGGGTAAACAGCATGCACGCACCCTCCCCCCTGACCGCCGGCCTGCTGACCAGCCTGAGCCTGTTGCTGGCAGCCTGCTCGGCCATCGGCCCGGACTACCAGCGCCCGGCCCAGCCTGACCTGCCCACGCAGTGGAAAGACCAGGGCACATGGCAGGCGGCCCGCCCGGCCGACCAACTGCCCAAGCAGGCCTGGTGGCAGCAGTTTGGCGACGCCACGCTCAACCGGCTGGAGCAAGACTGCATCGCCCACAATGCCACGCTGGCGCAGGCACTGGCCCGGCTGCAACAGGCACAGGCCCAGGCCGGCCTGCACGCGGCCGCCACCCTGCCCAGCGTGGGCGTGGGCATGAGCGCCAGCCGCAGCCGCATATCGGCCGACCGCCCGCTGTCCAACTACAACTCGCCCAATAGCAGCACTATCCAGAACGATTACAAGCCTACCCTGAGTGTCAGCTATGAATTCGACTGGCTGGGCCGGGTGCGCCGCGATGTGGAAAGCGCCAGCGCCAGTGCCGAACAGAGCCGGGCCGACAGCGAAAACGTGCGCCTGCTACTGACCGCCCAACTGGCCAGTGCCTATTTCCAGCTACGCCAGCTGGATGAGGAAAGCACCCTGCTGCGGCAATCGATCAGCCTGCAAGAAAAAGTGCTGCAACTGACGCGGGTGCGCCATCAGGAGGGCCTGGACAATGCCAGCGCCCTGGCCACCCAGCAAGCCGCCCTGCAAGCCGCCCAGGCGCAGCTCAGCCTGCTGGGCAACCAGCGCCGCCAGCAGGAAGACCTGCTGGCCACCCTGAGCGGCCAGCCTGCCGCCGCCTTCAGCCTGTCGCAGGGCAGCCTGCCCGCGCAGCTGCCCGCCATTGGCGGCGGGCTGCCGGCGCAATTGCTGGAACGACGGCCGGACATTGCCGCCGCCGAACGCGCCATGGCCGCTGCCAATGCCCAGATCGGCGTGGCCAAGGCCGCCTGGTTTCCGCAACTCAACCTGAATCCGGGCTATGTCGGCTATGAATCAAACCGCCTGGGCAATCTGGTATCCGCCCCGGCACTGATCTGGTCGCTGGGCTTGCAGGCCAGCCAGATGCTGTTTGACAACGGCAAGACACAGGCCGCGGTCCGCTACGCCGAGGCCGGCTATCAGGCCACTACCGCCAGCTATCGCCAGACCGTGCTGCAAGCCATCCAGGAAAGCCAGGATGCCCTGTCCACCCTGCATGGCCTGAGCGAGGCCAACGCCAGCCAGCAACAGGCAGTGGACAGCCAGCGCAAGGCATATGAGCTCTCGCTGCTGCGTTATCGCGAAGGGCTGGACAATGCCCTGACCCTGGCCATCAACCAGCAAAACCTGCTGGCAGCGCAGCGTCTGCAATCACAGCTGCGCGGCAGCCAGTTTGTCTGGAGTGTGAGTTTGCTCAAGGCACTGGGTGGAGATTGGCAGGCCACGACAGCCAACTGAAGCCGCCAGCCGCCAAGGCAGCAAAAAACCCCGCAAACCATGGCGGGGTTTTTCTTTTACCGAGCCAGCACAGCCTCAGCCCAGCACGCGCAAGTCCTGCAAGCCGTCTGCTGCCGGCACATCGACATAGCGGACCAGGCCCGGCAAATCATCCGGCAGCGCCTGTTCGGCCTGCGCGCCTTCCAGCAGGGCCAGCACCGGCTGCAACACCACGCGGCGCAGCAGGCCTTCGTCGGTGCTCAGGGCATCCAGTCGCAGGCTGTAGGTCCACTCGTCGCCAAACGGCGATTCGTCGTCCTCCCAGCGCAACAGACGTCCAGCCTGATTCAGCCACGGCTGCCAGCCGGTGGCGGGGAAACCGACGTAGGCGTCGTACTCGAAGCTGAATTCGCAGGTCCAGTGCGCAAGGTGCAGCACCGGCCCCAGCGGCTCGCCCTGGCCGCTTGCGCCAACCCGCGGCACACCGTCGCCCGCCAGACTGATCTGGAAGTTCAGGAAGGCCACGATGGTGTCCTTGCGCTTTTTCTTTTGCAGCAGCGGCAGGCTGCAGCACAGTGCCTGGCGCGACTCGCCGCGCTTTTGCTGTTCGGTCAGCGGCTTGCCCACGGTGCACAGCCCGCTGGCCGGCAAGGCTTGCTGCAAGAGTTCAATCAGCGCCTGTTCCAGTTGCTTGGCGTGGCGCCAGGCGTGCTCTGCTTCCCGTGCGGAGGCATCGGCCTGTGTGTTCTGCATCTTGTCATTCCAGTCTGTTCGGCATGATGGATGCCGGAGTCAAGTGCGGATGATAGCCGGAATTGCCTGCTGCCGTCCGCCGCTTCGCATCAAACCCAGCGCATTTTCTGCTGATGGACATAAAAAAACCGGCCCCAGGGGGCCGGCTTGTTCACTTTGCCTTGGCTGATCAGGCCAGCAGGTGGTTGTTGAGCTCGCGCATGCCGGCAGACAGCATGGCCAGATCCAGCACGCTGAAGGACTGCAGCTCGGCAAACATCTGGTAGCACAGTTCCAGCTCGTTGCGACGCTTGGCCAGCCAGGCATCGGCAAAAGCCTTGTCACCGCTGGCTTCGCTAAGCGCCAGCTTGGCCAGCTTGCGATGCAGGCGATACAGGTCGTCACGCAGCGCAGAGCGGGCCAGCGACTGCCAGCGGTTGTCGCGCGGCAGGCCGGTGATGGCATCGCGCAGCCAGTCCAGTTGCAGATTGCGTCCCAGCTGGAAGTAGTTTTGCGCCACTTCGTCCAGCGACAGTTCGCCACCTTCGCTGATTTCGATGATGTCCATCAGCGGTACGGCAAACTCCAGACGCGCCAGCACGCGGGCCAGTTCCTGCGGCATGTTCGGCAGGCTCAGGCGGGCTTCCAGCTCGGCCACGGCCGGGTACTGTCTGGCATCCACCAGCGCCGGCAGACGTGCCAGCAGGGCCTGCACCTTGCCAGCGTACTGTTCGATCACGGCATTCACCGAGGTGAACGGACGCTTGTTGCGCAGCACCCAGCGGGTGACGCGCTCGATCAGGGTACGCACCAGCACCATCATTTCCATTTGCTGGTCGGCCGGAATCAGGTTGTCCAGCGCTTCGATCTGGCCCCACAGGTTTTCCGCATCAAACACGCGGCTGGCAATCCACCAGGCGCGGGCGATGTCGGCCGCGGAGAACGGCGACTCCTCCTGCAGGCGGAACACGAAGGTGGTGCCCATGCGGTTGATGATCTGGTTGGCCAGCTGGTTGGCGATGATTTCGCGGCGCAGCTGATGCTGTTCCATCTGCTTGCCAAAGCGCTGTTGCAGCGGTTTGGGGAAGTAGTTGACCAGCACCGGCAGGAAGTCGGCATCGTCCGGCACATCGGTGGCCAGAATGGCCTGATCCAGCGAAATCTTGCTGTAGGCCAGCAGGACGGCGATTTCCGGCACGGTCAGACCCTGACGCGCCAGACGGCGTTCGTTGATCTGGGTTTCCGACGGCAGGTATTCGATTTCGCGGTTCAGCTCGCCGGTCTTTTCCATGTGCGAAATCATGCGCGCATGGGTGGACAGCATGGAGGCCGCTTCCAGTCGCTTGATCGCCAGGATCTGGGTTTGCAGCACGTTGTTGCGCAGCACCAGATGGCCCACTTCGTCGGTCATTTCCGCCAGCAGCTCATTACGCTGTTTCAGCGTCATGTCACCAGCCTGCATCACTGCGCCCAGCAGGATCTTGATGTTGACTTCGTGGTCGGAGCAATCCACACCAGCGGAGTTGTCGATGGCGTCGGTGGCGATACGGCCGCCGCACAGCGCAAATTCGACACGGCCCAGCTGGGTGCAGGTCAGGTTACCGCCTTCGGCCACCACGCGGGCTTGCAGCTGGTTGCCATTGACCCGTACCGGGTCGCAGGCGCGGTCGCGGGCGTCGGCATGGCTCTGGGTGGAAGCCTTGATGTAAGTACCGATACCGCCGTTGTACAGCAGGTCGATCTTGGCCTTGAGGATTTCATGGATCAGCTCGTTCGGCGCCATGCTGTCCTTGTCGGTTTCCAGCCACGCCTTGACTTCAGGCGACAGCGGAATGGACTTGGCCGAGCGTTCGAAAATGCCGCCGCCCTTGGAAATCAGCTCGCGGTTGTAATCCGCCCAGCTGGAACGCGGCAGATTGAACAGGCGCGCCCGTTCGGCAAAGCTGGTCTTGGCGTCCGGCGTCGGGTCCAGGAAGATGTGCAGGTGGTTGAACGCGGCCTTCAGGCAGATGTGTTCGGACAGCAGCATGCCGTTACCGAATACGTCGCCAGCCATGTCGCCAATGCCGATCACGGTGAAATCCTGCTCCTGGGTGTTGATGCCCAGATGGCGGAAGTGACGCTTGACCGATTCCCAGGCACCGCGGGCGGTAATGCCCATGCCCTTGTGGTCGTAACCGGCGGAACCACCGGAAGCAAAGGCGTCACCCAGCCAGAAGCCGTAGGATTCGGAAATGCCGTTGGCGATGTCGGAGAAGGTTGCGGTGCCCTTGTCGGCCGCCACCACCAGGTAGGGATCATCCGGGTCCAGACGGCGTACGTCCTTGGGCGGAATGATCTGACCGGTCACCAGGTTGTCAGTCACGTCCAGCAGTGCGGAGATGAAGATCTTGTAGCAGGCGATGCCTTCGGCCAGGAAGGCTTCACGGTCGCTCGGTGCCGGCAGTTGCTTGCCGACAAAACCGCCCTTGGAGCCCATCGGCACGATCACCGAGTTCTTCACCATCTGTGCCTTCACCAGGCCCAGCACTTCGGTACGGAAGTCTTCCATGCGGTCGGACCAGCGCAGGCCACCACGCGCGACCTTGGAGCCGCGCAGATGCACGCCTTCCACCCGCGGGCTGTACACCCAGATTTCAAACATCGGGCGCGGCTGCGGCAGGAAAGGAATCTGGTTGGATTCCAGCTTGAAGGAGATGTAGGACTTGAATTCGCCCGCTGCATCCTTCTGCCAGAAGTTGGTGCGACGGGTCGCCAGAATCACCGCCAGGAAGCCGTTCAGGATACGGTCTTCATCCAGGTTGGCCACATTGTCCAGCAGCTCCTTCACTTCGGCCAGCAGGGCATCGGCGCGGGCGTCGTCGGCATTCACCGGGTCCAGGCGGGCCACGAACAGCGCCACCAGACGACGGGTGATGTCCGGGTAGTTGGCCACGCACTGTTCCAGATAGTTCTGGCTGAAGGTGAGGCCGCCCTGACGCAGATACTTGGCCAGTGCGCGCACCAGCGAGATTTCACGCCAGTCGAGGCCGGCAATCAGCGCCAGACGGTTGAAACCGTCGTTTTCGCAGCGCTTGGCAAACACCTGGGCCAGCAGTTCCTGGAAGTCTTTCTGTACCGCTTCGCTGGACATCTGCTCGAAGAAGGCACCCACGTCCAGGCCGAAATCGCTGATCCATACTGCGGAGCCGTCTTCACGCTCGACACGGTACGGATGCTCGTCGCTCACCTTGACACCCATGTTCTCCAGGATGGGCAGGCTGGCGGACAGGCTCATCGGCTCGCCTTCGCGGAACAGCTTGAGGTTGAATGCCTGGTTGCCACGATGGAAAGGACGGTACAGCTTCATCGCCAGCGGATGACCGGCAGAAACCGACTCCAGCAGTTGCACGTCCAGCACGGCATTGCGCACGGCAAATTCTTCGCGGTAGGCCACCGGGAAGGCCGAACGGTAGCGCTTGAACAGCAGGTTGCCGGCTTCTTCGCCGTGCACTTCCACCAGTTGCTGGTGCATTTCTTCCACCCAGCCACGCACCAGACGGGCGATTTCCGCCTCGATGTCGGATTCGCGGAAGGCCGGCAGCTTGGACGCATTGGTGCGGATGATGTAATGCACGCGCGCCAGCGAGCTGTCGCTGATCTGTACGCTGAACTCGGCCGAGTTGCCATTGAAGGCGGTCATCAGCACTTTTTCGATCTTCAGGCGCACTTCGGTGTTGAAGCTGTCACGCGGCACGTAGACCAGGCTGCTGACATAACGATGGTAGCGGTCCTTGCGCACGAACAGGCGCACGCGCGGGCGTTCCTGCAGGCTGACAATGCCTTCGGCGATCGGGCCCAGTACATCGGCCGGGATTTCAAACAGCTCGTCGCGCGGATAGCTTTCCAGCACGAAACCCAGGGTCTTGGCCTTGTAGCTGTCGTCCACGTAGTCGCAGTTGGCTACCACGCTGGCCACTTTCTGGCGGACCAGCGGAATGTCCTTCGGCGAAGCCTGGTAGGCGCTGGCGGTGTACAGGCCGAGGAAGCGGCGCTCGCCGATCACTTCACCCTTGTCGTTGAAGCGCTTGATGCCGACAAAATCGACATAGGCCGGACGGTGGATGATGGAGCGGGTTTGCGATTTGTTCAGGATGATCAGCTGCGGCAGGTGCGCCAGTTCGCGCAGTTCCTGCGGCAGGGTTTCAAAGCTGGCGGAATATTCCTTGTCGCCCTGGTCGCGCAGGATGCCCAGGCCGGAGTCCTTGACGATCTTCAGGCTGTCCTTGCCATCGCGCTTGACCAGGTCGTAATCGCAATAGCCCATGAACAGGAAGTGATTGCCCGCCATCCAGCCGAGGAAATCCACGGCTTCCTTGGCTTCGGCAGCACGTTCGCCCTTTACCTTGGCCAGGTCCTTGCCGATTTCGCCCAGTACGGCGCGCATTTTCGGTTCATCGCTCACCAGCAGGCGGATGTCGGCGATGATGCGGTTGAGTTCGGCTTCCAGCTTTTGCAGGGTGGCGGCATCGCTGACACGGTCGATCTGCACGTGGATGAAGGATTCCAGCGGCAGGCTGCGGTCCTGCGTGCGGCGGATTTCCTGCAGATTGCCGCTCTTGTCACGGCCAACCGACAGCACCGGGTGCACCAGCAGGTGCAGGTTGATGTTGTGGCGCGACAGCAGCATGGAGATGGAGTCGATCAGGAAAGGCATGTCGTCGTTGACGACTTCAATCACCGAATGGGTGCTCTGCCAGCCATCCCGTTCGAAATCGGGAGTATAGATGCGTACCTTGTGCTGACCGGGGTTACGCTTGCGCGCAAACTCGAAATGGGCCAGCGCGGCACCGAACAGGTCCAGCGAGGAAAACTGGCGCAGGTCGGCATGCTCGGTTTCTTCAAAGTAGATCGGGAAGAAACCGGCGAGTTGTTGTGTCTCCTTGGATGAAAGCTTGCTCTGTGCAACGGCCTGGATATCAGCAATCAGGCTCGCCAGTTCGGTCTTGTTGGTAAGCGACATGGGGCTTCTCTTGTTGTATGCACGGTTTGTGTCGGGGCATTGTAGTAAGCCCGCTACCCGCGGGATTTCCTTAATGCGACACCGACTTACAGAAAGATGGGATGCAGTGCAGCATGAAAAACCCGCCACACGGGCTGGGCTGGTTTTTCTCCCACTTTTCGCCTTATAGCAATGCGACAGCCAATTACACAATGGCTTGCACAGCCTACATTGTATACAATCCGACAATCAATAGATAAGTACATGATTTTGATGACGTTTCACTTTGAATACAAATAGGGGTAAAATGCGCCCCTTCGCAATTTTGGGCTACCCGCCGCAAATGCGACTGATTGTTGGGCTGGACGATTCCTGCCACCATTGCCTGGCGTCTTCACAGGAGGCGCATGCAGGCATAACAACAACAGGTTCCGGCCGTGCTGCCCAGGCAGCCATCCCTTCCACGCCGGGTTTACAAAGTAAGACCATGAGAAAGATCGCACGATCTTTCTTTGCCATGCGAGAAGCAGAGACACATATGAAGAAGGTCATTTTTGCTGCTGCAGTTGCAGTCAGCCTGTCCGGTTTTGCCGCCCATGCCGAAACCATCCGCTTTGGTGTAGACCTCAACTACCCCCCGTTCTCCAAACAGGGTGCCGATGGCAAGCCGGAAGGTTTTGACATCGACATGGCCAATGCACTGTGCAGCGCCATGAAAGTCACCTGCCAGATCGTGCCGCAGGACTGGGATGGTCTGATCCCCGCGCTGAATGCCAACAAGTTCGACGCCATCCTGTCTTCGATGCAGATCACCGAAGAGCGCAAGAAGGCTGTCGACTTCAGCAACAAGTACTACAACATCGCCAGCCGCATCATTGCCAAGAGCAATACCCAGGTCTCCCAGACCTCCTTCAAGGGCAAGAAGATCGGCGTGCTGCGTGCTTCCACCCAGGAAAAGTTTGCCCGTGACTTCTGGGGCAAGAACGGTGCCACCATCGTGGCTTACACCAAGTCGCCGGAATCCTTCCTCGACCTGAAGGCCGGCCGCGTCGACGCAGTTTTCGTTGACGGCGCGGTGGGCGAACAGGAATTCCTCAAGACCGACGGCGGCAAGGGTTATGCCTTTGTCGGCCCCAACTATGCCGACGTGAAATACTTCGGCCTGGGTGCGGGCATCGCCGTGAAAAAGGGCAACCAGGCGCTGACCAGCCGCCTGAACAAGGCCATCGAGCAGATCCGCAAGGATGGCAGCTACAAGAAAGTACAGGACAAGTACTTCCGCTTTGACGTCTACGGCGGCTGATACGGCAAGCCCTGCCGTGTGAAGCTCTCTCCTGCCGGCGGAACCTTCGCCGGCAGGCATCGCCACACATAACAACGACAAGACTCATCCGGAGAAACCATGTTCAAGTCCCTCATGGTGCTGGGCGCGTGCGCGCTCGGCATGACGGCTGCCGCCCACGGCGAAACCCTGCGCTTTGCCACCGACGCCAGTTACCCACCGTTCTCCCAGCAAGGCCCGGACGGCAAGATGAAGGGCTTCGACCCCGATATTGCCCAGGCGCTGTGTTCTGCCATGAAAGTGAGCTGCGAAGTAGTGCCGCAGGATTTCGATGGCATCATCCCTGCCCTGCAGGCGCGCAAGTTCGACGCCATCATCGCCTCGATGAACATCACCGAAGAGCGCAAGAAGGTGGTCAGCTTCTCCAACAAGTACTACAACATGCCCAGCCGGCTGGTCGCCAGACAGGGCAGCCAGATCAACGACGCCTGGTTCAAGGGCAAGAAGATTGGCGTATTGCGTTCTTCCATCCAGGAAAAATACGCCCGTGACAACTGGGTGAAGCTGGGGGCGAAACTGGTGTCCTATGCCAAGGCGCCGGAATCCTTCCTCGACCTGAAGGCCGGCCGCGTGGATGCCAGCTTTGTCGATGCCGCCGTGGGTGAGTCCGACTTCATCAAGACGCCGTCCGGCAAGGGCTATGCCTTTGTCGGGCCGGAATACAACGAGGTGAAATACTTCGGTGAAGGCGCGGCCGTGGCGGTGCGCAAGTCCGACCAGGCCCTGCTGGCCCGCATCAACAAGGCATTGCAGCAGATTCGCGCCGACGGCAGCTACGACAAGATCCAGAAGAAGTACTTCAGCTTCGACATCTACGGCAAATAAACCGTTGCGGTGGTGACGGCAGCCACTGCCGTCACCGTCCCTTCCCGGGAAACACAGGGGTAGTACATGTTTTTACACGGATATCTTCCCAGCATCCTCGATGGAGCGGTGCTGACGCTGAAGCTGGCGGCGGCGGCGCTGGCCGTTTCGGTGCTACTGGGCCTGATTGGTGCCATGTTCAAGATGGCCCCGTCCAAAGCCTTGCGCACACTGGCCGAGCTGTATTCCACCGTGGTGCGCGGCGTGCCCGACCTGGTATGGATGTTTTTGCTGTTCTTCGGCGTGCAGATGCTGCTGAACGATGCCGCCACCGCCATGGGCTGGGCTGCGCCGGACATCGACCCCTTTATCGCCGGGGTGCTGACGCTGGGCTTCATTTTCGGTGCCTACATGACCGAGACCTTTCGCGGCGCCATCATGGCCGTTCCCAAGGGACAGATGGAAGCCGGTGCCGCCTATGGCATGGGACCGCTGCGCATCTTCCTGCGCATCACCTTTCCGCAAATGGTGCGCTTTGCCCTGCCCAGCTTTACCAATAACTGGCTGGTCCTGGTGAAATCCACCGCGCTGGTCTCGGTCATCGGCCTGAATGATGTGATGTATCGCGCCGATGCCGCCAAGTCCAACACCCAGGAGCCGTTTACCGTCTACATGCTGGTGGCGCTGATCTTCCTGGTGATCACCAGCGTGTCCAATATCCTGCTGGGCATGCTGGAGCGCCGTTATTCCACTGGCTTGAAGGAGAACGGCCTGTGATCGACTTTCATCTTATTCTGGAAAAGCTGCCGGCCTTTCTGGGCGGAGCGGATGGCCAGCCACTGCTGAGCACCAGCGACGGCATCGTGATGACCCTGCAACTGCTGGGCGCCTCGCTGCTGCTGGGCATGTTGCTGGCCATTCCGCTGGCACTGGGCCGGGTATCGAAAAACCGCCTGCTGTCCGGCAGCGTCTGGCTGTATACCTATATATTCCGCGGCACGCCTTTGCTGGTACAGCTGTTCATCATCTATTACGGCCTGTCGCAGTTTGATGCCGTGCGTGCCAGCTGGCTGTGGCAATACCTGCAGGATGCCTGGTTCTGCGCCATTCTCGCCTTCACGCTCAACACGGCAGCCTATACCACGGAAATCATCGCCGGACAGATCCGCACCACCCACTGGGGTGAGATCGAAGCCGCCCGCGCCATGGGCATGAGCAAATGGCTGATGATGCGCCGCATCGTGATTCCGTCTGCACTGCGCCGTGCCCTGCCGGCCTACAGCAACGAGGTGATCATGATGATGCAAAGCACGGCAGTGGCCGGCCTGGTGACGCTGGCCGACATCACCGGCGTGGCCCGGCGCATCTACAGCGACACCTATATGGCTTTCGAGCCCTTCTTGGTGGCCGGCGCCATCTATCTGGCACTGACTTTTCTGTTTGTCTGGCTATTCAAGCAGGCAGAGCAACGCTGGCTGGCCTATCTGGCCCCGCGCAAGCATTGACAGCGTGGGCGGCAATGGCGCCGCCCTCTTTCAGCAATGGCCGCCATCCCACTGCGGCAGATGAAACCTTAAGACAAGGGTTGCAAGCATGAAACATACCGACGCGGCACCAGCCACCGACATCAAACTGCGCGTTGCCGACCTGCACAAGAGCTATGGCAACCACGAAGTACTCAAGGGTGTATCGCTGACCGCCCATGCCGGCGACGTCATCAGCATCATCGGCTCCTCCGGCTCGGGCAAGAGTACCTTCCTGCGCTGCATCAACATGCTGGAACACCCCAACAGCGGGCAGATCCAGCTGGGCGGCGAAGAGCTGCAACTGGTGGCCGACAAGAAAACCGGCGCCCTGCGTGCCGCCAGCCACAAGCAGCTGGAACGCATCCGCACCAAACTGGCCATGGTATTCCAGCACTTCAATCTGTGGGCACACATGACGGTGCTGGAAAACATCATCGAGGCCCCCATCCACGTACTGGGCCTCTCCCGCGACGAAGCCATCGCCCGTGCCCGCAAATACCTGGACAAGGTGGGCCTGAAAGATGTGGAAGGCAAATACCCCTCCCATATGTCCGGCGGCCAGCAGCAGCGCGTGGCCATTGCCCGTGCCCTGGCCATGGAACCGGAAGTGATGCTGTTTGACGAACCGACTTCGGCACTGGACCCGGAACTGGTGGGCGAAGTACTGCGGGTGATGCAGGACCTGGCGCGCGAAGGCCGCACCATGGTGGTGGTGACCCACGAAATGGGCTTTGCCCGCGAGGTGTCCAACCACGTGATTTTCCTGCACAAAGGCAAAATCGAAGAGCAAGGCAACCCGAAGCAAGTGCTGGTCAATCCACAAAGCGAGCGGCTTGCACAATTCCTCTCCGGCAGCCTTAAATAAATCGTACAATGCCTGCAGATAGCAGCGTCATGCCAAGCACGGCATGACCTGCTTTTTTGGTATAGTGCTCACTTTTTTTGGAAAACATGGGTCATCCAATGCACGCTGCCAAACCGTTACGCTACGGTTTTCTCCTGCTTCCGCACGCTTCCATGGCCGATTTTGCCATTGCCAGCGAAGTGCTGACCCGGGCCAACCAGCTGGCCGAAAAAAAGCTGTACGAATTCCTGCCGCTCTCCCTCAACGGCCTGCCGGTGGCCATGTCCAACGGCCTGAAACTGCCGGTGGATCTGCCGCTGGCCTATGCGCCCAAGCTGGACGGCCTGTTCGTGCTGGCCGACGACATCACCATTGAAGTCAACCTGGACGAATTCCTCAAAAGCATCAGCGGCCTGCATACCGACAAGCTGCCCATCGCCGGCATTGGCTGCGGCAGCTACTGGATGGCGCGCGCCGGCCTGCTGAACGGCTTTCGCGCCACCATCCACTGGCAGGAAATCAGCCGCTTTACCGAGGAATTTCACGAGGTCATCGTCTCGTCCAATCTGTACGAAATCGACCGCAGCCGCATGAGCTGCGCCGGTGGCGCGGCCACGCTGGACTTCATGCTGTCGCTGGTCGGCAGCCTGCATGGACATGAATTCACCGCGCGCCTGTCGGAAATGTTCAGCATCGAACGGGTACGCCCTGGCAACGAACGCCAGCGCATTCCGCTGGCTACGCGCATCGGCGGCAGCCAGCCCAAGCTGACCGAGGCCGTCAGCCTGATGGAAGCCAATATCGAAGAACCGCTGACCACCGATGACATCGCCTACTACGTCGGCGTGTCGCGCCGTCAGCTGGAACGGCTATTCAAGCAATACCTCAGCACGGTGCCGTCCAAATACTATCTGGAACTGCGCCTGAGCCGGGCACGCCAGTTACTGCAGCAAACCAGCAAGTCCATTGTGCAGATCGGCTTGGCTTGCGGTTTTTCCAGTGGCCCGCACTTCTCCAGCACCTACCGCAATCACTTTGGCATCACCCCCCGCGAAGAACGCGCCCAGCGCACGCAGGTGGTGGTGGAGCCGCGCTGATCCACCCACGCCATACCCACCAAGCCAAAGAGCCGCAATGCGGCTCTTTTTTTGATGTTGGATCCGGCTCAGCCGGCGGCAGGCGCCTGCTCCGGCGCGGTCACCGTCTGAGACAGGGGCAATTCAATACGGAAGCAGGCACCGCTGGCCGGAATGTTTTCAGCGCAGATCAGCCCGCCATATTGCTCGACAATGGTCTGGCAAATCGACAAACCCAGGCCCATGCCGTTCTGCTTGGTCGAAAAGAAGGGATGGAACAGCACTTCCAGCGACTCCGGCGAGATGCCGCGCCCGGTATCGCGTACCTCCAGAATGGCCTTCTTGCCCTCGCGCCGGGTATGAATGATGATATGGCGCTTCATCACCGGCTCATCGCGCAGCGCATCCATGGCATTGGACAGCAAGTTCAGCACCACCTGCTCCATCTGGATGCTGTCGGCCATCACCGCCATCGGGTAGACCGACAGCAACTGCACCATCTCGATGCCACGTTCTTTCAGGTCGTACTCCGCCAGGAACATGCAGTTCCCCACCACCTGATTCAGGTCGATCAGCCGGATTTCCATCGCCCGCTTGCTCACCAGCGCGCGCAAACGCTTGATGATTTCCCCGGCGCGGTCCGCCTGCGCCACCGCCAGCCTGAGTGCCGACTCCACCTGCGGACGGCTGTCTTCGCCAAACTCCAGCAGCTGCAAGGACGCCTGACAGTAATTGGAAATGGCAGTCAGTGGCTGATTCACCTCATGCGCAATGCCGGAGGCCATTTCACCCATGGTATGCAGGCGCGCCACATGCGACAACTTTTCCAGGTGCTCCTTCACCCGCAGCTCGCTAGCCTCCAGGGCCTCGGCCGCACGCTGCCGCACCGGCCCCATATCGCGCAGCGCGCACACCACGCCGGTCAGGCTGCCATTGCGTGAAAACAAGGGGGCAATCGCCCCTTCCACCAGGCGCACATGGCCCTTGGCGGTAGCCAGTTGCATGCGCTCCGGTAGTTCCACGGTGTGGGCCGCACGGTAACACTCGCTGACCGGGTCTTCGGCCAGCTCGGCAGACAGCTCGCCAATCAGCCGGAATACATTCAGGAAAGGCTGGCCGATCACCTCCTCCCGGCTCATGCCCAGCAGGGTCAGCGCCATCGGATTGGCCATCTCGATCTTTTGCTGCGGATCCAGCGTGATCACGCCATCGTGCACCGCGTTCAGGGTGACCGCGGCGCGCTCGCTCTGCAAAAAGATCGCCTCATCCGCCTGGCTTTGCGCCCTCTTCATCGCCTGCCGCTGGCTATAGATCAGCCAGAGCGAAATCACCAGCGACAAGATCAGCCCCTCCCGCAGCAGCAGGCCACCCAGCTTGAAATCACTCAGCAGCACATCCTTGCCGACCCGCAGCACAAAAGGCTGGGATTCGCTCACCAGTGGCAGGCTCAGCTCAAGCCGAGACAAGGCCGGCAGCCAGTACCCGGCATCGCTATGCTTGCCACGGGCATTGAAAATGGTACTGCTGCTGTCCGTCGTCAGAATCGACAAATCCAGCTCTGCCGGCACCCCTTCCGCCGGCGAAATATTCAACAGTTTTTCGCAGTACACCACCAGCGCCACCACACCAACCAGCTGGCCGCGTCCAGCCGCTCCGGCAGCCCCATTCGCACCCAAAAACACCGGCTGCATCAGCAGGTAGACCCGGCCGCCTTCATACAGGTCAAACGGTGCCGATGCCAGCTTGTGGCCACTCTCTATCGCCTTGCGCATCTGCGCGGCAAACCGCGGCTCATGCAACACATCAAAGCCGTATACCGAGCTGGCCGCCGGAATGTCCGGCTCTATCATGGTCACGACCAGATGCTGGTCGCGCACCGGTGCCGGCACCCAGCTACGCCGACCGGCGATATCGAAATCACGGATAAAAAAGGTAGCGCCAAAGCGCTGCTGCATTTCATCCAGAAACGCCTGCCGGTTATCCCGGTTCACATGCTGGAAAAACTCCACGGTATACAACTGGGGATAATGCGAAAGAATCTGGTGAGAAAACGCCTTGAGAACAGGCATGTCGAATTTCTGCCGCGTCATCAGCAGCGCATCCAGGGCGGCCAGCACCGATTCATTCTGATCCAGCTTGCGCGCAATCACGCCATGCGCCAGCCTAGCACTGCGATCAAAATCTTCCTGTATGCGCTGGTACTCCGACATGGCCCACTGGATTCCGACCATGAGCGCCACACCCAGCCACAACAGAACAAACAGGTGCAATCGTTTACGCAGGAATTCGGCCAAGGGAGTCTTTCCGGGCTAGCAACAGGAAAATGCCGCCTGCACGGCGGCCAGAAGAGCAAAGATTGCGTATTGTAACGTCAGCCAGCCATCCGTTACAGCGTAGTACTGCTTAGCCTTCGCTTCTTCAGATGCAATAAAGCCGCCCACAGGCGGCTTATGCAATGACACCAAGACCAGAGCCAGCCCCAATGCAAAAAGCCCAGCTCGGTTGAGCTGGGCTTTTGTAAGGGGAGTCTGGCGGTGTCCTACTTTCACATGGCGAATGCCACACTATCATCGGCGCTAAGGCGTTTCACGGTCCTGTTCGGGATGGGAAGGCG
>NZ_QJKC01000024.1 GCF_003202035.1 Aquitalea magnusonii | reverse complement strand
TGGAAACCGGCTTCCGAGCATTCGATGCTCTGGCTCGGGTGCAGGCCGGACGGGGTGGTCAGCACGATGATGTCGGCATTGGTAATCGCCAGCATATCGGTGAGATTGCTGTGGCCACGGGCGCCGGTGCGCTCGACGGCAGCTTGCAGCGCGGCCGGGTCTACGTCGCAGACATCCACCAGCTCGGCGCGGTCGGCATGCTTTTCCAGCGAGCCGAAATGGTTGTTGGCAATGCGGCCGCAGCCGACCAGAGCGAAGCGGATTTTCCGCCCACTGATAACATCAAAATTCATATTCCGCATTGTCACTATCTTTCAATAACTTTGATCCAATACAGCCAGGATAATCATGCAAAAAATGGAGCATCCTAATCGAACAGGATAGCGCTTTCAAAAAACGCGCCCTCCAGGTCTTTTGCCGAGAGCTGAGGCATATCGATTTCAGGCCATTCTATATTCAAAACAGGATCATTCCAGACAATGGCCCGCTCTGCGGATTTTTCCCAATAGTTGGTTGTTTTGTATAAAAACTCGGCAGCATCCGACAAGGTGACAAATCCATGGGCAAAGCCTTCCGGGATCCACAACTGGCGCTTGTTGTCGGCGGATAGCTCGACGCCAACCCATTGACCGCAAGTGGGCGAGCTACGGCGGATATCGACTGCGACATCGTAGACTTTCCCCACCACACAACGCACAAGTTTGCCCTGGGCAAACGGTGGCAGCTGGTAGTGCAGGCCACGCAGAACGCCTTTGCTTGATCGGCTGTGATTATCCTGAACAAAATTGACCGGCCGACCAATGGCATTGTCAAAGTGCTTCTGATTAAAGCTCTCAAAGAAGAACCCACGCTGATCGCCAAACACAGCAGGCTCGATAATCTTTACATCCGGGATTGCGGTATCAATGATTTTCATGAGTCAGGTGGTCTTTATTTCAGCAGCTGCAACAAATACATTCCGTATGCATTTTTTTTCAGTGGTTGCGCCAGTTTTTCCAGTTGTGCGGCATCTATCCATTGCTGAAGGTAGGCAATCTCTTCCAGACAGGCGACTTTCAGGCCCTGACGGTTTTCCACAGTGGCAATGAACTGGCTGGCCTCCAGCATGGATTCGTGGGTACCCGTATCCAGCCAGGCATAGCCACGGCCCATGGTTTGCACATCCAGCTGGCCTTGCTGCAAGTAGCGGTTGTTGACGTCGGTGATTTCCAGCTCGCCGCGTGGTGAGGGGCGGATGGACTTGGCAATGTCGACGACCTGATTGTCGTAGAAGTACAGGCCGGTGACGGCATAGTTGGACTTCGGAGTGGCAGGTTTTTCTTCGATGGACAAGGCTTTGCCCTGGGCGTCGAATTCCACCACGCCATAACGCTCCGGGTCCTGTACGTGGTAGGCAAACACGCTGGCGCCTTGCTGCTTGGCGTTGGCCGCTTTCAGCAGTTTGGGGAAATCATGCCCGTGAAAGATGTTGTCACCCAAGACCAGGGCGGAAGCTGCCCCCGCCAGAAAATCTTCGCCAATGATGAAGGCCTGGGCCAAGCCATCGGGACTGGGCTGTACTGCGTACTGCAGATTGATGCCCCACTGGCTACCATCGCCGAGCAGTTGCTCGAAGCGCGGGGTGTCCTGCGGGGTGGAAATGATCAGGATGTCGCGAATACCGGCCAGCAACAGGGTGCTGAGCGGGTAATAGATCATTGGCTTGTCGTAGATGGGCAGCAGTTGTTTGCTGACCGCCAGGGTTGCCGGATACAGGCGGGTGCCGCTACCACCGGCCAGAATAATACCTTTACGTTGCATGTCTAATCCATTTTCATCGAATACACCATGCAATGGTGTGATGGATACACAGTCATGTGTATTGCAGTTGCCGGCCGGATATTTCCCACTTTAATTACACAACAGGAAAACTCATGCCATAGAAATGACAAACAATCACTGCGATCTTAAATAATCAAAATCAGTCCCCTCCGCATGCGGCAGGAGTCAAATATGATTGATTGACAGCAGGCATAGGGCACCATGCTGATGGTGAAGGTGACAGGCATTTTATTGGCCCTGCCCCATCTCAAGTAGTAACCTTGTCAGTTACAGTTGCACCAAATAGACAACAGACATGCCTGATTCACCTGTATGGTAAAAAACGGCCGAATCACGATATCACGATATCACGATATCACGATGACTTCTGACTTTTCCAGGCGGCAGCAAGTGCTTTCCAGCGTCCGTTCTGGTCACTACTCCGGCTAATGATATAGGCCTCACGAACAAAAGCGCCAAGTAGACCAAAAAACAAGCCTGTAATAAACCCGGCAATGCAGATCAAAGCACGCTTGGGCTTGGATTTTTTGTCCGGCGCAGTTGCAGTATCCAATACCTGAATACTGGAGGAGTCTTTGGACTCATCCAGTTTGGCGGATTCGAATTGCTTGGCCATCAGTTCAAACATGGTTTCATAGTACTTCACATCGCGCAGACGGCGTATATACTCCATGCCACTTTCCGGCAGCTTGCCGGTGGGCACAAAAATATCGGCGCCTTTGGCAGCCTGGTTTTGTTCCAGCTTGGCCAGCTGGGCGCGCATGGCTTGCAATTCCTGCTCGGTTTTCAGCAAATTGGGGTTTTGTGCGGTGGCAAAACTGCGCATGGCACTCAGCTCGACTTCCTTGCTGGCAATGCCGGCGCGCAACTGCGCCATATTGGATACGATGACCTGGATCTGCCCTTCCGGTTGCAGGATGCCGGTTTGTTCCTGGGTTTTCTTCAGGGCGACTTCGGCATCTGCCAGCTTGTCCTTGGTCTCTTTCAGCTGTTGCTCGAAAAACAGCCGGCGCTTGGCGGCATCGGTTACTGCCAACCGCTGGGTGACCTTACTCAGTTCTTCCACATAGGCATTGGCCAGGGTAGCGGCAAACTTGGGGTCTTTATCATCAACCGATACCGTGATCAAACTATCCTTGCCTGACAGGATGTCAACAACGCGGGAGAGCTTTTCACGCGTGTCAATCATGGTCTTGGCTTCATAACGCTGCTGCAGATTGAAACGGCGAATCAGGTTGTCGGCCACGCTCTGGCTTTGCAACATGCCGACATACAAATCATTCGGATTCTTCAGGCCAGCGATTGAACCGGCAGCCCCGGCCAGTGAACCCAATTGCCCGAGCATTGCAGTAAGGGTGGAGCTTTGCTGCTGTGGCGGCATGATCCTGCTGGTTGCGGTATAGATTGGCGTCATCAGCAAGCTGGCCAGCAGCGCGGCGCTGCTCAGGCCCAGGGTGGACGCGGCAATCATTTTTTTGTGTTTAAGAATGACCGTCAGCGCAGCCAGTAAATCCATTTCGGTTTCAACCGGGACTTGTGCTGCTTCACGGGTGGTATCCGTCATTATTGGCGACTTTCTCGTAAACTTGGGCCGGTGCCCATGCATTGCTTGGCTAGCCTGTCGCCCATCAGGGCAACAGGCTACGGGGTTCAGTTTTTCAATACTTTGAGGGCGGCAGCACCCAGGCCAAACTGGTAGAGGATGGTGGTCCATTCCTTGATGTTTTCCATCCAGGTGCTGCGGTCGATCTTCTCCGGCACCACCAGTGCATCCCCCGGATTGACATTGCTACCTGCTACCCCACCCAGCCAGCCACCCTGGGCGTCGACAGTGCCATCGGCACGCAGCAGATACATGGCACCTTCATCTCCGGTACGGGTAATCCCGCCAGCCAGCTTGAGGTAGTCGGCTGCTGTACGGTTGCTGCGGTAGATATAGGCGGACTGCTGGTTGACCGAACCCAGCACATCAACCGTGTCGGGCCGGCGCGGGATGTAGATCTGGTCACCATCCTGCAGCGGCAGGTCCGGCAGGTTCTTCACTGCGGCCTTGCCATTGCCAAGCTCCAGCACGATGCGCCCTTCTGCCCTGATGGAGCGCATTTTCTTGGCCAATGCTTGCTGCCGTGCCAGTTCGGCCTGGATATTGGCAATCGAACCGGCATCGGTCAGCCCCGCCATACGCTGCTGGGCATTGGTGGTGGCATCTTTTTCAAAGCGGTCGGCCAGTTCGTCCAGCTTTTGCTGCTGTACCGCAGCAATGCTGCCGCGTGTCACCCTGGTGGCAAAGACATAACCGTTGTCGCTGACCCCGCCCAGGCGCGACACCAGCTCGCGCAGGGTTTCTCCTTTCTGGATCTGCACCACACCGGTTTGCTTGACTTCGCCAGCCACGGTGACAAATTCGCGTTGCTTTTGCGCCTGTACCGCCACGGCGGACGGGGCGAATACCCGCAGGATATTGCCGGGCGCCACAGGATACTGCGGCAGTTGTTTGGCCAGCTGCTCGCTGCTGCCATGCAGGTCGACCAAGGGCTGGTATTTGTTATCGACGTTTTTTTCAATAATGATTTGCTGGTTTTCCGCAGCGGAATCAAAGCCGCCACTCCAGCTGGCCACATCGGCGAGCGTGGTGCTGCCTTTGAGTTCGTAAATGCCAGGCTGTTTTACATTGCCGGTAATGGCAATTTGTGAACCGACTTCGGGGATGTAGATGACATCACCATCCTGCAGCGGAATATCATGGCTCTTGTCCCCCTTGACCAGCATGTCATACAGGTCGAAGGTGGTGACCACTTCGCCGCCCCGCTTGACCTGGATATTACGCATGGTCCCGGTACCGGAAGGGCCACCAGAGGCAAACAGCGCATTGAGCAGGGTACTCATGGCGCTGAGGGTATAGGTGCCGGCCCGCACCACATGTCCCACCATATACACCTGTACCGCACGGGTTTGGGCAATGCTGACGGTAAGATCAAAGTTGGTGAAAACCCGGTTGACTGATTTCTTCAGATATCCCTGCAGATCGCGGAAACGCACCCCGGCCACCTTTACGCTGCCGACCCGCGGCAGATAGATGCTGCCGGAGCGGTCTACCGGAACGGTAAGATCGATATCGACCATGCCCCAGCCACGGATTTGCAGTTCGTCACCCGCGCCAATCACGTAATCGCCATTGACCTGGGTGGCATTCAGAGGAGCAAACGTAGTGGGCACGCTCTGAAACAGGTTGCTGCCAAACACATCCAGCTTGCTGCCGGTCACCCCGTCCACATATTGGGCAAAGGCCGACTCCTGATGGCTGGTAACAAAGCTGGCCAGCGGCTGCAGCTGTGCAGCCGGCGCCTGAACCGCCCCGCCGCCCGCTGCCGGTGAGACCACATTGGTGATGGATGGCAGTCCCGTATCCGCACCCGCCTGGTAGCTTGGCATCAGGAAGGGATTGCTGGCCGAAGCCGCTGCCGCAGCGGCATCGCTATTGGCCGCCAGCACCAAACCAGGAAAGAGCATCGCCATGCTGATAACGACCCTTGCGCCCTGGTTACGAAATTCTTTTCTGATCATTACGGAACATCCTGTTTTCAAAATATCAGAGGCCGACAACTGTCGGCTAACCATTAGCCTGCTTCAATCGGCGTCTCCTCCAGGGAGACGCCTACTTCGCGATCAATATGATTTCTGCACCGTGATGCTGGCCGAATTGGGAGCAAGACCAAACATGGTCTGGTAACGGCTGGCATCCCGCTGTGAACTCCACAGCCATTTTCCGACTGCAAAACCACCCAGGCCGCCAGCGACCACATCGGATAACCAGTGTTGCCGGTTAGCAGTACGCCCCAACGATGCTACGGCTGCAACACCATATAGCCAGGGAGCATCATATTCGGAAGCAAAAGGGGTCACGAGTGCGAAATTGGCTGCCGCATGGGTGGATGCAAACGAACTGGAACTACGCGACTCCCCTGCCGGCTGGGTAGACCAGGCACCATTTCCATCACCCGGACGGGCCCTGTTGACCACCTGCTTGATCGCCATATTGCCGGCAACAGAGACCGCGGCGGCCTGCAAGGCTATAAAGCCGGTATTCTGCAGACGTTCATCGCCGAAAGCCATGGCCATACCCGCAAGCCCGGCCCCGATGACCGGTGCTGCGCTGGCACCATCCCCCCAGTATTTGAGCAAGCGGTTATGCTGGCCATGTTTCATCAAGCTGTCCCAACGGCTATCCGACAGGGCCGCAATGCCAATTGCCCCGGTTGCCAACAAACTGCCCTGTACCAGGGGCGACAATTCCGGAAACTCGTTGACGGAATCATCGAGCCGCAATTTTACCGCAGGCCACGGCTGAAATGTTTCAATCGGATTGGCATTTGCCGGGTGATTGATTTCGTCGTTTCTTTCCGAGAAATTACCCAGGCCATCAAAACGTGAGGCATCACGCTGGCTGTTTTCGACAATTCCGTACAAATCGCCCGGACTGGCCACCATCTGACCACCATCTCGGCTCCAGGGTGACAAGGCAAAATTGCCAACCGAGCGGTTATCCATTGTAAGCATGGGACCAAGAGGGATAGAGAAAAACACCCCTTTATCCTGATAGGGAGAATTTGGCGAGCCTGGCGAGGTAATATCATGAGCATTGGTATAGGTATACCAGGCGCCGATTTCAATACCTGAACGGAAGCGTCGTTTCAATTCAAAACGCAGCCCTTCGTCCTTGGCCAGAAACTGGCCAGCCCTTGCTGTCGCAGTCATGTCATAGGGAAGGCGATAGTGGACTGACAAAAGCGTTTGCAATGTATCGTAGTGGCGGAAACCCAGGCCGCCATAGATATCTCGCTGGCGCAATGCATCAATACTCAAATCAGCAGACCAGCGTTTGCCTGCCGGAGAATATAATAACTGGCCACCGCTACCGGCAAACATTTCTTCATAGATACCGGCAGAAAATCTTCCATACCAATCCGTCCCCGGCTTGAAAAACTGATTGACCACTGCCTGGTCAATTTTCACCCGGCTACCATTGATATACTCGGCCACATCGCTGCGCACATGTGGCAGCAAACTATTGGAGGCCTTCATATTTTTGGTATTGTTGGTAGCGATCGTAGCGCCGACTTCCGAATTAAAATACAAACCCGAGCCCAGCCGGCGATCATAATTTGCAACCGCTTTCAAATCATACAAATAGGCACCACTTGGGTCGTTGAAGAAAAAACTGACCTTGGGCGCAATTTTTATACGATTAAGCAGGGAATCCCGGCTACGCAACTGTACGATATCGCCATCTTCTGACGAGACCACATTGAAATCAATCCCCTCCTGCAGGCCAGCAGCAATCGCCGTAGCCGTCTGGTCATCCTGAACAATCAGGTCGCTGGAGTCTGCGGAACGGACCAGTACATATTGATTGAACTGTTCACGATTGATTTTTCCTGCCAGGTATTCCTGCAATTTGGGCAAATTGAAGAATTCATATGTCACCACCGGCATACTCATTTCGGTATGCGTCACCTTGATGGCTTTTGTCTCCAATGGCATGAAGTACAAGGCAGTTCTGACTGCCCGCCCCACGCTGCGCCCTACATTGGAAATACGGGTATTGGTGAGATTAAGGGACAATGTGCCATTGGCGTAGCTACTGCTAACCAGAGCGTAATCTTGTTTTTGCAGTGCCTTGGCAAGCTTGATCTGATACGAATCATCCTCTTGCCATTGCGCAGCGCTGGGTCGCGTGGGCAATTCGGAAGGCGAGTAAAACCCCGGCTCTTGAAATTTGGGGACAAATTCCCGCTCATTAAGCGGGATGTTGACCATGAAATTGATGCTATTGGTGGCATTCTGGTGTGCCACCTGAGTGGATAGCCAGCCCCAGCGGTATTCGATACCGGTACTCACGCCCTTTTTGCGTTGCGAGGCAAAGGTCGATGCGCTGTTAAAATCTTTCTGGTAATTATGCGCATCATACTCGCCAACCAAAGACCAGCTTGGAAAGCGCTCAGGCGTCCACCGCAGCCCTCCAAAGGCCTTGTCGATCAGGCCACTGCCATAACCCAGGCTGGCTTCCAGCGAACCAAAATTCTTGGTCATGGCAATATAATCTGCTCGCCACAAATTAGTACCAAACAAGTCCAGCCGGCCAAATGCGATGGCAGGCAGATAGCGGCTTTCGGGAAGCAATTGAATCTTTACATCAAAAACCTTGTCCTTGTAGCGACCATATTCACTTTTATAAGGCTCTTCGGTAAATCCGGGAACACCAATCACACCGACATAGCGAAAACCAGCCTGCACCACGGGCAGAAAACTGACTGAAGTCCAGGTTGTACTATATGGCCGGTCAAAACTATTACCCCAGCTCCAAGTCCCATCAGTCCCCGTTAATGCATTTGGCATTTTTATGTAACCATCCTGCCCATCCAGATTGGGTGCGGCCTGTACGCCCCCCACCAACCCCATGGCCATGGCGGTTACAAATAATTTTCTGGCAAAAATGATGCGCATAGAACCTGAAAAATGAGAAAAGCCACCAAATCAGTGGCTTTTGGGCAAAAACGGCGAGACAGACTACAACAACATCAGTGAGATGCTGTGGAGTGGGTGCTGGTGGAGTTGCTGTTGCTCGAAGCAGCGGCAACGATACCTGCAACAGAGGCACCGATTGCAGCAATCGTACCCAGACCAATCGTTGCGGTGGTCGCTGCAGCAGCACCGACTGCACCTGCTGCCGCACCTGCCGTAGCAGCACCAGCACCGGCTGCAGCACCTGCTGTACCAGCACCTGCACCTGCGGCGGCGCCAGTAGACCCGGCGGCAGCACCACCAGCAGAACCCGGAGCGACTGCAGCGGCTTCTTCACCAACAGCAAAAGCAGTTTGAGCAGTACCGAAAGTAGCGAGCAGCGCCAGAAGCAAAATTTTCTTCATATCAAACTCCATGTTTGAGTAAACATTATGCAATGAATGGCCAGCAAGTCAGAACCAGTGGAACTGGCCTACAGCTTCAGGGGAGGGCCCTGCCTGGCAACTTCTTCAAAGTAATCACTATGGCATTGTAATCGACAATCCTGAGCTTAGCAAAAAGGTATGGCAAGCTTTTCAAGGCATTACAAGCTGTCTCGACATGGAAATATCGATTAGCTCACGACACTCCCCGTCCTTACATCGCTTGTTGTCAGCGCTGGCATGCGGCAAAACACTTTATGGTCAGGCTTTTGCAGCAAAAATAGCACGCCGGGTAAAGAATCAGGAGATAGTGGCATGCCAGACCAAGGGACAGAGATACCAATGAGCAGTTACCAATAATGCAACTACACCACCACCCGCAAGCCGTCATAGCCCACTTCGACTCCCGCTGGGCACAGCGCCGATAGCGCGTGGTATTCCAGCCGGTGAATCATGTGGATCAGCACGGTGCGGCGGGCGCCGATGCGTGCCGCCCACTGCAGTGACTGATGAAAGCCCAGGTGCGAGGGGTAGCCATCCATGTTCAGGCAGTCCAGAAACAACACCTCCAGCCCTTGTAGCAGCGCCAGGCTGTCATCCGGGATATGCGACAGGTCGGTCAGCCAGGCGGCATTGCCGATGCGCCAGCCCAGGCAGGGCCAGCTGCCATGTTGCAACGGGATGGGAGTAATGGGCAGGCCGGCATGCTGGAAGGGGCCACTGACCACTTCCGGCAGCAGCACCGGCTTGTCCCACACTTTGGAGGGTGGCTGCAGGGCATAGCCAAAGCGGCTGGTGATATTGTCCATGGTGAAGGCATTGCCATACAGCACCACCGCGCCTTGCCGGACATAGCAGAAGGCGCGCAGGTCATCGATACCGTTGAGATGGTCGGCATGCGGGTGGGTATACAGCACGGCGTCTACCTGGCGGATGCCTTCGCGCAGGGCCTGCTGGCGCAGGTCGGGTCCGGTATCGATCAGCAGACCCAGCTCGCCGCAGCGGATATGGGCCGAGCAGCGGGTGCGGTGATTACGCGGATCGCTTGAGGTGCAGGTGGCACACTGGCAACCGATGGCCGGGGTGCCGGAGCTGGAACCGCAACCGAGAATGGTGATTTCAAGTTGACCCGGCTGCAGTGCGCTCATGGCATCAGCCTTGCTGCCCGGCTTGCGGGCGCTGGATCTTGCTGAACAGGCGATAGAAGTTGTCGCTGGTGGCGGCGGCAACTTCTTCGAAGCTGATGCCGCGCAGTTCGGCAATATGTTCGGCCACATGGCGCACATAGGCCGGCTCGTTCAGCTTGCCGCGATAGGGTATCGGGGCCAGATAGGGCGAGTCGGTTTCCACCAGCATGCGTTCCAGCGGCATTTTTTGCGCCACTTCCTTGATCTGCGCAGCGTTCTTGAAGGTCACGATGCCGGAGAAGGAGATATAAAAGCCGATGTCCAGCGCGGCCTGTGCCACTTCCCAGTTTTCGGTAAAGCAGTGCATCACGCCGCCGCATTGCCCGGCCCCCTCTTCACGCAGGATGCGGATGGTGTCGGCGGCCGATTCACGGGTGTGGATGATCAGCGGCAGGCCGGCGCGCCTGGCGGCACGGATGTGGGTGCGGAAACGCTGGTGCTGCCATTCCAGGTCGCCCTTGCACCAGTGGTAGTCCAGCCCGGTTTCGCCAATGCCCACCACACGCGGATGGGCGGCATGGGCCAGCAGTTCATCTTCGCTGAATTCTTCGGCATCCGGGTCGTCCGGGTGAATGCCGACGGTGGCGTACAGATTGTCGTGGTTTTCCGCCAGCGCCAGCACCTCCGGGTATTTGGGGCGGGAGACGCCGATCACCAGCGCCAGCTCGACACCGTTGTGCTGCATATTGGCCAGCACCTCGGGCAGACGGCTGGAGAGGTCGGGGAAATTGATATGGCAGTGCGAATCGACAAGCATGGTGTGGTATCTGGCTGGCAATGTGCCCGGCCACAGCCGGGCAACGGGATTACATGGTATGGGTGGGGCGGCTGGAGTTGAGCACGCCACCCAGCAGGGTTTCGATCTTGGCCTTGGCCTGGTTGCCGGCTTCTCCGGCCGAAAATTCCACGCCTATGCCCTGTACCCGGCTGTTATTGGCACCAGCCGGGGTGATCCAGACCACCTTGGCCTGCACGGCGATTTTCTGTGGCTCGTCCATCAGGGTCAGCAGCAGGAACACCTCTTCGCCCAGCTTCATGTCCTTGTTGGTGGGAATGAAGATGCCGCCGTTTTTCAGGAAGGGCATGTAGGCGGCAAACAGGGCGCTGCGCTCCTTGATGTGCAGCGATAGCACGCCGGGGCGGCTAAGGTCGGGACGAGTGGTATTTTCCATATGCGCGTTTTCCGCTTTCCTTGTCATGCTGCGTCATGCTGCCACGAGCCGCCATCCACCTGGCCCCTGCATTATAGCTGGCCGACGCTGCCGTGCTGCGGCAGGCGATCAGCCCTGGCGGCCTCCGGCGAAAATCTTCAGATAATCCATCAGCAGCGCTTCCAGCTGCAGCCGGGTATTGAGCGTGTGCTGGCCAAACGGGGCCAGCTGTTGCAGGGCGTCCTGGCAACGCATCAGCGCCACCGGGTCGCAACGCGCCACCAGCTGCTGCAATACCGCTTGCTGTTCGGGATGATAGCGGACAATCCCCGCCAGACTCAAACCAGCCAGATCGTGCAGCCATTTGCCCAGCCAGCCCAGCGGAATGGCCAGCGGCAGCTTCTGCTTGTCCACCAGCTCGGCCAGATTGAGGATGCTGGCAAACGTGGGTTGGCCCAGGCCATCGACAAACTGGCTGCGCAGCTTGGCCAGCACCGGGTCATGGTCGAACAGCGGCGCGCCGCCGTTGTGGGCCAGTTCGGCCTCGGCATTGCTCACGCCCTGCTGGCGCAACCAGTCCAGCGCCTGAGCCGGACTGGGGGCCGACAAGGGAAACTGGCGGCAGCGGCTGCGTATGGTGGGCAGCAGGCGCTGTGCCGCCTGCGCCACCAGCAGGAACAGCACGTCTTGCGGCGGTTCCTCCAGGATTTTCAGCAAGGCATTGGCCGCAGCCGGATTGAGGTTTTCCGCCGGCTCCACCACCACGATGCGCTGTCCGGCACGGTGGGCGGTGAGATGGGCGAATTCGATCACCTGGCGTACTGCCTCGATCTTGATCAGCGGCAGCTTGCGGCCGGGCTTGGCTTCCTTGCCCTCCTCCTCTTCTTCGGTCTGCGGCGACAGGCGGCGGAAGTCGGGGTGGGTGCCATGCTCGAACCAGCGGCAGCCCTCGCACTGGCCGCAGGGCTGGTGATCGGCCTGCAATTGTTCGCACAGCAGCGACTGTGCCAGATGCAGGGCGAATTCCAGCTTGCCGGTGCCGGCCGGGCCGATGAACAGCCAGGCATTGGGCAGGCGTGCGCGCTCGGCATTCAGCCGCTGCCAGTCTTGCTGTTGCCAGGGAAACAGCATCAGCGTTGCTCCAGCAAGGCGGTCAGATGGCCGGCGATTTCCTGTTGCAGCTGGGCGATGCTGCGGGTGGCATCCAGCACGCGGAAGCGTGGGTCCTGTGCTGCCCGTTGCAGATAGGCATCGCGCACCCGCTGGTGGAAATCGGCTTTTTCCTGCTCGAAACGGTCCAGCTGGCGGCTGCCGGCCATGCGCTGGCTGGCAACCTCCAGCGGCACATCGAACAGCAGGGTCAGATCGGGCTGCAGGCCCTGTTGCACCCAGTTTTCCAGCACGGCAATACGCTCGGCCGGCACACCGCGCCCACCGCCCTGAAAGGCGAAGGTGGAGTCGGTAAAACGGTCGGACACCACCCAGCGTCCGGCTTGCAGCGCCGGGCGGATCAGGCTGGACAGCAGTTGCTGGCGCGAGGCGAACATCAGCAGGGTTTCGGCTTCCAGCGAGACCTGGGTGTCCACCGCCAGCAACAGCGCGCGCACCTGCTCGCCCAGCGGGGTGCCGCCCGGTTCGCGGGTGAATTCAGCCGCGATGTCCTGCGCGGCCAGCCAGTCGCGGATAAAGCCCAGATGCGTGCTCTTGCCGGCGCCGTCTATGCCTTCCAGCGTGATGAAACGCCCGGTGTGCTCAGTCATTGGAGCCTTTCTTCAGAATGTATTTGCGCACGGCCTGATTGTGCTGTTCCAGTGTTTCCGAAAAATAGGAGCTGCCATCGCCCTTGGCCACGAAATACAGGGCGCTGGAGTTGGCCGGATTGGCGGCTGCTTCCAGCGCAGCCTGGCCGGGCAGCGAGATCGGCGTCGGCGTCAGGCCGTTGCGGGTATAGGTATTGTACGGGGTGTCGCGGCGCAGGTCGGCCTTGCTGATATTGCCCTGATAGGCCGTGCCCATGCCGTAGATGACCGAGGGGTCGGTCTGCAGGCGCATGCCCTTGTTGAGGCGATTGACAAACACCGCCGCCACCAGCGGACGGTCGGCATCCAGCGAGGTTTCCTTTTCCACCAGGCTGGCCATGATCAGCAGCTCGTAGGGCGTGTGATAGGGCAGATCCGGCTTGCGCGCAGCCCAGGCCGCTTCCAGCTTCTGCTGCATGGTGGCATAGGCGCGCCGGTACAGTTCCAGATCGCTGCTGCCGGGGGTGAACAGATAGGTGCTGGGGAAAAACAGCCCCTCCGGCCTGATGTCGTTCAGCCCCAGTTGCTGCAGCAACTGCGCATCGCTCCAGTCACGCGCTTCATGCACGATGTCGGGATTGCGGTCGATGGCCTGCCGTAGCTGGCGGAAGTTCCAGCCCTCGATCACGGTCAGGCTGGCCTCGTCGGGATGGCCGTCAGCCAGCCGCTGCAGGATGTTCCACATCGAGACCGAGCCATTGAACTGATAGAGGCCGGCCTTGATCTTGCGATCCATGCCCTGCGCCCGCCCCAGCAACATCATGATATTGCGGTTGCGGATGATGCCTTCATCCGCCAGGCTACGTGCCACCTGCCCCAGCGTGCGATTGGGGCCGATGGTCAGCTTGTAGGGGGATTGCGGCAGGTCGACCGGGATGATCACCACCCAGCTCAGCCAGGCGGCAACAGTGAGCACGGCCAGCAACAGGATGCGTGGCCACAAGGCAGGGGATTTTCGTCTGGGTTTGGCAGGCACGGCGGGTATCGGCGACAGGGTGATTGGGCAAGGCTGTGATGATACCAGCAAGGGCCGCGCCTGACATGCCGCATGGGCCGGCTGGCCTTGCCGCGGCCTGCCACTGGCAAAGCTGCATGCGCACCAGCATCACGCTGTCATGACAGCTATAGTAAGCGCTGCACCCGTTGTGCCGACGGCAGGGAACTCCCGGCTCGCCGCCTTCTCCCATGCTGCCCACCCCATACCGGAGACACCTTATGCAAAAACCGTTTTTCCGCCTTGCCTGCGCCATTATCGCCCTGAGCGCACTCAGCCACAGCGCCCTGGCCGAGGAAAACCAGCAACATTTGTTCAATCTGCCGCCGGAAGCCTTCCAGCCCAATCCCAAAGTACCCGGCCAGATGCTTTATCTCAAACCCGGCGCCGACCTCAAGCAGTACCACGCGGTGATACTGGAGCCGCTGTCCTTTCTGGAAAGACAGCCCGATGGCCACTGGCAGCTGCTGGTCGCCGCGGAAAAAAACAAGATCGATCATTACTACCGCATGAGCATGGAAACCGCGCTGCGCAAGGAAAAAATCCAGGTCGTCACCGCGCCGGGGCCGGGCGTGGCCCGCCTGCGCGTGGCAGTGACCGGCTTCCAGCAGGACAAACCCGGCCTGGCAGTCAGCGACATCCTGCCGATCAAGGCCGCCTTCAACCTGGCGCGCTTCGCCACCGGCACCGATCCCTATCTGCTGAAAGTATCCACCATGGGTCAGCTTGACGACTCGCAGGATCACACCTTGCTGGCTGGCGGCGTCAACCTGCTGGAAAATCCGGGCAGCAAGACCAAGGACGAGGCCATCACCGCCGAGCTGCTGAAAAAGCTGATCAATAGCTGGACTGCCAAGAATGCACGCCAGCTGGCCCGTGCGCTGTCGCCGGCCCAGTAAGCGCATCAGGAACAAACTTTGACAAGCGCTGTAACAATCCGTAATGGATAATTTTTGTCATGTGTTTTATGGTAGTTTGCCCAAGGCCGGTTTTTACCCTCGATGCCGGCCGGACCGCCGGGAATGTCTCCCGCCCAACGTTAAAGGAAACTGCAATGCGCAAATTCGTGATGATGGCACTGTTGACCCTGGCCACTGCCAATGTCGCTCTGGCTGCAGACGCCAGCTGTGATGCCAAGGCGGCCGAGAAAAAACTGGCTGGCGCCGCCAAGACCAGCTTCCTGAAGAAATGTGAGAAAGACAGCAAGGCTGCCGCACCGCAAGCCATGTGTGAAGGCAAGGCTGCCGACAAGAAACTGGCCGGCGCCGCCAAGAACAGCTTTGTGAAGAAATGCGTGAAGGACGCTGCTTCCGCAGCCAAATAAGCAGTAAGGCGGGCGATGACAGCCCGCCACTCTCCCCACTCCCCACTCCCCACTCCCCACTCCCCACTCCCCACCTCACCCCGCTTGCCCCTGAACGCTGCATGCGGCAAAATACATCGGATGATTGGATGAATGAGCATGACCATGAGCAAACTGACACACAGCAAGCGTTCCCTGGTTGATCTGGCGCTGGAGGAACTGGGCCAGCGACTGACCAGCGGCACATGGGCCGTGGGCAGCCGCATTCCCACCGAAGCGGAGCTGGCCGAACAACTGGGCATCAGCCGCAATACCGTGCGCGAAGCCATCCGGGTCTTGCTGTATGCCGGCCTGCTGGAAGTGCGCCAGGGCGACGGCACCTATGTGCGCGCCATCACCAGCCCGGCCGAGGCCATGCGCAGCATCAGCCGGGCCAGCCTGCGCGAGCAGCTGGAAGTACGGGCGGTGCTGGAGGAAAGCACGGCCAGGCTGGCAGCCCTGCGCGCCGATGAGCAGGACATTGCCCGGATTGAACGCTGCCTGGCGGTACGCGGCGAACAGCAGCAGTACCCAAACGCCGACGACTTCATTGCCCGTGATCTGGACTTTCACCTGGCGATTGCCGATGCCTGCGGCAACGCGGCACTGGCCGAGCTGTACCGCTATTTCTCGCGCACGGTGCAACTGGGCATCCGCTTTTCCATTCAGGACGAGGCCCTGCCCGATCCGGACCTGGCCTCGCATCAGGCCATTGTCACGGCCATTCGCAATCGTGATGCCACAGCGGCCGGCCAGGCCGCCGCAGCCGTCACCGGCCCCTTATTGCAGGCACTGGATGCCCTGCTGCCACCCAACGCCGGCTGACAGTGGCCAGCTCAACCCCTCCCGCAAAGAAAACCATGTCCCGCACGCCCCCCTCTGCACCGCCCAGTCTGGCGGACGAACTGCTGATCGACGCCGAAATCGATGATGATGGCGTGCAGCAGGCCCCCGTACCCACCACACCACGCTGGCTGCTGGTGGCAGGCCTGGTGCTGATCGGCATCAATCTGCGGCCGGCCCTGTCCAGCCTGGCGCCGGTACTGGGGCAGATCAAGACCGAAATCGGCATTTCCGCCACCATGGCCGGCCTGCTCACCACGCTGCCGGTGCTGTGCCTGGGCCTGTTCGGCCCGCTGGCGCCGCAACTGGCACGCCGCTTTGGCAGCGAGCGCAGCATTGCCGCCGTACTCTTGCTGCTGGCGGCCGGTATCGCCCTGCGCAGCCAGCTGGGCCTGCACGGCCTGCTGCTGGGTTCGCTGCTGTCCGGCGCCGCCATCGGCATGATCGGCGTGCTGCTGCCTGGCATCGTCAAGCGCGACTTTCCGCAGCAGGCCGGGCTGATGACCGGCGTTTACACCATGGCGCTCTGTCTGGGTGCGGCGCTGGCCGCCGGCGCCACCGTGCCGCTGGATCATCTGTTTGGTCAACGCTGGCAGGTGGCACTGGCTTTCTGGGCGATCCCGGCCCTGCTGGCCTTCGTCGTGTGGTGGCCACAACTGGGGCAAGGACAGCAGCGCCATGCCGGCCACTGGCAGGTCAGCGGCCTGTGGCGTGAAGCACTGGCCTGGCAGGTCACCGCCTACATGGGCCTGCAGTCCTCGCTGTCCTACATCGTGTTTGGCTGGATGCCGTCCATCCTGATCGAACGCGGGCTGTCGCCGCTGGATGCCGGCCTGATGATGTCGCTGTCCATCATGAGCCAGGTGCTGGCCTCGCTGGGGGTGCCGCTGCTGGCCCAGCGCTGCCCGGATCAGCGCCTGCCCATTGCCTGCGTGATGACGCTGACGCTGGCCGGCTTGCTGGGCATGCTGTATGCCCCGCCAGGCCAGCTCTGGCTGTGGGCCGTGCTGCTGGGCATAGGCCAGGGCGGCGCCTTCAGCATGGCGCTCAGCCTGCTGGTGCTGCGTTCGCCGGACAGCCATGTGGCGGCACACTTGTCGGGCATGGCCCAGGGCGTGGGTTATACCATCGCCGCCGCCGGTCCGCTGGCAGCCGGCATCATCCATGATGCGGCCGGCAACTGGCGGCCAGCCGGCTGGCTGTTTGGCGGCATCGCTGGCGCTGCACTGTGTTTCGGCCTGCTGGCCGGACGCCAGCGCCTGCTCCGGGCCAGGGCCGTACGGCTGGATTGAGCACGCGCCCAGGCGCTCCGGCACTAGCCGGTAGCGCAGGCCGGGCAGCGCGCGGCAGCGGGGGGGGATTGTCAGTCCTGCTAGGCTTGCGGCCGGGTCACCACACCATAACGCTGCCATAGGGCCGGCAGGGTATGCAGGCTGAGCGGCAGCGGATGGTCGTGCAGCTGCAGGGTGGCGGGCAGCCGTGTGGTATCGCCATCCCATTGCCCCAGGCCGGCGGCGGCCACCGTGGCCAGATCGCGGTCGTCCACCACGGCCAGTTCGCCGGCAATTTCGATAAACAGCTGGCCTTCGGGCGTCATGAAGGCGGCACGGGCCTGCACGTCGTCATCACACGGCAGTGTCTGCCATGTGCCATCGACCAGTCGCGCCACCAGTGGCGCGGCATCCAGGCTGACAAACACCTTTTGCGGGCCGTTCTGCACATAGTAGCGGCCATGTGCGTCGCGGCTGTAATTGCGGTTGAAAAATGCCACCATGCCTGCATGCGTCAGGCGTTCATCACGTATCCACCACTGCCCGCGTCCATCCAGCCGCAGCCAGCCAAACACCGCCGGCACATTCGGCCACTTGGCCATGGCGGCCAACACTTGCGTATCCATCTCTCCACACTCCTTGCGGGCTGTCCTGCCCGCCTTGTTATGGGCTCACTGCCCTGCGCGCAAAATCGCCAGCGGCGAAGCGCGTGCCACCCGGCCGACCAGCGGCCAGCCGGCCAGTGTCACCACCACCACACCGCAAGCCATGCCGATGGGCAGCAAGTAGAAATTGACACTCCAGGGCAGATTGAACAGTTTGCCGGCAGCAATGCCGCCAATGCCCATGGCGCCCAGCGCCGCCAGCAAGCCGGTAAACGCTCCCAGCCAGGCCAGCTCGGCCAGCACCACGGCGCGCAGCTGCGCGCGCGAGGCCCCCAAGGCACGCATCACTGCGATATCGGACAGCCGCTCGTCACGGGTGGCGGCCAGCGCCGCCCACAACACCAGCACACCGGCAGCCAGCGCCAGCACGAACATGGCCTCGATGGCGCGGGTGAGCTTGTCCACCATGGCGCGCACCTCGTCCAGAATAGCGCTAACGTCGATGATGGTGATATTGGGGAAGGCCGCCACCAGCCGGTTGGCAAATTCTTCCTGTGCGCCTTCCAGCCGGAAACTGCTGATCCAGCTTGCGGGCTGCTGCTGCAATAGCGAAGGCGGTGCCAGCACAAAGAAATTCACCCGGAAGCTGTCCCAGGCCACGGCGCGCAGGCTGGTGACACGCGCACGATAGGTGCTGCCGCCGATATCAAAGGCCAGTGTGTCGCCCAGCCGGATGCCCAGCGTGCCGGCCAGCCCCTGCTCCACCGAAAACTGCGGCTTGGCCTTGCCCTGCCACCAGCTGCCGGCCACCAGCCGGTTGCCCTGTGGCAGATCATCCCGCCACGACAGGTTGAACTCGCGTTCGGCCAGCCGGCGGGCGCGCTCGTCGGCCAGGGCGGAGGGGCGCAGCGGTTTGTCGTTGATGGCAATCAGCCGGCCGCGAATCATCGGTGACAGCTCAGGCTGCTGCAGCCCGGCCACGGCAAAGCGGTCGCGCAATGCCGCCCGCTGATTCTGCTGGATATTGATGACGAACTTGTTGGGGGCATCCGGCGGAATGCTGTGCTGCCAGGCAGAGATCAGGTCGTCGCGCACCACGGTCAGCGTCAGCAGGGCCATGATGCCCACCGCCAGTGCCACGATCTGCACGATGGCCAGCCAGGGGCGGCGCGCCAGATTGGCCACACCATAGCGCCAGCCGGTGCGTGGCGCGGCCGGCAGCCGCCGCAGCAGCCACAACATGCCCCAGGCCAGCAGCGCCACCCCGGCGAAAAAGGCGGTCATGCCGGCCAGCAGCCAGGCCGCCAGGCTGACATCGTCCATTTGCCAGGCAGCCAGCGCCAGCAAGGCCAGCAGCGCCGCCAGCGGTGCCAGCAGATTGCTGCGCACCAGCACCACATCGTTGCGCAGTACCGCCAGCGGCGAAACATTGCGGATGGCCAGCAGCGGCGGCAAGGCCAGGCCGGCCAGCAACAGCAGCGAGGCGGCCGGTCCCAGCAGCCAGCTATGCCAGCCGGGGTCGGGCAGGACTTCGCCGACAAAACGGCTGCTCAGCTGCATCAGCCCCAGCTGCACGGCGTAGCCGGCCAGCGCCCCCAGTGCACCACTCAGCAGCCCCAGCAGCAGGAACAGGCAGACAAACAGCCCCAAGACCTCGGACGAGGTCAGCCCCATGCAGCGCAATACCGCCACCGGCTGCCAGTGCCGCGCCAGATAGCGCCGTACCGCCAGCGCCACGGCGGCGGCGGCCAGTGCCACGGTCAGCATGGCGGTGAGGCCGAGGAAACGGCGTGCCCGCTCCAGCGCGGTGCGGATTTCCGGGCGCGCTTCTTCCACATTCTCCAGCCGGCTGCCGGCAGGCAGATGCTGGCCCAGCCACTGGCGAAAGGCGCTGATCTGCCGGTCGTCTCCGGCCAGCATCAGCCGCCAGCGGGCGCGGCTGCCTTCCTGGATCAGGCCGGTGGCGGCCAGGTCGGCACTGTTGAACATCAGCCGCGGCACGAAGTTGTACAGGTCCATGGCCCCGTCCGGCTCGCGCAGGATTTCGCCGCTGAGCAGCAGCGAGCTATTGCCGACGCTGATGCGATCACCCAGCTTCAGCCCCAGCTTGCGCAGCAGGCGGGCATCGGCCCAGGCGGTGCCGGCAGCCGGATGCAGCACACCCGTGCTTGGCTGCCCGTCCGCACCGCGCACGGTCATTTCACCGCGCAGCGGATAATGGTTGCTGACCGCCTTGTAGGTGGCCAGCGTAGCCTGGCCCTGGGCAAACACCATGGAAGGGAAACTGATATTGTCGGCCAGCTGCAGCCCGCGCCGCTGCGCCTCCTGGCGAATGGCTGCCGGTGCCGGCTGATTGCCATTGAGTACCAGATCGGCTGCCAGCAGCTGGGTGGCCTGGGTGGTCAGTGCACGCTCGACCCGGTCGGAAAAAAAACTCACGCTGGTCAGTGCCGTCACCGCCACCAGTAGGGCCAGCGCCAGAATGGTCAGTTCGCCGGAGACGATTTCGCGCCGCACAAAGCGGGCAGCCAGCAGCAGACGACTCCACCAGCTCATGCCCGCGCTCCGTTCAGGCGGCCATCCACCAGGCGGTAAATGGCATCGCAGCGGCTGGCCAGTTCGTTATCGTGGGTCACCAACACCAGCGAGGTGTGTTGTTCGCTATTGAGCTGGAACAGCAGGTCGATGATCTGGCGGCCGGTGGCCGCGTCCAGATTGCCGGTAGGCTCATCGGCAAACAGGATGCCCGGATGGATGGCAAAGGCGCGCGCCAGCGCCACCCTTTGCTGCTCGCCGCCGGACAGGTGGCGCGGGTAGTGCCGCAGCCGCTGCCCCAGGCCGACATGCGTCAGCATCTGGCTGGCGCTGTCGCGCGCATCCTTGCGCCCGGCCAGTTCCAGCGGCAGCATGACGTTTTCCAATGCCGTCAGTTGCGGCATCAGCTGGAAATTCTGGAAGACAAACCCCACCTTGTCCCTGCGCAGCAATGCCCTGCCGTCTTCATTCAGGCCAGCCAGCGACTGGCCGAACAGGGCCACTTCGCCGCTGCTGGGCTGGTCCAGCCCAGCCAGCAAGGACAGCAGGGTGGATTTGCCGGAGCCGGAAGCACCGACAATGGCCACACTTTCGCCCGGACCCACGGACAGGCTGGCCGCATGCAGGATATTCAGCGGCTCGCCGTTAAACACCACCTGTTTGGCCAGATTCTGCGCCGACAGCACTGCCTTGTTATCGATTGGAGTCATATGCCTTCTGCAATGGTCAACATTGTTAGCGTTCTGTGTGCCGCCCTGCTGGCACTGCCGGCCTCTGCCGCCACCATCCTGGTGATGGGCGACAGCCTGTCGGCAGGCTACGGACTGGCACCGGGCCAGGGCTGGGTCAGCCTGCTACAACAGGATCTGGAGCCACGACACCGGATTATCAATGCCAGCATCTCCGGCGAAACCAGCGATGGCGGGCTGGCACGCCTGCCGGAAGCCCTGCGCCGCCACAAGCCGGATATCGTGATTCTGGAGCTGGGAGCCAACGATGGCCTGCGCGGCCTGCCCATGTCCCGGCTACAGGACAATCTGCAACAGATGGTGAATCTGTCACGGCGGGCGGCAGCGCGGGTGGTACTGGTGGGCATGGCGCTGCCCAGCAACTATGGCCCCCGCTATACGGCGGAGTTCCGTGCGGTATACGACAGCATAGCCAAACGCAACCAGCTGCCCTATGTGCCGCTGCTGGTGGCCGGCTTTGCCACGGACATCAGCAAGTTCCAGCCGGACGGCCTGCACCCGGTGGCCAGCGTGCAAGCCACCATGATGCACACGGTCAAGGCCAAACTGCCACTGAAATAACGCGCCTAGCCGCTACGGCTGAACCGTTCCAGTGGCGGGGTGGCCAGGGCACTGGCCAGACAGACCCGGTTGCGTCCCTGATGCTTGGCTGCATACAGGGCCATGTCGGCCAGTTGCAGGCTGTGATTGACCGGGTCTCCCGGCTGGCAGGCCACCACCCCGGCCGACACGGTTTGTTGCCAGCTGGCCGGTAACGCTTCCCAGCGTGCCGCGGCCAGTGTGTGGCGGATGTCATCCAGCGCAGCGGCCAGCTCAGCCTCGGCCAGCCCGGCAGCCAGGATGACAAACTCCTCGCCACCATAACGGAACAGCTCCAGCCCTGGCGGCAGCAGGCTGGACAACTGCTGCACCAGTTGCTGCAACACCGCATCACCCGCCTGATGACCAAAGCTGTCATTCACCTGCTTGAAATGATCCAGATCCAGCATCGCCAGCGCCCATTCGCGGCCGCTGGCGGCGCTGGCGGCGGCGTGGGCATCCAGCTGGCGGCGCAAGGCGCGCTGGTTGTAGCAGCCGGTCAGGGCATCGCATTCCAGCAAGCGCTGGCGCTCGGCAATCGCCTCGGTCAGTTCCCTTTGCTGTTGCTGCAGTCTTTCGCGCTTGACCGCCGCCTGCACATGCAGCTCGACCAGGTTTTCCATCATGCTCTGATTGGCATGGCGCAGTTTGACGGTATCGAACAAGGTACGGTGGAAACGGCCGAGAAAGCGCCACTGCGCCACCAGATACAGCAACAGGCCGGCCAGTATCATCAGTTCCAGCCGCTGGCCATGCACCAGCAGACTACACAGCGGATACGCCCAGAACGTGGCAAAAAACAGGGCATGGATATCCCGGCACGCTGCCATCATGATGCAGAGCAAGGCAAAAATGCCGGTCAACCACAGCAGCAGCAACAGGTGGTAGGGATCATCCAGCTGATGCGAATCCATCACCCAGATGCTGGCGCCCCACAGCAGACAATTGGCCAGCAGACAATCACGCACCGCAGTGTAGTGCTGGAACACGCTGCCCGGATGCAGATCGGCGGCACGGAAGCGGCGGATCACCCACCACAGCCGCCATTCGACCAGGCCGAACAGCAGCAACCACAAGGCCAGATGCAAGGGCTGGGCATGCTGGTAGATGATGGTGACCAGAACAGGCAGGCCGCATATCACCGCCAGAATGGAACGATAGGCGATGTCGATGAAGTAACGCACCAGGTCGGCCTCTTCACGCCATCCGGCCTGCTCCTGCAGCAAGGGAAGTACGGGCTTCATGCGCGGCCCTTCTCGGCAAGTGCTGCCGTCTGCTCCACCATTACCCGGTTGCGCCCTGCACGCTTGGCCACGTAGAGCAGATCATCGGCACGGCGGATCAGTTGTGGCAGATCCAGCCCGGCCTGCCAGGCCACCAGGCCGATGGAAACGGTCACCGGCTGTTGCCGGGTCAAGTCCGACCAGTCATGCTGCTGCAGGCGCAGCCGCATCTGCTCCAGCCGCGGCTGGGCCTGGGCCAGCTCCGCACCGCTGAGCAAGAGCATGAACTCCTCGCCACCATAGCGCCCCAGGCTGTCACTGGCACGCAGCTCGGCGCCCAGCAGCAGGCAGGTCTGGCGCAGCACCTCATCCCCCACCAGATGGCCAAAACCATCATTGATGGACTTGAAATGGTCCAGGTCGAGCATGGCCAGACAAAAAGGCTGCCCTGCCAGGCTGGCCTGCTCCAGCAGCCGCTCGCCCTGCAGCAGGATGGCGCGCCGGCTCAGTGCGCCGGTCAGCGGATCATGCGCCACCAGCTCCTCCACCTTGACCAGGGCTTCATCCAGCAAGCGCCCCTGCTCTTCCAGCTGCAGATTGACTGCCTCCAGTTGCTGCTGCTGCGCCCCCAGCTCGTTCAGCAACGCAGCGTTTTCATCGCGTGCGACAAAGCTGTCGCGGATGATGCGGTGCAAGGGCCAGATCACCACCACCAGCGCCATGCCGTACAACAGGCAGGACAGCGCGGCCAGATACAGCACCGGCACCCCGCTGAGCAACAGCTTGAGCATGGCGCTCAGCACCAGCACCAGCAGCGCCAGGTAAAACAGGGGGCGCACGCTGAAAAAATAGGCGGCATAGGCGGCGGCCACGGCCGCCAGCCACAGCAGCACCAGCATCATGTACAAGGGATCATTGTCGGCCACCAGCCACCATGGCGCACAACTCCACAGCAGGCTGATCAACAAGGTGGCACCACAAAAGCAGAGGAAATCGCGCTGGCTGAGCGACTGGCCAATCCGGTCTGGCTGCAACAAACGCAGCAGCAGCTGCCGATAACACAGCTGGGCACAGAGCATGCAGCCCCACCAGCCCGCCACGGCAGGCCAGGGCGAATGCATGAGCAGGGTCAGCGCCAGCAGGGCCGCGGCGATCATGGAAAAGGGCTGGGCATCAACGGTCAGGCGCAGCACATGCAAGCGAACTGCCGTTTCCACCCGCGATGAAGACAATTGCAAATGGGCCACCTGTTTATCGCTGTTTATTCCGGTATAGCAGGCCCAACGCAAAAACCCCGCCTGAAAGCGGGGTCCGGATGCCGATTGCTGCCGTCATGACGGCAGCGCAAGCAGGAAGATTACAGCTGGGCGGCGTTTTCAGCCAGGTAGGAAGCCACGCCATCAGCGCTCGGCTTCATGCCCTTTTTGCCCTTGTTCCAGCCGGCCGGGCATACTTCACCGTGTTCTTCGGTGAATTGCAGCGCGTCAACCATGCGGATCATTTCATCCACATTGCGGCCCAGCGGCAGGTTGTTGACCACCTGGTGCTGTACCACGCCGGCCTTGTCGATCAGGAAGGAGCCGCGGAAGGCCACGCCACCATCGGCTTCCACATCGAAAGCCTTGCACAGTTCGTGCTGGATGTCGGCCACCAGGGTGTAGCCAACCTGGCCGATACCGCCCTTTTCCACCGGGGTATTGCGCCATGCAGCGTGGGTGAACTGGCTGTCGATGGACACGCCGATCACTTCCACATTGCGGGCCTTGAATTCGGCCAGACGGTGATCAAAGGCGATCAGCTCGGACGGGCAAACAAAAGTGAAATCCAGCGGGTAGAAGAACACCACGGCGTATTTGCCGGCAGTGGCTTCCTGGAAGGAGTAGTTGTCAACAATCTGACCATCGCCCAGAACGGCGGAGAAGGTTTTTTCACCAGCGAAGAACGGTGCTTGCTTACCAACGAGTACGGCCATGCGGATCTCCTTGAGTTTCTTGATATGACAGCGTTTGCGGTATCGGGCGATGCGCAAACGCTGCGGAATGCGGGGGCTTTATAAAACAGCCCGCCCATCATCGGCCAATTGTAAATCCATATCGTGTCGATAAAGTTTCGCAATAGCCGACTCGCCCTGCTGGCGATCCTTATCAGATGCGGGCGGCAGGCTTTGGTTTCAAGCCACCCGGCCCTTGGGTCTGGCTTGTCACGGTCAGGATTTCTCCTGCAGGCGGTGACTGGCACTGGCATCCAGCTCCAGGCCATATACCTCTTTGAGCTGGCGGATGCGCGCCAGCGACTCCTCACCAAACGCCACCTTGCCATCGAAGGCATGCAACACAATGCCTTCCAGCAAATCACCCAGGGTGATGTCGTGGTATTCCGCCATCGCCTTCAATACCTTGAGCAGGCGCTTTTCAATTTTCACCCCGGTCTGGGTGCGTTCCACCACGATGGCCTTGTTTTCTGCGACCTGTGTCATCTTGCTCTCCTTGAATGAATTATAATTTTACACATGTACATAGATAATTATCAAGATAAATAAAAACGGACACCTTGGTGTCCGTTTTGCAGGCCATGTCAGCCAGGAGCTGGCTCAGGCAGCCGGCTCGGCTTTCTGACGCAGACGCAGGTTCAGTTCGCGCAGCTGCTTGTCGTCCACCGCATTCGGGGCGTTGGTCAGCAGACACTGGGCGCGCTGGGTCTTGGGGAAGGCAATCACGTCGCGGATGGACTCGGCACCGGCCATCAGGGTCACCAGACGGTCCAGACCAAAGGCCAGGCCACCGTGCGGGGGTGCGCCGAACTTCAGGTTGTCCAGCAGGAAGCCGAACTTGTTCTGCTGTTCTTCCGGGGTGATCTTCAGCGCAGCGAATACCTTTTCCTGTACGTCGGCGCGGTGAATACGCACCGAACCACCACCGATTTCCCAACCGTTCAGCACCATGTCGTAGGCGCGTGCCAGGCAAGCACCCGGATCGGTGTCCATCAGGTCTTCATGACCCGGTTTCGGGCTGGTGAACGGATGGTGGCAGGCGGTCCAGCGGTCGGCTTCTTCGTCGTGTTCGAACATCGGGAAGTCCACCACCCACAGCGGGCGCCATTCGCGCACGAAGTAACCATCCTTCTCGCCACGTTCGTGGCCGATCTTGATACGCAGCGCGCCGATGGCTTCATTCACCACCTTGGCCTTGTCGGCACCAAAGAAGATGATGTCGCCGTTGTCGGCACCGGTACGCGCCATGATTTCTTCCAGCGCGGCCACCGACAGGAACTTGACGATGGGCGACTGCAGGCCGCTGGTTTCGTCGTTGGTGATCTTGCTCTTGTCGTTGACCTTGATATAGGCCAGACCCTTGGCACCGTAGATACCAACAAACTGGGTGTACTCGTCGATTTCCTTGCGGGACAGGGCGGCACCGCCCGGTACGCGCAGGGCCACCACACGGCCATTCGGCATATCGGCCGCGCCACGGAAGACCTTGAATTCTTCGGTCTTCATCAGGTCGGTCAGCTCGGTGAACTGCAGCGACACGCGCAGGTCCGGCTTGTCCGAGCCATAGAGGAACATGGCGTCGTTGTACGTCATGCGCGGGAACTTGCCCAGCTCGACATTCATCACGTCGCGGAAGATTTCCTGCGCCATGTTTTCGGTGATGTCCATGATCTCGTCCTCGTTCAGGAACGAGGTTTCGATATCGATCTGGGTGAATTCGGGCTGACGGTCGGCACGCAGGTCTTCGTCACGGAAGCACTTGGTGATCTGGTAGTAGCGGTCGAAGCCGGCCACCATCAACAGCTGCTTGAACAGCTGCGGCGATTGCGGCAGGGCAAAGAATTCGCCCGGATGCACGCGGGACGGCACCAGGTAGTCGCGGGCGCCTTCCGGGGTGGAGCGGGTCAGCATCGGGGTTTCAATGTCGATGAAGCCCTGCTTGTCCAGGTGGTTACGCACGCCCATGGCCACGCGGTAGCGCAGGCGCAGGTTCTTTTGCATCGGGGCGCGACGCAGGTCGATCACGCGGTTGAGCAGGCGCACGTTTTCCGAGATGTTCTCGTCGTCGATCTGGAAGGGCGGCGTGGCGGCGCTGTTGAGGATTTCGATTTCCTTGGCCAGGATTTCGATTTCGCCGGAAATCATCTTGCTGTTGGCGGTGCCGGCCGGTCGCTCGCGCACGATGCCGGTAATGGCCAGCACGTACTCATTGCGGCTGCTGTCGGCCAGCTTGAAGGCTTCCGGGGTGTCCGGGTCGATCACCACCTGCACCAGGCCTTCGCGGTCGCGCAGGTCGATGAAGATCACGCCACCGTGGTCGCGGCGACGATGCGCCCAACCTTTCACGGTGACGGTCTGGCCGAGGTATTTCTTGTCAATAAGTCCGCAGTAGTCGGTACGCATCGGGTAACCCTTAGTATTGAATTCTGTATTGGTAAGTCTGAATGTCGTTCAGTGCACAGCCGGGCCAGGCGCTGGATTGCCTAGCCCTGGCGATTGGATTCGTCCTGCCGGCGGGAGCGCAGCTCCTGCGGCGGTGGATTGGGTACCACCACCCCCATGGAGATCACGTATTTCAGCGCGTCGTCCACACTCATGGTCAATTCGCGTGTGTCACGCTTGGGCACCATGATGAAATAGCCGGAAGTCGGGTTAGGCGTGGTCGGCACATAAACGCTGACATGTTCTTCCTCGCCCATTTCCGCCAGCACCTGCGGTGCCGGGGAACCGGTCTGGAAGGCTACCGTCCAGGCGTCCTGATGCGGCCAGCGCACCAGCAGCGCCTTCTTGAAAGCCTGGCCGGAATCCGACAGCAGCGTGTCGCTGACCTGCTTGACGCTGTTGTAGATGGATTTGACAAAAGGCGTGCGCGACAGCAGCCCGTGCCAGAAATCCACCAGGCGCTGCCCCAGCACATTGGCGGCCAACATGCCGGTGCCCAGCAGCATCAGGAAGGCGAACACCACACCCAGACCGGGTATGCGGAAGCCGAACAGCTGCTCGGGCCGCCACTCGTGCGGCAGCAGGTTCAGGGTCTGGTCCAGCGAACCGATGATCAGGTTCAGCACCCACAGGGTGATACCCAGCGGCAGCCAGATCAGCAGGCCGGCCACCAGGTAGCCCCGTACGGTCATTTTGATTTGTGTCATGGGGTGTTAAGCGCACCCGCCGCCGCAAGAACCATTGCCGCAGCTGTGGCCACCTCCACCGGAGCTGCTGTTCTTGAAGTCGGTTTCATACCAGCCGGAACCCTTCAGCTGGAAGCCGGCAGCAGACAGTTGCTTGTGATAGTCGGCACTGCCACAGGCCGGACACTGGGCGATGGGATCATCGCTCATTTTCTGCAGATGTTCCTTGGCTGCGCCACAGGCAGTACAGCGGTATTCGTAGATCGGCATATTTCACTCCAACCATCATCTAAATGGCATAAATGGCGTATTTTTGCTACAGTGCACAATACGCTTTTACTGCAGTGCACAATAAACGCGTGGCCCTGACCTATGATGCAAAGTGCGGTCAGAGAAGGCAAACACAAGTCGCTTACCCACAAACCTTCGATTATATCCGACTGTCGCCGCAATACAAAAATGCTGTTTTCACGCACTCGCAACATCACGCTGCCACGATGACATCGACCTACTTGAAAAATGGTTTTACCAGAGGACTATATGGATAGCATCCGCAATATCATCAATGGCAAAAAAGGCCTGATTGTCGGCATTGCCAACGAAAACAGCATCGCCTACGGCTGCGCCAGCGTGCTGCGCGAACTGGGGGCGGAAGTCGCCGTCACCTACCTGAATGCCAAGGCGGAAAAATATGTCCGCCCGCTGGCTGACAAGCTGGAAGCCCCGCTGGTGATGCCGCTGGACGTGGAGCAGCCGGGCCAGATGCAAGAGGTGTTCGCCAATATCGAGCAACACTGGGGCAAGCTGGACTTCCTCATTCACTCCATCGCCTTCTGCCCGATGGACGACCTGCACGGCCGCGTCGTCGACTGCTCGCGTGAAGGTTTCCAGCAAGCCATGCATGTATCGTGCTACTCCTTCGTGGAAATGGCACGCCATGCCGAACCGCTGATGAAAGATGGCGGCTCGCTGATCACCATGAGCTACTACGGCGCGGACAAAGTGGTGGAAAACTACAACATGATGGGACCGGTCAAGGCCGCGCTGGAAAGCGTGTCGCGCTATATGGCCAGCGAACTGGGCCACAAGGGCATCCGCGTGCATGCCGTATCGCCCGGCCCGCTCAAGACCCGTGCCGCCTCCGGCATTGCCCACTTCGACCAGCTGATCGACGATGCCATCGCTCGTGCGCCGCAAAACAAGCTGGTAGACATCGAAGACGTGGGCATGACCTGCGCCTTCCTCATTTCCAATGCAGCCCGCAGCCTCACCGGCCAGACCATCTATGTCGATGGCGGCCATCACATCATGGCCTGATGCCACGGCGGCCAGCGCAAGCTGGCCAATCCCCTTTCCCGTTCGCGCCCGGAGACCATCCATGACCCGCGATGACAAAGCATTTGACGATATCCTGCAACAAGCGACCAATCAGGGTCCGCTGCCCATGGCCGTGGCCCACCCCTGCAGCCGCGAGGCGCTGCTGGGGGCGGTGGAGGCGGCCGAGCACGGCATTGCCACGCCCATCCTGATCGGCCCGCGCAGCCGCCTGAACAAGCTGGCCGAAGAACTGGATGTCGACCTCTCGCGCTACGAAGTGATCGACACCCCGCACAGCCATGCCTCGGCCGAACAGGCGGTCAAGCTGGTGCGTGACGGCTATGCCGACATCCTGATGAAGGGCAGCCTGCATACCGACGAATTCATGACGGAAGTGCTGGCCCGCAACACCGGCATCCGTACCGACCGCCGCATCAGCCATGTGTTCATCATGAAGGTGGAAAGCTACCCGCGTTATCTGTTCATCACCGATGCCGCCATCAGCATCGAACCCGACCTGATGACCAAGCGCGACATCTGCCAGAACGCCATCGACCTGACCCACGCCTTGGGCATCGCCTGCCCCAAGGTGGCCATTCTGGCCGCAGTGGAAACCATCAACCCGGCCATGCGCGCCACGCTGGATGCCGCCGCGCTGTGCAAGATGGCCGACCGTGGCCAGATCAAGGGCGCCCTGCTGGATGGCCCGCTGGCCTTCGACAATGCCATTTCGCATGAGGCCGCCGACACCAAGGGCATCGTGTCGCAAGTGGCTGGCGACCCGGACATCCTGCTGGTGCCCGACCTGGAATCCGGCAATATGCTGGCCAAGCAGCTCACCTACCTGGCCGCGGCCTCCTCCGCTGGCATCGTGATGGGCGCACGCGTGCCGATTGTGCTGACCAGCCGCGCCGAAGATGCCACCGGCCGCCTGGCCTCCGCCGCCGTGGCCAATGTCCTGGCCCATCGCCGCCGTGGAGCCAGCCAGTGATCAAGGCCCTGATCGCCGTCAACGCCGGCTCCTCCACCCTCAAGTTCCGCGCCTACGCCATGGATGGCGGCGCCCTGCTGATGCGCGGCCTGATCGATCACTTCGGCCAGAAGCACACCAGCCTCAGCCTGCACGACACCCTGCACCAGCAGCTGGAAGAACGCGAGCTGGGCGATGACAGCCGCGCAGCGGCGGTGGCCGCCATGATCAATACCCTGGCCGATCACGGCATCGCCGTCGCCGCCGTGGTGCATCGGGTGGTGCATGGCGGCAGCCGCTTCCACGCCGTCACCCGGCTGGATGAAGACAGCTGCCAGGCACTGGAAGCCTTCATTCCGCTGGCCCCGCTACACCAGCCGGTGAGCCTGCAGGTGATCGATGCCTTCCGCACGCTCGACCCCACGCTGCCGCAGCTGGCCTGCTTCGACACCGCCTTTCACGCCAGCCAGCCCGAGGTGGCCACCCGCTTCGGCATTGCCCGCCACTGGCATGAGGAAGGCGTGCGCCGCTACGGCTTTCACGGTCTGTCCTATGCCTCGATCACCCGCAAGCTGGCCAGCCTGGGGCTGGCCGATGCGCGGGTAGTGGTGTGCCATCTGGGCAGCGGCTCCAGTGCCTGCGCCATCCAGCAAGGCCGCAGCGTGGCCTCCAGCATGGGCTTTTCGGCAGTGGACGGGCTGATGATGGGCACCCGTCCGGGTTATCTGGACCCGGAAGTGGTGCTGTACTGGATGGAACATGAAGGCATGGGCGTGGGCGAGGTGCGGCGCGAGCTGTACAAGAACTCCGGCCTGCTGGGCGTATCCGGCGGACTGTCCGCCGACATGCGCGAGCTGCTGGCCAGCAGCCTGCCGGCCGCGCGTGAGGCGGTGGAGCTGTTCTGCTACCGCATCGTGCGCGAAATTGCCTCGCTGGCCGCCGCCATGAAGGGGCTGGACGCCATCATCTTTACCGCCGGCATCGGCGAGCATTCGGCAGAAGTCCGTGGCCGCGTGCTGGGCCAGCTGGGCTGGCTGGGCTTTGCCGCCGATCACGCGGCCAATCTGGCCCATGCCCGGCAATTGACCAGCAGCGACAGCCTGCATCATGCCTACGTACTGGCTACCGACGAAGAAGGGGAAATGGCCAGCCAGGCCTTTGCCCTGCTAGGCTGAAGCACGGGTCGTGGCAATGGCGCAACACCCCCGTGGCTGCGCCGGCGCGGCAAACACAAAAGGCCCCGCAGTTGCGGGGCCTTTTTGCGTATTCGTCAGCGCTGGGCTGGGATCAGGCCATGGCCTTGATCTGAGCAGACAGACGGCTCTTGTGACGAGCAGCCTTGTTCTTGTGGAACACGCCTTTGTCAGCGATACGATCGATTACTTTGGTGGAAGCGTGGAACACAACCTTGGCCGCAGCCTTGTCACCACCTTCAATTGCCTTGAGCACTTTCTTTACTGCAGTACGGAACGCAGTACGCAGGCTGGCGTTATGCGCGCGCTGCTTAAGGGCTGTGCGTGCACGCTTGCGAGCTTGTGCGCTGTTAGCCATGAATCTTTCTCCTGATGAGCGGAATCTGAAACCCGCGATTCTAAGCCTTAAACTCAGGTTTTGCAACAATAAACCCGCCAGCGTAAACTAGCCGGCTTGCTCAACCCGCCCTCCCCCCAATAAATGAACCTGCTCAAGGCTCTGGCTGCAGTCAGCAGCATGACCATGGTGTCGCGCATTCTCGGCCTGGTCCGCGACACCCTTATCGCCCGCGTCTTTGGCGCCGGCATGGCGGCAGATGCTTTCAATGCCGCCTTCAAGATTCCCAACATGTTGCGCCGCCTGTTCGCCGAAGGGGCGTTCTCCCAGGCTTTCGTCCCCATTCTGGGCGAATACAAGAACCAGAAAACCGAGGCCGAAACGCGCGAATTCGTGGCCAAGGTCACCGGCGTGCTGGGCTCGGTACTACTGCTGGTCACCGCCATCGGCATGCTGGCCGCACCGGCCATCATGTGGATTTCCGCCCCCGGCTTTTACCGCGAACCGGCCAAGGCCGCGCTGTTTGCCGACATCCTGCGCGTGTCCTTTCCTTATATCTTTTTCATTTCGCTGTCGTCGATGACCGGCAGCATTCTCAATAGCTGGGGCAGGTTCTCGATTCCGGCCTTCACCCCCACTTTTCTCAACCTCAGCTTCATCGTGTTTGCGCTGTTTTTCACCCACAGCTTTCACCCGCCCATCATGGCCATGGCCTGGGCGGTGTTTGTTGGCGGGCTGATCCAGCTGGTATGGCAGCTGCCCTTCCTCAAGCAGATCGGCATGCTCACCATGCCCATCTTCGACTTCAAGGATGCCGCGGTATGGCGGGTGATCCGCCAGATGGGCCCGGCCATTTTCGGCGTGTCGGTGGCGCAGATTTCGCTGCTGATCAACTCCACCTTTGCTTCCTTCCTACCCACCGGCAGTGTGTCGTGGATGTATTACGCCGACCGGCTGATGGAATTCCCCTCTGGCGTACTGGGCGTGGCGCTGGGCACCATCCTGCTGCCCTCGCTGTCCAAGCATGCCGCCAGCAAGTCCGACAGCGAATTCAGCGTGTTGCTGGACTGGGGCATCCGCCTGTCGCTGCTGCTGGCGGTACCGGCCACCGTGGGCCTGGGCCTGCTGTCCGGCCCCTTGCTGTCCACCCTGTTCATGTATGGCCGCTTTACCGCCCACGATGCGCTGATGTCGCAGCAGGCGGTGATTGCCTATTCGTTTGGCCTGCTGGGGCTGATTCTGGTCAAGGTGCTGGCACCGGGCTTTTATGCGCGCCAGGACATCAAGACGCCAGTGCGCATTGCGCTGATCACCCTGGGCTGCACCCAGCTGATGAACCTGGCCTTTGTCTTCCCGCTCAAGCATGCCGGGCTGGCGCTCTCCATCGGCCTGGCCTCCTGCCTGAACGCCAGCCTGCTGCTGTCCACCCTGCTCAAACGCAAGATCTACCAGCCGCAAGCCGGCTGGAGCAGCTTTCTTGGCAAGATGGCCCTGGCCATCCTGGCCATGGCCGCCGTGTTGCTGGCACTGCAATGGCTGCTGCCCATCCACTGGGACGGCCACGCCTGGCAACGCGTATGCTGGCTGACCTTGCTGGTGGTGGCCGGCGCCATCACTTATTTTGCCATGCTGTTTGCGCTGGGCTTCCGCCCGCGCCAGTTCATGCGCCGTGAACATTGATCCCGTTTTGACTGGAGTCCTTATGCAACCCCAAGCCATGTCACCGGAACAGTCCCCGCTGGGCAAGACCGTCAGCTATCAGGACCAGTACGACGCCAGCCTGCTGTTTCCCATTCCGCGCCAGATGAAGCGTGATGAAATCGGCGTGGATGAGCAGGCGCTGCCCTTTGCCGGCGTGGATATCTGGACCGGCTTCGAGCTGTCCTGGCTGAATGCACGCGGCAAGCCGCAGGTGGGCATTGCCACCTTCCGCATTCCGGCGGACAGCCCCAACCTGATCGAATCCAAATCGTTCAAGCTCTACCTGAACAGCTATAACCAGACCCGTATCGCCAGCCTGGCTGAATTACAGGCGCAGCTGGCGCTGGACCTGTCCAATGCCGCTGGTGGCACCGTCACGGTCAGCGTGCAGCTGCCGCAGGACTTTGCCGCCGAGCGCATTGCCGAACTGGATGGCGACTACATCGACGAGCAGGACATCGCCGTGGACCACTACGCGCCCTGCCCGGAGATTCTGCGTGCCGACACCGGTAATATCGTCAGCGAAACCCTGTGCAGCAATCTGCTGAAGTCCAACTGCCTGGTGACCGGCCAGCCGGACTGGGGCAGCGTGCAAATCCGCTACACCGGCCCGCAGCTGGACCGTGAAGCGCTGCTGCGTTATCTGATTGGCTTCCGCCAGCACAATGAATTCCACGAGCAGTGCGTGGAGCGCATCTTCACCGACATCCTGCGCGCCTGCGCACCGCAGCAGCTGACGGTATACGCCCGCTACACCCGCCGTGGCGGCCTGGACATCAACCCCTGGCGCAGCAACTGGGAAAGCGCGCCCACCGCCAATACCCGCACTGCACGGCAGTAAGCTGGCCGTCTACAGTAAAAAAGCCTGCTTGTGGTTCAAGCAGGCTTTTTTGCGGGCAAGCGCCGACCATCAAAACGGCACCGGTGCCTCGAATTCCATTTCTTCACGGGTAATCGGGTGGCGCAAAACCAGCCGCGAGGCATGCAACAGCAGGCGATCGGCCTTGGCCAGCACCTCCGGCGGCGCGTAGATGTCATCCCCCAGAATCGGGTGGCCGCTTTCCAGATGCAGCATATGCATGCGCAACTGGTGGGCACGGCCGGTTTGTGGGTCCAGCTCCATGCGCGAGGTGTGGCGTGTGGTATCGCGCGATACCACGCGGTAATGGGTGATGGCCTCTTTGCCTTCGACATGGTCGATTTTCTGGCGCGGGCGATTGGGCCAGTCGATGATCAGCGGCAGGTCGATGGTGCCGCTATTGCTTTCGACAATGCCATCCACCACAGCGATATAGCGCTTCTTCACCTTGCGGTCCATAAAGGCGATGGACAACGCCCGCTGCATGGCCGCGCCGCGACCAAAGATCACCAGCCCCGAGGTCGCCATATCCAGCCGGTGCACCGTCAGCGCATCCGGATACACTTTTTGCACCCGGCTGACCAGGCAATCCTCCTTGCCCTCGCCGCGCCCCGGCACCGACAGCAGGCCGGACGGCTTGTCCACCACCAGCAGGCAGTCATCCACGTAAATGACCGACAGGCCGGTATCCGGCGGCGGCGTGTAGTTTTCCAGATTGTGGGCTTGGCTCATGGCGGCAACAGGGGAACAGAATAAGTAAAGAGCCGCGATTATCTTACCCCCGGCGCGGCTTCACAAGCTGTCACCCTGTATTTGCCGGGGAATTGCCACTTGAAATGGCAGCGCAACGCCATCACCCTGTCATGATCAGATCATTCGCCACCCAAGGAGCCGTCATGCCGGAACGCTTTTACCTCGACCCTTACCAACGCCAGCTGGAAACCACGGTGGTGCGCCATGACGATGCTGGCCTGGTGCTGGCAGACACCCTGTGCTACCCCTTGGGCGGCGGCCAGCCGGGCGACACCGCCACGCTGAGCCTGGCCGATGGCAGCACGCTGGCCATCAGCGATACCCGCCGCAACCGTGAAACCCGCGAAATACTCCATATCACCGCTGCCGCTGCCCCGCGCTTGGCAGCAGGCAGCCCGGTCACCCTGACGCTGGACTGGGCACGCCGTCACCGCCACATGCGGGTGCATACAGGCCTGCATCTGCTGTCGGTGGTGATCAAGGCCGGGGTCACCGGCGGCAATCTGACCGCAGAAGGCGGTCGACTGGATTTTGATTTGCCGGAAGGCATGGAGCTGGACAAGGACGAGATCGAGGCCGGCCTGAATGCGCTGGTAGCGCAAGACCTGGCAGTGAGCATCCAGATGACCAGCGGCGAAGCCCTGAAAGCCCGTCCGGAGCTGATCAAGACCATGTCGGTGACCCCGCCGCTGGACTTGCCGGAAATCCGCCTGCTGGAAATTGAGGGTGTCGACCTGCAACCCTGTGGCGGCACCCATGTGCGCAGCACCGGCGAGATCGGCCGCCTGCTGGTGAAAAAGATTGAAAGCAAGGGCGCACGCAACAAGCGCGTGGTGATCGCGCTGGCCGACTGAACCTGCGGCAGCCGCCATCGCAAAGGGGACCCGCAGGTCCCCTTGTGCATTGCCCATCCGCGCCAGACAGCGACTGGCTCAGATATCGGCTTCCACCTCATTGCCCTTGGCTTCCATCCAGCTACGACGGCTGGACGCCTCGCCCTTGCCCATCAGCATGACGAAGGTGGACAGGGTATGGGCCAGCTCGCCCGGACGCACCTGCACCCGCGACAAGCGGCGGGTATCCGGATTCATGGTGGTGTCCTTCAGTTGCTCCGGGTTCATTTCACCCAAGCCTTTGAAGCGGGAAATGCCCCAGCTGCCCTCACGCACCCCTTCACTGCGCAAACGATCCAGAATGGCATTAAGCTCGCCCTCGTCCAGCGCATAAATCTTGCGCGGCGGACGGTTCTTGCCTGAGCCCGGCACATCCACCCGGAACAGCGGCGGCTGCGCGATGTAGATATTGCCGTTTTCGATCAGCCGCGGGAAATGGCGGAAGAACAAGGTGAGCAACAACACCTGGATATGCGAGCCGTCCACATCGGCATCGGACAGGATGGCAATCTTGCCGTAACGCTGGCTGGACAAGTCCGGGTGATCATCCGGCCCATGCGGGTCGACACCGATGGCCACCGAGATGTCATGGATTTCGGCATTGGAAAACAGCTGGTCCTTGTCGGTTTCCCAGCTATTGAGCACCTTGCCGCGCAAGGGCAGGATGGCCTGGTATTCCTTGTCGCGCGCCAGTTTGGCCGAGCCACCGGCCGAGTCACCCTCAACCAGGAACAGCTCGTTGCGCTCGATGTCTTCGCTTTCGCAATCGGTCAGCTTGCCCGGCAGCACCGCCACGCCAGAGCCTTTTTTCTTCTCGACTTTCTTGACCGATTTCAGCCGTGATTGCGCCTGACGGATGGCCAGCTCGGCAATTTTCTTGCCGGCTTCCACATTCTGGTTCAGCCACAGCTCCACCGGGTCACGCGCCAGGCTGGAAATCAGCTTCAGGGCATCACGGCTGGTCAGTTTGTCCTTGGTCTGGCCCTGGAATTGCGGGTCCAGCACGCGGGCCGACAACACGAAGCGCACCCGGCTCCACACGTCTTCCGCCATCAGCTTGACGCCGCGCGGCAGCAGGTTGTGATGGTCGATAAAGCTCTTCACCGCATCGAACACCCCGGCACGCAAACCCGCCTCGTGGGTACCGCCGGAAGGGGTGGGAATCAGGTTGACATAGCTCTCGCCGCTGGCACCGTCCTCGAACCAGGCCATCGCCCACTGCACGCCTTCGCCCTTGGCAAATTGCTCGTGGTCGTCACCGATATAGGCTTCGGCGGCAAACAGCGGCGCAATCGGTTCATCGCCGTTGCACAGCTCGGCCAGATAACTTTTCAGGCCCTGCGGGTACTGCCATACCTTGACCTCGTCACCGCTGGGCTTCTCCACCGTCAGCGTCACCGCCACGCCAGGCAGCAATACTGCCTTGGCGCGCAGCAGGCGTTCCAGCTCTGGCAGCGAGTAACGCGGGCTTTCAAAATACTTGCCATCCGGCCATACCCGCACCCGCGTGCCGCTGGTGCGCGGGCCACAGTCGCCAACGCGGGCCAGCGGTTCAATCACATCACCGCCGGAAAACACCAGGCGGTGCACGCCGCCTTCGCGCTTGACCTCGACTTCCAGCCGGGTGGACAAGGCATTGGTCACCGACACCCCCACGCCATGCAGACCACCGGAGAAGGCATAGGCACCGCCATCCTTCTTGTTGAATTTGCCGCCGGCATGCAGCCGGGTGAATACCAGCTCCACCACCGGCACACCTTCCTGCGGATGCAGACCTACCGGAATGCCGCGGCCATCGTCTTCCACCGACAGCGAGCCATCCTGGTGCACGGTGACGGCAATCTTGCGGGCATAGCCGCCCAGCGCCTCGTCGGCCGCATTATCGATGACTTCCTGACAAATATGCGTGGGGTCGGTGGTGCGGGTATACATGCCCGGCCGTTCCTTGACCGGTTCCAGCCCCTTGAGCACCCGTACCGAGGATTCGTCGTACTGTTGAGTCATAGCTTGTTTCGTCGCCTGTATCGGCCCTGCAGCCAGGGCCAAGCTGAATGATGTCGCCACCCCGCCACACGGCAGGGCCGGCATGATGCTCAAGCGGCAGCACTGGGCCGCCGCTTGCTTGAAGAATGAGGCCGATCGCCCGGCAAGGCGGCGTCAGTGATCCTGCAGTTTGTCCGGCAAGCCGCAGGCAGGCTGGCGCATGCGCTGCACAAAGCTGTCGTAGTTTTCCAGGCCCTTGAGAAAACGCGACAATTCGGTCAGGGCACGGATATACACATCGCGCTTGAACTCGATCACCGCATCCACCGGCGCCCAGTAATCATTCCAGCGCCAGCCATCGAACTCCGGATGGCTGCTGGCACGCAGGCAGACGTCGCAATCGCGCCCGGTCAGCCGCAGCAGAAACCAGATCTGCTTCTGCCCCTTGTAGCTGCCACGCCATTCGCGCCTTACCCAGTTGCTGGGCACGTCATAGCGCAGCCAGTCGCGGGTACGCCCCACGATCTTGACATGTTGCGGCAACAGCCCGACCTCCTCCAGAAGCTCGCGGTACATGGCCGCCTCCGGACTTTCGCCCGGCTTGATGCCTCCTTGCGGAAATTGCCAGGAATGCTCGCGCACCCGCTTGCCCCAGAACACCTCATTTTTACCGTTAATGAGGATGATTCCGACATTGGGGCGATATCCGTCCCGGTCCAGCATGAAAAAAACCTGCAAATCGTCTAGTTGACCGAATTTTTGCACATTTCGTCAGCTCTTGCCATGCGCCTGTCCACCCGCATGCCCGGCAAATCCACCACAGCATGCGCCAGGCACATGAAAAAGAATTGACGCCGCCGGGTAAAGCCGTTTAAAAATTCAGCGCAATCCTCCCCACCCCTCATCAGGATGCCCGGCCTCATGCAAGCACGTCGCAGTCCACCAGCCTTCTCCGCCCGGCCTCTGGCCATGGTGGCGCTGTGCCCGTGGGCCAATCCGACAGCCTTGTCACTGGGCTTCTTCATCCAGCCGTTTACTGCAGTCGGTCACCGCTAGCGTTGTGCCGTAATACCCGCCGTATGGCGGCTCACGACAATGCCTAGCACAAGGACCATCCATGCAAGATTCTGCAAATTGGCTGCACAGCCACGGCATTCGCACGATCGAATGCCTGTTTTCCGATATCACCGGTAGCGCACGCGGCAAGCTTGTCCCCACGGCCAGCCTGCTCACCACCAGCGAGCTGCGCTTTTCCCAGGTTGGCCTGGTACAAAGCGTCAGCGGCCACTGCCTGCAACAGCTGGTGCCCGAGCTCGATCCCGACATGCGCCTGCTGCCTGACGCCAGCACCCTGCGCCAGTTGCCATGGAGCCGCGAACCGGCCGCCATGCTGATTCACGACTGTCTGCATGAAGATGGCAGCCTGGTGGAGTTCGCGCCGCGCAATGTGCTCAAGCGGGTAGTGGCACGCTATGCCGAACTGGGCCTGACGCCGGTCGTCGCGCCGGAAATGGAGTTTTATCTGTTTGCCCGCCGCAGCAGCCTGGATGCCGCTCCGCAAGCCCCGGCCTGCTACGGCAGCCCCGGCGACAGCCTGCGCCAGCCCTATTCACTGGACCGGCTGCACGATCTGGATGCGGTGCTGGGCGATATCCAGCATGGCTGCCAATGCCTGGGCATCGGTGCGGATACCTTGCTGCAAGAGGTTGGCTGCGGCCAACTGGAAATCAATCTGCAGCATGGCGATGCCATTGCGCTGGCCGATCAGGCCTTCCTGTTCAAGCGCATGGTGCGTGAGGCGGCAGCCCGCCATCAGCTGGAAGCCTGTTTCATGGCCAAACCCCTGGCCGATGATGCCGGCAGTGCCATGCACATCCACCAGAGCCTGGTACATGCCGATAGCGGCCGCAATGCCTTCTCGCTGGACAACGGCCAACCTGCGCCACGCTTCGCCCACTATATCGCCGGGCTGCAACATTATCTGCCGGATGCCTTGCTGCTCCTGGCACCCTACGTCAACTCCTTCCGCCGGCTGGCCCCTTTTACCGCAGCGCCCATCAATGTGGAATGGGGCTACGACAACCGTACCTGCGGCTTGCGCATTCCACATGGTGGCCCGCAGGCAAGACGGGTGGAGAACCGCTTGCCCGGTGTGGATGCCAACCCCTATCTGGCACTGGCCACCACCCTGGCCTGCGGTTTGCTTGGCATGCAACAGGAACTGCAGCCCACGGCTCCGCTGGATAGCAGCGCCTATGGCCGCCCCTACGCTTTTCCCCGCACCCAGCTGGAAGCGGTGGAGCGGCTGAGCGCCAATGCTGAACTGGCCGCCATGCTGGGACCGCAGTTTGTTGCCACCTATTGTCAGCTCAAGCTGAGCGAATGGCAGGAATTCAATCGCCAGGTCAGCCCCTGGGAGTATCGCCATCTGCTAAGCCAGGCTTGAAAGAGCTTGCATGAACCGTGAACACGCACCGCATCTGGCCCAGTTTGATGGCCATCATATCGACTCCTGGCACGCGGCCACGGCGCCACTGCGTGAGCGCTACCCGGTTCTGCACGAAGTCATACGCTGTGATGTCTGTGTGGTGGGGGCCGGTTTTACCGGCCTGTCCACCGCGCTGAGCCTGGCCGAAAAAGGACTCTCGGTGACCTTGCTGGAAGGCGCCCTGGTCGGCTTTGGCGCATCCGGTCGCAATGGCGGGCATATCCTGCACGGTTTTGCCGCCAGCATGGCTGCATTTGAAAAACAGCTGGGTGGCCGCGGTGCACGACAATGCTGGGATGCCTCACTGGAGGGGGTCTCGCTGATTGCCAACCGCATCCACCGCCATCAGATCGACTGCGACCTGCACTGGGGCGTCCTCACCACCGTGAGCAATCGCCGGCAACAGCAGTGGGTACAGGCACGGCAGCGCCAGCTGCAGGCTTATGGCTATCACGACGCGCAATGGCTGGAAGGAGCAGCACTGCGCCGCCACATCGACTCGCCTTGCTTCAGCGCTGCACTTTACGACAGCGGCTGCGGTCATCTGCACCCGCTCAAATATGCACAGGGGCTGGCACGGGCGGCCTCGCAAGCGGGGGTAAAGCTGTTCGAACACTCCCCCGTCACCTCCATCGACGAGGACAAACGCGGCTTGCAAATCGGCACACCTCAGGGCTGGGTCAATGCCGACAAAATGGTACTGGCCTGCAATGTCGATATCGGGCCATTAGCATCCGGATTGCGACGCTGCATCGTACCGCTGCGCTCACAGTTCATTGTCACGGCACCGCTGCCGCCAGCGCTCGCCAGCAGCCTGCTGCCGGAAGGAGCCGCCGTTTGTGAAGGCAGCCCCTTGCCTGAGCATTTCCGCCTGACACCGGATCAACGCCTGCTGTTTGGTGGCTATCCAGGCAGTTCCAGCAGTAGCCCGCAGGCAATGATGGCCAAGTATCAGGCACGACTGGCCCGCATCTTTCCCCAGTGGCAAAACCGGCAGATCGACTATGCCTGGAGTGGGCATGTGGACATCGGTCCGGCGCGCCTGCCGCAGATCGGCCGCCAGAGCCAGCGCATCTATCATGCCCAGGGCTTTGCCGGCCATGGCGTCGCATTGAGTGGCATGGCCGGGCACATGCTGGCAGAGACCATGGCGGGAGATATCGGCTGCTTTGATGTATTCAACAAGCTGTATGCACACCCCTTGCCACTGCCAGCCTCGCTGGAAGACAGCCTGCTGCGGCTGTCAACGCTCTACCACCGCCTGCGCGATACCCTTGGCGTCTAGCCGCCCACGTGCTGACGGCCAGCATGACCCTGCTAGCAGCCCCAAAACCGGCAAACGATGCTAGGATGCCCCGATCAACCGTTTTACTCGTGATCGATCCCGCATGGCATTTCTTCTTGACCGGCCTTCATTGCAGCGCCTGCCGCGTTTTCCGCTGAGCGCCGCCGCCTTTACCACCCTGTCCAGCGCAGCCGCGTTTCGGCATGCCCTGCTGGCAGCCATCGCCAGCGCCAGGCAGCGTATTTATCTCACGGCACTTTATCTGGAACAGGACGAGGCCGGTCAGGAAATACTGGCAGCGCTGTTCAAAGCCAAACAGGCCAATCCCGCACTGGACATCCGCATCACGGTGGACTGGCATCGCGCACAACGCGGCCGCATCGGCGAGAGCCAAGACAGCTGCAATGCTGCCTGGTACCGCGAGGAATGCAGCCGTCACGCGGTCGAACTGCCGGTCTATGGTGTCCCGGCACAAACCCGTGAATTGTTCGGCGTACTGCACCTGAAAGGTTTCGTTATCGACAACCAGGTGATCTACAGCGGTGCCAGCCTCAACAATGTGTATCTGCACAAGCAGGACAAGTACCGTTTCGACCGCTATCACCTGCTGGACAATGCCGCACTGGCCGACAGCATGGTCAGCTTGCTGTGCCAACACTTTTTCAATGACGAGGCTGTGTTCCGGCTAGACAAACCGGTACCCAGCACCCGCAGCATCCGCAAGGAAATCCGCGCCTTCCGCAGCCGACTGGAAACCATGCACTACACCCTGCCGCCCGAGCAAACCTGCCAGCACGGCATGGGTGTTACCCCGGTAGTTGGGCTGGGCAAGGGCAATGCACTGAATCGCCTCATTCTGCAGCTGATCGCCAAGGCCGAGCACCAGTTGGTCATCTGCACGCCCTATTTCAACTTCCCCATGGCGGTACTGCGCGCCATCAACCGCGCACTGCGACGCGGCGTGGAAGTCACCATCATCGTGGGCGACAAAACCGCCAACGATTTTTTCATTCCCGAGACAGAACCCTTCAAGCTGATTGGTGCCCTGCCCTATTTGTATGAAATGAACCTGCGCCGCTTTGCCAAACGTCGCCAGGCACAGATCGAAAGCGGCAAGCTTAATCTGCATTTGTGGAAAGAAGGTGAAAACAGCTATCACCTCAAAGGCATGTGGTGTGATGCACAGCACATTCTGCTGACCGGCAACAATATGAATCCACGTGCATTCCGGCTGGATCTGGAAAATGCCTTGCTGATTCACGATCCGGAACAGCAACTGCAAGCGCAAAGCCATGCCGAACAGCAGCACATCCTGCAACACACCACCCGCATCAGCCACTATCGCCAGCTGGAAAGCGTACGTAACTATCCACTGAAAGTGCGCACCATCCTCACCCGGCTCAGCCGGGTACGCATTGATCGCATGCTGAACCTGATGCTGTAGCGCACCCCCTATCCGCTGCCAATCAATGCAAATAGCCGCTTCTCAGCGGCTATTTTCACGACACGACCCGTCGCAATTGAAAGCAAGATGGGCGCATGCAATGCAAAAAGCCCAGCTCTGTTGAGCTGGGCTTCTAAAGGGGAGTCTGGCGGTGTCCTACTTTCACATGGCGAATGCCACACTATCATCGGCGCTAAGGCGTTTCACGGTCCTGTTCGGGATGGGAAGGCG
>NZ_QJKC01000023.1 GCF_003202035.1 Aquitalea magnusonii | reverse complement strand
TGGAAACCGGCTTCCGAGCATTCGATGCTCTGGCTCGGGTGCAGGCCGGACGGGGTGGTCAGCACGATGATGTCGGCATTGGTAATCGCCAGCATGTCGGTGAGATTGCTGTGGCCACGGGCGCCGGTGCGCTCGACGGCAGCTTGCAGCGCGGCCGGGTCTACATCGCAGACATCCACCAGCTCGGCACGGTCGGCATGCTTTTCCAGCGAGCCGAAATGGTTGTTGGCAATGCGGCCGCAGCCGACCAGCGCGAAGCGGATCTTGCGGTCGGTAATCGGGGCGTGGTGTACGGTTTTCATGGTGGTTTCCGTTCTGTGCTTAAACGGCAAAAGGCGACCATGGGGTCGCCTGCTTGCGTCATGCCGTCAGGGTCAGGCCTTGACGATGTGGTCGGCGGGTTCCAGATACTTGCCACGGCTGTCGACAATCAGCTGGGCATGCTCCTTCAGCGCGGCGTAGTCGAACTTGTCATGGTCGGTGGCCAGCAGCACGCAATCGTAGCTGGCGATGGTGGCCGCATCCAGCGTCACGCTGGACAGCTCGAAGTGGTGCTCGCGCATCTTGGGGAAGACCGGCACGTGCGGGTCGCTGTAGGATACTTCCGCGCCCAGATCGCGCAGTTTTTCCATCAGGAATACCGACGGGCTTTCGCGCATGTCGTCCACGTTCTTCTTGTAGGCAATGCCCAGCACCAGCACGCGGCTGCCATTGATGGCTTTCTTGCGGGTGTTCAGCGCGGCAGCGACTTTCGCCACCACCCAGTCGGGCATATTGCTGTTCACTTCGCCGGCCAGCTCGATGAAGCGGGTATTCACCCCGTATTCACGCGCTTTCCAGGTAAGGTAGAACGGGTCGATCGGGATGCAGTGGCCACCCAGGCCCGGACCCGGATAGTAGGGTACAAAGCCGAAGGGCTTGGTGGCGGCAGCGCGGATCACTTCGTGAATATCGATGCCCATCTTGTCGGCGACGATCTTCATTTCGTTGACCAGGCCGATATTGACCGCGCGGTGGATGTTTTCCAGCAGTTTGGTCATTTCCGCAGCGCGGGTGGAGGAGACCGGCACCACCTTGTCGATCACCGCGCTGTACAGTGCCACGCCGATTTCCTGACAGGCCGGGCTGTAGCCGCCACATACCTTGGGAATGGTGCGGGTGGTGAAATTGGGGTTGCCCGGATCTTCACGCTCCGGCGAGAACACCAGGAAGGCGTCCGTGCCGACATTCAATCCACGGGACTGCATGCGCGGCAGCAGTTCTTCGTCGGTGGTGCCCGGGTAGGTGGTGGATTCCAGGGAGACCAGATGGCCTTCGCGCAGATAGGGCACCAAGCTGTCCATGGTGTCCAGCACGAAGCTCAGGTCCGGCTCGCGGTATTTGTTCAGCGGGGTCGGCACGCACAGGATGAGGGTGTCGGCTTCCGGCGCGCGGGAAAAATCGGTGGTGGCTTCAAAACCACGCTCCAGCGCGGTGGCAATGCTGTCGGCGCTGATATGCTCGATATAGCTCTTGCCGGCAGTCAGGGCATCGACCTTGCTCTGGTCGATGTCAAAGCCCAGTACCTTGTAGCCCACTTCGGCAAAACGCAGCATCAGCGGCAGGCCGACATAGCCCAGACCCACGATGCCGATAACGGCGGATTTGTCCGCGATACGGTTAAGCAGTTGTTGCTTGATCACAATGATAGTCCCAACAAAGTAAAAACCTGCCATGGCCGCCCACGGCGACCATGCACTGAATTCAGTAAAGTCCGGCAGTGTAGCGAAGCTTGCCGCCAGGCTTGTTGATCTGGCGCATCACCCTGCCCTGACACTGGCGCGGCACATTATACGCCTGCTTGTCACGCCGCTGGGGTTACCAAACGTGACAAACCGCCCGACTACACACGGGGCAGCACACTCAGATCAGCAGATGCCCGGCCGTGCTCTGGTTGCTCTGTTTCAGCCGCTGGACAAAGTCGCCAAACTCCAGCCCGAAGCGGCACTCCATGCGGTCGGCCCGCTCCTTGAGCGCCTCCCACTGGGTAAGCGTGGGGCTCTGGCGGAAGGCCAGCACCGCCACATTGCCATGACTGGCCGAAGGCAGTTCCAGCACGCGGCCTTCGAATACCTTGAGCAGACGCTCGACAAAGCTGTGATAGCGCTTGTCGCCGCTCCACCAGTTGGTGACGAAAACACCATGGGGGCTGAGCGCGCGCTTGCAGTCTTCAAAGAAGTCTTCGGTGGTCAGTTCGTCGACGATCTGCAGCCCGTCAAAGCCATCCACCAGGATGGCGTCGGTGGAACCACGGAAAATCTTCACGTAATCCGCGCCGTCGGCCTCGACGATTTCAAAGAAATCGCCCTCGGGCGGCAGCTTGAAAAAGGCCCGCGCCACGGCGATGACTTGCGGATTGATATCCACCGCCACGCTGACCGCATCCGGCAGGTATTCGTCGATGAAGCGGGCAAAGGAACCGCCGCCCAGGCCGATCTGCAGGATATGGCGCGGGTCGTCGTTCCACAGCAAAAAGGCCATCATGGCGCGGCTGTAGGACAGCACCAGCTCGGCCGGCTCGTCCATGTCCATCGAGCTCTGGATGGTTTCCGAGCCCAGGTGCAGCGAGCGGATATTGCCGGCTTCGGAGATTTCCACTTCCGGCATGTCCTCTACCGCCGCGCGCACACGGCGACGGAAAGGATGCAAGGCTCTACGCGCCACAAGCGCTCCCCTCGCCCGGCTTGCGGGAATCCAGAATGCTGATGGTGCGACGTGCAGGCGTCTGCGCTGCTTCTTCGCCATCCTCGACCGGCAGGGGCGGATCGCGGAATTCTTCCTTGTCGAAGGCGGTGTCGCCGTTCTCGAAGGGGCTGTCGCCGGTTTGCAGGCCGGCAAAATCGAACAGATTGGTATCGCACAGATGCGAGGGCACCACGTTTTGCAGCGCGCGGAACATGCTCTCCACCCGGCCGGGGAAGCGCTTGTCCCAGTCGTTGACCATTTCCTTGACTACCTGGCGCTGCAGATTGGGCTGCGAGCCGCACAGATTGCAGGGAATGATGGGGAACTGGCGCAAGTCGGCGTAACGGATGATGTCTTTTTCGCGGCAATAGGCCAGTGGGCGGATCACCATGTGCTTGCCGTCGTCCGACACCAGCTTGGGCGGCATGGACTTGAGCTTGCCGCCGTAGAACATATTGAGGAACAGCGTATGCAGGATGTCGTCGCGATGGTGACCCAGCGCAATCTTGGTGGCACCCAGCTCGTCGGCCACGCGGTACAGGATGCCGCGACGCAGGCGCGAGCACAGGCTGCAGGTGGTCTTGCCTTCCGGCACCAGCTTTTTGACGATGGAGTAGGTGTCTTCCTCGATGATGCGGTATTCCACCCCGATGGAAGCCAGATAGCCGGGCAGCACGTCTTCCGGGAAGCCGGGTTGTTTCTGGTCCAGATTCACTGCCACGATGGAGAAATCGATGGGGGCGGACTTTTGCAGACCCAGCAGGATGTCCAGCATGGTATAGCTGTCCTTGCCGCCGGACAGACACACCATGACCCGGTCGCCCTGCTCGATCATGTTGAAATCATTGATGGCATCACCCACATGGTGACGCAGGCGCTTGGCCAGTTTGTTGCCCTCGAACACGGCCTTTTTGGCCTTGTCGTCGAGTACGGCGTTCTGTTCGGACATGGGGTACGGCTAAGAAATTGAAAAACAGGCGATTTTACTGTTTTTCCCCGCCAAAATCCACGCTCTTTCCCGCCGGGGCCTGCGGCTGTGGCGGCCAGACCTACAGCACGATGCTGCGCCCGCCGTCCACTGCCAGGATCTGGCCGGTGACATAGCTGGCATCCAGCAGCAGAAAAGCCACGGCGCGGGCGATGTCGTCCGGCTGGCCGGTGCGTTGCAGCGGAATGGTGGCCTCGATGGCGGCGCGCTCGGCGGCATCAAACGAGGCATCGTCCTCCGGCCACAGATTCACCCCCGGTGCCACGCCATTCACCCGCACCTCCGGTGCCAGCTCCAGCGCCAGGCTGCGGATCAGCTGGGCATGGCCGGCCTTGGCCAGGTTATACACCACGTGGCGCTTCATCGGCCGCTCTACATGGATATCGGAAATGCCGACAATGGCACCGCCACTGCGCCGCAGCGCGGGAGCCAGCGCCTGGCTGAGAAACAGCGGTGCCTTGAGATTGCTGCCCATCAGGTCGTGCCAGGCCAGCTCATCGATCTCGCCCAGCTCGGTGGGGAAAAAACTGGAAGCATTGTTGACCAACCCATCCAGCCGGCCGAACGCGGCAATGGCCTGCGCCGCGAGCTGCTGCAAACCCTGCGTATCCAGCAGATCGGCCTGTAGCAGCCGCACCGAATCCGGCCGCTGGCCATTGAGTTCGGCCGCCAGCGCCTCGGCCTCGCCGCGCGAACCGCGATAATGCAACACCAGCCGCACACCACGCGCATGCAACAGGCGGGCAATGCCCGCTCCCACCCGGCGCGCGGCACCGGTAATCAATACCACGCGCTGCTCGACCACCTGCCCGGCTGTTTCTTGCTGTAGCGCCATCTGCTGTTCATCTCCAAATGGTTGCCCACTGCCGGCGACACCTCCCGGCCAGCGGTAGACGGCGACAAAATGCGCAAGCCCTCTTCTCCCGCGCCCTGCTTTCGCCCACAATCGCCGCACATTGTAGCAGGATGCACGTCATGACCACTCTCCCCGCCCCCAGCGCCGATGCGCTGGCCACCAGCCAGGCGCTGTGCGCCCTTATCCGTCAGACCATCAGCGATGCCGGCGGCTGGATTCCCTTTTCCCGCTATATGGAGCTGGCGCTGTACGCGCCGGGCCTGGGCTATTACTCGGCCGGCAGCCACAAGCTGGGCAGTGCCGGCGACTTTACCACCGCGCCGGAGATGTCGGCCTATTTTGGCCGTACCCTGGCGCGGCAGATTGCCGAACTGCTGCCGCAAACCGGCGGCACGGTATACGAATTCGGCGCCGGCACCGGCAAGCTGGCCATTGATATCCTGACCGAACTGCAAGCGCTGGACTGCCTGCCGCAGCGTTACGTCATCATCGACCTGTCGGCCGACCTGATCGAACGCCAGCAAACGGCCATCCGCGCCGCCCTGCCCCATCTGGCCGATCGGCTGCAATGGCTGAGCGTGCTGCCGGCCGAGCTGGACGGCGTGGTGATCGGCAATGAAGTACTGGATGCCATGCCCTGCGAGCTGCTGCACTGGACACCAGAGCCCCGGCAACGCGGCGTGGCGCTGGATGGCGACAACTTTGTCTGGCAGGACCGCCCCATCCAGGACCCGACGCTGCAGCAACAGGCCCAGGCGCTGCACATCAGCCAGGCCGGCTATATCAGCGAACTGAGCCTGAGCAATATCGCCTTTATCCACACCCTGGCACGGCATCTGGTGCGCGGGGCCATCCTGCTGGTGGATTACGGCTATCCGGCGGGCGAGTTCTATCATCCGCAACGCCATATGGGGACCCTGATCGGCCATTACCGTCACCACACGGTGGACGACCCCTTCTTCCTGCCCGGCCTGATGGACCTCACCTGCCATGTGGATTTCACCGCCATCGCCCAGTCCGGCATCGACGCCGGGCTGGACCTGATCGGCTACACCACCCAGGCACAGTTCCTGATCAATGCCGGCATCACCCAGCTATTGGGCGAGCTGGATGCCGACGACAGCGCCAGCTATCTGCCGGTGGTGGCCATGGTGCAAAAACTGCTGTCGATGCAGGAGATGGGCGAGCTGTTCAAGGTGATCGGCTTTGGCCGTGGCGTCAGCATCGACTGGCTGGGCTTTACCCAGGGCGACCGCTGCCACACCCTGTAAGACGACAAGCCTGCCGCCGGCCGCACGCTTTTTTGGTTGACAGCCGAAAAAACGCTGCGTATAGTTCGCGTCTCGGTGCAAGCGCATCGAGAAACGTGGCGAATTAGCTCAGTCGGTTAGAGCGACGGAATCATAATCCGCAGGTCCGGGGTTCGAGTCCCTGATTCGCCACCACAGTTTGCGAAGTCTGACCTGTCAGGCTTCATGGCGAATTAGCTCAGTCGGTTAGAGCGACGGAATCATAATCCGCAGGTCCGGGGTTCGAGTCCCTGATTCGCCACCAGCATTACCAGAAAGGCCAACTCCCGCGAGTTGGCCTTTTTGCTTTTCAGCGCCCGCCAGCCACAACAGCTTGCAGTGCGTTGCGCCCGCGCTGCAGCCGGCACGCCCCCTCCCCGCCCTGGCCGGCAAAATATCTTGCATGTTTGATCAAATTTATGCATAACTACTGCCTTGCCTGCCAAGAGCCATAACAAAACAAGGCAGCACAATGCCGAAAAAAACGGCAAAAATGGCTGATAACAGCAAAAAATGATAAAGAGCGGCGAAAAGCCGACGATGTTTTTTCTGCTACGACTCCCCTCGCCTGAACAGCTTCAGATCAAATAATGCCTGCTGCCTTGCGCTACAGGCAGCGGGAACGGCTGCCTGTCGGCAGCCGCTGGCGAAGTAGCGCACAACAGGGAGTGCATCATGCAGATCAAGTCCAGGCTTACCATGCTGGCCATCGTTACCACGACGGGGCTGTGCATGCTGGGAGGTGTCATGGCTTATACCCAGTTCAGTCTGGGGCAATTCATCCAGCACCTGCTGGAAGGCGACCTGCCCAGTGTGCAGACCCTGCAGCGCTTTCAGACCGACACCCTGAAAATGACTGTCGACTCGCTGCTGCTGGGGGCCACCGACAATGCCAATGAATTGCAACGCTTGCCCAAGGCCATTGCCGATGAGGAGCAGGATGCCCGTGCCGCGCTGAAAAACTATCACGCACTGGCCCTCAGCAGTGAAGACCAGCGCCTGCTGGCACAGGACCAGGCCCGGCTGGACGACTATGCCCGCGTGCTCAAGCCCTATCTTGAAGCCACCGAAAACGGCGATATCGTGGCGGCCAAATCGGCGCTGCGGCAGCTGGTGCCCACCGCCCGCGCCGTGCTGGCTGCCGGCGAAAGCCATCTGCATTACAACTACCAGCTGACACAACAGGAGGCCGGCCATGCCACCGGGCTGCTGCAGTTTGTGCAGCTGCTCAGCCTGGCCACCGTGCTGCTCTGCCTGCTGGTGGTGGGCAGCATGAGCTGGTCGCTGGCACGTTCGCTGTCACGGGCGATCAACGGTTTGCAGAATGCCATTACCGGCATCGCCGATTCGCTCGACTTCACCCGCCGCGCCCCACAGGACAGCGATGACGAGCTGGGTGCCACCGCCAGCGCCTTCAACAGCCTGATTGGCAGACTGCAGGGCAGCCTGAGCGAATTGACCGGCAATATCCGCCAGCTGACCACGGCCTCGGCCGATGTGGCGCGCGCCTCAGGCGAAGTGGCCGGCACCGCCGCCCGGCAGAGCGATATCTCGGCCAGCGTGGCCGCCACCGTGCAGCAGCTGACCGTCAGCATCAATCATGTCGGCATGCAGGCGGCCGCCACCAACCAGCAGGCGGTAAACGCCGGTGAGCTGGCCGGCAGCGGCGGCCAAGTGGTCAGCAGCACGGTCAGCGACATCCGCGACATTGCCGGCACGGTGGGCACCGCCTCGCATAGCGTGCGCCAGCTGGGCGAACAGGCGCGTTCCATCGTGGCAGCGGTGTCGGTGATCAAGGATGTGGCGGACCAGACCAATCTCCTGGCACTGAACGCCGCCATCGAAGCGGCGCGGGCCGGCGAGCAGGGACGCGGCTTTGCCGTGGTGGCGGACGAAGTGCGCAAGCTGGCCGAACGCACCAGCAGCATGACCAGCGAGATCAACAGCGTGATCAGCGCCATTGCCGGCAGCAACGAGCAAACCGGCAAGGCCATGGCCGCCACCGTGGCCAGGGTGGAGAGCGGCATGCAGCGGGCCGACATGGCGCAGGAAGCCATTGTCCGCATCGGCGACACCACCCGCGACCTGGTGGGCCTGGTCGGCAACATCACCGCTTCCATCCGCGAGCAGGCCAGCGCCAGCACCGATATCGCCGTGCAGGTCGACCACATCGCCCAGATGGCACAAAGCGCCAACAGCGACGCCTCGGCAGCGTCCACGGCGGCACAGGCGCTGGACGCATCGGCGCGGCGCATGCAGGAGATTGTGGCGGCCTACCGGCTGTAAGCGGCTTGTCTGGCTTTCGCCCGCCGCCGCCATGGATTAGATTGAGAGCAGGGGCTGGCATGGGAGCCAGTCCTTCCCCTGCCTGCGAAAGCCCGCCATGTCCCATACCACCGCCAGCCGCAGCCTCCACGACGACTGCAGCATCCATGTCGACCTGCGCGAAGTGATCCACGCGCTGTCCGATGCGCTTGACCTGGTCGGCATCGATGACGTGGCCCACGGCAAGCGGGTCGGCATCATGGCCTACCACTGCGCGCTGACGCGGGGCCAGAGCCGCAGCCAGGCCAGCTTTCTGTTTGATCTGGGCCTGCTGCACGATATCGGCGTGTCGTCCACCCGCACCCATCAGCATCTGGTCAGCGAATTCGACTGGGCCGGCTCCCAGCAGCACTGCCAGACCGGCGCCACCCTGCTGGCAAGTTTCAGCCCGCTGGCCGCCATGGCCGAGCCGGTTCGCCATCACCACACGCCGTGGGAAACACTGGCCAGCATGCCCGGCCTCAGCCGCGAAGTCGCCGAGCAAGCCAACCTGATCTATCTGGTAGACCGGGTAGACGCCATGGCCGCGCCCTTTTACAGCAATGGCGAATTACTCACCCATACCCCGGGCATCCGCCAGCAGATCGCCCAGCGCAGCGGCCAGTACTTTGCACCGCAGCTGGTCGAGACCTTTTTGCAAGCCTCGCAAGCCGAAGCCTTCTGGTTGCAACTGGAGCCACGCGGCATTGTCGGCATGCTGCAGGACATGCGCGAACTGAGCCTGCCCTGCCAGGCCAGCACCGCCCAGCTCAAACAGCTGGCCACGCTGTTTTCCTGCATTGTCGACGCCAAGAGCCCGTTTACCGCGCGCCATTCGCAAGGCGTGGCCGGGCTGTCACGCTGGCTGGCCGAGCGACTGGGGCTGACGCCGGGACGCTGCGACCAGCTGGAAATCGCCGCCCTGCTGCATGATCTGGGCAAGCTGCGGGTGCCGGATGAAATCCTGGAAAAGCCAGCCGGCCTCACCAGCCGTGAGCGCAGCCTGATCAATGCCCACAGCTTTGAAACCTACCAGATCCTGCGCCATATCCGCGGCTTTGAAGAAATCGCCTGCTGGGCGGCCTATCACCACGAAGAGCCGGATGGCCACGGCTACCCCTTCCACCTGAGCGCAGACCGCATGTGCATCGAGGCGCGCATCCTGCGCGTGGCGGACATTTTCCAGGCACTGGCCCAGGACCGGCCCTACCGCCCCGGCCTCAGTGCCGAGGCGGTGCTGGCCACCCTGCAGCAACTGGCGGCGCAGCAGCGCATCGACCCGGCCATTCTGGCCATCGCGGCGCGCGACATGACGGCCGCCATGGCGGCGGCACTGCCGGCGGGGAAAGCCGCCTGAGTCTGGTGACACGATTGCCAGCAGCGGGGCTGCAGGCGGATAATCGCCGACCCCGACCCTGCGTCGATCCCACTGGAGTACCGCAATGAGTGAACAGGAAATGCGTTTGTCCAAACGCATGGTCGAACTGGGGCTGTGCTCGCGCCGTGAAGCCGATGCCTTTATCGAACAGGGACGGGTCAGGGTGGACGGCCAGCTGGTGCAGCAACTGGGCAGCCGCGTGCGGCCGGAACAGCGCATCGAACTGGACAAGCCACGCATGACACTGGGCGAACTCAGCATCAGCCTGCTGCTGCATCGCGCCGCCACCGAGCCCTTGCCGCTTGCCGCGCTGATTACGCCGGACAATCATGCCGCTGCCGATGGCAGCGAACTGGTGTTCAATCCACGCCATCTGAAACCGCTGCAACAGGCCGGTGCGCTGGAGCCGGGCTGTCATGGCCTGGTGGCGCTGACACTGGACAAGAAACTGGCGCGCAAGCTGGCCGATGCCGAACAGGAATACCTGGTCCAACTGGAGGCGGCACCCAGTGCAGAACAACTGAAACAGCGCCTGCAGCAGCTGCAACTGCCGGGCAAGGCGCCACGCGGCCTGAAAGTGAGCCGCCAGAGCGACCGCCAGCTGCGACTGGTGCTGACCGCAGCACAGCCCGGCCAGCTGGCTGCCATCTGCCAGGGTCTGGCCTTGCAGCCGCTGGCGCTGCGCTGCATCCGCATCGGCAAGCTGGGCGTGGGCAACCTGCCCGCCGGACAATGGCGCTATCTGCTGCCGATGGAGTCCTTCTAGCACAGCCTGCTGGCTGCGCCGGCGGCCACTAGCCTGGCGTCAGCGCGGCCAGTGCCTGCAAGGCCGCCGCGGCAAAACCCTCGCCGCCCGGCATGCTGTCCGGCCACGGCAGCCGCCGGTGCCCCGGCCCATCGGCCACCCGGTAATCGGCCCCCAGCGCATCCAGCCCCAAGAGCTGGATGCCATCGGCCACCTCCGCCTGGCGCAACAGCGCCGCCTCGTCGATCAGACTCAGCTGTGGCCAGCCATCCAGTTCCGGAGCTTCCAGCCAGCCCATGCGGCCGACACCGCCGATATAGCGCAGCCGCAGCGGCTGCAGGCGGAAAAACATGAAATCCAGCTGCAGCAGGTCGGCGGCGGCTGCCTGATAGCGACAAAAGCGTTGCAGCAGTGCCGGTTCCGGCTCGATACGCTGCGCATCGGCCAGCAGGGTCAAGCGGGCGCCAGCCTGCACATCGCTCACCCCGTCCGCCACAATCGACAGGCTGCAGCGGCCATCGGCCAGCAGATTGCGGGTGTGCTCGGCCAGCGCGCTGATCAGCAGCAAGGGCCGGTGCGCCTGGTCCAGCACATAGGGCAGTACCGTGGCATAGGGATAGCCGGGCAGCTGGATGGAATGACTGGCCAGCGTGGCGTAATGGCTGCCATGCATCAGCTGCAGGGCAACAGAAGATGGAATTTTCACAGCAAGACACTCCCTTCAACGGCAGGAATCATGTAACGGCAGTGGTGATGCCACCAGCGGCAGGCTGCGCCCAGTGCCAGCCGCATCAGCCAGCATCCTGCGACTGCGACAACCGGACCACAAAGCGGTACAGCTCGGCAGCCGGCATCGGGCGGGCAAAGCGGTAGCCCTGCATCTGCGTGCAGCCCATGGCCAGCAGGCTCTGTTGCTGTTCCGCGGTTTCCACCCCCTCGGCCACCACATCCATGCCCATGTCGCGCGCCATCGACAGGGTGGCCCGTACCACGGCCTCGTCATCGCCACTGCCGGGCAGGGCGCTGACAAAGGCCCGGTCTATCTTCAGCCGGTTGATGGGGAAACGCTTGAGCCGGGACAGCGAGGAATAGCCGGTGCCGAAATCATCCAGGGCAAAGCGGCAACCCAGTTGCATCAGCGCATTGAATACCGCGAGATGGCGCACATCCTCGTTCATCAGCGCCCCTTCGGTCAGCTCCAGCTCCAGCATGCCGGGAGTGATCTGGTAGCGTTGCAGCAGTCCGCTCACATAGGGCGTGAGATCGCTGCGCTCCAGCTGTACCGGCGACAGATTCACCGATACCGGCAGCTGCAGCCCGGCCGCGGCCCAGCCGGCCTGTTCGGCGCAAGCAGCGGCCAGCACCCAGCGCCCCAGCTCGACAATCAGCCCGCTGCGCTCGGCCAGGCCGATGAACTCACCCGGCAACATCAGCCCGCGCAGCGGATGCCGCCAGCGTACCAGTGCCTCGCAGCCGATGCAGCGGCCACTGTCGGCGTCCAGCTGCGGCTGGTAGTACAGCAGCAGTTGTGCCGGATCGTCCTGCAGCGCACGGCGCAGATCGCGCTCCAGCGTCAGCCGCTCCATGGCCTGGGTATTCATTTCCGGCGTGAAGTAACGCAGGGTGTCGCGCCCGGCTTCCTTGGCCGCATACATGGCCATGTCGGCATGGCGCAGCAGGGTATCGGGGTCTTGCCCGTCCTGCGGGAACAGGGCCACCCCGATGCTGACCGTGCAGCGCAGTTCGTGCTGTTCCACCACCACCGCCGGGTCGAACAGCGCCAGCAATTGCTCGCCCAGTGCATCCAGCTGTGCCTGCTGCTGGTAAGGCAGCAGGATGACGAACTCGTCGCCACCCAGTCGCGCCAGCATGGCATCCGGCGGCAGCGGCTGTTGCAGACGACGGGCAATGCCGACCAGCAACTGGTCGCCCACCGGATGACCCAGGCTGTCGTTGACGGTCTTGAATTCGTCCATGTCCAGAAACAGCACCGCCAGCTGGCGCTGCTCGTTCCCGGCCATGGCATGGCGGGCCATGGTCAGCCAGCAGGCACGGTTGGGCAGGCTGGTCAGGCTGTCGTGCAAGGCCAGGTAAGTCACATTGGCCTCGGCCTTGCGCGTGGCATCCAGCTGGGTTTGCAGTTGCTGGTTGGTATCGGCCAGCTCGGCGGTACGCTGCTGCACCTCGCCCTCCATGCGCCGGGTATAGCCGGTGACAATCAGCAGGAAACCGCCGAACAGGCCGGTCATGGCCAGCCCCAGCACAAAGGTGATCCACTCCAGCCAGCTGCGCAAGCCGGACAGATAATCTTCGCTGGCGCGCAAGCGCAAGGCCCAGTTGCGCCCGGCAAAGGCAAACTGGCTGAGCAAATGCGGTCGCTGGCCGAACCAGCCATCCTTGCCGCAATTGGCCGGGCCGGACAGGCGATGGAAACCGGGCGCGCCATCGCGATCGATCAGGCAGACTTCGATATCGCGGCGCACGCCATGCTGCAGCGTGCTGGCCACGATGTCATCCATGCGGAACAGGCTGGACACCACCCCGCGCAGCAGCAGGCGCTGGCTATCGTCTGCCGGGGCGTACACCGCCTGATACAGTGCCACCCCCTTCTGCTGCTGTGGCTCCTGTACCAGGCGGATGGCCGGGCTGACCACCGGCTGCCCGCTTTGCAGGCTGTGGCGGATGGTGGTGGCCAGCTCGGGGGAGGACAGGATGTCCAGCCCCAGTGCCCGCCGGTTGCGGGCCAAGGGCTCGATATAGCGCACCGGCAAATAGGAAGGACGCTGCGGCGACGGTGCGACATGCCCTGCACCATCCCGCGCCAGAATGGCAGAGCCGGCCAGCACACTGTTTTCGAATGCTGCGCGCTCGGCATCGCTGACAAGCGGCGACCAGCCCAGGCTTTGCGTACCCGGCAAACGCACCAGCCAGGAGGCGGTCAGCTCGCGCCACTGGCTGGCCGAAGCGGCCGGGGAGTAAGTCTGCAATTGTTGCAAGGCCAGCATGCCATCCAGCTGCATCTCCAGGCGCTTTTTCAGCGCCAGCTCGATCTGGCCGGCATCACGGTTGAACTGGCTTTGCACCCGCAGCGCTTCCCAGTGATGAATCAGCGCACTGAAACCGATCATGGTCAGTGCGGTCAGCAGCATGGGCCACAGCAAGGCTGCGCTGCGGGCGCGCCATTCACTGCGCGGGCGGCCGAACCACGCCAGCATCAGGGGCAGCATGATGAGGCAGCCAAAGGTATCGCCCAGCCACCAGTTCCAGCCATTGAACAGCAGGTCGCTGGCCGGCAACACTCCCAGCGCGGCCAGCGCCGGCACGCTGATGCCACTGCTGATCAGGCAGGTCAGTGGAATGATGAGCAGCATCAGCCGGATCACGCTGTGTGCACGATCCAGCGGGTTGGGCCAGCCTATCCAGCGGCGGATCAGCCAGCAGGAGGCCAGCGCCTGCAGGGTCGCCGCCAGCGGCACCACCAGCAGGGCAAGATAGGCCCAGCCGTGCACACCGGTTTGCCAGCTGGCCACCAGTTGCACCAGCAGCGAACCCAGCAATACGCCTGGCCACAGCGCACGCCCCCATAGCAGCAAGAACATCATGGCGATGCCGGCCGCCGGAAATACCGGGGCGGTATAGCCCGGCGGAATGGCACTGTACAGGGAAGGAACGCCGATCAGGGCATAGACCACAGCCAGCCGCAACATGGCGGGAAATCGAGCAGACACGGGACGTCCTTGCAGATAAATGACAGCCGCCCGACATTAGCATGCCGTGAACGGAGCGTCACTCATCGCGCTGAAAATTGATGAGAATGGCATATGGCGCCACCCGCCATGCCATAGCCGGGCACGTGGCGCTTCAGAGCTGCTAACAAAACCTCGTAGAGAAGCCGGGCCAAGGCGCGCCGACGCAGACAGTGCAAGTAGTACGGCAAGGAGGCGCGACACAGGAGCGGGGGTTTTGTTAGCGCTTCTTAACGGCGGGTGATGCTGGCGGGAACCGCCACCCCGGCCTGCAGCGGGGGCTGGCCTTGCAGCAGGGAAAAGATCTGCTGCAGGCAATGATCCGCCATCGACTGGCCATCCTGCACGATGGCATCCACCGGAATCGGCAGGCAGTCCAGCAGCGGATGATCGTCAAAGGTCATCAGACAGGATGGCGCTTCGCGCAGGCGGTGGGTCTGGCTCATAAAGGACAGCACCCCTTCCAGCAGGGTGATGGAAGCAGTGAACAGCGCCTGTGGATAGCGCCCTTCGCGGGCATGCCACTGCTGCATCATGGCAAAGCCGGAGGCACGCTGGAAATCCCGTTCCTGCACCCAGTGCGCCTGCTCGGTCAGCCCCTGTGCCTGCAAGGCCTGGCGATAGCCGGCCAGGCGGTCGCGGCTGGGCGACAGCGTGGGCTGGCCACCGAAATACACCACCTCGCGCACGCCCTCTGCCAGCTTGCTGCCGATCAGCCGTGCCACGGTATCGGTGGCATCGGTCACCACGGAAGGGATGCCACTGCCGTCGATGCGCCGGTCGACAAACACCAGCGGCAGCCGCGTGGTCCACGGCAGATAGCGGGCGGCATCACTGCTACAGGGCACCACCGCCATGCCATCCACCTGCCGCGCCACCAGATGTGCCATGCCCTCGGCTTCGCGCGCCGGGTCCTCGTCGCTGGTCACCAGCACCAGCTGGTAATCGCGCGCGCGGCACAGGTTTTCCATGGCCTGCGCCAGCGCGGCATGGGCCGAGTTGGTCAGGTCGGGAATCACCAGGCCGATACTGTTGCTGCGTTTGCTGCGCAGCGAGCGGGCAGACTGCGACGGGTTGAAGTGATGCTCGCGCGCCACTTTTTCCACCCGCTCCACCGTGGCCGGCGCAATGCGGTAGCGTTCGGCATGGCCGTTCAGCACCATGCTGGCCGTGGTGCGCGAAACGCCGGCGAGACTGGCAATATCATCGATGGTGAGACGCTTGTAGGCAGTCACGGCAGGCTTTCCTGTCAGCAATTGATCACAAATGGCAACAACCCCCGGCAACCATGTCAGCAGCGGGGGGGTGCGCGATGTAGCGATTGTATTACAAGCCGGCCGGGGTGAGGCAGCGCCCGCCCCGGCAGATGGCCGGTTTACTGCTTGATCAGATTCAGCGGTACCGGGATGAACTTGTCCACGCTCTGGCCGGCAGCCAGCTTCTTGGCGGTCTGGATGCCATACTGGCCGATCAGCTCGGGCTGCTGCTGCACGGTGGCAGCCAGGGTACCGGCCTTCACGGCGGCAACGGCGTCGGCAGTGGCATCAAAGCCCACCACCACCACGTTTTTCAGGCCAGCCGCCTGAATGGCCTTGAGCGCGCCCAGGGCCATTTCGTCGTTGTGGGCAAACACGCCCTGGATGTCCTTGTTGCCCTGGATGATGTTTTCCATCACCGTCAGGCCCTTGGCGCGGTCGAAATCGGCCGGTTGCTTGGCAAGCAGTTTCACCTCGGCCTTGCCATCCACCACCTTGTGGAAGCCTTCGCCACGCTCACGCGCGGCAGAAGAACCGGCAATGCCTTCCAGCTCGACGATACGCCCCTTGCCACCCAGCTTTTGCAGCAGGAACTCGCCGGCCATCTTGCCGCCGGCCACATTGTCCGAGGCAATGTGCGCGCTGACTTCGGCACCGTTCACGCTACGGTCCAGCGATACCACCTTGATGCCCTTGCCGGTGGCTTCCTTCACCACATTGGCCACGGCGGAGGAATCGGTCGGGTTGATCAGGATGACATTCACTTTTTTCTGGATCAGGTCTTCCACGCTGGCCTGCTGCTTGGCCGGGTCGTCCTGCGCATCCACGGTGATCAGCTTGATGCCATCCTTCTGTGCTTCGTCTTCCGCACCCTTGCGCAGCGAAACAAAGAAAGGATTGTTGAGGGTGGATACCGCCAGGCCGACCGTCAGCTGGCCATCGGCGGCGGCAGCGGCGGGGGCGCTGGCGGCTGCCGGGGCGGCGCTGTCCGGGCCTTGCTTGGAACAGGCGGCCATGCCGATTACCAGCAGACTGGCCAGCAGCGGGTGAACAATGCGATTCATGGTGAGTCTCCCTGATTGATGATTGAGCTTGCGTTGACCGGCCCTGGCGCAGGGCCATTGTTGATGCGAAAAACAGTCCTTACTTCTTGCCGCTGCGGTCGATCAGCACCGCCAGCAGAATGACCACGCCCTTGATCACCTGCTGATAGAAGGACGATACGCCCAGCAGGTTGAGGCCGTTATTGAGCACGCCGATCAGCAGCGCGCCCATCAGCGTGCCGAAGATCCAGCCGCGGCCGCCGGTGAGGCTGGTGCCGCCCAGTACCACGGCGGCGATGGCGTCCAGCTCGTAGCCGCTGCCGGCAGTGGGCTGGGCCGAATTCAGCCGCGAGGTCAGCACCACCCCGGCCATGGCCGACATGGCTCCGGACAGGGTGTAGACCCACAGCTTGACCTGATCCACCTTCACCCCGGACAGCCGGGCCGCTTCTTCATTGCCCCCGGTGGCGTACACATGGCGGCCGAATACGGTTTTCTTCAGCAGGAAGGCAAACAGGCCGAACATGATCAGCATCCACACCACCGGAATCGGCACCAGGCCGGCGACATAGCCGCCGCCCAGCATGGAGAACAGATCGCTGTTGAAACCGGTAATGGGGCTGCCGCCGGACACCACCAGCGCCAGGCCGCGCAGAATGGTCATCGAGGCCAGGGTGGCGATGAACGGGGCCACCTTGCCCTTGCTGATCACCAGCCCGTTAAAGAGGCCCATCAGCCCGCCCCCCAGCACCCCCAGCAGCGTGGCCAGCAGCGGATCGACCCCCGCCTGGATCAGGGTGGCGATGGCGACCGAGGACAGCGCCAGAATGGAACCGACCGACAGGTCGATGCCGCCCAGCAGGATCACCAGCGTCATGCCAAAGGCAATCAGCGCATTGATCGATACCTGGCGCATCACGTTCAGCAGATTGGCCACGGTCAGAAAGTCCGGGCTGAGCACGGCCAGTCCCACCGACACCAGCACCAGGGCGATGAACGGGCCCAGACGCTGCAGGGTGGCTTTTTGTTTTGGAGTCATGATGTATTCCTTGCTCTGAAATCAGGCGGCATGCGCGGTGCCGGTGGCGGCCGCCATGATGCTTTCCTGGGTGGCGCTGGCCGCCTCGAACAGACCGGTCTGGCGACCTTCATGAATCACCAGGATGCGGTTGCTCATGGCCATCACTTCCGGCAGCTCCGACGACACCATCACGATGGCGACACCGGCCGCGGCCAGCTGGTTGATGATGTGATAGATCTCTGCCTTGCCGCCCACATCCACCCCGCGGGTGGGTTCGTCCAGCAGCAGCACTTTGGGCGGCTGCGCCAGCCATTTGGCAAATACCACTTTTTGCTGATTGCCACCGGACAGCGATTTCACTTCCAGCTCGGCATCGCGAGTGCGGATGCGCAATTGCTCGATCAGCCCGGCCACCGCCTGCTGCTCGGCGGCGTCCGACACCACGCCCAGCCGCGCATACTGCGGCAGATGCACCAGGGTGGCGTTTTCGCGTACCGACATGCCCAGCACCAGGCCCTGGCTCTTGCGGTCCTCCGTCACAAAGGCGAGGCCGGCGGCAATGGCCGCGCCCGGACTGTCCAGCTGCAAGGCCACGCCATCCAGCAGCACCGCACCGGCACAGCGCCGGTTCAGGCCAAACAGGGTCTTGAGGATTTCACTGCGCCCTGCCCCCATCAGCCCGGCCACGCCCAGCACTTCGCCGGCACGCACCTCGAAGCTGATGTCACGCACATGGTGTTCGTCAGCGAGCCCCTTGACCTGCAAGCGCACGGCACCGGGTGCGGCACTGCGACGGGGGAAGCGATCGCCGATCTCACGCCCCACCATCATGCGTACCACTTCATCAAAGTCTGTGCGGGCAATCACCCGCTCGCCGACAAAGCGGCCATCGCGCAGCACGCTGATCTTGTCGCAGATACGGAAGATTTCTTCCATGCGGTGCGACACATAGACAATGGCCACGCCCTGCGCCTTCAAGCTGCGCATCAGGCCGAACAGGGTGTCGATCTCGCGTTCGGTCAGTGCCGCTGTCGGCTCGTCCATGATCAGCAGCCGTGCATCCATGGCCAGCGCCTTGGCGATTTCCACCATCTGCTGCTGGCCGATGGACAGCAGGCCGGCTTCCGCTTCCGGATCGATATTGTCAGCCCCCAGCGCTGCCAGCTGCGCGGCGGCCTCGCGCCGCATGCGGGCATGGTCGATCACGCCAAAGCGTGCCGGCTCGCGCCCCAGGAACAGGTTTTCCATCACCGACAACTGCGGAATCAGGTTCAGTTCCTGGTGGATGATGGCAATGCCGCAGGCTTCGGCCTGACGGGTGGAGCGGATCTGCACCGGCTGGCCATCAATGCTGATGGCACCGCCATCGCTGCGGTATACCCCGCTGAGGATTTTCATCAGCGTGGATTTGCCGGCACCGTTCTCTCCCATCAGCGCGTGGATTTCCCCGCCGGCAATGGCAAAGTCGACCTCTTCCAGTACGCGGACCGGGCCAAAAGCCTTGCTGATGCCCTGCATCACGACATTCATGGTCAGGTCCTCAGAAAATCACGCCGGAATGCAAAATCACATTGGCGTAGGGTGTGCACTCGCCGGTGCGGATCACCACTCGCGCAGCCTGACAGCGTTGCTTGAATGCTTCATGACTGACCCACTCCAGCGCCACGCCCTGTCGTGACAGGGCGGCAGCGGTTTCCACCACCGCCGGGTTGTGCGCGCGGCATTCGTCGGCAAAGACGGCACGCTCGCACTGGAAATCCGCCAGCACGGTGTCCAGCACGCGGGCAAAGCCCGGCTCACCCAGCGCCAGCGCCAGGTCGATGCATTCCACACCAGCCGGAATCGGCAGGCCGCAGTCGGCAATCACCAGGCTGTCGGTATGGCCCATGCCGGCCAGCACACGGGCGATGTCGCGGTTCAGATGTCCCAGTTTTTTCATGCTTGTTGATCCAGAAAATGTTGCAGTTCGGCCAGCGTCGGCATGCCGCTCTGTGCGCCCTGCCTGGTGACCGACAGTGCGGCGGCGGCATTGGCCCGGCGTACGGCCTCGGCCAGACCCAGACGCCAGAATGCTGCCAGCGCACCATTAAAGGTATCGCCGGCACCAGTGCTGTCCACCGCGGCCACCGGGAAGCCGGCAATCTGCTGCAGACCGCCCTGGGCGTCGGCATAGCTGGCGCCCTGGCTGCCCTGGGTCATCACGATGCCAGCCGGGCGGCTGGCCAGCAGCTGCTGCCAGGGCTGCTGGCTGGCCAGTGCCACCGCCAGCTCGTATTCATTGGGTGTCAGCAGGCTGACCTGTTGCAGCAAGGTGGCCGGTAGCGGCTGGGCCGGAGCCGGATTCAGGATGAAGGGCTTGCCGTGACGCGCTGCCAGCATGGCGGCATGCTCGACGGTGGCCAGCGGCACCTCCAGCTGGGCCAGCACCACGTCGGCATCGATAAAGGCCTGCTCGGCCGCATCCAGCTGCGCCGCTGACACGGCATTATTGGCCCCCGGCACCACCAGGATGGCATTGTCGCCGCCGGCCAGGGTAATGCTGGCCATGCCGGTGGCTGCATCCACCCGGCTGATCCAGCGGGTATCGATGCCCTCGGCCTTGAGGCCGGCCAGCAACTGCTCGCCAAACGCATCCTGGCCCAGGCAGGCAATCAGGCTGACTGTCGCCCCCAGCCGGGCCGCCGCCACCGCCTGATTGGCACCCTTGCCACCGGGATAGGTGGCAAAGCGGTGGCCGAACAGGGTTTCACCCTGGCGCGGAAAGCTGTCCGCTTCCACCACCAGGTCCATGTTGATGCTACCGATCAGCAAAACTCGGCTCATGTCTTGTCTTTCCAGGCGCAGCACCACCAGGGTGAGCAGGCGCGGCGTTGTCATTTGACACCGCGGGCACAGGCCGTGGCAGGCTGCTGTTCATCAAAGGCTAAAACGTACTCAGCAATTGGGTGAACTTATAGCAGAGCCGGCATGTCGGTGGAAGCACAACACGCAATAAATGTAAGTTTTCAACTACATGGCAGCGAAAAAAAACCACACCATGGTGCAGGAGCGCCAGCCAGACGCTGGCTACGGCCCCTGGCACGCACCACGGCGGTGCCGCCGGCCCTTGTCATGTAGTTGCAGCGCACAAATCACCCGACCCTTGTCCGGTGCGGATGATGGCCAATCTCTGCGGCACCGCAGCAGGAAAACTTCGCGCCCGCGCTGCCGACAAGTCCCCTGCGCCGGCCAGCCGGCTGTGCTAAAATCGGCCAACACATTCATTTGATTATGAAAACACTCATCACCGCCCTCTTGCTCTGCCTGCTGTCACTGCCAGCCATGGCCGTGAACAGACTGCTGCCTGCCAATATCCTGGCCGGCACCATCTCCAGCGTGGACAACAACACCGTCACTTTCGTGAAGAGCGAAAGCTCCTTGCTGCGCTCGCTGCTGGCAACACTGATCCCCACTGGTCAGAGCTATGCCACCGCACCGGGCCTGCGCATCTATGACGGCGACAACCGCTTCCTGCTGACCGGTCAATTGCCCACCCTGGTGGGACAGACGGTTGGCATCACGCTGGACCTGCAAGGCAATATCAACCGTATCTGGGTGCTGAGCGATGCTGAAATCGAGCTGCTGCAGCAGCGCCAGCAGTAAGGCGCACCCAATGAACCAGCTGGAATCCGCGTAGCAATGAAGAAGGTATATATCAAGACCTTTGGCTGCCAGATGAACGAATACGACTCTGACAAGATGGTCGACGTTCTGGGCGATGCCGAAGGCATGATCAAGACAGACAATCCGGAAGACGCCGACGTCATCCTGTTCAACACCTGCAGCGTGCGCGAAAAGGCACAGGAAAAGGTGTTCTCCGATCTGGGCCGCATCCGCCCGCTGAAAGAAGCCCGCCCCGACCTGATCATCGGCGTCGGTGGCTGCGTGGCCAGCCAGGAAGGCGACACCATCGTCAAGCGTGCGCCTTATGTGGATGTGGTGTTCGGCCCGCAAACCCTGCACCGGCTGCCGGAAATGATCCGTGCCCGCCAGCACAGCGGTGCGGCGCAGGTGGACATTTCCTTCCCGGAAATCGAAAAATTCGACCACATCCCGCCGGCCAAGGTCGACGGCGCGGCGGCCTTTGTCTCCATCATGGAAGGCTGCTCCAAATACTGTTCCTTCTGCGTGGTGCCTTACACCCGTGGCGAGGAAGTATCGCGTCCGTTTGAAGACGTACTGACCGAAATCGCCGGCCTCACCCAGCAAGGGGTGAAGGAAATCACCCTGCTGGGGCAAAACGTCAACGCCTATCGCGGGCTGATGGCCGATGGCGAAATTGCCGACTTCGCCCTGCTGCTGGAATACGTACACGAAATGCCGGGCGTGGAGCGACTGCGCTTTACCACCAGCCATCCGCGTGAATTCACCCAGCGCATCATCGACTGTTACGGCAAGCTGCCCAAACTGGTGTCGCACCTGCACCTGCCGGTACAAAGCGGCTCCGACCGCATCCTGACTGCCATGAAGCGCGGCTATACCGCGCTGGAATACAAGTCCATCATCCGCAAGCTGCGTGCGCTGCGCCCGGACCTGTGCCTGTCATCCGACTTCATTGTCGGCTTCCCCGGTGAAACCGAGGCCGATTTCGAACAGACGCTGAAGCTGGTCAGGGACCTGGAGTTCGACTTCAGCTATGTGTTCATCTACAGCGCCCGCCCCGGCACGCCGGCGGCCAATCTGCTGGACGACACCCCGCACACGGAAAAGGTGCGCCGGCTGGAAGCGCTGAACGAAGTCATCGAGGCCCGCGGCTATGCCATCAACCAGAGCATGGTCGGCAGCGTGCAGCGCGTGCTGGTGGAGAATATCTCCAAGAAAGACCCGAACATGCTGGCCGCCCGCACCGCCAACAACCGGGTGGTGAATTTTGTCGGCCAGCCGCGCCTGCTCAAGCAGATGGTGGACGTGGTGATTACCGATGCCCGTCCGCACTCGCTGATGGGTGAAATCCTGACTCAAGAAACCGCGTGACACCCGCGCGCAAAGGCCCGTCATGTTTATCGTTGCACTCAGTTATATCGCCCCGCTGGAAGAGATCGACGCCCGGCTGGCACAGCATGTGCTGTGGTTGAAACAGTGCTACGCCGACGGGCTGTTTCTCGCCTCCGGCCGCAAGGAACCGCGCACTGGCGGCATCATCCTGGCCAGAGGCGACCGCCATGCCCTGCAGCAAAGGCTGGCACAGGACCCGTTTGCCCTGGCCGGGCTGGCACGCTATGACATCACCGAATTCCACCCCAGCATGACCGCCCCCGGGCTGGAAGCGCTGCTTGCCCCTGCCGGGGAGCCTGCACCTTGAACCAGCCCACCGCCAGCCAGCTGCTGCCGGCTCCCCGTCCGCTCAGCCGCCACGCCCGCCGGGCGGCCCTGGCCTGCCTCATCATCCTGCCGCTGTTACTCTTGCCCAGCCTGTTGCTGGGTCAGCCCGGCGTGAATGGCGGCTGGGGTAGCCGTTCCCTGTTGCTGCTGATTGGCCCGGCGGCCATAGGCGGCACGCTGGCGCTGTATGCCCTGCTGCTGTATTTGCTGGACAAGCTCACCCTGGATGGCCTGCGCAATGGCCTGTTCATGCTGCTGACCTTGCTGGCCAGCGTGCTGCTTGTTCTGGAAGCCAGTTTCTGGTTTGCCTTGCTGTTCAGCCTCTGAACCACCTTTCGCCTACACGATGAATACCACTCCTCTCAGTTTCAATCCGGTCGACAACGAACGGCTGGCCCGCCTGTGCGGCCCGCTGGATGAAAACCTCAAGCAGATCGAAACCGGTCTGGATGTGCAGATCCAGCGCCGTGGCGAGCACTTCAAGTGCAGCGGCGAACACGCCGATCTGGCGGTATACAGCCTGACCCGGCTGTATCTGCTGGCGGAAAAGCGCGATATCTCCATCGACGACGTGCAGCTGGAACTGGTGGAAGTACGCCAGCACGAGCAGCAGGACGGCGATGTGCCGGTGCTGCTGACCCGTCGCGGCGACCTGCGCGGGCGCACCCCGCGCCAGAGCGGCTATATCAAGGCCATCAGCCAGCATGACATCACCTTTGGCATCGGCCCGGCCGGCACCGGCAAGACCTATCTGGCGGTGGCCTGCGCGGTGGATGCCATGGAGCGCGATGCCATCAAGCGCATCGTGCTGGTACGGCCGGCGGTGGAAGCCGGCGAAAAGCTGGGCTTCCTGCCCGGTGATCTGGCGCAAAAAGTCGACCCCTACCTGCGCCCGCTGTATGACGCCCTGTACGACCTGATGGGTTTCGACCGTGTCACCCGCCTGTTCGAAAAGAACCTGATCGAAATCGCGCCGCTGGCCTATATGCGCGGCCGCACGCTCAACAACGCCTTCATCATTCTGGACGAGGCGCAAAACACCACGCCGGAACAGATGAAGATGTTCCTCACCCGCATCGGCTTTGGCTCGCGCGCGGTGATTACCGGTGATGTGACGCAGATCGACCTGCAGCGCCACCAGAAAAGCGGGCTGGTGGAAGTGGAAAAAATCCTGGGCCAGGTGCGCGGCATTCATTTCCACCATTTCCAGAGCGAAGACGTGGTGCGCCATCCGCTGGTGCAGAAAATCGTCGATGCCTACGACCACTATCAATTGAAAAACGATGAAACAAGCCAAGCGAAATAACCCGCTGCCGCGCCTAGCCGCCCGTCTGCAACTGACGCTGGAAGACCGCAGCCAGGCACAGCTACTGCCCGATGCCAAACTGATCCGCCGTTGCTGCCAGGCCGCCCTGCAGGCCGATGTGAAACAGGCCCAGGTCAGCATCCTGCTGGTGGGCAGTGAAGAAGGCCGCAGCCTCAACCACACCTACCGCGGCAAGGACTACGCCACCAATGTGCTGTCGTTTGCGCTGAATGAAGGCGAGAACATTGCCGATCTGCCGCTGTTTGGCGATCTGGTGCTGTGTACCGAGGTGGTGGAAAAAGAAGCCACCGAGCAAGGCATTGACCTGATGGCCCATTATGCCCACCTGCTGGTACACGGCATGCTGCACCTGCAAGGCTTTGATCATGAGGATGACGAAGAAGCGGAAATCATGGAAACGCTTGAAACTGTCATTCTTGCGAAGTTAGGATATCCCGACCCCTATCTTGAGGAAAAACGCTAACCCCATGGAAGACCCCAGTAAACACAAGCCCAGCCTGTTGGAACGCTTGTCCGCCATGCTCCTGCGCGAACCGGAAGACCGCGAGGAGCTGATTACCCTGTTGCACTCCGCCTTTGAACGCAATCTGCTGGACGCCGAAGCGCTGGCCATGATCGAAGGCGTGCTGGAAGTCAGCGACCTGACCGCCCGCGATGTGATGATTCCGCGCAGCCAGATGGACGTCATCCGCATCGACGACCCCATCGAGCGCCTGCTGCCGGATGTGCTGCGCACCGGCCACTCGCGCTTTCCGGTGATCGGCGACAACAAGGACGACGTGCTGGGCATTCTGTTGGCCAAGGATCTGCTGCATTACTTCCATGCGCCCAAAACCTTCGATCTGCGTGCCACGCTGCGCGCCGGCGTGTTTGTGCCGGAATCCAAGCCGCTGGACGTGCTGCTGCGCGAATTCCGCTCCAACCGTAACCACATGGCCATCGTGGTGGACGAATATGGCGGTGTGTCCGGTCTGGTGACCATCGAGGATGTGATCGAACAGATCGTCGGCGACATCGAAGACGAATACGACTTCGAAGAAGACGACAACAATATCGTACCGGTACGCGACCAGCGCTACCGCGTCAACGCCCTCACCGAAGTGGCCGACTTCAACGAATACTTCGCCACCGACTACGCCGACGATGACGTCGATACCGTGGGCGGCCTGGTGATCTCGCTGATCGGCCATCTGCCCAAGCGTGGCGAAACCGTGGAATCCGGCTCGCTGCGCTTCACCGTATTGCGTGCCGACAGCCGCCGCCTGCAGACCCTGCTGGTGGAACGCCTGCCGCGCAATACCACCGAAAGCAGCCACGACTGACATGCGCACCCTGCTTGTGCTGATCGCCGCCGCCATCGCCGGCGCCCTGACCCTGTACGGCTTCGCGCCCTACCGCTTCTATGGTCTGCTGCCACTGTCGCTGGCGGCGCTGGCACAACTGGTACAGCGCAACCCCCAGCTAGCCTTCCGCACGGGCTATGTCTGGGGGGTGGCCGCCTACACCAGCAATTTCAACTGGATCTACCACAGCCTGCACGATGTCGCCGGCCTGCCGGCGCTGCTGGCCGCACCGCTGCTGTTGCTGCTGCCGGCCTATCTGGCCATCTGGCCTGGCCTGGCCTGCTGGCTGACAACACGCATCGACCAGCGGCCCTGGGTGCGCTGGCTGCTGGCTTTTCCAGCGCTGTGTGAACTGGGCGAATGGCTGCGCAGCTGGGTGATGACCGGCTTTCCCTGGGGTGCCATCGGCTACTCGCAGGTAACGGAAAGCCCGCTATCCGGCTTCATTCCCATCGGTGGTGTGCATCTGGCCAGCTGGCTGGTGGCGCTCACCGCCGGTGCGCTGGTCCTGGTTGCCAGTGGCAGCCGCCTGCAACGCTTGTCGGCGGTGGTCGGCATCATCCTGCTGTGGAGCGCGGGCTTCTGGCTGCAATCCCTCAGCTGGACCACCCCGACCGGCAAGCCCTACCGGGTGGCGCTGGCCCAGGGCGACATTCCCCAGGCCATCAAATGGGATCCGGCCACCTTCGAGGAAACCCTGAAGATTTATTACCAGCAGGTGGCCAGTACCCGGGCCGAGGTGATGATCCTGCCGGAAACCGCGCTGCCGGTGTTCCTGGACGACCTGCCCTCCGGCTACCTCACCATGATTGCCGGCGATGCCCAGCGCAAGAACATGGCGCTGGCCACCGGCATTCCACGCCGCACCAACGATGGCCGCGGCTACCTGAACGCGGTGGTCACGCTTACCGATGCGGCCCAGCCTTATTACGCCAAGGATCACCTGGTACCGTTTGGCGAATTCATTCCGCTGCCGGCACTGATAGGCTGGATTTACCAGTATATGAACATGCCGCTGTCCGGCTTCAGCCGTGGTGGCGCCAACCAGGCTCCACTGCTGCTGGCTGGCCACAGGATCGCCTTCAATATCTGCTATGAAGACAGCTTTGGCGAAGAGCTGATCGGCCCGGCGGCCCAGGCCGGCGTGCTGGCCAATGTCAGCAATCTGGCCTGGTTTGGCAAAAGCGTGGCGATGAGCCAGCATCTGCAGCTGTCACAGGCACGGGCACTGGAAACCGGCCGCTTCATGCTGCGCGCCACCAATACCGGCATGACCGCCATCATCCGCCCCGATGGCGAGATCGCCAGCGTGGCCGCACCATTCACCCAGCAGGTGCTGGAAGGCATGGTGCAGGACTATCAGGGCCTCACCCCCTATATGCAGTGCGGCAACCTGCCGGTGATTGCCGGCTGTATCGTCCTTGTACTGCTGGCCATCGGCCTGGGTGCCTGGCAGCGGCGGCAAAGCAGCCGCCCGCCTGAAGCAGCGGCATAACAAAAAAGCCCTCACACGAGGGCTTTTTCCTTGGCTCAGCAGCGGGTCAGACGTGGAAGCGCGACACCAGCTGGCGCAGATCACTGGCCAGGCTATGCATGGCCTGCACTTCCTGCGAGGTGCCGGCCGATTCTGCGGCATTGCTGCTGGCACTGCGCGCAATCAATTCCACCTGCTGGGCAATTTCATTGCTGGCACTGCCCTGCTCTTTCAGCGCATGCGAAATCTCGTTCACCACATTCACCACCCCGGTGGCGCTGTCGCGAATGTGCGAGATGGCCTCGCCGCCCTGCACCGCCAGTTGCAGACCGGTTTTCACCCGGCCTACCGCTTCCTCCATACAGGCCCGTGACTGATCGGAGCTGGTCTGGATTTCCTGGATCATGCCGGCGATTTCCTGCGTTGCCTGGCCAGTACGTTCCGACAGCTTGCGTACTTCATCCGCCACCACGGCAAAGCCTCGACCCATCTCGCCGGCGCGAGCCGCTTCGATGGCCGCGTTGAGCGCCAGCAGATTGGTCTGATCGGCAATATCCTTGATCACCTGCATGATGCTGGAAATGGTCTGGGTCTTGCTGGCCAGATCGGCAATGGTGACCGCTGCCTGATCCACCGACTCATTGATGCGGTGCATTTCGCTCACCGCACTGGAAATCACTTCGCCCCCCTCCTGCGACAGGCGGCCTGATTCCTGTGACAGATTGCGCGCGTCCTGCGCATGGCTGGCAATATGATTGATGCTGACCGTCAACTGTTCGATCGATGCCGCCATGGCAGCCGCTGCTTCACTTTGCCGGTCAGAGCCACTGACCACGGCATCGGAGCGGCGCGCCACATCCGAACTCATCTGCGACAGGCGGCCGGCCTCGTCGGCAATCTCGCGCACCAGCTGCTTCAGGTGCTGCTGCATGTCGGCCACCGCAGCCATCACGCTGCTCTTGTCACCGGCTTGCAGGGGGACCACGGTATCCAGGTGGCCATCGGCGATACGGCGCACCACGCGCATGGTATCGCCAGGGTCGGCCCCCAACTGCCCCAGGATGCTGCGCATCAGGAACACCCCGGCAATCAGCAGCAGCAGCAGGATGGCCGCCACTTCCAGCAGGGTGAGCCACAGCTGCTGCATGAAAGCGGCGTGGACATCATCCAGGTAAATACCGGTGCCAATCACCCAGTGCCAGCGGGCACTGGTCATCAAATAGGAAATTTTCGGCTGCGGCTGATCAAAGCCCGGCTTGTCCCACACATATTCGGCGAAACCCTGCCCATTTCCCTTACTGACCGTCTCCTGGAACAGCTGCCCCAGATCGACACCAGTCGGGGTTTTCATCCCCTGTACGTTTTTACCCAGCATGGCGGCCTTGGCCCCATGGATGACGTAATTCCAGTTCTGGTCGTAGCCGAAAAAATACTCTTTCTTGTCGTAATGGCTGGCCATCAGGGCGGCGGCGGCCATCTGCTTGGCCTGGGCCTCGCTCAGCTTGCCGCTGGCTTCCAGTGCCTCGTAGCTGCTGATGATGCCCAGCGCGCTTTCCGTCAGATTGCGCGTCTTGTCCTGGCGGTCATGCAGCATGGCATTGCGCTGGTTGAACAGGGCCAGTCCGCTCAAGGCACAGATCAGCAAGGCCACCAGCAATAGCCAGGCGATCAGTCGAGCGCGCAAGCTCATTCCGCTATTTGTTTCCATGGTTTTCTCTCTAGTCCCGTTGGCAGTGTTTCTAGCAAGCAACTGCTCTAAATATCAGTACGTCGTCATTCTACCGTGATGCCGACAACAAGCCACAGGGGTTTACCCATGGATTTATTTCAAATTAGCGGATTATCTTGCAGAATACATTCGCAATTTCATCAAATCCGGCTTTTTCTGACGCCCAGCGCCGAGACCAGACATAAAAAAACCCGGCCTTTAGCCGGGTCAAAAGAGATGGGTCGCCCGCAGGCGCCGCCTCTGGGTCGTCCTTATTTCATGGTGGGCATCACGAATTCGGCGGTCAGTTTTTCCGGCCAGCGGCTGGTGATGGTCTTCATGCGGGTGTAGAAACGCACCCCTTCCGGACCATGCATGTGATGGTCACCAAACAGCGAGGCTTTCCAACCACCAAAGCTGTGGAAGGCCATGGGCACCGGAATCGGCACATTCACACCGACCATGCCCACCTGGATGCGGTGGGAGAATTCGCGCGCCGCCCCGCCGGAGCGGGTGAAGATGGCCGTGCCATTGGCATAGGGATGCGCGTTGATCAGATTGACCGCGCTATCGAAATCCGGCACCCGGACCACCGACAATACCGGCCCGAAAATTTCTTCCTTGTAGATGGTCATTTCCGGGGTGACGTGATCAAACAGGCAGGGGCCGAGGAAGAAACCGTTCTCATGGCCTGGGTGCTGATAATCACGCCCGTCCAGCAACAATGTTGCGCCTTCGGCCACACCCTGGTCGACATAGCCTTTGACCTTGTCGCGATGCTGACGGGTCACCAGCGGCCCCATCTCGGCAGCGGCATCGGCACCCACGCCGATTTTCAGCGTGGCGGCACGCGCCTTCAGCCGCTCCACCAGCTTGTCCGCGACATCGCCGACGGCCACCGCAACCGAAATCGCCATGCAACGCTCACCGGCCGAACCGTAACCCGCCCCCATCAGCGCTTCTACCGTGCCATCCAGATCGGCATCCGGCATCACCACCATATGGTTCTTTGCGCCGCCCAGTGCCTGCACGCGCTTGCCGTGGCGGGCACCGGTTTCATAGATGTACTGGGCAATCGGCGTGGAGCCGACAAAGCTGATGGCCGCCACATCCGGGTGGGTCAACAGCGTGTCCACCGCCAGCTTGTCACCGTGCACCACATTGAACACCCCGTCCGGCAAGCCTGCCTGCTGCAACAGATCGGCCAGGAACAGCGCGGCAGAGGGGTCACGCTCGGAGGGCTTGAGCACAAAGCAGTTACCGCAGGCAATGGCCACCGGCAGCATCCATAGCGGCACCATGGCCGGGAAGTTGAACGGTGTGATACCGGCCACCACCCCCAGCGGCTGGCGCATGGAGTGGCTGTCGATGCCGCTGCCCACCTGCTCGGTGAACTCTCCCTTGAGCAGCTGCGGAATACCGCAGGCAAACTCCACCACTTCCAGACCACGGGTGACTTCACCCAGCGCATCCGACACCACCTTGCCGTGTTCGGCGGAGATGATTTCCGCCAGCTGGCGCTGATTGGCTTCCAGCAGCTCCTTGAACTTGAACATCACCCGCGCCCGCTTCAGCGGCGAGGTTTCCGCCCAGGCCGGGAAGGCGCGGCGGGCATTGGCAACGGCGGCGTTCACTTCATCCACACTGGCCAGACCAACCTGCGCCACCACTTCGCCCAGCGCCGGATTGTAAACATCGGCCACGCGGCCGCTTTGGCCCTGGTACAGCTCACCGCCAATAAAATGTGCAATGGTTTTCATCTTGAATCCTGTCCGTTCTTGCTGGAGGTATAGGTTCAGGCCGTGGCCTGGATGGCTTCGCCGATCACGGCAAACAAGCGGTCGATCTCGGCTTCGCTGATGATCAGCGGCGGCGATACCGCGATGATGTCACCGGTAAAGCGCACCAGTACCCCGGCTTCCCAGCACTTGAGGAAGACATCGAAGCCACGCGCACCCGGCGCACCCGGACGGCTGTCCAGCTCGATACCGGCCACCAGGCCCAGGTTGCGGATGTCCTTGACGTTTTTCACCCCCTGGAGCTGGTGCGCCTTGCTTTCGAACAGGCCGGACAAGGCGGCGGCGCGCTGGAACAGGCCCTCTTCCTGGTACAGGTCCAGCGTGGCAATGGAGGCGGCGCAGGCCAGCGGGTGTGCCGAATAGGTGTAGCCGTGCGGAAACTCGATGGCACGATCAGCCGCCGCTGCCATGAAGGCATCGTGAATTTCCGGCTTGACCAGCAGCGCGCCCATCGGCACCACGCCATTGGACAGGCCCTTGGCGCAGGTGATGATGTCGGGCAGCACATCGAATTTGTTGGCAGCCCAATCCGCACCCAGACGACCGAAACCGGTGATCACTTCATCAAAAATCAGCAAGATGCCGTATTTGTCGCAGATCTGGCGCAGGCGCTTGAGATAGCCCTTGGGCGGAATCAGCACACCGGTGGAACCGGCCATCGGCTCGACCATCACGGCAGCGATGGTGGACGGGTCATGCAGGGTGGTAATCCGCGCCTCCAGCTCGTCGGCGAATTCGGCACCGAATTCCGGCTCACCACGGCTAAAGGCATTGCGCGACAGGTCGTGGGTGCTGCGCAGGTGATCGACCGCCGGCAGCGCCACCGGGAACAGCTTGCGGTTGCCGGCAATACCGCCCACCGAAATACCACCGAAGTTGACACCGTGATAACCACGCTCGCGGCCGATCAGCTTGACGCGGGCTGCATCACCGCGCACGCGGTGATAGGCCACTGCCATCTTCAACGCGGTATCGGCTGCTTCAGAACCGGAGTTGACATAGAACACCTTGGACAAACCCTTGGGGGCCATGGCCGCCAGCTTTTCCGCGGCCTCGAAAGCCTTGGGATGGCCGATCTGGAAGGGCGGCGCATAGTCCAGGGTGGCAATCTGCTTCTGGATGGCTTCCACAATCGGCTTGCGATTGTGACCGGCATTCACGCACCACAGGCCGGCACAGCCGTCCATGATCTCGCGGCCGGCATCGTCCTTGTAGTACATGCCATCCGCACTCACCAGCATGCGCGGTGCGCTCTTGAAGTGGCGGTTGGCCGTAAACGGCATCCAGAATGCGTCCATATTGAGTTCGGTCATGTGTTCTTCCTCCTGACGGCAGTCGTCTCTGCCTGATGTCTGACAATTTAGTCATCACACCAATACAATCACAGGTACAGTTATGCAGATATTTGCCGGGACCGTACAGGTCAAATCACCAGTACAGTTCAAGCAGCAGCCCCCTTGCCTGCAATGGAAAAACCCATGACCAGCCTGAGCATCACCCCCCAAGCCGGCCAGACCCTGGTCGACGCCATTGTCAGCGCCATCAGCCAGGCCATCGACGCCGGCCACTGGCGTCCCGGTACACGCATACCCTCGATACGGCGCTTCGCCACCGAAAATGGCGTCAGCCCCTTTACCGTGGTCGAAGCCTATGACCGCTTGCTGTCACAAGGCTATCTGCGCTCGCGGCCCGGCTCGGGCTTTTATGTGGAAGTACGCCAGCGAGCCAGCAGCCTGCGTCAGGCGGCGCGACTGGAAGATCTGCCCATCGATGAGCACTGGCTGTTGCGCAATGTCTACGAGCACTCGGAACAGGCCTTGCAAGCCGGTTGCGGCTGGCTGCCACCCGCCTGGTATGACATCGAAGCCCAGCAGAAAGCCCTGCGGGCGCTGGCGCGGCATGGTGACATGAATCTGCGCTACGGCGATCCCAAGGGCTATCCGGTATTACGCCGGCAACTGGCACAACAGCTGGCAGAAAAAGGTGTACCGGTACAGGGTGATGACATCCTGCTGACACAGGGTGCCAGCAAGGCGCTGGATATGGTGGCCTGTGCGCTGCTGCGCCCGGGCGATACCATCCTGGTCGATGATCCGGGCTACTGCAATCTCCTGTCCTGCCTGGCTTTTCGCGGTTTCAATCTGGTGGGCGTGCCCTGGACCGAGCAAGGACCGGATATCACCGCCTTGCAGGCCTTGCTCGAAACACACCGGCCGCGCGCTTTTTTCACCAATCCCTGGTTGCAGAATCCCACCGGTGCCAGCTATTCCGTACAAACCGCGCATCAGGTGCTCAAACTGGCCGAGCAATACGATTTGCTGCTGGTGGAGGACAATGTCTCGGGCGACTTCACCCATGGCCGCCAACCCACGCTGGCAGCGCTGGATGGCCTGCGCCGCGTCATCTATATCGACAGTTTTTCCAAGACCCTGTCGCCAGGCTTGCGCGTGGGTTTTATCGCCTGCCCGGCCGACTGTGTGGAAAAACTGCTGCGCTACAAAATGATGTCCGGTTTGACCACGCCGGAGCTGAATGAACGCGTGGTGCTGGAAATGCTCAATGAAGGGCGCTACCGCCGTCAGGTGGAAAAACTGAAGTCACGGCTGGCCGAGGCGCAGTTTCTTGCCGCCGAGCGTTTGCAGGCACTGGGATGGGAGCTGTTTACCCGTCCTGCCAACGGGCTGTTCCTGTGCGCCAGGCCGCCACAAGCCATCGACAGCATGCAGCTGGCCGAGCAGGCCTTGAAACAGGACATCCTGCTGGCGCCAGGCCACCTGTTCCGCCCCTATGGCGAAGCCAGCAATTGGCTGCGCTTTAATGTTGCCTATAGCCAGGATGAACGCTTGTGGCATTTCCTGCAGGATCCACCCCGTGCCAGCACCGGCCGGCAATGCTAGCATGGGCGGCAATCCACCATTTTTAGCGGAGTTTCCATGCAACTGAGCCAGATGTTTGTGCATCCGATGAAATCGGCCCGCGGTATCAGCTACAGCCGTGCCTATGCCAGCCAGCAAGGTCTGCTGCACGACCGCGAATGGCTGCTGGTCACCCCGGAGGGCCGTTTTCTGACTGCGCGCGAATTTCCGCGCATGGTATTGATCGAGATGGATCTGATTCCCGGCGGCATGCTGCTCAAAGCACCCGGCATGACCCCGGTGATGGCCATGACCCAGGTCTATACCCAGCCAGTGGTCACGGCAGTATGGAAGGATGAATTCAGCGCGCTGCACGGTGACCCCAAGGTGGATGAGTGCTTGAGCCAGTACATGGGCGTGCCATGCAAGTTGCTGTGGCTGGGCATGCAATCGCGTCGTGTCTTGCAAGAGGCCAGCACGCCGATGTCGTTTGCCGACGGCTATCCTTATCTGCTGGTCAATCAGGCTTCGCTGGATGCCTTGAATCAGGAACTGGCACAGCCCGTCAGCCTGCGTCACTTCCGCCCGAATCTGGTGATCAGCGATGCCTTGCCTTATGAAGAAGACGACTGGAGCCTGCTCCGTATTGGCGACATCCTGTTTGAGGTGGCAAAACCCTGCACCCGCTGCCAGTTGACCACGGTGAATCCACTCACCGGCGAATTTTCTGCAGACAATGAGCCGATGCGCACCTTGATTCGTACCCGTCAGTTGCCCGAGGGCATCTGCTTTGGGGTCAACCTGATCGCGCGTAGTGAAGGGATACTGCAGCTGGGTGCTGCAGTGGAGGTGGTGGAGTCCCGCTACACCTTCTAAGCGATACCGTAGCACGGGCGCATTCTGCTCAAGCTAACGGGGGTAGCGGCAGGCTCTCCGCCTGCTTGCCCACGCCAGACAAGCAGCCCTGGCAGGACAAGGCGACCAACAATGAAAAAAGCCAGCTTGCGCTGGCTTTTTTCACAACTTCACTGAAGATTACTCAGCGGAGTCATCCACGACTGCGACGGCATCTTCAGCACGATCCACCAGCTCAACCAGAGCCAACGGGGCATTGTCGCCCTTGCGGAAACCGTACTTCAGGATACGCACATAACCACCATTGCGGGCGGAGAAGCGCGGGCCGAGTTCGTCGAAGAGTTTAACCACGATATCGCGGTCACGAGTGCGGTCAAACGCCAGACGACGGTTGGCGAGAGACGGCTTTTTGCCGAGCGTAATCAGCGGCTCGGCCACACGACGCAGTTCCTTGGCTTTCGGCAGCGTGGTCACGATAACTTCGTGCTTCAGCAGCGAATTCGCCATGTTGCGCAGCATCGCCAGACGATGGCTGGTCGTGCGGTTCAGTTTACGATTACTGTAACGATGACGCATTGTTAATGTCCTTTAGTCTCAAACTTACGGCTTTTCCAGACCAGCCGGAGGCCAATTCTCGAGCTTCATGCCGAGAGTCAGGCCCTTCGAAGCGAGAACTTCTTTGATCTCGTTCAGCGACTTGCGACCGAGGTTCGGAGTCTTCAGAAGCTCGGTTTCAGTACGCTGGATCAGATCGCCGATGTAGTAAATGTTCTCTGCCTTCAGGCAGTTGGCCGAACGAACCGTCAGTTCAAGATCGTCTACCGGACGCAGCAAGATCGGATCGATCGGCGGCGCCTTTTCAACGACTTCTTCAACCGCTGTGCCTTGGAGGTCAGCAAAGATCGACAGCTGATCCATCAGAATACGTGCAGCATTACGCACGGCCTGTTCCGGTTCGATGACGCCATTGGTCTCGATATCGAGAACCAGGCGGTCGAGGTCGGTACGTTGCTCAACACGGGCGCTTTCCACTGCAAAGCTCACACGGCGAACCGGCGAGAAAGAAGCATCCAGTTGAATGGTACCGATGGAACGGTTTTCTTCATGCATGGACCGAACAGACACAGGCTGATAGCCACGGCCTTTTTCGACCTTGATCTCCATGTCGATTTTGCCACCAACGGAGAGATGAGCAATCACGTGTTCCGGATTGATCACTTCCACGTCATGCGGCAACTCGATATCGCCAGCCAAGACAGCGCCTTCGCCTTCCTTTTTCAGGGTCAGCACAACACTGTCACGACCATGCAGCTTAAGCACTACGCCCTTGAGGTTGAGGAGGATGTCTACGACATCCTCACGCACGCCATCAAGTGCGGAATACTCATGCAAAACGCCAGCGATAGTCACTTCGGTAGGAGCAAAGCCCGGCATCGACGACAGCAGAATGCGGCGCAGCGAGTTTCCCAGAGTGTGGGCATACCCACGCTCGAACGGCTCCATCGATACGCGTGCATGGGTCGCGGAGACCGGCTGCACGTCAATCAGACGAGGTTTCAAAAATTCCGAAGCGCTGTTTTGCATAGTCATTCCCTAAGAGCTAGCGATTACTTGGAGTAGAATTCCACAACGAGTTGTTCGTTGATATCGCTAGACAGTTCGGAACGTTCCGGAGCAGATTTGAAGACGCCTTCCATTTTCTTGGAGTCAACCGACACCCAAGTAGGGAAACCACCTTGCTCAGCCAGAGCCAGACCTTCTACGATACGGGCCTGTTTCTTGGCCTTTTCGCGGACAGACACAACGTCACCAGCTTTAACCTGGAACGACGGAATGTTAACTACCTGGCCGTTCACAACGATAGCCTTGTGGCTTACCAGCTGACGTGCTTCTGCACGAGTGGAGCCAAAGCCCATGCGATATACAACGTTGTCCAGACGCGCCTCGAGCAGCTTCAGCAGGTTTTCACCAGTGGAGCCTTTACGACGCACAGCTTCCGCAAAGTAGTTGCGGAACTGGCGCTCGAGTACGCCATAGATACGGCGGATTTTCTGCTTTTCACGCAGCTGGACACCGTAGTCAGACAGGCGGCTCTTGCGAGCGCCATGCTGGCCAGGAGGGGTGTCCAGTTTGCACTTGGAATCCAGTGCACGACGCGCGCTCTTCAGGAAAAGGTCGGTGCCTTCACGACGAGCGAGCTTACATTTCGGGCCGATATAACGTGCCATGTTCTCACACTCTCCGAATTAAATACGACGTTTTTTGGGCGGACGGCAACCGTTGTGCGGTACCGGCGTCACGTCGGAGATGCTGGTGATCTTGAAACCCAGCGCGTTGAGTGCGCGAACAGCGGATTCACGACCCGGACCCGGGCCCTTGATACGAACTTCGAGGTTCTTCACACCGTATTCTTGGGCAACTTTACCAGCGTGCTCTGCTGCTACCTGAGCAGCAAAGGGTGTACTTTTGCGCGAGCCCTTAAAACCAGCGCCGCCAGAGGTAGCCCAAGACAGTGCATTGCCTTGACGGTCGGTGATAGTGATGATGGTGTTGTTGAACGAAGCGTGCACGTGCACGATACCTTCGCTAACAGACTTGCGCACTTTTTTACGTACACGGACAGCTGTGTTTGCTTTAGCCATTTCTGTGTTCCTTTAGTTACTTCTTGCCGGCGATCGCCTTACGCGGTCCCTTGCGGGTACGAGCGTTAGTGCGAGTGCGCTGACCGCGACACGGCAGGCCACGACGATGGCGCAGACCGCGATAGCAGCCCATGTCCATCAGACGCTTGATGCTCATGGTGATTTCGCGACGCAGGTCACCTTCAACGGTGAACTTCGCCACTTCTTCACGCAGAGTTTCCATCTCAGCTTCCGTCAGATCCTTCACCTTGGTGGAGGGATTCACGCTGGCAGCAACACAAATCTGCTGGGCGCGAGTCTGACCGATGCCGAAAATTGCCTGCAGGCCGATAACGGCATGCGCATGATTGGGGATATTTACCCCTGCAATACGGGCCATACTCTTTCCTTAAGCCTTAAGACCTTGAAAAGTTTGCGATTGTAACACGCAAAGTCAGGTCTAACAAATGTTAGCCTTGCTTTTGCTTGTGACGCGGGTCCGTGCAGATCACGCGAACTACGCGATTGCGACGGATGATTTTGCAGTTACGGCAAATCTTCTTTACCGAAGGCTGTACTCGCATGTCAGTTCCTTTCGTTACTCTAAAAGAGCGAGTGCGTTATTTCGCACGGAACACGATACGGGCAGAGGTCGAATCGGATGGAATGAGTTCCACCGTAACCTTGTAAACAGCCAGGACACAGATGAAAACATCCGTGTCATTTCTGTTTACGCCCAATTACTACGTGTCCATTCTCAAGTTTGATCCTGCAGCAGCACCCAGGTACTACTGCCTGATCTCACCCTGCATCTGGATGGTGTCTTACCTAGCCATATAACCCAGCGAGAACACGTGTGTCAGCGGGTAAGGGCATTGCCTTTGAAGTTAGCCTTCTTCAGCAAGCTCTCATACTGATGCGACAGTACGTAGGACTGGACCTGAGCCATGAAATCCATGGTGACCACCACGATGATCAGCAGTGATGTACCACCGAAGTAGAACGGTACATTCCACTTCAAGATGAGGAATTCCGGCAACAGACAAACCAGCGTAATGTAGATCGCACCGATAAGTGTCAGCCGCAGAATGATCTTCTCGATGTAACGCGAAGTCTGCTCACCTGGACGGATACCTGGGATGAAAGCACCACTCTTCTTCAGGTTATCTGCCGTCTCTTTCGGATTGAAAACGAGAGCGGTGTAGAAGTAACAGAAGAAAATGATGGCCGTTGCATACAGCAGCACATAGATGGGCTGTCCGGGATGCAGCTTGTCAGCCACGCCCTTGAGCCAACCCAGGCTTTCATTGTTGCCCAGCCAGCCAAGAATGGTGGCAGGAAACAGGATGATGCTGGATGCAAAAATCGGCGGGATCACCCCTGCCATGTTGAGCTTGAGCGGCATATGCGTGCTCTGGCCCTGCATGACACGATTACCAACCTGACGCTTGGCATAGTTGACCAATACCTTGCGCTGACCGCGTTCTGCGAACACGACAACGTAGGTCATCAATGCAACACCGACAAACAGCACGATGGTAAACAGGATGGGCAGCGAGCCTTGACTGGTCAGCGTGAGCGTCTTGCCAATGGCAGCCGGAACACCTGATGCAATACCTGCACAGATGATCAGCGAGATACCGTTGCCGATACCGCGTTCGGTAATCTGCTCACCCAGCCACATGAGGAACATGGTGCCGGTAACCAGGGTTACCACGGTTGTCAGGTAGAACTCCCACTGGGCAGTCACCACCAGGTTAGGCTGCTTAAACAGCATTACCGCGATACTGAAACTCTGAAACGAGGCCAGCAATACGGTTGCATAGCGTGTGTACTGGGTTACCTTACGACGTCCCGCATCGCCTTCCTTCTTCAGCTGCTTCAAGCTAGGCAATACCTCGGAAGCCAGCTGAAGAATGATGGAAGCAGAGATGTACGGCATGATGCCCAGGGCAAATACCGTGAATCTCGAGAGGGCGCCGCCCGAGAACATGTTGAACATGTCGAGCAGGCCCGTCTGCGACGTGTGGAACAACTTCGCTAGTTCGGCAGGATTGATACCAGGCACCGGAATATGCGCGCCGATGCGGTAAACAATCAAAGCTCCGATCAAAAACATGATGCGGCGCTTCAAATCACCAAATTTATTGGCATTTCCCACTAGAGAAGGTTTCGACACGTAAGTGCGCCTTATTCAATACTGCCGCCGGCAGCTTCGATGGCAGCGCGAGCGCCGGCAGTCGCTGCAATACCACGCAGCTTGATAGCACGCTCGATCTTGCCGGACAGGATGACCTTGGCTACCAGAGCCTGTGCGTCTACCAGACCAGCTTGCTTGAGTGCCAACAGATCGATTTCGTCAACCGGCAGCAGATTCAGTTCGGACAGACGCACTTCAGCATTGAAGCGAGCAGTCAGCGACTTGAAGCCACGTTTCGGCAGACGACGTTGCAGCGGCATTTGACCGCCTTCAAAACCGACCTTGTGGAAACCACCTGCGCGGCTCTTCTGACCCTTATGGCCACGACCGGCAGTCTTACCCAGGCCGCTACCAATACCGCGACCTACACGACGCTTCGCATGCTTGGCGCCGTCACCCGGTTGAATGGTGTTCAGCAGCATCTCTTAGCCCTCGAATTTGAGCAAGTAGCTGATCTTGTTGATCATGCCACGGTTTTCAGGGGTATCGAGCACTTCCACAGTCTGGCGGATCTTTTTCAGACCCAGGCCACGGGCGCAAGCCTTGTGGGATTCCAGACGACCGATCAGGCTCTTTACCAGAGTTACCTTAACAGTGTTGGCGTTACTCATGATTAACCCCCAGGATCTCGTCTACGGTCAGACCGCGCTTGGCGGCAACCTGAGAGGCGGTGCTAATCTTGCTCAGGCCGTCCAGAGTTGCACGAACCACGTTGTACGGGTTGGTGGAACCATGAATCTTGGCCGAAACATTGTGAATACCCATTGCGTCAAAAATTGCACGCATCGGGCCACCGGCCTTAACGCCAGTACCTTCCTTAGCCGGCTGGATAAAGACGGTAGTAGCACCGTGCTTACCCGATACGGTGTGGTGCAGGGTACCGTTGCGCAGCGGGATTTTTACCAGATTGCGGCGGGCCTGTTCCATTGCCTTTTGTACGGCAACCGGAACTTCCTTGGAACGACCTTTGCCCATACCGATGCCGCCATCGCCATCACCAACGACGGTCAAGGCGGAGAAAGCCATGATACGGCCGCCCTTAACCACTTTGGTGACGCGGTTGACGCTGATCATCTTCTCGACCAGACCGTCGCCACGATCTTCCATTTCGTGCTTAGCCATTCTTCACTCCGAATTAGAATACGAGACCGTGTTCACGGGCTGCGTCTGCCACAGCCTTCATACGGCCATGGTATTTGAAACCGGAACGGTCAAATGCCACGGTCGAAATACCGGCTGCCTTGGCTTTTTCAGCGATGCGCTTACCGACTACGGCTGCAGCGGCCACATTGCCACCATTGGAAACATCAGCGCGTACTTCGGCTTCCAGAGTGGAAGCGCTTGCCAGTACCTTGCTGCCAGTTTCATCAATGATCTGGGCATAAATGTGGCTGTTGGTGCGGTAAACAGTGAGACGCACCATCTTGAGCTCCGCAATCCGAGCACGGGTTTTACGTGCACGGCGGAGTCGAGCTTGTTTCTTGTCCATGTCAGTGCCTCAGTTACTTCTTCTTGGTTTCTTTCAGAACCACAACCTCATCAGCGTAACGAACGCCCTTGCCCTTGTAGGGTTCCGGGGAACGGTATGCGCGGATTTCGGCAGCGATCTGGCCAACGAGTTGCTTGTCAGCACCCTTGATCAGGATCTCGGTCTGAGTCGGAGTCTCAGCCTTGATGCCAGCAGGCATCTGGTGAGCTACCGGGTGAGAGAAACCCAGAGACAGGTTCAGGATGTCGCCTTGAGCCTGGGCACGATAGCCCACGCCTACCAGCTGCAGCTTCTTTTCGAAGCCCTTGGAGACACCGATAACCATATTGTTCAGCAGAGCACGCAGGGTACCGGACATGGCACGTGCGAACTTGCTGTCGTTTTTAGCCGCGAAAGTCAGTTCGTTGTTGTCGAACTTGATTTCAACGTCATTGCACAGAGCGGCGCTCAGGGAGCCCAGGGCACCCTTTACGGTCACTTCTGCAGCACCGAATTTCACTTCGACGCCAGCCGGAATGGCTACGGGATTCTTAGCTACGCGAGACATTTGACCCCCTTATGCCACTACGCACAGCAGCTCACCGCCGATACCGGCAGCGCGTGCTTTGCGATCGGTCATGATGCCCTTGGAGGTAGACAGAATCGCTACGCCCAGACCATTCATCACCTTCGGGATTTCGGTGGAGCCCTTGTATACGCGCAGGCCAGGACGCGAAACGCGGTCAATGCGCTCGATCACCGGACGGCCAGCGTAGTACTTGAGCTGGATATCAAGAACAGGCTTCTTGGCTTCGCCGGCAACGGCGAAATCTTCAATGTAGCCTTCTTCTTTCAGCACCTGTGCCAGCGCAATTTTCAGCTTGGAAGACGGCATTGCAACAGCCACCTTGGAAGCCATTTGGCCGTTACGGATGCGGGTCAACATATCGGAAATAGGATCGTGCATGCTCATTTATGGTTCTCCTATTACCAGCTGGCCTTAACAACACCCGGAATTTCGCCCTTCATGGCGATTTCACGGAGTTTGTTACGACCCAGACCGAATTTACGGAACACGCCACGCGGACGACCGGTGATGGCACAGCGACGACGCTGGCGAACCGGGGAAGCATTGCGCGGCAGCTGCTGCAGTTGCAGGCGAGCGGCAAAGCGTTCTTCTTCCGAGAGGCTTTGATTGTTGATGGTAGCGATGAGGGCTTCGCGCTTAGCGGCAAATTTTTCAGCCACCTTAACGCGCTTTTCTTCACGCTTGATCAGTGCAAGTTTTGCCATGTGCTTAACCCTTGAACGGGAACTTGAACGCAGCCAGCAGAGCGCGGGCCTCTTCGTCAGTCTTCGCCGTAGTGGTAACAGTAATGTTCATACCACGCAGAGCATCGATCTTGTCGTACTCGATTTCCGGGAAGATGATCTGTTCCTTGACGCCCATGTTGTAGTTGCCGCGGCCGTCGAAAGACTTGGCGGAAACACCACGGAAGTCACGGACACGCGGCAACGCGATGGTCACCAGACGGTCCAGGAATTCGTACATGCGTTCACGGCGCAGGGTTACCTTGCAGCCGACCGGATAGTCATCGCGAATCTTGAAGCCAGCGATGGATTTGCGAGCGGTGGTGACAACCGGCTTCTGGCCGGCGATCTTTTCCATATCGCCCACGGCGAATTCCATTACCTTTTTATCGGCAACAGCTTCACCAACACCCATGTTGACGGTGATCTTCTCGATGCGCGGAACTTCCATGATCGACTTGTAGCCGAACTGTTTCATCAGTTCCGGCACTACGCTGTCTTTGTAGAAATCGTAGAAACGTGCCATGTTTGCTTTTCCTTACGCGCCGATAACTTCGCCGTTGGACTTGAACACGCGTACCTTGCGGCCGTCTTCAAGAGTCTTGAAGCCCACGCGGTCAGCCTTCTGGCTAGCCGGATTGAAAATAGCGACATTGGAAGCGTCAACAGGCATGATCTTTTCGACGATACCACCAGCAACACCACGTACCGGATTCGGCTTCTGGTGCTTCTTGGCGATGTTCACGCCTTCAACAACCAGCTTCTCTTCCAGAACACGCAGTACGGTGCCGCGTTTACCCTTGTCTTTACCGGTGATTACTACGACTTCATCACCTTTACGAATTTTGCGCATGCGACCTCCTTACAGCACTTCAGGAGCAAGCGACACGATCTTCATGAAACGCTCGGTACGCAGTTCACGCGTCACGGGTCCGAAGATACGAGTGCCAATCGGCTCAAGCTTGTTGTTGAGCAGAACGGCAGCGTTGCTATCAAACTTGATCAACGAGCCGTCCGGACGACGCACGCCCTTGGCGGTGCGTACTACTACTGCGTTGTACACGTCGCCTTTTTTGACGCGACCGCGCGGAGCAGCATCCTTGATGCTCACCTTGATGATGTCGCCAACGCTTGCATAGCGACGCTTGGAACCGCCCAATACCTTGATGCACATAACGTGACGCGCACCAGTATTGTCAGCGACCTCAAGCATGGTCTGCATTTGGATCATTTGATGATTACCTTTCTAATCCAACTTTATCCGTCACTTTCACCTGCCGGTTTCTCGCATAAGAGCAAGACCAAACAGACGAAACGCCACAGCAAGACTGTGGCGTGTCAAACGGCCAGTTTTGGACCCCGTAAGGGCGGAATTCCTATCCGACACGGATAAGAAGATGGCCATTATACAAGGGACTTTCGTCCCTTGCAAGTCTTATACCTGGCGAGATTTCTCGACCAGGGCAGTTACCACCCACGACTTGGTCTTCGAGAGGGGACGGGACTCGCTGATTACTACGATGTCACCGGCCTTGAACTCGTTGTTCTCGTCGTGTGCGTGGAACTTCTTGGAACGACGGATAATCTTGCCGTAGATCGGGTGCTTAACCTTGCGCTCGACCAGAACGGTTACAGTCTTATCCATCTTGTCGCTGACGACAGTGCCGGTCAGCGTACGTACAACTTTGGTTTCGCTCATCTTAAACTGCCTTTTCTTTCAGAACGGTACGTACACGAGCGATATCGCGACGTACTTTCTTCAGTTCAGAGGTCTTGGCGAGTTGCTGAGTAGCGTGCTGCATGCGCAGGGCAAACTGGGCCTTCAGGAGGCTCAGCAGTTCCACTTTCAGCTCGTCAACAGTTTTGGCTTTCAGTTCGGACGCTTTCATTACTGACCTACCTGTCTAGTTACAAACACAGTGGCGATCGGCAACTTGGCTGCGGCCAGACGGAAAGCTTCACGAGCGAGTTCCTCGTTAACACCGTCCATTTCGTACAGCATCTTGCCAGGCTGGATTTCGGCCACGTAGTATTCCGGAGAACCCTTACCCCCACCCATACGGACTTCAGCAGGCTTGGAAGTGATCGGCTTGTCCGGGAAAATACGGATCCAGATACGACCGCCACGCTTGATGTGACGAGTCATGGCACGACGGGCCGCTTCGATCTGACGTGCAGTCAGACGACCACGACCAACAGCCTTCAAACCGAAATCACCAAAGCTCACCTTGTTGCCACGGGTAGCGATACCAGTGTTGCGGCCTTTATGCTGTTTACGGTACTTGAGTCTAGTTGGCTGCAGCATTGCGTGGGCCCTTTCTCGTTTTCTTCTCGGTCGCAACCGGAGCCGGCGCTACTTGACCCGGCTTCAGCTCACCTTTGTAAACCCATACCTTGATGCCGATGATACCGTAGGTGGTCTTGGCTTCAGAGGTAGCGTAGTCAACATCGGCACGCAGGGTATGCAGCGGCACGCGGCCTTCGCGATACCATTCGCTACGAGCGATATCGATACCGTTCAGACGGCCGGAGGACATGATCTTGATGCCCTGGGCGCCCATGCGCATGGCGTTCTGCATGGAACGCTTCATGGCGCGACGGAACATCACACGCTTTTCCAGCTGCGAAGCGATACCGTCGGCGATGATTTGCGCGTCCAGTTCCGGCTTGCGAACTTCTTCGATATTCACGTGAACCGGCACGCCCAGACGAGCTTGCAGTTCGCGCTTCAGAACTTCGATGTCCTCACCTTTTTTACCGATCACCACACCCGGACGGGCGCTGTGAATGGTAATGCGTGCCGACTTGGCCGGACGCTCGATGGTGACACGACCAACAGCCGCATGACCCAGGCGCTTCTTCAGGTATTCGCGAACTTCCAGGTCTTGCATCAGCATTTCCGGGAAATTCTTCGAATTGGCGAACCACTTGGAAGACCAGTTTTTGTTAACGGCAAGACGGAATCCCGTCGGATGAATCTTCTGACCCATTTCTTACCCCTTAATTGCCAACGGTCAACGAGATGTGGCAGGTCTGCTTTTCGATGCGATTGCCACGACCCTTAGCACGGGCAGTGAAACGCTTCAGACTAGCGCCTTTGTCAACAAAGATGCTGGTGACACGCAGGGTGTCGATGTCAGCGCCTTCGTTGTGCTCGGCGTTAGCGATGGCAGATTCCAGCACTTTCTTCACAATAACCGCGCCCTTCTTCGGGGAGAAGGCCAGGATATTCAAAGCCTGACCAACGGATTGACCGCGGATCAGATCGGCCACCAGGCGGCACTTTTGTGCCGACAGGCGGACGCTTTTCAGATTTGCAGATACTCTCATCGCTTCACCTTATCTCTTCTTCGCCTTCTTATCGGCCGCGTGGCCTTTGAAGGTACGAGTCAGCGAGAATTCGCCCAGTTTATGACCGACCATGTTTTCGGAAACATAAACAGGCACATGGGTGCGACCGTTGTGAACCGCGATGGTCAAACCAATGAAGTCCGGCAGGACGGTCGAACGACGCGACCAGGTTTTGATCGGACGTTTGTCACTGGTTGCACGCGCCGCGTCGACCTTCTTCAGAAGGTGCAGATCAACGAACGGGCCTTTTTTCTGCGAACGTGCCATTGTCAATTACCCTTTAGTAGAATAGCGACGGCGTACGATCATATTGTCGGTACGCTTGTTGCGACGGGTACGGAAGCCCTTGGTCGGAGTGCCCCATGGGCTAACCGGCACACGGCCTTCACCAGTACGGCCTTCACCACCACCATGCGGGTGATCAACCGGGTTCATCGCCGTACCGCGAACGGTCGGACGAATACCACGCCAGCGACTGGCACCAGCCTTACCCAGCTTGCGCAGGGAATGCTCTTCGTTGCTCACTTCGCCAACAGTCGCACGGCAATCGACATGCACCAGGCGGATTTCGCCGGAACGCAGACGCAGCTGAGCGTAAACGCCTTCGCGAGCCAGCAGCATGGCGGAACCACCAGCGGAACGAACCATCTGGGCGCCCTTGCCAGGTTGCAGCTCAACGCAGTGGATAGTGGTACCCACCGGGATGTTACGGATCGGCAGAGTGTTACCAGCCTTGATCGGAGCCTCGGCACCGGACAGCAGAACAGCACCCGGCTTCACACCGCGCGGAGCGATGATGTAGCGGCGTTCGCCATCGGCGTAGCACAGGAGAGCAATGTGGGCAGTGCGGTTCGGATCGTATTCGATGCGTTCCACTTTTGCCGGGATGCCATCCTTGTTGCGACGGAAGTCGATCAGACGGTAATGTTTCTTGTGACCACCACCCATGTGACGGGTAGTGATACGGCCATTGTTGTTACGGCCAGCAGTGGAAGATTTTTTCTCTACCAGAGCGGCGTGCGGAGCGCCTTTATGCAGATCAGGGTGAACCACCTTGACAACTGCACGACGACCCGCGGAAGTCGGTTTTACTTTAACGATAGGCATGCTCTATCTCCTTACTCCGCAGCGGCCGGGGTGGCGGTCAGATCGATTTCCTGACCCTGAACCAGGCTAACGTAAGCCTTTTTCCAGTCTTTACGACGGCCAAAGGTACGGCCAAAGCGCTTGACTTTGCCCTTGACGTTAACGGTGGATACGCCTTCAACCTTTACGTTGAACAGCATTTCAACCGCAGCCTTGATCTCCGGCTTGGTAGCATCGGTAGCAACACGGAATACAACTTGCTGATGCTTCTCAGCAACCATGGTGCTCTTTTCGGAAACAACCGGGGCCAGAATTACTTGCAACAGACGTTCTTGATTCATGCCCACTGCTCCTCCAGATGCTGCACCGCCTCACGAGTGATGACGATCTTCTTGAAACGCAGCAGGCTGTACGGGTCAGCTTGTTGTGCTTCGATCACCAGCACGTTCGGCAGATTGCGCGAAGACAGATAGAGGTTTTCGTCCAGTTCACGGGTAATGAACAGAGCCTGCTCCAGACCCATGGACTTAACCACACCTACGAATTCCTTGGTTTTCGGCGATTCAACCGACAGCGAATCAACCACGACCAGACGTTCGTCGCGAACCAGCTGGGACAGAATGGCTGCCATACCAGCGCGGAACATCTTGCGGTTAACCTTCTGCGAGAAATTCTCGTCCGGGCTGTTCGGGAAAGCACGACCACCACCACGACGGTTCGGCGTGGAGGTCATACCAGCACGCGCATTACCAGTGCCCTTCTGCTTGAAAGGCTTCTTGGTGGAATGATGTACTTCGGCACGAGTCAGCTGGGCACGGTTACCGCTGCGTGCATTCGCCAGGAATGCAGTCACAACCTGGTGAACCAGGGCTTCGTTGTATTCGCGACCGAACAGAGTTTCGGATGCCTGCAGGCTGCCAGCAGCCTGACCTTGGCTATTGATTACTTTCAATTCCATCACGCACCTGCCTTCACGCTAGGACGAACGACTACGTCGCCGTTCTTGGCGCCAGGAACGGCACCCTTAACCAGAAGCAGCTGACGCTCGGCATCAACACGAACAACTTCCAGGCACTGAACAGTGCTCTTGACGTTGCCGTACTGACCAGCCATGCGCTTACCCGGGAAAATACGACCCGGATCCTGAGCCTGACCGATGGAACCCGGCGTGTTATGCGAACGCGAGTTACCATGGGAAGCACGGTTGGAAGAGAAGTTGTGACGCTTGATCACACCGGAGAAACCCTTACCCTTGGAGGTACCGGTTACATCAACCAGCTGGCCTACGGTGAAGATTTCAACGGACAGTGCATCACCCGGCTTCAGGGAGGAGAGGGCTTCTGCGGACAGAACGAATTCGTTCAGACCCAGACCTGCCTCAACGCCAGCCTTGGCAAAGTGACCGGCAGCCGCCTTATTAACGCGGTTTGCCTTACGGGTGCCGAAGGTTACTTGAACGGCGGAGTAGCCATCAACTTCAGCGGTTTTGATTTGCGTGACGCGATTAGCAGACATGTCCAGCACAGTTACCGGGACGGAAGCACCGTCTTCAGCAAAAATGCGGGTCATGCCGACTTTGCGACCGACAAGACCTAAACTCATGTTTATTTCCTTTTGCAGGCGCCGATTACGATTGACCGGCATACAAAAACAAAAGCGGACTCGCAAAATTGCGAGTCCGCTAATGTATCACAAGAAATTTAGCAATCGCAAGCACTTAGCTCACAATTACCAGGTTTCCAGCAATTACTGCAGCTTGATTTCCACATCCACACCGGCCGGCAGGTCGAGCTTCATCAGAGCATCAACAGTCTTGTCGGTCGGATCTACGATGTCCATCAGACGCAGGTGAGTACGGATTTCCAGCTGGTCGCGGGAAGTCTTGTTCACGTGCGGGGAACGCAGCACGTTGAAACGCTCGATTTTGGTCGGCAGCGGAACCGGGCCCTTCACAACTGCGCCGGTACGCTTGGCGGTTTCAACGATTTCCTGGGCGGAACGATCGATCAGGTTGTAATCGAAGGCCTTCAGGCGGATGCGGATTTTCTGGCTTTGCATATTATCTGCTCCGATTAGGCGATGATTTTGGCAACAACGCCGGCGCCAACAGTACGGCCGCCTTCACGGATGGCGAAACGCAGACCTTCTTCCATAGCGATCGGAGCGATCAGTTCTACGGTGATTTCCACGTTGTCACCCGGCATTACCATTTCCACGCCTTCAGACAGGCTTACTGCGCCAGTCACGTCGGTAGTACGGAAGTAGAACTGCGGACGGTAGTTAGCGAAGAACGGGGTGTGACGGCCGCCTTCGTCCTTGCTCAGCACGTATAC
>NZ_QJKC01000022.1 GCF_003202035.1 Aquitalea magnusonii | reverse complement strand
AGGGTTTAAGAAGCCCAGCGAAGCATTCTGGGAATGTTGCTTCAATCTGGATATCAGGATTCCAACCACCGTTGCACTTGGCTCTTGAAACCGCCGGCTAAGGGCCAGAAAAAGTTGCACTTAAATCCAGGCCATAAAGAGCATATCCGTATAAATGGTGAGTGGCTCATGCGCCAACAGATGGCTAAACAGTGGAGAATTAACTTGGGAACAGGCTTACTGCCTGATGAGTGGTATCCTGATCCAGATCTTCGTATGGCAATTCGTAGTTTGCTACGCGACCAGAGATTGTCGATTTCCAACTATGGTGACTCACAGGGGTATGCCCCATTACGTGTACGCATAGCCGAAATGCTGATGGGCCTTAAGGTTGGTACAACCGCCGATCAGATTTGCTTAACTATTGGTGCAAGTCATGGACTGGAACTAGTCATGCGGGCGCTAGTCCGGCCAGGGGATTATGTTCTTGTAGATGAACCTGGCTACTACAATCTGTACTCTGCTTTAACTGGTTATGGCGTACATGCAATAGGGGTACCAAGGATGGATACAGGGCCTTGTTTAGAGACATTGCGCAAATTGCTCAATGATTACAAGCCTAAAGCATTCTTTACACAATCTATTTTCCACAACCCGACTGGTGGATGTACTGACCCTGCGACCGCACATGAGATCCTGAGTCTGGCTAAAAACCATGATATCTACGTTGTAGAAGACGACGTATATGGCGATTTTGATGATCTGTATCGGACACGCATTGCTTCCTTGGATCAATTGAATCGAGTAGTGCTGATTGGTAGCTTCTCAAAATCAGTTTCGGCATCAATCCGTATAGGCTATGTTGCGGCAAACATCGATATCACTAATAAAATTAATACTATTAAACTGAATGGTGTGATTGGATGCCCTTCATTTTCCGAAATGGCAGTATATGCCTTTTTGACTAGCGGAAACTACAGAAAGCATATTACACGCATGAGAGAACGGCTTTTTATTGTACGCGAGGTTGCTCGTAATAAATTATCGGAATTAGGTTTTACCGACATTTCCTCTCCGGGCGGTGGGTTCTTTGTTTGTGCTCGTCATCCGAAAATTGACTCAGCCTCCCACTTTTCTGAGAAAGCAGCGGCTGCAAATATTTTATTAGCACCAGGAGATGTGTTTTTACTGAATGGAAAGACTGCAGACTGGTTCAGATTTAATGTCGGTCATTTGATGAAGCCAAACGGCACCGAATGCCTTCAAGCCTTCATCAGAGAGTACCTTAAGTGCTAACAGGCTGTTGAAATACTGGCCGCATCAAACAACGATCAACGACGATGCTGACAGACACTCAAGAGCAGCGAGTGGCTGCTGTTCGAACAGATTTCCTACAACCTGCTGTTCCGCTGGTTGGTCGGCCTGGCCATTTGAAGACTCCGTGTGGAATCACTCCGTACTCAGCAAGAACTGTCCGGCAGGAGGTTTGGGGCGCGCTACTATCCTACAACCCAGTCCGGCTGGAGATGGCCGAGGTGGTACGGGAAGTCGGTGTCGTACCAGCCGATCTTAGTTTTACGACAGCGCTGCATTATTTACGCTACGAGTTGGCTGGCTGGCGATCAGTAGTCCTGGAACATTGCCAGCGCGCTTAGAGTGCCTGGGTGCACTGCTGCTTCCAAAGCAACGACGGGGGCGTGAATGCCCCCGCGTTGTGAAAAAGCTGCCGCCCCGTTACCCGACCAAACAGGTTCGATCCGTTAAGTGAACTGCATTACCGCACAAGCGGGCTTTTTGCTGTTGTCCGGCCACGCCGGAGCGCGACAAGGGGCTTACTTGCCGGCTTCGCCGACAAAGATTTCCACGCGACGGTTGGCAGCGCGACCGGCCACGGTGCTGTTGTCGGCCACCGGCTGACGCGAGCCCATGCCGTCGATGCTGATACGGTTGGCCGCTACGCCACGGTTGACCAGATAGTCGCGGGTGGCGCTGGCGCGGTTGACCGACAGCGGATTATTGATGGCATCGCTGCCGGTATTGTCGGTATGGCCGACGATGCGCACGGTGGTGACCGGATTCTGCTGCAAGGTAGTGGCGAAGCGATCCAGTACCGGGCGCAGATTGGGCTTGATATCGTAACGGCCGGAATCAAACGACACATCGCTCGGAATATTCAGCTTGAGCTGGTTGTCGGCCGTCTGGCTCACGCTCACACCAGTGCCTTGCGAGGCTTTTTCCATGGCCTCTTTCTGCTTTTGCATATGCTGCGACCACAGATAACCACCGCCAGCCCCCAAGGCCGCGCCCACTGCCGCGCCGGTCACTGCGCTGCGGCCGGTATGGCCACCGGCAGTCAGCGCGCCCAGCAAGGCACCAACACCTGCCCCCACCGCGGCACCGGTGCCGGTGGTTTGCTGGGTTTCATTCATATTGGCGCAACCGCTCAGGCTGGCCACCGCCATCGTGACGACCAACAGCGAAGTGATTTGTTTTTTCATCGTAGACTCCTCGTTACGGGATGAGCATGCTGCATGCCCGATACAGATACCGACCGTGCCGAGCGCAAGCGGCGCACGGTGACGGCCTTCATGGTGATACTTAGCCAGTGCCACCAGCCGGGCGGGCCGCTGCAATCCGCCCGGCTGACACAGGGCATCGCGTCCCGGCGGCAAGGCACGCCGACACAAACAGCAGCAAGGCGGTGAGCAGCAGGCCATGCTCAGCTTGCGGGGCGCGCCAAGCACCGCATAGGGCAGAACCAGGCGGCACAAGTTCACCAGACTTATTTGGCTGCCATTATTTTAAATAATAGCAAGTAACTGTTTATATTTTAGCCTTGTTGCCCGCCAACGTGTGTAAGCGATCGTGTGCCTTGTGTAAGCGAAAGTACAGCCTGCCCTGCCGCGCCAATAAAAAAAGCCCCCTTGCGGGGGCGTAAGTGATGCTAAGGGTCGTCAGGAAAAGCAAAAACGGATATTCAGCGCCGCTCAGGACTGCGTGGCCACCTTGGCCGGGCGTGACTCCATCCACGGCGTGCCGTACAGACGCGAGCGAATCCAGCCCACCGCCAGCAATGCCACGGCCAGCGCACCGGTGCTGATCACTTCGACCTGGTGCTCGGGACGGATGGCCATCAGCACCACCACGGCGCAGATGAACACGATGACCATCCAGGTCAGTGTCGGGAACATCCACATGCGGAAGGCCGGCGTTTCGCCATTGGCCTCCATGCGCTGGCGCATGCGCAGCTGGGAAATGGCAATCACCAGGTACACCAGCAGGGCGATGGTGCCGGAAGTGGCCAGCAGGATGTCGAACACTTCCTTGGGAACCAGGTAGTTGGCGATCACGGTGATGAAGCCCACCACCATGGAGCCGAGCACCGCCTTTTGCGGCGTGCCGTTGGCTGCGATATCGCCAAACATCTTCAGGGCATCGCCACGGCTGGACAGCGAATACAGCATGCGCGAGGCGGTATACAGCGCCGAGTTCAGGCAGCTGGCCACCGACACCAGCACCACCACATCGACAATGGCCTTGGCATTGGGAATGCCGATCAGCTGCAAGGTACGCTGGTAGGAACCCAGGGCGGCCAGTTGCGGATCGTTCCAGGCCACCAGTGCGGTCACCACGAAGATGGAGCCCAGGTAGAACAGGCTGATCCGCCATACCACCGAATTGGTGGCCTTGGTGATCTGCTGCTGCGGGTTGTCCGATTCGGCCGCGGCGATGGTGACGATCTCTGTCCCCAGAAAGGTAAACATGGTGGTCAGCATGGCACCCAGCACGGCGCCAAAGCCATTGGGCATGAAGCCGCCGTGATCAAACAGCCGTGCGGTGCCACTGACCTGGCTGCCCGGAATCAGGCCCAGCATGGCAGCGCCGGCCACCGCCAGGAAGGCGACGATTGCCACCACCTTCACCAGCGCGAACCAGAACTCGAACTCGCCGTAGTTCTTCACGCTGAACAGGTTGGTGATGGTCAGCAAGACGGTAATGCCCAGGGCAAAGGCCCACATCGGCACACCGGCAAACCAGGCATGCAGGATGGTGGCGGCGGCATTGGCTTCCAGCGGAATCACCAGTACCCAGAACCACCAGTACAGCCAGCCGATGATGTAGCCGGCCCAGTGGCCGATGGCACGGTCGGCATAGGTGGAAAACGAGCCGGTATCCGGCGCGGCCACCGCCATTTCGCCCAGCATGCGCATGACCAGCACCACCAGCAGCCCGGCCATGGCATAGGCGATCAGCACGGCAGGGCCGGCCTCGGCAATGGCGTGGCCGGAGCCGACAAACAAACCGGCACCGATGACACCGGCAATGGACAGCATGGTGACGTGACGCTGCTTGAGCCCGTGGCTCAAACCTTGAGATGAAGCACTCATGAAAGAATCTCCCAAACCGGCGGCCCGCGTGGGCAGGTCCGCCGGCAAATTGCATTTTTTGTTTTTGTCGCGGTGAAAGTGACCCACATTACTGCTTGCCTGCTGCCGGCAAGACCACAGCCAGCCCCGCTAGCGGGCCTGCTCCAGGCAGGCCGCTTCGGGATGCTTGCGGCATTGGTCTGCACGACAACTGTTTATGCTGCCATTTCGTAAAAAAATGGCATTTTTTTAAACAGCAAGACATTGACTACAATCTCCAAAGCAGTCAAATCCTTGTATAGAATGAACTTTCCAAGACTTGCCGGCCTTGCAATTCTAATCACGCGTTTAATAAAACACCACAATGAATAATATTTTAAACAGCAAAGCAACGCGTCCACTGGCGGCAAACAGGCAGGCAAGTCATTGAAAGAAATGGCTTTGCCAGGAAAAATGCACAACGGGTGAAAAACAGAAAAATCGCCACAAAAGACAGAAAAATCACTGGATTTCATGCTTTTCAGCCTGCCGCAGCAGGGCCCTGCTGGCGTGGCTGCGGGCAGGCCCTGCCAAATGGCATTAGCGCAAGGCTGGCCTGCTGGCCGCCGCGATGGGCAATTGCAGCAGGGCGGTGGTCATGCCCTGTGCCAGATAGAGCAGCGAGGCCGCACCGCCGTAGCTCCAGGCCGGCGCCACCGCGGCAAAGCGCTGCTGCCGTACAAAGGGCAAGCCCTGCCACAAGGGGCTGGCAAACAGCTGCGGCGCGGCGGCAAACGGCTGCTGATACAGCACGATATCCTGGCGCAGCGCCAGCAGCTGGCCCACGCGCTGCTGGCTGACTCCCCATACCGAGGGCGCCGGCTGGCCGGTGGTGCGCAGGCCCAGCCGGCGCAAGGCCAGCACCGGCATGGCATTGCTGCCGTAGACATACACCATGGACGGGTTGGCAAAGCGGATGACCTGCACCGTGGGCCAGGCGGCAGCCCCATGCGCCTGCAACTGGCGGCGCAGGCTGGCAAAGCCCTGCTCCAGCTGCTGTAGCCGCTGCTGCGCCTGCGGCTGCCGCCCCAGCACCCGCCCCAGCTGCAGCAAGATGCGCTCGGCTGCCTGCGCATGGTCCTGCCCCGGCTGATAGGCGTCGATATTCAATACCGGGGCAATGCGCTGCAGGCTGGCGCGCATGGGCAGCAAGGTGGGGCTGATGATGATCAGCTGTGGCTTGAGGCTGGCCAGCAGCTCCAGATTGGGTTCCAGCCGGCTGCCGGCCGACGGCACCTGCGCCGGCAGGCGTGGGCGTACCACCCATTGCCGGTAGTCGTCGGCATCGGCCACCGCCAGTGGAGTCAGGCCCAGTTCCAGCAGGTTTTCCGCCGCCTCCCAGCTCAAGGCGACAATGCGTTGCGGCGGCGGGCCCGCCGGCTGGCGGCTGGCCTGCTCCAGTTCATCCAGGCCAGCGGCCATGGCCGGCAGCCAGCCGCCGGTCAGCCAGACGGCAAAGCAACAAAGCAGTATGCGCAACATCATCGCCCGCCTCCGCGGCGTAGCCGTTGCCAGCACAGCAACAGCAGGAAATAGCCCCCGCACAGCACCGAGGCCAGCATGCCCAGCGGCAACTGCCGCGGGTAGATCAACACCCGGCCCAGCCAGTCGGCCAGCAGCAGCAGCGCCGCGCCCAGCAAGGCTGCCAAGAGCAATTGCGCCACCGGCCGGCGTGCGCCCAGCAGCGCGGCGATATGCGGGGCCAGCAAGCCCAGAAAGGCCACCGGCCCCAGCACTGCCGTCACCACCGCCGTCAGCAAGGCCACCAGCAGCAGCAAGCCCAGCCGTACCCGTTCCAGCATCAGCCCACGGCCCTGTGCCACGCCATCGCCAGTGGCCAGCAAGGCCAGCACCCGTTGTGCCGCCAGCGCTGTCATGCCCAGCACCAGCACCGCCAGGCTCAGCCATAGCGCCTGTGCGCCGCTGACCCGGTAACTGGAACCGGCCAGCCAGCCCAGCACGGCAAAGCTGTCCGCCGTGCCCTTGGCCAGCACCACCTGCACCAGCGCATCCAGCAAGGCCGCCAGCGCAATGCCGCTCAGCGCCATCATGCCGGCAGCGTAGCCGTGGCGACGGCCCAGCCACAGCAGCAGCCCCAGCACCAGCAAGCTGCCGGCCAGTACCAGCAAAGGCCCGCCCTGCAGCAGGGGCTGGCCCAGCCAGCTGCTGGCCAGCAACAGCGCCAGGCTGCCACCAGCCGACAGCCCCAGCAGATCGGGACTGGCCAGCGGATTGCGCAACAGCCGTTGCAACAGCACCCCGGCCAAGGCCAGCCCGGCGCCGGCACTGAGCGCCACCAGGCTGCGCGGCCAGCGCAAGGACCAGAGCAGCGGCTCCGGCCATGCCAGCACCCAGCGCAGTTGCCCGCCATCAGCCATCGGTGACAGGCAAACACTCAACAGGGTCAGCAGTACTAGCAAGGACACCGCCAGCAGCCAGCCTCCCCTGCCCCAGCGTCGCTGGCCAGCCACCACACTGGATGGTGCAGCCGCTTGCTGTGCCGGCCGCAGATTACGCCGCGCCAGCCACAGCAAGGCCGGTGCGCCCAGCAAGGCAGTCACCGCTCCGCTGGGCAGGCTGTCACCCGCCCACTGGCTGAAGGCCAGCGCCAGACAGTCGCTACCCAGCAGGCACAGCGCCCCCAGCACGGCGCTGGCAGCCAGTTGCGCCCGTGGCTGGCGTGCACCGAGCAGGCTGGCCAGATTGGGTGCCACCAGGCCGATAAAGCCGATCAGCCCCACCGCTGCCACTGACACCGCACTCAGCCACAGTGCCGCCAGCAGCAAGAGCAAAATGCTGCTCACCGCAACACCACGGCCACGCGCAGCAGCCAGTCCCAGCCGCAGCAGCGACAGCGGGCGCGGAGCCAGCCATAGCAAGAGCAGGGCCGGGCTGAGCCGGGGCAGCAGCCACAGCGTCCACTGCCAGTCGATCTGTGCCAGATCGCCGGCGCCCCAGACAAACAGATTGCGCGCGTACTGGTCGTGCAGCAGCACCAGCGCCGTCGCCAGCGCCCCCAGCAGCAGGTTGACCGCCATGCCGCCCAGCACCAGCGGCAAGCCGTTCAGCCCCTGTGGCCCGGCCAGCAGCAAGACCAGCCCCAGCGCCAGCATGGCCCCGCCCAGCGCCGGCCAGGCCGGGTGCAGCGCCAGCACGCCGGGCAGGCAGATGCTGGCCAGCACCACCCCCAGCCAGGCACCGGCCGACAGGCCCAGCGTCATCGGCGACACCAGCCGGTTGCCGGTCAGCTGTTGCAACACGCTGCCGGACAAGCCCAGCGCCGCGCCCACCAGCAGGGCCATGGCCGCACGCGGCAAGGCCGCATAGTGGAATTGCAGGCCGTTGAAATCAACCGGTGCCTGCCACAGCTGCGCCCACTGCGCGGCCGGGGGCAGCCCGCCATCCAGCCACAGGTGTAGCGACAACAAGCCCAGCAGGCCGCACAGCGCCAGCGGATAGCGCCAGCCACGCCCGGTGGCAGGTAATAACAAGGTGATGACGGCTGACATCTCAGGCCACCACCGCTACCGGACAGGGCTGGCCGGCTTGTGGCAGCAGCTGGATATCCACCCCGTACAGCCCGGACAGGCGCGGCGAATGCAGCAGCTCCAGCGGCGAGCCATCGAAATACAGCCGCCCTTGCTGCAAGGCGATGATGCGGTCGGCATGGCGGGCCGCCAGATTGATGTCATGCAGCACCACCACCACACCACGGCCGCTGTCGCGGTTAAGCCGGCGCAGCAGGCCCATCAACTGGTATTGGTGCGCCAGGTCCAGCGCCGAGGTCGGTTCGTCCAGCAGCAACAGCGGCGACTGCTGCGCCAGCAGCATGGCGATCCAGGCGCGCTGGCGCTCGCCGCCGGATAACAGCTCGGCCTCGTGTGCGGCATGCTGGGTCACGTCGGCAGCGCGCATGGCCTCGGCCACGATGGCGCTGTCCTGTGCGCTCCAGCGGCCGAAAGCACCGCGCCAGGGATAGCGCCCCAGCCCCACCAGCTCGGCCACGGTCAGGCCGGCCACTTCGGGCAGGCGCTGCGGCAAATAAGCCACGGCACGGGCAAACTGCCGCGCCGACAGCCGGTTCAGCGGCTGGCCATTCAACTGCAACTGTCCCTGATCGGGCTGCAACTGGCGCGCCAGCAGGTTCATCAAGGTGGATTTGCCGGAGCCGTTATGCCCCAGGATGACGGTGAAAGCCCGGCCATCCAGCTGCAAGGCCGGCAGTTGCAATACGGTACGGCCTTGCCGCTCCACACGGATATCACGCAGGGTCAGCATGCTGCGCCCACTCCTTTCTCAGCTGTGCCACACGCGCGGTGGCAGACAATTTCGGGCAGGTGCTGCACAGGGCGCCATCGCAGCGGCGAAAATGCTGGCAGCAGGCACGCCGCGCCAGCGCCAGCCGCTCGCCGCCGTTTTCGAGCGCCACCGGCCACACGCCGCTGGCCTGCGGCAAGTCCAGTGCCGCCAGCCATTGCCCGGTCAATTGTTCGATGGCGGCGTTGTCGCGTACCGGTTGCAGCCGCTGCAGCAGCAGCAAGGCCGCCACCACGCAGTCGGCCAGCAGGCGGCCGGCCAGCTTGGCATGCAAGGGCTGCTGCGCGGCCAGCTGCGGCAGCACGCTGGCCGCGATGGCGCTCAGCTGCGCGGCGGCCGGCTGGCGCAGGCCGGCCGCCGGGCCATGGCGCAGCGGCTGCGCCGGCAGGGAAAAACCGGCCACCATGCCGGGCAGCAAACCTTGCTGCATGCTGCTCCAGTCCGGCAGGGCTCCCGCCAGCTCCACCCCCAGCACCGTGGCGTAAGCCGGCTGCCACAGCAGCAGGCCCCAGCTGCGGCAGCCCCAGTAATGCGGGCCGGCTTCCGGATGCCGGCTGCGCAAATGCTGCAGCAGCTGGCCAATGGCCGGGCCGGCCGTCGCCAGGGCAAACTCGTCGGCGGCGGCCTCGCCTATGCGGCCATCCAGACCGGGCAGCGCCTGAGACAGCTGCACCAGCAGCTGCCCAAGCCTGCCGCCCGCGCCTGCGGCTGTGGCGTCAAACGGCATGGCTGGCCAGCGGATTGCGCAGGGTGCCGGCAAACTTCAGATTGCCGGCCGGATTGGCCAGATCCAGCATCTGCTGGTTATTGCCCAGTTGCAGCCGGTTCAGGCAAGAGCGGGCAAACTCCGGCATGAACAGGTCGTAGCGGGCAAAGCGCGCGGCCAGCTGCGGGAATTGCATCTGGTAAGTGCGCACGCACAGGGCCACCTCCTGCCAGAACGCCTGCTCCGGCAGGCCGCAGTGCTCATCCAGAATGGCCGCCAGATAGCGGAAGAAGCCGTCGAACACATCGGTAAACAAGGCCAGCAGCTTCATCTCCTCCGGCACCTTCACCGCCAGCCGCGCTACCGCTGGCGGCAGGGCGGCATCCGGGTTCAGGATGGCCGCTTCCTCGGCAATGTCCTTCATGATGGCGCGCTGCGGGATATTGTTTTCCAGCTGCAGGATGAGGTTTTCCCCGTGTGGCATGAACACCAGCTCGTGGGCATAGAAGCAATGCAGCAGCGGTGCCAGATAGGCTTGCAGATAGCGCGCCACCCAGCTGCGCGCATCCAGCCCGGAACTGTGGATCAGCGCGGCCAGCAAGGATTCCCCGGCCGCATCGATATGCAGCAGCGCGGCCATGGTCATCAGCCGTTTGCCCGGCCCCAGCAGCGCGGCCGGGCTTTCCCGCCACAGCGCCGACAACATTTTCTTGTAGGGCGAATCCTTGCTGATGCCGCCATCGAAATAGGGATTGCGAAAACCGATGGAGGCCACTTCGCGCAGGATGGCAAAGCCTTGCTGGCGCAGGTAGGCATCGCTGTCCACCAGCTGGCGGATCCAGTCGTTGATGGCCGGGGTGGCCAGCATGTAATACGGCGACAGCCCGCGCATGAAGCCCATATTAAGAATGGACAGCGCGGTTTTCACATAGCGGCGCTGCGGCTGGCTGATGTTGTAGAAGGTGCGGATGGACTGCTGCGCCAGATAGGCATCCTCGCCATAGCCCAGGCAGACGATATGGCGCTGTGCCACTTCCGGCGCAAAGGATATGGCCAGCTTGTTGAACCACTGCCAGGGGTGGGCCGGCATCAGCAGGTAGTCGTCCATCTCCAGCTGCTGTGCGGCCAGCTGGCGGGCAAAGCCGGCCAGCGCCGCGCTGCCCAGTTCTTCTTGCAACAGGCGCTGGTAGTCCAGGTCGGCCGCGCACGAGAAGGTGGCGCGCGACTTGTGCACCGCCAGCCAGATCAGCCGCTGCGGTGCCGCCGCTTCCGGCGCATGGCGCGGGTAGTCGACGGCATCGAAGCCGATGCGGCCGTTATTGGCGACAAAGCCGGGGTGGCCTTCCATCATGCTGGTTTCCACCGACTGGAAATCGGCGCGGGTCAGCTCCTCGGCACTCAGCCCGCCGCGGGCATGCTTGTAGGCACTGCCATACAGGGTGCTGCTGATCTCTTCCAGGTACACCGGCATCATGTCGTCGCCAATGCCCAGCGGGCCTTTGAATTCGATGATGAAGGCCAGCGCATCCAGCGCGGCCGGCGCCCCGTGCAGGCTGCGGCTAAGCGAAGCGGCATCGATCAGCCAATGCTCCAGCGCCAGCACGCGGGCGCGGAAGGTGTATTCCCCGCTGCCATCCGGGATGGGCAGGCGGTAGCTGCCCCAGTCGCCCTGCTGCTGTTGTAATTGTGGAGCCAGCAACAGCTCGTGGGAGAACTCGGCAATGGCCTTGCGCAGCAGCAGGCGGTTGACCTTGGCCCAGATGGCCGGCTGCAGATGTTGAACCAGTTGTTGCGGATATTGATGGCTAGGCGTTTGCATGGTGTTCCTTGCGTGACGGCCGCACAGCGCCGAGGGGCGGCGGCCGGAATGATTGGCGATCAGACAGCACAAGCCGGCTGGGCGGCGGCGCAGGCCGCGGCAAACTGCGCCCGGCTGCAAAAAGCCAGCGCCGCGCGCTTGTGCGGCAGCTGGATCTCGCCCTGATAAACAAAGCCGGCATGGCGGTTGAGGCGGTGGATCTTGTCATTGCGCACATCCGGCTCCACCACCACCCGCGCCACCGCCGGGTCGGCAAACAGCGCAGCCAGCACGGTGTGCATCACCGCCCGGCTGAAACCGCTGCGCGGCTGCAAGGGTGGGGCCAGCAGCAGATGCATGCCGGTATCGCCCGGCTGCACCGGGTAGTGCCGGCCCAGTTCGTCGTGCGCCGGGTCGTAACGCTCCATCAGGAAGGCCGGCACACCGTCCAGCCGGCCTAGCAGTGCCTGGGCATGGCCGCTGTCCTGCAACCGGGCATAGGCGTCGCTCACCGCCGTCAGATCGCAGTGCTGCATGCCCCAGTAACGGGCGTAATCGCGGCCAACCCAGTCGTGCAGCAGGGGCATGTCTTGCGGCACCTGCAGCGGATAGAGGCGGAACTCGCCCATGCCGGCAAACTGACGGGAAAACAGTGGAGCAAGGTCAGGCGTGCTCATCAGCAAACTCCTTGGGAAAGGGTGGCCGCAGCTCGGGCAATAACAAGGGATGGGCCAGCAGGCATAGCAGCAGCCCCAGCGCCGCCGCCACAAAGGGCGCGACCAGGCCATAACTGGCCACCAACGCACCAGCGGCGCTGGACGACAGCAGCACGCCCAGGTTCTGGCACAGATTGATGCGGCTATAGTCACGGGCGTAATGCAGCGGGGTACTGAGGCGGAACAGCTGCAAATCCAGCCGCACCGTCAGCTGGAACAAGGCCCAGCCGAACAGGCAGCGCCCCAGCAACAGCAGTGGCAGCTGTGGCAGCGCCTGCAGCAGCAAGCCGCCCGCCCCCAGCAACAGCAGGCTGCGGGTACTGCCGGCCGCTGGCCGGGCAAGCCGCTGCCGGCGCCGGTTGTGCCACAGGCCAAGCAAGGCCAGCAGCGCCGGCAAGGCAAACACCGCCGCCGCCAAGGTGCTGTTGTCCAGCCCGCTTTGCTGCTGCCAGTACAGGGCAAAAAAGCCACGCACCAGATAGGCGCTGCAGTAAAACAGCAGCATCAGCAAGCCCAGCCGCCACAGGCCGCCAGCCGCTTGCGGCGGGTGTTCGCCCACCGTGCTGGCCGGTGCGGCAACCTGCGGCAAGGCCGGTAGCGGTACGCGCAGCAGCCACAGGCACAAGCCCATCTGCGCCAGATCAGCCAGTGCCATCAGCAAGAAGGCATGGCGGGCTGGCAACAAACCCAGCAACACCCCGCCCAGCAAGGCCCCGGCGATGCCACCAAAGTGGACGATGACCGACAGCAGGCCGATCAGCCCGGCATGCTCCTGCGGTGCGGCCTGGCTCATCAGCCGCGGGTAGATCAGCAGATAGCTGGATTTGCAGCCCACCATGGCCAGCGAAGCCAGCCAGAACAGCAGCATGCTGTCGGCGGCATAGCAGGCAACACACAGCAGCGCCGCCGCCAGCTGGGTGAAGGGCAGCAGCCGCAGCAACTCCACCCGCCGCGCCAGCCGCGCCCATAGCGGCAGCGCCAGCATCACCACCAGGCATAGCGCGGCCAGATAGTTGCCCACCAGCCGGGCATCTTCCACGCCGAAGCGGCTGGCGAAGTACTGCGGGTAAAACGGCAGCAGTACCGCATCGCCCACCACCGCCAGCGTGCTGAGCGTCAGCAAGGTCCGCCTCATGCGCTCAGTCTTTCCGGATCGGGCTGGCGCTCCGGCGCGGTGAATTGCTGGAAAGCGATGCGCTGCTCCACCGGGTAGTGCTCCACACCGCTGATGCTGCGGATCAGCCGCGCATTGCGATAGCAGGCCATGCCCAGGTCGGGCGACGAAAGGCCGTGGGTGTGCAGCTCGGCGTTTTGCACGAACAGGCGATGCTCGGCATCGATGCTGTAATCGCGTGCCACGGCAAAGCGGCCATGTTCATCACGGCGGATGCGCCCGGCAATCGGCGCCAGGAAGGCCGGCTGGCGGTAGCCATAGCCGGTCGCCAGCACCAGCCCGGCCGTCTGCAGGCTGAAGCGCTGTTGCTGCTCCAGCTGCTGCAGTTCCAGCTGGAAAAGCCCCTGCGCCTTGTCATAGCGGCAGTCGCTGAGCGCGGTATTGGCCAGCAGCAGGGTGTCCGGCTTGCCGTTCAGGTGCTTGCGATACAGCAGTTCGTGAATGTCGTTGATCAGGCTGGCATTGATGCCCTTGAACAGGCCTTTTTGCTGTTGCAGCAGCTGGTCGCGCTGCGACAGCGGCAACTGGTGGAAGTAATCCACATATTCCGGCGAGGTCAGCTCCAGCGTCAGCTTGGTGTATTCCAGCGGGAAAAAGCGCGGCGAGCGGGTGAGCCAGTTCAGCTGGTAGCCGTAGCGGTCGATGTCCTGCAGCAGGTCGTAGTAAATCTCTGCCGCGCTCTGGCCGCTGCCGATGATGGTGATGGAGGGCTGGCGCTGCAGCGCCGCCTTGTCGGCCAGATAGCTGGCCGAGTGGCTGGCCTGCTGCCGCACCGACTGGCAGCACGCCGGCCACAGCGGCACGGTGCCGGTGCCCAGCACCAGATGACGGGCGCGGTACAGCTCCAGCTCGCCGCTGGCCAGGTTCTGGCAATACACCTGATACAGGCTGTTGATTTCGTCGTACGCCACCCGCTCCACCTGGCGCTGCCAGCGCAGGCTGTCCAGCTGGGCGCACACCCACTGGCAGTACTGGTTGTATTCCTGGCGCAGCATGAAGAAATCTTCGCGGATGTAAAAAGCGTAAATCCGCCCGCTGCTTTTCAGGTAGTTGAGAAAACTGAAACGGCTGGTGGGGTCGGCCAGCGTCACCAGATCGGCCAGAAACGGCGTTTGCAGGGTGGCGTTTTCCAGCAACATGCCCGGATGCCAGTCAAAACCGGCCGCCTGGTCGAGGAATACACCGTCCAGCCCTTCCAGCGGCTGGGTCAGGCAGGCCAGGCCCAGATTGAAGGGGCCGATGCCGATGGCCACGAAATCGTGAATCTTGCCATTCATCGCGCCATCCTCCGCCGCGTGGCGTCACTTGCTGCTTGCAGGACAAAAGTCAGGTTCATTCGGCTTGCTCTCCGTGTGCTGGTCAGGCCAGCGGGTGGGAGGCCGGCCACGGCCGCAGTGGGTGCAGGCCGTGTGCCGGTCAGGGCTGGCGCGGCGGGTGTGACTCCCCCGCAGCGCCGCTACAGGACAGGCCGCATTGCTCACGACTGGCGGTGTGCTGTTGCTTGCTCATGAATCCCACTCCCGAATCAGAATTTTCACAATAATATTGCGAATGATAACGATTATCAATAGCATTATCGCATCAGCCAGCCATCCTGCCCACGCAGAAGGCATGGCCGATGCCGCCATGACACAAGCCCGGCAGGGGCCGGGCGCGGCAAGCCAGAACAATCAAGGACGATGCGTGATGACAAGCAGCAACAGACGCCAGCAAGCAGGCCGCCATCTGGGGAGAACCCTGTGTGTGGCCACACTGGCACTGGCCGTGCAGCAGGCTTATGCCGCCGACAGCAGCACACTGGAAACGGTAACGGTCAGCGCAGAACAGCGCGCCGATGCCCTGGCTCCCACCCAGGGCTACCAGGTGGGCAGCAGCAAGAGCGCCAGCAAGACCGACACCCCGCTGGCGCAGATTCCGCAAGCCATATCGGTCGTCACCCGCCAGCAGATCGAAGACCAGAAACCGCGCACCATCAGCGAGGCGCTCAACTACACGCCGGGGGTGTTCAGCGGTGCGGTGGGTTCCACCACCCGCTACGACTACATCGTGCTGCGCGGCTTCAGCGACCACCCCACCGCCAATGAATTCCTCGATGGCCTGCGGCTGTTTGGCGATCCGGACGGCTACAACACCCTGCAGATCGACCCCTATGTGGTGGAAAGGCTGGACGTGGTACGCGGACCGGCCTCGGCCAGCTATGGCCAGGCCTCGCCCGGCGGCGTGGTGGCCATCACCAGCAAGCGCCCCTTGCAAGAGGACTACCACGAGCTGTCACTGACGGTGGGCAACCGCCAGCAACGCTCACTGGGGCTGGATTTCGGCGGTGCCGTGGCCGGCCGCGACGACCTGTCCTACCGCCTGGTGGCCAAGGGCAGCGCCGCCGACCAGCAACAAAACGGCGCCAGTACCGAGCGCTATGTGCTGGCCCCCTCGCTCAACTGGAAAATCAGCGACAGCACCAATCTGCTGCTGCAAGCCTATTTGCAGAAAGACCCCAGCACCGGCTACCACGGCACCCTGCCCTACTACGGCACCGTGGTCCCGCATAATGGCAAGACCATCTCCCCCACCTTCAACGAAGGCTCCAGTGGCGACGGCATGAACCGCGAGCAGCAATACTATGGCTATCAGCTGGAACACCGCTTCAATGACGCGCTGACCTTCCGCCAGCAATACCGCCTGCAACTGAGCAAGACCGACCTGAGCCAGTATTCCGATGTCGGCTGGGTATCCGACAGCTCCGACCTGCTCAATCGCACTTATGCCCGCTCCAGCGAGCGCTCCACCGCCCACATCATCGACAACAGCCTGGAAGCCCGCTTCAATGCACTGGGGATGAAGCACACCCTGCTGGCCGGGCTGGACTACCAGACCAGCCGCAACAAGGGCGACAACTCCTATACCTACACCGGCACCACCATCAATCCCTTCAACACCGTGTACGACGACAGCAGCCACCCGCTGTCCTTCAAATACTTCGACCGCAAGCGCGACCAGACCGGCGTCTACCTGCAGGACCAGATGGCACTGGGCAACTGGAAACTGACCGCCGGCCTGCGCCACGACCAGGCCAAGGTATCGGAAACCAATACCGGCACCGGCAGCCGCACCAGCTGGGAAGGTGGCAAGACCACCGGCCGGCTGGGTCTGGTGTATGAGGCAGAAAACGGCCTGGCTCCCTACCTGAGCTATAGCGAGGGCTTCGACCCCAGCCAGGCTTATGCCACCGACAGCCATGGCAATGTGCTCAAGCCGATGCAGAGCAAGCAGAGCGAAGCCGGCCTGCGCTACCAGCCCAGCAGCGACATCCAGCTGTCCGCCGCGGTGTATGAGCTGCAGCAAAGCAATGTGGCCCAGTACAACGCCATCAGCTTCAGCTACGACCCCATCGGCAAGGTGCGCTCGCGCGGTGTGGAACTGGAAGCCAATGCCAGGCTGAGCAAGCAGCTGTCGCTGCTGGCTGGCTACACCTATACCGACATGCAGGTCACCGAGGGCAGCAACCAGGGCAAGACGCCCTACCTGGCCCCGGCACACAAGGCCACCGCCTGGCTGGATTACGCCTTTGCCGATGGCGTCAACCTGGGCGGCGGGGTGCGCCATACCGGCTGGATGTGGGCCGACAGCGCCAATACCCTGACCATTCCGGGTGTCACGCTGTACGACCTGCGCCTGCGCCTGCAACTGGGGCAGTTCAGCCCGTCGCTCAAGGGCAGCACGCTGCAGATCAACGCCAACAACCTCAGCAACAAGACTTACGTTGCCTCGTGCTACAGCAGCTATGCCTGCTACTACGGCGAGAAGCGCAATATCAGCGCCACCCTCAGCTACAAGTGGTAAACCAGCCCGGCAAAGAAAACGCCTGACATGGTCAGGCGTTTTTTACTGAGCGCAGGACCAGCAGCGCGCCCTTTACTCCCGCGCCAGCTGCGCCATGGAAAACCCGGCCACCCAGGGCAGGAAGCTGGCCGCCGGCATCGGCCGGGCAATGTAATACCCCTGGGCCACATCGCAGCCCAGCGCGCGCAGCTGCTCCCAGTCGGCACGGCTTTCCACCCCTTCGGCCACGGTCTTGCGGCCCAGATCGTGCACCAGGTCGATGGTGGAACGCACGATGGCGGCCGAATCCTTGCTGCCGGACAGATTGCAGACAAAGGACTGGTCGATCTTGATGTACTCCACCGGCAGCCGCTGCAGATAGCTGAGCGAGGAATAGCCGGTGCCAAAGTCGTCGATATACAGCGGGATGCCGTCGTCACGCCATTGCTGCAACACATGCAGGCAGCTGCTGGCATCCTCCATCAGTGTGCTTTCGGTGATTTCCAGCTCCAGCAGCCCGGTTTGCAGCTGGCGTTGCTGCTGCCAGCGGCGAATCTTGTCCCCCAGCGCCTCGTCCCGCAGATTATGTGCCGACAGATTGACCGCGACCGGCAGGGCGCAGCCCTGTTGCTGCCACTCCTGCAACAGGTCCAGCACGCTGTTGATCATCCACTCGGTCAGCGGCTTGATCAGCCCGGTGCGCTCGGCCAAACCAATAAACAGCGCGGGCGACAGCAGCCCCTGCGCGCCGTGCTGCCAGCGCACCAGCGCTTCCGCACCGCACACCCGGCCACTGGCCATTTCCACCTTGGGTTGCAGATAAACCCGCAGCTCGCCCCCCTCGATGGCCTGCCGCAACTCGCCGGCCATGTTCAGATGCGGCGACTGGTCGCAATACTCCTGCGGATTGAACAACCAGTGGCTGACTCCCTTGTCGCGCGCGGCATGCACGGCAATATCGGTCTGACGCAACAGCTCGTGTACCGAGCCGGCATAGTCGGGAAAGTGCGAAATACCGGTTTTTGCGCTGACATCCAGCCGGATGTCCGCCACCAGGAAAGGCTGGGCCAGACACTGCTCCAGCCGCTGGGCCACGGTCTGGGCGGCGGCCACATCATGTGCGGGCAACAGCACGGCGAATTCGTCGCCGCGCAGCCGGGCCACCAGTGCCGAGACCGGGGCGCACTCGGTCAGCCGCCGGCCGAATTCGCGCAGGATGTGGTCACCATGGCTGAAACCCAGTGCATCGTTGATTTCACTGAGCCTTTCGATATTCAGCTGCAACAGCGCCAGTGGCGTTGGCGGCCCGTTCGCCATCACGGCCGCCAGGGTTTCCACCAGCTGGGTTTCGTTGGCCAGGCCGGTGAGCGCATCATGGTGGGTCAGATAGTGCATGGCGGCCTGTGCCCGCTTTTGCTCGGCTCGCCCGCGCAACATGCCGATGCCGAAGGCCAGATCGTCGGCAAACTCACTGAGCAAGGCGATTTCGTCACTGTCGAAACAGGCGGTGCCGCCGGTGTGGACAAGCAAAGCGCCGATGATGCGGCCATCCACCCACAAGGGGCAGGACAGGCCCTGCACCGCCTCCTTGCTGGCCATGTCGGTGCCCAGCGGCACTTGCAGCAAGCTGGGCCGCTCGCTGAAAGTGATGGCTGCCAGCATGCTGTCGGCCATGCCGGCCAGCCGTTCCAGCCCGCCGGGAAAACCATGCTGCGCCGCCGGAAACAGGCGCTCGCCCTCGGCGGCATGCAGCCAGACCGCGGCGCTGGCATAGCCGGCCACGCTGACGATAAGCCGGCACATGTCCTGCAGCAGGCCGGGCTCATCGCTGGCACGCAACATGGCGTGATTGCCGGCACTGAGGGTGCGCAATGCGCGGCTGACGCCCTCCAGCTCGGCCACCCGCCCGGCCAGTTCCAGATTGAGCGCCTGTATCCTTTCTTCGTCGCGCTTGCGCCCGGTGATGTCGTTGCCCAGCACGTAATAGCCCTCCACCGCACCGCTGCTGTCGCGCTTGGGCACATAACGGATGGCATGCCAGACACCGGCAAAGGGCTGCCAGTCGTATTCCTGCAGCTCGCCCTGCAAGGCTTTTTCTATCATCGGCTGCACCCGCTGATAGCGTTCCGGGCCAAGGATGTCGCTCACCAGGCATGCGGTGATGTCGTCATGCTCGGGAGCAAAGCGCTGGCGGTATTGATCGTTGACATAGACATAGCGCTGCTCGCGGCTGACAAAGGCGATATAGGCCGGCAAGGCGGTGATGATGCTGTGCAGATGCGCCATGCTGTCCGCCCATTGCCGGGTTTTCTCGTCCACCCGCCTCTCCAGCTGCACGTTCTGTTGCTGCATGGCGCGCTCGACACTGCGTTCGAGGCTGACATCGCGAAACACCAGCACCACGCCGCGGATCTGTCCGCTGTCATCGGTAATGGGGGCGGCACTGTCGGCAATCGGCCATTCCCGGCCGTCGCGGGCGATCAGACAAGTGTGATTGGCCAGCCCCTGCACCTTGCCGGTGGCCAGCACGCGCTCCACCGGCACCAGTGCCGGTTCGCGGCTGAGCTCGTGGATGATGTGAAACACCGTGGCCACCGGCTGGCCGACCGCTTCGGCCAGCGTCCAGCCGGTCAGTTGCTCAGCCACCGGATTCATGCGCGTGATGCGGCCGGCCGCATCGGTGGCCAGCACGGCATCGCCAATCGAATGCAGGGTGATGGAGAGGTTTTCCTGGCTGTCGGCCAGCTGCTGCCGGCTGGCTTCCAGCGCACGCAGCTGGCTGCGGATCAGGCGGTATGTGGCGGCCAGCAAGAGCAGCAACAAGATGGCGGTGATACTGCCCAGCTGTAGCAAACGCTGCCTGGTGGCCAGATAGTCCGCCTGATGCAAGTCCAGGCTGCCGCGCTCCAGCGCATCCATTTCATCCAGCAGGCGATAGACCGCCACCCTGGTTTGCAACAAGGGCGACTGATTGGCAAAGCGGGTGGCCGCGGCGGCCCCCTGGGTCTTGCGTACCAGCTCCACCTGGCGGGCGATCTGCAACCGCTGGTCGAGTACCCGGCGCAGGCTGCTCCAGTGCTGTTGCAGTTCCCGGCTGTCTGCGGTCAGCCGGCGAATCTGCGCCAACAGCAGCTCGCGGCTGGCAATGCCCTGATCCCGTTCCTGCAGCTGGGCCGGGTCGCCGCTCAGGCGGAAATTCTGGCTGCTCAATTCGATTTGCAGGGTATCGCCGCGTATCCGTGCCAGGCCATTGAGCACCTCATGCGAATGGGCCACGCTTTCGCCAGCACGACTTGCCTCATCAGCCACCGACCAGGTCATGGCTGTCAGCACCACCACGGCCAGCGCGGCGCTGACAAAAGCGGTAATGACTTGTGAATCAAAGCTGAAGCGCATGGCGGCATCATCCCTGTCGGTGCTGGCTGGTTGCATGCCATTTTGCACAAAGCAACTGGCAATGATGGCAGGTTCCAATCATGACTTTAGCATTAGCAACGCCTGTTCGCCGCCTGATCCGCCACAAAATCACCGTTCCGGCCCGCACATGGCACTAAAGTCGAATGGGACAGCCGCGCCGCAGACCTTAGGCTGTTGCCATGACGCCTGGTCATGCAGCTAGCAGCACAACAGCCTGTCGTCCCGGCCGGTCCTCCAGGCAGACCGGTCACCCACATAAGGAGATAACACCATGACCACAACGACTTTCTTCATTCCGCCAGTCAATGTAATGGGCGCCGGTTGCCTCAAGGAGGCGGTGAATGCCATCCAGGCCTATGGTTTCAGGCATGCGCTGATCGTCACCGACAAGGTGCTGGCCGATATCGGCGTGGCCGCCAATGTGCAGGCCCTGCTGGCCGAGCGCGACATCCAGGCCAGCATTTTCGCCGGTGCCCAGCCCAATCCCACCATCGGCAATGTCGAAGCCGGCTTGCAGGTGCTGCGGGAAAAACAGTGTGATTTCGTGGTGTCGCTGGGTGGCGGCTCGCCGCATGACTGCGCCAAGGGCATTGCCCTGGTGGCCACCAATGGCGGCAAGATTGCCGATTACGAAGGGGTGGACCGCTCGAAGAAACCGCAGCTGCCACTGGTGGCCATCAATACCACGGCCGGCACGGCCAGCGAGATGACCCGCTTTTGCATCATCACCGATGAAGCACGCCATATCAAAATGGCCATCGTCGACCGCAATGTCACCCCCATCCTGTCGGTCAACGACCCCGACCTGATGCTGGCCAAGCCCAAGAGCCTGACCGCGGCCACCGGCATGGATGCGCTGACCCACGCCATCGAAGCCTATGTATCCACCGCCGCCACGCCGATTACCGATGCCTGCGCCCTCAAGGCGGTGGAGCTGATCTCCCGCCATCTGCGCACGGCGGTGGAAAACGGCAAGAATCTGGAAGCACGCGAACAGATGGCCTATGCCGAATTCCTGGCCGGCATGGCCTTCAACAATGCCTCACTCGGCTATGTGCATGCCATGGCCCACCAGCTGGGCGGGGTTTACGACCTGCCGCACGGGGTATGCAATGCCTTGCTGCTGCCGCATGTGGAAGCCTTCAATGCCCAGACATCAGCGGCACGGCTGGCGGATGTGGCGGTGGCGATGGGCGTCGACACCCAGGGGCTGACCGCCGAGGCCGGTGCCAAGGCCTGCCTGGTCGCCATCCGCAAGCTGGCGGCCGATATCGGCATCCCGGCCAGCCTGGCCGAGCTGGGCGTCAAGCATGAGGACATCCCCCTGCTGGCCAGCAATGCACTGAAAGACGCCTGCGGCCTGACCAACCCGCGCCAGGCCACGCAGCAGGAAATCGAGCAGATCTTCGCCGGCGCCATGTAAGCAGCCAGGGGCCGGTGCCACACCGGCCTGCCCTGATGCCGCGGGCAAACCTTCTGCTGCGGCCTGCCCTGCCCCGGGGAAGGCCGCGCTATCTGGCCTGCGGCTGGGTGACGAAGACGATGCGATTCACCCCGGCCTGCTGTGCCAGCGCCATGACGGCCGCCACCGCCTGGTATGGCGTGGCCTGGTCGGCTTGCAATTGCAGTTCCGGATTGCTGGCGCGCACGCTGTGCAGCCGGCTGTCCAGTTGCTGCTGGCTGATGGCCTGCCCGTCCAGCTGCAGGCTGCCGTCGCGCTGCAAGGCCAGGTGCAGCACCGTATCCTGCTGTGGCGCGCGGGTGGCTGCCGTTCTGGGCAGATCGATACCGATGGCCTGATGAAACAGCGGCGCGGTAATCAGGAACACCACCAGCAACACCAGCATCACATCCACCAGCGGCGTGGTATTGATCTCGGCCATGGGCTGGCCATGCTGGCCGGAAGCAGAAAAACCGTGAAATGCCATGTTTACACCCCGCGGCCGGCGGTTTGCGGCTGCCCCTCGCCACGCGGTGCCGCCTGCGCCAGCGGCATGCGCACGCCGGCCACCAGATAGGCATGCAGGCCATGGGCAAAGCTTTCCAGCTGGGCCAGCAACAGCCGGTTGCCGCGGGTGCTGGCGTTATAGCCGAGCACGGCGGGGATGGCGACGAACAGGCCGATTGCCGTCATGATCAGCGCCTCGCCCACCGGGCCGGCCACCTGATCCAGCGTCATCTGCGTGCGGCCGGACAGGCTGATCAGCGCGTGGTAAATCCCCCATACCGTGCCGAACAGGCCGACAAAGGGCGCGGTGGCCCCCACCGAAGCCAGCACGGTCAGCCCCTGTTCCAGCCTGGCCTGCAACTGCTGCAGCGCCTGCTGCAGGATGCGCCCCAGGTAATCAGCCGCATCCAGCTCGCCACCCAGTCCCACGCCGGATTTGCTGGCATAAGCCTGTGCCGCCTGCTCGGCCTGGATGGCCAGTCCGCTCAGCATGCGGCTGCCATCCTGCTGCGTCAGCACGGCCATGGCCGCCGCCTTGCCCGGTGCCTGCCAGAAGGCCGGCAGCGCCTGGCGCAGCGCCCGCCGCAGCCGGCGCTGCTCGATCAGCTTGAGCAGCAGCAGGCTCCAGCTGCATACCGACATCAGCAGCAAAATGATGGTCAGTGCATGCGATACCGTATCGCCCTGCTGCCAGAAATGGGCAAAACCCAGTTGCTTGTCCATGGTGTTTCCTTGCAAAGAATCAGCTGCGGCCACCGCCATCAATGGCCCAGGCGAAAAGTAATCGGAACGATGACACTGGAGGCAATCGCGCTGCCACCGCGCCGCGCCGGGATAAAGCGCCAGCCGGCCACCACCTCGCGGGCGGCCTCATCCAGCCGGGAAAATCCGCTGCCGTGATACACCTCCACCGCCTCGGCCAGACCGGCCGCCGAAACCCGCACCCGCAACAGGACCCGCCCCTCTTCGCCATTGCGACGTGAGGCCGGCGGATAGCCCGGTGCCGGATTGTGCAGATAATCGGCAGCAAAACCCGGCTCGCTGCTGGGGGGCTGGGGCGGCTGGGCCGGCTCGGCGCTCACCGGCTGCACCCTGGTGTCGGCACTGCTGGCCGTGGCTTGCGCCGGAGCAGTGGTGGTGGTGGTGCCGGCAGCATGGGTGGCTGCCAGCACGGCAGGTGCGCGTGCTGGCCGCGCCGCCGCATGCCGCGACAGCGCCGGCAAGGGGCGTGGCGGCTGGCGGGTGGGTGACACCGGCCGTGCTTGCGCCGGGGCCTCCGGGGCCACTGTCGGCAGCAGCTGTACCGCAATACTGGTGGGCAGGGGCGTGGCTGCCGGCTGCAGGGTTTGCCTGGCCAGCCAGCCGCCCAGCACGCCATGCAGCAGCAGCACCACCAGCCAGACACCGACGCGGGAGCGCTCCGCTCCGGCCATCCCTTCCATGTGCACCCCGTCCACCTGCTCTCCCCCATGCCGTGGCTGCACGGCATGGCAGCCCATCGCAGAAACTGTGCAAAGCCTCGTCACAGATTCTCAGGGCGCTACCTTAGCAGGAGTGCCGCCGCCTGCCGTGCGACCAATTGTCGCAGCCGGCAAAGTTCCCCCCTGCGACAAAATGCCACATTCCCAGCCAGCCACCGCAGCGGGCATGATCCACGCCGCCGGGAGCCATTGACCAAACCATCGCAGCTGCGCTGTGCCGCCTGGCCGTAGTGCTGGTGCAGGCGGCGTCGGCATCAGCAGACAGCGGGGTTTTGTCAGTGGCTCTTAAACAATTTCTGAACTCTCAATCAATAACAAGCGGGAAAACGTGATGATGTGCAATGGAGAATTTCAATACCGCCACATGGTGCTGGCCGTGGCCATCGCCATGTGCCAGGTCGGCCATGCCCAGGCTGCAGACACGGACAAGCAGCTGGCCGAGGTGACGGTGCAATCGCAAGCGGCCAACAGCGGCCTGCCGGACAATCTGCCGGCCAGCAGCAGTGGCATGAGCGCGGACAAGATCGCCCAGACCGTCAATGTCACCAGCACCGAAGACACGGTGAAGTACCTGCCCAATGTGCAGGTGCGCAAACGCTATATCGGCGACCAGAACAGCATCATCGCCACCCGCACCTCCGGCCAGACCAGCAGCGCCCGCGCCCTGCTGTACGCCGACGACATCCTGCTGTCCAACCTGCTGGGCAACAACTACGCCTACCCGCCGCGCTGGAATCTGGTCAGTCCCGACGAAATCGGCCATGTTGACGTGTTTTACGGCCCGTTCTCCGCCGAATACCCGGGCAATTCCATCGGCTCGGTCATCGTACTGAGCACCCGCATGCCGGAAAAATTCGAAGCGCATGCCAGCAGCACCTTGTTTGACGAAAGCTTCAGCCAGTACAAGACCAGCCAGCATTTCACCGGCAGCAAGAACGCCGTGATGCTGGGCGACCGCCAGGACAAGCTGGCGTGGATCATCGAAGCCGGCCACCTGGATAGCCTGGGCCACCCGGCCACCTTTGCCGCCAACCCCAACAAGTACAGCGGCGCCAGCGCAGCCACCGCCACCAGCGGTGCGGTGAGCGATACCGACACCACCGGCAACAAGCGGCTGATCATCGGTGCCACCGGCGCCGAGCACTCTATCCAGGACAACGCCAACCTGAAGCTGTCCTACGACCTGAGCCCCACGCTGAAGCTGAACTACACCCTGGGCTACTGGCAGAACAACTCCACCGTGGGCGTGGACAGCTATCTGCGCGATGCCAACGGCAATCCGGTCTACACCGGCATCGTCAACATCAATGGCCAGAAATACAATCTGGCCAATGCCTTCCAGCCCAGCACGCGCCAGCAGGAACATCTGCTGAATGCCCTGTCCTTCAAGACCAGTACCGAGGGCAGCTGGGACTGGCAAGGCACGGTCAGCATTTATGACTTCAGCAAGGATACCCAGCGCAGCGCCAACGCCGGCCTGACCGGTGCCGGCACCATTACCAAGCTGGATGGCACCGGCTGGCAAACCGTCGACCTGAAAGGCGACTGGCGTCCCAGTGGCAGCCTGGCCAGCGAACACCAGCTGCGCTTTGGCTATCACTACGATCATTACGTGCTGAACAGCCGCAGCTATGCCACCAGCGACTGGCAAAACGGCAGCCAGGGCAACCTGACCGCCGCCTTTGCCGGCAATACCCAGCTCAATGCCGTGTTTGCCCAGGACACCTGGCGGCTGCGCCCCGGCACCCAGCTGATCATCGGCGGCCGCTACGAATGGTGGGATGCCTACGGCGGCGCCACCACCACCGGCAGCTATACCTCTTACGATCAGAACCGCAGCCAGCAATTCTTCTCGCCCAAGGCGGCGATGCTGTTCGACCTGAACGAACAATGGACGCTGCGCACCGCCTATGGCCGTGCCTATCGCACCCCCACCGTGGCCGAGCTGTTCCAGGGCACGGCGGCCAGCAGCAACACCATCGTCAACAACAACCCCAATCTGAAAGCCGAACGCGCCGACACCGGGGAAATCACCGCCACACGCCAGCTGAATGGCGGCACGCTGCGCCTGACCGCCTTCCGCGAAGAGCTGGCCGATGCCCTGCTGTCGCAGACCAACACCACGGTCACCCCCAACGTCACCAATATCCAGAACATCGACCGCGTGCGCACCAATGGCCTGGAACTGGCCTGGGAGCAAAGCGATATCGGCCTGCGCGGGCTGGATGTCAGCGCCAGCCTGACCTATGCCAAGTCTGAAATCATTGCCAACGGCAACAATCCGGCCTCGGTAGGCAACCCCTTCCCCGGCATCCCGGAATGGCGCGCCACGGCCGTGGTGAGCTATCGCCAGAACGACAAGCTGTCCTATTCGCTGGCCGCACGCTACAGCAGCTTCCAGACCTCGGACGTCAACAACACCGTGGTCAATACCGACGTCTACGGGGCCAACAGCGCCTACTTCATCATGGACACGCGCATCAGCTACAAGCTGGATCGCCAGTTCACCGTGGCACTGGGCGTGGACAACCTCAACAACTACAAGAGCTACGCCTATCACCCGATGCCGCAGCGCACCACCTATGCCCAGCTGAAGTTCGACTACTGAGGCCGTGGCGGCCACCCTGCCGCCCTTCCTTGTTCGCCGTACACGGCGCGGCATCCGGCATGCCGCGCCATTTTCATTGGAACATCCGCATGAAACGTCTGCTGTTTCTTGGCCACCGCTGGCTGGGCATCCTGCTGTGCCTGCTGCTGGTGCTCTGGTCTTTTTCCGGGCTGCTGATGATTTACGCCGGCCCGTCCAGCATCAGCGAATCCACCCGGCTGGCGCATGCCCCGGCCCTGACACCTGCCGCCAGCTGGCTGAGCGCCGGCGCAGCCTGGCGGCTGGGCATGCCGACCGCCGACAGCCCGCCCAGCTCGGCGCGACTGCTGGTGCAGGCCGGAGAGCCGGTCTGGCTGATGCAGGATGGCAGCGGCCAACGCTATCGCCTGTCGGCACGCGATGGCCAGCGCCATGACATCAGCGCCGCCCAGGCCATCGCCATTGCCCGCGAATGGGCACCCGGCAGCCAGCCGCAGATCCGGCAGGCCCCGTTTGCACGCGATGCCGGCACGGCGATGATGAACTACGACCCCTATCGCCCGTTTTACCGCGTCAATCTTGACGACGCCGCACAGCATGAACTCACCATCTCCCAGCGCACCGGCGAGGTGATCAAGGCCAGCAGCCGGCTGGACCGCCTGCTGTTCTGGGGCGGCAGCTACCTGCACTTCCTGCGGCCACTGGATGCCATCGGCCTGGCCGATGCCAGAAAATCCATCCAGACCTGGAGCGCGCTGGCCAGCCTGCTGGCCGTGTTGAGCGGCCTGTACCTGGGACTGTGCCGCTGGCGGCCGGGCTGGCTGGGCCAGCGCCGCTATCCCAATGGCAGCAGCAATCCCTATCGTGCGCTCTGGCAACGCTGGCATCTGTGGCTGGGGCTGTGCGGCGGCCTGCTGGCGCTAAGCTGGACGCTGAGCGGCTTTCTTTCCAACAACCCATGGCAGCTGTTTTCCGGCCACCAGGGACAGGGCCGGTCGCATCATCACGCCACCGCGGCCGCCCTGCCGGCCACGGCGCTGGACTTTCCCATGGCGCAGGTCGTCGCCCAGCTGGCCGGCCAGCACATGGTGGAACTGAACTGGTATCACGCCGGCCCGCTGGCCATGCTGCAGGCGCGCGACGCGCAGCTGCGCAGCCGCATCATCACCACCCATGGCTTTGAGCTGGCGGCAGGCCAGCGCGAATTTCCCGCTGCCGCGTTGCTGGCCAGCGCCCAGGCCATGACCGGCCACGCCGCCATACGCCAGGCCGAGCGCCTGCTTGCAGCGGATGATTACTACTACCCTGACCGCCATCAGGACAGCTCGCGCCGGCCACTGCCAGTCTGGCGCATCCAGCTGGCGGATCAGCCAGCCAGCTGGCTTTACCTGAATCCGCAAACCGGGGAGAAACTGCTGCAGCTGGATCGCAGCCAGCGCACCTTCCGCTGGCTGTTCAGCGGCCTGCATAACTGGGACCAGGCCATCATGCGGCCACGGCCGTGGTGGGATGGCTGGATGCTCACCAGCAGTCTGGCGGTACTGGCGCTGTCCATCAGCGCGCTGGTACTGGCCGGCAAACGGCTGCGGATAAAGGCAGGCGCAGCAAGACGGCGCCGTGCTGCGACGGCCGGGCAGAGCGCAACACCGGCGGTGCCGGTCAGCGCCAGCGACAGCCATTCGCGCTGAGCATAAAGACACAGGGCGGCCTGCAAGCAGGCCGCCCTGTGGGTATAAGCCGGCAGCACAATGCTGCTCAGTGGCTGCTCAGTGCTGGCCGGAACCGGCCATGCCGTCGAAAGTCATGGCCAGCATGTGCGCCACGATCTGCTCGGTACTGTAGCGTCCGTATAGCTGCATGTAATCGACCGCCGGGTCGCAGGTGCGCGAGTAATAGGCATACAGCAGCACGTCGGTGGGCAGATCCGCCCGCAGCTCCCCGGCCTGCTTGGCCGCATCGACAATGCCGGCCAGCAGTTTGTGCAATTTGTACACGCGGCTGACATAGCGCAGGCTTTTGGTCAGCATTTCCCTCACCTGCGGGCTGGACGACGGCAGGAAAGGCAGGCCCCCCTCCAGCCTCACCCGCAAGGCCCACTCCAGCAATCCCGCCAGTCTTGCCCTGGCGCTCAGCGCGCCATCCTGTGCCTCGAGAAAAGCCAGCGCACCATCCAGCAGCCGGATCATCACCTCGGTGGCCAGCTCTTCCTTGGATTTGAAATGCTTGTACAGGCTGGGCTTGGAGATGCCCGCCTCGCCGGCGACATCGTCCATGGTCATCAGGTCGAAACCCTTGCTGGCCAGCAACTTGGTCGTTGCATCCAGCACTGCCTGTTCGCGCAGCTTGAAGGCTTGATCCTTGAAGCTGAGCTTGCTGAAAATACTCATGAGTACAACCTTTTACTAATTGGTAGCTTTTTTTCCAAAGCAGTTATATCCTGAATATAAGCACTACGGCACGGTGTGCCAAGCTGTTTTCTTCATTCCGAACCGTCAATCCGAACCGTCAACGGGAGATCAGGTGAACCAAGCCAGCCCCAAGCGCCAGCGCATCGCCATCATCGGTGCCGGCATTTCCGGCCTTGCCAGCGCATGGCTGACCGCAGGCCACCATGATGTGACGCTGTTCGAGGCAGGGGATTATGCCGGCGGTCACACCAATACCGTGGACGTCGAACTGGAAGGCCAGCGCTGCGCCGTGGATACCGGTTTTCTGGTGTTCAACGAGGCCACCTATCCCAATCTGATCGCGCTGTTTCAGCAGCTTGAGCTGCCCTGCAGCGGCAGCGACATGTCGTTCAGCGTCTCGGTAGACCAGGGGCGGGATGAGTGGGCCGGCAGCAGCCTGTCCAGCGTGTTTGCGCAGCGCAGCAAGCTGCTGTCCCCGTCGTTTTACGGCATGCTGGGCGATATCCTGCGCTTTAATGCGGCAGCCACTGCCAATCTGCAGCTGGCCGCCGGGCAGGGGCTGACACTGGGCGAATTGCTGGAACAGGGCAGCTACGGCAAGCGTTTTCGCGATCACTACCTGGTGCCGATGGCTGCGGCCATCTGGTCCAGCCCGGCCAGCCAGATCCTGGCCTTCCCGGCCGAAACCTTTCTGCGCTTTTGCATGAATCACGGCTTGCTGCAGATCCGCCACCGGCCGCGCTGGTTTACCGTGCCGGGGGGCGCACGCCAGTATGTACAGAAAATGCTGGCCAGCCTGGACGATGTGCGCCTGTCCAGCCCGGTGAGCCAGGTTGAGCGCCACGAACACGGTGTCACGGTCAGCAGCCGCCACGGCGCGGAGCACTTCGACAGCGTGATTTTCGCCACCCATGCACCGCAAACCCTGCGCCTGCTGGCGGATGCCACAGCAGAAGAGCGGGCCATACTGGGCGCGGTGCAGTACCAGAGCAATATCGCCGTGCTGCATACCGATACCAGCCTGCTGCCGCGCCGACGCCAGGTGTGGTCGGCCTGGAACTTCCTGTCCGATGGCAACGGCAGCGGCCAGCGCGCCGTCTGCGTCAGTTACCTGCTGAACAAATTGCAGCCGCTGCCCATCCGCACCCCGCTGATGGTGACGCTCAATCCGCTGCAGCAGCCGGAAGCCTCACAGGAACTGGCACGCTTCCTGTACGAGCATCCGCTGCTGGATGCGGCAGCCATCGAGGCGCAGCGCCGGCTGCCGGCCATCCAGGGCCGGCGCCATTGCTGGTTTGCCGGTGCCTGGACCGGTTACGGCTTTCATGAAGACGGGCTGAAATCCGCGCTGCGCGTGGCTGCCGATTTCGCCCCGCTACCGCACTGGGCCAGGCTGTGAACGGGCTGGCTGCCTACCTGCTGACCGGCAGCGTCATCCACCAGCGGCTGCGCCCGGTCCACCATCGCTTCCGCTATCCGGTGTTTGCGCTGCGCTTCAGGCTGTCCGCACTGGAGTCCATCGGCAAGGGCTGGCTGGGAATGTGGCTGGGCGTGGATCGCTGGCGTCCGCTAACGCTCAAGCGCCGTGATCATGGTGCCTGCGATGGCAGCCCGCTATTGCCATGGATACGCCAGCACCTGGCGGCAGCCGGCCTGCCCTGCGATGGCGAGGTATGGCTGCAATGCTTTCCGCGCCTGTTCGGCTACGCCTTCAACCCGGTCAGCTTCTGGTATTGCCACAATGCCGCCGGCGAGCTGATCGCCCTGCTGGCCGAGGTAAACAATACCTTTGGCGAGCGCCATGGCTATCTGCTGGCCAATCCGGATGGCAGCCCCATCCGCAATGGCAGCACCCTGCGCTGCCGCAAACAGCTGCATGTGTCGCCGTTCTGCCAGGTGGCCGGACACTACCGTTTCCGGCTGGCCGAATGCGCCGGGCGCATGCTGATGCGAATCGACTACCACGATGATGTCGGCGAACTGATCAATACCAGCATTTCCGGCCAGCTGCAGCCGCTGACGGTGCCGGCCCTGGCCAGGGCCGTGCTGCGCCAGCCACTGCTGACCCTGGGCGTCATCTGGCGCATTCACTGGCAGGCATGGCAGCTGTGGCGGAAAAAACTGCCCGTCTATCGCAAACCGCTCGCCCCTTCTCACTCGCTCAGCCATGGACAGGAGCCGCAAGCATGAACCTCAGCCATACCCTGGACAAACTGCCGCCCGCACTGCCGCCCAGCGCCCGCCTGCTGCTGTCGCGACTGCAACAGTTGCAGAGCGGGGGCTTGCGCTTGCTGACACCGGCCGGCCATGCGCTATGGTTCGGCCAGCCGCAGCACAGCGAACATGCCGAACTGCATATCCACGACTGGGCCGGCTGCCGCAAGCTGCTGACGGCCGGCGACATCGGCTTTGCCGAAGCCTATCGCGACGGGCTGCTGGACAGCCCGGAGCTGACCGCCCTGCTGCGACTGGCCCTGCGCAACGAACACGCCGTGCCGCCGGCGCTGTCCGGCAGCCTGCCGGCGCGATGGTGGTATCGGCTGAAGCACCTGCTGCGGCGCAATAGCCGCCGTGGCAGCCGGCGCAACATCCACGCCCACTATGATCTGGGCAATGACTTTTACCGGCTGTGGCTGGACCCGTCCTGGACCTACTCCAGCGCCTGGTTCAACGGCAACTACGCGCAGTCGCTGCAACAGGCACAACAGGCCAAGTACCAGCGCATCTGCGACACGCTGGGCTTGCAGCCGGGCATGCGGGTACTGGAAATCGGCTGTGGCTGGGGCGGGTTTGCCGAACACGCCACGCGTGCCGGCATCGCGGTGCATGGCATCACCATTTCACCGGCCCAACTTGAACTGGCGCGCCAGCGGCTGGCCGGCCAGCCGCTGGCCCAGCTGGAATTGCGCGACTACCGCGACCTGGACGGCCAGTACGACGCGGTGGTGTCCATCGAGATGTTCGAAGCGGTGGGCGAAGCCTACTGGCCGCAATATTTCCGCACGGTGCGCCGCTTGCTGCGCCCGGGTGGGCAGGCACTGATCCAGAGCATCACCATTGCCGACGCCTATTTCGAACGCTACCGCGCCAAGAGCGACTTCATCCAGCAATTCATTTTCCCGGGCGGCATGCTGCCCAGCCCCAGCCGCTTCAGCCAGACCGCCAGCGCCGCCGGCCTGCACACCAGCCAGCGGCTGGACTTCGGCCCGGACTATGCGGAAACCCTGCGCCGCTGGCGCCAGTCCTTCGAGGGGGCGCTGGAAAGCGTGCGCCAACAGGGCTTTGACGAAGCCTTCATCCGCCTGTGGCGGCTCTACCTGTGTTATTGCGAGGCCGGTTTCGACGAAGGCCGCATCGGCGTCAGCCAGTTTCTGTTGCAAGACCGCCCGGCATGAATGACCGGCAGCCGCGGCTACACGTTGTCACCAGGAGCAAGCCATGATGCTGCTACCCCCGCCCAACCCCCGCATCGCCAGCTGGCACCAGCGCCGGGTGTGGATTATCGGTGCCTCCAGCGGCATCGGCGCAGCGCTGGCCAGCCAGCTGCTGCAACAAGGCGCACAGGTGATCCTGTCGGCACGCAACCAGGTCGCCCTGCAGCTGGTGGCTGCCGCCCATGCCGCCGCCATCGTCCTGCCGCTGGATGTCAGCCAGCCGGCGGCCTGGCAGCAAGCCTGGGCCGAGCTGGCAGCCCGCCAGGCCCTGCCCGATCTGGTGGTGTTCTGCGCGGCGGACTATCGCCCGGAGCACTGCTGGGACATCCGGGCCGCGACGGTCAGCCAGACCCTGGCCACCAATCTGGCCGGCGTTTATTTCGGGCTGGAAACCATTCTGCCGGCGCTGATGGCCCGCCAGGGCGGCGGCATCGCACTGGTGGCCAGCGTGGCCGGCTATGTCGGCTTGCCCGGTGCCTGTGTCTACGGGCCGGGCAAGGCGGCGCTGATCAATCTGGCCGAGTTATTACACGCGGAATTGCGCCAGCATGGCATCGCCGTTTACCTGATCAACCCCGGCTTTGTCGCCACCCGGCTCACCGCCCGCAACGACTTCACCATGCCGGCCCTGCTCAACACCAGCGAGGCAGCCGCGCACATCGTGCGCGGGCTGGAGCGCGGCCGCTTTGAAATCCACTTTCCTGTCAGGTTCACCACATGGATAAAACTGCTCAGACTGCTGCCCTATCGCCTGCGGCTGCCGCTGCTGCGCCGGCTGGCGCGGCACTGAGAGCGCAGCTATCGGCACTGGTGGGGTGGTACAGCCAGCTCAGTCCGCACAGCCTGGAACAGCTGCCGCACTATTACGCCGCCACGGTCAGCTTCAAGGACCCCTTCAATACGGTATACAGCCGCGACGGCGTCAGGCTGATTTTCCAGCACATGTTCCGCAAGCTGGAGCAGCCGCGCTTCGTGGTGCTGGAGCAATTGCTGGATGGCCAGCAGGCTTTCCTCAGCTGGGACTTTCATTTCCGCCTGCGCGGCAAGGATTACTGCCTGCACGGTGCCAGCCATCTGCGTTTCAACGAGGATGGCCTGCTGATCCTGCACCGCGACTACTGGGACTCGGCCGAAGAACTGCTGCACAAGCTGCCGCTGATCGGCGCACCACTGCGGCTGCTGCGCCGGCTGCTGTCGGTACGCGACGAGGACCGCCCGGCATGAAAACCGGTTTCAAGGGCAACAAGCAGGCACTGCCAGTCAAGACCTGCCGCGGCTGTGGCAGGGCGATGAGCTGGCGGCGCAAATGGGCGCGCTGCTGGGAACAGCTGCAATTCTGCTCCGAGCGCTGCCGCCGACAACATTGAACCAGCAAAACCATACCCTGCCACCATGTCACTCGCTCTTGCTTACACTCCCCGACAAGCTGTGCAGCCCGCCCGGCGGAGCCGTCCATGACTACGCTGCGACTGATTCTGGGCGACCAGCTCAATCCCCGGCACAGCTGGTTTTCCCGCGTCGATGACCATGTGGTTTACCTGCTGCTGGAATTGCGCCAGGAAACCGACTACGTGCGCCATCATGCGCAAAAGCTGCTGGCGGTGCTGGCTGCCATGCGCCACTTCGCCGCCCGCCTGAAAGCCGCCGGCCATCGCGTGCGTTATGTCGCACTCGACCATCCGTCCAATCGCGGCACGCTGGAAGCCAATCTGGATGCCCTGCTACAGCACTACGCCGCCAGCCATTTCAGCTGGCAATGGCCGGACGAGTGGCGGCTGGACCAGCAGCTGCAAGCCTGGGCAGCCCGGCAGACCGTGGTTTGCCAGGCCGTGGACAGCGAACACTTTCTGGCCCCTCGGCTGGCCGCCAGCCAGCTGTTTGCCGGCAAGGCCAGCTGGCGCATGGAAACCTTCTACCGCCACATGCGCAAGCAATATGGCGTGCTGCTGGATGAGCGTGGCGGCCCGGTCGGCGGCAAATGGAATTTCGACCAGGACAATCGCAAGCCGTGGCGCGGCAGCCCCGCACCGCTGGCCGATGCACGCCCCAGCCACGATCACAGCGCGCTGTGGCAGATGCTGCAGGATGCCGGCGTGGCGGCGCTGGGTCAGCCCTGTGCCGCACAACTGCGCTGGCCGCTGCACCGCGAGGAGGCCCTGGCCTTGCTGCAGCATTTCATCCAGCATGGCCTGCCCTGCTTCGGCGACTATCAGGACGCCATGCACAGCGCACAGCCGCGGCTGTTTCATTCCCTGCTGTCCTTCGCCCTCAACACCAAGATGCTGTCGCCGCGGGAAGTGATAGACGCCGCCGTGGCCGCCTGGCAAGAGGGCAAGGTGCCGCTGGCCGCAGCGGAAGGCTTCATCCGCCAGATACTGGGCTGGCGCGAATATGTGCGCGGCGTGTACTGGGCGCGCATGCCCGGCTATGCCAGCAGCAATCACTTCGACCACCAGCGGCCGCTGCCGCACTGGTTCTGGAACGGCGACACCGGCATGCACTGCCTGGCCCAGGCCATCGGCCAGTCGCTGCGCGATGCCTATGCCCACCACATCCAGCGGCTGATGGTCATCGGCAATTTCGCCCTGCTGGCCGGGCTGTCGCCCCAGGCCCTGCATGAATGGTATCTGGGCATTTACATCGATGCCTTCGAATGGGTGGAACTACCCAATACCCTGGGCATGAGCCAGTTTGCCGACGGCGGCCTGCTGGCCAGCAAGCCTTATGTTTCCGGCAGCGCCTATCTGCAGCGCATGAGCAATTATTGCGGCGACTGCCGCTACCGGCGCGAACAGCGCCACGGCGATGACGCCTGCCCGTTCAACGCCCTGTACTGGGACTTTTTCCAGCGCAATGCCGCCACGCTGGGTAGCAATCCCAGACTGGCGCTGGTTTACCGCCAGTTGCAGCAGATGGATGCGGCGGAAAGCGCCGCCATTACCACGACCGCCCATGCCATCCGCCAGCGGCTGGACACCCTGTAAGCCCGACACCACAAGGAAGCCACACCATGAAACGATATTCCCTCTCCCTGATCCTGCTGCTGGCCAGCACCCTGCTGCTGGCCGCCTGCTCCACCCTGCCGCCACCGGGCATCCAGCCGGTAAGCGGCTTCGAGCTGACGCGCTATAGCGGCCAGTGGCATGAAATCGCCCGGCTGGACAACCGCTTCGAACGTGGCCTGAGCCAGGTCAGCGCCACCTACTCGCTCAATGCCGATGGCAGCATCAAGGTGGTCAACCGCGGCTACGACCAGGCCAGCGCCAGCTGGAAAGAGGCACAGGGCCGCGCGCTGTTCAATGGCGACAGCCATGTGGCGTCCCTGAAAGTGTCTTTCTTCGGCCCCTTCTACGGCGGCTACCATGTGGTGGCGCTGGACCCGGACTATCAATGGGCCATGGTGGCCGGTAACGACCGCGACTATCTGTGGATACTGGCGCGCGACAAGCAGCTGCCGCAAACCGTGACCCAGCAGCTGCTGCGTCAGGCCGCCAGCCTGGGCTTTGATACCGCCAGCCTGATCTGGGTGAAGCAAAGCACGGCCAGCCAGTAAGGCTAATCAAGGTAAACAAGCCATGACGATGCGACTCAACCCGCGCAAGCTGCTGCTGAGCAAGTGGACGGCCGTGCAGCCGCGCAACAAGGAAAAACACTTTATCGTGGTGCGGCTGATCGAGCCGGAAGACCCGGCCCAAGCCATCCGCGAGGTGGAACTGGAAGCGGTATACAGCCGGCACAGCCGCATCATCGCCTGGCAAACGCTGACCGATGCCACCCTCTGGCGGCAGGGCTGGCATTGAGCCGACCGCTTCAGCCTGCGGTAATCGGGAGCGCCCGGCCATGAGTTACGGTGTGGTCTGGTTCAAGCGCGACCTGCGCCTGCACGACCATGCGGCGCTGTGTGCCGCCAGCGCCCAGGGACCGCTGCTGTGCCTGTACATCATCGAGCCACAGCTATGGCTGCAGCCCGACCTGTCCAGCCAGCATTACCACTTTTTGCTGGAATGCCTGCACGACCTGCGCCAATCGCTACAGCAGCGCGGCATGACACTGCTGGTGAAAGTGGGCGAGGCCTGCGCCGTGCTGGAGCAGCTGTATCAGGCCAGCCCCTTCCACGCGCTGTATGCGCATGAGGAAACCGGCAATCACTTCACCTTTCAGCGTGATCTGGCCGTCGCCCGCTGGTGCCGCAGCCATGGCCTGCCCTGGCAGGAATTCTGCCAGAACGGCGTCATCCGCCGCCTCGCCGCGCGCGACGGCTGGGCGGCGCGCTGGGAACAGCTGGTCAGCGCCCCCTGCCTGCCCGTGCCCGTCATGCAGGGCTGGCCAGCCCCGCTGCCGGACGACCGCCCCCCCACCGCGGCCCAGCTGGGCATCCACCCTTTCGACCCGCCACAACGCCAGCGTGGCGGCCGCCGCCGCGCCATTGCCGTGTTGCAGGATTTTCTCGCCACGCGCAGCGCCCACTACCGCGGCGGTATCTCCTCGCCGCTGTCCGCACCAACGGCCTGTTCGCGGCTGTCGCCCTTTCTGGCCATGGGCTGCCTCAGCCTGCGTGAAATCGTGCAGAGCACCCGCCGCCGGCTGACGCAATTACCGGCAGACAACACGCGCCAGCGCCAAGGGCTGCAAGCCTTCATCAGCCGCCTGCACTGGCACTGCCATTTCATGCAGAAGCTGGAGTCCGAACCCGCCATCGAATGGCGCAATATGCACAGCGGCTACGATGGGCTGCGCGAAGAGGAAGTCGATGCCGCACGCTTGCAGGCGCTGATGGATGGCCGAACCGGCTGGCCGCTGGTGGATGCCTGCGTGGCCATGCTGCGTCACACCGGCTGGCTGAATTTCCGCATGCGCGCCATGCTGGTTTCGGTGGCGGCCTATCCGCTCTGGCTGCACTGGCGGCCGGTGGGCTTATGGCTGGCGCGCTGTTTTCTCGATTACGAGCCGGGCATTCACTGGAGCCAGCTGCAGATGCAGGCCGGCACCACCGGCATCAATACCACCCGCGTCTACAACCCGGTCAAGCAGGCCATGGACCACGATCCACAGGGGCGCTTTGTGCGGCAATGGCTGCCGGCCATGCGCCGGGTGCCGGACAGCTGGCTGTTCCAGCCATGGAAAATGCCGGACGATCTGTGCCGCCAGCACGGGCTGCTGGGGGAATATGCGCTGGTGCAACCACTGGTGGAGCTGGAAAGCGCCACCCGGCAGGCCCGCCAGCGCCTGCACGCCCGCCGCAATGAACAGGCGGTACGCGCCGGCAAGCAGGCCGTCCTGCAAAAACATGGCTCGCGCAAGCAGCTGCCGCGTGCCGGCGGCAGCGCCAGGCCGGCGACCACCAAGCAACTGGCATTGCCGCTGGAAGCCGGGCCAGCGCCGGACTGAACGGGCCACGGCAATGCTGAGGCTCAGCCCTCCTGACACAAGCCGCGCAAGGCGGCGCAGAACAGCGCCACGGTATGCCGCGCACCGCCGGCACGGGTAAACATGGCAATCGGCGGCAGCGTCCAGTCGAATGAATAGGGCACGATGGACAGGCCGGCCGTGCGCACCAGCTCTTCGGCAATATCCGCCGGCACGATGGACACCGCCCGTTCGCTGGCGACAATCATCTCGCCGATCAGCTTGGACGAATAACTCTCCACAATGGGCACTGGCGGGGCAATGCCGGCCGCCAGAAAGATATCGGTCACCTGCTCGCGCATCGGCGTATGGGGCGCCCCCAGAATCCAGTCCAGTTCCACCAGGCGGGTCCAGTCCAGCCGCACCCGTCCCAGCTGCGCCGCCAGCCGCCGGCTGGCGATCAGCCGCGGCTGTTGCCGGTACAGCACTTCGAACTCCAGCTGTTGCAGATCCACCGCCGACGAGGCGCGGCCGATGACGATGTCCAGGCTGTGATCCTGCAGCCGTGGCAAGAGCTGGTCGCTGGTGCCCTCATGCAGGGTCACCGTCATGCCGCCCTGGCCTTCCGGCAGGGTGCGGGCGATGGCGGCCGACAGCAGCCGCCCCGGAATAAAGGGAATGACGCCAACGTGCAGGTGGGCGCTATAGCCGGCCGCGGCGGTGGCCATGTCGCGCACCAGGTGGTCCAGATCGTGCAGCATGGCCTGGGCGCGGGCCAGCACCAGCTTGCCCAGCGCGGTGGGGGCCATGCCGCGGCTGGAGCGGTCAAACAGCGCACCGCCAAACATGCCTTCCAGCTCGGACAGGGCATTGGTGATGGCCGGCTGGCTGCTGGCCATCTGCTCGGCCACCCGCGTCAGCGAGCCATGCTGCTGGATATTCAGCAGCAGGATCAGGTGGCGCATTTTCAGCCGGGCAGACAGGCGGCGCAGGATCTCGTCGGCATTGATTTCGGCCATGGCGGCTCAGATCATCAGGTAAATAGTATGGCTCGATAGTAAATCAAAATATTTACCTTATGTTATTTCGCTAGACTTGCCGCTAATCCAGTCATCCGCCTCCTTGCAGGTGGCCTGACAGGAGACAAAGCGGCTGCCCTGCCGGCAGCCAACACGGCATAGCGATGGCCTTGGCACTGCGACCAAGCCCACATCAGGAGCGACACCATGGATACGACCGACCGTCAGGCAGCACTGGATTACCACGAATTCCCCACTCCGGGCAAAATCGCCGTCAATGCCAGCAAGCCGCTGGTGACCCAGCGCGATCTGGCGCTGGCCTACACCCCTGGTGTGGCTGCCGCCTGCGAAGAAATCGTCGCCGATCCGCTCAATGCCAGCCGCTTTACCGCCCGTTCCAATCTGGTGGGCGTCATCACCAACGGCACCGCGGTGCTGGGCCTGGGCAATATCGGCGCGCTGGCCTCCAAGCCGGTGATGGAAGGCAAGGCGGTGCTGTTCAAGAAATTTGCCGGTGTCGACGTGTTCGACATCGAAATCAACGAAACCGACCCGGACAAGCTGGTGGACATCATCGCCAGCCTGGAAGCCACTTTTGGCGGCATCAATCTGGAAGACATCAAGGCGCCGGAATGTTTTGAAGTGGAACGCAAGCTGCGCGAACGGATGAAGATTCCGGTCTTCCATGACGACCAGCACGGCACCGCCATCACCGTGGCCGCCGCCTTCATCAACGGCCTCAAGGTAGTGGGCAAGGATATCCGCCAAGTGAAGGTAGTGACTTCCGGTGCCGGTGCCGCCGCCCTCACCTGCCTGGACCTGATGGTGCATCTGGGCCTGCCGCTGGAAAACATCTGGGTCACCGATATCGAAGGCGTGGTCTATCAGGGCCGCACCGTGCTGATGGACCCGGCCAAGGCGCGCTTTGCCCAGCCGACTGATGCCCGCACCCTCAGCGAAGTGATTGCCGGGGCCGATGTTTTCCTCGGTCTGTCCGCCGGCGGCGTGCTCAAGGGCGAGATGGTGGCGCAGATGGCCGCCCGCCCGCTGATCCTGGCACTGGCCAACCCGGCCCCGGAAATCCTGCCGGAAGTAGCCCACGCGGTACGCGACGACGTGGTGATGGCCACCGGCCGCTCCGACTACCCCAACCAGGTCAACAATGTGCTGTGCTTCCCCTACATCTTCCGCGGTGCGCTGGATGTGGGCGCCACCACCATCACCCGTGAAATGGAAGTGGCCGCGGTGTACGCCATTGCCGGGCTGGCCGAGGAAGAACAGAACGAAGTGGTGGCGGCCGCCTATGGCAGTTACGACCTGTCCTTCGGCCCGCAATACCTGATTCCCAAGCCCTTCGACCCGCGGCTGATCGTGCGCATCGCCCCGGCCGTGGCCAAGGCGGCCATGGACAGCGGTGTGGCCACCCGGCCGATTGCCAACCTCGACGCCTATACCGAGCAGCTGCAACAGTTTGTCTACCACTCCGGCAGCTTCATGAAGCCCCTGTTTGCCGCCGCCAAAAAACTGGTGCGCGAAGGCGGCAGGACCCGCATCGTATTTACCGAAGGCGAAGACGAGCGCGTGCTGCGTGCGGTGCAGGTGATCGTGGATGAAAAGCTGGCCCGTCCCATCCTGGTGGGCCGCCCGGAAGTGCTGCTGGCGCGGATTGAAAAGTTTGGCCTGCGCCTGCGCCTGGGCGAGGACGTGGAAGTCACCAACCCGGAATACGACGAACGCTTCCACCAGTACTGGACCAGCTACTGGGAGCTGATGTGCCGCGATGGCGTGACCAAGGAAATGGCCCGCGTGGAAATGCGCCGCCGCCTGACCCTGATTGGCGCGATGATGGTGCGTCTGGGCGACGCCGACGGCATGATCTGCGGCACCGTGGGCAGCTATCACGACCACCTGCGCTATATCGATCAGGTGATCGGCAAGAAGGCCGGCTCGGATACCTACGCCGCCATGAACATCCTGCTGCTGGAAAAACAGACGGTGGCGCTGGTGGATACCCACGTCAACGACGACCCCACCGCCGAGCAGATTGCCGAATTCACCATTGCCGCCGCCGAGGAAATGGCCCTGCTGCACATGAAGCCCAAGGCCGCGCTGCTGTCGCGCTCCAACTTCGGCTCCGGCAGTTCCGCCTCCGGCAGCAAGATGCGCCGCGTGCTGGAACTGGTACGCCAGCAAGCGCCTGAGCTGGAAATCGATGGCGAAATGCACGGCGACTGCGCACTGGACGAGGCGCTGCGCATGGACATCCTGCCGATGTCGCAACTGAAGGGCGCGGCCAATCTGCTGGTCTGCCCCAATGTCGATGCCGGCAATATCGCCTACAACCTGCTGAAGACCGCCGCCGGCAGCAATGTCGCCGTCGGCCCCTTCCTGCTGGGTGTCAATGCACCGGTCAACATCCTCACCTCCAGCTCCACCGTGCGCCGCATCATCAATATGGCGGCACTGACGGTGATGGAAGCCAACCGCCAACAGCACTAAAACCCGCTCACAAAACCCCGCTCCAGCGTTGCACCGCCTTGCCGTACGCTATGTACGGTCGGCGGTGGCGCGCCTTGGCCCGGGTGCTTTACGAGGTTTTGTTAGCGGCTCTCAGCAGTAGCCACTCCAAACACGCCCCGGTCCGCCGGGGCGTTTTGCTGTCTGCACGGTGGCACATCACCAGCATGGGCAGCCGGCCCTCAGCAAATCAGTACGTAAAATCAAATTTTCAGGACTTTATGCCACAAAAAGTCCTGAATCAAGGCGTACAGTGAGCGCCATACCCCGCAGCAAGCCGCTGCTTTCCACCAAGGAGCTCACCATGTCCATCGAAAAAGTCCTGTACCGCGCCCAAGCCACTGCCAGCGGTGGCCGCGAAGGCCACGCCGAATCTTCGGACGGCGCCCTGCGCGTGCAGCTGTCCACCCCGCGCGAGCTGGGCGGCGCCGGCGGTAGCGGCACCAATCCCGAGCAACTGTTCGCCGCCGGTTACTCGGCCTGCTTTCTGGGCGCACTGAAATTTGTCGCCGCCAGAGAAAAAATCGCCCTGCCTGCCGACGCCAGCATTACCGGCAGCGTAGGCATCGGCCCCATTGCCAGCGGCTTCGGCATCGAAGCCGAGCTGCAGATCAGCCTGCCCGGCCTGCCGCGCGCACAAGCGCAAGCGCTGGTGGAGCAAGCCCACATCGTCTGCCCCTATTCCAATGCCACCCGCAACAATATCGATGTGACGCTGACGCTGCTCTGAAGCCACAGCCCCCGGCTGCCGCCCGGCACAGCGGCGGCAGCCCTTGCCCACCCTGCCCACCGACCATCCACAGGCAGCGGAGCAGTCACGACAGCGGCTCCCTGCTGCTGCTCGTCATCCCTGCCGCATCCACGCCATAGCCATGCAGATAAACGGCCAGCGCCGCCGCCACTGATTCGGCAATGCGCTCCGGTCCGGGTTTGTCCACCAGCCCGGTCATGAAAAACTCCACATAGTCGGCCTCCAGCAAGCTGATCAGTTGCAGTGCCGCCCGCCAGGGCGAGCGGCTGGCCAGCTGGCCGGCCTGCATCTGACCTTCCAGAAAGCGCGCCAACTGCCCCCACCCCTCGGCCGGGCCGTTGTCGAAAAACATCCGGCCCATACTGGAGCGCGGCCCTTCCCCCATCACGATGCTACGCATGATCAACAGATCGCGGCTCAGTATGGTATCGAGATAGTGCTCGCCAAAGCGCTGCAAGGTGCCGGCCAGATCAGCCCCCGGGGCCAGGCTGCCAAACGCTCCCATCATCCGGTCTTCCGCCTGGGTTTTCATGACCTCGCGAAACAGCTCGTCCTTGGAAGAAAAATAGCTGTACAGCGTTGCCTTGGAGCCACCCGTGCGTTCCGCGATCTCCGCCATGGATGCCGCCTTGTAACCACGTGCCCGGAATACCTCCGTGGCTGCAGCCAGGATGGCCAGACGCCGATCTTCAGTTTTCACTCTCATTACCCCTCCGTTAACTTTACCGTACAGTAAATTTATATTGACACATCTGGCGCATCATTGCTATAAACTTACCATACAGTTCAGTTATGGAGAAAATCGTGCACACCTTCCTCTGGCATGCAAGGAGCGGCGCAGTGTATTGCAGCCTGCTACTGGCAGCTGGCTGCGGCCTGGCCGGCTGCGCCAGCGTTCCCGATCTGGGGCCGCTGCCGTCGCTGCACGGCAGCACGCAGCTGCAAAGCACGCACAGCCTGGCCGGCAATGCCGCCAGCTGGGCAGAACCGCAATGGTGGACCAGCTATGGCGATGCCCAGCTAAACCGGCTGATGGCCGAGGCACTGGCAAACTCTCCTGACCTGGCCATGGCGCGTGCGCGCATCCTCAGGGCCGAAGGCTATGCCCAGCAGGCAGGTGCCAGCCTGCTGCCGGCGCTGGAAATGGACAGCAGCCTGTCGCGCATGAAGCAGAGTTACAACAATGGCGTGCCCAAGGCGCTGGTGCCGCCGGGCTTCAACAATGCCAGCCGTGCAACGCTGGATTTCAGCTACGAAATCGATTTCTGGGGCAAGAACCGCGCCGCCGTGGCGGCAGCCACCTCGGAACTGGCGGCCGCGCAAAGCGAAGCCGCGCAAAGCCGGCTGCTGCTGACCAGTTCGATGGCCGCGGCCTATGCCGAGCTGGCACGTTTATACGCCGTACAAGACTGCTCGGCCCAGGCGGTGGCGGTACGCCTGCATAGCGAAAAACTGCTGGGCGACCGTCAGCAGCAAGGACTGGAAACCATGGCCAGCGTCAGCCAGGCGCAATCGCGGCGCGCGGCGGCAGAAGCCGAGCTCACCGCCGCCGGCCAGGCCATCGCCCTGCAGCGCAATGCCCTGGCCGCGCTCAGCGGCAGCGGTCCGGACCGCGGCCTGCAAATCGGCCGCCCCGTCGTCGCGCTGAGTCGCCTGCAGGGGCTGCCTGCCAGCGTGCCGGCCGAACTACTGGCACACCGTCCTGATCTGCAGGCCGCGCGCTGGCGCGCCGAAGCCGCCGCCCGCCGCATCGATGTGGCACATGCCGGCTTTTATCCCAATGTCAATCTCACGGCCTTTGTCGGCGGGCAAGCACTGGGCAGCCTGGATCTGCTGACCAGAAGCGGCTCCGGCATTGCCGGCATCGGCCCGGCCATCGACCTGCCCATCTTCCGTGGCGGCCAGCTGGAAGGCGGCTATCGCACGGCGCGCAGCGAGTACGACATGGCCGTGGCCAGCTACAACCAGACCCTGATCCAGGCCCTGCACGAAGTGGCAGACGCCATCACGCAGCACCACATGCTGGCACCACAGTTGCTGCAGCGCAGCGAGTCGCTGCAGGCGGCCGAACAGGCCTATCGCGTGGCCAGCGAGCGCTATCAGGGCGGCCTGGCCAACTATCTCCAGGTATTGAACGCAGAAGACAGCGTGATCAATGCGCGCCGCATTCTGGTCGACCTGCAAAGCCAGCGGCTGGTGCAGGACATCAGCCTGATCAAGGCGCTGGGCGGCGGCTACCAGGCCGAACACAGCTGAAACCCGGCACGGAAACCATCAAGGAAATCATCATGAGTGCACATACCGACACCCTGCCGGCCGCCACCGCGGCCACTCCCGCCGCACCGGCACAACGCAAGAAACTGTTTCTGCTGCTGGGCAGCGCCATTGCCGTGGCCGCACTGGGCTATGGCAGTTACTGGGCGCTGGTCGCCTCCCACTATGTCAGTACCGACAATGCCTATGTCGCCACCGAAATTGCCCAGGTCACGCCGGAGGTGTCGGGCACGGTGCGCAGCGTGACGGTGGTGGACACCCAGCGCGTGAAAAAGGGCGATGTGCTGCTGCAGCTGGATGACAAGGATGCCCGGCTGGCGCTGGCCCAGGCCGAGGCCGATCTGGCGCGTGCCCAGCGCCGGGTGCAGGGGTATTTTGCCAATGACGAAAGCCTGACAGCCCAGGTGCAGTCGCGTCTGGCCGAGCAGGCCCGTGCCGCGGCACAGCTGGTATCGGCCAGATCCGATCTGGAGCGTAGCCGCCTTGATTACAGCCGCCGTCAGGCCCTGGCGCGCAATGGCTCGGTATCCGGCGAAGAACTGAGCAATGCCGGCAATGCGCTGGCCGTGGCCGAAGCCGCCTTCCACGCCGCCGAAGCCGGTGCGCGCCAGAGTGAAGCCAATTACCGCGCCGCGCTGGGCGCGCTGAAAAACAATCAGGCACTGACGGCCGACAGCACGGTGGCCACCAATCCGGAAGTGCTGCTGGCACGCGCCCGACGCGACCAGGCCAGGCTGGACCTGGAGCGCACCATCATCCGCGCGCCGCTGGACGGCACGGTGGCCAAGCGCCAGGTGCAACTGGGCCAGCGGGTGCAGGCCGGCGCGCCGCTGCTGTCGATTGCACCGCTGCAACAGGCCCATGTGGACGCCAACTTCAAGGAAGTGCAGCTGGAAAAGGTGCGCCTCGGGCAGCCGGTCAAGCTCACCGCCGACCTGTACGGCGACAGCGTGGAATACCACGGCAAGGTGGTCGGGCTTGCCGGCGGTTCCGGCTCGTCCTTTGCCGTGATTCCGGCGCAGAACGCCACCGGCAACTGGATCAAGGTGGTGCAGCGCCTGCCGGTACGCATCGCACTGGACCCGGCCGAGCTGCGCGCCCATCCGCTGTCGGTGGGCCTGTCGATGAACGCCACCATCGACACCCGCTCGCACTGAGGAAACGGCCATGTCCCACCCCTCCTCACCCGCCGCACCGCTGACCGGTGCCACGCTGTGGCTGGCGGCGCTTGCGCTGTCTGCCGGTAATTTCATCGCCGTGCTCGACACCACCATTGCCAATGTCTCGGTCCCCAATATTGCCGGCGGGCTGGGCGTGGCGGCCAATCAGGGCACCTATGTCATCACCTCGTATGCCGTGGCCGAGGCCATTACCGTACCGCTGACCGGCTGGCTGGCCGCCCGTTTTGGCACGGTGCGTCTTTTTATCACCTCGATGCTGCTGTTCGGCCTGTTTTCCCTGCTGTGCGGCCTGTCGCACTCGCTGGAAACCCTGCTGCTGTTCCGCGTGCTGCAAGGCCTGGCTGGCGGCCCGCTGATGCCGATGTCGCAAACACTGCTGCAGCAGATCTTTCCCAGGGAAAAAGCCAGCATTGCCATCGGCCTGTGGAGCATGACCACGCTGGTGGCGCCGGTGCTGGGGCCGGTGCTGGGCGGGGTGCTGTGCGACCAGGTCAGCTGGCCGTGGATCTTCTATATCAATGTGCCCATCGCGCTGACCTGCGGCTATCTGGGCTGGCAGCTGCTCAAAAACCAGGAGAGCATGCGCCTGCAGCTGCGCATCGACATCATCGGCCTGCTGCTGCTGATCGTGTGGGTGGCCGCGCTGCAGATCATGCTGGACGAAGGCAAGGATCTGGACTGGTTCTCTTCGACGGAAATCGTCAGCCTGGCCATCATCAGTGTGGTGGGCTTCCTGGCCTTCCTGATCTGGGAGCTGACCGAACACAATCCGGTGGTCAATCTGCGGGTATTCCGCCACCGCGGCTACTGGGTCAGCGTGCTGACCATCGCACTGGCTTTCGGCTCCTTTTTCGGCTCCACCGTGCTCACCCCGCAATGGCTGCAAAGCTATATGGGCTATACCGCCACCGATGCCGGCATCGCCCAGGCGCTCAGCGGGGTGCTGTCGGTACTGGCCGCACCGCTGGTGGCCCATCTCACCACCCGCACCGACCCGCGCCGGCTGGTATTCATCGGGGTGATGTGGCTGGGTGGCGTCACCCTGTTCCGCAGCTTCAACACCACCGATGTCGGCTTCTGGCAGGTTGCCGTCCCCCTGTTCTTCCAGGGGCTGGGCATGCCCTTCTTTTTCATCCCGCTGATCGGCCTGGCCATGTCCAGCGTGGACGAGGTGGAAATGGCCTCGGCCGCCGGGCTGATGAATTTCCTGCGCACCATGTCGGGTGCCATCGCCACCTCGCTGGTCACCACCGCCTGGGACGACAAGGCCAAGTACTACCACGACATTCTCAGCGGGCTGACCGACTCCGGCGGCGAAGCCATGCAGCAGATGAGCACGGCTTTCGGCACGGAGCCGGCACGCCACCTGCTCAACAGCCTGGTCGATGCCCAAAGCATCATGCTGTCGACCAATACGCTGTTCATGATCAGCGGCCTGTCCTTCGTGGTCGCCGCCTGCGTGGTCTGGCTGGCACCCCGCCCCACCCATATGGCCGATACCAGCCATGTCCATTGAACACCGTCACGGCCGGCACGGCCATTGACAAGCAAGCAGAAAGCACATGATGCATAGCACGCAGCCGACAAGCGGGCGCGAGTTGCAGGTCGACCCCGCCAAGCCGCTGGTCAGCATGACCGACACCCGCGGCAACATCCTGCACGCCAATCCGGCCTTTATCGAAATCAGCGGTTACAGCCGGGCCGAGCTGCTAGGCCAGCCACACAATATTGTGCGCCATCCCGACATGCCGGCCGCAGCCTTCGCCGACATGTGGCGCACACTGGCGGCCGACCTGCCCTGGCAGGGCATGGTCAAGAACCGGTCCAAGAACGGCGATCATTACTGGGTGCACGCCTATGTGTCGCCCTGCTTCGAAAAACAGCGCAAAACCGGCTATATCTCGGTACGCAGCCGGCCCACGGCCGGGCAGATCGAGGCTGCGGACGCCTTGTACCGCGCCGTCAACCGGCAGCAGCGGCCTTTTCCGGCCACCCGCTACCCGGCCCGCACCGCGCTGTCGGCCAGAATCATGCTGCTGGCCACGCTGCCGGCCGCCTGCCTGCTGGCTGCCGCCAACCTGCCGGGGCCGCAGTCGTGGCTGGCCGGCGGCACCGGCCTGATCTGCGCCGGGGCGCTGGCGTTCTGGACCTGGCACGGCATCCGCCAGCCGCTGGAATGGTCGGTCCAGGCCATCAGGAAAATCAGCGGCGGCGACCTTGGTTTCGAGCTGGAAACCAGCGCCGCCGGCGAATTCTCGCGCCAGCTGCTGGGCATCCAGTCGATGAAGTTCAATCTGCGTGCCATGTTCGCCGACATGATGGGCATTGCCGACGAAATCGACAGCCAGTCGGGCGCACTCAACGCCCAGTCGCAGGTGGCCAGCCGGCATATCCAGCAGGGTGTGGACTGCGTGCGCCAGATGAGCACCACCCTCGGCCAGATGACGGCCGCCATCCACAGCATTGCCGCCGCCACCAGCCAGAATGCCGCCACGGCTGCCACCGCGGCGGAACGGGTCAGTGAAGGAGTCGGCCAGATCGTGGCCGCGCAGCAGGCGGCGCAGGGTGTGGTCAAGCGCATGCAGACGGCCAAAACCCTGGTGTCCGAGCTGGATGCCGAAACCAACGGCATCCGCAAGCTGGCGGAAATCATCCAGGGCATTGCCGAACAGACCAATCTGCTGGCGCTGAATGCCGCCATCGAAGCGGCACGGGCCGGCGAATCCGGCCGTGGCTTTGCCGTGGTGGCCGATGAAGTACGCAAGCTGGCCGAACGCACCAGCGGCAGCACCGAGGAAATCACCCATACCATCCAGCGCATCGGCAGCTGCACGCAACAAACCCTCAGCGCCATCACCATCGCCGCCGACGAGGTCGACCACAGCAACGACATGCTTGGCGCCAGCAAGCTCATTTACGAGAACATCAAGCGCGCCGGTGCTGAAATCGAGTCTTCTTCCAGCGATATCGCCAGCATGTTGCAGCAACAGGCGCAGGCCAGCAGCGAGGCCAGCCGCAACATCCACACCATCAATCAGCTGGTGGAACAGAACAGTAACAGCATCACCTCGATACAACATGCCGCCGACCGCCTGGGCAGCACCGCCAGGGAGCTCTACCAGATGAGCAGTCGCTTCGTGTCGTCCCGGTAAGCGGAGCCCATCATGCCCAGCAATCATGTACAGGACATGGCACCCACACCCTGCGGCTTGCCGCCGCTCGGCGATGTCGCGGCCCTGCTGAACCGGCTACCGGCGCAGCCCCCCTGCCCGCAGCTCAGGGCCGTTCTCGACTATCACCTGAGCCACGACCCGCAAACCGGCCTGCCCAATCTGGACTTTCTGGTGCAACGCATCGATGCCAGCCTGCAGGCCGGCATACCTTGCAGCCTGCTGTTTCTGGAAATCGGCGGCATCGACGAGATCGGCGAATACCACGGCCTGGCAGCGGCCCTGTTTGCCCTGCGCAGCATGGCCGAACGCATCCGCAACACCATCGGACACGATGATGTGGTGGCGCGGATTCATGGCGGGATTTATCTGGCGCTGGTATTCGATGCCGAGCCGCAACGGCTGGCCATCCGGCTGAAAAACTGCATCACCCGCCCGCTGCCCTGGCAGGTCGACATGCTGCATCTGACCACGGCCATCGGCATTGTCCGCAGCAGCGATTGCCCGGGCACGGCAGAAGGGCTGATCCGCGCCGGTTACGCGGCGGCCCAGAGCAGCCTGCAACACGGCAAGGGCATCTGCCACTTTACCGCCGCACAGGCCCGGCAGATCGAACGCCGCTATCAGCTGGGTGCGCGCCTGCACAGCGCGCTGGAACAGGGAGGGCTGTCGCTATATTTCCAGGCAGAAGTCCGTGCCGGCGATGGCCGGCTCCAGGCGGCCGAGGCCCTGCTGCGCTGGCATGACCCGGTGCTGGGCGAGGTATCCCCGGCCGAGTTCATTCCCATTGCCGAACACAATGGTCTGATAGCCGGCCTCAGCACCTGGGTCATCCACCATGCGCTGGCTGAATTGAAAAAATGGCAGCATGCCGGGCTGGACATCAAGATGGCCATCAATCTGTCGGCCTGCGATTTGCATGACATCACCCTGCTCGGCCGCATCCAGGCAGCACTGCATGCAAGTGGGGTCGACCCCACCCGGCTGGTGATCGAACTGACCGAATCCGCCGTGATGCGCAATCCGCTGTTTGCAGCCAGGCAACTGGCGGCGCTGCGGGCCTTGGGCGTGGCCATTTCGCTGGACGACTTCGGCACCGGCTTTTCATCCTTCAGCCTGTTGCGCCAATTGCCGCTCGACACCCTGAAAATAGACCGCTCCTTCATCACCGACATCGCCGGCGATGACTGTGCCGCCGCCATTGTCCGCACCATCATTTCCCTGGCGCGCACCCTGCGCCTGAAGACGGTGGCCGAAGGCGTGGAAACCGCCGCACAGGCCAGCCTGCTGACAGCGTCAAGAGTTGACCTCCTGCAAGGCTATTTTTTCGGCAAGCCACTGGCTGCCGCCGATTTCCTCCGCCATGCCGTCGCGGTTTGCGGCAATGAGCCTACTTGAAGCGGCCTGCAGCCCATGCCAGTATTGAAATTGCCTCAACCATCCCTTGTCCCGGGCCATACCCGCCCCATTCCAGCCCGGCCGCCACGGCGGACAACCCGGATGAGCGCCCGCCATCCGCTCAATCGGCACAGGAAACCGGTGTGATGAACATATTTCTTCGTTGCGGACTGGTGGCCATTGCCGCCTTTGCCTGCGCCATGGCCGGGGAAGCCATTCATGACGGGTTCCCGGTTTATGTCAGCCATTCCGGCGAGCTGATCAAGCTGATCTCCTCGCTGATCGGCACCCTGTTTGCCATTGTGCTGGGTCTGCTCATTTCTTCGTCCTACACCACCTTCAACAACCATCAGGCCGATTTCAATGCCATGGCCACCGCGGCCGCCAATATCGACCTGCTGCTGAAGCTGTATCCGCAGCAATCCGCCTCATTGCGGCCGCAGCTGCTGGCCACCATCGACCGCGTGCTGGGCCGCTACTGGCCGGAAAAATCCAGACAGCGGCAACAGGATGTCAACTACCACTTCCTGAATGACGACATCGCGGCCATGGTCAACATCAACAATACCTTTCAGGCCATCGACCATGTCAGCCGCGACGACATCAATGCCATGCGCCAGTTCTCCAACCAGTTTGTCGCCATCCAGACCAACATCATCCGCAGCCTGTCCAATCAGGTGCCGTCGCTCTTGCTGGTCATCGTGTTTGGCTGGGCCTGCCTGCTGTTTTTCCTTTATGGCATTTTCGGCAGTGGCAGTGCTTTTGAAATATTTTTCCTGTTCCTGGGTGCCATCGCCATTGCCAGCGCCAATTTTCTCATTCTGGAGCTGACCCATCCCTATCAGGGCATGTTCAAGGTATCCAGCGCCGCGTTTGACCTGTTGCATGCCGCCATCGTGGCAGAACAGCAGGTAGCACGGGAGCAAGACCGATGAACCAGCAGCCCGCTCACAGCGCACTGGCCTGCCACGAATGCGACCTGCTGCAGACCGCCCCCGCCGCGGCCGGGCAAGCCGTCTGCTGCTGCCGCTGCGGCTGCCAGCTGCGGCCCCGCCCCGGCTATCCCCCCGCCACCTCCCTGCCACTGGTGCTGGCCGGACTGCTGGTCTTTATCCTGGCCAATGTCTTTCCCGTGGTCGGCC
>NZ_QJKC01000021.1 GCF_003202035.1 Aquitalea magnusonii | reverse complement strand
AACCTGCTGCAAGGCGTGCCTTTCCATTTCGACGACACCCTGCGCGTGTTCTACGAAGGCAGCTTCTGGGCCTTGCTCAACCCGTTTGCCCTGCTATGCGGTCTGGTATCGGCCAGCATGATCCTGCTGCAAGGGGCCACCTACCTGATGCTGCGCACCGAAGGAAAAATGGCACAACGCGCACGCCGCGCCGCCATGCTGTTTGGCGTGCTGACCATTGTGCTGTTTGTGCTGGGTGGGCTGTGGGTGGGCCAGCTGGATGGCTATGTGATTACCGCGGGTGGTGAAGCCGCCGCGCAATCCAATCCGCTGGCCAAAACCGTGGTGCGTGCCGCCGGGGCCTGGCTGGGCAACTACCAGCGCTATCCGCTGACCATGGTGCTGCCGCTGCTGGGTATTGTCAGTGCTGCGGCTGCCGTGTCGCTGGCCGCGGTGCGCAAGGCTGGGCTGGCCTTTATCGCTTCCAGTCTGGTACAGGCCGGGGTGATTGGTACTGCCGGTGTCAGCCTGTTCCCCTTCCTGCTGCCGTCCAGCTCGGACCCGCGTTCCAGCCTGACCGCCTGGGATGCCACCTCCAGCCAGATGACGCTGAACACCATGTTCTGGGCCGCGCTGATTTTCACGCCCATCGTGCTGAGCTACACCACCTGGTGCTACCGCGTGATGCGCGGCAAGGTGACCGAGCAGCACATCCGTGCCAACAGCAAGAGTGTTTACTGAAGCGAAAGGACAAAATCATGTGGTATTTCGCCTGGATGTTGGGGCTGCCCTTGGCCGTGGCCATGGGGGTGATCAATGCGGTGATCGAGGAAAACCTGCATCACGATGATTGATTCACAGTAAGTGTTGTACAGGGCGACGCAGCATGTGCTGCGTCGCTTTTGTGCTGTATGCATGCCAGGTGGTATGCCAGATGGCTTGCCATCCGATGGGCGTGAAGGAATGAATGATGGGGAGGAATTGTCATGACGGTTTTGTTGGTTGATGACGATGTCGATTTTTGCCAGGTGCTGGCGCGCTCCCTGCGACGGCACCAGATTGATGTGCTGCTGGCACACAATGGCCGCGATGCCTTGTGCCATGCTGCCGACAGCTGTGAACGCATCATCCTGGATTTGAATCTGGGGGGTGAAAACGGGCTGAAGCTGCTGCCGGATCTCAAGGCACATTATTCCCGCAGCCAGATCCTGGTGCTGACGGGTTATGCCAGCATTGCCACCGCAGTGGAGTCGGTCAAGCTGGGGGCCATGCAGTATCTGTCCAAGCCGGCCTCGGTGGACGACATTCTGGCGGCCTTCAGCCAGAGGGAGCCGGATCCCGACTTGCCGATTGCCGATCGGCCGGTATCGGTCAGGCGGCTGGGCTGGGAGCATGTGCAGCGCATCCTGCTGGAGCACAATGGCAATGTTTCGGCCACTGCCCGCGCACTGGGCATGCACCGTCGCACCTTGCAGCGCATGCTGGCCAAGCATCCGCCCCCGGTGGCGCAGGCTTTGTCTGGTCGAGGTGCTCCGCCACGGCCTGGCGAGGCAGAGGATGGCGTTGAGTAGCCAAACAGTCGGCCTGTGACAATTTGCCACATGGTGGCGCCGCTGGCCGCCATCTATGATGTCGGGATTTGCCAGCCTGGCTGCTGCCATGCCTATTGCTGCCGACATCACCTCTTTGTATCTGAACCATATTGTGGAACTGCGCCGCTACCTGAGTGGCAAGGTAGACAGTACCGCCCTGGCCGACGATCTGGCCCATGAAACCTTTGTCCGTGTCCTGGCAACGGACAAAGCGCTGGACGGTGTGCGTCAGCCGCGCGCCTTGCTGTTCTGCATTGCCCGCAATCTGCTGATCGACCACTACCGGGGCAAGGCGGCCCATGCCGGGGTAATGGTGCCGCTGGAGTCGTGTCAGCAACAACCATCCGCCGCCCCCTCTCCCGAACGCATCGTGCTGGCCCGCCAGCAGCTGTCCCAGCTGCGCCACGCGATAGACAGCCTGCCGCCACGCTGTCGTCAGGCCTTTGTCCGTTTCCGTTTTGATGGCATTCCGCAAAAAGCACTGGCGGTCGAGTTGGGCATCACCCTCAATGCCGTGGAGAAACTGTTGATCCGCGCCATGCTGGCCTTGCGCCAGCAAGTGGAGTGGGCATGAGCCATGAGGCCGATGCCGCTGTCCGGCAACTGCGGGAAGAAGCAGCCCGCTGGTTGCTACGCCAGCAAGAGGGGCTGACCCCCCGGCAGCAGGCGGAATTCCAGCGCTGGCATGATGCCGCCGCAGAACACCGCCAGGAATACGCCGCCCAGTGCCGCCTGTGGGGTGCCATGGACCAGCTGGCCAAAGCACCCGCGCGCCGACGCGGCCGGGCTGCCAGCCTGGGCTGCCTGTTGCTGGCGGCGCTCGGCGGCTGGACCTTGTTGCACTTGCCGGTGCACTCGGTGCTGCTCACCGCCTACGGACAAGGCAGCAGCCAATACCTGGCCGATGGCAGCAAGCTGACGCTGGGTGGGCATAGCCGGGTACGGGTGGATTATCGCTGGGGCGAGCGGCAGTTGGTGGTGGAGCAGGGTATGGCCAGCATCCGGGTGGCACCCAATCCGCGCCCGCTGAAAGTGCTGGCCGGGGCAGGCGAGTTACGCGATATCGGCACCGAGTTTGCTGTGATGCACAGCGGGGATCAGGTAGCGGTGCATGTACAGCAAGGGCTGGTGGAGCTGCGCCTTGCTGGCCAGGTGCTGCAACTGGCTGCCGGACAGCAAGCCCGTTATCAGGGCCAGCATCTGACAGGGCCCTTATCCGCCGGCAGCTTTGACTGGCAGGGGGGAATCTGGACCTTCAACCATCTGCCGCTGGGGGATTTGCTGCTGGCGGTGAATGGCCAGTCGGCCCAGGTTTGGCGACTGGCGGACCCGTCACTGGCCAGTCTCTTGTTGAGCGGCAGCGTACAGCGCGATGACCGTGACACCTTGCTGAGCATGCTCACCAGCATGCTGCGCTTGCAGGCGCAGCAGCAGCCGGATGGCACTGTCTTGTTGAGCAGAAAAAAATAAATGCTGAACCATGTCAGGTTGTTGACCCTTGTTTCGTCTTCCTTCTTGTCCGTGATGAACACTCAAAAGCAAAGAAACGAAGATGAAACAACGCTATCCATCCATGGGACTGGCCCTGCTGGTTTCCGCCCTGTTTTCCAACGCTGCACTGGCACAGGATGTGACCGTAAATATTGCGCCGCAAAGCCTGGCATCCGCTCTCACTGGCCTGGCCGGGCAAACCGGCCTGCAACTGCTGTTTGCCAGCCAGGAGCTGGATGGTCAGCACAGCGCCGGGCTCAACGGCACCATGTCCGCCGAGCAGGCGCTGGCCCGTCTGCTGCAAGACAGTGGCTTGCAAGCCCGGAAAACCGCGGCCGGCAGCTATATCATTGTCAAGGCAGCCAATCCCGCTAATGCGCAGCTGATGCCGGAAGTGCTGGTGACCGCCAGCGCACTGGACAGCTACAAGGCTGACAAGGCTGCCATTTTTGGCAAGAAACCGGTCAGCCTGCGCGAGATTGCCAACTCGGTATCGGTGGTGGGCAAGCAGCAAATGGAAGACCAGCACATGACCACGGTGGCCGATGCCATGCAGCAGGCCACCGGTGTCACGGTCATTGCCAACGACACCCTGAGCAACCAGTACCTGATTCGCGGTTATAACTCGGTGGGCGTGATGTATGACGGGGTGACGTCGTATAACGGCCTGTCGCCCTCGCACCAGTTTGACTTGCCCTTGTATGAAAGCATCGAGGTGCTGCGTGGCCCCGCCGGACTACTGCGCGGGGTGGGCGAGCCGGGGGGTATTGTCAATCTGGTAAAGAAAAAGCCGCAAAAAGACTTTGCCGCCAGTTGGGAAGCCAGTACCGGCTCCTGGAGCAATAACCGTCTGGTGGGGGATGTCACCGGTGCCATGAATGAAAGCGGCACGGTGCAAGGCCGGCTGATTGCCAGCAGCGAAGACCGCAACTATTTTTACGACCACACCCACAGCAACAAGTGGTTGCTGTCCGGCATGCTGCGTTTTGAACTGAGTCCGCAAACCACCTTTGACATCAGCTATACCGGGCAGAACCAGACGGTGAAAGACCCGTGGTCCGGCTTGCCCACTTACACCACCACCGACAGCAGCGGTCACTACCAGTTGCTGAAGGTATCGCCCTCTACCTTCAATGCCCCGGACTGGGGGCGCACCAGTTACAACACGCAGGAACTGTCGGCCGCGCTGGAGCACAAGTTCGGCAATGAATGGGCCGCCAGGCTGAACGTGAACCACCGCGTGCAGGAGCTGTACTACAAATATGCCTATACCTCGTCCGGCCTGAACCCGCTGACCAATACCATCGACTACAGCACCATGCGCGGTGACTACACCTATACCCGCGACGGCATGGACCTGAGCCTGTCCGGGCCGCTGGAAATGTGGGGTCGCAAGCATGACATGCTGCTGGGCTTCAATGTCGACGAATACAATAGCAAGGGCCGTTCCGGTCGCGGGCCGACTTATTCCGGGGTGGACTACGCCAGCGGTAACAGCCTGGCCGAACCGGTGATCAACTACACCTCGGGCAGCGAAAGCAATACCCGGCAAAGCGGGTTCTACACCCAGGGTCGCCTGCACCTGACTGACGCCACCACCCTGCTGCTGGGTGCGCGCACCACCACCTTCCTGGCCAAGTCGCACAATATTGCCCCGTCCACCTTTACCGACTGGAAAGACGGTGCCAAGGCCAGCAATCGCGTCACGCCTTATGGCGGCCTGCTGTACGACTTCAGTCAGCAAGTGACCCTGTATGCCAGCTACGCCAATATCTTTGTGCCGCAAACCCAGCAAAAGGCCGATGGCTCCACGCTGGACCCGCGGGTCGGTCGTCAGTATGAAGTAGGGGCCAAGGGGGAGTTTCTGGATTCCAGACTGGGTGCGACCCTGGCCTTCTTCAACATCCGTGACAAGAACCGTGCCTATGCCGACCCGGCCTATCCCAGCTCCAACTACTACCTGAATGCCGGTGAAATCGAATCGCAAGGGGTGGAACTGGAAGTACAGGGCAAGGTGAACAGCCGCTTTGACGTGACGGCCGGCTACACCTACATGACCACCACCTATCTGTCCGACCCCAGCAATCAGGGCAAGACCTACTCGATCCAGACCCCGCGCAACCAGTTCAAGCTGTGGAGCAACTACAGCTTTGATGATACCGGCTGGCTCAAGGGCTACTCGCTGGGGGGCGGCCTGATTGCCCAGAGCCGTGCGCAAAGTTCGCGCGGCTGGTCGGACGAGGTGGTGAACAGCGGCTATGTGGTGGCCAATGCCCGTATCGGCTATCAGTTCAACAAGAACTACAGCCTGGCGCTGAATATCAATAATCTGTTTGATACCCGCTACTACGCCTCGGTGGGCACGCCCAATATCTACAACTTCTATGGCGAACCGCGCAATGTCATGCTGACCCTGCGCGGCAAGTACTAAAAGCCGCTAACAAAACCTCGTAGAGCACCCGAGTCAAGGTGCGCCGACGCAGACTGTACAATGAGTACGGCAAGTCGGCGCAACGCAGAATCGGGGGTTTTGTTAGCGGGTCTAAGCCAGCCCGCAAGCCGGGGGCCTTGGCCCCTGGCAGGAGCCCTTGTCATGTTGCAGCGTTTATTTCATACCGGCCTGCTGACTGTCTGCTTGCTGTCCGTCCCAAGGCTGGCCGCCGGGCAGGAAGTCGCCCTGCGCTTTGCCCTGCAAGCTGGCGAACAGCCCTTCAGTTGCGCCAGCCCGGCGCTGCCGCTGGGACAGCCCGCCGTGCTCACCCGACTGAAAGATGCCAAGTTCTATCTGTCGGATATCCGCCTGCTGCGCGAGGACGGCCAGCCGCAGGCGGTACAGCTGCATGGGGATGCCTGGCAGTCGCGCGATGTTGCCTTGCTGGACTTTGTCCCCGGTGGTGGCAGCTGCCACGCCGGTTCTGCCGGGCCGGTGCATGACACCGTGCAAGGGGAAGTGCCCGCCGCTCACTACCGTGGCCTGCTCTTCACCATCGGGGTGCCGCTGCAAGGGCGGGATGAAGAGGGGCGGCCAGTCAGCCTCAATCATGGCAATTTCGAGCTGGCCGCTGCGCCACTGGATCGCGCCAGCATGGCCTGGAGCTGGCAGGTGGGGCGCAAATTCATCAAGCTGGAACTGCTGCCGGAAGGCGGGGTGGCACGCAGCAATGGCCGCGCGGCGGTGTGGACGCTGCATCTGGGCTCCACCGGCTGTAGCGGCAATCCGGCCCAGGCCGGTGCCGTACATTGCCTCAGCCCCAACCGGGTGGCGGTGATGCTGCAGGATTTCGACCCGGCCCAAGACCGGGTGGTGCTGGATATGGCCCGCCTGCTGGCCGACAGCAATCTGGCCGAGGACAAGGGCGGGGCCAGCGGCTGCATGAGCAGCATGGACGACCCGGAATGCAAGCCGCTGTTTGCCCAGCTGCAAATACAGCTGGGGGCCGGAGAGCGACGCGGGCTGCCCCTGCTGCCGCAGACATCGCCAGCCTTTGTCCGGGTACAACAGCCATGAAGCAGTGCTTGAGCGGGTGGCGTGGCATATACCTTGGACTGGCCTGGCTGGGCGTGTTCTGCCTTGCCCCGGCGCAGGCTGCTGAGGGGGTACCCGGCGGCTGGTCGTGGCGCTTGCCTGCCGGTTTTGCTGCCCCGGTGGTACCGGCAGATAACCCGATGAGCCAGGCCAAAGTCGAGCTGGGGCATTATCTGTTCTACGAAAAACGCCTGTCGGGCAATGGCCAGCTGATGTGTGCCAGCTGTCACATCCAGCGGCTGGCATTTACTGATGGCCGGCCGGTATCACGCGGCTCCACGGGTGAATACACCGCGCGCAGCGCGCAGGCGCTGATGAATGTGGCCTGGAATGCCAGCTACACCTGGGCGAACCCGGCACTCACCAGCCTGGAAACCCAGATGAGCGTGCCCTTGTTCGGGGAAAACCCGGTTGAAATGGGGGTGAATGACCGCAACAAGCAACAGGTGTTGCAACGCTTGCAGGCGGATGCCCGCTACCGGCGGCTGTTTCGTCAGGCTTTTGCGCAGGACGCAGCGCCCATCAGCTGGCGCAATATCATCCGCGCCATTGCCAGCTTCGAGCGCAGCATGGTGTCCGGCAATTCCCGTTACGACCGCTACTTGCAAGGTCGCGCGCGACTCACCGCTGCCGAGTTGCGCGGCAAGGCGCTGTTTTTTGGCGAGAAGGCCGAATGTTTCCACTGTCATGGCGGTTTCAATTTCAGTGACCAGACCGTCTCGGTGAAAACCCGGCTGGAAGACATGCTGTTCCATAACACCGGGCTGTACAACCTGGACGGCAAGGGCGCATTTCCCGAGGGCAATCGCGGGGTATACGAGCTGACCGGCCTGGCCGAGGACATGGGCAAATTCCGCGCGCCCAGCTTGCGCAATATCGCTATTACTGCACCCTATATGCATGATGGCAGCCTGAAAGACTTGCCGTCAGTACTGGCCTTCTATGCTGGCGGTGGCCGCAAGATTAGCCAGGGAAGCTATCAGGGCGATGGCCGCTTGAACCCTTACAAAAGCGAGCTGATCGGCAATATCGACCTGAGCCGGCAGGAGCAGCAGGACATCATCGCGTTTCTGGGCACGCTGACTGACCAGCAGTTTTTGCATCAGCGCGCACTGGCTGACCCGTTGCGGCGTTAGTCAGCGATTTTGGACGGACCAGACAGCACAAGAACATGCAATATTGCTGATGGCTGCCTTTCCTTCATTGGCCCGTGACCTCTTGTTGCGCAAGAACCATCTTGTGCGATAAGTGTGGAATTGTGGCTTTGCCTTCGCTGTATTGATCAAGGCGACTTATCTTTATTCGTATCCAGTAAAACAGCTCGCGCTAGCGCTGCCCAGATGAGCTTGGTGGATGAGCTTACGCATTGGCGGCTGGAGATGATTTGCCGCTTGGCCGGGGCTACGTCTTCCGCTGCCAGGCAGGCTACGCCGTTGACATCGGCTTCCGTCGCGATTGGTCACCATATGGGGCGTGCTTGCTGGAAAACCAGCACGCGGTGCTTGTTACACGGCGCTGGATCTGGAAGCAGGGGCGGGGCACGCAAACGGCAAGATTTGCCCCGCATCGACTGCACATTATTTCATGCTGCCCATGTCGCGGTCAGACTCCATGCCTTCGAGCATCAGCGTGGTTTCCTCTATGCGGACGAAACGTCCTTCGACATCGAATTCCGCAAACAGATAAACCTCCTGTACGACCCGAGAACCGTTGCGGTTCGTGACATGGACGCGATGGCGGTCGGCATAATGCTGGCCATCGCGCAGTTCGTCCAGCACCTCGATGCGAGCCGATGCCACGACCTCGCGCAGCTTGCGCGCGTGTTGCACGAAGGCCTGGCGGTCGTCCCAGTGTCCGTTTGTGCGCTGTCGGTAATGGGGGCTGAAATGGTGGTCGAGCACATCCTCCAGGGGGCGCTGCTGTTGGTTGAGGATGTCATCCAGGGCAGTATAAATATCTGTTGGTTGCATGTGGTGTCGCGCCTGATGGTTGATCGAGCCGCCATGGTAGATTTGTTGCATTGCTGTGCGTACGGTATAAATGCCAATCAATACTGTTTTAACGCCATTCATGTTCGATCCCATGATTCCACCAGCCCAGGCGGCGGACGCGAGTGGTCCGCTTCTGCTGGCTGTAGGGCACCACTCCAGTGAGGTGCGGGTGACCTCCCTTCATCATCATGCTCGTGGCCAGTTGCTCGGTGCGGCACAAGGTCTGCTGTCGGTCGATGCGGCAAATACCCGATGGGTTGTGCCTGCAAGCTATGCCATCTGGTTGCCGCCAGATGTTCCACACGGGCTGCGCTCGCATGGGCCTTTCTCGGGGTGGAGTGTTTATGTGGCGGCATCTGCCTGCGCTGAATTGCCTGGCGAGCCATGCGTCCTGGTCGTCTCCAGTCTGCTGCGAGAAGCTGTGGCGCGTGCAAGCACGTGGGGAGCAGATGGACTGGACGGGCCGCAGACACGGCTGGGAGCGGTCATCCTCGACGAGATTCATTTGTCGCCCCACGCGGCGCTCGGCCTGCAAATGCCCCAGGATATCCGCTTGCGCAAGGTTGCCCAGGCCTTGTGCGAGCAGCCGGGTGATGAGCGGCGCTTGGAGGAGTGGGCCGAGTGGGTGGATATCGCGCCTCGCACGCTGACCCGTCGTTTCATTGCCGAGACCGGATTCACCTTCACGGAGTGGCGCCAACGCGTGCGTGTGCTGAAGGCACTGGAGCTGCTGGCGACCGGCAGGTCGGTAAAGGCGACTGCGCTGGACTTGGGGTACGACAATGTCAGCGCGTTTATCGCGATGTTTCGACGTCTTTTGGGTGTGACGCCGGGGCGGTATTGATTGACCGGGTTTCCATCCCGGCCTTATGGCGGGGTACGGAGCCGCTGATCTTCACCCCGCTGCATGGGGTTTCCTGCGTTGTCTTGTGCCCGGGATTTACAGCACTGGCACAACACGGATGTCGGTGTGGCCTGTCCTGGCTTTTGTGGGCAGGCTTGCCGTATAGGGATGGCCATTGCCGTAGCAGTAGTGACTATTGCTACGGCAAAGCAGGGCATTGCTTTCCTGTGCAAGCACGGGAGACAGTTCGCTCCGGTTCAGCTCAGGGCGTGGCGAACCGTGCCAGCTCGCGTTTCCAGTCCAGCTGCGCGGTACGGATGTTGCGGTCCTCGTCGCGGATGGCATCGGCCGGCAGGAACCAGTTGACTTCAAACAACAGGCCGTCCGGGTCGTGGCCGTACACACTCTTGAAGATGCCGTGGTCTTCTTCCAGCCCCAGCTTGCCAAGTGCCTGCAGCTGGTCGCGAATGCGTTTGAGTTCCAGCAGGGTATCCACTTCCCAGGCCAGATGGTAAAGACCGGCCGGTGGCTCGTTGGCCGCTGGGGTTTCGCCACGCGGGCTGAAAACCCCCGCGCGTTGCTGGCCGAGATTGCGGGCGAACAAGGCCAGGTCGTGATGGTTGTCCGACTCCGCCGCCTGGGCAAAGAAGGCTTGTTCCGGCTGCGGGCCGGGGGAGGGGTTAAACCCCAGTACTTGCTGATAGAAGCGCGTGCTGTCGGCCACATCGCTGACATACAGCACCGCGTGGTTCAGGCGTTTGATTCCCATGATGTACTTTCCTGTGACAAGGGTTTACAGGCGGTAGGCACCGTATTGCTGTGCCAGATAATCGGCAATCTGCCGGGCGTCTTGCAGGAAATGCCGCCCGGCGTGCTCTCTGGCTCCGGCCGGTAGCGGGCTGGCCGGGTCCAGGACCAGCACCGGCAGGCTCTGGTTTTCCTCACCCAGCAACTCGACCACCGTCTGGCGCGGCCGTGGAAACGGCAGGCGGCGGATTGCAATGCGCTTGGCCAGTGCCGGTTGCACTGCCAGCAGGCCCTCCAGCAGATTGCTGTGCGGGCAGACAAAACGCTGGTCGGCCGGATGATCGGGACGGGTGAATCCGGGCTCCAGCAAAAACAGGGTGTCGCGGCTCATCGGGTATCTTTCGCGTTAAACATGGTGTGGCAGCCACAACCCCGCCGGGAGGCGGGGCATGTCAGCTTAGAAGGATTTGGCCAGGGCCAGGCTCAGCGCGCTTTCGCTGGCCACGCCATTGCCACCCCAGTTGACGCGGCCATAAGAGGCATAGGCATGCGTTTGCTTGGACAGGTTGTAGATGGTGCCGACCACATACTGGCTGTAGCCGGTCTTGTTGACATTGCTGCCACCGATTTCGACGTCGTAGCCCTTGGTCAGCGAGACATAAGGCAGCCAGGCGCCTACGTTGTAGCCGAAGGTAAGCACCGCTTCGCGGGTTTTCACATCCTGACCGGAGGCGGCGGCGCTCAGGCTCTGGCCGCTGGCCGCCAGACGGGTGTTCAGCACGTTGACGTTGTAAACCACGGGGCTGTCAGCAAACTTGCCACTGGAAACGCCCAGGTAGCCGTTAACGGTCTGGAAGCCCAAGGCCAGGTAGATGGGGTCGCTGATATAGCCTGCTTCCACCCGCCACCAGTCTTTTACCGCGCCGGTCTGGGCCGAGGAGTTCACCTGCTTGGCATCGCCCTTGGTTTCATAGCTGAACTTGGCAAAGTAACCGGCCTGTTCGTAGCTCAGGCCCAGGTTGAATGCCTGGTTGTTGGTGGGCTGGCCATTGCTGTCATTGGCGCGTTTCTCGTCTGCCGCCCAGGTGGTGGTAAAGCTGAAACCGGCCAGGTTGGGGCTGTCATAGCGGATGGCATTGTTCAGGCGGCCGTCCAGACGGGTGGAGTACAGTTGACCACCGACGCCGCTGTAGGAACCCGGATCGATATATTCCATGTCCAGGTTGGCGTAGTCGGACAGGCGGCCCAGGCGCAGCTTGCCGTAGTCAGTTTGCAGGCCGATGAAAGAGTCGCGGCTGGCGAAGGTGTCCGTACCGCTGCCATCCACGTGGATGCGGTTTTCTACTTGCCAGATGGCAGTCAGGCCATTGCCCAGGTTTTCCGAACCCTTGAAACCGATGCGCGAAGTGTTGTCATTCACCTGGGTCGTTTTCAGGCTGCCGGTGGAGGTATAGCTTTGGACGCTGGATAGGTTACCGGCCACTTTGCCGTAAATGGTAACGCCATCGTCGGCATGGGCAAACAAGGGAGAAGCAGCAATAGCCAGGGTGAGCAGTTTTATTTTCATGATGTGTTCACAGGGATACGGTTGGTCGGACAAGCAAGCCGTTGCCAGGGTGGCGGGTTTCGGCTGTTGGCTATTCTTGCGTATTGTTCCCGTTTTATTAATCAATAAAAAATGATTAACAAATCAAACTGCTTTTGCAGGTTTTATTCGTATTGATTTGTTATTGATGGCTTTCTGCTGAATATTGCTAAGTCAATTTTTTATTGGAATTTGCAGGAAAATGAATAAGCTGCGCGGATAAGCATATCAATTTAATTTGATTGATCTTCAAATGGGCTGGGAATAGATTTTGTGGCGTCAATTACACGGTGCACACAAATGTCATACTCGCTGTCCATTCTGGATAAAAGCCCGATTCCGCCGGGTGCCACTGCGGCCGATGCGCTGGCCAATACCGTGGCGCTGGCCAAGCTGGCAGAGCAGTTGGGCTATTACCGTTTCTGGGTGGCCGAACACCACAGCACACCGCTGCTGGCCAGTTCCGCGCCCGAAGTGCTGATCTCCCACATCCTGGCGCATACCAGCCGCATCCGCGTGGGCAGTGGCGGCGTCATGCTGCAGCACTACAGCCCCTACAAAGTGGCGGAAACCTTCAATCTGCTGGCGGCGCTGGCGCCGGGCCGGGTGGATCTGGGCGTAGGCAAGGCCCCCGGCGGCCTGCCATTCAGCACCCGTGCCTTGCAGCACTATCACGATGCCGCGCGCAAACCGGATTTCACCGCCCAGCTGACCGAACTGAATGCCTTCCTTAACGAGGGCCAGCCGGAAGGGCATCCGCTGGCCGGGGCAAAGGCGACACCGCAGCCGCCCATTACCCCGGGGCGCTTCCTGCTGGGTGGCAGCCCGGACAGCGCCCGGCTGGCCGCCCGTCTGGGCTGGGATTTTGCCTACGCCGGCCACTTCAATGGCGACCCCTTGAATATCCAGCAATCCATTGCCGTGTACCGCCAGTGGACCGGCAAGGTACCGGCGCTGGCGCTGTATGCCTTTGTGGCGGAAACCCGCGAACAGGCACAGGCGCTGGTGGGCGAGCTGAAGCTGTTCAAGGTGACGCTGGAAGATGGCCGCAGCGTTAACGTGCCCAGCCGTGAGGCGGCAGAAGAATTTGCCCGCCAGGCTGGCAGCAGCCAGTACCAGCTGGAAGAAAAGCATCCGCACGTGATTGCCGGTACCGCCGGAGATGTGCGCGCCGAGCTGGATTCCCTGCACCAGAGCTACGGCATCCGCGAATTCATCATCGATATCCCCGTGGCCCAGTTTGCGCTGCGCCGCGCCTCCATTGCCCTGCTGGCCGAAGCGCGCGAGCCGCTGGCTGCCTGACCGTACTGATCAACCTTTTTGGAGCTGAACATGAGCAAACCCATTACTTTCGGCATCATGCTGCACGGCGCTGGTGGCCACATGCACGCCTGGAAACACCCCAGCGGCCCGGCGGATGCCAGCGTGAACCTGCAGTTCTATATCGATACCGTGCAGAAAGCCGAAGCCAACGGCATTGCCTTTGCCTTTGTGGCGGATGGCCTGTACATCAACGAAAAATCGATTCCGCACTTCCTCAACCGTTTCGAGCCGATTTCCATCCTGTCGGCGCTGGCCAGCGTGACACGCAAGATCGGCCTGGCCGGCACCGTGTCCACTTCCTACAGCGACCCGTTTACCGTGGCGCGCCAGTTCGGCTCGCTCGACCTGATCAGCGGCGGCCGCGCCGGCTGGAATGTGGTGACCACCCCGCTGGAAGGCACGGCGCTCAACTACAGCCGCCCGCATCCGGAACACAGCCTGCGTTATGAAATTGCCGACGAATACCTGCAAGTCACCCAGGGCTTGTGGGACAGCTGGGACGACGATGCACTGCCGCGTAACCGTGAAACCGGCCAGTTTTTCGACAAGGACAAGCTGCACACCCTGAACCACAAGGGGCGTTTCTTCCAGGTGGCCGGGCCGCTGAACATCAGCCGCTCGCCGCAGGGCCAGCCGGTGATTTTCCAGGCCGGTTCTTCCGATGCCGGGATTGGCCTCGCGGGCAAGTATGCCGACGCGGTATTTACCCACTCGCCCTCCATCGAGGAAACCCGCGACTTCCTGCGCAAGGTGAAAACCAGTGCCGTGCTGCATGCCCGCAAGGCCGACGATGTGAAAATCTTCCCCGGCATTGCGCCGGTGGTGGCCGCCACCGATGCCGAGGCCGAAGCCAAGTTCCGCATCATCCAGCAACTGCTGACCATTGATGACGCACTGGCCTATCTGGGCCGCTTCTTCGACCACCACGACTTTACCCAGTACCCGCTGGACGAGGCCTTCCCGGAGCTGGGCGATATCGGTCGCAACAGCTTCCGTTCCACCACCGACCAGATCAAGGCCCGCGCCCGTGAGCACGGACTGACCCTGCGCCAGGTGGCGCTGGAAGTAGCCACCCCGCGCAGCAACTTTGTCGGCAGCGGTGAAAAAGTGGCGGCGGAAATCATCCGCTGGGTGGACGAGGGCGCGGCTGACGGTTTCATCCTGGGCTTCCCGGTGGTGGCCGAAGGGCTGGACGACTTCATCACCCATGTGCTGCCGCTGCTGGAAGCCAGTGGCCGCTTCCAGCGCCAGCTGGACGGCCGCACCCTGCGCGACCATCTGGGCCTGCCGCGCAAGGAAAGCCGTTACCAGCAAGCGGCCGAGCACAGCAGCCAGCAGCAGGTGGCCTGATGAATGCAGCATTAGACAGCGCCGTGTTGCCGCGCAGCCTGCAGATCGAAACCGGCATTGCGGCTGCCAATGCCGAATTCGTCGCCCTGCGCCGCGACCTGCACCAGCACCCGGAACTGGCGTTTGCCGAACATCGCACAGCCGGCAAGGTAGCCGCGCTGTTGCAGCAGTGGGGCTATCAGGTGACCACCGGTATTGCCGGTACTGGCGTGGTGGGTAGCTTGCGCCGTGGCAGCAGCCAGCGTTCGCTCGGCCTGCGCGCCGACATGGATGCGCTGCCCATCCAGGAAGCCACCGGCCTGCCGTATGCCAGCCAGAACCCCGGCGTGATGCATGCCTGCGGGCATGACGGCCACACCGCCATCCTGCTGGCCGCTGCCCGCTTTCTGGCTTTGCACGGCCAGTTTGACGGCAGCTTGCAGCTGATTTTCCAGCCCGCCGAAGAAACCGGCAGCGGCGCACAGCGCATGCTGGAAGAAGGCTTGTTCGAGCGCTTTCCCTGCGATGCGGTATTCGGCCTGCACAACTGGCCTGGAGTGAGCTGCGGCCATATCGGCTGCATCGAAGGCCCGGCCATGGCCTCGGTGGATCAGGCCCACATCACCGTGCACGGCAAGGGCGGCCATGGCGCCGAACCGCATAACACGGTGGACCCGGTGCTGGTGAGTGCCCACCTGATTACCGCGCTGCAAAGTGTGGTGTCACGCAATGTCGACCCGCTGGACATGGGCGTGCTCACCGTGGGCAGCATCCACGGTGGCCATGCGTCCAACGTGATTCCGGACAGCGTGGAGCTGAAACTGACCGCCCGCACCTTCCGCCCGGAAGTGCGCAGCCTGCTGCAACAGCGCGTACCGGCACTGGTGGAGGCGCAGGCGGCCAGTTTTGGCGCACGCGCCGAGGTGGATTATCGCCTGGGCTTCCCGCCGGTGTGCAATCACCCGGCAGAAACCGCGCTGGCGCGTGAAGTGGCACAGGACACGCTGGGCGCGGCGCGGGTGGAAGAGGCTTTCCGTCCCCGTACCGCCAGCGAGGATTTTGCCTTCATGTTGCAGGCACGCCCGGGCAGCTTCGTGTTTTTCGGCAATGGCGACAGCGCCGGCCTGCACAACCCGCGCTACGACTTCAACGACGCCATCCTGCCGTTGGCCGCTAGCTACTGGGTGGCCCTGGCCGAGCGCTATCTGCCGCTGCAACAGGCGGCCACATAACAAGCGACAGCCAGACACACATCGCAATGGACCGAGCACATGCGTGACTACTTTGTTTACACCACCACCACCGACCCGCGCGCCAGCGTGATGCTGGCCGAGCTGACGCAGGAATACGACGCACGCTACGGCAATCTGTTCAGCCCCGGCGGTGCGGCTGAAGAAATGCGGCGCTATCCACCGGAAACCTTTGCTCCGCCGCATGGCAACTTTCTGTTGCTGCTGCGGCAGGGGCAGGCGATTGCCGGCGGGGCCTTCAAGCGGCTGGATGAGCACACCGCCGAATTCAAGCGTATCTGGACCCACAGCCAGTTCCGTCGTCAGGGCTTGGCCGGGCTGGTGTTGCAGGAGCTGGAGGCGCAATGCCAGCGCCAGGGTTACCGCCAGATTTACCTGACCACCGGTTGCCGCCAGCCGGAGGCGGTCGGGCTCTACCTGCGTCATGGCTATCAGGCGCAGTTCGACCCCGAGGGGGATCTGGAAGCCTTGCGCACCCTGCCGTTTACCAAGGCAGTGCCACGTCAGACCAGCGCGCAATCCCATGCTGGCTACTTGACAGAACTGGCCGGCATTGCCGTTTGACACCGCTTTGACTTGCTTGCCGCACCCACCACGGCTTTTGCACAGGACAAGACATCATGAGTGAAATTAGCGAAGTCGGCGATATCGCCTTCAGTCATCCGCACCCGCTGCCACGGCAGGCAAACGAGCCTGCAGCGGCTGAAACCAGCGGCAGCAACCGCTATGCCGGGTTGCGCATCATCCCGGCGCGTTACCCGGCGCGCATTGCCGGCAGTGTGCTGGCCGTGCTGCTGCTGGCTGCCATCGTCAGTTCGGTGGCCACCAATCCACGCTGGGGCTGGCCGGTGTTTGCCGAGTGGTTTCTGGCCGCCCCGGTGCTGGAAGGCCTGGGCCGCACCCTGCTGCTGACCGCCATCGGTACCGTGTTGGGGTCGGCACTGGGCACGGTGCTGGCGCTGGCGCGGGTATCGCGCTCGCCGCTGCTGGCCAGCCTGTCGTGGAGCTATATCTGGCTGTTCCGCTCCATTCCGCTGATCGTGCTGCTGCTTATTCTCAACAACCTGGGTTATCTGTACGAAACCATCAATATCGGTGTGCCGTATACCGGCATCAACTGGTTCAGTTATTCCACCACCGAGCTGATCAGCCCCTTTGCCGCTGCCGTGCTGGGCCTGAGCCTGAACCAGGCGGCATTCTCGGCGGAAATCATCCGTGGCGGCATTTTGTCGGTGGAGCAGGGCCAGCTGGAAGCCGCCGCTGCGCTGGGCCTGCCACGCGGACGGCAGATTTTCCGCATCGTGCTGCCGCAGGCCATGCGCACCATCTTGCCCACCGCCTTCAATGACATCATTGGCCTGGCCAAGGGTACGGCCAATGTCTACATCCTGGCGCTGCCGGAGCTGTTCTACACCATTCAGGTGGTGTACCACCGCAATCTGGAAGTGATTCCGCTGCTGATGGTGGCCACCGTGTGGTACCTGATCATCCTCACCGTACTGTCCACCGTGCAGGTGCAGGTGGAGCGGCACTATGCGCGTGGCGCACTGCGCCAGCAGCCGCAGTCGCTGTGGCAACGGGCCCGCCAGCGCTGGTGGCCTGCTACCAGCAGCCGCAGTGCCAGCAGCAACCAGCCTGCGTCGCTGATTGAACTGCCCGCCGTCAAGGGTGGCGCAGTGGCGATTCATTCTGTCAGCAAGCGCTATGGCCATCAGCAGGTGCTGGATGCGGTGTCGCTGACCGTTCCGCCCGGCAGTGTCACCGTCATCATCGGCCCGTCCGGTTCGGGCAAGTCCACTTTGCTGCGCAGCATCAATCATCTGGAGCGGGTGGATAGCGGATTCATTGCCATTGACGGGGAGTTGATCGGCTATCGCCAGCAGGGCAATTCGCTGCACGAACTGAAGGAAAAGGACATCCTGCAACGCCGGGTGGAAGTGGGCATGGTGTTCCAGCACTTCAACCTGTTTCCCCATCTCACCGTATTGCAAAACCTGATTGAAGCGCCCATCGCCCTGCGCGGCCTGAGTCGGGCCGAGGCCGAAGCCCAGGCACGCCTGCTGCTCAAGCGCGTAGGGCTGGCCGACAAGGCCGATGCCTGGCCGCGTCAGTTGTCCGGCGGCCAGCAACAGCGGGTGGCCATTGCCCGTGCGCTGGCGCTGCGCCCCAAGGTGCTGCTGTTTGACGAGCCCACCTCGGCGCTGGACCCGGAGCTGGTGCAGGAAGTGCTGGACGTCATCAAGGAGCTGGCGCGCTCTGGCACCACGCTGCTGATTGTCACCCATGAAATCGGCTTTGCCCGTGAAGTGGCCGATACCGTGGTGTTCATGGAGCAGGGCCGCATTGTGGAAAGCGGCAGCCCGGAACAGGTATTGCGCCAACCGCAGCAGCAACGCACCCGCGAATTCCTGGCCCGCGTGCTGTAGAGCCATCAGTCAGAAATCATTCACACACCGTCAACACCACCAGCAAGACCACAACAAGGAAAGCATCATGTCGCGTAACACCCATCTGCCGCGTCGTACCGTACTGGCTGCCCTTAGCCTCACCCTGCTGGCCCCGCTGTTTGGCCATGCCGCCAGCAGCATCGACCTGAGCCCGCAGCAAAAAGGCCAACCCAGTGCCCGCCCGGTGCCAGAGGCCATCAAGCTGCTGCCCAAGGATGTCCGCTTCGTCAAGGACAAGACCCTGGTGGTGGCCATCGCCGGCGGCATTCTGCCACTGGGTGGTTTTGCCAATGACTCCAAAACCATTATCGGGGCTGATCCGGACATTTCGCGCCTGGTGGCCGATGGCCTGGGCCGCAAGCTGGAGCTGGTGAACGTGGCCTGGGCGGACTGGCCGCTGGGCCTGCAGTCCGGCAAGTACGATGCGGTGATTTCCAATGTCACCGTTACCGAGGCGCGCAAGGAGAAATTTGATTTCTCCACCTACCGCAAGGATTTGCTGGGCTTTTACACCAAGGCGGGCAGCAAGCTGAAAATCAATGAGCCCAAGGACACCGCCGGGCTGAAGGTGATTGTGGGCGCGGGCACCAATCAGGAGCAGATCCTGCTGGAATGGAACAAGAAAAACGAGGCAGCCGGCCTCAAACCCTTGCAGGCACTGTATTTTGATGATGAAGCCGTGGCGCGGGTAGCCTTGCAGTCCGGCCGTGCCGATGCCTGGCTGGGCCCCAATGCCATCTATGCGCTGGAAGCCGCGCGTACCGGCAAGGTGAAGCTGGCTGGTACCTTCTCTGGCGGTTGGCCGCTGACCGCGGATATCGCCGTCACCACGCGCAAGGACTCCGGCCTGGCCGCAGCCATTACCAAAATCATCAATACCCAGATTGCCAACGGCAATTACGCCAGGGTACTCAGCCGCTGGGGCCTGAGTGCCGAGGCGGTGAGCGAATCCCGTACTAACCCGCCCGGCCTGCCCAAGAGCTGAGTGCCAAGCTCGGTTAACCGTATTTTCCCCTGCGTAAAACGGGTGGCCTGCTTGCTTTCCCGGATGCCACCTTGTCTGCATCCGGGATGCGAGCACACCCGGCAGTGTTACAAGACGGATCTTGCCATGCCTTGCTCTTGCGGCCATGCCTGCCATGTGGCTTGAAACCACTCGCGCTGTGTTGGCTGACAAAAGTATTCATCAGTTGTGGTTGTCATTTTTCTTCATATCCATTGCAGTTTTTATTGCTTAGCCAGCCGCATGCTGCAACGTAGTATTGGCGGGCAGAACAAGGGTATCCGCCCCAGGCGCGCGATGACACAATTGCCAATACATAGCAGCCACACATCACGCTACTGCGCCCTACCGATGTAGCGACTGCCGAGCAGGGCGGCTGCATCAGGCGGCCACCCTGTCCGCCAGCTATCAAAAGACAAAGGATCTGTCATGAGCATTCAATCCCTCAATGTACGCAACCAGTTCAAGGGCGTGATCAAGGAAATCCTGGAAGGGCCGGTATTGTCCGAAGTGGACGTGGAAACGGCCTCGGGTATTGTCACTTCGGTGATTACCACCCGCTCGGTACGCGAGCTGCAACTGAAAGTGGGCTCGCCGGTGATTGCCTTCGTCAAGTCCACCGAAGTATCCATCGCCACGCTGGCGTAAGGAGCAGGCATGAGTGCCATTCTGCCCGAAGCCGCCCTGCAACAGCTGTTTGTGGCGGCCCGTTCCAATCACCGTTTCCAGGACCGGCCGGTAACTGAGGCCACCATTCGTCAGTTGTACGACTTGCTGAAATGGGGGCCGACTGCCTTCAACGGCCAGCCGGGCCGTTATCTGTTCATTCATAGTGCCGAGGCACGGGAAAAACTGCTGCCTGCGCTGTCCTCCGGCAATCGTGACAAAACCGCAGCGGCACCACTCACCGTGGTGCTGGCCTGGGACCCGGCCTTTCATCAACATCTGCCTGCGCAGTTTCCGGCCTACGACGCCAAGGGCTTTTATGATGGCCTGCCGCAACTGGTGGAACCGCATGCGCGGCTGAATGCCAGCCTGCAAGCGGCCTACCTGATTCTGGCTGCCCGAGCACTGGGGCTGGATGCCGGGCCGATGGCCGGGTTTGACGCCGCTGCCGTGGATGCCGCCTTCTTCCCGGATGGCCAGTGGCGCAGCTTGCTGGTGGTAAACCTGGGCTATGGCGTGACGGAAGGCTTGCCACCGCGCGGGCCGCGACTTGAGTTCGAGCAGGCTGCTGCCATCGTCTGACCGGATTACGCATGTGAAGCTGTTGGCCGCTCATGTGTATGCATGGGCGGTTTTTGTCGTCATTTGCCGGTATTTATCTGAATTTAAGATATAAAACGGCGATTTTCTTGGTTTGTTGATGCATGCCGGATGGTTAGTCTGTCCCCTGAATGTGCTGCCCACCCACTTGCGGCAGCCACCATCAGGGAGTCTGCAATGCAGTCATCAACAATCAAATTTTCACGCTGGGGCGGTGTGCTGGCCACGCTGCTGCTGGCTGTCAGTACGTTGGCCGTGGCCGGGCCTAACGGCATCAAGGTGGGGGTGTCCTCCACGCCGCAAATCGAATCGCTGCAAATCGCGGTGAAGGAAGCCAAGGCCCAGGGCCTGAATGTGGAGCTGGTGGAGTTTTCCGACTGGAACACCCCCAATGCCGCGCTGGCTAACGGTGATATCGACGTCAATTATTTCCAGCACATTCCGTTTCTGGAAAACGCCAAGAAGCAGGGTGGTTACGATTTTGTGCCGATTGCCCCCGGCACCATCATGAAAATCGGCCTGTATTCGCACAAATGGAAATCCTTTGCCCAGATTCCGGTGGGCGGCAAGGTGGCCATTGCCGGTGACCCGGTGAATGGCGGCCGTGGTTTGCTGCTGCTGGAGAAAGCCGGGCTGATCAAGCTCAAGCCCGGCCTGGCTTACAAGGCCACCATCCAGGATATCGTGGCCAATCCGCGCAAGCTGCAAATCGTGCAGCTGGAAGCCTCGCAACTGGCGCGCTCGCTGGATGATGTGGATCTGGCGCAAGGCTACCCGTCCTTCCTCAAACTGGCGGGCGACAATCCGGACAATGCCCTGCTGTTTGACGGGCTGGAAAACAGGATTTACGCGCTGCAATGGGTGGTGCGCAAACAGGATGTGAACAATGCGCAAATCCGCCGCTTCATTGCCATCTATCAGCAATCAAAGCAGGTGCGTGCCTCGCTGGACAAGGTGTTCGGCAAGCTGTATGCCCCGGCCTGGCTGTGAGGGAGAGGCGCATGAATGCTTTGGCAGAGGCAATCCGGCCAGAGGTAGTACAAGGACCGGCCTTGTGGCAGCGCGAGGCGGAACCCGCCGGGGAGGCGCTGGTCAGCTTCCGGCAGGTGGGGCGTCAGTTCCAGGCTGGCGGCCGCAGCGTGCAGGCCTTGCAGGAGGTGAGCTTTGACATCCGGCGTGGCGAAATTTTCGGCATCATCGGCCGCAGCGGCGCGGGCAAGTCCACCTTGCTGCGTACCATCAACCGGCTGGAGTCACCTGGCAGCGGCCAGGTGCTGGTGGCGGGCAAGGATTTGTCCGGCCTGAACGAAGCCCAGCTGGCGCAGGCGCGGCGCGGCATCGGCATGATATTCCAGCACTTCAACCTGCTGTCCTCGCGCACGGTGGCGCAGAACATCGGCCTGCCCTTGAAGATAGCCGGGCTGCCGCAGGCCGAGATTGACGCCCGCGTCGACAGCCTGCTGCAACTGGTGGGGCTGGAGGGCAAGCGCGATGTCTATCCGTCCCGTTTGTCCGGCGGCCAGAAACAGCGGGTGGGCATTGCCCGCGCGCTGGTGCATCAGCCGGAACTGCTGCTGTGCGACGAAGCCACTTCGGCACTGGACCCGGAAACCACCCAGTCGATTCTGGCGCTGCTGCGCGATATCAACCGTCAACTCAAGGTCACCGTGGTGCTGATTACCCACGAAATGGCCGTCATCCGAGAGGTGTGCGACCGCGTGGCCGTGCTGGAAGCAGGCAAGGTGGTGGAGCTGGGGCCGGTATGGCAGGTGTTTGGTGCACCGCAGGCCGATGCCACCCGCGCCTTGCTGGCCTCGCTGAATCATGAGCTGCCTGCTGATGTGGCCGGGCGCATCGTGCAGGAACCGGCCAGTGCGCAGTCGGAACTGCTGCTGGATGTGCGGCTGGATGGCGTCAGCGGGCAGGACCCGGCGCTGGGCCCGCTGGTGGCAGCCCTGGGGCCGGCCACCCGCCTGCTGCATGGCGGTGTGGAACGCATACAGGGCAGGGCGCAGGGCAGGCTGGTGCTGGCCTGCGCACCGCAGTCGCGCAACCGGCTGGGCGATCTGGCCCGTCAGCTGGCCATTCCGGCCGGCAATATCCGCATCCTGGGGTACGTCGACCATGCCTGATTCTTTTGATCTGTATCTGACTGCCGCCTGGCAGACCCTGCAAATGGTCAGCGTGTCGGCGCTGGTGTCCGCCATTTTCGGCCTGGCGCTGGCCTTGCTGCTGGTGACCACCGGCCCGGGCGATTTGTACGCCCGTCCCTGGCTCAACCGGGTTGTGGGCAGCGTGGTGAATGTGTTCCGCTCGGTGCCTTTCATCATTCTGCTGGTGGTGCTGCTGCCCTTCACCCGGCTGGTGGTGGGCAGCACCATCGGCGTGTGGGCGGCGGTGGTGCCGCTGTCGGTGGCCGGGATTCCGTTTTTTGCCCGCATTGCCGAAGTCAGCCTGCGCGAAGTGGACCGCGGGCTGATTGAAGCGGTGCAGGCCATGGGCGGGCGCAAGCGCGATGTGCTGTGGCACGTGCTGCTGCCTGAAGCGCTGCCGGGCATTGTCTCCGGTCTCACCATCACCCTGGTGGCGATGATCGGCTCCTCGGCCATGGCCGGTGCCGTGGGGGCCGGTGGCCTGGGTGACGTGGCCATCCGCTATGGCTATCAGCGCTTTGATACCCAGGTGATGGTGTCGGTGCTCATCGGCCTGGTGGTGCTGGTCAGCGTGGTGCAGACCGCCGGTGACGTGCTGGCGCGTCGTCTCAATCATCGTCAATAAGCCGGAAACCATTCATGACTCAACAAGCAATCCTGCAAGAAGCTGCACTGATCCGCAGCGATGCCGAAGCCCTGGAAGTGGCACGCCAGCTGGCGGCCGAGTTCGCCGTGGAAGCCGGCGTGCGCGACCGTGAGCGCCGCCTGCCCTGGGCCGAGCTGGCGCGCTATTCCGCCAGCGGCCTGGGCGGCATTACCGTGCCGCGCGAATTTGGCGGTGCCGGGGTCAGCCTGCTGACGCTGTCGCGGGTGTTCCGCACCCTGTGCGCGGCCGACCCCTCGCTGGGGCAGATTCCGCAAAACCACTTTGCCGTGCTGGAAGTCTTCCCCTTGCTGGCCACGTCTGCCCAGTTGCGCTTCATCTATAGCGAAGTGCTGTCCGGGCGTCGTCTGGGCAATGCCGGGCCGGAAAAGGGCAAGCAGCCCATGCAGCAGCTCAGTACCCGGCTGAGCCGCGAGGCGGACGGGCTTTACCTGAGCGGCCAGCGTTTTTACTCCACCGGGGCCTTGTTTGCCGACTGGATTCCCACCCGCGCTCGCGATGAATCCGGCCTCACCGTACAGGTGCTGGTGCCACGGCATGCGCCGGGCGTGGAAGTCATCGACGACTGGTCCTCGTTTGGCCAGCGCACCACCGCCAGCGGCACGGTGCGCTTTGAGCGGGTACGGGTGGAGGAGGCGCAGCTGCTGCCGGTATGGCAGCTGGCGGACCGCCCCAATCTCACCGGGCCCATTTCGCAACTGATCCAGGCCAGTATTGACGCCGGTATTGCCGAAGCGGCACTGCGCGACGCCATCCTGTTCGTGCGCGAGCATGCCCGGCCATGGCTGGATTCTGGCCTCAGCCGTGCCAGCGACGACCCGTATGTGATTCAGGCGGTGGCGCGCTTGCAGATCGACCTGCATGCCGCACAGGAAGTACTGGACGATGCCGCACGCACGCTGGACCGCCTGCGCACGGGCGAGGTGACCGATGCCATCAGCGCCGAAGCCTCCATTGCGGTGGCCGAAGCCAAGGTGCTGACCACCGAAATTGCCCTGCAAGCCAGCGAAAAATTGTTCGAGCTGGCCGGTTCGGCCGCCACCCGTGCGCGCCACCAGTTGGACCGCCACTGGCGCAATGCCCGCGTGCACACCCTGCACGATCCGGTGCGCTGGAAGTACCACGCCATTGGCAATTACAGCCTGAACGGCGTGTTTCCGGCACGTCATCAATGGAATTGAAAGGAGAGCAGCATGAGTGAAGTGGCTGCAGTGCGCCCGGTGCAGGGCCAGCAGGCCAAGCCGCAGGCGGCCCACCGAATCACCAGCGATGAAGAAGCGCTGCAACTGGCCCGCCACTGGGCTGGCGAATTTGCCCGCGATGCCGCCCGGCGCGACAGCGAGCGCATCCTGCCCTGGGCCGAGCTGGAAGGCTACAGCCAGAGCGGGCTGTGGGGCATTACCGTGCCGCGCGAATATGGCGGGGCCGGGGTGTCCGCCGTCACGCTGGCCGAGGTGATTGCCACCATCAGCGCGGCGGACGGCTCGCTGGCGCAGATTCCGCAAAACCATTTCTACGCGCTGGAAGTGCTGCGCGTGGGCGGCAGCGCAGAGCAAAAGCGCTTTTTCTACGGCCTGGCGCTGGATGGTGTGCGTTTTGGCAATGCGCTGGCCGAAATCGGCCACAAGGACTACCAGCGCCGCACCCGCCTGACGCCGGATGGCAAGGGCTATCGCGTCAGCGGTCAGAAGTTTTATTGCACCGGTGCCTTGTATGCGCAGTGGATTCCCACCCTGGTGGTGGATGACAACCAGGACAGCTATCTGGCTTTCATCCCGCGCCACAGTGATGGGGTGGAGATTACCGATGACTGGGATGGTTTCGGCCAGCGCGTCACCGGCAGTGGCTCGGTCGGCTTCAGCCAGGTATGGGTGGAGCCGGAGTGGATTGTGCCGTTCAAGGCCTCGTTTGACCGGCCCACCGCCATCGGCCCGTTTGCCCAGATTCTGCACTGCGCCATCGACCTGGGCCAGGCGCGAGGCGCCTACCAGGAAGCCCTGCACTATGTGCGCGAGCATGCCCGCCCCTGGATAGATTCCGGCGTGGACAAGGCCAGCCGCGACCCGCTCTTGCTGGAGCGGGTGGGCAATCTGCGGGTGAGGCTACAGGCGGCCGATGCCTTGCTGCGCCGTGCCGGGCGGGTGCTGGATGCCTTGCAGGCACAGGCTTTCCCCGATGCGCGTAGTGTGGCAGAGGCCTCGGTGGCGGTGGCGGAAGCCAAGGTGCTGACCACCGAAGTGTCCTTGCAGGCTGGTAGCCAGCTGTTCGAACTGGCCGGCACCAGCGCCACGCTGGAAGCGCGCAATCTGGACCGCTACTGGCGCAATGCCCGCGTGCACACCCTGCATGACCCGCTGCGCTGGAAATTCCACGCCATCGGCAATTACCTGCTGAACGATGTGCTGCCGCCGCGGCACGGAGCACTGTGACATGGCGAAAAAACAGATTCTGCTCAATGCCTTCAACATGAACTGCGTCGGCCACATCAACCACGGGCTGTGGACCCACCCGCGTGACAATTCGGTGGACTACAACACGCTGTCTTACTGGACCGAGCTGGCCAAAACGCTGGAGCGGGGCCTGTTCGACGGCCTGTTCATCGCCGACATCATCGGTGTTTACGATGTGTACCAGCAGTCGATAGACCTGACCGCGCGCGAAGCCATCCAGCTGCCGGTCAACGACCCCTTGCTGCTGGTGCCCGCCATGGCGGCAGTGACCCAGCATCTGGGTTTTGGTGTTACTTCCAACCTCAGCTACGAGCCGCCGTATCTGTTTGCCCGGCGCATGTCCACGCTGGACCACCTCACCGGTGGCCGCGCGGGCTGGAATATTGTCACCGGCTATCTGGACAGCGGCGCACGCGCCATGGGCCTGCTCACCCAGGACGAACACGACCAGCGCTACGACCGCGCCGATGATTATCTGGAGCTGCTGTACAAACTGTGGGAAGGCAGCTGGGAAGACGGGGCAGTGCGGCGCGACAAGGCGGCGCGGGTGTTTGCCGATGCCAGCCGCATCCACCGCATCCGCCATCAGGGGCCGTTCTACCAGCTGGATGGCTACCACCTGTGCGAGCCTTCGCGCCAGCGCACCCCGGTGCTGTTTCAGGCCGGTAGCTCGGACCGTGGCCAGCTGTTTGCCGCCCGCCACGCCGAGGGCATCTTCATTGCCGCGCAGGACAAGGACAAGACGCGCCAACTGGTGCAGGACATCCGCCGTCAGGCGGTGGCCGCCGGTCGCCGTGCCGAGGATGTGAAAATCTTCATCGGCATCGCCGCCGTGGTGGGACACACCCAGGCCGAGGCGCAGGAGAAGTTTGACGACTACTGGCAGTACGCCAGTGCTGAGGCAGGTCTGGCTCACTTTGCCAGCAGTATTGGGGTGGACTTCAGCCGTTACGGCCTGGATGACCCGATTGAATACGGTGGCAGCAATGCCATCCAGTCGGCAGCCAAAACCGCCGCCGCCAACCAGCTGACCCGGCGCAAGCTGCTGGAACGCTTCCGGCTGGGCAGTCGTTACCCGACGCTGGTGGGGGATGCTGTCAGTGTGGCGGACGAGCTGGAAAGCTGGGTCAACGAGGTGGGGGTGGATGGCTTCAACCTGTCGCGCACCGTGACACCTGAAAGCTACGAAGACTTTATCGACCTGGTGATTCCGGAGCTGCAAAACCGTGGCAGTTACAAAACGGCCTATGCCGAAGGCAGCCTGCGCCACAAATTGTTTGCCGAGGGCGACCGGCTACCGGCGCGCCATGCCGCAGCGGGCTATCGGCCACGCTGAAGCGCCCAAAACTCAAAACAACATCACACACGCAAGGGAAAATCATGAAACTTCAGCAGAAGAAACTGGGCGCGCTGGCGCTGGTCGGCCTGCTGCTGGCGCAAGGCGCGCTGGCGGCGGCATTGAAGATTGGCGTTACACCGGGTGCCTATGCCGACTCGGTGCAGGTGGCGGCACAAGAAGCGAAAAAGCAGGGGCTGGACGTGGAAGTGGTGGAGTTTTCCGACTGGACCACGCCCAATGTGGCCTTGGCCAGCAAGGACCTGGACGCCAATTATTTCCAGCATCAGGCGTTTCTCGACAATGTCATCAAGACCCAGGGCTATCATTTCAAGCCGGTAGGCTTGGGCATTCTGGCTAATATCGGCCTGTACTCCAGCCGCATCAAACAGTTTTCCGAACTGAAAACTGGTGCCAAGGTGGCCATTGCCAGCGACCCCATCAATCAGGGCCGTGGCTTGCTGTTGCTGCAAAAAGCCGGGCTGGTGAAGCTGCGTGACGGCGTGGGCGCGCGCGGCAAGCTGAGCGATATTGTCAGCAATCCGCGCAAGCTGGAGTTTGTGGAAGTGGAAGGGCCGCAGCTGGTGCGGGTGGTGAATGATGTCGATCTGGCGCAGGGTTATCCGCACTTCATTGTGGCGGCGCATGCCTTCGACCCCGGCAGCGCGCTGATTTTCTCCGGCAAGGATGACGAGCAATACGCCTTGCGTTTTGTTGCCCGCGAAGACAATGCCCGTGACCCGCGGCTGTTGAAGTTTGTGCAGATCTACCAGAACTCCCCGGCAGTGAAGGCGCAGATTCGCAAGTCTTACGCCAATAACGACAAGCTCTACAGCCTGGCCTGGCAAAAATAGGCGCTTATCCTGAGCAAAGCAAAACAGGCATTGCTGCGGCAATGCCTGTTGTTTTTGCTGAGGGCCATCTGGCCTGGTCGACAGCCAGCGCTGGCTGGCCGTTTGGCCGCACTTAGCGCAGCGCGCTGATTTCCCCCAGGCGGATCAGCCGCGCGCGGATGATGTTGCGGCTGATACCCAGCAGGCGCGCAGCCTGCACCTGGTTGCGGTGGCAATAGTTATAGGCGGCGCGGATGATGGTGCTTTCGATGTCCTCATACAGATGGCTGCCATTGGTTTCAAACAGGGCCTGCAAGGCCTGTTGCAACTGCTGGTGTCCTTCGTCCGCGTCCTGGCCGTTGAGCGCAGGGTTTGCCGGCGTGTTGTGGCGCTCGTTGCGGCGGTTCAGTTGCAGCGAGGATAGCTGCAAGTCTTCGCCACGCACTACATTCTGTTTGCAGATCAGCAAGGCATGGTGGATGACGTTTTCCAGTTCGCGGATATTGCCCGGCCACGGGTGTTGCAGCAGCTTGCGTTCGGCATCGGCATGCAGGGCGATATCGCCATAACCCAGGCGCTGGCGGTATTCGTCCACAAAATGCCGGGCCAGCGGCAGAATGTCGCCGGGGCGGTCGCGCAGGGCAGGCAGGGCCAGATGGGCCACCCGCAGGCGGTAGAACAGGTCCTCGCGAAAATGTCCGGCGGCCACGGCTTCTTCCAGCCGCACATTGGTGGCGGCAATCACCCGCACATTGATGGGAATGGGCTTGCGCGAACCCAGGCGCACCACCTCGCGTTCCTGCAGGATGCGCAGCAGCTTTACCTGAATGTTCAGCGGCAAGTCGCCGATTTCATCCAGAAACACCGTACCGCCATTGGCAGCTTCGAACCAGCCGGGTTTGGCGGCAAAGGCGCCGGTGAATGCGCCTTTTTCATGGCCGAACAGTTCGCTTTCCACCAGCGATTCGGAAAACGCCCCGCAATTGACCGCGACAAAAGGCTGGTCGGCCCGTTGGCTTAGCGCATGTACATGACGGGCAATCAGCTCCTTGCCGGTGCCGGTTTCGCCGATGATCAGCACATTGGCGTCGCTGGGGGCAATCAGCTGTATCCGGGCCAGCAGGGCGGTGGATTGCGGGTCCTCGAATACCTGTGCCGTGGCGCGGATGGAGGTGGTAAGGCTTTGCCGGTTCGGCAGGGTGATCAGGGGCATGGCCGGGCCTTGTGCTGGCTCGGCCCGCCGGGCCGATGCAGGTTTCAGGAATAAAACGTCGGTGTCGGATAGTTGCGAATCAAAGCCCATTCCCCTAACTCCTTTAATTTGTAATCAACCGGATCGTGCAAGGTGTGGGTGCGCAAATTACGCCAGTGCCGGTCCAGACGCAGTCCGGCATGGGTGGCGCGCGCGCCGGTGACCTCGAACATCTGACAGGCCAGGTTCAGGCCCATCCGGGTGGCGGCCACCTTGGCCGCGGCAATGTGCATGGCCACTTCGCCACGCTCGTCCTGTGTCAGTGCCTCGCCGCGTGCCAGCGCCGCCACCATGCTGTTACCGGCACGGTCGGTGAGGGCGCGCACGCTCTCCAGCCCCACCCAGAACTCGCCGTAATGGCCCAGGATGTAGGGGTCTTCGTGAGTGTGGTCCACCTGTGCCGCCCGCCAGGGGCGCGCCTCGTGCAAGGTGTAGTGCCGGGCCTCCTCGAACGCGCCTTCGGCAATGCCCAGGTAAATATTGGTGAGAATCAGCTGTGCCAGCAGTGGCCGCAGGCAGGAGCGTGGCGTGGTGAGCGGGCCGGGCTGGTCCAGCACTTCATTGTTTTCAATGCGTACTTTCTCGAAATTCACGCTGCCGCTGTCGGTCTGGCGCTGGCCGATATTGTTCCAGTCCTGCTGCACGCTGATGCCGCTGCGGCCGGTGGGAATGGCGGCCACCACCAACTGCCCGCTGTGCTGCTGGCGGGCGGAAACCACCAGCATTTGCGAATCCAGCGCACCGGAGCAAAAGCTTTTCTGCCCGGAAAACTCGTACCAGCCGTCAAAGCGGCGGCTGATGGTGCGCTCATCCAGCGGGTTGAGGGCATTGCCCCAGAACCAGTTTTGCCGGGTGGTGATTTCATGCCAGGGCTGCCACTGCTCGGGCTGGCCGAACAGCTCCACCGTGGCCAGCATCAGGTGATGAAAGGCAAATACATGCGCTACCGAACTGTCGGCCTTGGCAAACTCGCGCACCACCAGCAGGGTTTGCTGCCAGTTGGCACCCAGGCCGCCCAGTTCGCTGGCAATGGACAGGCCCAGCAGGCCGCTGGCGCGAATGGCATCGCGTTCTGCCTTGGGCGTGCCGCCGGCGTGGTCGCGCTCTGCTGCGGTAGCCGCAAACTGGGCAGCCAGTTGCTGCGCCAGCAGCAAGGCCGAAGCCGGAGTGCTGGCGGTGGGCGAGGGTGCCAGCAGGTGGTGGGGCAGGTTCAAGCGTTCATCCTTTTATACGGTGTGCTGTGTGGCATATTGATGACAGTTTTAACCGTGCCAATCAGTTGCTGTAAACCAAGGATTTATCAGGAATATATGCACAAATCGAATTAGCCGGGGTGGCAGCCAATATCCGTTTTTTGAATGGTGCTGCTGGTGCAGCACCGTGTTTATTGGCTGCTGTGTACGCAGCAGTGCTGATGAATGAATTGCTGCTACAGCAGCAATATCTGGCCGGATTCAGCATGAATAAGGCTGAATTGGCTGGCATGCAATCTGCTAATGCCTATCTGGCAAAACCGCACCCGGTTTAATTTCAGCCGCAGGTAATCTCATGCTTATTCATTTATTCAGCAGCAAAAATGTTTCATCTGGCCACCAGCCGTATCGTCAGAGCGGGAGGCAGCATGGCTGATTCATCCATTGCGCCCGACAGCCCGCTGGCCATTGCCCGCGAACTGGCCAGCCGTTTTGCCCGCACAGCCATTGCGCGTGACCAGCAAGGCGGCACCCCCAAGGCCGAGCGCGATGCATTGCGTGACAGCGGCCTGCTTGGCCTGATCATTCCGCGTGAATTTGGCGGACTGGGCGAAAGCTGGAGCACTACCTTGCAGATTGTGCGTGAACTGGCACGGGTGGATAGCTCGGTGGCCCATGTGTTTGCCTTCCAGCACTTGCTGTTGGCCACGGCCCAGCTGTTCGGCCGGCCCGACCAATGGCAGCCCTGGTTCGAGCAGACCGCGCGTGAGCGCTGGTTCTGGGGTAATGCACTCAATCCGCTGGATACCCGCACGCTGGCCACGCCGGATGGCGACGGTTATCGCTTTCATGGTGACAAGAGCTTCTGCTCCGGCGCCACCGATTCGGACATGCTGCTGGCCTCGGCCTTGCGCGCCGGGCAGGGTGGTTTGCTGATTGCCGTCATCCCCACCGCTCGGGAAGGCGTGCACATTCATCAGGACTGGGACAATATCGGCCAGCGCCAGACCGATAGCGGCTCTGCCCGTTTCGAGCAGGTACGGGTGAGGGCGGACGAGCTGCTGCTGCAACCCGGCCCGCTATCCACGCCACGCGCCTGCCTGCGTCCGCTGATTGCCCAGCTGATTCTCACCAATATCTATCTGGGCATTGCCGAAGGGGCGATGGCCGAAGCCCGGCGCTACACGCTGGAGCAGCGCCGCCTGTGGCCCGCCTCGCTGGCAACAACTGCCAGCAAGGACCCTTACACCCTGCTGCATTACGGCGAATTCCAGGCTGCACTGGAAGGTGCGCGTGTGCTGGCCGACCACGCGGGTCGCCAGCTGGATGAAGCCTGGCAGCAGGGCGAGGCGCTGGATGAGGCAGGCCGCGGCCAGCTGGCCCTGCAGATTGCCGCCGCCAAGGTGCATGCCAGCCGCAGCGGACTGGACCTGACCAGCCGCATTTTCGATGTAACCGGCGCACGCTCCACCAGCGCCGCACTGCGGCTGGACCGCTTCTGGCGCAATTTGCGCGTGCACAGCCTGCACGACCCGCTGGATTACAAGCTGCAAGAGCTGGGTGACTGGGCACTGAATGGCCAGTACCCGACCCCCTCGTTTTATTCCTGAGAGCCAAGATGACCCAGAACCTGCCAGCAGTTGAAGACGATTTTGACAGTGTGGAACAAGCCATTGCCGCCATTGCCGCCGGTGGCTTTGCCGTGGTGGTGGATGACACCGACCGTGAAAACGAAGGCGACCTGATCATTGCCGCTGAAAAAATCACCCCGCAGCAAATGGCCTTCCTGGTGCGCTACAGCAGTGGCGTGGTGTGCGTGGCGCTGACCGGCGAGCGGCTGGACCAGCTGCAATTGCCGCTGATGGTGAGCAGCAATAATGAATCGCAGCGCACCGCATTCACCGTGACGGTGGATTACCTGCACGGCACCAGTACCGGCATCAGCGCGGCCGACCGCGCCGCCACGTTGCGGGCATTGGCGGACAGCCGCATTCCGGCCAGCGACTTTGCCCGGCCTGGGCATATCTTCCCGCTGCGTTATGCGCCGGGCGGTGTGCTGGCGCGTCCGGGCCATACCGAGGCGGCACTGGACCTGTCGCGGCTGGCTGGCCTGGCCCCGGCGGGGGTGCTGTGCGAAATCGTCAATGACGATGGCAGCATGGCGCGCCGCCCGGAATTGCGGAACTTTGCCCGTCAGCACGGCCTGCCCATCATCACCATTGCCGACCTGATTGCCTATCGCGAGCGAACCGAAATGGCGGCGCTGGCAGCCGCTGTACCTGAGGGCGTGCCAGCCTGATCCGGTCTGGCCGGTATGCTTTATCACACCCGCTACGGCGGGTGTTTTTGTTTTGATGCCGCGCCGCTGATGCGGCTCTGCCCCTGCATCGGGCTGCCATATGACCACAAGGCTTGTGCGCGGTCAGTTTGCTGGCGGCGACGGTGGCTGCGTTTTTTTCCATCCGCAGCATGCTCTGGCTGCAAGGCTGAGCCAATAACCCTTGCGACAGCAGGAATAAGCAATCCGGTTTTTCTTGGTTGGGAATGTGGACATGGTTTTTTATTATCCATTGCATGCACATGGTTATGTCCTGTCATGACAGGCCGTGTTTTCATTCCCCTTGCTTTGAGAGGCTGCCAGGATGAGCTTTTATCAGGATTACAACGACAAGCTGGCCATTGAGGGCTGGAACACCCGCGAACTGACCCAGTACCAGACTTTCGACCTCAAGCGGCTGTCCCCGGCCCTGGGGGCGGAAATTCGTGGTGTGGACCTCAGCCAGCCACTGCCGCCTGCCCAGCTGGCAGAAATCCGTCAGGCGCTGACCGAACATCTGGTACTCACCTTTCCCGGACAGGCCATCAATGCCGAGCAACACAAGGCCTTTGGCCGTCTGTTTGGCAGCCTGCACCAGCATGTGCTGGGCGACAGCACCCAGCTGACTGCACGCAGTGGCGATGCGGAAATCCTGGGCTGGAAAACCGGCCGCACCACCCGTTACACCGCAGGCGATGCCTGGCATAACGATGTTTCTTGCGACCCGCATCCGATCTGGGCGTCCTTGCTGCGCGTCACCCGCCTGCCGGAAGTGGGCGGTGGTGACACCGCTTTTGCCAACCTTTATCTGGCGTATGAATCCTTGTCCGATCCCATCAAGCAACTGCTGCTGGGGCTGACTGCGGTACATGACGGGCGGGAAGGCTGGAGCAATGGCTATGGCGCCGAACCCAAGCCCGGTCAGGTATTCAATGCCAGCGAACACCCGGTGGTGGCAAAACATCCGCTCAGTGGTCGCCCCTTTTTGTTTGTCAATGAAGCGTTTACTTCGCACATCGTGCAGCTGAGCCGTGCCGAAAGCGATGCGCTATTGCAGCTGTTGTATCGCCATATCGAAAAACACCAGTCCTTCCAGGCGCGCATTCACTGGCAAGCGGACATGCTGCTGTTGTGGGACAACTGGGCCACCCAGCACCACGCCATCTGGGATTACTACCCCTTCGAGCGCTGGGGTGAGCGCGTGTCGGCCTATCTGGAGCACGGCCCGCAGCCTGCCGGCACCATCATCAGCCAGCAGTAGTCGGCGCCGTTTGTATCTCCACCAGGGGCAGTTCGCAGGGGCTGCCCCTGTTGCTGTGTAAACCACGCGGCTTATGCAGCTTTGCGCTGGCTTATCCAGCCATGGCTTGATAAGCAACGCAGTTTTCCTTGGTTCACGGCCGCTGTGGCAGTGCTTACAGTAAGCCCATCACGCAATCACACCATAAAGGAAAGCAGCATGACTCTGCGACTTGGCGACCTTGCTCCGGATTTCCGCCAGCAATCCACCATTGGCGAACTGAACTTCCATCAGTGGAAGGGTGACAGCTGGGCCGTGCTGTTTTCCCACCCGGCCGACTACACCCCGGTGTGCACCACCGAACTGGGTGCCACGGCCAAGTTGCAGCAGGAGTTTGCCCGCCGCAATGTCAAGGTGCTGGCGCTGTCGGTAGACCCGGTGGAAGCCCACCATGGCTGGATTGCCGATATCAACGACACCCAGCAGACCCAGGTGAATTTTCCCATCGTGGCGGATGCCGACCGCAAGGTGTCCGAGGCCTACGACCTGATTCACCCCAATGCCAGCAGCACCCATACCGTGCGTTCGCTGTTCATCATCGATCCCGCACACAAGGTGCGGTTGATCATTACCTACCCGGCCAGTACCGGCCGCAATTTTGCCGAAATCCTGCGGGTGATCGACTCCCTGCAACTGACCGACCACCACAGCGTGGCCACGCCAGCCAACTGGCAGCAGGGTGAGGAAGTGGTGATTGTGCCTTCCTTGCAGGATGAAGCGCTGATCCGTGAAAAGTTTCCCCAGGGTTACCGTGCGGTACGGCCCTATCTGCGCCTGACGCCACAACCGGTTTGATGTGTTGTCTGTAGTTCCGTTGTCTCTGTTTCTCCTTCTTGCATGTCTCTTCTTCATGCCGGGTCTGTTGACCCGGTTTTTTTTGTGCCGGCGCAGATGTGGCTGCAAAACCTGCTGCAGGTGGCGGGCAGGAATCTGCAGGAAAAATCCCCATGCATGGGGATGTGTCAGGATGGTGCTTGCCAGCTGATGCGTTATGTGTTGCCAGGATTTCTGTGATGGCGGTGACATTGGCGGCGTCAAGCTGCAGGGCCTGTTCTGTACCGGTTTTCTGCTCATGGATTAGCGCTGCAGATTTTACGGATGACATCCATGCAAAAGGCCCGCAAACGCGGGCCTTGTCATTGTCCAACGCACAAAACCATCAGGCCTTGCCGCGGCCAATCTGCCAGACATAAGGTGGTTCGGTGCCGTTGATGGCCCAGTCACCGGCAATGCGCGCCTTGTAGATCAGCGGATTGTGCGATGCCACGGTGCGGGCATTGCGCCAGTGGCGGTCCAGCAGCAGTTCGGCGCGGGCCGACGATGCGCCCAGCGCGTTGAACAGCTGGGTGGCGGCACGCAATACCAGTTCGGATACCACAATCTGCGCCTTGCCCGACTCCAGCTCGGCGTCGATATTAGCCTGGCGTTCGCGCGCGGCATCGTTGCCAAAACGGGCTTCATAAGCGCGCTGGGCCGGGTGGGCGGCGCGAATGGCGGTGGCTTCGGCGGCATAGGCCAGGGCGGAGATTTCGCCCACCACCTGCTGGATTTGCGCATCCTGACTCACGCTGCTGGCATTGCCGGTGCTGAATACGCGCTTTCTGTCGCGCACCTGCTGCGCCACATCACGCTCCACCGCCTTGCCGATGCCGGCCAGTACCGCCAGCAATACCAGCTGGTAGAAGGCGGTCTGGTATTTGAAGCGGCTGGCAAAGTCGATCAGGTTTTCCGCTTCCACCGTCACGTTTTCAAACACGGTGCTGCCGCTGCCGGTGGTGCGCTGGCCAAAGCCGTCCCAGTCGTCGCTTTGTGTCACGCCGGGGTCACTGGTGCGGATGGCGGCAATCACGTCCTGATTGCTGCCATCCACCTGGGCGTAGACGTCGATCCAGTCGGCAAAAATGCTGCCGGTACTGTAGAACTTGCGGCCATTGAGCAGCAATTTGTCGCCCTGGCGGCTGACGCGGGTAATCACCTCACCCACCGCCACTTCGCCGATTTCGGTCCAGGCATTGCCGACAATTTCTCCGGCCACAAAGCGCTTGAACCAGACTGCGCGTTCCGGGCTTGCCGGGGCATTCAGGCGGTCTTCGACAAAGGCGAAATGGCCGCGCAGCGCTTGCGGCAGGTTGGAGTCCGCCGTTGCCAGCTCCACCAGCAGCTGGAACAGCTGCGGCAGCGAGGCACCGGCGCCGCCATATTGCTTGGGCACGCGCACCGCGCCAAAACCGGCCTGTTTCAGCCAGTTGATCGGCTCGTAGGGCAGCTTGCGTTCGCGTTCGCGTTGCAGGGCGGTCTGGGCGATTTCGGCAAAGATGGGGCGAAAGCGCTGGGCCAGGGTTTCGTAGTCGGTGCCGGTGGACAGGTCGTCCGGCAGGGTGTGTTGGCTCATGGTTGTTTCCTGTTTGGCGATTGGGCGAATACCGGCAGTGCTGCACTGCCGGTGATGTTTTAGTTCCACGGATGGCGCGGCGGCGCAATGTGGTTCAGGTAGTAGTTGCCGATGTGGAAGTATTTCCAGCGCACCGGGTCGTGCAGGGTGTGCACGCGGGCATTGCGCCAGTGGCGGTCCAGGTTGTGGGCAATCAGCGTGGCGCGGGTGCCGGCCAGTTCGAACAGCTTGTTGCTGGCCTCAATGGCAATTTCGGTGGTCAGCACCTTGGCTTCAGCGGTGGCAACGGTGGCCAGTGCCACGCTGCTTTCATCCGGCTGGGCCAGGGCGGCGTCGATCAGGCGGCCGGCCTTTTCCAGCAGCGCCTCGGCAGCATGCAGGCGGATTTCCAGCAGGCCGATGGCGGAGACGGTAAACGGGTCGTCGGCGGCCTTGTCCTTGCCGCTATCCAGCCAGGGGCGGCTTTGCGAACGGATGAACTCGATGGTGTCGGCCAGCGCGGCGCGGGCGATGCCGCCGTCAATGGCGGCCTGGATGATTTGCGACACCGGCCCGGCCACGGTGGGGGTGTCGAAGGCGGCAATCGGCAGCACGCGGCTGGCCGGTACCCGGACCTGTTCTATCTTCACGCCACCGGAGGCGGTGGTGCGCTGGCCAAAGCTGGACCAGTTGTTGATCACGCTCAGCCCCGGGGTGTCGCGGTCGGCAAATACCAGTGCGCCCAGGCCGTCCTCACCCACCGCCACGATGGGCACGATGTGCGCCAGCAGCGCGCCGGTGGTGTAGAACTTCTCGCCATTCACCACGGCGGTATCACCATCGAGGGCATAGCGGGTTTCAAACGCGGCCACGGTCTTGCTGTTGAGTTCGGAGAAGGCATTGCCAAAGCGGTAGCCCTGCAATACCAGGCCGAACAGTTCCTGCTTTTGCGCCTCGCTGCCATCCAGTGCGATATGCAGGTTGATGGCCAGATGGTTCTGGGTGATCTGGGCGATGCTGGAGTCGGCTTCGGCAATGATCTTGATCACCTCGGCCAGCGTGGCGTAGGACACGCCAGCGCCGCCATAGGCCTTGGGCACATTGATGCCCCACAGCCCGCTTTGCGAGTAGGCGTCCACTTCGGCCAGCGGCAGCAGGCCTTCGCGGTCGCGCAGGGCGGCACCCTGGGCAAAGCGGATGGCCAGCTGACGCGCCACGGCGATGGCTTCGGCATCGTCACGGATGATGTGCGCCGGGGTGGTGGGGCGCGGGCGGGCGGCGAAAGGCTCGGGAGAGTTGACACGCACAGCAGCTTGCTCGCTCAGGGAGGTCGTCATCGCGTTTCCTTGTGTAAGTCCGGATAACCGGGGATGTCACAGGAATGGCAATAAGCGTGCCTGACAAAAAGCGTGGTTTTGCGCCGTTAAACACGGCTTTTTGCTGTAAATCAGCACAACGGTGCTGGCTGGCTGCTGCCAGCGCAGCAGGGTATTGGCTTAGTTGCGCTCCACCCGCAGCTGGTAGCGGAAGCGGTCGGCACGGTAGCGGATGAAGTCCAGCTCCAGCCCGGCGCCATCGGCACCACGGGTCATGCGTTGCAAGGCCAGCAGCGGGGCAGCGGGTGTCACGTCCAGCAGTTGCGCCTCTTCTGCGCTGGCCAGTGTGGCTTCTATGCTGAGGTCGGCATGGCCCAGCGGCAGGCCGTAGTCATTTTCCAGAATATGAAACACATCCCGGCTGGCCAGGTCTTCCCGCGCCAGCCGCAAGCCCAGCTCCTGGGTGAAGTAACTGATGTCCAGCGACACCGGCAGATTGTCCAGATAGCGCAGGCGGCGCAGCTCCACCATGGGCGTGCCCACCGCCACGCCAAAGGCCAGCGCCACGGTTTCGCTGGCGGGCAGGGTTTGCAGGCTCAGCACCCGGTTGCAGGCGGCGTAGCCCTGGCTGTGCATGGCCTCGGCAAAGCCTTGCAGCCGGGTAAGGGTCTGCGCGGGTTTGCTCTTGGCTACATAGCAGCCCTTGCCGGCAATGCGGAAGATCATGCCTTCCTGTTCCAGCGCGCCCAGCGCATGGCGCACTGTGATGCGGCTGACGCCAAAGCTTTCCATCAGCTGTTTTTCCGATGGCAGTTTGTCGTGCTGGCCATAATGGCCGCTGAGAATCTGGCTGCGCAGGCTTTCGCGGATGCGGGCATGCAGGGCCTGGGGCGTGGCTAATGTGGTCATGAGCGGGCAGAGCTTGATTGGATTGCGCCGAGTATAAGCCCAAACGCCGGGCAAGCTGTCATGACAGGTTATGACTTAAATTGATTTGCTTTGCTGTTTTCCTTGGTTCGTGCAGTGCAGGGCGCTGACTAGAATCGGCCCATCACCTTCATGCCACAGCGGCCACAGCGGCGCGCTGCGGCGTCATGCAATCTGCCAGCAAAGGAAGCAGCATGAGTCTCGACATTTTCTGGTTTCTGCCGACCTCCGGCGATACCCGTTATCTGGGCCAGTCCGGCTCCGGCCGCGCCGTCAGCAACGAATACCTGCGGCAGATTGCCGTGGCGGCGGACAATCTGGGTTACGACGGCATCCTCATTCCCACTGGCAGCGGCTGCCTGGACCCGTGGGTGACCGCCTCCAGTCTGGTGCCGGTCACCAGTCGGCTGAAGCTGTTGGTGGCATTGCGCACCGCGCTGACCAAGCCCACCGCTGCCGCGCGCATGGCCGCCACGCTGGACCAGGCCAGCAATGGCCGTCTGCTGCTGAATGTGGTGGCAGGGGGCGATTCCGCCGAACTGGCCGCCGACGGCATTTTCCTCGATCACGACCAGCGTTACGAAGAAGCCAGCGAATTCCTGCATATCTGGAAACGTCTGCTGGCCGGCGAAACCGTCAACTACGCCGGTCAATACCATACGGTGGAAAACGCGCAGAACTTCTTCGAGCCGGTGCAGAAACCGGCTCCGCCCTTGTACTTTGGCGGCTCGTCCAATGCTGCGCACGACCTGGCGGCCGAGCATGTGGAAGCCTACCTTACCTGGGGCGAACCCCCGGCAGCCGTGGCCGAGAAAATTGCCGATGTACGCGCCCGCGCCGCCAAGCTGGGCCGCACCGTGCGCTTTGGCGTGCGCCTGCATGTGATTGTGCGCGAAACCACCGAGCAAGCCTGGGCGGCGGCCAATGCGCTGATCAGCCATCTGGATGACGAAGTGATTGCCAAGGTGCAGCAGCGTTTTGCTGCAATGGATTCCGAAGGCCAGCGTCGCATGGCCGCGCTGCACGGTGGCAAGCGTGACCAGCTGGAAGTCAGCCCCAATCTGTGGGCCGGTGTCGGCCTGGTACGTGGCGGTGCCGGTACCGCGCTGGTGGGCGATGCACAAACCGTGGCCGCGCGGCTGAAGGAATATGCCGACCTGGGCGTGGACAGCTTTGTCCTGTCCGGCTACCCGCATCTGGAAGAAGCTTACCGCTTTGCCGAACTGGTATTCCCGCTGTTGCCGGGCAAGCGCTGGGTGTATGGCGACGACCGCGTGCAGACCGGCGGCCCGTTTGATGCCAGCACCGTAGTGACGAAAACCGTGGCCGAAACGGAGGCCGCATGAAGGTGATCGACATGCGTTGCAGGCCCGCCTTCCTGCACGACTTCTTTGGTGCCTCGCCCGGCACCCAGGCTTATGAAGCCGCGCGCTGGCTCAACCGCCGCGTGGGCTCGCGTGACGACCAGCACTTTGTCAACTCGCTCACCCAGCAGGGTTTCCTGAATGAAGTGGCCCATGCCGGGCTGAGCCGCGCGGTGGTGGTGGGGCGGCATACGCCCGGCCAGCATCTGCCCAATGACACCATTCACCAGATCGTCCACGGCCATGACAGCCTGCTGGGTATTGCCGGGGTGGACCCGGCCTTGCAGGGCGAGCAAGCGGCGGTGGCCGAGGCCGAACGCGCCATCCAGCAACTGGGCCTGGCCGGTATTGATATCGAACCGGGCTTTGGCGTGCCGGCACGCCAGCCGGACGATGCGGTGTACTACCCCATCTATGAAACCTGCGCCGCGCTGGGCGTGCCGGTATTCCTGATGTCCGGCCCCACCACGCCGGACCCGCGTTTCAACGACCCCGCCGGGGTGGCACGGGTGGCGGCGGATTTCCCGCACTTGCCCATTGTTTGCTACCACGGCTACTGGCCGCGGGTGGCCGAGATTGTCGGCATCGCCTTCCGTCATGAAAACGTGCTGGTGGTGCCGGACATGTACCAGTTTCTGCCCGGCAGCCAGTTGTATATCGAGGCGGCCAACGGCTTCATGGCCGACCAGCTGCTGTTTGGTTCGTCCTATCCCTTCCGGCCGATTAGCCAGTCGATAGACGATCTGCAAGGGCTGGGCCTGCGGCCCCATGTGCTGGACAAGGTGCTGTACGGCAATGCCGCCCGCCTGTTCGGCCTGTAAAACCAGAGACTCATACTGCAAACAACAAGGAATCCTGATGCAACACTTCAACCCCACCCGTCGGCGTGTCTTGGGCCTGCTGGCTGCTGCCGGCCTTGCGCTGTCTTCGCTGTCTGCCACCGCGCTGGCTGCAGGCAGCGACACGCTGAATATCGGTTATCAGAAATACGGCACGCTGGTGCTGCTGAAAGCGCAGGGCACGCTGGAAAAACGCCTGGCCCCGCTGGGCGTCAAGGTGAAATGGGCAGAATTCCCCGGCGGCCCGCAGCTGCTGGAAGCGCTGAACGTGGGTAGCGTGGACCTGGGCACCACCGGTGAAACCCCGCCCATCTTTGCCCAGGCAGCCGGTGCCGACCTGTTGTATCTGGCCAATGAACCGGCCGCACCGGAAGGCGAGGCCATCGTGGTGGGCAAGGATTCGCCCATCCGCAGTGTAAAAGACCTCAAAGGCAAGCGCGTGGCGCTGAACAAGGGCTCCAATGTGCATTACCTGCTGGTGCGCGCACTGGAGAAAGCCGGGCTGAAATACGAAGACATCACCCCGGTCTTCCTCAACCCGGCTGATGGCCGCGCCGCCTTCCAGCAGGGCAGCGTGGATGCCTGGGTGATTTGGGACCCCTTCCTGGCCGCTGCCGAGAAGCAACTGAATGCCCGCCAGCTGGCGGACGGCAAGGGCATCGTCAACAACACCCAGTTCTACCTGGCACGCAAGCCTTATGTGGCCAGCAATCCCAAGGTCATCAAGGTGGTGCTGGAAGAACTGCAACGGCTGGATGCCTGGGGCAAGAGTCATATCCCGGAAGTTGCGGCCGAGCTGTCCAGCCAGATCGGCCTGGACAAGGACATTGTACAGGTGGCTGCCAAGCGCTCCGGCTATGGCGTGAAACTGCTGGATGGCAAGGTGGTGGCAGAGCAGCAGCGCATTGCCGACACCTTCTTCAAGCTGAAGCTGATTCCCAAGCCGCTGGTGGTGAAGGACATCGTGTGGGACGGCAAATAAGCTGAAGCCAGACCGGTCCGACAACCGTCTTCATCATGAAAAGCACACCCTATGGGGTGTGCTTTTTTTGTATTGGAAGCGGGCTGTTTGTCTTGGTTTTGATGCGTTTTGCATATCAGTAATCCGGCTTTGTTTTGCATGGTTTTGCCGGTGCTGCCCAGGCAGCAGCCGGTCAGCATGCTGGTGCGGCAGCAGCAGTTGCCGGTTATGGTTAAATTTATGCAAGCTATTGATATTAAAGAAAAATAAAGCTGGCACGCTTGCTGCTATGTATCAGGAGAACCCTGATGATGGAGCAAGCATGAGCCACTCTTTTAATGTTGTTGCCGTATCCGGCAGTCTGCAGCGCCCCTCGCGCACCCTGGCGCTGGTGCAGGCCGTGCTGGCGGAATTGTCCGGCCATCTGCCAGTTGAGGCCCGCGTGATCGAACTGGGCGAGCTGGCCCCGCACTACGGTGGCGTCACCCGTCCGGCGGATTTACCGGAATCCGTGCGGGAAGCCATTCAGGCGGTGGAACAGGCCGATTTGCTGATTGTCGCCAGCCCGGTTTACCGCGCCAGCTATACCGGTCTGTTCAAGCATTTCTTTGACTTCGTGCATCACGAAGCGCTGTTCGACCTGCCGGTGCTACTGGCTGCCACCGGTGGTAGCGAGCGCCATGCGCTGGTGATCGAACATCAGCTGCGCCCCTTGTTCAGCTTCTTCCAGGCACAAACCCTGCCATTGGGTATCTATGCCGCCGAGGCCGACTTTACCGATTACCAGGTCAGCGCTAGCGCCTTGCAGGCACGCATCCGTCTGGCGGTGGAGCGCGCCTTGCCGCTGATCAGCCACCGCCAGCCGGTGATTGCCAGCACAGATACTGCCGTCGCTGCCCCCGTTTGAATCCAGCCCGCATTGCCTACTTAACCATTACCTGCATCTACACGGAGAAATCACATGAGCCAAGCACAAAACGCCATCAAGTTTGCCTACTGGGTACCCAATGTCAGCGGTGGCCTGGTGGTCAGCAAGATCGAACAGCGCACCAGCTGGGACATCGACTACAACCGCAAACTGGCGCAAATCGCCGAGAAGGCCGGTTTTGAATATGCGCTGTCGCAAATCCGCTTTACCGCCGGTTATGGCGCGGAATACCAGCACGAGTCGGTTTCCTTCAGCCATGCGCTGTTGGCCGCCACCGAAAAACTGCGTGTGATTGCCGCCATTCTGCCCGGCCCGTGGACCCCGGCGGTGCTGGCCAAGCAGATTGCCACCATCGACCACCTCACCGGCGGCCGCGTGGCAGTCAATATCGTTTCCGGCTGGTTCCAGGGCGAATTCACCGCCATTGGCGAACCGTGGCTGGAGCATGACGAACGCTATCGCCGTTCGGAAGAATTCATCCGCGTGCTCAAGGGCATCTGGACCCAGGACAACTTCAGCTTCAAGGGCGATTTCTACCGCTTCAGTGACTACACCCTGAAGCCGAAACCGCTGCAACAGCCGCACCCGGAAATCTTCCAGGGTGGCAGCTCGCGTGCTGCGCGTGACATGGCTTCGCGTGTGTCCGACTGGTACTTCACCAACGGCAATACCGTGGAAGGCATCAAGGCGCAGGTGGACGACATCCGCGCCAAGGCAGCAGTCAACGGCCATCAGGTCAAGATTGGCGTCAACGCCTTCATCATTGCCCGCGATACCGAAGAAGAAGCCCGCGCCGTGCTGGCCGAAATCATCGACAAGGCCGACCCGGAAGCCGTCAACGCCTTTGGCGATGCGGTGAAGCAGGCCGGTCAGGCCAGCCCGGAAGGCGAGGGCAACTGGGCCAAGTCCACCTTTGAAGACCTGGTGCAGTACAACGACGGCTTCAAGACCAATCTGATTGGCACCCCGCAGCAGATTGCCGAGCGCATCGTCGCGCTGAAGGCCGTGGGAGTGGACCTGGTGCTGGGCGGCTTCCTGCACTTCCAGGAAGAAGTGGCCTACTTCGGCGAAAAAGTGCTGCCGCTGGTGCGTGAGCTGGAAGCGCGCGCCAAAGAGCACGAAGCCGTAGCCGCCTGACAGGAGCAAGGGTGATGAAGCGACATCAGGAAGCACCGCTGCCCGGCAGCGCCAGCCTGCCAGCCGGGCTGGCATGGCAGGCCGACCAACAGCCGCAGGCCATTGCCCTGCGCCACAAGCGGCTGGGCATCTGGCAGCAATGGCGCTGGGCCGAGCTGCAGCAGCAAGTGGCTGCGCTGGCGGCCGGTCTGGCTGCGCAAGGCTTTGCGGCCGGGCACAGCCTGGTGTTGCTCAGTCATCCGCGCCCCGAAGTGCTGTTGCTCAGCCTGGCGGCGCAGTGGCTGGGCGGGGAGGCGGTGGCGCTGGACCCGCAACAGCCGGTGCGCGACTTGCAGGCCATCTTGCTGCATTTACAGCCGCGCTGCTTGCTGGTGGAGGATGCCGAGGCCCTGCACAGCCTGCCGCGTGATTTGCCCAGCCCCGCGCTATTGCTCTACGCCGAAGGGCGTGGCTTGCAGCAGCGGGTAGGGCCGGGCTGGCTGTCGGTTGCGCAGTTGCAGCAAGCAGGCGCGGCCTTGCCTGCGCCCGCCTTGCTGGCCAGCAACAAGGCGGTTGCTTTCCGCTTCTGGCGGGTGGATGGCCGGGGCGAGCTGCAACAGCAGGCCTTGCAGCATGGCCATTTGCTGCAGGCGGGTAGCCAGCTGTTACAGGCCGAGGGCCTGACTGCCAATGAAGACGCCCTGGCCTCGCGTGCCTTTGCCAGTTCCGCCCAGGTGCGCTACCTGCTGGCACCGTGGCTGCAAGCCGGTTTCCGGCTGAATTTCCCGGAAAACCTTGCCACGCGCGACAACGACCGTCGCGAACTGGGCCCCACCCTGGTGGCCGGTACGCGCGAAACCTATAGCCGGCTGGAACAGCTGGCTCGCAGCCGTCTGCCGCCTACGGGCAGCTGGCAACGTGCGCTGGTAGACCGCGTGCTGCAACCGGATGCCGGGCGCTTCTGGCGCTGGGCCGGGTATTACAGCGTGATTCGCCCGCTGCGCGACGTACTGGGCTTCAGCCGCACGCGGGTGCCGCTGCTATTGGGTGCGCCGCTGGCGGAAAACACCCGGCACTTTTTTGCCGTGCTGGGGGTGGAAGTGCGCAACTGGCCGGATAGCGGTGAATGGCAGCAAAGAGCGGTGCAGCCAGAACCGGAAGGCAGCACACAGCAATGGCGGCCTTCCGCTACGCCTCCCCTGCAAGCCTGAATCAAGAAATGGAAACAACACTATGTCCGAGACCGTAGCGCCCTTGCTGAGCCTGTCGCACATCTCCCTGAGCTTCAAGGGTGTCAAGGCGGTGACCGACATCGGCTTTGACGTGGCCGAAGGGGAAATCTGCGCCTTGATCGGCCCCAATGGCGCGGGCAAGAGTTCCTTGCTCAATGTCATCAACGGTGTGTACCAGCCGCAGCAAGGGGAAATCCGTTTTGCCGGTCGCGCCCGCCGCGCCATGCAGCCGCACGAGGCTGCGGTGGCAGGCATTGCCCGCACCTTCCAGAACATTGCCTTGTTCAAGGGCATGAGCGTGCTGGACAACATCCTCACCGGCCGCAACCTGGCCAGCCGCAGCAGCTGGCTGGAGCAGGCCTTCCGTGTAGGCCGTGCGGTAGCCGATGAAGAAGCCCAGCGTGCGGTAGCCGAGGAGGTGATTGCCTTTCTGCGCCTGCAAGCCTGGCGGCACACCCCGGTGGGCCAGCTGCCTTATGGCCTGCAAAAGCGGGTGGAACTGGGGCGCGCATTGGCAGCCCGGCCGCGCTTGCTGTTGCTGGACGAACCCATGGCCGGGATGAACCGCGAAGAAAAGCGCGAGATGAGCCAGTTCATCCGCGAGGTCAACCAGGTGTTCGGCACCACCATCGTGCTGATCGAACACGATATCGGCGTGGTGATGGAGCTGTCCGACCACGTGGTGGTGCTGGACTACGGCCGCAAGATCGGCGATGGCGAGCCCGCAGCGGTGCGTGCGCTGCCCGAGGTGATTGCCGCTTATCTGGGCCAGCAGCGTCACTGAAACCTGTTTATCCGTATCCACCTTGTTCCCGCCAGCTTGCCCGTGCGGGGCGGGGACCTGTAAGGGGGCTGTCTGATGTCGTTTTTCATGGAAGTACTGCTCGGCGGCTTGCTGGCCGGGGTGATGTACTCGCTGGTGGCCATCGGCTTCGTGCTGATCTACAAGGCCAGCGGGGTGTTCAATTTTGCCCAGGGCTCGATGGTGCTGTTTGCCGCACTCACCTTTGTCAGCCTGCTGGAGCGTGGCCTGCCGTTCTGGCTGTCTTTTGTCATCAGCCTATTGTCCATGCTGCTGCTGGCGCTGTTGCTGGAGCGGCTGGTGCTGCGCCATCTGGTGAACCGGCCACCCATCACCCTGTTCATGGCCACGCTGGGCCTGAGTTATGTGGTGGAAGGCGTGGCCCAGGCGCTGTGGGGCGCGCAGGTACACGGGCTGGACCTGGGCATCGAGGACACGCCGCTGGAGCTGGGCGGGCTGATGCTGTCGCGCTTCGACCTGTTTGCCGCCGGCAGCGCCGGGCTGCTGGTGCTGCTGCTGTCCTTGCTGTTCAACAAGACCCGCATCGGCCTGTCGCTGCGCGCCGTGGCTGACGACCAGCTGGCCGCGCTGGCAGTGGGCATCCGCCTGCAACGCATGTGGGTGCTGGTATGGGCGGTGGCCGGGCTGGTGGGACTGGTGGCCGGGCTGTTGTGGGGCGCGCGGCTGGGCGTGCAGTTTTCCCTGTCGCTGATCGTGCTCAAGGCCTTGCCGGTATTGATCATTGGCGGCTTCACCTCGATAGGCGGCGCCATTGTCGGCGGGCTGATTGTGGGGGCCAGCGAAAAACTGGCGGAAGTGTATCTGGGGCCGCTGCTCAGCGGTGGCATTGAAAACTGGTTTCCCTATGTGCTGGCGCTGCTGTTTTTGCTGCTGCGCCCGGCGGGCTTGTTTGGCGAACGCGCCATCGAACGGGTGTAAGGAGAATACGCATGTTTTATCAGGAATCCGGGCAGTTCAGCACCCGCTACCGGCAGGATGGCCGCGCACTGCGGCTATGGCAGCAGCGTGCCGCGCTGTGGGCCTTGCTGGCACTGGCCTTCGGCTTGTTGCCCTTTATTGGCAACGACTACTGGTTCAGCGCCATTCTGATTCCGTTTCTGGTGTTGTCACTGGCCGGGCTGGGGCTGAACCTGCTTACCGGCTATGCCGGCCAGCTGTCGCTGGGTTCGGCCGCCTTCATGGCGGTGGGGGCGTTTGCCAGTTACAAGCTGCAATTCCTGCTGCCGGGCCTGCCGCTCTTGCTCAGCTTTGTCGCCGGTGGCGTGGTGGCCGCGGCAGTGGGGGTGGTGTTCGGCCTGCCCAGCCTGCGCATCAAGGGCTTTTATCTGCTGGTGTCCACCCTGGCGGCACAGTTCTTTGTCGAATGGCTGCTCACCAAGTTTGCCTGGTTCTCCAACGGTAACGAGTCCGGCGTCATCACCGCGCCGCCGCTGCTGGTGGCCGGTCACGATTTTGGCAGCCCGGCCGGGCGCTACCTGCTCACCCTGAGCGTGGTGCTGCCGCTGTTTGTGCTGGCGGCCAATCTGGTACGCAGCAGCCTGGGGCGCAACTGGATGGCAGTGCGCGACATGGATACCGCTGCTGCTGTCATCGGCATCCCCATCCTGCGCACCAAACTGCTGGCCTTTGCCATCAGCTCTTTCATCCTGGGGGTGGCTGGTTCCCTGTGGGCGTTTACCTATCTGGGCACGGTGGAGCCGCATGGTTTTGATCTCAGCCGCTCGTTTCAGGTGCTGTTCATCATCATCCTGGGCGGCATGGGCAGCATTCTGGGCAATTTCCTGGGCGCGGCCTTCATCGTGCTGCTGCCCATCGTGCTGTCCATCCTGTCCGGCAGCTTGCTCAGCGGGGTGCTGCCCGCCGGCCAGCTGGAGAACCTGCAAAAAATCATCTTTGGCGTGCTGATCATCCTGTTCCTGATCAAGGAGCCGGACGGTCTGGCACGGCTGTGGCAAGGCTGGCGCGCCCGCGCCCGGCTGTGGCCACTGCGCTTCTGAATGTTTTTGTCTTGTTGTTTCCGTTAGCAGTTTCGTCTACTGAACCAGGGAGTTTACCCATAATGAAAAATCATCTGCACACACTGAAAGGGGCGGTCGTACTGGCATTGGGCCTGGCGGCAGCATCGGCCACGGCACAGGCAGGCGGCGAGCAGTATTTCCCGCTGCAAAGCTACCGCGTGGGGCCGTATGCGGCTGGCGGCACCGGCTTTTTCGGCGGCTTTATTGATTACCTGCAATACGTGAATCTCAAGGAAGGCGGCGTCAACGGCGTCAAGCTCACCTGGAGCGAGTGCGAAACCGAATACGTGGTGGAAAAAGGGGTGGAGTGCTACGAGCGCCTGAAAAAAGGCCTGAACGGCGCACCGGCTGCCGCCACCAACCCGCTGTCGGTAGGCATTGCCTATGCCACGCTGGAGCGTTCCACCGCTGACAAGCTGCCGCTGATCACCATCAACCACGGCCGTACCGACTCCACCGACGGCAGCGTGTTTCCCTATGTATTCCCGTTGCAGCTGAACCCGTATTCCGAGGTGTCGGCCATCATCAACTACATCGGCCAGAAATCCGGCGGCCTGGCCAAGCTGAAGGGCAAGAAGATTGCCGTGCTCTACCACGGCTCGCCCTATGGCAAGGAAACCAACCCCATCCTGGAGCTGCTGTCGAAGAAGTACGGCTTCCAGCTGGTGTCGCTGGAAGTGCCGCATCCGGGTAACGAGCAGCAGTCGCAGTGGCTGACCATCCGCCAGCAAAAACCGGACTGGGTGATTCTGCGCGGCTGGGGCGTGATGAACCCGGTGGCACTGAAAACCGCGCAGAAAACCGGTTATCCGGCAGACCACATCATCGGCAATATCTGGAGCAACTCGGAAGAAGACGCCGCCCCGGCCGGCGCCGCCGCCAAGGGCTTCATCTCCATCACCACCCACCCGTCCGGCACCCAGTTCCCGGTACTGCAAGGCATCAAGAAAACCGTGCTGGATGCCGGCAAGGGCAATCTGGCCGACGCCAAGCGCTTTGGCACGGTGTACTACAACCTGGGCGTGGTGAACGGCATCCTGAATGTGGAAGCCGTGCGCCTGGCGCAGGCCAAGTTCGGTAAGAAACCGCTGACCGGCGAGCAGGTGCGCTGGGGCTTCGAGCACCTGCACTTTGACGACAAGCGCTTGAAGGAAGTGGGCGCGCTGGGGCTGTTGCAACCCTTGCAACTGAGTTGCGCCGACCACGAAGGCGGCGGTGCGGTGCGCTTCCAGCAGTGGGACGGCCAGCAGTGGAAGGTGATTTCGCCGTGGGTACAGGCCGACCGCAAGCTGCTGCGCCCCATCATCGAGGACTCCTCGCACAAGTACGCCAAGGAAAAGGGCATCACCCCGCGCGATTGCAGCAAGGAATCGTGATGGCCTGAGCCCGTCCACGCCCGGCGCGGCTTGCTGCGCCGGGTTTTTGTCACCCGGTTTTTGACGGATTGCGGAGTTGAATCATGAGCCAGCCCTTACTACAGGTGGAAGGCATTCAGGTGGTGTACAACCAGGCCATTCTGGCCGTGGGCAGTGTTTCCTTGCAGGTGGACGCAGGGCAGATCGTGGCCTTGCTGGGGGCCAATGGGGCAGGCAAGAGCAGCACGCTCAAGGCTATTGCCGGGCTGGTGGCAGCCGAGCGCGGCTGCCTGCAACAAGGGCGCATTGTCTATGACGGGCAGGATGTCAGCCATACCGCCCCGCATGAGCTGGTGCAGCGCGGGCTGGTGCAGGTGCTGGAAGGACGGCATTGCTTTGCCCACCTGAGCGTGGAAGAAAACCTGCTGACCGGTGCCTTCGTGCGCAAGCCCAGCCGCGCAGCCTTGCAGCAGGATCTGGAACGCATCTACCAGTATTTCCCGCGGCTGAAAGAACGCCGCCGCTCGCAAGCGGGCTATACCTCGGGTGGCGAGCAGCAGATGGTGGCCATCGGCCGTGCGCTGATGGCCGCACCCCGGCTGGTATTGCTGGATGAGCCATCCATGGGGCTGGCACCGAAAATCGTCGAGGAAATTTTCGAGATACTGCAGGCGCTGAACCGGCAGGAAGGGGTGAGCTTTTTGCTGGCCGAACAGAACGCCAACCTGGCCTTGCACTACAGCCATCAGGCCTATCTGCTGGAAAACGGCCATGTGGCACTGTCGGGTAGTTCGGCCGAGCTGGCTGCGCGTGAAGACGTACACCGGTTCTATCTGGGTGGCAGTGTCGAGGCAGCCTGAGGGCAGGCTGTTACTGTCACAGTTTGGCGCAGACAACACCGCTGTGCGGCTTTGCGCCACCATTCATCCTGCTTGTCCGGGCGGCACCGGCACGCCGTTGTTCAGGCAAGCACCGCCCTTGTCAGCCGCGCTGACGGCTTGATATTCAAATCAGTTTTTCTTGGTTCGCACCGGCATTGGCATGGCATATCGTGAAGCTTCCCGGCACCCCGGTGGTGCCGCTTTACGGAGTTGTCATGTCAAGCCCTCTTGCCTTGCCTGTCATCGATTTCAGCCTGCTCGATGGCAGTCCCGAACAGCGCCAGCAACTGCTGCAACAACTGCGTGGCGCAGCGCGCGATCACGGTTTCTTTTATCTGGTCGGCCATGGTGTCGCCGCTGACAAGGTGACGGCACTGCGTCAGGCCGCACGCGCATTCTTTGCCCTGCCGAAAGCCGACAAGCTGGCCATCGACATGGAAAACTCGCCGCATTTCCGTGGCTATACCCGTGCCGGTGAAGAACGCACCCGCGGCGCTGCCGACTGGCGCGAACAACTGGATATCGGTGCCGAGCGCCCTCCGCGGCCCGACCTGGCAGCGCAGGGCCCGTGGTGGCGTCTGCAAGGCCCCAATCAATGGCCGACAGCCTTGCCGCAACTCAAGCCGGTGCTGCTGGACTGGCAGCAGGAAACCACCCGCCTTTCCATCCGCCTGTTGCGTGCCTTTGCCGAAGCCCTGCAGCAGCCGGTCGACATTTTCGACGATGCTTTTGTCGAAGCTCCGGTGGGGCATCTGAAAATCATCCGTTATCCGGGCAGCCAGCAAGGCATAGCCGGGCAGGGCGTGGGGCCGCACAAGGACGGCGGCTTTCTCACCCTGTTGCTGCAAGACGATAGCCAGGACGGCCTGCAAGTGGAAACCGAGCAGGGCTGGATTGATGCGCCGTCATTGCCGGGCAGTTTCATCGTCAATATCGGTGAATCGCTGGAAATGGCTTCCGATGGGTATTTGCGGGCCAATGTGCATCGCGTGCTGAGCCCGCCAGAAGGCAAGGACCGCTTGTCGGTGGCCTTTTTCCTCGGCCCGCGGCTGGATGCCACCATTCCGCTGCTGCAATTGCCGGCACCGCTGGCCGCCGAAGCACGTGGCCCGGAGGCCGACCCGGACAACCCGCTGTTTTACCGTATTGGTGACAATTATCTCAAAGGACGGCTGCGCTCCCATCCCAAGGTAGCCGTCCGGCACCATGCCGACCTGCTTTCCCCGCAAGCATTGCAGGCAGCTTCCCTTCCCACCTCCGCAGGAGAATATGCATGAAACGCGCAAGCCTCTGGCTGGCACTGTTCGGCCTGGCCACCAGCCTTACCGCCCACGCCGAAGTGCTGACCATCGGTGCCGAAGCGGTACCGCATGCCGAGATTCTGGAACATGTGAAACCGGCGCTGGCCAAACAGGGCATTGAGTTGAAAGTGAAAGTGTTCAGCAATGGGCTGCAGGAAAACCTGGCAGTGGCCGGCAAGGAAATCGACGCCAACTACTTCCAGCACCAGCCCTTTCTGGATAGCTTCAACAAGTCCAAGGGCACCCGGCTGGTAAGCGTGGCGGCCATTCACGTAGAGCCGTTCGGCGCGTACTCGCACAAGGTCCGCAAGGTCAGCGAGCTGCCGGACGGTGCCACCATCGCCATTCCCAACGACCCGTCCAATACCGGCCGCGCCTTGCTGCTGCTGCACAAGCAGGGCCTGATCAGCCTGAAGGACCCGGCCAATATCCTGGCCAGCGCGCGTGACATCAGCAGCAACCCGCACCATTTCAAGATCAAGGAACTGGAAGCCGCCACCCTGCCACGGGTGCTGGATCAGGTGGACATTGCGCTGATCAATACCAACTACGCGCTGCAAGGCGGGCTGAAACCCAAGCGTGATGCGCTGTTCAGCGAAGGCAGCCAATCTCCCTACGCCAACATCATCGTGTCGCGCGAGGATAACCGCAGCAGCCCGGCGCTGAAAAAACTGGTGGCGGCACTGTTCACCGACGATGTACGCCAGTTCATCGACCAGCGTTATCAGGGTGCGGTGGTGCCGGTGTTCTGACACTGCTCCCTGATGCCAGCCTGGCTCTTCTCGCTTTCTGGACAGAAAGCGAGGCTCCCTTTCAGGGAAAGGGCGGGGGGATAGGGAATAGACGGGAAGGCTGCGGAATCAATCAGTGAGTCGAAAGGCCCGGCTTTGCCGGGTCCGGTACAAGCGCACCAAATCACTTGGTCAGCCGCAAGAAAGGCGTCCCCTCACGGCGGACGCCTTTGTTTTGTTGACTGGCAGAGCAGGTTTTACCAGGGCGGTTTCAAGAGCCAAGTGCAACGGTGGTTGGAATCCTGATATCCAGATTGAAGCAACATTCCCAGAATGCTTCGCTGGGCTTCTTAAACCCT
>NZ_QJKC01000020.1 GCF_003202035.1 Aquitalea magnusonii | reverse complement strand
CTGCTGTTTTCGCTGGGTACCCGCGAAACCTTCGGCATCAATGTATTCAAGGTGCGCGAGGTATCGCAGACGCCGGCCATCACCAAAACCCCCAACATGCCCTTTGGTGTGCAGGGCGTGCTGTCCTTGCGCGGCAACATCATCCCGGTGATTTCGCTGGCACGTTTCGTCGGCTCGGAACAAAGCGGTCGCAAATTCGACACCATGATCGTCACCGAATTCAACAAGAGCACCCAGGCTTTCCTGGTGGATTCGGTCGACCGCATCATCCGCGTCGACTGGGACCGGGTACGCGCCCCGGAAAACATGATGAGCACCACCACCAACTCCAATCTGATCACCGCCATTACCGAACTGGAAGACGGCAAGCTGGTTTCCATTCTGGACGTGGAACAGATTCTGGCCACCGTGGTGGGTGAACCGCGGCTGCCGGACATTCCGCAGGCACAGCTGGAAACCGACCAGTACCTGTTCTTCGTCGACGACTCGGTGGTGGCGCGCAAGGAAATCACCAGCGTGCTGGAAAAGATGGGCATCAAGTTCCAGCAGGCCACCAATGGCCGCGAAGCCTGGGAACGCCTGCAAGTGCTGGCCAGCCGCAGCTGGGGCGAAGACGAGTCGCTGCACGACTATCTGAAGATCATTCTGGTGGATGCGGAAATGCCGGAAATGGACGGTTATGTCCTGACCAAACTGATCAAATCCGATGTCCGCTTCAAAGGCATCCCGGTTATCATGCACTCCTCGCTGTCCTCCAACGCCAACAAGGCGATGGGTTCCAGCGTGGGTGTCGATGCCTATGTTGCCAAATTCGATCCGGCAATACTGGCTGAAACTTTGATTCCATTCCTGCAGAGGTAACCGTTAAAATCAACGGCTCAATGGAATACCGACATTTCAGGACCTACCCAGATGCCAGATAAAAACATGCGATTCCTCGTTGTGGACGATTTCTCGACCATGAGAAGAATTGTTCGCAACCTGCTGAAAGAGTTGGGCTTCACCAATGTGGATGAAGCCGAAGACGGCCAGGTTGCCTTGCACAAGCTGAAAACGCAGCATTTCGACTTTATCGTTTCCGACTGGAACATGCCGAACATGACCGGCATCGAGTTGCTGAAAGCAGTACGCGCCGACCAGCAGATCAAGCATCTGCCCTTCATGATGATTACCGCCGAAGCCAAGCGGGAAAACATCATCGAAGCCGCCATGGCCGGCGCCAGTGGTTACATCGTCAAACCGTTCACGGCTGCCACACTGGAAGAAAAGATGAACAAGATCTTCCAGACCATGAACAAGTAAAACGAACAAACATAGCAAACAAACTTGCCTAGTCAGCACTGAGGAGAGGCTATCGTGCCGGATCACATTCTGGAAAGTGGAGATTCACCGGATCTCGAAGCATTGTTTGACAGCATTGCCAGTCAGCAACAGCAAAAAGAACCAGAAGCAATCTCGACCACATCGGCTGGGTCGGCAAGCACGGCAGCCAGCAACGAAACCAGTACCGCGGTCATGTACGAACAGATTGGCCAGTTGACACGAAAGATGCACGACGCGCTGCGCGATCTGGGCTATGACAAATCACTGGAAAAGGTGGCAGACGCCATTCCCGATGCCAAGGACAGGCTGAGCTACATCGCCTCGCTGACGGAAAGTGCGGCCGAACGGGTGCTCAATGCCACCGACCTGGCCAAACCCTATCAGGATGATCTGGAAAGTCGTGCCAGGCTGCTGTCGGAACGCTGGAACCTGCTCTATGCCAACCAGCTGTCGACTGCCGAATTCAAGAACCTTGCCGAGGAGACCCGTCAGTACCTCGGCCATGTTCCGAAACAAACCCAGGCTACCAATACCCAGTTGCTGGAAATCGTGATGGCGCAAGACTTCCAGGACCTTACCGGCCAAGTCATCAAGAAAATGATGGATATGGTGCATATACTGGAAACGGAACTGGTGGCCTTCCTGATCGAATTCTCTCCGGATTCGAAGAAAGCCGAGCTGGACAGCAATCTGCTGAATGGTCCGGTGGTCAATCCGGAGGGCAGAACGGACGTGGTGTCCAGCCAGCAGCAGGTCGACGACCTGCTGGAAAGCCTGGGCTTCTAAACAAAAAGCGGTGAACGTGTTAGCGGCATAAGCGGGGTGAGAATATGAGCGATTTTGGCGGCATGGAAGAACTGCTACAAGACTTCCTGATGGAATCCACCGATCTGCTGTCCGATGTGGACAACAAGCTGGTGGAACTGGAAAAGCGTCCTGAAGACAAGGCACTGCTCAATGACATTTTCCGGGGTTTCCACACCATCAAGGGCGGAGCTGGCTTTCTGAACGTGGGTCCGATGGTCAACCTGTGCCATCGCACCGAAAACCTGTTCGACAAGCTGCGCAATGGCGAACTCCACATCACGCCGGAAGTGATGGACGTGATTCTGGATGCAACCGGCATTGTGCGCGACATGTTCGGCACCCTGGGCCAGGGCCTGATGGTGGCGGATGCCGATGCCGATGTACTCAATGCACTGGATGCCGTACTGGCCGGCGAGATGCCCGGCAAGGCCGCCGCGCCCGCCCCTGCCCCGGCGCCTGCCGCAGTGGCAGCGGCTCCGGCGGTGCAAGCCGTGGCCAGCCCGGCGCCGGCTCCTGCTCCTGCTGCTGCCACAGACGGTCCTGACTGGAATGCCCTGCATCAGGCCATCGTGCCGCAAGCGGCCACCGCACAGCCTGCCCCGGCAGCCGCACCTGCACCGGCGCCGGCAGCAAGCGCAGCACCGGCCGCAGCAGTTGCCGCCGTTGTCAGCACACCGGTACAGGAACTGCTGCCCGCCGCAGAACACATTCCCGCAGCCAAACCTGCCAGCAAGGCGGTGGCCAACAAGCAGCCCAGCAGCGCCGGCAACAGCAGTGGCCCGCAGGAAAACACCATCCGTATCGATACGGTACGCCTGGACATGGTGCTCAACCTGTCCGGCGAAATCGGCCTCACCAAGAACCGCCTGACCACCCTGCGCACGGAAATCCTGCAGGGCAATCGCGACGGCAACACCCTGCGCTCGCTGGACGAAGCCATCAGCCAGCTCGACCTGCTGGTGGGTGACCTGCAGAACGCGGTGATGAAGACCCGCATGCAGCCTATCGGCCGCCTGTTCCAGAAGTACCCGCGCCTGGCACGCGACCTGGCTCGTCAACTGGGCAAGGAAGTGGAACTGGTACTGTCCGGTGAAGAAACCGAGCTGGACAAGACCATGATCGAAGATCTGAACGATCCGCTGGTCCACCTGGTGCGCAATGCGGTTGACCATGGTGTCGAGTCGCCGGAAGAACGTATTGCCGCTGGCAAGAAGCCGCAATCGCTGATCCAGCTGACCGCCGAACAGGTGGGCGATCATATCCAGATCGAAATCACCGACGACGGCAAGGGCATGAACCCGGACGCCCTGCGTCGCAAGGCCATCGAAAAAGGCCTGATCGATCAGGAAACCGCCAACGGTCTGGACGAAAAGCAGTGCCTGCAACTCATCTTCATGCCGGGTTTCTCCACCAAGGACCAGATTTCCAGCGTTTCCGGCCGTGGCGTGGGCATGGATGTGGTGCGGACCAATATCCAGAAACTCAACGGCCGCATCGACATCAACTCGCTGCCGGGCGAAGGCACCCGCATCAGCATCTCGCTGCCGCTGACCCTGGCCATTCTGCCGGTACTGGTGGTCCGTGCCTGCAACCAGCCGTTTGCCGTACCGCTGGCCATGGTGCGCGAGATCATCACCATCGATCCGAACGCCATTCAGGAAGTCTCCGGCAAGCCCACCATCGTGGTACGCGACGAAATCCTGCCGCTGCGCACCCTGGCCGGCCTGCTTGGCTGGGAACCGACACAGAAGCCCTACTTTGGCGTGCTGATGCAGTCGGCCGAGAAGTCCTTCATTCTGGCCATCGACTCCTTTGTCGGTCGTGATGATGTGGTCATCAAACCGCTGCAGAATATTCGTCCGAAGGGTGTGGCCGGTGCCACACTGTCTGGCGACGGCTCGGTGGTACTGGTGCTGGATATGGAAGACCTGCTCAGCTCCAGCGATGGCACCAATGGCCAAGTCCGGACCTCGGAGTTGATCTCCGTATAAGAAAAACCAGAACTGGCAAGTTTTAATGACCTCACAAAGCGCCTTCATTGGCCGACAACCGGTATTGAACCGTAACCAGCAGCTCATCGGGTATGAGCTGCTTTTTCGTGCAAGCGAGGAAGCCAATTCGGCAGGGCCACACAGCGAGCTGCAGGCGGATACCCAGGTATTGGTGAATACCCTGAACAATATGGGTACCAGCTGGCTGATCGGCAACAAGCTGGCCTTCATCAATGTGGGTGAAGCCATGCTCACCAGCGATTTTCTGGAGTTGCTGCCACCACGCCGGGTGATTCTGGATATCGCCCCCGACATCAGCGCCTCCAGTGAATTGCTGTCACGGGCGCGCCATCTGCGGTCGCTGGGTTTTGGCATTGCCCTGGATGATTTCTCCTTCGAGGCCCAGTCCGCCGCCTTTCTGGAGTTCGCCAACTACGTCAAGCTGGATATCCAGAACCGCAATACCAATCACTTCCAGGTTCTGGCTGCCCGCTTGCGCAGCTATCCGGTGATCCGTATTGCCGAGCGGGTGGAAACCCACGAGCAATACCATCTGTGCAAGGAACTGGGCATGGATGGCTTTCAGGGCTACTACTTCGCCAAGCCGGAAACCCTGTCGGCACGGGTGATTCACCCCACCTTCAGCAATGCGCTGGAGCTGCTCAACCTGCTGCGCATGGATGCGGACCTGCGTCAGGTGGAGCAGATCCTCAAGCGCGATGTGGCGCTGTCCTTCAAACTGCTGCGCTATGTCAATTCGGCCGCTGCCGGGCTGAACACTACCATCAGCTCCTTCTCGCACGCAGTCACCGTACTGGGTTACAAAAAGCTCTACCGCTGGCTGACCCTGCTGCTGGTCACCGCCTCCGATGATGGCCGTGCGCCACCGGCCCTGCAGAAAACCGCCGTGACCCGGGGCCGCTTCATGGAATTACTGGGAGAGCAACTGGGGCTGCATCATGACGAGTGTGACAATTTGTTCATCGTCGGCATGTTCAGTCTGCTCGATGTACTATTCGACATGCCCATGGCCAATATCCTGGAGCACTTGCAATTGCCGCTGCCCCTGATCGAAGCCCTGTCGGAACGCAAGGGGCAGATGGGTGCCCTGCTGCAACTGACCTGCAGCTGCGAAGATGGCCAGCTGGCCGGGGTGGTCGAACTGTCGGCACGGCTGCAGCTGAGCGCCGACCAGCTCAACCAGGCCCATGTCGCCGCACTCGCCTGGGTAGAGGATCTGGGCTTATAATTGCCAGCCCTTCAGCCGGTTCCGAACCCCTCGATGAAACTGTTAGCCATTGATACCTCCAGCAGTTATTTGTCCCTGGCCCTCAGCCTGGACGGCGAAATGCACGCCTTTCATGAGGAGATGGGACAAAAACACGCGGAACGCACCCTGCCGGAAATCGATACGCTGTTAAAACAGGCCGGCATCAAGCTCACTGCGCTGGACGCCATCGTCTTCGGTCAGGGACCGGGTTCCTTTACCGGCCTGCGCATTGCCTGCGGCCTGGCACAAGGACTGGCTTTTTCCGCGGGACTGCCGGTCATCGGCATTCCCACGCTGGATGCCGTCGCCCAGCAAAGCGCAGCCGACCAGTTGCTGGTCTGCCTGGATGCGCGCATGCAGCAAGTGTATTGCGCGGTCTACCAGACCGGCCCGCACTGGCAACGCCTGGGACCGATCACCCTGCAGGACCCCCAGGCGGTGGTCTTGCCAGACGGCATCACCCAGGTAGCCGGCGATGGTTTTGAAAACTACCCCGCCCTGCTGGCAGGACAACGTGAGCACATTCGCCATAGCGGCGTGCTGCGCGCCGATGCCAGCGCCCACATCGCGCTGGCACAGAGCGGTCGCTACCCCATGCAACACCCGCGCGAGGCCGAGCTGCTGTATGTCCGCAACAAAGTGGCACTGACCTCGATCGAACAACAGGCACTCAAGGGATGAGCAGCGTCCGCCGCTACCATCCAGCCTCCGCCCACGACCTGGCCACACAGGAAGCTGCCGCAACAGCGCATGGCTGGAGCGCAGGCAATTACCAGGATTCCATCAACGCCGGCCACGCATTTTACTGCCTTGAGCAGCCAGAAACCGGCTTTGCCGTGGTGATGCCGGTGCTGGATGAAGCCGAGCTGCTGAATATTGTCATTGCCGCGCCGCAGCAGGGACGTGGTCTGGGCCGACAATTACTGGAGGGCCTGATGCAGGATCTCCGGCAACAGGGTTGTCAACGGCTGTTCCTGGAGGTGCGCGCCAGCAATGCCCCGGCGCGGGCACTCTATCTGCGTTGCGGGTTTCATGAGTCCGGCCTGCGCAAAAACTACTACGCTGGCGGCGATGGTCAACGCGAACACGCCATCCTGATGGAGGCCTGCCTGTGAACCGCAGCCGCTTTATCCAGCAGGCCATCGGCCTTGGCCCGCAATGGCAGGCCCGCAGCGGCTGGTTTGAACAGCATCCCGCCGAACTGGAGCGCAAGGCTTGGCAACTGGCACAGCAGCAAGCCAGCCAGTCTGCGGCCACCGCGGCAGAAATCCCCCCCGCCATAACCGCCGTAACGGAGGCCGATGCTCAGCTGGCGGCCCCGCTCCTGGTGACCAGTCCTGCTGCCATGGCAAGCACTCCTGAGCTCATATCAGTAGCCGCTCCGGTGACTGCCATAGCGGAACAGCCCGCTGCCGCGCCCCTGCCGCTGGTGGAACTCAGTTGGGAACAGCTGGAACAAGCCGTGGCAAACTGCCAAAACTGCCAGCTCTGCCAGACCCGCAGCCAAACCGTATTTGGCCGTGGCAATCCGCAGGCACGCTGGATGCTGATCGGCGAAGCCCCAGGCGAACAGGAGGACCGGCAAGGCCAGCCCTTTGTCGGCAAGGCTGGCCAGCTGCTGGACAATATGCTGGCGGCTGCCGGACTGGACCGTGAAAACGATGTCTATATCGCCAATGTGCTGAAATGCCGGCCACCAGGCAATCGCAACCCGGCTCCGGCTGAAATCCTGGCATGCAGCAACTATCTGCAACAGCAGATTCGCCATGTGCAACCCACCCTGATTCTGGCCTTGGGCCGCTTTGCCGTGCAAACCCTGCTGCAGACCGAGCAAAGCATCGGCAAGCTGCGCGGCCAGTTGCACCACTATCAGGGCATTCCACTGATTGCCACCTATCACCCGGCCTATCTGCTACGCAATCTGCCGGACAAGGCCAAGGCCTGGCAAGACATGGTGCTGGCCAAGCAGCACTTCAACCGTCTCAGCAAGGCAGCGTCCCTGCACACCACCCAGCCTCAGCCATAGACTCCCCGCAGCCAGCGCCGATAAATGGCATCGGCCTGGCGATGGCTCTGCGGCATGCCCTCCTCCAGTGAAGCGGCAATCTGCGCCACCGACATGACACTGGGCAGATCATGGGCATCGATTTCCTGATAGCCCACCTGCAGCCACTGCCGGATCATTTCCACTTTCACCTCGCAATGAAACTGCATGCCCAGGTGGCGGCCGTCGTACAGATAAGCCTGGTTGCGGCAATAGGCACTGCTGGCCAGCAAACTGGCCCCTGGCGGCAAGTCGAAACTGTCGCTGTGCCACTGAAAAACACGCGGGGACGAATACCCGCCAAACCACTCCTGCGCCAGCGCCTCCGATTCGGCCTGCAGCGCGACCCAGCCGATTTCCGGAATGTCCGCCTTGCGCACACGCGCACCCAAGGCCCGCGCCAGCAACTGCCCACCCAGGCAGTGTCCGATCACGGGTACCCCGGCAGCCACCGCCCGCCGCAGGAAGTCGATCTCCGGCAGAATCCAGTCATGCTCGGCCTCGTCGTTGACGCTCATCGGTCCACCAAAAGTGGCGATGCCGGCATAAGCCGACACATCATCCGGCAGCACTGCACCGGCATAGACCTTGAAAATGCACGAAGGTATAGCCTGGCGGTTCAGATAATCGAGAAAATATTCCGGTCCATCCAGCGACACATGCTGAATGATGGCGATGGGCTTCATGTCGTCTCCTCGTGCACACCTTGACTCCACAGATGGAATACGTGATCACAAAAAAATGAAAAGAGCCAATATAGATGAATTAACACTGACGATGAATTGAAAATTGATCAAATCATCAAGAGACCAGCTGCAGTGAGCCGTGGAAACAACATCATGCACCTGCGTACGACAGGCAATAAAAAACCCTTCTCCGTGCACCAGAGAAGGGCTCTTGAACGTTACCGAAAAACAAGCTTACTTCAGCTTGGTTTCCTTGTAGATAACGTGTTTACGGGCAACGGGATCAAATTTTTTGATCTCCATTTTTTCCGGCATCGTGCGCTTGTTCTTCGTAGTGGTATAGAAGTGGCCAGTGCCGGCGGTGGATTCAAGCTTGATTTTATCGCGCATTGTATAACCTATCTGTCGCTATCTAGTTGACCGCTTAGATCTCGCCACGAGCGCGCAGATCTGCCAGCACTACATCGATACCAACTTTATCGATGGTACGCAGTGCAGCGTTGGATACGCGCAGGCGCACCCAGCGGTTTTCGCTTTCTACCCAGAACTTGCGGTACTGCAAGTTCGGCAGGAAACGACGTTTCGTCTTGTTGTTGGCGTGGGAAACATTGTTCCCGGTCATCGGACGTTTGCCGGTGACTTTGCAAACACGCGCCATGTTAACACTCCCAAAACCGGTAAAAGCTGGCTTTATACCATGAAAAAAGCCAGCGATTCAAGCATGATGCGCACTTTCCGCAGAAAGCACGATCTCGTATATGAAACAGTCGGGGCGGATTGTAACGGAATTACCACAAACACGCGAGTGCAACATGCAATTGCCCGCAGCAAGTGTTGCATTCATTGTTGCAACAAGCGCTGCCATGGCGGTTCAAATCCAAGCGATTTCGGGTTAAAATCCCGGATTCCCATAGAGCCGTAATTCCATGACCAAGTATATCTTCGTAACCGGCGGCGTGGTGTCTTCCCTCGGGAAGGGCATCGCCGCTGCGTCCATTGCTGCCATTCTTGAGTCGCGCGGGCTGAAAGTCACCATGCTGAAGCTCGACCCGTACATCAACGTCGATCCGGGTACCATGAGCCCCTTCCAGCACGGTGAAGTATTCGTGACGGAAGACGGCGCCGAGACCGACCTTGACCTTGGCCACTATGAGCGCTTCATCCAGTCCAAGATGAAGAAGAGCAACAACTTTACCACCGGTCAGGTTTACGAGTCCGTCATCACCAAGGAACGCCGTGGCGACTACCTGGGTGGCACGGTGCAGGTGATCCCGCACATTACCGATGAAATCAAGCACAAGGTGCATGAAGGCGCGGGCGATGCTGACGTGGCCATCGTCGAAATCGGCGGCACCGTGGGGGATATCGAATCCCTGCCCTTCCTGGAAGCCATCCGCCAGTTGCGCTCCAACCTGGGTCGCAAGAACACCATGTACGTGCATCTGTCCTACGTGCCGTTCATCGCGACCGCTGGCGAAATCAAGACCAAGCCGACCCAGCACTCGGTCAAGGAACTGCGCGAAATCGGCATCCAGCCGGACATCCTGCTGTGCCGCATGGACCGCGAACTGCCGGCCGACGAAAAGCGCAAGATCGCCCTGTTCTGCAATGTCGAAGAAAACGCCGTCATCGGCTGTTATGACTCCGACTCCATTTACAAAGTACCGGCGATGCTGCACGAGCAAGGCATCGACGACATCATCACCGAACACATGCAGCTGGACCTGCCGCCGGCCGACCTGTCGGTGTGGGCGCGCATCATCGACGCCATCGAGCATCCGGAGCAAACCGTCAACATCGCCATGGTCGGCAAGTATGTTGACCTGACCGAATCCTACAAATCGCTGTCCGAAGCCCTGAAGCATGCCGGCATCCACACCCGCTCTGCCGTCAACATCATCTATGTCGATTCCGAAGACATCGAGCGTGATGGTGCCGAATCGCTGAAGGACATGGACGCCATCCTGGTACCGGGCGGCTTTGGCAAGCGCGGCGTGGAAGGCAAGATCAAGGCCGTGAAGTTTGCCCGCGAGAACAACATCCCCTACATGGGCATTTGCCTGGGCATGCAGATCGCACTGATCGAATACGCGCGCGATGTGGCTGGCCTTGCCGGTGCCAACTCCACCGAATTCGACCTCGACACCGATTACCCGGTGGTGGCCCTGATCGACGAATGGGTCAATCACGACGGCAAGATCGAAAAGCGCGACGAAAACTCCAATATGGGCGGCACCATGCGTCTGGGCGGCCAGCACTGTGATCTGGTGGAAGGTTCGCTGGCAGCACGCGTATACGGCTCCACCGACATCGTCGAACGCCATCGTCACCGCTACGAAGTCAACAATTACTACGTACAGCGCCTGGAAGCTGCCGGCCTGACCATTTCCGGCCGTTCCGCCGGCCATGAAAAGCTGGTGGAAACCATCGAACTGAAAGACCATCGCTGGTTCTTTGCCTGCCAGTTCCATCCGGAATTCACCTCTACCCCGCGCGATGGCCACCCGCTGTTCAAGGCCTATGTGCAGGCAGCCATCGACTACAAGGCTGAAAAGCAAGGGAAATAAGCATGAAACTGTGCGGATTCGAAGTCGGCCTCAACCAGCCCCTGTTCCTGATCGCCGGCCCCTGCGTGATCGAAAGCGAACAGATGGCGCTGGACACTGCCGGTCAGCTGAAGGAAATCACCAGCGAGCTGGGCATCAACTTCATCTACAAGTCGAGCTACGACAAGGCCAACCGCTCCTCCGGCACCTCGTTCCGCGGCTTTGGTATCGACGAAGGCCTGCGCATCCTGGACGAAGTAAAACGCCAGATCGGCGTTCCCGTCTTGACCGATGTGCACGCAGAGAGTGAAATCGCCCAGGTTGCCAGCGTGGTGGATGTATTGCAGACCCCGGCCTTCCTGTGTCGCCAGACCGACTTCATCCGCGCAGTTGCGCAATGCGGCAAACCGGTAAACATCAAGAAAGGCCAGTTTCTGGCTCCGGGCGACATGAAGAATGTCATCGACAAGGCCCGTGCCGCTGCACTGGAAGCCGGCCTGCCAGAAGACAGCTTCATGTCCTGCGAGCGTGGCGTGTCTTTTGGTTATAACAATCTGGTATCCGACATGCGCTCGCTGATGATCATGCGCGAAACCGGCTGCCCGGTCGTTTACGATGCCACCCACTCGGTACAACTGCCAGGTGGGCAAGGCAGCTCTTCCGGCGGGCAGCGCGAATTCGTGCCGGTACTGGCCCGTGCCGCCGTGGCGGCCGGCATTGCCGGCATCTTCATGGAAACCCACCCCAACCCGGCCTGCGCCATGTCGGATGGCCCGAATGCCTGGCCGCTGGACCGCATGAAGGAACTGCTGGCCACGCTGCAACAGCTGGATGGCCTGGTCAAGCAAAGTGCCTGGCCGGAACACTCGCTGTAATACGCTTTCGTTCCATCTGTGATAACAAGTTTTCTGCGGCCAGCCGCCTGAGAAGGCTGGCCGGTGGTGATACGGTTAACCTAGCAAAGCAACTGAAGGGGACAAGTATGAGTTCGATTATTGACGTAGTGGCCCGCGAGATCCTGGATTCCCGCGGCAATCCCACCGTTGAAGCCGATGTACTGCTGGAATCTGGCGTCATGGGCCGCGCAGCTGTTCCCAGCGGCGCCTCCACCGGCGAGAAGGAAGCACTGGAACTGCGTGACGGCGACAAGAGCCGCTACCTGGGCAAGGGCGTGCTGAAGGCCGTAGAAAACATCAATACCGAAATCTGCGAAGCCATCATCGGCCTCGACGCCGCCGACCAGGCCTTCATCGACAAGACCCTGATCGAACTGGACGGTACCGAAACCAAGTCCCGCCTGGGCGCCAATGCCATGCTGGCCGTATCGATGGCCGTGGCCCGCGCTGCTGCCGAAGACGCCGGCCTGCCGCTGTACCGCTACCTGGGCGGTGCCGGCCCGATGGCCCTGCCGCTGCCGATGATGAACGTGATCAACGGTGGCGCGCATGCCAACAACACCCTGGACATCCAGGAATTCATGATCATGCCGGTTGGTGCACAAACCTTCCGCGAAGCACTGCGCTGCGGTGCCGAGATCTTCCACAGCTTGAAAAAGCTGTGCGACAGCAAGGGCTACGCCACCACCGTGGGTGACGAAGGCGGTTTCGCCCCCAACCTGGCCAGCCACGAAGATGCCATCAAGCTGATTCTGGAAGCCATTGACGCCGCCGGTTACGTACCGGGTCAGGATGTGATGCTGGCGCTGGACTGTGCATCGTCCGAGTTCTACAAGGATGGCAAGTACCACCTGACCGCCGAAGGCCTGCAGCTGACTTCCGAGCAGTTTGCCGACTACCTGGAAACCCTGGTCAACAACTACCCCATCATCTCCATCGAAGATGGCATGAGCGAACACGACTGGGACGGCTGGAAGATCCTGACCGACCGTCTGGGCAAGCGCATCCAGCTGGTGGGCGACGATGTCTTCGTGACCAACCCGAAAATCCTGGCCAAGGGCATCGAGGCAGGCATCTGCAACTCGCTGCTGGTGAAGGTCAACCAGATCGGCACCCTGTCCGAAACCCTGAAAGCCGTTGATCTTGCCAAGCGTTCCAGCTATACCAGCGTGATGAGCCACCGCTCCGGCGAAACCGAGGACAGCACCATTGCCGACCTGGCCGTGGCCACCAACTGCATGCAGATCAAGACCGGCTCGTTGTCGCGTTCGGATCGTATGGCCAAGTACAACCAGCTGCTGCGTATCGAAGAAGAGCTGGGTGATGCTGCCTACTATCCGGGCCGTGCCGCCTTTTACCACCTGAAATAAGCTGAATCATGCGCTGGCTGACCCTGACTCTGGTAACCCTGCTGATCGCCTTGCAATGGCCCTTGTGGTTTGGCAAGGGGAGCTGGCTCAGGGTCTGGCAGCTGGACAAGCAACTGCAGGAACAGCGGGCTGTCACGCAAAAGCTGATAGCCCGCAACGCCGCCCTGGATGCCGAAGTTCGTGATCTGAAACAAGGAACCGATGCAATTGAAGAGAGAGCGCGCAACGAACTTGGTATGATCCGCAATGGTGAGGTATTTTTTCAATTACTGGATCCGGCTGCCTCTGCTAAACATTGACTAAGCCCATCCAAACCTTCACCCTCCTAGACTAAAAATAATTATGGCTGGTTTCAAAACTTCCAGGGTTTGGTCAATGACAACACAGAATCCGATTGAGGTTGCACGCGAAACGCTCAAGCAGCTGAGCATGCGCAAATTGCTGCCAACACCGGAAAATTTCGAGCGCGTCTACCACGAGCTCACACAAACCCCCATCGAACGCGACAACAAACTGGGCACCCAGTTGCTGCGGGCACTGGAAACCATTCCAGCCGAATCTCCGCAAAGCAAGACTTCCCTGCTGCGCATCAAACAGGCCACCGACGAGTCCCGCTGGGAACAGCTTCCACAGCTGGCCATCGACTTTCTGCGCCAGGCACTGACCGAAAGCCATCTGACCCAGACCTGGGGCAGCCTGATACAAAGCCTGATCCGCAGCTGGGATCTGCGCCTGCCCGACCTGCCGCAACACCACAAGCAGGCCGCACTGGAGCGGGTGCTGATCAACTACGGCAATCAGCCGGAAGAACTCAATACCAAGCTGTCGGCCCTGATCAAGAACTGGAATGCACCGGCCAGCCAGCGCGAAGCGCTCGCCATGCCGGATGATCCGCCAACAGCCAGCAGCACAATCCCCGGCGTTGCCGGTCAGGACAATAACAGCTGGCCGCTATGGCAACGCACGCTGGCCTTTGCCCTCAAGCACGGGCTGGAACCGCGCCTGATCAGCATGCCGGACATGGTGGAATCGCTGGAAGCACTGATCCGCGAGCTGGATCAGGTCTGCGACGATGAAAGCCTCAACGTCTACATGCCCAAGCTGCGCGGCTTCATGATCAAGCTGGAACTGCAGACCCAGCAGGAAGGCCGCCTGGTTTCCGGCCTGACCAATCTGCTGCGACTGTTGCTGGACAATGTGGCCGAGATCAACCGCTCGGACGATTATTTGGTCGGCCAGGTGCACTCGCTGCAGGAAGTGCTGTCGCACCAGCCGCTGTCGATGCAGCAGGTATACCAGCTGGAAACCAGCCTGAAGGAAGTGATCCGCAAGCAAGGCATGCTGAAAAGCACGCTGGATGAAGCCACCAGCTCCTTGCGCACCCTGCTGGACCGCTTTATCTCGCGCCTGGCCCTGATGACGGACACGACCGACGACTTCCACAGCAAGATCAGCAAACACAGTGAAAAGCTGAAGCAGACCAGCAATGTCGAAGAGCTGAGCAGCATCATCGGTTCGCTGATGGAAGACACCTCGCTGATGCAGCTGGACCTGACCCGTTCGCGCGACGAGCTGTTGTCCGCCCGCGAGCAGGTCGAAGCTGCCGAGCAGCGCATCAACGAACTGGAAAACGCACTGGAAGCGGCCAGCGCCAAGGTCAAGGAAGACCAGCTGACCGGTGCCTACAACCGCCGCGGCCTGGCCGAGCATTTCCAGCGCGAGATCAGCCGTGCCGAGCGAACCAGCAGCGAGCTGAGCGTGGCGCTGATCGACGTCGACAATTTCAAGCAGCTCAACGACCGCTATGGCCACCTGACTGGCGATGATGCACTGAAATACCTGGTGGACGTGATCAAGCACAATCTGCGTCCGGCCGACATTGTCGCCCGTTTTGGCGGTGAAGAATTTGTCCTGCTCATGCCGGACACGCCGGTTGAGGAAGCCATCGACACTGTACAGCGATTGCAACGCGAACTGACCCGCACCTTCTTCCTGGCCAATAACGACAGGCTGGTCATCACCTTCAGTGCCGGCGTGGCCAAATGGCATCTGGGCGAACAGGACATCGAAGTGATAGAGCGCGCCGACCAGGCCATGTATCAGGCCAAGATCAGCGGCAAGAACCGCGTCATTTCAGCCGAACCCGACCGCATTATCTGAGTCACGCAGTTAGCACACAAAAAAACCGGGGAGCTGCCCCGGTTTTTTCATTCTGCGCTGCCGCCCTTGCTCATGCCCTTGCCCGCTTCGGCCCGCTGTCGTCGCACCGCCTTGGGGTCGGCCTGCAAGGGACGGTAAATCTCCACCCGGTCCCCCTCGCGCAGCACGGTATCCAGCTTGATGGCCTTGCTGAATATGCCCAGCTTGAGTGCCGTGGCATCGATGATGGGAAACTGCGCCAGAATGCCGGATGCCCGCACCGCCTGCTCGGCCGTCGTCCCCTGCGCCACCTGCATGGCCATGACGCGCTGCCGTTGCGGCAAGGCACAGGCAACCTCTATCCGGATCAGTTCACTCATCGCCATACACCTTGTCGGCATGCTTGATAAAGGCATCCACCAGCGTGCCGGAAATGTGGCCGAATACCGGACCGATCACCTTTTCCAGCAGCTTGCTGGAAAACTCGTAGCGCAGGGTAAACTCCACCTTGCAGCCAAAATCGCCCAGCGGGGTAAACTGCCACAGGCCCTGCAAGTGCTGGAAAGGCCCCTCGACCAGCTCCATCAGGATGCTTTCACCATCACGCAGGGTATTGCGGGTGGTGAAATGCTGGCGAATCTTCAGGTAATCAATATGCAGACTGGCCACCTGCTGATCCCCCTCGCGTGCGTGTTCCTCCGCCTTGGCACACCAGGGCAGGAAACGCGGATAATTTTCCACCTTGTCGACCAGGGCAAACATCTGCGCCGGGGTATGCGCAACCAGGACTTTCTTTTCTACAACCTGCATGGGGAAGCGGCACATTGTGCAAAATGGTTCAAGCTGGCAAGTTTACCAAAAGCCGCCCCGGCTGTCCGTGCCCGTCCCGCCGCCGATTTCAAGCTGCTGATTTTCAGGAATTTTGGCCTGGCCGCAGCTTCTGGTAGAATGGCGGATTCCCTTTTCAAAGCCACGGAAAACTCAGGCTCATGAGCATCATCCAGAACCGCAAAGCCTTCCATGATTATTTCATCGAGGAAGAACTCGAGGCCGGGCTTGTGCTGGAAGGGTGGGAAGTCAAGGCCATACGCGCCGGACGCATCCAGCTCAAGGAAAGCTATATCGACTGGAAGAACGGTGCCTTCTGGCTGATCGGCTGCCACATCACCGCGCTGCAGTCGGCCTCCACCCATGTCAAGCCAGACCCGGTACGCCCGCGCAAGCTCTTGATGTCCCAATCGCAGATGAACCGCTTCATCGGCAAGGTGGAACGCGCCGGCTACACCATGATGGCGCTGGACCTGCACTACAGCAAAGGCAATATCAAGGCCCAGGTTGGCCTGGCCAAGGGCAAGAAGCTGCATGACAAGCGCGATACGGAAAAAGACCGTGAATGGCAGCGCGAAAAGCAGCGCTTCATGAAAAACCAGCGAGGTGGCGCATGAAAAAGAGCGCCGCCCTGCCCATTGCACTGATCTGCCTGGGTTCGGTGTGGTTTCTCAAGAGCACCGCCCTGCTGCCGAACACCTCCACCCTGCTTTCCCTGCTACTGGCAGCGGCAGGGTGTCTATTATTGATCATCGACGGCTTCAACAAATCCACCCTGGTCAGCAGCCCCTTGCTGATTTACGCCGGAGCGGCCATCTACCTGCGCGACAACCTGGGCTTGCAATTCAGCCACCTGTTGTCGCTGGGCATGGTGGTGATGGGCTTGTTGATGCTGCTGGCACGCAGTGACCGCATTCCGGAGCGCAGCCGAGGCTGGCGCGCCTTGCAGGACAATCAGGACCAACCCTGAAACCGCATACTCTTTACCCATTGAACGACAGGCCTTCGGGCCAACGGAACCTTTCAAGGACAGGCATGGACAAGATCCTCATTCTCGACTTCGGCTCTCAAGTTACCCAGTTGATTGCCCGCCGCGTACGCGAAGCTCACGTCTACTGTGAGCTTCATTCGTTTGACATGCCGATTGAAGAAATCCGTGCATTCGGCCCCAAGGCCATCATTCTGTCCGGCGGTCCCAACTCGGTGTACGAATCGGACTACCAGGCCGACCCGGCCCTGTTCGAACTGGGCATCCCGGTACTGGGCATCTGCTACGGCATGCAGTTCATGGCGCAAAGCCTGGGTGGCAAGGTGGAAGCTGGTGACAAGCGCGAATTCGGCTACGCCCAGATCCAGGCCCGCCATCACTCCAAACTGCTGGAAGGCTTGCAGGATCACATCGACGATGCCGGCAACGGCTTCCTGGATGTGTGGATGAGCCATGGCGACAAGGTGACTGCCCTGCCGCAAGGCTTCCACGTCATCGCCGAAACCCCGTCCTGCCCGATTGCCGCCATGGCGGATGAAGACCGTGGCTACTACGGCGTGCAGTTCCACCCGGAAGTGACCCACACCAAGCGCGGCACCGAAATGATCCATCGTTTCGTGCTGCACGTGGCGGCTTGCAAGCCCAGCTGGACCATGCCCAACTACATCGACGAAGCGGTGAAGAAAATCCGCGAGCAAGTGGGCGATGAAGAAGTCATCCTCGGCCTGTCCGGCGGCGTGGACAGCTCGGTCGCTGCCGCGCTGATCCATCGCGCCATCGGCCCGCAACTGACCTGCGTCTTCGTCGACCACGGCCTGTTGCGCCTGAACGAAGGCAAGATGGTGATGGAAATGTTTGCGCAGAACCTGGGCGTGAAAGTCATCCACGTGGATGCCACCGAACAGTTCATGAGCAAACTGGCCGGCGAAACCGATCCGGAAAAGAAGCGCAAGATCATCGGCGGCGAATTCGTCGAAGTCTTCCAGGCCGAATCCAACAAGCTGACCAATGCCAAGTGGCTGGCCCAGGGCACCATCTACCCGGACGTAATCGAATCGGCCGGAGCCAAAACCAAGAAGGCCCACACCATCAAGAGCCACCACAATGTGGGCGGCCTGCCGGAAGACATGAACCTCAAGCTGCTGGAACCGCTGCGCGAGCTGTTCAAGGACGAAGTCCGTCAACTGGGCGTGGCGCTGGGCCTGCCGCACGACATGGTGTACCGTCACCCCTTCCCGGGCCCGGGCCTGGGGGTGCGTATCCTTGGCGAAGTGAAAATGGAATACGCCGACCTGCTGCGCCAGGCCGACGCCATCTTCATTGAAGAACTGCGCAATACCGTGGACGAAAAAACCGGCAAAAACTGGTACGACCTCACCAGCCAGGCCTTTGCCGTGTTCCTGCCAGTGAAATCGGTAGGCGTAATGGGCGATGGCCGCACTTACGACTACGTGGTGGCCCTGCGTGCCGTGGTCACCAGCGACTTCATGACCGCCCACTGGGCCGAACTGCCCTACTCCCTCTTGGGCCGCGCCTCCAACCGCATCATCAACGAAGTGCGCGGCATCAACCGCGTGGTTTACGATGTATCGGGCAAACCGCCGGCAACGATTGAGTGGGAATAATATAACGTTAGTCGCTGACATTCGGCAGCTATCGTGAAATCCAGTAGCCCCGCCACTTTGCGCGGGGCTTTCTCTTTTCTGCTTTCGGCAACTATCGATTGAAGACGGAAATTTTTACCGGTATTCTTGACGGTAATCCACTTCCGATTCATCGACTCCATTCACTATACCGTCACCTCACATTGTGTCGTTTGACGGTATCAAACAGGCTGAAACTCAGCACTGGCGCGGCTTACGGCTGTTTTACCGTCAGCCCGGGCGATGACGGTAAAAACCCGCACCCGGAGACGGTAACGTGCTCACAGATACCAAGCTGAAGAACCTCAAGCCCCAGGACAAGCTCTACAAGGTCACCGACCGTGACGGCCTGTATGTAGCCGTCTCCCCTGCCGGTACCGTCACCTTCCGCTACGACTACCGCCTGAATGGTCGCCGCGAAACCCTTACCATTGGCCGTTATGGGCCTGCTGGGCTCTCCCTGGCCGCTGCGCGCGAGTCCCTGATCGAGGCCAAGAAAGACATCGCCGCCGGCAAGTCGCCGGCCAAGGAAAAGCAGCGCGGTAAACGGCAAGACCGGGCGGCAAAAACCTTCGGTGAATTTACCGTCAGCTGGCTGGCGGATTACGGTATGGCCGAGAGCACCAAGGCCATGCGCGAGAGCATTCTGAACCGCGATATCCTGCCGGTATTCCAGAATCACAAGCTCGGCGAAATTACCGACGAAGACCTGCGCAGCTTGTGCGACAAGATCAAGGCGCGCGGTGCGCCAGCCACTGCCGTGCACGCCCGGGAAATCGTCCAGCAAATTTACCGCTGGGCCATCGAGCGCGGCCAGAAGGTAACGAACCCGGCCGATACCGTCAGCGCGTCGTCGATCGCCACGTTCAAGCCGAAGGACCGCGCCCTCTCCCCCGACGAGATCCGCATCTTCTTCCAGCAGCTGGAACTGGTCAGCACGCTGCCGACCATCCGCCTGGCGCTCAAGCTGGTGCTGCTCACGATGGTGCGCAAAAGCGAGCTGCTGAATGCCACCTGGCCAGAGGTCAATTTTACCGACGCGGTATGGACGATCTCTGCCGACAGGATGAAGGCGCGCCGACCGCACAACGTCTACCTGTCGCAACAGACACTGGACATCATGATCGCGCTCAAGACCTGTGCCGGCGGCTCCAAGTTCCTGCTGCCATCGCGCTATGAGGGTGATAAGGGGATGTCGAACGCGACCTTAAACCGGGTCATTGACGCGACGGTAGAGCGCGCCCAGGCGGCCGGTCTGCCGCTGGAGTCGTTCGGCGTGCACGACCTGCGGCGCACGGCCAGCACGCTACTGCATGAGGCGGGGTTCAATTCGGATTGGATCGAGAAGTGCCTGGCGCACGAGCAGAAAGGCGTTCGCGCGGTCTACAACAAGGCGGAATACGTGGAGCAGCGACGGGATATGCTGCAGAAGTGGGCGGACATGGTGGACGGCTGGATAGCCGGGGCCGAGAAAAAGGCCTGACCCCGGCCCGGTAATGCTCATGCGGCTTTCTTGGTGGGCCGCGTCTTGCGCTGGTGGACATCCGGCCCCGGCGCTTTTTCTACGTCGTTGGCGGCTTCCTTGCGCGCCTCGATCCAGGCCACCACCTCGTCGTAATCCCACACCACGCAGCGCGAGGTCAAATTGAAGCGCTTCGGAAATTTACCGTTGCGCTCCATCTCGTAGATCGTCGAATCGGCCAGCGGGACCATCTTGCGCAGTTCGTCGCGTCGAATTGTTCGTTTCATCGTGTTCATACCCTGTTTTCCTTATTCACGCGGGCAAAGCCCATACCTTTCTGCCAGACAGTCACGCCATCGATCACGATGCGCGTGGCCCCCTTCTTTCTTGCTTCGCCTACCCTGTTGTAGAGCTTCCGGCCAATCTTGTTCCGGTACCGCTGCCGGCATTCCTCTTTGCCCAGGGCGACGGGCCTTGGCGCATCCTTGCCTGGGCCGTACACAAACACCCGGCAAGCCGGGCAACTGGCGCCGGCCGACTCATAGCGCCAGGTGGCGATATGGATCAGCCCTCGATGGCGCAACGCCTTGAGCATGGTCTGCATTGTGCGCAGGTCCGGGATAGCCAGCTGTGTCTGGAGCTCCGTGCGGGTCAGGCCGGCCTGCGACTGCTGGAGCAGCTGCAGCGCGCGGCGCTGGTTCGGGCCGAGTCGGGTGGTGTCCATCATTTACCTCCCTTTGTTGCGTACCGCAGCAGCTCAATTTCATCACCACGGATAACCGCCAGCCCCTTGTCGACCAGAAGGGATATCGGGAAGGAAAGAGCTTCTTTATCGAACAGGCTCAGCGCGGCCATGCTGTAGATCCGGCGCTGCCCCTTATAACGGCTCATCTCGATGCAGTTGACCTCGATATCAGAATGGGCGCAGGAGATGGCGTAGGATTCGAGGTCCATCACTTCACCCCCTTGGCGAGCATTGCTGCACGGCATGCGTTCCAGCCATTCGCATAAGCAATGTCCGGTTCGGTGTCGGCTGACATCCATGGCGCGTTGTCGCAGTCGATTTCATCCGGCACTGCATGCGTGGGCGGGGAAGCAAGCAACTCACGGATTGCATTATGGTGCTGGCGATCACCAAGCAGCAGGCCACGAACCCAATCCGCAGGCAATGCCACCACATCAGCACCAGGCTTGGAGCAATCCGGGCACGGCTGGCCACCTTCATCCGGCTCCCGGTAGCTCGGGCCACCTACCATTCCGTGGCCACCGCAAGTGGGGCATGCTGGCTGTGCGCGGCTACGAACCTCCGCATCCAGGCGGTCGAAGTGATTCAGCAGCTCTTGGATGTCTTCCTTCTGGACGGTCACCATTCCCTTTTCACTACCGCGCTGACGCTGCATCGGATGGGATGCCAGGCGTAGTCGGCCAAGTGATTCGCAAAATTTTCCCATCTCAATCCCTCGCCTCATCAGGATCACGCAGGCCAGCCATCACAGCGGCCTGGTAACGGGTGTAGCCATCCTCCACATACGACCGGTAAGGTCATAGTCGCGGCGGCCGGTGTTCCAGCCGTGCATGTAGTACGGCTGGTCGCAGTGTTCTTCGGACGGTTGCTTGCCGGCGTGGGCGTCGTCCATTCCTTGGCCGTAGAGGTTCATGCCATTCCCTCCGATTTCCTGTATTTGTTTACTGATCGACGAAACAATCCGCGCAACTTGGCGACTTCTGCGTTTGCGGTCTTATAGGCGGCGTGGGCATCTACGATGGGTTGGTCTTCATCGCACGTGCTCCCCTCAAACCATTCGCCGGTTTCGCTCGAATACTCTTTCAACAGCTTGGCTCGTATAGCCTTCGCCTTGGTTCGTACCTTGATGGCTTCGTCCAAGGCGATGGCCGCACGACCAACTTCGGTTAGGAGGCTCACGCCGCCATCCTTTCCTCTTCAGCACCGGCCACGGCCAGCACTTCCCCGTTTTCGATCCAGAAGGAACCGATCAGCTCGTCACTCGGCATGGCTTTCTTCATAGTCCCGCACACCACAGCGCTATCCAGCGCGCCGCCCTCGGCCAGGTCGCACAGCAAGTCCAGCAGCTGGGAACGGCCTAGCAAGTCCAGCACGTCGAAGCGATCCAGCACCACCAGCCTCAGTTCGGACAACTGGGCAATCATCAGCGCAAGCAGGGTATCCGTACGCCACTGCTCAGATTCGGACAGCAAGCCATAAGCACGACCGTCAGCTGTGATGTCCATGTCGCGGCTGATCGCCACGCGCGCCCAGCCAGCATCCCGCGAAAGGGTATGCAGCATGTCGTTCACCGGGCGCAGGGAATCGGCCAGGATCTCGCCCGGGATGCCATCCGGGGCCAGTGCATCGGCAATCAGAGTCCAGCCCTGCACATCTGCGTGATGCTTACCGGCGTCCTTGGTCTTCTTGTCGGCTTCGGCGGCCGCGCGCTGGCTGGCGCGCAGGGTATCCATGTCGCTGGCCATCTTCTTTCGGCTGGCCATCAGGGTGTTGATGCGCTCTCTGGCGGCGGACAGCTGCGTCTCGGTGACGGCCTCACCGCCATCCTGCTCTTGCAGCACCTTCAGCTGCACGGCGGCGTCTTGGGCAAGCTTCAGGTCGCGCTGGTCGTTGGCAACCGTGCGCTCCATCATGGCTAGGGAGCGCTGCAGCTCCGGCAGGCTGGCGATATCGGCGGCGCTGGCTGGCGCGCCCTCTTCGTCCACCGGGCCGTGCTGTGCCTTGTACTGCTCTAGCGTCTCGCTGGAAAACTTGAGGTGACTACGCTGCTCGGTTGTCATGTCGCCAAATGGTATCGCCATGCAGAGGGTCGCATTCAGCGCGCGGGCCAGATCATGCACAAGCCCCTTGCGCTCGGCCGGGCCGGCGCTGATCTCAGCCACACGGTCACGCACGCTGACCAGGTCGGCTTCATCAGCTGCCAGCTTTTTGCTGATGCTGTCCACTTTGCCTGCCAGCTCGGTCAGCTGGGCGATCTGCCCTGCCCGGCCGGCGCTGGCCTGGTGACGGGCGCGCAGTGTGCCCATGTCCTGCTGGGCCTGGGCAATCTGGGCATCCAGAGAGGCCAGATCTTGCTCACACAGCTGGGCAGCTTCCAGGTCAACGGGAGGCTTGCCGGATTTCCAGCCCTCGGCCTTCTTGTCGCCGTAGGTTTCACCGGTCACCGCGCGCCATGCGCCCTTGGCCTCAGTAGCGCGCTGCTTGGCATGCTTCTCAGCCTCGGGAAAGCCAACGAGCACCAGCGGCAGCACGGCGTCGATCTTGCCCTGGTCGGCACCGCGCTCTAGCAAGCGCTTCTGCGCTTCATCGGTACCGCCAGCGCAGCCGGTCAGCGCGTACAGCGCGGAGCGGCGGCCGTCGGCCGTGGCGGCAGCAAAGGCAGCCGGGTTCAGCACGAACGGCAGGCCTGCCCGGGCCTTTGCCGGATCCTCGATCTGGTTGCCGAAGAAGGTAGTGCCACCATCCGGCAGGGTTGTTTCGGAGCGGCGGCCGTCGGCCAGGTGCAGCTCGATGCTGCCGGCCTTGGAGCCTTCAGCCACCAGCTGGCCGTAGTCCTTCTTCAAGCTGACGCGGGTGGGCTGGCCAGACAGGGCCATAACCACCGCATCGCGGAGGCTGGATTTGCCGGTACCGTTCTTGCCGGAAACCATGGTGATCGGGGCATGCAGCTGCATGTCAGCAGTGCGCAGGCCTTCGAAGTTGGCAATTTTGATGGATTTGATTTTCATGGCTTAGCCCTCGCATCCCATTTGGTAGTTGCCACCGCACTCTTTCGAGCAGAACTCAACCATGCGGGTGCGGACGTATTGACGGCGCGTGATCTGGTCGTAAGCGCGGTCGATGATCTTGCGGCTGACTGGCTTGTCCATCGGCTTGCCGCAGTACGGGCACTTCGGCTGGGTGTTGAAACTGGTCATGCTGCTCTCTCCTGAATCAGGGCAATGACATTGGCGCGGCTGGCGGCCGGCAGGCGTTCAACCTGCAGGGCAGCTTCCAGTTCGTCGATGCGGCGGTTTGCCTTGTCGAGCGCCTGTTCCAGCATGGCGGCGCTTTCGGCCTGGGCGGCCAGGGCAATGTTCTGGCGACCCAACTCAAGCACCTGCTGCTTGAGCTGGTTGATCTCGGCCACGTGCCCTTGAATCAAGGTCCAGTAGTGGCGAGTGGTATCGTCGGCGCTGGCAATACGGTTTTCCAGACTGGATTCACGGCCCTTGAGGCGGCCATTCTCGGCCTTAAGACGGTCATATCCGGCGGTGTGTTCGCGCAGCTTGGCGTTTTCCTGCTCCAGCTTGGTGATGGCCATCTCGGCGACGGCGACCAGCAGGATGAGATCGATAGCGTTGGTTTTCATGGTGGTTCCTTATCGTGTGGTCAGCACTTCACGGCTGCCATTGCTTTGCATGGGGGAGACAATGCCAACCTGCTCCATGCCCTCGATCAGCCGGGCGGCGCGGTTGTAGCCGATCCGCAAATGACGTTGCACCGAGGAGATCGAGGCGCGGCCGGTCTGCATCACTGCCTGGCAGGCGTCATGGAAAAGCGGGTCATCCTGGCCGTGGTCTTCCATCAGGGCCTGCGTAAATGACACACTGGGGGTGGCCTGCTCGCCGCCGAACAGATCCGGCTGAGCGGCGATGGCCACATCCACCTCTTCCTGCAGAAGCTCGGCCAGAATCGCGCACTCGTCTTTGGTCGGCTGGAAGCTGCACTGCCAGGTCAACCAGAGCTGGTAACCGTCCTGCGGCTCGATCATGAATTTGCTGACCCGCACGCCATGGAAGCGGCAGCCAGCAATATCCAGTTCGCAGTCCTGCACCTCATGCTTGTACTTCAGCGGTTCCATCATCTGGTTACGGACGGCGCCAGTACCGTCCAGGTAGAGGAAGCCTTCCAGGTGCTCATCGAAGAACACCAGGGCCGCACTTCCGGTTTTCGCCGTCAATTTGAGGTCCAGAGCGAGGGTCTTGTCCTCGTCCGGACCTTCCTTCCGAGCGTTGAAGTGCTTGATCTCGGCTTTACCTTGGAAGTTGAACAAGGACATGGCTTACTCCACGTCGCGCTGGCGGCGGGCGCGGGTGGTGCCGCCTGCCTTCTGCTGATTGGCGATGGTCTGCTCGACGATCTGGGCATCCTTCTCGCTCAGGCTGCGGGCGATATCGCGGGCTTCATCGAATGCACCGCGACGGACGGACTCCAGCGCATCGTCCAGACCGAACATGGCGGATTGCTGCTGGCTGCCCTGCTCTTCCTGCTGGTGCTGCTGCACCGGCTCGGCTTCACGCTGCTGGCGCAAGCCCTGGGCAACGGATTGCTGGGTCAGGACTTCACCGGTGGTGGTGTCAACATCAAAGGGCGGCTCGTCGCTGGCCACGGTCTTTTCCGCCGGGGCACCCTGCTGGCGCAGATCCTCGCTGGTGACGACGTAGTTGCCACTGGCATCCGGGGCAGCGTCGAAAACGTCGCCGACCTCTTCCGCAGTCTGTAAGCCCATGCCCAGTTCCGGCGCATAGGCGCGCTGCCAGAAGGCCGCTGCACGGTAGACAAACATCTGGTCGGGCATCGTTTTCCACTTGCTGCCGTTCTTGCTGGCCCAGCCTTCGGCTTGCACCATTTCCCAGGTGACCCAGATGCCGTCCAGCCGCTCACCGGTGGCCTTCTCAATTGCCCAGGCGCGGCAGCCATAGTCCTTACCGCCCGGTTCGCCCTTCCACTCGTAGCGCAGCGACGAAAAGCGACCGCAGGCATTGATGGTGGCGATCAGGAACTTGCTGGACCAGCTTGGTGTGCCGTGCACGATGTACAGGTTCTGCATCACCATCAGCGGGTTTGCGCCGATGCGCTGGGCCATATCCATGGCGATCATGCAGTTGGCGATCTTGTCGGCACCGCGATACTGCTGCGGCACAAGGTCGGAAGACGCGAAGGCCTTGGACACACGCTGCATCAGCTCGAAGCTCTGCAGGTCGAAGAAGCCGGCATGCACGGCCGGGACGTTACTCGCTTGAGCGGCAGGCTGGCGCAGCGCCTGCAGGTTGGTGGTTTGTGCAGCAGTCATGGTGCTTATCCTTTGAACTTGCAGGTGGGGTGGCGCGGGCAATACTTGGCGGAGCAATACATCGACTTCGAATTGCCGTAGAACTGGCCGCTGTGAATGATGTGGCTGGCGTGCTGCAGCAGGCCGGGGCTGTCTTCGTCACCGATCAGCGCCTCACGGGCATTGCTGATCAGGCCCACGCCTACCTTCTGGCTGGCGGCGGTCTTGCCGGTGTTCAGGCCGATGATCTGGGCCGGTGCGGTCAGCGCCTGGCCGACGGCAAACTCGGCGATCAGCTCATACACACCCATCTGCGGGCCGTGGCCGCTGGTGACAGCGATGCCATCACTGCCCACGGCGCGGGCGCCAGACTTCAAGTCGGCGATGCCCAGCTCGCCATCCACGTTGCGATAGATCCGGTCGGTGGTGCCGGTCAGCACCAAGCCAAGGTCGGTGATTTCCAGCGCTTCACACGGCACTTCCACGCCCACGTAATCCTGCTTGGGTGCGATTTCGTGGCAGTAGCGGGAATGCAGGGTCAGGCCAATCTTTTCGGCGGCGTTCGGGTCGGTATCGCCCCAATCCACCTCACCGTTGCCCTGCTCATCATCCTTGGCATACAGCGCGTCGATCAGTGCGCCAGCAGCCTCGGACGGGGTCAGTGGGTTGCCATCCAGCTTGGCTTGGTCAAACAGCGCGGTACCGGCGTGAATGGCAGTGCCCAGGCGGGCGGCGCCAGACGACGGCATACGCATGCGCAGCAGTTGCTTGGCCTCCCAGCGTGCCGGACAGTCGAAGAGTTCTGCCAGCGAGCTGGCGCGTACCGTCACGGACGGTTTCATAGTGAATGGTGCGTTCATGCTGCTTTTTCCTGTGAATTCAGATGCTCCAGCACGGCCACGCTGAGCGCGGCACAGTCGAACAGCTCGGCCGCGTCGGTCGCGCTGTCTGCCAGAAACACTTCGGTTACTTCGAAGCCGGCCGGCTGGCCGGGGTGGAATGCCGCGGGTCGCTCTGCTGGGGTGTAATGGCCGCGCACCACCAGGGCGAAGCCGTCAAACTCCAGCGTGACCTCACCACGCTGGTAGCCGCGCACTAGTTCTGCTTGGCGCATCAGCTGGATGACTGCGGCGGATAACTGGGACAGGCTCATGGCAACTGCTCCAGCGCCTGGGCAAAGCCCATTGCGGTAAAGAAGGCCGCCGTCAGCAGCACTGCGCCAAAGATGTATTTCAGGGTTTTCATGCGCGTCGCCCCGAAATGCCGACGATGCGGCCCAGCTGCTCAAGCACCTGCATGCAGGCGTCGCAGGTGCTGGTTGCGAGAGCGGCAACGACGTAGCGCCGTCCGTCCCGTTCAGTGACTGTTACTAGGTAGGTTTTCATGTGCCTCTCCTGCATGTGGAGCTGTGTAGGTGAGGTCACTATACAAGTATTTCTTTACATAGTTCAAGTGTTTCTTTACTTGGATAAAGAGTTTCTTGCTTTTGTGGCGAAAAAAAACCGCCACAGGGCGGTCTGATGAGCCATGCCTGGCTTATAGGTTTTGGTGCAGGTCCGTCAGGTTCTTGCGCATCCGCTGAAAGTACTTGAACACCAGATCTTCCATCAGATCAAGGTTTACCAGCGCAGCTTGGACGCTAGAAGCGATCTCTTCACGTGCCAGGGGTGTCACCGCAGATACGGAATTATTTTCAGCATCACTCATTTTTATCTCCCAGCTACCTGTCTTGCCATGAGACAGTAAATATTTAAAAACGGACATGGTTAATAACCCAAACGCCCTACACCGACAATGCAATTCTGAACCATCCACAGACTAAAAATCAATACCTATCCACGAATCAATTCTATATTGTGCAACATCTCCGAACTATACAGTACTGTACTGTATAAATAATTCACCTATATAGGTAGTTACCTTCCACAAACCCTATTGCAAAATACAAAAATCTATGATTTGCATGACTGCGCGCCGATATCGCATCATATGATTTCATACGGCATGATATGACATCATATGAAATCATATGACGTCATATCATGGCCAATAACAGAACTGAACTATTCAGTTTCGTATAGCGCAGAATGCGTTAGTTAAGCTTAACTAGGTTTAACTATACTAAGTTAAGTTAATCTGAAAGAATTTAGTATAGCGAGGAATTTAGAATTAACTTTAATCGTTAAAGTTAATAATTAACCTGCACTCAGATAATTAACTTTCAAAATTAAAGTTAATCAGCGCTAGCGGATGATATATGTGTTTAGTTTTAACAGTGCATAGGTATTCACACCTAGGGCCGTCAAGTCAGTCGTCGATAGATGCGAGGAATTCTCGCGCGACGTGCGCGAGGGCTGCCAGCTTACTTTCTGGCAGCTGAGGGATGATCTGGCGCAGCTCTGCCACCAGGGCGTGACGGGCCGGTGAGGCGTCACCATGCACCAAGTAAGAGCCTGTAGTGTCGAGCGACTCAGCCAAGAGGCTTATGTGGTGGGGTTTTGGCATGACTCCATCATTGAACCATGACGAAGCTGTTTGCCGCGAGACGCCGCAGTCGGCGGCAATCTGGGTGATGGTTTTCCGGCGGCGGGCGCGCAGAACGATGATGCGGTCGGTAAATGTTTCCAAGCTGTGGCGCTACGTAATAATACTTATTATTCCGTATGACCCAACTTGACGAAAATGACAAGTCGACTTGACGCCAGAAATGCAACATACCCGCATGGCTTATGCCTCACGGGTTGACATGACAAATGAACTCCTGTTTGCCGAAACTACTTTTGCCGGTTTATCGAAGACTCGGCGATGATTTTCATCAGCTCGCCGATGGCTTCAGGCCCTTTGCTCAGTAGCTTGTCTGCCAGGTCGTGGATGTCTTCTGCCACGATGTATGCGGTTTGCAGGTCCACGGCCCGCGCCTTGGGCTCCTTGCCCGTCTCAAGCCATTCAGCGGTCACTCTCAGCGCCCTTGCTAGTGCAACAAGCTTAGTTGTAACACGTGTCGGGTTGTTTTCAATGTCACTGATGGTGGAAGTCGACGCGCCAACGCGTCGGCCAAGTTCGCCTTGAGACCAGCCACGGGCAATCCGCTCTGCTTTTACTCGATCGCCAAAATTTTCCATCCCTGAATATTCGTGGATTGAATGATCGGCTGGTGGAAACGTAAATTTCGATAAACAGGAATTTGATTACAAGACAAAGCCCCGCACGTGGCGGGGCTCAGCTGGCCGGTTGGTTTTTATCCGAAGGAAGGATGCCGGCCGATCACAGTGTGGGCTTACGCTTGGCGGGCGTCAATCTGGCCGGGCACTCGCGGAGGCTTTCTTTCCAGTCGCCCTGGTAGCCGAAGTCGGGTGCTGGGTCCATGTCGGCGTACCAGATGTGAATGAACGGAACCGTTTTAGGCGGAGTGAACCAGTGCGCCTGGCCATCCTCATTGATCGCCCACCACCTAGCCCCTTTCGGAGCTTGCCGCCAGTCGACTTCGAACATGAGAACCTCCATACGTGAAAAAACCCGCTTTCGCGGGCTTCTATGAATACTTTCCCCAGTTAGGGTCGAGCTGCCGAATTTGCTCCTGCAGCTGCCGGCACTCCTCGGTCTTCTGCTCCAGCATGCGGGCAAGTGCAGCGCATAGTTCAACCAGGCTGGCATCTTCGCCATCGCGTCTTCTTGCTCGACCTGCGGCAGCTAAAACGCCTTCCTGATCTGTCAGATCAGGCTCCCAAACTTCAATCAATCCTGGCCGGGCACTATTTTCTTGCTGTGTGATGCCAAAAAACAGTTCTGCAACAGTAACACCCAATGCATCGGCAACCATCTGCTGGCGCTGATGACCACGGGGCATCGTCTTACCAGCTTCCCATTGCTGAACAGCTTGAGCCGTAATCCCCAATAACTCAGCAAGATCAGGCTGGGTTAGGCCTTTAGCTTTTCTTGCGGCGGTGATGCGCGCACCAGTCTCAATGTATTTCATATCGTGAAAATACAAGTGTTCCTTGCATCTCTCCATCAAAGAGTTTCTTGATTAATGTTGACCAAGTAAAGAAATTCTTTAATACTTTGCGCAGGAGGGATTCACATGGAATCGAACATCGTCACCCGCGCGGCAAAACTTGCCGGCAACAAATCAGTTCTTGCCCGCCTGGTCGGCGTTACACCACAGGCCGTTCAGCAATGGGAGGCCAGCGGCTACGTCCCACCCAACAGCATTGAGGCCGTAGCCAAGGAAACAGGCATCCCGGAAGCCGAGTTCTTCGCGGCCTACAGGCAACGCCCCAAGAAGGCCGCTTAACCCCATCCATTCAACTAGGAGAAAGGGTAGCTATGCGTTTCGTTAGAACTATGGACTGTGCGGTGCACAACCGCACGCAATCAATTTTGAGAGGGAATGACAATGGAAAATATTGGCATGTTGTCGATTGAACGTGGCTTACGGGCTGCGCTGACCAACCCCAAGGAAAGCCCCCGGATCATCGAGGCGCTGAACTGGGACGGCAGCCAGGTGAGCCGTTTCCTGTCTGGCCAGCTCGGTCTGACGATCGACAAGGTGGACGCAGCTCTCGGTGCTCTCGGCTACGTGTGCGTCAAGCCGAAGTACCTGGATGCCATGGCCACGCTGTGTCAGGTCGGCGCCAATTGCGAGTGCGCGCGCCGGGGTATGGGTGAATGCGGGAGTGGGAATTGATGGGCAGAGACACAGAAACGAAAAGGGCCGCGTAACGGTACTGGACATACCACGCGGCCCTACCTTCAAAGGCAGATTGATTATGACGACACCACCATTCAAACGCAACCCGGAGACTGCACGATGATCGAGACACGCGAAATCCGCCATGCTCATCTGTTCTGCGGCCTGGGCGGCGGCGCAAAGGGCTTCAACAAAGCGCAACCGCGCGTTGGCAATCTTCAAGCCAAATTCCGTTGCCTGGGCGGCATTGACGTGGATGCAGCTGCCATCCGCGATTTCAACAGCATCGTCGGCGTGCCAGGTACGGTAATGGATCTGTTCGACCGTTCCCAGTACATCGACTTCCATGGCAAAGAGCCGCCGACCGACTGGCGCGAAGCCACGCCGGTAGACATCCGTCGCGCCATGGGCAATGAATCCCCTCACATCTGGTTCCTGTCAGCTCCCTGCAAGGGCTTCAGCGGCCTGCTGAATGAATCGCGCAGTAAGACAGCCAAGTATCAGGCCCTGAATCGTTTGACCTTGCGCGGTATCTGGCTGGCTCTGGAAGCCTATGCCGACGATCCTGCCGAGCTGATCGTGTTCGAAAACGTGCCACGCATCGCCAACCGAGGCCGGCACCTGCTTGACCAGATTGGCGAACTGCTGCGCGCCTATGGCTACGCCGTGGCCGAAACCACCCACGACTGTGGCGAGATCGGCGGCCTTGCCCAATCCCGCAAGCGCTTCCTGCTGGTGGCCCGTCACATCGAGAAAGTAGCCCCGTTCCTGTACGAGCCGGAGAAAAAGCGCCTAGAGGCCGTCGGTACCGTACTCGGCCGCATGCCGATGCCGGGCGATCTGGCAGGCGGCCCGATGCACCGCGTTCCGTCCTTGCAGTGGAAAACCTGGGTGCGCCTCGCATTCGTAGAAGCTGGCAGCGACTGGCGCAGCCTGAACCGCCTGGAAGTGGAAAACGGCCAGCTCCGTGATTACCTGCTTGTTCCGGAATACCGCGCAGGCTATCTGGGCGTGAATGCCTGGAATGATCCGACCGGTACCGTTGCTGGCCGATCTACCCCCAGCAATGGGGCTTTCTCCGTTGCAGATCCCCGTACCCAGATGGCCGAATACAGCCAGTACGGCGTATTGCCCTGGGATGTGCATTCCGGCGCCATCAGCAGCCAGTCGGCCCCCGGTGGCGGAAAGTATTCCGTCGCAGACCCGCGCGCGGAGAAGGTACGCCACAACAATGTTTTCCGCGTCGTCAGCTTCGACCAGGCTGCCGGCACCATTACCGGTGGCCACGGCCCCAGCTCCGGCGGCCAAGCTGTCGCAGATCCTCGCCGAATCGGCCCGACCTTTGGCAAGTACATGGTCACCGACTGGGATGAGGCAGCCGGTACCGTCATTTCTGGCAGCACCACCGGCCAAGGCGCATTTGCCGTTGCGGATCCACGTACCGGTTTAAATCGTCGCCAGAGCGGTGACAACTATTTGACCGGCGGCCACTACGGCGTGATCGGCTGGGATCAAACCAGCGGCGCCGTATCGGCTGCTGCAGGCCATGACAACGGCCGCTGGAGCGTTGCCGATCCCCGCATGCCCGAACCGAACGAGAAGCTGCAATGCGTGATCCGCTCGCTTGACGGTACCTGGCACCGCCCTTTCACCACCTTCGAGCTGGCTGCCCTGCAATCGCTGATCGAACCCGAGGAATACCTCGAACTGGATGGTTTGAGCGACAGCGACTGGCGCGAACGCATCGGCAACATGGTTCCTCCGGAAGCGGCATGCGCCATTGCCGAAGTGATGGGCACCACCCTGCTGCTCGCCTGGAGCGGCGAAACCTTCGTACTTTCTGCAACGCCGATCTGGGTCCGCCCGCTGGCGATTGCTCTTTCCGTCCAGGGGGCCGTATGAATCCCCAGCAAATCGACATCTTTGCCGCTGGCGCGCGCCGCATGCAGATGACCGAGTCCATCGAGCTGACCATCCAGTCGTTGCAGGCTTATGGGCCGGAAAACGACCACTGGGGCATCGCATGGTCCGGTGGCAAAGACAGCAGCGCCACGCTGACCTTGATCATGTACCTGCTCGATGCCGGCAAGATCCAGCGGCCCAAGTCTCTGACCGTGTTCTATGCCGACACGCGCCTCGAACTGCCCCCCCTGGCCATCGCCGCGCAACAGATCATGGACGAGCTGGACGACCGCGGTATCCGCGTGGAAGTTGTACGCGCGCCGCTCGACAAGCGATTCATGGTCTACCTGCTCGGCCGCGGTGTTCCTCCACCAAACAACGGCACCCTGCACTGGTGCACCGGCCAGATCAAGATCACCCCGATGGAAGAAGCGCTGCGCCAGCGACTTGATGAGCTGGACGGCAACATCCTGATGATCACTGGCGTGCGCCAGGGCGAAAGCGCCATTCGCGACCGCCGCATTGAGATGAGCTGCGGCAAGGACGGCGCCGAGTGCGGTCAGGGCTGGTATCAGCAGGTGCTTCCTAACGCCAAGGGCCTGCGCGGCCGGATCGCTACCCTGGCCCCACTGCTGCACTGGCGTGTGTGCCACGTCTGGGAGTGGCTGAAACATTGGGCCCCGACGGCAGAGTTTGGCGACTTCAGCACCCGCATGATTGCTGATGCCTACGGTGGTGATGAGGCTGAAGAGGTCAATGCGCGAACCGGTTGCATCGGCTGCCCGCTGGCCCAGGAAGACAAGGCACTCGACACCATCCTGCTGAATCCCCGTTGGCAATACCTGGCCCCCCTGAAGGGCCTGAAGTTGCTGTGGCGTGAACTACGTGAGCCGCAGCACCGCCTGCGCAAACCGGGCCTGGAACGTCTGAAAGACGGAAGCATCGCCGCGAACCCGCAACGCATGGGCCCGCTGACGTTTGAGGCTCGGCTGATGGGCTTGGAGCGCGTGCTGGCCATCCAGGCCGAAGTCAACGCTGGCGCAGACCGCGACGGCATGCCCCATATCGACCTGATCAATGCCGAGGAAGAGGCCCGCATCCGTGAGCTGATCGCCCTTGAGACCTGGCCGCAGGGCTGGGATGGCGACGAGCCACTGGCCACGGTGCCGCTGGATATCGTCTATCAGAACGGCGCTGTGCAGCCACTTCTGTTCGGCGCGGAGTAGCAGCATGAGCAAGAAAACCAACGTCTGGATGCCGCTGTACATCGCCGATTACCTGGCGGATACCACGCGGCTGACAACCGAGCAGCACGGGGCATACCTGCTGCTGATCATGGATTACTGGCGCAATGGCCCGCTGCCGGACGATGACGGCGCGCTGTCCAATATCACGCGCCTGTCCATGCCGCAATGGAAGAAGCACCGCCCTGTGCTGGCCCGGCTGTTCCTTGTTGAGGGTGGCGAGTGGCTGCACAAGCGCGTTGATACTGAGCTTCAAGCAGCCGCTGAGAATGCTGCCAAGCATGAAGAAAGGGCAAAGAAAGCAGCTGCTGCACGATGGTCTAAGGAAAGCAAAAACAATGCTTCAAGCAATGCTACAAGCACACTTGAAGCACAGCTTGAGGAATGCCCTTCACCATCACCTTCACCTAAACCCACTACGGAAGGTAAACCTTCCTTCGTGGGTGAGGCGCGAAACCGCACCCGCGAGGCTGCACTCGGCACCACCGTACCTGCCGACTTCGAGCCGGATCAGAGCCACCGGGGCATTGCCCACAACATGGGCCTGGACCTGCAAGCTGAGCGCGATAAGTTCGTGGATCACTACACCTCGACCGGCGAAGTGCTGGCCGAATGGCCTGCCAAGTTCCGCAACTGGCTGCGCAACGCCAACAAGCATGGCGACAGCAAGTTCCAGCAGCAGCCTCGTCGCGCACCTGCCACCAGTTCCAACCTGACCGACCACAACCGTGCAGCTGCCGAGCGGGCCAAGGCCCTGCTGTTCGGCGGTGATGCCAATCCGGAGGCCTGATGCCATGACCCAGAACGACTACGACATCTTCGTCGACATGCTGCAGGCTGTGGCCGACCTGTACGGCAAGCGCCTGACCGAGTTCTCGATCGGGATCTACTGGGGCGCCCTGAAGCACGTGGACCTTGCCGTGTTCCGCGAGGCGATGAACCGCCATGTCACCAACCCCGACAACGGCCAGTTCATGCCGAAACCGGCTGACCTGATCCGCATGATGCAGGGCTCCAGCCAGGACAAGGCCCTGCAGGCCTGGCACAAGGTCGACAAAGCACTGCGCCAAGTCGGCACCTACAGCAGCGTGGTATTCGACGACCCGCTGATTCACCGCGTGTTGCACGAAATGGGCGGCTGGATTTCCCTCGGAACCAAGACAGATGACGATTGGCCGTTCGTGGCCAAGGAGTTCGAGAACCGCTACAAGGCATTCGCCAGCCGCCAGGAGCTGCCGGAGTACTTGCCGGTGATGGTTGGCATCACAGAGGCCGAGAACCGCAAGGAAGGGCACCGCGTAGAACCGCCGATGCTGATTGGTGATGCCTCGATGGCGAAGGCGGTCATGACGGCTGGCACCAACAGGCCGGCGCTGGGCATGCAGCAGCTGGATGTAGGCGAGGCCAATCGCATCATGCTGCTTGTCCACCAGCAGGATGCGAAAACCAAGCCCATGGAGCAAGCCGCATGAGCGCCGGTTGCGACTGCTGCGCCAACCGTGGCGCCAACGTGTACCAGATGGGCTGCCAGGCCTGTGAAGCCCGGATGCTGGCCCGCACGATCAAGCCGCTGCGGCTGGCTGCATACCACCGCGCAGCCGAGCGTGGCCAAGACGTGGAAGCGCTCAAGGCACGGGTGAAAGCAGAGTGGGATCTGGACCAGAAAGGGAAAGCGGCATGAAGTCGATCACCCTGGTACTGCCCTATCCGGTGAGCGCGAACCGGTACTGGAGAACCTACCAGCCCAAGGGCTTCAAGGCCCCGGTCACCACGCTGTCTGCCGAGGCCAAGGCCTACAAGAAGCTGGTGGCCGGCATCATCCACCGCGCCGGCATCCGCCAGCCGTTCGACGGCCGTGTCGCCGTGGATATCGCCCTGTACCCGAACCGCCCGCAGGACTGGGCACGCCGCGCCAAGAAAGACCCGGAATGCTGGGATGACGACGTGCAGTGCATCGACCTGGACAACGCCAACAAGGTGCTGCTGGACAGTCTGAAGGGGCTGGTCTTCCACGACGACAAGTGGGTCCGGAAGCTCTTCGGGGAGCGGATGGAGCCGGACGGTGATGCGCGGGTGGTGGTGACAATCACGCAGCTGGTACCAGAACGGGCGCAACAAGGGCTGTTCGCAGCCTGACAGAAACACAGAGCAACAAGGGGGAATGGGGATGCAGTTTTCGACGATCAAGTCACTGGTGGGATGGGCGTTCCAGATCGAGGCCGTGTGCCTGGTGAAGGTCCAGAAGTTCGGTGAGCAGCAGACCTCCCCCGCGTTTGCTGATGTGACACCGCACGATCTCAAGGCCCAGGCCGCCATGGTCATGCTCAAGATCAACCGGCTGCCGGCCGAGCAACGCGCTGTGCTGTGGGCACTGCATGTGCAGCGGGAGACGGAGATGGTCTACCTGACCACGCACACGCCCTGCCGGTTCGGCTTCAAGACAGATCTGGACATCATCCGCAAGTGGGCAACGGGTGAAGGGCCTGGGTGTCGTGAGCTGGGGGATCGGCATCATGTGCACTACTCCACTGCCAGCCGGTATGAGAAAACCGTGGTACAGGCTCTGGAGCTGCTGATGCACAAGGCTTACGGGGTGCTGGAGGGGCCGCATCGGGAGATGCTGGAATACTTGGTCTATGCGGAGCGCTTGACAGCCTGATGCAACAAAACTACGATATTTGCAGCAGCCCGAACTTCGTCCAGAGTTCGGGCTGATGCAACAAAACTACGATATTTGCAGCAGCCCGAACTTCGTCCAGAGTTCGGGCTTTTTGCTTTTCAGGAGCCATCCCATGCACATGGAACACGCCAAGGCAGTGTTAGACGCCTGCTATCTGAAGCAGGGCCAGCATGTGCTGATGGCTAGCGGACGGGCCGCCCGCGTCGCTGAGATCGGCAAATCCACCATCAGGTTTGACTACCTTGACAGCGGGAAAGCCGAAGACCACGTAATCATCCCGCGCCATCGCGTGCCGGAGATGGTGCGGGTGTAAAAAAGCCTCTCATTTCTGAAAGGCTTGATCCAGCTGAGCGCGTATCCATTCGACGCCGCCAAGGTCCTGCAATTTTTGCCACTCCGCATCGGTGAGGCGCAAAGACCGGGGCTTGGTGGGAGACTCTGCCTTTGGCCGGCCAGCGCCTGGGCGAGAGCCGCCACGATTGGTTGCTTGATTATCCATTTACTTTTACCAGGTCAGCTTCACGGCCCAGCATGTCGATCATGTACAGCGTGCCCTGTTCGTCTTTCATGATGCAGCCACGGTAGCCCAGGATTTTGGCAGCGCTAGCAGTGAGGCGTTGCAGGTCCCAGTCTTGCTCAGCGTCCCAAGAATCGATCAGATCCCAGCCGGAAACCTTCTCGCTGATCAGGTCTTCGGCTTCGTCCTCGGAAATCGAAAGACGGTTGCACAGCGTTGAAACAAGTCCGGACAGCTTTTCGGCGTCTTCGTGGTAGAACAAGCTGCTAGCGTTGATCAGCTCATCTTCATCGATCTCAATCGAGTAAGTGAAGTATTCGCCGGCAACCATCACGTACACGTTGGAAGAAAAGCAGAAGAACTCACCAAAGCGGCCATTTTTGTGAATGGTGCCAATTTCGTTTGCGGTTGTGTGGAAGAGTTCCATTTTGCTTTCCTTTGCGTGTCGCGTTCTGTTGAATGAATTATGTAATACAACAATCAAACATGCAAGGGGAAAATTCAGATTTCTTCCGCGTGTTGTAAAAATTCCCCAAGATTGCCGGCCCCCGAAAGGATGGTGATCTATCTGCGACCGGCTTCGGCCGGTTTTCTTATTCCTCTGCGAAATTGACCCCATGGAGAGGTGCATCCCATGCCGAAGTGCGGGGCGACAACCCGCAAAGGCGGGAAGTGCCAGCGCGAGGCATTACCGGGCAAGCGCCGGTGTGCCTTGCATGGCGGTAAAAGCACAGGGCCGAAGAACCAGCGCGGCAACAAGAACGCCGCAAAACCCGGCAGCCTGTACAGCCTGTACCTGACGAAGGAAGAACAGGCCATTGCGGCCAGCCTCGAGCTGGGCAGCGTGGACGAAGAACTGCGGCTTACCCGCATCCGGCTGATGCGCGCCCTGCAGCTTGAGCAAGAGCGCGGTGACTCGTTGGAACTGGTGGAAACGGTTGAGCGCTCTGGTGGCGGCCCCATGGCTGCCGGCGACGAAGAAAAGCGCCAGGTGAAGGACTACGCTGCTCTGATCGACCGGCTGACTGGCCGTATTGAGTCGCTGGAGCTGCGCCGTGTACAGATCCTGGCCATCCAGGCAGACACAGAACTGAAGCGCGGCAAAAATGCCCGCGATGGTGAAATGCATCAGGTGGACGTTGATCTGAAGCGCCTGGAGCTGAAGGACAAGGGTCTGCAGAAGGATGACGGCCCGGTCGGCAAGATCGTAATCGAAGTGGTGGGAAGCCCAAATGCGTGAAATCCGGATGACCATGACGGAGCCGCAGGCAAGGTTCTTCCAGCTTCCTGACAAGTACCCCGCCTTTGTTGGCGGCTTCGGCACCGGCAAGACCGAGGCACTGGCCATGTGCGCTACCCGCGACGCCCTGGAGTCATCCAGCGCGCTGATCGCGCTGTACGAGCCGACTTACGACCTTATCCGCCTGATTCTGGCCCCGCGGATGGAGGAGAAGCTTTCGGAGCTTGGCATCCGGTACCGGTACAACAAGACCGAGAACATCATCTATACGGCCAATGGTGGCTGTGGCGACTTCGTGATGCGGACGCTAGACAACCCGGCGCGCATCATCGGTTACCAGTCCTACCGGGCGCACGTCGATGAGATCGACACACTGAAAAAAGATCATGCGCAGCATGCATGGCGAAAGATCATTGCCCGTAACCGGCAGATGCCAAAGGGGTTGGAAAATCCATTCAATCGAGTGTCCGTCTACACCACACCCGAAGGCTTCCGCTTTGTTTACGAGACATGGGGCAAGAACCCGAAGCCAGGCTACGCCATGGTGCAGGCTCCTACCCGCACCAATCCGTTCCTGCCGGTCGACTACATCGATAGCCTTCGCGCCAGCTACCCGCCTCAGCTGATCGAGGCCTACCTTGAGGGCCGCTTCGTCAACTTGAACAGCGGCTGCGTGTACCCGGAGTTCAGCCGCGTGTTGAACCATGCGCCGACTGTGGCCATGCCGGGGGAGCCGCTGCACATCGGCATGGACTTCAACGTCAACAAGATGGCTGCTGTTGTCTTTGTGGTGCGTGACGACTGCCCGCATGCCGTGGGCGAATTGGTGAAAGTGCGCGACACGCCCGATATGGCCCGCATGATCCGCGAGCGGTACAAGGACAAGGGCCACGCCATCACGGTTTACCCGGATGCCAGCGGCCAGAACACAAGCAGCAAGAGCGCCAGCCAGTCTGACCTGACCATCCTGCAGCAGGCCGGATTCCAGATCATGGCCAAGAGCACCAACCCGCCGGTCAAAGACCGGATCAACAGCGTCAATGCGTTGATCCTGAATGACCAGGGCGTGCGCCGGCTGAAGGTGAACACCGATCTGTGCCCGACGTACACGGAAAGCCTGGAGCAGCAGCCGTATGACGACAACGGCGAACCCGACAAAACCACCGACCACGACCACCCGAACGATGCCGGCGGCTACTTCATGGTGTGGCGCTGGCCGGTCGTAAAACCGATTGCAACCCACGGCGCACATGTGCCGCACATGAGACGCTGAGATGGACTTTCAAGAGCTACGGGGTACCTACCCGAAAGACTCGGACTATCCCGAGCGCACACGCACCCTGCTGGCGCTGACGAAGGTGCTGGATGGCACGATGTACGACTGCCTCCAGTACCCCTTCGACAAAGAGCAGGTAGACGTCATCGACGAATACATCCCGCTGAGCAAGCGCCGGCCGTCTGTGCGCTACAACCTCTGCCGCACGGTCGTGGAAGACAGCGTCAGCCTGCTATTCAGCGAAGGCCACTTCCCGGCATTTGAGTGTGCGGACGAGGCAACCCGCGACAGCCTTGAGCGCCTGTCAAAGGATAGCGGCCTCAATCTGATCATGACCGATGCTGCCATCCGAGGCTCTGTCGGCTCCGTGGCCATCCTGATGCGCGTGCTGAAAAAGCGCATTTTCTGGAAGGTGCTACCCACGGCCTACCTGACGCCCGAATGGCAGCCAGACGCACCTGACACTCTGCAAAGGGTAACTGAGCAGTACAAAGTCAAAGGCGCGGACTTGAAAGCAATGGGCTACGCCATTGCAGACGATGACGCGTCTGTGGACTTCTGGTTTTGCCGGATTTGGGATGCAAATGCCGAAACCTGGCATGACCCCCTGAAGGTTGATGACGCCAAAAAGGGTCAGAAATTTACTGTCGATGCCAAGCGCACCACGCAGCACAACCTCGGCTTTGTGCCGATGGTGTGGGTAAAGAATCTACCGGGCGGTGATGATATTGACGGCATGCCGACAATGCCATCCGAGGCAATCGATTGCCAGATTGAGATCGACTACCAACTTTCCCAGGCTGGTCGTGGCTTGCGCTACTCGTCTGACCCTACGCTGCATATCAAACAGCCGGCATTTGGTGAAGGCCAGATGGTTCGCGGCGCAGACCGCGCCATCATTACCAGCACTGAAGGCGATGCCAAGTTGCTGGAGATCAACGGTACGGCAGTGGCCGCTGTGGTCGAGTATGTGCGCGCAGTCCGCGAGTTAGCTCTTGAAACTGCCCACGGCAACCGGGCCAATGCGGACAAACTCAGCGCCGCACAGTCTGGCCGGGCAATGGAACTGATGAATCAGGCCCTGATCTGGCTGGCCGACAAGCTGCGCACCAGTTACGGGGAAGGTGCCCTCCTTGACCTGCTCAGCATGGCCGTGCGCGCCAGCGCCAAGTTCAAACTGGTGGACAAGCGTGGCAGCGAGATTGGCCCGCTGTCAGAAAAAGGTGATATCTCACTACGCTGGCCGGCTTGGTATGCGCCCACCTATGCCGATAAGCAAACGCAGGCAGAGACAGTCACAACTTTGCGTGACGGTGGCTTGCTGAGTCGGGAAACAGCAGTCAAATCGATAGCCGACAGCTACGACATTGCGGACCCGGCTGACGAGCTGCGACAAATCGATAAAGATCCACCCTCGCCCAACTCAGCCGCTGCTGCACCAAAGCAGGAGCCGCTTTCACAGAGTGATGACTGATGGCCACATACAACCTTGATGCGCCCGCGCTGGCCGGCGCTGCACTTGTGCTTGAAGTCAGCAAAGCCAAGGCGGCATTGCGCTACGAGCGGCATTACAACGTTCTCGCGCAAGCCGGCCTGGCTGTTGGCGATACGGTGCAGTTCACCCTGACCGTGCCCGAATGGGTTCGTACCATCGTAGCAAGCAAGCGCACCAACACCGCCAACGCTGATGTTTTGACGGTGCAATGTGCCGACCCTGGTCTGACCCTGCCGGAGATGCTGCCGATCAAGACTGCCTCCTCAGTCCAGACTGGTGGCAGCACTTCTAACGCAGCTTCCAACGCGGTGCTGATGCAGCTCTATCCCGTAGGGAACAGCATTACCGTCAGCCTGACGCTGGCGACTTCCGTGCCGGCGCAATGCGAGCTGTCTATCGCGTTCTACGACATGTGATTGCGGACGATTCCGCGCAACCAAGTCGCCCTGATGATTCAGGGCGTTTTTCATTTTGGAGAAGACTAGATGTCCGACCCCGCAAACAATCCTGAACCGCAATCCTTCTCTGCCGAGTACGTCCGCGAACTCCGAGCTGAAAACAAGGGATTGCGCCTGAAGAATACCGAGCTGCAAGGCAAGGTAGATGGCTTCGAACAGGCTACGGCAGAAGCCGTAAAGAAAGCCATTGACGAAGCCGCACCCAAGATTCGTGAGGCAGCACTGGCCGAAGCCAGCGCAGAAGCCGACAAGCGCGTTTTGCAGGCTGAGCTGAAAAGCGTAGCTGTGAAGTCCGGCTTGCTGGATCTGGATCAGTTGAAGCTGCTGGATCTGTCCGCCGTCAAATTTGCGGACGGAAAAATCGAAGGTGCTGAAGCACTGTTCGCTGGTCTCAAGGAAAGCAAACCGTATCTGTTCGGTGAGCAGTCGAGCACATCCTCCACCGAAACCGCGCCCAAACCGAAACCGGCCGAGGCGAAGCAGGCCAAGGACATGACCACCGAAGAGTATGCCGCTGCCAAGGCAGCGCTGCTCAAGGGTTAACCGAAGCCATCTCCCATCGGGGCAAGACGCCCAGGGGAATGAAAACCATCTCATTCAACTGGAGCAACCATGCCCATTCAGAATATGCCGACGGCGCTGCAGCCGATCATTCAACAAGGCTTCCTGGAGCGCGAATTCCATGATGGCCTTACTTCCGCCCTGGGCTATCGCGCCGTGGCCGACCGTGAGCCGGTCGCCATCAACGTCGGTGAAACCGTCACCAAGACCCGTACCGGTCTGAAAGCCCCGGTCACCACCCCGCTGACCGCATCCAGCAACACCAACCTGGACAATGGCCTGACCCCGTCCGCGTTCACGGTGGAGCAATACACGCTGGGCATCAACCAGTACGCCGATACCATCGACCTGAACGTAATCACCTCTCAGGTAGGCATCGCGAATCAGTTCCTGAAAAACGCCCAGACCAATGGTATTCAGGCGCGCCAGTCGCTGGATCGCATCGCACGCAATGCGCTGTTCAACGCTTACATGGGCGGCCAGACTCGCGTCCGCACCACCCTGGGCGCTCCGGCCGCCACCATTAACGTGGATGACGTGCGCGGCTTCGCTACCGTGCTGGTCAATGGCCAGTTTGTCCCCGTATCCGGCACCAATACTGCTCAGGTGCTGATCGGTTCGAACGTCTACACCCTGACCGGTGTCGCCGTGGATGGCTCCAACGTATCGTCGGTGGCTGCTTTTGGTGGCACCTCCGGTACGCTGACTTTCTCTGGCAACGTGACCGTAGCCGATGGCACTGCACTGAATGCCGTCATCCACCTGAACGCCCCGGCGCTGGTTCGCCCGAACGGCAAGTGGTATGGCGGCAGCGCGCAGGGTTCGACTACTGCCACTTCCGCCCTGACTTCTTCCGATGTGCTGACCCTCGGCACCATCGAGGATGCAGTTGCTACCTTGCGCAACAACACCGGCATGCAGGATGAAATGTTCAATTTCTACCTGGATAACGTGTCCATGCGCCAGCTGTTCGCTGACCAGGACTTCAAGCTGATGTACCAAGGCCAATACGGCTCGCCGGAAGCCCGTCAAGGCAAGGTATTCCAGCTGATGGGCGTGAACTTCATTCCCACCACTGAAGCGCTGGTACAAGCTGCCGGCAGCAATGTCCCTGTTCGTACTCGCCGCCCGATTCTGTGCGCCCCCGGCGCCCTGGTGGAAGGCGACTTTGCCGGGATGGAGCAGAAGGCCCACGAAACCTGGGGCATCAACTCCGAAGTGCAGGTTGTCGACGGTGTGGTGCAGGTCACTCGTGGCCCGCTGGACCGCCTGCAACAGATCGTTGCGCAGTCCTGGTTCTGGATTGGCGGCTTTGTCGCACCGACTGATGCCACTGCGAACCAGACCATCATCCCGACCGCAGGTAGCCAGTACCTGAAGCGCGCTGTCGTGATCGAACACGCTGGCTAACTGGTAGCGGCCTGGCGCTCATGCGCTGGGCCACCACTCCCACCACGGAGGCCAATATGGCAACGAAGACTCCCCCCAAAGCACAAGCTGAGCCCGGTGCTGACTTGCTTCAGGGTGCTGGCGAAACTGACGGCACTCCCACCACGGAGGCCAATACTGATCAGGAGGCTATCTCGCCGGCCGAACTGCCCGCGCTGATCGCCCTGACCTGCCCTTTTGGCTTCTACGACGAAAGCAAAAACCTGCGCATGTGGCAGGCTGGCCAGGTCGTTACCGATGCTGACGAAATCAAGCTGCTGGTTGATTTCGGCGCTGAACACGTAATTCCGGAGTAAAGCATGGCATTCACCACCGCAGAAAAGGTCGATGTCCGCCGCTTCTGCGGATATGGCATGTTCGGCTCGCAGTACACCCCGGCCAGCGGTACGCGCTTCAGCACGGCTTACGGCATTCTGGAGTACAAGCTGAACAACATGCTGGCTGAAGAAGAGGCGGTAACCCGCACCACCTATCTGGCAAACCTCTACCTGCTTGAAAGTGACGTGCCGGGGGCGCGCGCCAATCTGGACACGGAGCAAGCCGCTGTTTGGAAACACAACGCGAACGAGGTGGCCGACCGTGTCGCCCTCTTCTCCCACTATCGCCGCGAACTGTGTGCCTTCATGGGCATTCCGCCCGGGCCAGGCTTGGGCAGTGGCGGATCTGTAAGACTGGTGGTGTGATGTGAACAGTGACATCCAGCCTGTCGATGCAATGCCGGAAGAAGTTCGGGTCCTGGTGCAAATGATCCTGGAGGGGCGCGTAAAACAGTTCGCCATCATCATCGAGGATGAACGCGGTTGTTTTTTCGACAAATTCCCCGTACTGGATGATTCTGCAAGTCGAATGGGCATGATCGGCGCCCTGGAGGTGCTGAAGCGCGATTACATGCGCCTCTTCATCTCATCTCGGGTTGAATACCTCCTACCTGGCGAGGACGAGTAATGGACGGTGCAACCCTTCAGGCCAAGATTTACACCGGCTATGGGCAGGCGGCCAAGCGTATTGGCTTCCCATGTCAGATATACCGCCCATCTTCGCCACTCATGCCCCTGCAGGCTGCAGCAATCAAGACCATCCCAGCCAGCTTCTCTGACAATGGCTTCCGCTATAGCAAGCCGAATGAATATGGCGACCCGACATGGATGGGTCTGTTTGACGGTAACCAGACGCAGCCCGGAGACATCCTGGTTGGCGTGCAAGGCACGTTCTTCATTGCGGCAATGCAGAAGACGCTACCAATCTACTGCATTCAGGCTGAGCGACTGGTTTCCGTGCTGCGCGTCAGCATGGACAGCGGTGTCGGCCAGGTTGGCTATGGCGGCGATACGACTGGCACCGAGCAGGTGCTGATGTCCGACTGGCCGGCCAGCGTGTTGCAGGGCACGAAGGGTGAGCAGAACGATGCCAAGCTGCCGGGCGATGTCCGGACGCCATGGTGGGCAATCCTGATGCCGGCATGGCCCGGTATCGTGCTGCGCACATCCGACATCATCACGGATGACATCGGGCGGCGCTATACCGTTTCCAGCGCCGAATTGACCGACATGGGCTGGCGGATCACCGCCATGCAGTCGCAGGTGTGATATGGCTGACGTTACCGATGTCCTCAACGCCCTGGCCGGCCTCGCCGCTGGCATTGTCTATCCGAATGGCACAGCAGCTCCCAGCATCAGCGGCACGCCAGTGAAGATATACCCCGGCTGGCCGGTGCCGAACGTGCTGGAGGCAGACCTCGCACAGCAACGTGCGCACATCAGCGTGTTCGCCCATGAAACCGAGCGCAACACCACGCGCTTCATGCGGCGCTGGAACACCGTCACGCCAGCTTCGGTCACGCTGGCGGCCGCAGTGACTGGCAACGCGGTAGCGCTGTCCGGCACGGTCTCGGTTCCACAAAATGTAATGCTGCTGGTCAACGGAAAGCCCTACGCCTACGCCGTGCAGCCGGCGGACACGCTCAACAGCATCGCCGCGGCCCTGGCAACTTTGCTCCATAGCAATTATCCAGCCGCTACTAGCACCGGCTCTATCCTGACCATTCCGACCGCCTACAGCGTGATTGCGCGCGTCGGCGGCTTCGCAACGGTGCAGCAGGAAATCGGCCGCATCGAGAAGCGCTTCCAGCTCACAATCTGGGCAGACGACCCTGGCCGCCGCTCAGGACTGGCTCAAGCGATTGTCCCGGCACTGATGGACACGGCGTGGCTCCAGATGCCCGACGGTACCGCGGCGCGGCTGATCTATCGCGGTGGCCACGACTCGGACGAGAAGCAGAAGTCCCGGCTGTACAAGCGCGATATCTTCGTCACAGTGGAATACGCCGTAACCAAACAAGCACAGGCCGCGCAGGTGCTGGCCGGCATCGAAAACATCACACCATCCGGCGCCGGATCGGCGTCCCGTACCGTATGAGGAACCCCATGGCAGACAAGCAAACTTCGGCCCCGGCATTCGTGCTGGTGGTCATTCACCCGTTCGGCGATTACCAGCGCGGCATGCAGATCAGCGATACCGACGAGATTGCGCGTGTTCTCGAGTCGGAGAACGCCCACCACGTCAACAAGGTGTCCGCTGCGCAGCAGTAAGCACCAGACAGCTTCCCGCTCCCCCGATGACCCGGCCATTGCCGGGTCTTCTCATTTTTGGAGACACGAATGCCCATCTATCAGCTGGGACAAATCAACACTGCAGCGCTGCAAACGCCGGGCCTGTACGTGCAGGTGGTGCCACCGCGCACCCGGATCATCAACGGCGTGCCGACTGACGTTTACGGCCAGGTGGGCGTGGCATCGTGGGGTCCGGTCAATAGCGCGACCCTGGTGGGCAGCCCGACCGATGCACAGAACTTTTTCGGTGTTCAGCAGGTGCGCAAGTACGACCTGGCCACCGCCATCGCCATCGGCCTGCAGCTCGGCGCAGCCAACCAGCGCATTGTGCGCGTGACTGACGGCACTGACGTAGCTGCCAGCGTGGCGCTCAAGGATACGCTGGGCACGCCGGTAACCGGCGCAACACTGACTGCCATCTATACCGGCACGGTCGGCAACACGCTGCAGGCAACGATCACCGCGGGCACCCAGCAAAACACCTTCAAGCTGACCATTCTGCGGCCGAACTTCACCCCGGAAGTGTTTGACGGCATCAGCGGCAGCGGAGCCACCTTCTGGGCCAACCTGGTGAGCGCGGTCAACAACGGCTTGAGCGGTATCCGTGGCCCCTCGCAACTGGCGGTCGCAACCATCGGCACGTCCATCACTGCGCCCAACACCACCAACACCTACACTTTCGCCGGTGGCACCGACGGCGCAGGCGGCGTGACCGATTCCACGCTGGTGGGCGTAGACGGCACCAGCACCGCCCGCAAGGGGATGTACGCACTGCGCGGCACCGGTGTCCAGGTACTCAATCTGGTGGATCTGACCGACTCGACGCAGTGGCCGAACATTTCGACCTTCGCGTCCGGCGAAGGTGTGTACGGTTTCACGCAAGGCCCCGTCGGTGCTTCGTACTCTACCGTTTCCACCAGCCTGAACACGGCCGGCGTCGACGATTGGCACATGAAGGTACTGGTGGGCGACTGGGTGTACTGGAACGACACCGTCAACACTCAGAACCGCCTGCTGGCACCAGCCACGTTCCTGGCTGCGCAATGTGCAGCACAGGCGCCGCACGTGTCGACGCTGAACAAGCGCCTCGGCAATATCACCGGCACCCAGCGCGTGGCACAGAACCAGCCGTACAGCGGTGCGGAGATCGGCGCTATTGTCGGCGCGCGCCTGGACGTGATCAGCAACCCGTCCCCGGGCGGCAGCTACTACGCCGGCCAGACTGGCCGCAACAGTTCGAGCGACCCGACTCGCAACGGCGACAACTACACGCGCATGACGAACTTTCTGGCGCTGACGCTGGCCAGTGCGTTCGGCTACGTGATCGGCCAGAACCAGACCATGGACCTGCGCCGTGAAGCCAAGAGCGCGATCGAGTCGTTCCTGTTGACGCTCCAGCAGCAGAAAATGATCGGCGATGTGAACGGCGGCCCCGCTTTCAGCGTGCAGCTGAATGCCGAAAACAACCCCGACGCTCGCGTGGCCGCTGGCTACATGCAGGCCGACGTGCAGGTGAAGTATCTGTCGGTGATCTTCTACTTTCTGGTCAACCTGGAAGGCGGCCAGACCGTCACCGTGCAAGTCAGCAGCAAGCCGCGCTGATCCACCCCTACAGCGAAGCCTCGCCATAGTGCGGGGTTTCGTCATTTCTGGAGACTAAACCATGTCCCAAGGACAATTTTCGACCGGGCGCGATGTCTCGCTGGACTTCATCACGGCCGCCGGCCCGCTGCGCATCCCCGGGCTGAAGGACTTTTCCAGCAAGCAGGACGTGCAGGAGAAGAAGATCAAGCTGATCAACGGCCAGACCCGCCACCAGCGCTTCTTCGACGGCTGGAGCGGCTCGTTCGAGGCCGAGCGCATGAACAGCGCGATCGACGACTACTTCGCCTCGCTGGAAGAGAACTACTTCGCCGGCTTGCCGGAAACGCCGATCACCATCACCGAGACCATTCAGGAGCCGGACGGCAGTGTCACCCAGTGGCGCTACGAAGACGTGCTGCTGAAGCTGGACGATGCCGGCAAGTGGGCTGGCGACAGCACCATCTCCCAAAAACTCTCGTTTGTGGCTTCGCGCCGCAGGAAGGTAGCGTAAATGGCAACCCCGAAAGTGACCGTGCACGACAAGAAGGTTGAGGCCACCGTCGCCCAGGCCAGCGTGGATAGCGTGGTCGACAGCAAGGGCCGCACGCTTGAGCTCCGCGAGATCGGCCCTCTGCAGGAAAGCCGCATTGTGCTGGCTGTCGGTGCCGACGGCGCTGCAAACCAAGCCTACATGCTCGGCTACGTGATGCCGGCTGTGCTGGTTGCAAAGATAGACGGCGAACACTTGGTGATCCCGCAGACCAAACTGGAGGTCGAGGCCGCCATCACGGCCGTGGGTCGCGAGGGTTTGCGCGCCATTCATGCGCACATGGAAGCAAAAGCCAAGGAGCAGGAGGAAGCCGAGAAGGCGGAAAAGGCTGCAGTAAAAAACTAGCCAGGAACCCCGATTTCGAAAACCGCTGCTGGTTGGTGAGGAACGGGGTTCCGTTCAATGTCGCGTTTGGGGAAGAAGTGGCGCTGACCAGGATCGAACGCGCCGCCATGTCTATCCTTTTCTCAACATTCGAAGGCAACGAGTTTGATTGGTCCGCGATGAAGTTCAAGGAGCGCAAGCAAGATGGAGTTTAAGAGCCTGGGCGACTTGGCGTTGCATTTCGCAGCACTCCCAACCATACACACACATGAACTTCAAAAGGGGCTGGAGCGCTGCGCAGTGAGGATTGAGAAAACCGCCAAAGACGAAATTGGCCAGTACCAGGCCGCCGTCGGCCCCTTCCCGGCCTGGGCCGAACTGGCCGACTCAACCGAGCAGGAAAAAGCCCGGCTCGGCTACCCTGCCGATTCGCCGCTCGAGCGTACACGCGCAATGGCCAATGAGATCACGCACGAGGTCAACGGCCTTGAGGCTGTGATCGGGGCCAGGGACACCGAGGCTGGCCGGATCCTGGTCTATCACGAGTTCGGTACTTCAAAAATGCCGCCTCGCCCTGTTCTGGGGCCTGCGGCATTCAGGAACAAGGATTTCGTGCTGAAATTAATCGGGCGGGCTGCACTATCTGGTCTGCTTGGCGGCGAGCAGATCCATCCAGCACTCGGCTATGACCAGGAGGTATAAAAATCAGCATCGACGCCAGTGCAGAATCTCTTTGCTGCGCTGAACAGTTTCGGCAGTGCCAGATGTGGGGATAGCCGTTTTCCCCTTTATCTCCCAGCGCAGGAGCACGTCTTTGTATGGGTAAGGATCTTTGTCGCCAGGTATGGGTGGTAAGTCGACCATGACCTGCAGCAACTTCCAACCTGGCTTGTCCGGCATGTCATCCATCCAGGAATCGGCTTTTTTCACCTTCATGCCACAGTTTGTAATGGCGGCCAGGGCGTTGCCGTGCGCCACAGAAGGGATGCCAGCGAGCGCTCTGGACAAAACAGACCATCTAGCCTCTTCCGCATGGGAGGGAATGGTGGTTGCAACCACTGCCGTGGCGGCGCATGCCGCAATAAGGGAATTCTTCACAGATACACGACCATCAAGATAAACAGCACAACAATGACAGGTCCCCATATCCACGCCATGGCGTAGGTAAAGAAGGCCCACTTGCATATCGCATCAAGCAAGCTTCCGGTCGAGGCTGGCTTTTGCTTTTGGTGGATGAACTGCTGACGCGGGTACTGGACCCACGAAACCCGTTCGGCAAGCCACTCTTGGGCGCGGAAACGTAAAGGGTATTTCATGGCATTCGAAGCCTATAGTGTTGCCATCAAGCTCAGTTTAACCAATATGGTTAGCTCGGGCCTGCAACTGATCGCAAAAGATTTGACCGGGCTGGAAAAAAACGTTGTAAACCTGCAGGACAAGTTTACGGCGCTGAAGATGATCGGTGTCGGTTGGGGCATGAAGCATATCGGCGACGGCATGCTCGGCTTTCTCGGCAAGACGGTGGAAACCAGCAAGGAATACACGCGCCAGCTTTCGCTAATGAACGCGGCCGGCATGTCGCACCTAGAGATTGCTAAGGCCACCAGCTCAGCCTGGGCAACCTCCAAGGAGGTCATCACCTCAAGCGCTTCGCAAAATATGACGGCCATTCGTGAGTTGCGTTCTGTATTCGGCAAGGACCACATGGACGAGGCCTATGCCGTGCTACCGCAAGTGCAGCGCACCAAGGCCATCATGGAGGCTTTGACGGGCAAAGAGCAGCACGGTGTCGCGTTCGACATGGTGAAAGCAATCGAGCTAGGCACAAAGGGTGCCGTCACGAAGGAGAGCCTGCTCAAGCAATCCGAAATGATGAGCAAGGCCCTGATGCAATTCGGCGGAACGCTGACCGTGCAAGACTTCCACCAGGCGCTCAAGTATTCGCGCGCCGCGGCGCCATACATGTCCGATGACTTCAAGTACAAGTACCTGCCAACCCTGATTCAGGAAATGAAGACGGGTCACGGCGGCGCAAGCTCGGCCGGTAACGTCATCGCCTCGATGTATGCTCTGGTAGCCGGGCGGCAGATTCCCAAGGAGCTGATCGCCAACTGGCAGGATGCCGGCCTGCTCAAAAAAGGATCTGTCGTTGCGGACAAGCACAACCGCACTACCTCGAAAATCCTACCGGGCGGCATCCTTGGTTCGGACGAGTTTGCCGAAAACCCATATACCTGGGCCCAGAAGTACGTGGCGCCGGCCATCAAGCACCTCATGGCCACCAAGCACCTGAGCGAGACGGATGCCTTCTACGCATTGACCAAGGACCGGATGAAGGCATTCGGCTTGCAAACGCTAGTCAACAAGGCGGCTCAATTTGAGCGCGACCGTAAGCTGATCGAAAGTGGTCCATCCAGTTATGAGTCGTATCAGAGACTACTGAAGACCAACCCGCAGCTTGCGCAGCAGGCCTTGCATTCGCAATGGGAGAACGTGCAAGCCAGGATTGGCTACGAGATCCTCCCGAAGCTAATCCCACTGGCTATCAAGTTTGCCGACTGGTTGGGTGGCCTGGCGCAATGGATGGAGCATCACCCGAACAAATTGCAGGCTCTGGTGATCGGATTCGGTACGCTGGGCATTGGCCTTGATCTGCTCGGCCGCGGACTCATGGCGGCCGGCATCATCAAGCTGCTTGGTCTTGGCCCGATGATTGCGTCGGTTTTCTCTGGAATTGGCGCGGCCCTGATGTTTGTCGGGCGCGCGCTGTTCCTGAATCCGATCGGCATCACAATCACCGGCATCGGGGTGGCGGCTTACCTGCTCTGGAAAAACTGGGATACGGTCAAGCCGAAGCTGCTGGCTGTGTGGAACTGGATCACCGACAACATGGCAGCGCTGTGGAGCGGCATCAAGTCTGGCTTCCATACCTTCGTCGGCTGGTACCTGCAGGGCTGGCAAACGCTTTTCAACCTGCTGATCTCTGGGCTGAACAAGATACTTCCCACTGCGATGCAGATCAGCAAGATGCACTTTGCTGACGATTGGAATACGCCGAAGGCTTCGTATTCCAACGAGGGCCGTGGTTATCAGCCTGCGGTGCCGGGCAGATCTGCCCAGCCGCTGCAGGTCACCACCCAGATCAACCTTGACGGCCGCAAGATCGGCGAGGCGGTCAGCAAGTACCAGGGCCGGGAGCTGAACAAACCACCGTCCGGCACGATGGGCCCTGACCCGTCTGTTACGGCCACTTATGCGCCCACGCTGGCGCGCGCTGGATATTGACCATGGACTTCTCTCTCGATTCGATTACCGGCGCGATCCAAAGCGGCGCTGATGCTGTGACGCAGTTCGCCAATGGCATCGGCGGCGGCATCATGGGGCCGGCGCACCAAGAGCCGGACGACATCCTCGGCAAGACCCGGCTGAAGCTGGGAGACGTGGAGTTCACCGACCTCGAACTGCCCCAATCCATTCGGGTCATGCTGAAACAGAAGCTGGCTCAGCATGACCTGGTCGGTGGCACGCGGGTGATCGATACGATGGGCGCGTTCTACGAGCCGATCGGGTGGACCGGCCGGCTGGAGGGTCTTGATGCTGTTGCGCGGGACAAAATCCTGAGCCAGATGCTGCTGGATGCGCAGGAGGTCGTGCTCACATGGGACGAATATGCCTTCCGCACGGTGATCGAGGCCTATGAAAGCACCTACCACGACCACGCGCACATCGACTACACGCTGACATGTGCTGTGCTGGCCGCGACCGACGTGCCGCAGGATCCGCCTTCCGACGATCTGAACCAGCAGATAAACGACGACATGAACGATGCCGGCGACCTGGCCGAGCAGTCCGGCGACTCAGGCATCCAGTCGGCCATCAGCACTGTGCAGGACGCAATCAACCAGGTGCAGGATTTCGCCACGGCGACGGTGCAGCAAGTGCAGGCCATCATCCAGCCGATCGTGCAGGCGCAGCAGGCCGTTCAGGGGGCAATCCTGCGCACCGAAGCGGCGCTGGTGAAGATCACGACGCTTGGCGGCCTTGTGCCAGGCAATCCGGTTGCTGCTGCCGTTGGCCGGCTATCCCAACAGGTCAACACCATCAACCAGCTGCCGGTGCTGTACCGGCTGCAAGAGGTGGTCGGACGCACGCAGGCGAACCTGTCGGCCATGCCGCGCTTTGCTCAAGCCGTGAAGAGTGCGGCGGGCGCCACCGGCAACGCGGCTGGCACCTTCGGCCAAGGGGCGCGCACTGTGACGCAGGCGGGAGGAACGCTCTACCAGATAGCTTCTGACCAGTACGGCGATAGTACGCTGTGGCCTTATATCGCTGAGGCCAACGGCATGGCCGACCCCCAGCTGGATGGTATGAACACGATCATCGTTCCGGATGCGCCGCCGGCCGGCAGCTCCACCCAGAGTGCATTCACCGGAACCACAGGAACTACCGTCACATGATCCTCAATACGCTACCGATTCAGCCATACGCCCGCGCCCCACGCGGGCGTTGTCTTTTGAACGGGCGCGAAGTGGCGGGCTGGATCAGCCTGGAGGTGGAAAACAACAGCTTCCACAGCGCTGACACGTTCCGCGCATTGTTCGCCATTTCGCTGCTGCCTCCCGACTATGACCTGGCCTGGTTCGCTTCCCAGTTGCAGTTTCGGGTGCAGATTGAGCTGGATGACGGCAACGGGATGGTGCCGTTCATTCTGGGCAATGCCGACTCCATCCGCTTCGACCCGGTAGCCAGAACGGTTGAGCTTGAGGGACGCGACCTTACTGCTGTTCTGATTGATGACCGCACGACAGAGCATTACCGCAACCTGACGGCCAGCCAGATCGCCACAAAGATCGCGCAAAAACATGGCTTGACACCGGTGGTGACGCCGACCAGTGCAAAGGCAGGCTCGTATTACCAGATCGACCATGTGCAAATGCAGGACGAGCAGAGCGAGTGGGAGTTGCTGTTCTACCTCGCCCAGCGCGAGGAATTTGTCTGCTTCGTGCGCGGCATCGAGCTGCACTTCGAGCCGATGCCAAGCCCGGCGACCGCTGACCGCTACCAGGTCGACTGGCAAGAGCTGGTCACGGGACCGGTGTCGAACGTGGCCGACCTCAAATTTGAGCGCACCCTGACGGTTTCCAAGGGCGTCGTGGTCGAGGTGCACAGCTTCAACGCCAAGCAAAAGAAGGGCTTTCAGGTCAGCTACCCGAAGGTCACCAAGAGCGTGGGCGGCGCGCGCGCTGGCCAGGCGAAGCCAAAGGCACAGGTCTACCGCTACACCTTCCCGAATCTGACGCATGAGCAGGCGCTACAGAAGGCGCAGGCCCTCTACAAGCAGATCATTCAGCACGAAATGAAGCTGGACGGCACGCTGCCTGGCGACAACCTGCTGATGCCAGAAGTGATGATCGAAATGACCGGCACCGGTAGCCAGTTCGACCAGCCCTACTACGTCGATTCGATCCGCCGTCACCTGGATGTGAGCAGCGGCTACACGATGAGCTTCTCCGCCAAGAACCACAATCCCAATTCGACACAGGCGCAGTGATGACCAGGCAAATACAAAACGCGATGGCCCAGCGGGCGCGCAATGCTGACGACCGCGCTGGCACGCGGCTCGGAACGATTTCGAGCTACGACCCGAACACCTTCAGCGTGAAAGTGCAGCTGCAACCGAGCGGGCTGGAAACCGGCTGGATTCCGCTCGGCTCGCCATGGGTGGGCAGCGGCTGGGGGATGTTCTGCGCCCCTGCCGTCGGCGAAATGGTTGAAGTCGAGTTTCAGGAGGGCGGCGCCGAAGCCGGCGTGGTCTCGATGCGCTTTTTCAACGACGTGGAGCGGCCTTTGCCGGTGCCGGCCGGCGAGTTCTGGCTGGTGCATCAATCGGGCTCACTGCTGAAGTTCCACAATGACGGCACGGTCGAGATCACGGCTGCGGCCACGATGCAGTACACCGCCACCCAGCACCACTTCATCGGACCGGTTGTGATGGACAACACCCTGCAGGTAACCCAGCAGATTGCCGGCAACGGTGGCATGGCCATCCAGGGTGGTACCGGCGCGGCCATGCAAGTGACCGGTGACATGCACTCTACCGGCACGATCACCGGCGACACCGACGTGATAGCAGCCGGCAAGAGCGGCAAGGGTCATACCCACCGCGAAAACGGTACCGGTAGCAATACCAATCCGCCGACCTGAGAAACCCGATGAACGATCTCTACCACTTCATAGGCGGCGACCTGTCCACCTCGCCCACTGGCGACCTGATGCCGGTCACGGGTGTCGACAAGGGGCGCCAGCGCATCCTGCGCCGACTCATGACAAACCCTGGCGACTACATCCACCACCCCGACTACGGCGCCGGCCTTGGCCGCTTTGTCGGTGATGTGGTGGACGTACCGGGGATAACGGCGCTGATCCGCTCGCAACTGGCCATGGAGGCCGCCGTGGCACGCAAGCCGGCCGCTCAGGTCGATGTGACGCCGATCAACAACGGCGTATCGGTGCAGATCAGCTATATCGACGCCCCCACCGGCACCCCGGCAGTGCTGGCTTTCGACGTGAACAGGTAACCCATGGCAACCATGAACATCAAAACGTGGCCAATCTTGGTGCGTGACCATGTAACGGCCATTCAGGCGCGCGCCGCCGGGCTGGTGGACGCAACCATCGGCTCGCTCATCCGCGCCGTGGCCGAAAGCAATTCCAGCGTGGTGCAGTGGCTGCAGCAGCTGATCGTCACTTTGCTGGCCACCACCCGGGCCGCAACCAGCGCGGGCGCAGACCTCGATAGCTGGATGGGCGATTTCGGCTTTATCAGGCTGTCGGCCGTGCAGTCTACCGGCCTCGTGACCTTTGCCCGGTTCTCCTCTACCGGGCAGGCCGTGGTGCCCGTCGGCACGGTAGTGCAGACAGCGGATGGCACGCAGCAGTTCAGCGTGATCGTGGACACCACGAACCCCGCCTATAGCGCCGCGTTCGGCGGTTACGTTGTGGCCGTTGGCGTGTCCAGCATCACCGTGCCGGTGCAAGCCAATACTGCAGGGGCGGCCGGCAACGCGCTGGCCGGTGCCGTGACGCAGATCACGGGCGCGCTGCCCGGTATCGACACGGTCACCAATACCAACGCTTTCGCGAATGGCACCGACCCTGAAACCGATGCCGCCTTCCGGGCTCGTTTCGTGCTGTGGATCGCATCGCTGTCGAAATCGACCAAGGCAGCCATCGCCTACGCCATTACCAGCCTGCAGCAGGGCGTCAGCTACACGCTGACCGAGAACCAGGACATCAACGGCAACGCCGTGGCCGGCTACTTCACCGCGGTAATCGACGACGGCAGTGGCAGCCCATCCAGCACTTTCCTGGCGTCAGCCGCGAATGCGATTGAAGCGGTGCGGCCGTTTACGGTGAGCTATGGCGTGTTCGGCCCGCAGATTGTCACAGCCAACGTCGCGATGACGCTGACCGTTGATCCTGCTGCCACGCGTGCGGCGGTGGTCGCGCTGGTAGCTTCAGCTCTGCAGACCTACATCGCCGGGCTGAAGCTCGGCCAGCTGCTGCCGTTCACTCAGCTTGCGGCAGTGGCCTACGGTGCCAGCCCCTACGTGCTGAACGTGTCGGCGGTGACCTTGAACGGTGGCACTTCCGACCTCGCTGCAACCAGCCGGCAGGTGATCCGCGCCGGCGCCCTCACGGTGAGCTGACATGGCGACAGGTGATCAACAAGACATGTTCGGCCGGCTAAAAGCTCTGTTGCCCCCCTGGTTTGGCGACAGCAATCCGGTGCTGGACGCAATGATATGGGGGATGGCGCAGGCGCTGGCCTGGGTATTCTCGCTTTACCTGTACGCGCAGCTGCAGACGCGCATCAAGTCGGCTTCTGACGGCTGGCTCGACATGATCGCGTTCGATTTCTTCGGCACTAGCCTGCCGCGTGGTAACGGAATGTCTGACGCGAGCTACCGCAATCGGATCCTGATCAACTTGGTACGTGAGCGTGGCACGCGCTATGCGATTACAAAAGTGCTGACTGATCTGACTGGGCGTGCGCCGCTGATCTTCGAGCCGCGCCGCCCGGCGGATACGGGCGCATACGGGGCAACTGAGATAGTCAATTTCGCAGCCGGGCCGCAGATTTACAAAACCACTTGGAACGGGAATGAGCTGCAGTACAGCACGCCGCGGACGAATTTCCTACTCTTTTCCAACGCATTCAGCAACGCGGCCTGGGCTGCCGCAAGATGGGGCGGCGCAGCTACTGTTGTGGATGGCGATACTACATACGCAGCTCCGGATAACAGTGGTTCATCAAAAGTAGTAGCAACGGTAGGCGGATCAGGCGTAGGCCAAGCAATTACGCTAACGGCAGGGATAACATATACATTTTCAGCCTGGGTTCTTAGTCCTGCCGCCGCCGCAAATTTAGTTATCCGAAATTCGCCGGCAACAACCGGAACGGTAGCAAGTGCAGCGATACCGGCATCTACGGTGTTTTGTAGGTATTCCGTGACTTACACGCCTGCAATGACCCAGACTTACTACGTTGGCGTGACGGATACTGTAGCTTTGCAGACATACTGGATTTTTCGGGCGCAGCTAGAAATTGGAAGTACGGCGACGTCGAATATTCAGACAACTACAGCCGCGGTAACGACCACTGACTACACCCAGGGCAGCAACGGGCTGATCACATTCAGCAGCCCGCCTGCCGCCGGCACGCCTATTTTGTGGTCCGGCAGCGGGGTCGGAGCCAGTACGGGGAATGCTGTTTCGTCGAGTTTTCAGCAGTTCGCCACCGCTGACGGCATTGCAACCAGCTTTTCGATCAGAAATCTAAGCATGACGGGGCTAGTCGCATACGGGGCAGCTGGTGGCTACGGTTCACTGTCAATGCCATACCAGGCTCTGGTGACTGCATATCGCTCGCAGAGTCAAGGATTCCCCAATATTGCCGGCTACGGATCATCGACCGGCGGGTACGGGCAGGGATCGCAAGCCGACTACGCATCCCTGTCGCAGCTTGCAGCAGTAACCGATGCAGACCTTTTCGCCGCCGTCGATGCAGTTCGACCAGTTGCTACACAGATCTGGATGCGCATTTCCAGCTAGAAATACCAACCATTCCACCGACCAATGGCCGCCCTGTGCGGCCATTTTTATTTGGAGCCTTCATGGATCGCCAGATCGTTTACCCGGGCGCCATTCCGCTCGAGACGGACATCCTCAACACCAACAAAAACATGATGGTCGCCCTGTCTAAGCTGGCCGCAGCCATCTTCGGAACCGGAACAATCGTCAACGGTTTCGCCGTCACTCCGACCGCACCGGCATCGTTGCAGATCAATGTTGCTCCGGGTGAGATCTATGCCATGGCTAACATTGATGCCACGGCCTACAGCTCGCTTGCGGCCGACACCACACACTCGATTCTCAAGCAAGGCATTGCGCTGGACTCGCAACTGCTGACACTCACCGCACCGACCACTAGCGGCTACTCGGTCAACTACCTGATCCAAGCCGCTTACCAAGATCAGGATGCCAACGCCGTCGCGCTGCCTTACTACAACAGCACAAATCCGACGCAGCCGTGGAGTGGATCGGGCAATAATGGCCAGGCGCAATACACCACCCGAAAGGGTCTGGCTGTTGTATCCGCCAAGGCTGGGATCGCAGCGACTACCGGCAGCCAAGCTACGCCGGCGCCGGACTCCGGCAACGTCGGGCTATACGTGGTGACAGTGGCCTACGGGCAAACCCAGATCACCGCAGGCAACATCAGCCAGTATGCGGCCGCGCCGTTTATCAATTTGCCGACGATGGCGCAGATCCAGGCGCAAACCGGTACTGCATTCGCTGCTGCGGGCACTGCCCCGGCTTATACCCTGACACCGTCGCCGGCAATTCAGGCGTACGCATCGCCGCAGCGCTTCAACGTCACATTCCCGACCGCCGGCACAACTGGCAG
>NZ_QJKC01000019.1 GCF_003202035.1 Aquitalea magnusonii | reverse complement strand
CGCCTTCCCATCCCGAACAGGACCGTGAAACGCCTTAGCGCCGATGATAGTGTGGCATTCGCCATGTGAAAGTAGGACACCGCCAGACTCCCCTTTGAAAGCCCAGCTCAATCGAGCTGGGCTTTTTGCGTTGGGGCGACGGTAACTTGCATATCCCATGCCGCTGCACTCCTGCAGCCAGACGTCCGCGCTGGGTGGGTGCCAAACTGCAAAGCCAAATAACAAAGCCACCCTGGGGTGGCTTTTTGTTTTCAGGTTGGGCTTTCCATCAGCAGCCGTTCCAGTGTGAGTCCGGCGGCAGGTTGTATCGGGTACTGACTGAAGGTGAGTGTCAGGCCGGTTTCGTTGGCGGTGAAACGCGCAGGATAGCCAAGAGGCAGGGTGGTTTTGTCGTGGATATGGCCGAAAGGGATGCCGGTAAATACAGGGATTTTCAACTGTGAACGGATCTGTGCGATGACCGTGTCCAGTGTATAGCCTGCATCGTAGGCGTCGATGATGCGCCCCATGGCAAAGTCGCCAAAGAAGATGGCTTTTTGCTGCTGCAAAATGCCTGCCAGGTAGAGCTGCTGCAGCATGCGCTCCAGGCGGTAGGGCTGCTCGCCCACATCTTCCAGAAACAGTAAGCCGCCACGTATTTCTGGCAAATAGGGGCTGCCGACCAGACTGGACAAGACACTGAGATTGCCGCCCCAGAATATGCCTTCACCTGTTGCTGTGCTGGTTTGTGGCGTGGGGGTGGCGACGGTCCAGTTTTCAGTTGTTGTTGCCTGAATGAAATGCTGCATGGTCATCGGGCTGAGTTTGCGGCCGCCAAAGTCGCTGTACAGCATGGGGCCGGCAAAGCTGCCAAGGCCCCCTTTGGCGAGCAAGGCCAGCTGAATGGCGGTGAAGTCGCTATAGCCCATGATCTGCGTGCCGGCTTCCTTGAGCATGGGGCATAGTCGCTGGTAATCAATGTCTTGCAGCAGGCGGCATGCGCCATAGCCACCACGGCCGGCCAGCAGCATGCGCGGCATGTCTTGCCGCTGTATCAGCTGATTGAGGTCTTGCAGCCGTTCCTGATCCGTGCCGGCAAAGCGCTGGTACTGGCGGTCGATTGCCTGGCGATTGGTTACATCGAAGCCGGCCTGTTGCAGGCGTTCGACCCCGTGTTGGCGCTGGGTGGCGCTGGGCAGGCTGCCGGAGCAGGCGAGCAGGCTGATTTCGCGGTTTTGCAATGGCATGATCGGATGGGCTGCAGTTGGTGGAGTAGGGCGACGCAAGGGGCTGCTGCAGGCTTGCAGCATGCCGGCTACGGCAAGGCTCAGGCCGGAGTGCAACAGCGTTCTGCGTGACGGCATGTCCAGTGGGTGTTTGCTGGTCGGTGACAAACTATTCCTGATGATGTGGCTGCTCAGCTCTGTTTCTGGCGGATGGCCAGCAAGGCCTGGTTGCGCAGGGTCTTGAGCAGATTGAGTTCGTCGGGTCGCAATGGCAGGCTGTGTGCCTGCTTTTTGTCACCATATAAAAAGCCTATTTTCCTCTTTTCCAGCACCAGCGGGAAGATGATGAAGGTTTGCGCCAGATTCAGTTGCTGGTACCAGCGTGGTATGTGGTTGGCAATGGCTGGTGCCTGGGCATCATCGATAAAAACATCAACATTGCGTTCGAGGGCGATACTGAAGGTATTGTCCAGTTGTTCTGGATTGATGCGAAAATGCTTGATCAGAATATTGATTTTATCGCCTATGCCAAAACGGCCAAGGATGATGTTTTGTTTTGGGTCCCTGGTGCAAAGCATGACGTGATCAAAACCGACGCTGTCATGCATGATTTCAAGAATCATGCGCAGCACATCTTGTAATTGCTGGGTGCCGACCAGTGCGCTGGTGACATCTTGTATCCCATTGCTCAGCTTGTCGACTACCTCGGTGCTGAGTGTATGTTGTGGCATGGTGTTGGTTTCGACAGGATCAGCATGAGGTCGGTGTGTCAGGCTGATTGATCTGAGCGTCTGGGTTTGCTTGCTGCTGGCATGCTCACCTTTCCAGCTTTGCAGGTAGTCAGTGAAATCATGCTGGGTGCGGCTGATGATGCTTTGCAGTATGTCGAAATCACAGGTCAGGGCGCGTTCATATCGAATCAGTATGCCTTGAACATTGCCCAGTAGTGCGTGATCCGGGCCACTCAAAGCCTGTGTCAGCTCATTGGCCAGATTCCCAAACATGCGCAAACGCTCATTACTGCCATGCGGCTGTCGCACCGGACCGCTTGGCAGGGGAAGCAGGCTTTGTGTGAAGTGTTCAGGAAAATTCCATCGACGCGTCGTTTCGGCCGCGAGTGTGCTGCGACTTGTTCCCAGGATTTCCCGCGCGACCTGTTCCGGATCGCCACCCTGCTGGCACCGCTGCTGAATGCGCAGGTGTTCTTCATGAAAATAAAAGGCACACAGCAACTCCCCCAGTTGCTGAAACATGCCGCAAATCAGCATTTCTTCGGCATCGCGGCTGCCAAAATGAAAGGCGAGTTGTCGGGCAAGCAGACCACAGAACAAGGCCTTGATGGTGATGTCGTACACATCGCGGGCATGGTCGTGATTGTTCATGTGCTCGAACAGCAGCAGCGTTAATGCAAGATTGCGGATGGTGTTGAAGCCAAGAATCACGATGGCGCGAGAAATGGTGCTGACCGTGCCGCCAAAGTGATTGAAATTGGCCGAGTTGACGACTTTCAGCAATTTGCTGGTGAGCGAGGGGTCTTTCAGGATAATGTCGGCCAGGACCTGCAGCCGTTCGCGATCCGCATTGCCAATGTGATTGATGGCACTGATGGCCTGTGACAGCGCGGGGAAGTCCCGGCTGTGCCGCATGCGCTCCAGCAATTGCTTGAGTGTGTTGTCCTGCTGGCCGCCGTTGAGACTTGAGTGCTGCTGCCGCAAAAGCCAGTCTTGCAGCTGTGCCAGAACGCTACGCACCCTATCCTTGTTGTGTTGTTCTTCATCAAGCAGGACCTGGCAGGCTTTGGCCAGCTCAGTATCCAGATCCGGCCTGAGTGTTTGTAATGGCTGTCCGGCAGCGGTTTGACCACTGTATAGCCAGTGCAGGATTTGTCCGGTCTGACAGGTGTTCCGTTTTTGCTGGGTTTCGTCCTGATGCAGCGAAGCGTGCTGGCCCAGCAACTGTATCTGGAGCTGCTCATTGATCAGAATATGTTCCAGGCTGAAATGTGGCAGTGCCTGCTGACTCAGTTGCAAATGCAGCAGGGCTTCGATGATATCGCAGGCAATGCCTGTTTTTTCCCGGTCATTAAGCTGATCAGGCTCCAGTTCGGCCAGTAACTTGCTATTGCCGCGCACATAGCAGGCGAAGTTTCCTTCCTTGAGACTGACTTCTTGTTCCGGCCAGGCCAGCAGACTGTGTCTGAGCCGGTTCTGCATTCTGGCTGGAGAGGATGGCAGCATGACATAGCGTTGTTGCCCGTTACTGGCAAGTAGTAATGGGCTTCCATCGCCGCATGTTATGGTCTGGATATCCTGCAATGAGAGCGCGCTTTTCATGCTGCTATTCTGAATGCATGAATATTGCAGGGCAAGATATCCTTTACAAGTTTTGACATGGCGTTGATATGTCTCTTTTGACTTAATTTTCACTTGGATAGTGCATATTGATATATCCAACTGATTTTGGAGAATGGCAGGGCTTCCGGTACATTGAGCGGCAAGCAAACCATCATGCTGTGCTCACCAGACGCGCAGGCAGCCCAGGAACAGGCGGGAACCATGAATATCAGTCAACAGAAACTGACTCACCTCAAGCAGTTGGAAGCCGAGTCGATCCACATCATCCGTGAAGTCGCTGCGGAATTTGAAAATCCGGTCATGTTGTACAGTATCGGCAAGGACTCTGCCGTGATGCTGCATCTGGCACGCAAGGCATTTGCGCCGGGCAAGCCGCCGTTCCCGCTGATGCATGTGGACACCACCTGGAAATTCCAGGATATGTACGCCCTGCGCGACAAGCAGGCAGCCGAAGGCTGGGACCTGATCGTGCATGTGAATGAAGAGGGCGTGAAGGCTAACGTCAACCCCTTCACGGTCGGCAGTGCCAAGCATACCGATGTGATGAAGACTGAGGGCCTGAAACAGGCGCTGAACAAATACGGTTTTGATGCGGCATTTGGTGGCGCGCGCCGTGACGAAGAGAAGTCGCGCGCCAAGGAGCGCGTGTATTCCTTCCGCGACAAGAACCACCGCTGGGACCCGAAAAACCAGCGTCCGGAACTCTGGAACATCTACAACAGCAAGATCGACAAGGGCGAGAGCATCCGCGTATTCCCGCTGTCCAACTGGACCGAGCTGGATATCTGGCAGTACATCTATCTGGAAAACATCGACATCGTGCCGCTGTATTTCGCCGCCGAGCGTGAAGTGGTCAACCTCAATGGCACGCTGGTGATGATTGATGACGACCGCATTCTGGAATACCTGACGCCCGAGCAAAAAGCCAGCATCACCAAGAAGCAGGTGCGTTTCCGTACGCTGGGCTGTTACCCGCTGACTGGTGCGGTGGAGTCCACTGCCGCCACGCTGCCGGAGGTCATCCAGGAAATGCTGCTGACCACCACCAGTGAGCGTCAGGGCCGTCTGATCGACCATGATCAGGCCGGTTCGATGGAAAAGAAAAAGATGGAAGGCTATTTCTAAGCCCGTTCTAAGCCCGGCTCCATCCAGTCACCATTCAGAAGAATTGATGTCCATCGCCCTGGCGGTGGATTACAGCGGAAAGAACGATCATGTCTCACCAGTCCGAGCTGATTGCCAGCGATATCCTGGAATACCTGAAACAGCATGAAAACAAGGACATGCTGCGCTTTATCACCTGTGGCAATGTCGATGATGGCAAATCCACGCTGATTGGCCGCCTGCTGCACGACTCCAAGCTGATTTTCGAAGACCAGCTGGCAGCAATCGAGCGCGACTCGAAAAAGTACAACACCACCGACCAGGAAATCGACCTGGCCTTGCTGGTGGATGGCCTGCAGGCCGAGCGCGAGCAAGGCATTACCATCGACGTGGCCTATCGCTACTTCAGCACCGAGAAGCGCAAGTTCATCATTGCCGACTGTCCGGGCCACGAGCAGTACACCCGCAACATGGCTACCGGCGCGTCTACCTGCAATCTGGCGGTGATCCTGATTGACGCGCGCCGTGGTGTGCAAACCCAGACCCGTCGTCACAGCTTTATTGTCAGCCTGCTGGGCATCAAGCACGTGATCGTGGCCATCAACAAGATGGACCTGGTAGAGCATAGCCAGCAAGTGTATGAGCGCATCCGTGAAGAATATCTGGCCTTCTCCGAACACCTGACCATTCCGGATATCCGCTTTGTGCCGATTTCCGCCCTGCGTGGCGATAACGTGGTGACCCGCAGCGAAAACATGGGCTGGTATCAGGGTGCCACCCTGATGGAGCTGCTGGAAAGCGTACAGGTAAGCCATGACGTAGCGCTGGAAGCCTTCCGTCTGCCGGTACAGTATGTCAATCGCCCGAATCTGGATTTCCGCGGTTTCTGCGGCACCGTGGTGGCGGGCGAAGTGAAGCCGGGTGATGCGATTGTGGCCTTGCCGTCCGGCAAGCGCAGCAAGGTGAAGGAAGTGGTCACCTTTGAAGGCAATCAGCCGTCGGCCTTTGTTGGTCAGGCCATTACCCTGACCCTGGAAGATGAAATCGACATTTCCCGTGGCGACATGATTGTGCGCGCCGGCGAGCAGCAGCCCAGCGTGGCGCAAGCCTTTGACGCCCATGTGGTGTGGATGGCCGAGGCGCCGCTGGTGGTGGGCAAGGAGTATGGCTTCAAGCTGGCGGGCAAGGTGGTGACAGGCCGTGTGGCTGCCATCGAACACCGCGTTGATGTCAACTCGCTGCAGCAGTTCGACGCACAAGAGCTGGCGCTGAACGAAATCGCCCTGTGCCGCGTGGAGCTTAACGCGCCGGTGGTGTTTGATGCCTATGCCCAGTGCCGTGGCACCGGCAGCTTCATCATTATCGACCGCCTGTCCAATGCCACTGCCGCTGCCGGTATGGTGACGGCAGCGGCCGAATCCGCTGCCGAGCCGGTGAGCGACGAACTGGCCCGCCTGCGTGCCTTCGAGCTGGAATTCAACCAGCTGGTGCGCAAGCATTTCCCGCACTGGGAAGCCAAGGATATTTCCAAGTTGCTGTAAATTTTCCGGCAGACCTTGCTGCATCTGCGCTGTGGCGGATTCGGCAAGGTCCGGCGATGCATCCGGCCAGCGCACCTGTCATGGGCGCTGGTTTTTCATTTCTTGCAAGCACCATGGCCGCTTGCGCTACCACCTGCGCGGCATTCAGCGGGGTTTATGCTGGCTGTCGGCCCTGTCACGCATGGCAGAAAGCTTTACATACAGCGTGCTGCGCGAGATGCCAAGCGAGCGGGCCGCCTGCGACAGATTGCCCTTGGCGTGGGCGATGGCAGCCTGTATGGCATGTTTTTCCATCTCGGCCAGCCGCCTGACCTCATTGGGCAGGACCGTCGGCACGGCCGGCTCCGGCCTGCGCTCCCCGGCCGCGGCCAGCTCGGCGGGTAGCAGGTCCGGGTCGATTTGCTGGCCCTCGCTGAGGGCAAACAGCGTTTCGTAGACGTTTTTCAGTTGACGGATATTGCCGGGCCAATCGTGGTTTTCCAGTGCTTGCCGGGTGGGCTGATCGAGCGTTTTGGCCGGTACGCCATACTTGCGGGCAAAGCAGCGGTTGAGGTGTTCGATGATCTGGCTGATGTCCTCCCGCCGTTCCCGCAGTGCGGGCAGGGCCAGGGTGGTGACGCAGAGCCGGTGATAGAGGTCGGCGCGAAAACGCCCGGCCTTGACCTCGCCCTGCAGGTCGCGGTTGGTGGCGGCGATGATGCGCACCGACACCCGTCTTTCGCGGCTATCGCCCAGTCGCACGATCATGCCATCCTGCAGTACCCGCAGCAGATGAGGCTGCATCGCCAGTGGCATTTCGCCGATTTCGTCCAGAAACAGGCTACCGCCGTGCGCCTGTTCAAACTTGCCAGCGGCCCCGCCGCGGCGCGCGCCGGTAAAAGCGCCTTCGGCATAGCCAAACAATTCGCTGGCCAGCAGTTCCTGGGTGAAGGCGCCGCAATTCACCGCCACAAACGGCGCATGCGGATGGTTGCCGGACTGGTGAATGGCGCGGGCAAACACTTCCTTGCCGACACCGGTTTCTCCCAGCAGCATCACCGGCAGGTCCAGCGGTGCCAGGCGCCTTGCCCTGGTCTTGACGCTTTGCAGCAGCGCGCTGCTGCCGATGATGTCGGCAAAGGCATCGTGAGGGGCTGCCAGGGCGGCGGGGGGCGGGTCGCTGCCGCTTGCGCCCTGGCTTGGCGGACGAGCCAGGGGAATGAGCAGCAGGCTGCCCAGTACCTCGCCATCGAGCCGCAGCACATGCAGCCAGTCCTGGTTCAGCCAGGCAGGCAGCGGGTCATGGCCGGCCTGTTTCCCCGGGGTGAGATCAGCCGCCGGCACCCGGTTGCCGACTTCCAGCTGCTGGCTGATGCCATGTTTTTCCTGGGCGATGGCCCATTTGCCATTGGTTTTCACGACCTTGCCATCGCGGTCCAGCAGGATGACGCAGGCGTTGGCATGGCGGGTGAATGCGTCGGCCGATTGCGCCAGCAGACGGGCCTCGCGCTCATGGCCGCGGCGGGATAGCAAGGATGCGATCTGGCTGGCGGCGGTCATGACCAGGCCCAGCGAGTGGCCATGAAAGGTTTCCTTTTCCCCGGAAATGTCGATCACGCCCAACAGCTTGCCGGAGTGTGGGTCGAGTACCGGTGCGGCGGCGCAGGTCCAGTGTTTGACGTCCTTGCAGTAATGCTCGCTGGCGTAGATCTGTACCGGGGCATGGGTGGCAATGGCGGTGCCGATGGCATTGGTGCCGATCAGCGATTCCACCCAGCAGCCTCCCGGTGCCAGATTGACCTGCTCACCGGCATGGCGTGCTTTGGATGCGCCATGCAGGTCGAGGATGGTGCCGTTGGGGTCGGTCAGCATCAGCAGCGAGCCGGATTCGTGCACTACCTCAGCCAGCAGGGCGATGACCGGGTGCGCTGCCTGGTAGAGCTCGCTGGCCTGGTGGCGCAGCGCTGGCAGCTGCTCGGCGCTGGCAAGCGTGGGGGCGCCCGGACAGAGCGGGTCGACGGCCTTGGAGCGACAGCGCCACCATGACTCCAGAATCACATTGCGGACATTGCCGGGGCATGGGCTGATGTTCTGGACAAATCGCTCCCAGGAGGCGGCGACCGTGCGCTCGTCACCGACTCGCGGAATCAGCAGGCTGGTGGTGTGCATTCGGATGTGCTCATGTTGGATGGCAAAACCGGCAAGCGGATGGCTCAAAGTATAAAACCATTTCTCACAGTCAATTAATATTATTTAAATCAATGACTTGTGCGATGCAGCATGTCCGGCGCAGATCGTCCGCCATCCGGACAGTTGCTGCAGCTTGTCCGGATGGCGGACGCTGCGCAGCGCATGGCGTGCCATGGCGGCTGCAAGACAGTTTGTAGTTATGTCATTGAAAATAAAAGATATTCATAGGATATTTCTGAAATTTTCATATGGCACGGATATTGCCAAATCAAGTGTGGGGGAAACGCCCCGGCTAGCAGGACGCGCTGGCAAGGCAGTAGCGGGCAGCGGCCTGATCAACAGCACACACCGAGGAGGCAATATGCAATCCGAGCAGTCAAACGTACAGGTCATGGGCATCGATGCCGGCGGCACGATGACCGATACCTTTTTTGTACGCGCCGACGGACGCTTTGTGGTGGGCAAGGCACAGAGCAATCCGGAGGACGAATCGCTGGCGATTTACCACTCGTCGGTCGATGCCCTGGCGCACTGGCAACGGGAAGTCGACGATGTTTTTCCGGAACTGGTGACCTGCGTGTACTCCGGCACGGCCATGCTCAACCGCATCCTGATGCGCAAGGGGCTGGCTGTCGGCCTGATCTGCAACAAGGGTTTCGAGCAAATCCACTCCATGGGCCGGGCGCTGCAAAGCTATCTGGGCTACGCGCTGGAAGACCGCATCCATCTGAACACTCACCGTTACGACGAACCGCTGGTGCCGGTTGCACGTACCCGTGGAGTGACCGAGCGTACCGATGTGCAGGGCAGGGTGGTGATTCCGCTGCGCGAAGAGGACGTGCGGCAGGCGGTACGCGAGCTGGTGGAGGCCGGTTCGCAAGCCATTGTCATCTGTCTGCTGCAATCCCATAAAAATGCAGCCAGCGAACTGCGGGCGCGCGATCTGGCCAGGGAGGAGCTGGCCCGGTTGCAGGTGGATATTCCGGTGTTTGCCTCGGTGGACTACTACCCGTCGCGCAAGGAAAGCCACCGCATGAACACCACCATTCTCGAAGCCTATGGTGCCGAACCTTCGCGCCAGACCTTGAAAAAGGTCAGCGACCGCTTCAAGAAACACGGTGCCCGGTTTGACCTGCGCGTCATGGCCACCCATGGCGGCACCATCAGCTGGAAAGCCAAGGAGCTGGCCCGCACCATCGTGTCCGGCCCGATTGGCGGGGTGATCGGCTCCAAGCTGCTGGGCGAATACCTGGGCGACGAAAACATTGCCTGTTCCGATATCGGTGGTACCAGCTTTGATGTGGCGCTGATCACCAAGGGCAGCTTTGCCATCAGGTCCGACCCGGACATGGCCCGGCTGGTGCTGTCGCTGCCGCTGGTGGCAATGGATTCGGTCGGCGCCGGTGCCGGCAGCTTTGTACGGCTGGATCCCTACAGCAAATCCATCAAGCTGGGGCCGGACAGTGCCGGTTATCGCGTGGGTACCTGCTGGCCGGAGAGTGGTCTGGATACTGTTTCCGTCTCCGATTGCCACGTGGTGTTGGGCTATCTCAATCCGGACAATTTCCTGGGGGGCGCCATCAAGCTGGATGTGCAGCGCGCCCGTGAGCACATCAAGGCGCAAATCGCCGATCCGCTCGGTCTGTCGGTCGAGGACGCCGCGGCCGGGGTGATCGAGCTGCTTGACCTCACCCTGTCCGAATACCTGCGAGCCAATATCAGCGCCAAGGGCTACAACCCGGCTGAGTTCACCTGTTTCTCCTACGGTGGTGCCGGCCCGGTACATACCTATGGCTACACCGAAGGCGTCGGTTTCAAGGATGTGGTGGTGCCGGCCTGGGCGGCTGGTTTCTCGGCCTTCGGCTGTGCTTGTGCCGATTTCGAATACCGCTACGACAAGTCGGTGGACCTGGGGCTGGCCCAGTTTGCCAGCGACGAGCTCAAGGCAGCGGCCTGCGCCACGTTGCAGCAAGCCTGGCAGGAACTGGCGGTCAAGGTGATCGACGAGTTCGTGATCAATGGCTTCCAGCCGCAAGACGTACTGCTGATCCCCGGCTACAAGATGCAGTACATGGGCCAGCTGAATGATCTGGAAATCGTCTCGCCCGTGTCCAGCGCGGCGACGGCGCAAGACTGGGACCGCATCGTGGCCAGTTTCGAAACCACCTATGGCCGGGTTTATGCCAGCTCGGCACGCTCGCCGGAGCTGGGCTTCTCCATCACCGGCGCCATCCTGCGCGGCATGGTGGTGACCCAGAAGCCGGTACTGCCGGAAGACCCGGATGCCGGTCCGACACCGCCTCCGCAAGCCTACCTCGGCACCCGCCCGTTCTATCGTCACAAACAATGGCGCGAAGCCGCGCTGTGGAAAATGGAAGCGCTCAAGGCCGGCAACCACATCACCGGCCCCGCCATCATCGAGTCGGACGCCACCACCTTTGTGGTCCCGGATGGCTTTGAAACGACGATAGACAAGCACCGCTTGTTCCATCTCAAACAAGTCAAATAAGGAGACACACCATGAACCAGATGAGCAATCAGGAAATCGGCGTCGGCTATCTGCTGGCCAGTGGCCTGACACTGAAGCAGCACCGCGATGCCATCATTGCCCGCACCCAGGCGACCGGCTATTACAACGGTCTGGAGAAGCTGGAACTGCGCGACAGCGACCCGATCGGCTATGAAAAACTGTTCTCCAAACTGCGCGGCGGCCTGGTGCATGCCCGTGAAACCGCCAAGAAGATTGCCGCCAGCCCCATCGTGGAACAGGAAGGCGAGCTGTGCTTCACCCTGTACAACGCTGCCGGCGACTGCGTGCTGACTTCCACCGGCATCATCATCCATGTCGGCACCATGGGCGCGGCGATCAAGTACATGATCGAGAACAACTGGGAAGCCAATCCGATGATCAATCCCGGTGACATGTTCACCACCAACGATTGCGCCATCGGCAATGTGCACCCCTGCGACATCGCCACCATCGTGCCGATATTCTGGGAAGGCAAGCTGATCGGCTGGGTAGGCGGGGTCACCCATGTGATCGATACCGGTTCGGTTACGCCGGGCTCCATGTCCACCGGCCAGACCCAGCGCTTTGGCGACGGCTACATGATCACCTGCCGCAAGACCGGCATCAACGACGAGCCGCTGCGCGACTGGCTGCATGAAAGCCAGCGTTCGGTCCGCACGCCGAAGTACTGGATACTCGACGAAAAAACCCGTATCGCCGGCTGCCACATGATTCGCGAGCTGGTGGAGGAGGTGATCCGTGCCGATGGCCTGGCAGCCTACGAGCAGTTCTCCCACGAGGTGATCGAAGAAGGTCGCCGTGGCCTGATGAGCCGGGTCAAGGCCATGACCCTGCCGGGCATTTACCGCAAGGTGTCGTTTGTCGACGTGCCCTACAAGCACGAAGACGTGCAGGTCTCCAATGCTTTTGCCAAGCTGGATTCCATCATGCACTCGCCGTGCGAGATGACCATCCGTGCCGACGGCAAATGGCGGCTGGACTTCGAAGGCGCCAGCCGCTGGGGCTGGCATACCTTCAATGCCCACCAGGTGGCCTTTACCTCCGGCATCTGGGTGATGATGTGCCAAACCCTGGTGCCGACGCAGCGCATCAATGACGGTGCCTATTACGCCACCGAATTCCGCCTGCCCAAAGGAACCTGGTGCAACCCGGATGACCGCCGCACCGGCCATGCCTACGCCTGGCACTTCCTGGTATCCGGCTGGTCCGCCTTGTGGCGTGGCCTGGGGCAGTCCTACTTCAGCCGCGGCTACCTGGAAGAAGTCAATGCGGGTAATGCCAATACCTCCAACTGGCTGCAGGGTGGCGGCATCAATCAGGATGGCGAGATCCACGCCGTCAACAGCTTTGAAGCCTCCTCTTGCGGGACCGGGGCCTGCGCGGTGAAAGACGGCCTGAACCACGCCGCCGCCATCTGGAATCCGGAAGGCGACATGGGGGATATCGAAATCTGGGAAATGGCGGAACCGCTGCTCTACCTGGGTCGCAATGTCAAAGCCAACTCCGGCGGCTATGGCAAATATCGCGGCGGCTGCGGTTTTGAAACCCTGCGCATGGTGTGGAACGCACAAGACTGGACCATGTTCTTCATGGGCAATGGTTTCATGAACAGCGACTGGGGCATGATGGGCGGCTATCCCTCGGCCACTGGCTATCGTTTCGAGGCGCACAAGACCGGCCTTGCCCGGCGCATTGCCAATGGCGAAAGCCTGCCGCTGGGGGGCGACATCAACCCGAGTGCGCCGACCTATGAGCAGCACATCGACGCCACTGCCCGCGTCAAGCGCGACAAGCAGTGCATCACCACCGAAGACTGCTACGACAACTACGACCTGTACCTGAATTACCTGCGCGGCGGGCCGGGTTTTGGTGACCCGCTGGATCGTGAGGTGAAGGCCATCGAAAACGACCTGAACCTGAACTATCTGCTGCCGGAATACGCCCGGAAGGTTTACGGCGCCGTGTTCACGCAGGATGCCAAAGGCGTGTACAGCGTGGATGCCGCCAGGACACAGGCGCGCCGTGGCGAAATCCGTCAGGAGCGGCTGGCACGCGCCCAGCCTACCCGCGAGTGGATGAAGCAAGAGCGGGAACGCATCCTGGCCAAGGATGCGTCGGTACAGGTGCAGCACATGTTTGCCACCAGCTTTGCCTTGTCCGGGAAGTTCACCCGCTCGTTCAAGGAATTCTGGAGCTTGCCGGCCGAGTGGCAGCTGCTGGAGGACGAGCTGGATGTGCCGACCTACGGCTCCAGGCACCGCATGGATCTGTCGTTGATGCCGGATGTCACGACCGTGGTGCAGGTTGAAGAGTGATTTCCCGTCCGCGCAAATAGCCGAATCAAGGAGCAAGCAATGTCTTACACGAACGAACAGGTAGCCCACCTGGTAGAAGGCACGCTGGACTGGGAAACCACCTTCCGCATGCTGTCCATGCCTAAGGACAATAGCCGTTTTGCACAATACCTGGCGGCGCTGCAGGCCAAAGTCGGCTTCCCCGACCGCATCGTCCTGCCGCTGGGGCCGCATTTGTACATCGTGCAATCGGCCAGGGATAAAAAGTGGCTGATCCAGTGCGATTGCGGTCACGCATTCTGCGGCTACAAGGACAACTGGAAGCTGCATGCCGCCATCTATGTGCGCGATACCGAAGCCGCCATGACCGAGGTGTACCCGGCGCTGATGGCGCCGGATACCAGGTGGCAGGTCTACCGCGAGTACTATTGTCCAAGCTGCGGCACCATGCATGATGTGGAAGCGCCGACGCCGTGGTATCCGGTGATACACGACTTCGAGCCGGACATCGACACCTTCTACAAGGAGTGGGTGAACTTGCCGCTACCCGAGCGGCTTGACTGAGTCGGCAGCTGCTTGAGCGCGCAGCAACAAGGCCCCCGCCTCCGGCGGGGGCCTTGCACATGATTCAGTCCTGTCCGGTGGCCTGGCGATACTGGCGCGGGGTCAGGCCGGTCAGCGCCTTGAACTGGCGGCTGAAGGCGCTGTGGTCGGTATAGCCGCAGTGCAGGGCGACATCGGTGATGGCCATGTCGCTATGCAGCAGGCGGTGTGCATGTTCCAGCCTGGCCTTGTGAATCATCTGGCGCGGGGTCAGGTGGAACACCTTCTTGCAATAGCGCTCCAGCTGGGCTGCGGATACGCCGGCAATGGCGGTGAGTTCTGCCATGCTCAGCGGGCGGTTGAAGTGCTGGCGGATGAACTCGTCCACCGCCACCAGCCGCTTGTAGGCCGGGTGGGTCTTGCTGGCAGATTGCAGGTCCAGCGAAATGCCGATCAGCCCGATGATTGCATTGGCCTGGCTGTACAGCGGCCATTTGTAAGTCAGACACCAGCCCGGCTCGCGGTTCTTGAACAGATGCAGTTCCAGCTGGCTTTCCAGTACCAGCCCGCCTTCCAGCACTTTCATGTCCTGCGCGGTATACACCGGCCCCAACTGGGCCGGAAACACCTCGGCACTGGTCTTGCCCAGCAGCGGTTGCCGGCTTTTCAGGCCGCAGCGCTCCACCAGCGTCTGGTTGGCCAGCAGATAACGCGCCTGCGCATCCTTGATGAAGATGGCGGCATTGGGGATCAGGTCCAGCACCGGCAGCAGCGGTCCCAGTGCATCCAGCAGGCTGTCCAGGCTGGCCGGACGCGTTGTTTGCTGCCACTTGGCCATGCTGTCCACCAGATCGCCGGTCATGATTGTTCCCCTCGGTATTGTGTGCGCTGGTCCGGCCGGTTGTCGGACATGGCGGCACAGTCCTGTCTGGCCCATTGTGCTGCAAAAACAGCAATTGTGCCGATTTCGTCATTGTCGCTGATGATAAGCATCAAGATTAACCGCCGCAATAACGCCATTCTATGCAGGTGCTGACGAAGACGGATCCGGCGTGAACAGGCAATGGAATCAATGCTCTGCATGCTATTGCTGCCTTGGTTTTTTCATGGGGCATGCCTGCCGACCGTCCTGCTAGTTCTTACTGAATGGACAGGCTTATGCAAGAGATACACATCATCGACTCCCACACCGGCGGCGAACCCACCCGGCTGGTAATGCGCGGTTTTCCCGATCTGGGCTGCGGCAGCATGGCTGAGCGGCGCGAAGTATTGCGCCAGCAGCACGATCAGTGGCGGCGTGCCTGCCTGCTGGAACCGCGTGGCAGCGAGGTACTGGTGGGCGCGCTGTATTGCCCGCCGCTGTCGCCGGACGCCAGCTGCGGGGTGATCTTCTTCAACAACACCGGTTATCTGGGCATGTGCGGCCACGGCACCATCGGCCTGATTGCCTCGCTGCATTACCAGGGCCTGATTGCACCGGGCGTGCACAAGATCGACACCCCGGTGGGTCAGGTCAGCGCCACCCTGCATGAGGATGGCGCGGTGACGCTGGGTAATGTGCCGGCTTACCGCTACCGCCAGCAGGTGGCGGTGAATGTACCCGGCTACGGTGTGTTCCACGGCGATATTGCCTGGGGCGGCAACTGGTTCTTCCTGGTATCCGAACACGGCATGACGCTGGAAATAGCCAATGTCGAGGCACTGACCACCTTCACCTGGGCCATGTTGCAAGCGCTGGAGGCACAGGGCATCACCGGGGCCGATGGCGCGCTGATCGACCATGTCGAGCTGTTTGCCGACGATGCCAGCGCTGACAGCCGTAACTTTGTCATGTGCCCCGGCAAGGCTTATGACCGCTCGCCCTGCGGCACCGGCACCAGCGCCAAGCTGGCCTGCCTGGCTGCCGATGGCAAGCTGGCCGAAGGCGCGCACTGGGTGCAGGCCGGCATTACCGGCAGCCAGTTCATCGGCCACTACCAGCGTGAGGGCGATGTCATCCGGCCCTTCATTACCGGCCGCGCTTATGTCACCGCCAGCAGCACCCTGCTGATCGACCCGCAAGACCCTTTCGCCTGGGGCATCTGAACCCCGCACTGTACAGACAACACCCCATACACACATACAAGCTGCAAGGAGCAAAACAATGAGCGACAACATTTTCACCGGCTGCATTCCGGCCCTGATGACCCCGTGTAGCGCCGAGCGCAAGCCGGACTTTGACGCGCTGGTAGCAAAGGGGCGCGAGCTGATTGCCGCCGGCATGAGCGCCGTGGTGTATTGCGGCTCCATGGGCGACTGGCCGCTCCTGACCGAAGCCGAGCGTCAGGAAGGCGTGGCCCGGCTGGTGGCTGCCGGCGTGCCCACCATTGTCGGCACCGGCGCGGTGAATACCCGCGAGGCGGTGTCCCATGCCGCCCATGCCGCCCGCGTTGGCGCCCATGGCCTGATGGTGATTCCGCGCGTGCTGTCGCGTGGTGCATCGCCGACTGCGCAGAAAGCCCACTTTTCCGCCATTCTGGCTGCCGCACCCGATTTGCCCGCCGTCATCTACAACAGCCCTTACTACGGCTTTGCCACCCGTGCCGACCTGTTCTTCGAACTGCGTCGCAGCTATCCCAACCTGATTGGCTTCAAGGAATTCGGCGGTGCTGCCGACATGCGCTACGCCGCCGAGCACATCACCTCGCAAGATGATCAGGTCACGCTGATGGTGGGGGTGGACACCCAGGTGGTGCATGGCTTCGTCAACTGCAATGCCACCGGCGCCATTACCGGCATTGGCAATGCACTGCCGCGCGAGGTGCTGCATCTGGTTGCGCTGAGCAAGGCGGCGGCCAAGGGCGACGCCGTGGCGCGTCGGCAGGCCCGCGAGCTGGAATCCGCGCTGGCGGTGCTGTCCTCCTTCGATGAAGGCTGCGACCTGGTGCTGTATTACAAGTACCTGATGGTGCTGAACGGGGATACCGAATACAGCCTGCACTTCAACGAAACCGATGCCCTGACCGAAGCCCAGCGCCGTTATGCCGAAACCCAGTACACGCTGTTCCGCAACTGGTACCGCAACTGGTCGGCCGGGCTGAACGTAGCCTGAGCCAACAACAGGGCAGCCGTGCCACGCTGCTGCGTGGCCGGGCTTTCACTTCAAGCAGGAAATCCTATGAATCTGACAGGCCAGATGCTGATTGGCGGGCAATCCGTCAGCGGCACGCGTGAAGCGCTGCACGCCATCAACCCGGCTACCGGCCAACCCTTGCAACCAGGCTATGCCGGGGGCGATCAGGCACACGTCGAACAGGCAGGTGCACTGGCCTGGGCCGCGTTTGATGCCTACCGCGAAACCACGCCGGCACTGCGGGCGCAGTTGCTGGAAACCATTGCCGGGGAAATCGAAGCGCTGGGCGATGCGCTGATTGAACGCGCCATGCTGGAAACCGGTTTGCCGCAGGCCCGTTTGCAGGGCGAGCGGGCCCGCACTTGCGGCCAGCTGCGCATGTTTGCCCGTACCGTACTGGCTGGTGAATGGCTGGATGTGCGGGTAGATCAGGCCCAGCCTGCCCGCCAGCCGCTGCCGCGTGCTGATTTGCGCCAGCGCCAGATCCCGCTGGGGCCGGTGGCCGTATTCGGGGCCAGCAACTTTCCGCTGGCGTTTTCGGTGGCCGGGGGCGATACCGCCTCGGCACTGGCGGCCGGTTGCCCGGTCATCGTCAAGGCGCACAGCGCCCATCCTGGCAGCAGCGAACTGGTGGGCCAGGCCATTGTGCGCGCGCTGCAACAGTGCGGCCTGCCCGCCGGGATATTCGCCCTGCTGTTTGGCAGTGGCCGCGAAGTAGGGCAGGCACTGGTGAATGATGCGCGCATCAAGGCGGTGGGCTTTACCGGCTCGCGTGCTGGCGGGCTGGCCCTGTGTCAGACCGCACAGCAGCGTGCGGAGCCGATTCCGGTGTATGCGGAAATGAGCTCCACCAACCCGGTGTTCCTGCTGCCCGCCGCCTTGCAGGCAAGGGCGGCGTCGCTGGCCCAGGGTTTTGTCGGCTCGCTGACGCAGGGGGCAGGGCAGTTTTGTACCAATCCCGGTCTGGTGGTGGCGGTACAAGGGCTGGCACTGGAACAGTTTGTCGCCACTGCTGCCGAGCTGCTGCAACACAGTGCGGCGCAAACCATGCTTACACCGGGCATCTGGGCAGCGTATCAGGACGGGGTGGACAGCCTGTCCCGCCACGCCAGCCCGGTAGCCAGCGGCGTATTGCCCACCGGGCCCAACCAGTGCCAGGCACAGCTGCTGCGGGTGACTGCGGCGGAATACCTGGCCAATCCGGCCTTGCAGGCCGAGGTGTTCGGCGCGGCCGCGCTGATCGTGCAATGCCGTGATGAGGCAGAACGCCTGCAACTGGCCGAGGCGCTGGAAGGCCAGCTCACCGCCACGCTGCAACTGGATGACGACGATATCGCGCTGGCACGCAGCCTGTTGCCGGTGCTTGAGCGCAAGGCGGGCCGCATCCTGGTCAATGGCTGGCCTACCGGGGTGGAAGTATGTGACGCCATGGTGCATGGCGGGCCGTTCCCGGCCACCTCGGATGTGCGTGCCACTTCGGTGGGGACAGCTGCCATCCAGCGTTTCCTGCGCCCGGTGTGCTATCAGGACTTGCCGGATGCACTACTGCCGACAGCCTTGCGGCATGGCAATCCACTGGCGCTGCGCCGGCTGGTCAATGGCGTGCGGGAGGGCTGAGCCATGGCCGACACCCTTGTTGCGGGAGATGAAGTCATTGTGGTGGGGGCTGGGGTGGTGGGCATCGCCATTGCCCTGCATTTGCGGCTGGCTGGCTTGGCCGTCACTCTGCTGGACCGTGGCGAACCGGCCATGGAAACCAGCTATGGCAATGCCGGTGCCTTTGCCATCAGCGATGTGATTCCGCTGGCCGAGCCCGGCGTGCTGCGCAAGGTGCCGGGCTGGATGCTGGACCCGCTGGGGCCGCTGGCCCTGCGCTGGCGCTATCTGCCCAGCCTGCTGCCATGGCTGCTGCGTTTTCTGGCTGCCAGCCGCCCCAGCCGGGTGGCATCACTTACGGCTGAACTGTCCGCCTTGCTGGGCCGGGTGAACAGCGACTACGCCGCGCTGATTGCCCAGGCCGGGCTGGGGGCCATGTGGCGGCGCCACGGCAATCTCACCCTCTACCGTAATCAACAGGAATTCGATGCGGCCCTGCCTGCCTGGGAGGAGAAACGCCGCCACGGCGTGCAGTGGCAGGCCTTGTCACGCACCCAGTTACAGGAACAAGAACCGTTGTTGGCCGAAGAGTGGCAATACGCGGTGCGGGTGCCGGACTGGTCGCATGTGGACGACCCCTACACCTTCAGCCGCGGCCTGTTTGATGCCTTCATTCGTGCCGGTGGACGGTTTGTGCAGGATGAGGTGCTGGCTACTGTCGAGGGGAACGGGCGGGTGAGCGGGGTGGCGACAGCCAGCCATGGCCGCCTGTCGGCAGCCGCCACGGTGATTGCCTGCGGCGTGTGGAGCGACCGTTTTACCCGTCAGCACCGTTACCGCGTGCCGCTGGAAAGCGAACGTGGCTATCACGTCAACCTGCCCCAGGCCGGGGTGAGGCTGCATCACTTCATCCAGTGTGCCAGCGAGAGCTTTGTCATTTTGCCGATGGCGGGTGGTGGCCTGCGGCTGGCCGGCACGGTGGAGCTGGCACACCGCGATGCCGCGCCGGACTGGCGGCGCGCCCACATCCTGCTGGACAAGGCGCGGCGCATCGTCGGCGATTTTTCCACCGCGGACATGACGGTGTGGATGGGCAACCGCCCCTCGCTGCCGGATACCTTGCCCATCATCGGCCCGGCACCGCAGCAGCCCGGCCTGTGGTTTGCCACCGGCCACGGCCATCTGGGCCTCACCCTGGCCGCCACCACGGCGGCCTTGCTGGGTGATTTGTTACAGGGCCGCGCACCGGCACTGGATATGCAGCCCTACCGCTTGCAACGGTTTTGATCCTGTCAGGCGCCGGCGCAGACCGGTCATGACGGGGGAGCAGTAGCAGGGGAAACCAGCGGGTTTCTCTTGAATAAATGCAGCATCAAAGGAGAAATGACATGGCACAGAAGAAACTGTTTGCAGAAATGAACTGGGTGGTGGCGCTGGGCGGCATGATGATGCCGTTTGCCATGGCCGCCGCCCATGCCGACACCGTGGTGAAAATCGGCTTTTCCTCGCCGCTGTCCGGCCCGCAGGCCCACTATGGCAAGGACAATGAAAACGCCACCAAAATGGCGATTGACGACATCAATGCCAAGGGCCTGATGGTGGGCGGGCAAAAGATCAAGTTCGAGCTGGTGTCCGAAGACGACCAGGCCGACCCGCGCGTTGGCACCCAGGCGGCGCAAAGGCTGGTGGATGCCGGGGTGAAGGCGGTGATTGGCCACTTCAATTCCGGGGTGTCCATTCCCGCCTCGCGCATTTATTCGGAGGCGGGCATTCCGCAGCTGTCGGTGTCCACCAACCCGGCTTACACCCAGCAAGGCTACAAAACCACCTTCCGCCTGGTGGGCAGCGACAGCCAGATTGGCGGCTCGCTCGGCCAGTTTGCGGTGAAATCGCTCAAGGCCACGCGCATCGTGGCGATTGACGACCGCACCGCCTATGGCCAGGGCATTGCCGACGAATTCGTCAAGGCGGTGACCGCCAATGGCGGCAAGGTGCTGCGGCGTGAATTCACCTCGGACAAGGCGACGGATTTCACTTCCATCCTCACCGCGGTGAAGGCGGTCAATCCGGAAGTCATCTTCTATGGCGGGGCCGATGCCCAGGCCGCGCCGATGGCCAAGCAGCTCAAGCGGCTGGGGCTGAAGGCCAAGCTGATGGGCGGCGACATGATGAACACGCCCACCTTTATTCAGCTGGCTGGTGCGGATGCCGCCGGGCATTACTCGGCCGTGGCTGGCGGCATCCTGGCGGCCCGCCCGGCTGGCAAGGAGTTTGAACGTCGCTACAAGGAGCGCTTCCATCAGGATGTGGTGCTGCTGGGGCCGCAGTTTTACGACGGCGTGATGCTGGTGGCCGAGGCCATGAAGCAGGCCGGCTCGGTGGAACCCGCGAAATACCTGCCCAAGCTGGCGGCTATCCGCTACAGCGGCGTGACGGCCGACTTTGCTTTTGCCCCCAATGGCAATCTGCTGAAGGCACCAGTCACCCTGTCCGTAGTCAAGAACAATGCCTGGGAAGTGCAAACAGTAGTGCGCTAGACCGGGCGGTTTTTGCAGTTTTTCCCCGCGCTTCTCATCAGTCTCATGCTTGGGCTGGCTGTCATCTGGCAGGCCAGCCGTTTTTTTGGCGATGCCAGACAGCAAAAAGGCCATCGCACGGGATGGCCTGGCTGGAGCGGGGCGGGCTTACAGATCGCCGCCGGTTTCCAGAATGAAACCGGCCTTGGCATCCTGGCCCAGTTGCTCCACCAGATAGGGCAGCACTTGTTTCAGGGTTTCCGGCAAGGTCCATGGCGGGTTGAGCAGGAACATGCCGCTGCCGTACATGCCAAAGCCGTCGGCCGACGGTGCTTGTACATGCAGCTCGGCGCGCAGCCAGCTCTTGGCCGGCAGCTTTTTCAGCTCCTTGGGCAGCTCTTTCATCTCGGCGCGCTGCAGGCAGGGGTACCACACCGCATAGACGCCGGTGGCGAAGCGCTTCAAGCCTTCTTTCAGTGCGGTCACCACATGCTGGTAGTCGCGCTTGTCTTCGTAGGGCGGGTCGATCAGCACCAGGCCGCGGCGCGGTGGCGGCGGCAGAATGGCCTTGATGCCTTCAAAGCCGTTGGCCTGTTGCAGCTGGGTACGGCGCGGCTGGCCGCCGAAGTTCTGCTCCAGCAGCTGGAAATCAGTAGGGTGTAGCTCAAACAGGCGCAGCTTGTCGCTTTGCGGCATCACCGCGGCCGCGCACCAGGGCGAGCCGGGGTAGAAACGCAGCTCGCCATCCGGGTTCATTTCGCGCACCACATCCACATAAGCCGCTACGGCGGGCGGCAGGTCGCTACGGTCCCACAGCCGGGCAATGCCGCTCAGGTATTCGGCATTCTTGGCGGCGTAGCCTTCCTGCAGGGCATAGCCACCGGCACCGGCATGGGTGTCGATATACCAGTAGGGTTTGTCTTTCTGGCCCAGGTAGTCCAGTACGGCAATTTCAATCAGGTGCTTGAGCACGTCGGCGTGGTTGCCGGCGTGAAAGGCGTGGCGATAACTCAGCATGCATCAGCTTTCTAAGACAATGGCGGCATTGTAGCGGATTTGGGTTCGCATCAGACGGCGGGCAGCCAGTTGGCAGGCAGGGCGCTTTCCCAGCCCAGCGCACGCACCACGCTGGCAAAGTCTTCCGCCAGCGGGCAGGTCAACTGGATGGCGGCGCCGGTCAGCGGATGGGTGATCTGCATTTCCATGCAGGCCAGCAACATGCGCTGGCTGCCAAAGTGCTGGGCAAACATGCGGTTGTGCACGCCCTTGCCGTGGGTGGCATCGCCGATGATGGGGTGGGCGATGTGTTTCATGTGGCGACGCAGCTGGTGGCGGCGGCCGGTGAGTGGCGACAGTTCCAGCAGCGCGTAGCGGCTGCTGGGGTAGCGGTCCACCGCGATGGGCAGCTCCACCGTGGCCAGGCGGCGGTAGTCGGTTTGCGCTTCCTGCGGACCGGGCTGCACCTTTTCCCCCAGCCAGGCGAGGTCGTCCACGCGGCGGCTGAGCGGGTGGTCGATATGGCCGGCTTCGGCCGGATGGCCGCGCACCACCGCCAGATAGCGCTTGCTGACCTGCTGGCGTTCAAACTGCCAGCTCATTTCGCGCGCACTGTCCTTGTCCAGGGCAAACAGCAGTACGCCCGATGTCCCCTTGTCCAGCCGGTGTACCGGGTAGACGCGCTGGCCGATCTGGTCGCGCAGCAGCTGGATGGCAAAGCGGGTTTCGTGGCGGTCCAGCTCGGAGCGGTGCACCAGCAGGTTGGATGGCTTGTGGATGGCGATCAGCTGCGGGTCGCGGTAGAGAATGGGTAGCATGGCGATGTGGATGAGGCGAAGGCGGCGATTGTAGGACTTTGCCGGCGGCTTGGATATGTGCAAGGCGCGGCCGTGGCCGAATTACGACAGCCGGACGGGGCTGCCGGCCTGCTTTTTTCCTTGACGGCGACTTCTTGCGCCCTGGGCAGGAAAACGTCATATTTTGTGATCCGGTCATGCAAAAAGGCATAAATTTGCTGCGTGCTGTGCTTTTCTGGTGCCGGATCATTGCGAAAGCTGTTGCCGGGTTAGCAGCTTTGCGACAAGGTATTTCAAAGTGGAGAGGAAATTGTTTACAGTCAATTTCCCGGTCATTACAATTCGCCGCGCCCATCAAATTGAAATACTGCCTTGTTAGCTGACATCGGTTTAGCCATCAGCAGGTGATGGGTGCAAAATAGCCAATGCGGAAGGTGGGGCTTCCCGATGGTGCATGAACAGGCTAGCGTCCGCTCGTGCATGTTGACCAACAAAACCAAGAGTTCCTGATATGACCATCCAACTGAAACGAGCAAGCCTTGCCGTCGCCCTGTCCATGCTGGCCGGCGCCACCTTTGCCAAGGACTTCACCCCGGCCGTGATCTACGATCAGGCCGGCAAGTTTGACAAGAGCTTCAACGAAGCGGCGTTCAACGGCGCAGAGCGTTTCAAGAAGGAATTCAAGATCAGCTATCGTGAAGGCACCATTGCCTCCGAAGCCCAAAAGGAACAGCTGCTGCGCAATCTGGCGCGCAAGGATGCTGACCTGATCGTTTCCGTCGGCTTCTCCTTTACCCAGGCGGTGGAAACCGTGGCCAAGGAATTCCCCAAGGTGAAATTCACCATTATTGACTCCGTGGCCAAGGGTCCGAATGTGCAGAGCATCGTGTTCAAGGAACAGGAAGGCTCCTTCCTGGTGGGCATGGCGGCTGCCATGGCCTCCAAGTCCGGCAAGGTAGGGTATATCGGTGGCATGGATGTGCCGCTGATCCGCGCCTTTGGCTGTGGCTATGTGCAGGGTGTCAAATACGCCAACAAGAAGGCTGAGGTCATCCAGAACATGACCGGTACCACCCCGCAGGCCTTCAATGACCCGGCACGCGGCACCGAGCTGGCCAAGAGCCAGTTTGACCGTGGCGTGGACGTGGTATTCGCTGCCGCCGGCGGCACCGGCCTGGGTGTGCTGCAGGCTGCCAAGACTGCCAACAAGCTGTCCATCGGCGTCGACAGCAACCAGAACCACCTCTATCCGGGCTTTGTGCTGACCTCCATGGTGAAGCGCGTGGACAATGCGGTGTACGACACCTTCAAGTCGGCCAAGGATGGCAGCTGGAAGCCGGAAGTCAAGGTCATGGGCCTGAAGGAAGGCGGCGTGGACTGGGCGCTGGACAGCAACAACCGCAAGCTGATCTCCGCCGACATGGAAAAGAAAATCGGCGCAGCCAAGAAGGACATCATCAGTGGCAAGCTCAGCGTGGTGGACTACCGCGCCAACAACAGCTGCCCGGTGAAATAACTCTCTAGATCATCTTTTCCCGGCTGCGGCCCGGGAGGACTGCAGGCACGATGGCTCAGGCTATCGTGCCTGTTTGGTTCTTGCGGGGCCGACAACCGGATTCATGGAAATCGGGAACATACGGGCATGACTGATTTCGCCATCGAGCTGAACGGCATCTGCAAGCGTTTCGGCGCAGTGCAGGCCAATCGCGATGTCTCAATGAACATCGCCAAGGGCTCCATACACGGCATCATCGGCGAGAATGGTGCGGGCAAATCCACCCTGATGAGCATTCTGTACGGCTATTACCAGGCCGACAGCGGCAGCATCGCGGTGGATGGCAAGACCGTGCGCATCCGCAACAGCCAGGAAGCCATCCGGCTGGGCATCGGCATGGTGCATCAGCATTTCATGCTGGTGGACAATTTCACCGTGCTGGAAAACATCGTGCTGGGGGCCGAGGGTGGCCTGCTGCTCAAGCAGGGCCTGGCCAAGGCGCGCGAACACCTGCAGGCACTGAATCGCGACTATTCGCTGGAGGTTGACCCGGACGCCATCGTCGGCGAGCTGGGCGTGGGCCTGCAGCAGCGGGTGGAGATTCTCAAGGCGCTGTATCGCGGTGCCGATGTGCTGATTCTGGACGAACCGACCGCCGTGCTGACGCCGCAGGAGGCCGATCACCTGTTCTGCATCCTGCGTGCGCTGCGCGAGCAGGGCAAGACGGTGATCCTGATCACCCACAAGCTGCGCGAGGTGATGGACATCACCGACGCGGTCAGCGTGATGCGTGCCGGCACCGTGGTGGGCAATGTGCGCACTGCCGATGTCGACAAGGAAAAACTGGCCGACCTGATGGTGGGGCGCAAGGTCACGCTGAAAGTGGACAAGGCCGAGCGCGCCCCCGGTGCCGCGGTGCTGGACGTGCGCCAGCTGTGCCTGACCGATGCGCGTGGCGTCAAGCTGCTGGACGACTTGAACTTCCAGGTGCGCGCCGGCGAGATCGTCGGCATTGCCGGGGTATCCGGCAATGGTCAGTCCGAGCTGCTGGAAGTGCTGGCCGGCATGCTGGAGCCGACTTCCGGTGAAATCCGTTACCAGGGGACGGATCTGCTGCAGGAAAAATCCACGCAGCCGCGGGCGGCGCTGTACCGCAGGAAGGGCATCGCCCATGTGCCGGAAGACCGTTCGCGCGAGGGGCTGGTGAAGTCATTCCCCATGTTCGAGAACGCCATTCTCGGTTATCACGACGACAAGAGCGTCAGCAAGGGCGGCTTGTATTCTCGCCAGGCGCTGCTGGCACGCACCCGCGACTTTATCCGCCAGTTTGATATCCGGCCGGACAATGCCCAGCTGCGCGTCGGGCTGCTGTCGGGTGGCAATCAGCAAAAAGTGGTGCTGGCACGCGAGATTCATGCCAATCCGGACTTGCTGCTGATCGGCCAGCCGACCCGTGGCGTGGATATCGGTGCCATCGAGTTCATCCACAAACGGCTGGTGGAGCTGCGCGATGCCGGCAAGGCCATCCTGCTGGTGTCGGTGGAACTGGAAGAAATTCTGGCCTTGTCCGACCGCATCCTGGTGATGGCGGGCGGGCAGATCAGTGGCGAAGTGGCGGCCAGGGAAGCCGACACCGTATCGCTAGGCTTGTTGATGGGGGGGCATAAACAGTGAAATTCGGACAACCGTCCACCTTGCCGCGCTGGGCACAGCTGACTGTGCTGCCGGTACTCAATCTGCTGGCGGCCTTGCTGGTCACCGGCCTGGTGACCTGGCTGATTGGCGAAGATCCGTGGGAATGCCTGCAGCTCTTGGTGAGCGGCGCCTTTGGTAGTGGCGAAGGCATAGGCTACACCCTGTTCTACACCACCGGCTTCATCTTTACCGGGCTGGCCGTGGCCACGGCATTTCATGCCGGACTATTCAATATCGGCGGGGAAGGGCAGGCTTATCTGGCCGGCCTGGGGGTGACGCTGGTGGTGCTGGCGTTTGACCACACCCTGCCGCCCATGGTGCTGGTGCCGCTGTGCATCCTGGCCGCCATGGGTTTTGGCGCGGCCTGGGCCTTTGTTCCGGGCTGGCTGCAGGCCAAACGCGGCAGCCATATCGTGGTCACCACCATCATGTTCAACTTCATCGCCTATTCGCTGATGTTGTACCTGATCGGTCACCACCTGATCGAAGCCGGCTCGCAAAACCCCACCACCCGCGAGTTTGGCCAGGCTTCATGGATTCCGGCCATCCACCAGGTGGCTGCCGGCATGGGCATCAGCCTGCCCAGCACGCCGCTGAACCTGACTTTTGTCATGGCCTTGCTGGCCTGCGGCCTGTTTTACCTGCTGGTGTGGCATAGCCGCTGGGGCTTCCAGCTGCGCACCGTGGGGGTGAACGAAAGCGCGGCGCGCTATGCCGGCATCAATGTCAGCAAGACCATCATCCTGGCGATGTGTGTGTCTGGTGCGCTGTCCGGCTTTGCCGCCATCAACGAGCTGCTGGGTTCCACCCACCGCATGAATGTGTCCTTTACCAATGGCGTGGGCTTTGTCGGCATTGCCGTGGCGCTGATGGGGCGCAACCACCCGGTGGGCATCATCCTGTCGGCCCTGCTGTTTGGCGGCCTGACCCAGGGCGGGCTGGAGCTGTCGTTTGAAAAGCCGGTGATCACCCGTGAAATGATCATCTTCATCCAGGGCCTGATCATCCTGTTTTGCGGTGCGCTCGAAAACCTGTTCGAGCCGTTTATCGCCGGCCTGTTCAAGCGCAAGGAGGACAAATAATGGAACAGCTGTTCAGCTTGCTGGATTCGACCATCCGCGTCGCCACGCCGCTGGTGCTGGCGGCGCTGGCCGGCATGTTCTCCGAGCGCTCCGGCGTGGTGGACATCGGCCTGGAAGGCAAGATGCTGGTGGCGGCTTTTGCTGCCGCTGCCGCCGCCTTTGTCACGCATTCGCCCTGGCTGGGCCTGCTGGCCGGCATCATGGCCTCGGTCAGCCTGGCCATGGTGCATGCCTTTGTCTCGGTCACCTATAACGGCAACCAGCTGATCTCCGGCATGGCCATCAACACCATTGCCTCCGGCATCACGCCGGTGCTGGGGCTGGCCTGGTTCCAGCAGGGCGGCAATACCCCGCAGCTGGATGATGACTCGCGCTTTCACGACATCAGCCTGCCGTTTGCCGATGCGCTGTCGAATGTGCCGCTGGTCGGCCATGTCTATAGCAAGCTCTTGTCCGGGCACAGCATTCTGGTCTATCTCACCATCCTGATCATCCCCGTGGTGAGCTGGGTGGTGTATCGCAGCCGCTTTGGCCTGCGCCTGCGTGCGGTGGGTGAAAACCCGCATGCCGCCGATACCGCTGGCGTGTCGGTGGCGCGGGTACGCTATATCGCGCTGTTCTGGGGCGGTGTGCTGTGCGGGATGGCCGGGACTTTCCTGTCGGTATACCAGACCGGCAGCTTTATCAAGGAAATGACCGCCGGCAAGGGCTTTCTGGCGCTGGCTGCGCTGATTTTCGGCAAATGGCGGCCGCTGCCCGCCGTGCTGGGCTGCCTGTTGTTTGCTTTTGCCGATGCGCTGCAAATCCGGCTGGAAGGGGTGGACCTGCCCGTGGTCGGCCAGATTCCCTCGCAGGCCATCCAGGTGATTCCCTATGTGCTGACCGTGCTGCTGCTGGCTGGCTTTGTCGGTCGCGCCGTGGCGCCCAAGGCCATTGGCGTGCCGTTTGTAAAGTCACGCTAGACAGTCAGACGGCCCATGTGGCGCGTACCCGCAAAAACCGGCCCTGGCCGGTTTTTTTGCGTCTCATGCTGATGGACTGGTGCTGGCAGGTCGAAAAGTCCAGTGAAGTGCACTACAACGAGGATAGTGTGCCAGCCTGCCTGGGCGGTGTCTGGCCAAAGATAACAAACAAGGGCTGCAACCGTCAGCCCAATCCGGGGGAATGCCATGTGGCTGGCCATGCTGACACTGATCCTGGTGGGATGTACTGTCGCCGCGCTGGCCGGCGTGCTGGGTGGCGCGCTGCGCCAGCACGATCCGGAAGCCATGGCCGGACAGGGTCAGCCCGCAGGGGATAGCGTGCTGGGCAAGGTGGCGGCCATCCGCAAGACGCGGGACGACTCCTGGACCCGCCGTCCCTGGCCCTATATCCGCGACCGGCTGACCTTTCCGCCGCTGGATATCCCCGCGGTCATCCTGCATAGCAGCATCACCCCCGGCAAGTGCTACCGCGTGGATCCTGTCACGCTGACCTGTACCTGCAGCTATTTCCTGCTGCGCGGTTCCCATGCCGCCGTCGGCAGCAAGGAAAGGCTGTGTCGTCATCTGCGCAAGGTCTATGCCGAGCGCGGCGCGCTGCCGGCGGTGGTCAATATGGTGTTGCTGGATGATGTGCATTTCTGCGAGACCGACCAGTTGTGGTCGGGCGAGGTGGAAGGGGTGCCGGTGGCCATCGCCTGGCGCGAAGGCGACCCGTGGGTCACCATCTACACCCGCAGCAATGCCCTTAACCAGCCGCCGGAATTCCAGCGCTACAACTTTCACCTCGACCATGCCAGCTGGGCCGACAGCCGCGCGCCCAAGTACAACGCCACCGCCATCCGCCAGATGCTGGCCGACTGGTTTGGCGACCGCAAGCTGATGGCCTGAGCCGCGCGGCTTTCCCTTCACGGCTGATTGGCCACGCAGCCTAGCGGATGGCTTTGCGCGGCTTGCCGGTTGCGGCCCTGGTCTTGCTTGGGGTGGGGCTGCTGTTCTGGGTGGAAAAATACTGCTGCAGATAGTGTTCCAGTGCGGCGGCATCCAGCGGCCGGGAGTAGAAGTAGCCCTGAAAGGTATCGCAGCCGTTTTCCCGCAGAAAAGCCACTTGTTCCATCTCTTCCACCCCTTCGGCGGTGATGCCCAGCATCAGGCTTTTGGCCAGCATGATGATGGCCTTGCACACGGCGGAGTCCTGCATCAGTGCCGGTGTATTGCAGATAAAGGAGCGGTCGATTTTCAGCCGGTCCACTGCCAGGTCTTTCAGCACGGCCATGGACGAGTAGCCGGTGCCGAAATCGTCAATGGCCACGGACACGCCCACGGCTTTCAGTTCTTTCAGGATGCGTTTGCTGTCCTCCAGTGATTGCAGCACGCTTTCGGTGATTTCCAGTTCCAGCAGATGGGGTGGCAGGCCGGAGTGTTCCAGCTCCGCCGCCACGCGCTGGCGAAAATCGGCCTCGACAAATTGCATGACCGATACATTGACCGCGACCTTGAGCGGGTAATGGAAGGTGGTGTTCCAGCGCTGGGCCTCGATACAGGCCTGTTGCAGCACCCAGCTGCCGATCTCCTGGATCAGCCCGCATTCCTCGGCCACCGGGATGAAAATCGCCGGAGGGATGTCCTGCCCGCCATCCTGCCAGCGCAGCAGGGCTTCGAAGCCGATCAGCACGCTATCCTCCACCCGGATCAGCGGCTGGTAGTGCAGGGTAAAGTGCTGTTCCTTGACCGCCTGGCGCAGCCGCTGTTCCAGCCGCAGCCGTTCGTGCACTTTTTCCGCCATGGATTCATCAAAGGTGCAATAGCGCCGCTTGCCGGATTCCTTTGCCTCGTACATGGCGCTGTCGGCGGCGCTGAGCAGTTTTTCCGCGGTGCGGCCATGCTGCGGGTACATGGCAATGCCGATGCTGCAGGTCACCACGATGGTTTCATCGCGGGCTTGCATCGGCTGTTCCAGCTTTTCCAGCAGGCGCCCGGCAATCGCCGTGCAGTCTTCCTCGCTGCTGTGCGGGCAGATGATGAAAAATTCGTCGCCGCCAAAACGCACCGGGATGTCGGAACGGCGCACGGTTTCACGAATGCGCTGGGCCACCACTTTCAGCAACTGGTCGCCGGTGGCGTGTCCCAGGCCGTCGTTGATCAGCTTGAAGCCGTCCAGGTCGATGAACAGCAGGCCCATGCGGCTGCCATTCATTTCCGCGCGCTGCAGTTCGATGGCCAGCTGCTCGTTCAGCAGGTAGCGATTGCCCAGCTCGGTCAGCGCATCATGAAAAGCCATGCGGTTGAGTTCGATTTCGGCTTTCTTGATAGAGCTGACATCGGTGCAGCCAATGATGTAGTGCGAGGGAAATTCATTGTCGTAAGACACCAGGCAGATGTGTTCCCAGGCCGGGAACTGCTCGCCGTTCTTGCGCTGGCACATTACTTCGCCATGCCACCCCACCTCTTTCATCTGGCTGATGCTGTGGTAAAAGTCCGGCGTGTGCTTTTTGACATGCAGCAGTTCGTCGATGTCCTGACCGAGGATTTCCAGCAGGGAAAAACCGGTCATGCGCAAAAAGGCCGGATTGGCCGATTTCACCAGCCGCTCGGCATCGATCACCACGATTCCTTCTGCCGTGGACTGGAATACCGCGCCGGCTTGCTGCAGCAGCTGTTCGGACTTGATGCGTTCGCTGATGTCGCGCAGTACGCCAATCTGCTTGGCGCTTTCCTGCCATTGCGGCTCGTACTCCTGTACCGACATCTCCACCCATACCGCTTCGCCATCGTCCGGGGTGATGGTGGTGATCATGTCGACGCGGCCACGGTCCTTCAGCAACTGGTTCAGCCGGCTCTGGTCGGCGTGTTCCAGCAGGCGCAGGAACGGCGGTGCGGCTTCCTGGCGCGGCTCCATGGCCAGGCCGGTGATCTTGCCGAAATAGCCCTGGCCGGTAAACAGCGATTGCTGCTGGTCCCATTCCCAGATGCCCAGCTGGGCGGTTTCCACCGCCAGCATCAGCAGCTTCTGCTGCTTGTGCACTTCGCGTTCGGCGGTGCGACAGGCCAGCGCCATGCGGATGGTGGCGTTCAGTTCGCGCAGTTCGAAGGGTTTGAGCAGATAGCCGTAGGGCGCACTTTTTTCCGCCTGCTGCAGGATGTTCTCTTCGGCAAAGGCGGTCAGGTAGACCACGGGGATGTCCAGTTGCTGGCGGATGTGCAGGGCGGCAGCGGTGCCGGACATGCCGCCCTCCAGGTGGATGTCCATCAGGATCAGGTCGGGCCGCAGCTCGGCCGCGCTGCGGATGGCCTCCTCGCCGGAGGCGCAGTTGGCGACAACCTCGAAGCCCAGGCTTTGCAAGGCGATTTTCAGATCCAGCGCCACGATGCGCTCATCTTCTACGATCTGGATGCGGTGGGCCATGCTTACTCCCGGATGAGGTCTGGAATGGTCAGGGTGAAACAGCAGCCTTGATCCGGTGCGGTTTCCAGGGTCAGTGTCGCCTTGAGCTGCTCGCTCAGCATGGGCAGGAGCTGAAACCCCAGCGTGCTGGCATGTCCCAGCGACACACCGGGCGGGCAGCCCTGGCCATCGTCGCGTATCTGCAGCACCACGCTGGCAGCGCTGCGCATCTGTATGGCCACCTTGCCGGGACGGCCGGGGCGGAAGGCATGCTTGCAGGCATTGACCACGATTTCGTTGAGGATCAGCCCGAAGGGAATGCTGTTTTGCAATTCCAGATAGGCTTCCTCTCCCTCGCGCTGAAAGCTGAAGGCGATATGGTTGCCATAGCCGGTGCTGACATCGCGCAGCAGATGGATCAGCCGTTCGACATACACCGACATCGGGATGCGCGAGAAGTCATTGCGCTCGTACAGCAACTGGTGGATCAGCGCCATCGAACGCACATGGTTCTGGCTGTCCAGCAAGGCCTTGTTGACCTCGGCCGTGGCATTGCGTGATTGCAGGCTGAGCAGGCTGGAGATCACCTGCAGATTGTTCTTTACCCGGTGATGCACCTCGCCTAGCAGCACGGTTTTTTCCTGCAGCGCCTTTTCCAGTTCCAGCTTGGCATAGTAGCGCTCGGATACATCGGAAATGCAGGCCAGCGTCAGCACTTCCTCGCCCACCTGCATGGGGTTGAGGCCGATTTCACAGGGAAACTGCGAGCCATCGCGGCGCTGGGCAAACAGCGGTTTGCGATTGGCCATGCCGCGGGCCGATGGCGCGGTGAAAAACTGTGTGACATAGCTGTTGTGGGTGGCACGGAAGTCATCGGGCAACAGGCTGGACAGTTTTTCGCCCACCAGCTCGCGCCGGCTGTAACCGAACAGCTGCTCCATGCGGGTGTTGATCAGGCGGATGATGCCGTGCTGGTCCACCATCATCAGACCGTCCGGGGTGGACTCCACCACTTCCCGGAAATAGGTTTCGCTGATTTGCAAGGCCAGTTCGTTTTGCTTGCGGTCCGTGATGTCGATGCCGGAGGCGATCAGGTTGCTGATGGCACCATTTTCATCGTGCAGGGGGCGCAGCATGAAATCGATGATCATGCGGCTGTCGTTCTTCATGCGCACCACCACGTCGTAGCGCACGGTTTCACCGCTGGCGGCACGGGCAATGGCCTGTTGCAGCTCGCTTTGCACCAGTGGATCGTGGTCCCACCAGTAACATTCCCAGAACAGCTTGCCCTGGACGTCGGCAAGTTCCAGCCCGGCCTGTTCCAGCGGTGCGCGGTTGGCTTCCAGCAGCACCCCCTCGCTGCTGAGCACCCCGACAAAGGTGAACAGGGCATCCAGTACCTTGCGGATGCGTTCGTTACTGACGCGGATGGCCAGCTCTGCCCGTTTTTTCAGCGAAATGTCTTCCACCATGGCAATGATGCCGCAAGGCTCGCCTTGCTTGTCAAAGCGCGGGTGGTAGCTGGCATTCCAGTAGGTGATGCAGCCGGAACCGGGAGGGATTTCGGCACTGGCTTCAAAATTGCATTCGGCCAGGCCGCTGGCCATCACCTGGTGCATGATGGCTTCCAGGCCGGGGCCGGCCTCGGGCAAAACGTCGCGCGGGGTGCGGCCGATATGGGCCTCAGGGCTCAGTCCGTTGGAGTCGGCCAGCTGGTGATTGATATGGACATAGCGCAGCTGGCTATCCAGCACCGCAATGCCGATGGGGGAGGTTGCCAGCAAGTCCGCGATCAGTTTTTCCATGCCCATGCCCCGCTATGCCGTATATGGCGACTGAATAGTCATTATGGGTAACGAAAATGAGTATTGAAAGTATTGAATTGGGCATGAGTTGATCGGCCAATGCCGCTATTTGCAGCATGGTTTTGTAGGAATGGGCAAGAATGCAAGGGCGGCAGCGGCTACTGCGCGTGGAGGCCGGGGCTGCTGGCTTCCGCTGGCGGCGGCACTGTGGGCCGGCTGCGGTCGGCAGGCATGGCTGTTGGGTGAATCTGCGGCAATGAATATGCAGTGATGGCGATTATTCAGAATGCGGCGATTATTTTATTCCGGTTTTAATATATTCATTCGGATGGCCGAATAAATGAAGCGGTCGTCGTTCGGATTTTCGGATGAATAAATCTACTGTACCAATATCCATAAAACCTGCGTTGCGCCGAATAGATGAACTGTTTAGCATGCACCCGTTGTCAGATCAAAGATTATCAGCGTGTCGCTTGACAGGATAATGTCACGGCTTTGATAGTCACGCATAAATATGTGAAACCAACGGGAAAATCATCGTGTCAGAAAATCAAGGTGACAAAAAGCTGCAGCGCGGGCTTGAGGCACGGCACATCGAGCTGATCGCCCTGGGCGGTACCATCGGTGTCGGGCTGTTCATGGGTTCGGCCAGCACGCTTAAATGGACCGGGCCATCGGTATTGCTGGCTTATGCCATTGCCGGCGTATTTATCTTCTTCATCATGCGCACCATGGGCGAGATGCTGCATACCGAACCGGTAGCCGGCTCATTTGCCTATTACGCCTATAAATATCTCAGTCCTTACTGGGGTTATCTGACCGCCTGGGCTTATTGGCTGATGTGGATAGCGGTGGGTATTTCGGAAATCACCGCCGCCGGGGTTTATGTGCAGTACTGGTTCCCTACGGTGCCACAATGGGTGCCGGCCATTGCCTTTGTCGGCATTCTGGCGGCATCCAATCTGCTGGCGGTACGCCTGTATGGCGAATTTGAATTCTGGTTCGGCCTGATCAAGATTTCCACCATCGTGGTGATGATTCTGGTGGGCCTGAAGCTGATTCTGGTGGGCGGTGCCGACATGCCGGCCATCGGTTTTGCCAACCTCACCGCGCATAGTGGTTTCTTTGCCGGTGGCTGGCAGGGCTTCCTGTTCGCACTGTGCCTGGTGGTGGCGGCGTACCAGGGGGTGGAGCTGGTGGGCATTACCGCCGGTGAGGCCAAGAACCCGCAAGTCACGCTCAAGCGCGCCATCAACAACATCATCTGGCGCATCCTGATTTTCTATGTGGGTGCCATCTTCGTCATCGTGGCCATCTACCCGTGGAACCAGATCGGCAGCAGCGGCAGCCCCTTCGTGCTGACCTTTGCCAAGGTGGGCATTGCCGCCGCAGCGGGTGTCATCAACTTCGTGGTGCTGACCGCAGCGCTGTCCGGCTGCAATAGCGGCATCTATAGCTGTGGCCGCATGCTGTACACCCTGGCGCAGAACAAGCAGCTGCCGTCCTTCCTGGCCAAGGTGTCCAAGGGCGGGGTGCCAGTCAACGCCATCTGGGTGACCATCGCCTGCATCGGCCTGGGTTCGGCGCTCAACTACATCATCCCGAATCCGGAGCGGGTATTCGTCTATGTCTACAGCGCCAGCGTGTTGCCGGGCATGGTGCCCTGGTTTGTGGTGCTGCTGTGTCAGGCCCGCTTCCGTGTGGCGCATAGCGACAAGATGGCGGCACATCCCTTCAAGTCCATCCTGTTCCCCTTCACCAACTGGCTGACCATTGCCTTCCTGGTGTGCGTGCTGTTTGGCATGCTGGTGAATCCGGACACCCGTGTCTCGCTGTTTGTCGGCAGCGGCCTGCTGCTGGTAGTGTCCGTGGTGTACAAGATGTTCAATCTGGGTCGTCATCACCAGCCGGCACTGGCTGCGGTGGAGCGTGACTGAGTGACGAGCCGGCGTGCCACTGCACGCCGTTAATGTGCAAAGGGCGTGCCTGTGGGCACGCCCTTTTTGCTGGTGAAGTCTCAGTCGAATACCGCAGTGCTGCGCTGCAGGCTGGCGCCCAGCTGGCGGATTTCGGCGACAAAGTCCGCCGCCTGTTTTTCGAATCCTGGCACCGGGCTGCTGCAGTCTTCCAGAAGGATCAGCTTGCGGGCGAAGTCTGGCCCCAGATGACGCAGCAGGCTGCGCACCGAGCTGGCCACGCAGTGTGACAAGGCTTCGCCGCCCACCAGCACGCGGTCTGCTGCCTGCAGTGCGGCCAGCTGCTGGTGGTCGAAGCAGGTGGCAGGGTCGTCGGCACGCGGCACATCGGCCTCAAAGGCGGAAAAGTGCTCGGTCAGCGGGTTCAGCCCCTTGAACAGCAGCTGTATCACCCGCAGCCGCTGGCATTCCCACTGCTGCAATGCCTGGTTCAGCTCCTGATGGATAGTGTGTCCCCAGCTGCCCACCAGGCAGTGTGGCGGCCACACATACAGCTGGCTCTGCTGCAGATAGGCGCGCACCTCGCTTAGCAGTGCCGGGTCGGCCGGCAGCCAGCGTCCGCTGTCGACATCCTCCAGGCTGATCGGGGTGTGCAGCGGCTGCTCGCCATGCGGGCCGCGCCAGAAGGCGGGGTGGGCGATGTCGTAGCGATGATGGCTGTCCAGCGTCACGGTAATGCCGTCCAGCCGCGCAGCGTGCTGCTTGATCAGCTGGGCCAGCCGCGCCAGGTCGGCATTGGCGCCGCTGACCGGTAGGGCAGCGTGCGGCAGGTCACAAAAATCGTTCTGGGGATCGATGATCAACAAATGATGGCGCATGCTGGCCTCGCAGTCTGGCTGGACGCATATTGTGCGGCAACTGCGGTTTTTTGGACAGGCGGGCGCTGGCCTGGCGCAGTGGCCGGATTGGTCTCCTCGCTGGCGCCATTTGCGCTTGGTGAACCGAGCAAGCTTGCCATGTCATCGACTTCTGGCATTATAAATTTTCATTTCAATGACTTTGAAGGAGATATCATGGGACTGCTGGATACCCTGGGTGAAGTAGCCGGTGCCATTGCTGCGGTGGAAGCAGCCGAGAAGCTGGACCCGGATGCGGGCCTCCTGACCAAGGGCATTGCCGCTGTGGCCGGTTTCAAGGGTGCGGGCGCACTGGAAGACATGCTGGAGAAGAAGGACGACAGCACCAGCGACGCCGCTCAGGACGACCAAGCCCAGGCTTGAGCCCGGCTTGAAGCTGCCATCAGCCAGCCCGTGCCGCACACCAGCAGCACGGGCTTTTGTCTGTCTGTCACCTGTAGCCGCCAAGCAAAGCCCTGCGCCTTATTGCCTTACGGCTGCTACTGTCTGCACCGGTGCGCCTTGCCAGCGCGCCACTAGGCTTTTTCCTTGGCTGCGCTAAGTAAATCACATTGTTTCATTAGCATTTTCTCTGCTAACAAGTCCAATTATTATTGGTTATGGATATAACAGGGCTCTGCTAAGGTGCTGCTCATTGCCATGACGCACTGCGGAAACCCCACCCATGACCGTTCTCGCCATTCTCGGCAGCCCCAGTAAAACCTCGCGCACCGCGCGCCTGATCGAGCGCAGCCGCGTTGCGCTGACTGCACTGGATATCGAGCTGCAAACCATCAGCATTCACGACTTCCCGGCCGATGCGCTATTGCACGGCCAGTTTTCCCATCCGCAAATCCAGGAATTCCAGCAGCGGGTCGGTGCGGCCAGCGGGCTGATCATCGCCACTCCGGTGTACAAGGCGGCTTATGCCGGTGCGCTCAAGGTGCTGCTGGACCTGATTCCCGAAGGCGGCCTCGCCGGCAAACCGGTATTGCCGCTGGTGAGCGGCGGCAGCCCCGGCCATTTGCTGGCGGTGGATTACTCCATCAAGCCGGTGCTGGCAGCGCTCAAGGCCAGTGCCATCCACCAGGGGGTGTATGCGGTTGAGTCGCAAATCGGCGCCAATGCCAATGGGGAGGCCGAACTGGCCGAGGAGCTGGAACAGCGCCTGCAAACCGCCGTGCATGAGTTTGCCGCGCTGCTGGGGGTGAATGCCCCGGCCCCGCATGCGCCGCGCTATGCCAACGATTTCATTTCCCGGCTGATCAGCCTGTAATTCCGGACTTCATCATGACTCTATCCCTCCTGAAAAAAACGCTGGGTCTCGCCGTGCTGGCGAGCTGGTCGCTGGCAGCCCACGCGCTGGACCTGAATGTCGGCTATCAGAAAAGTGCCATCAATCTGGTGTCACTCAAGGCGCAAGGCACGCTGGAAAAACAACTGGCCCCGCTGGGCGTGACGGTGAAATGGTATGAATTCCAGGCCGGCCCACCGATTCTGGAAGCCATGAATGCCGGCAGTGTCAGCATCGGCATGACTGGTGACTCACCGCCGGTATTCGCCCAGGCTGCCGGGGCCAATATCGTGTATATCGGCCAGGAGCCATCCAAGCCGGAATCGTCGGCCATTCTGCTACCGGCCGGTTCGCCCATCAAGAAGCTGGCCGATCTCAAGGGCAAGCGCGTGGCCTTTACCAAGGGCTCCAGCGCGCACTACCTGACAGTGGCCGCACTGAAGAAAGCCGGCTTGCAGTACAGCGACATCACCCCGGTTTACCTGACACCGTCCGAGGCGCGTGCCGCCTTCGAACGCGGCAGCGTCGATGCCTGGAGCATCTGGGACCCGTACTACGCAGCGGCCACCCGTGGCGGTGGTGTGCGTGTGCTGTCCACCGGCAAGGGGCTGAGCGCCAACAACACCTTCTATCTGGCGGCACGTGACTTTGCCCAGGCCAACCCCAAGGTGATTGCCATCGTGTTCAAGGCGTTGACCGACAACAACAAACAGCTGCGCGGCGATGTGCAGCAAGTAGCCAAAACCCTGTCCGGCTACACCGGGCTGGAAGCGGAAACCTATGCCGCCATGCTCAGCCGTCACCCGGACTACAGCGTCAGCTATGTCAATGCCAAAACCATCCAGCAACAACAGCAAGTGGCCGATACCTTCCACGCACTGGGCCTGATTCCCAAGGCCATCAAGGTGCAGGACGCGGTATGGAAGCCCTGAGCGCAATTCAAGAACAAGCAAAGAACAAGACAGGAATAATGGACATGCAGATTTTCTGGTTTTTCCCCACCCATGGTGATGGTCGTTATCTGGGCAGCCCGGAAGGTGCGCGCACCGTGGATCTGGACTACCTCACCCAGATTGCCCGCGCGGCCGACAGCCTGGGTTTTGATGGCGCGCTGATTCCCACCGGCCGTTCGTGCGAAGACCCGTGGGTGACCGCCGCCACGTTGATTCCGGCCACCCGCAAGCTGAAATTCCTGGTGGCAGTGCGCCCCGGCATCATGTCGCCCACGGTGGCGGCACGCATGGCCTCCAGCTTTGACCGCCTGTCGCAAGGTCGCCTGCTGGTGAATGTGGTGGCCGGGGGCGACCCGGTGGAACTGGCCGGTGATGGCAGCTGGCTCAGCCACGACGAGCGCTACGAAGCCGCCAGCGAATTCCTGCATATCTGGAAGGGCGTACTGGCCGGTGACAAGGTGAATCTGGACGGCAAGCACATCAAGGTGAGCGATGCCCAGTTGCTGTATCCGCCGGTGAGCAAGCCTTATCCGCCGCTGTATTTCGGTGGGTCGTCGGATGCTGCGCATGATCTGGCGGCCGAGCATGTGGATGTCTACCTCAGTTGGGGCGAGCCGCCAGCGGAAGTGGCCAAGAAGATTACCGATGTGCGGGCGCGGGCGGCAAAGCTGGGCCGGACGGTGCGCTTTGGCATCCGTCTGCACATCATCGTGCGCGAAACCAATGAAGAAGCCTGGGCTGCGGCCGACCGGCTGATCAGCCGTCTGGACGACGCCACCATCGCCAATGCACAGAAAACCCTGGCGCGAGCCGACTCGGAAGGCCAGCGCCGCATGGCTGCGCTGCATGGCGGCAGCCGCGACAAGCTGGAAATCTCGCCCAATCTGTGGGCGGGCATTGGTCTGGTGCGTGGCGGCGCAGGCACGGCGCTGGTGGGGGATGGACCCACCGTGGCGGCACGCATGCAGGAATACGCCGAGCTGGGCATCGAAACCTTCGTATTCTCCGGTTACCCGCACCTGGACGAAGCCTACCGTGTGGCCGAGCTGCTGTTCCCGCATCTGCCGGACCGTCTCAAGGCCAGCATCGGCCAGCAGCCGGCAGGCGAGGTGATGGCCAATCAGCTGTTGCCCAATGAAACCCGCCTGGCGGCGGCTTCCTGAGGAGCGCCCATGTCACGTTCTGTCTCATTCGCCCGCGGGCTGTGGCAGCGCCTGCTGCCCTGGCTGGTGCCGCTGTTATTGGTGATCGGCTGGCAGATTGCCTCGCTGGCCGGTTGGCTGAACCACCGGGTTCTGCCAGCACCCAGCGAAGTGCTGGTGGCCTTCTGGCAATTGCTCAGCAGTGGCGACCTGTTCCGCCATCTGGCGGTCAGTTTTGCGCGTGTGGCCAGCGGTTTTGTCATCGGTGCCGGCCTTGGTCTGGCCTTCGGCCTGCTGGCCGGGGTATCCCGACTGGGTGAGGCCTTGTTCGACACCACCTTGCAGATGCTGCGCAATATCCCGCCGCTGGCCATCCTGCCGCTGGTGATTCTGTGGTTCGGCATTGATGAATCGGCCAAGGTGTTTCTGGTGGCCTTCGGGGTGCTGTTTCCGGTCTACCTCAACACCTATCACGGCATTCGCTCGCTCGACCCGCAGCTGCTGGAAATGGCGCGCAGTTATGGCGTGAGTGGCAAAGCCCTGTTCTGGCAGGTGGTGCTGCCCGGTGCCTTGCCGTCGATTCTGGTGGGCATCCGCTACGCACTGGGCATTGCCTGGATCATCCTGATCGTGGCGGAAACCCTGTCCGCCACCAGCGGCATCGGCTATCTGGCGGCCAATGCGCGCGAGTTCCTGCAAACCGACATCGTGGTGCTGTCCATCCTGTTGTATGCCGCACTGGGCAAGGTGGTGGATGTAGCCGCCCGCGCACTGGAAAAACGCTGGCTGCGCTGGCATCCGTCCTACTTCAAGGCCGCCTGAGGAGAGCATGATGAAACTGGATGATCTCAAGACCAGCAGTCCCATCCTGTTGCAGGGCCTGAGTCGGCGCTTTGGCGAGCGCGTGGTGCTGGATGCGCTCGACCTGCATATTCCGCAGGGACAGTTTCTGGCTATTGTCGGGCGCTCCGGCGGCGGCAAGAGCACCTTGCTGCGTTTGCTGGCCGGGCTGGATCAGGCCGATGGCGGCATGTTGCAGCAGCCGGCCGGGCAAAGCGTGCGGGTGATGTTTCAGGAAGCCCGCCTGCTGCCGTGGAAGAGCGTGCTGGACAATGTGGCGCTGGGCTTGCCAGCAAATCGTCGTGGCGAAGCCGAGCAGGCTTTGGCTGAAGTAGGGCTGGCTGACCGGGCGCAGGAATGGCCGGCCCGGCTGTCCGGTGGCCAGCGCCAGCGGGTGGCATTGGCGCGGGCGCTGGTGCATCAGCCGTCCTTATTATTGCTGGACGAACCCTTGGGCGCGCTGGATGCGCTGACCCGGCTGGAAATGCAGGGTCTGATCGAGCGCCTGTGGCAGCAGCATGGCTGCACCACGGTGCTGGTGACGCACGATGTCAGCGAAGCCGTGACCCTGGCCGACCGTGTAGTCCTGCTGGAAGCGGGCCGCGTGGCGCTGGATTTGCCAGTAGATTTGCCGCGCAGCCGTGACCCGGCCGATAGCCGCTTTGTCGCGCTGGAGCAGCACATCCTGCAACGCGTGCTGCAAGGGCCTTCCTTTACTACCCCGTTAATCAATGAAATACCGCTCGCGTCGCTGCATTTCTCGCAGCTGCATTGGGCCTTGTAACTCCATTACATAGAAAGCAGAGCATGAGCATTCAATCCATTAATGTGCGCAACCAGTTCAAGGGCGTGATCAAGGAAATCATCGAAGGGCCGGTCTTGTCCGAAGTGGATGTGGAAACCGCCTCCGGCATTGTCACCTCGGTAATCACCACCCGCTCGGTGCGCGAGCTGCAGCTGAAGGTGGGCTCGCCGGTGGTGGCCTTCGTCAAATCCACCGAAGTGTCGATCGCCACCCTGGCCTGAGTGGACATTGGTCTTCCAGCGCAGGCTGGCCGTCTTGGCCTGTGCTGGAAGACAAGCGCATGCAGTTTTCTGTATCCAATATTCTCCAAAACGATATACAACAAAATTTTTATTATTTTTGGTTTGTAACAACAATCGCTAGACTTGCCACTCCTGACGGGTTATCCCCCGTCGCTCACCCGCTTTCTGCCCGACCAGGGCAGGGGATAGAACGCAGACGGTATGATAGAAGTACGCAATCTCAGCAAGCATTTCAGCCATGAAGGCCGCAGCATCGCCGCACTGGACGATGTCAGCCTGCAAGTGGCCGCCGGAGAAATCTACGGCATCATCGGCCGCTCGGGGGCCGGTAAAAGTACCCTGATTCGTTGCCTCAACCTGCTGGAGCGCCCGGATAGCGGCACGGTGACGCTGGGCGAGCAGGAACTCACCGCCTTGCCGGAAGCCGAGCTGCAACTGCGCCGCCAGCGCATTGGCATGGTGTTCCAGCATTTCAATCTGCTGCGTTCGCGCACTGTGGCCGGTAATGTGCGCTTCCCGCTGGAACTGGCAGCTACCCTGAGCCCGGCGCAAATGGACGCGCGGGTGGACGAATTGCTGCAACTGGTGGGCCTCGCCGATCACAAGGATAAACGTCCGTCGCAATTGTCCGGCGGGCAAAAGCAGCGCGTGGGCATTGCCCGTGCGCTGGCCAATCACCCGGACCTGCTGCTGTGTGACGAAGCCACCTCCGCGCTGGACCCGGAAACCACCGATTCCATTCTGGCCCTGCTGGCCGATATCAACCGACAGCTCAATCTCACCATTGTGCTGATTACCCACGACATGCGGGTGATTCGCCAACTGTGCGATCACGTGTCGGTGATGGATCACGGCAAGGTGGTGGAAAAGGGCAGTGTGCTGGATGTGTTCCTGCAACCGCAGCATGCCGTCACCCGCAGCCTGCTGGCCGAAACCGGCTTTGGTCAGGGCGAGCGTGTTGACGCCTGGCGTGCGCGCATTGGCGTGCCGCTGCTCAAGCTCACCTTTGTCGGTGAACCCACGCTCAGCCCGGTGCTGGACAAGGTAGGCCGCGAAACCGGCCTGCGCGTCAACCTGCTCAGCGGCACCTTGAGCGAAATCCGTGACACCCCTTGCGGCCAGCTGCTGGTAGGCGTGGTGGCGTCTGATGTGGAACTGCCGGCCTTGCCGGAGATTTTTGCCCGCGAGGGTGTACGTTGCGAGGTGCTGGCATGAGCGGATTCGACCCAAGCCTGTTGTTGACGGTGGACTGGCCGGAAATCGGCACTGCCACCCTGGATACCCTGACCATGCTGGGCGTGTCCCTGCTGTTTACCATTGTGTTCGGCCTGCCGCTGGGCGTGCTGCTGTACATCAGCGCACCGGGCCAGCTGCGCGCCCGCCCGCGGCTGTATGCGGTGATGTCTTTTCTGGTGAATGTGCTGCGCTCGCTGCCCTTTGTCATTTTGCTGATTGTGCTGATTCCGCTCACCCTGCTGCTGGTGGGTACCTCTATCGGTGTGGCTGGTGCCATCGTGCCGCTGGTGGTGGGGGCCATTCCCTTCTTTGGCCGTCTGGTGGAAAACGTGCTGCGCGAGGTGGATCGTGGCGTGATTGAAGCCAGCCAGTCCATGGGCGCCAAGCTGCCGCAGATCGTGTTCAAGGTGCTGCTGCCAGAAGCCATGCCTGGCTTGATTGGCGCGGCGACTGTCACCGCCGTGGCGCTGGTGGGTTATACCGCCATGTCCGGGGTGATTGGCGGCGGTGGCCTGGGCGATCTGGCCATCCGCTACGGCTATCAGCGCTTCCAGACCGAGGTGATGATCGTCACCGTGGCCCTGCTGCTGGTGCTGGTGCAAGCCCTGCAAACTGCCGGCGATGCCCTGGTGCGTCGCTGTCGCTTCGGCTGATTCAGCCGCCAGCACATTACTGTATTCCCTTTGTTGTGAATCCCTGTGCAGCCGGACTTGACCGGCTGTATGGACCCCCTTTGCCCATTGATCTGGAGATAATAAAGATGAAACGTGTTTCCAAGCTGTTTGCTGCCCTGAGCCTGAGCGTGGCCGCCCTGGCCGTACACGCCGAAAATGTAAAACTGGTGGTGGCTGCTTCCCCGGTGCCGCACGCTGAAATCCTGGAAGCCCTGAAGCCCACCCTGGCCAAGCAAGGTGTCGACCTGCAAGTCAAGGTGTTCAATGACTACGTGCTGCCCAATACCCAGGTAGAAGAAAAGCAGCTGGATGCCAACTTCTTCCAGCACATTCCGTATCTGGACAAGTTCAACAAGGACCGTGGCACCCACCTGGTGGTGGCGTCCAAGCCGGTGCACATCGAGCCGTTTGCTGCTTACTCTAGCAAGTACAAGAAAGTGGCTGACTTGCCGCAGGGCGCTACCGTGGCCATCCCGAATGACCCGACCAATGCCGGCCGTGCGCTGCTGCTGCTGGATCAGGGCGGTGTGATCAAGCTGAAGGACCGTAAGAACATCTACCCGACCACCAAGGACATCGTGTCCAATCCGAAAAACATCAAGATCAAGGAACTGGAAGCCGCTACCCTGCCGCGCGTGCTGAACCAGGTGGATATCGCCCTGATCAATGCCAACTACGCGCTGGAAGCCAAGCTGAACCCGAAGAAGGATGGCCTGTTTACCGAAACCACCTCGCCGTACGCCAACCTGCTGGTTGCCCGTCCGGACAACAAGGACAGCGCCGCCATCAAGAAACTGGCTGCTGCGCTGAACAGCCCGGAAGCCAAGAAGTTCATCGAAACCAAGTACCAGGGTGCGGTGATTCCGGCTTTCTAAGCCTGAAACGCACGATCTGACTGCCCCGGACGGGATGGCTACGGCCATCCCGTTTTTGTTTTTTCAAGCCATGCATTACCTGCTTTCAATCGTTTTGTAAGCACCTGCCTGCTCAGAACACGAAGATTCTTTTTGTTATTCCAGAAAATGCCATAAGAGCGGCATGGTTATCTATTTTCTTCATAATCACTGCAGTTTTTCTTGCTTAGTCGGCGGCACGCTGCCGCGTATATTGGTCTGCAACGCAACAGATCAAGCAGCGCAAGGAGACCCGCATGAGCCAACTGCATTCCCCCGTCAGCACCAGCCAGGCCGGCCCGACCGGCCATCAACTCAGCGCCACCGATGCGGTAACAGCCAGCGCAGAACTGCTGGAAATTGCCCGCCTGCGTGCGGCAGACAGCGGCCTTGCCTATACCGGCGCACTCTACCCGCTGGAAGCCTGGTCGCTGGTGGAGGCCGGTGTGGCCACGCTGGTGGATGTGCGTACGGCAGAAGAGCGCAAATTCGTCGGCCAGGTGCCTGGCTCGCTGCATGTGGCCTGGCAGACCGGTACGGCATTGATCAAGAACCCGCGTTTCCTGCGCGAGCTGGAAAACAAGGCCGGCGGCAAGGACAGCATCGTGGTGCTGCTGTGCCGCAGCGGCAAGCGTTCCGCCGCCGCGGCCGAGGCAGCTGCCAAGGCCGGCTTTACCCAGGTGTACAACGTGCTGGAAGGTTTCGAGGGCGATCTGGACAGCCAGAACCAGCGCGGTGATGTGGGTGGCTGGCGTTACTGGAACCTGCCCTGGCAGCAAGACTGAAACCCGGCCCAGGCCCGACTGACGATAGAGCGAGTGAAGCCATGAATGATCTGGTCCGCCCCTTTGGTCCTTCCCAGCCAGTGGTACACGACTGGCATCTGGACAGTGTAGTCAGCGCCCTGCATGCGGCGCGTGCCGACTGGCGGCAAAGCCAGGGCCGTTTGCGGGATTTTTCCACCCGTGAATTTCCGTCCCGTGCCGTCTTGCGTGACGTCGTGGCCACGCTGGCTGCTGCGCTGTTTCCGATGCGGCTGGGCCCGCCCGGCCTGCGTGACAGCAGCGAGGACTTTTTCGTTGGTCACAGTCTGGCGGTGGCGCTGGATGCGCTGGCGGCACAAGTGGTGCTGGAGCTGCGCTATAGCGCCCGCTTGAACGGTTTGTCGGCAGAAGACAGCGAGGCGCAGTCGGAGGCCCGGTCTGTCAGCATCGTCCAGCAGTTTGCTGCTGCCTTGCCCGACCAGCGCCGCCTGCTGGATGCCGACATCACCGCCGCCTGGCAGGGCGACCCGGCAGCGCGCAGTGTGGATGAAGTGCTGCTGTGCTATCCGGGCATCAACGCCATCCTGCATCACCGCCTGGCGCACTTGCTGTATCGCGCTGGCTTGCCCCTGATTGCCCGCATCATCGCCGAAATTGCCCATGGTGAAACCGGTATCGATATCCACCCCGGTGCGCAGATCGGTGCCGGCTTTTTCATCGATCACGGCACTGGCGTGGTGATAGGCGAAACTGCTGTCATCGGTGAGCGGGTGCGGCTGTATCAGGCCGTCACCCTGGGTGCCAAGCGCTTCGAACAGGGCGAGGATGGCAGCCTGCTCAAGGGCCAGCCGCGCCACCCCATCGTGGAGGACGATGTGGTGATTTATGCCGGGGCCACCGTGCTGGGGCGCATCACCATCGGCCGCGCTTCCAGCATAGGCGGCAATGTCTGGCTCACCCGCAGCGTGCCACCGGGCAGCCAGATCAGCCAGGCCAGCCTGCAGGGCTGATTCAGGCTCGGTCCTTCGCTCATTTAAGACAATTCCGATGAATTACCCCACCGCCCTGCGGCAAGCTGCCGGGCTTGGCGGAGTATTGCCTGCAGGCCGCCGGCAAGGGGGCTGTGTTGCCTGCAATTTGTTTCTTCCACCATCCCTTATGGAGCAGACATGTCTCAACATCAGGACATCAAACAGGCACTGGGCGACAACGCCGCGCGCCAGCTGGCCAATGCCACCAAAACCGTACCGCAGTTGTCCACCATCAGCCCGCGCTGGCTGGTGCACCTGCTGCAATGGTCGCCGGTAGAAGCGGGCATTTTCCGGCTGAACCGGGTGAAAAATGCTGCCGGTGTGCAAGTGGCCTGCTCGCAGCGCGACGAATCCGAACTGCCGCAAACCTTTGTCGATTACGAAGAGCACCCGCGTGAGCTGTTCCTGAATGCGGTGACCACCGTGCTGGACGTGCACACCCGCGTGTCCGACCTGTACAGCAGCCCGCACGACCAGATCAAGGAACAGCTGCGCCTGACCATCGAAACCATCAAGGAGCGGCAGGAATCCGAGCTGATCAACAACCCGGAATACGGCTTGCTGGCCAATGTCGACGACACCCAGCGCATCTCCACCCTGACTGGCGCACCGACCCCGGATGATCTGGACGAGCTGCTGACCAAGGTATGGAAAGAGCCGGGCTTCTTCCTGGCCCACCCGCTGGCCATTGCCGCCTTCGGTCGTGAATGCACCCGTCGTGGCGTGCCGCCGCCGACCGTGAGCCTGTTCGGTTCGCAGTTCATCACCTGGCGCGGTGTGCCCATCATCCCGTCGGACAAGCTGCCTATCGACGAAGACGGCAAGACCAAAATCCTGCTGCTGCGCGTGGGTGAAAAGCGTCAGGGTGTCATCGGCCTGTACCAGCCGGGTGTGGCCGGCGAGCAGAGCCCGGGCCTGTCGGTGCGCTTCATGGGCATCAACCGCAACGCCATCGCGTCCTACCTGATTTCGCTGTATTGCTCGCTGGCCGTGCTGACCGAAGATGCGCTGGCCGTGCTCGAAGACGTGGAGATTGGCAAGTACCATGACTACCCAGATACCTACAAGTAAGCCTGCCGGCCTGCCAGACGGCCTGCCGGATGTCGCCCAGCTGGCGAATCTGGCCAATGCCTTCTTCAGCGCCTTGCCGGGACAGCAGCCAGGCAGCCTGCCACCTGCCGCCAGCGGACTGAATCTGGACGTGGCTGGCCCGCAGCTGTCGCCGCAGCCTGCTGCGGCCGCCGCACACACGCCGGAACCGGCGGCACTGGATGGCTTTGGCCGGGGTGGCCCGCATGCCTACGCGGTGCCGCAAGGCTATGGCGCGGCCATTCCGCAACTGGCTGCCGCCCAGCCTTCCGCGCCGTCGTTGGCCGGGTCAGCCGTGCCGTCCTCGCCGTATTACTTTATCGGCGAATCCTCGGCTTATCCCTCCGCTGCACCGGATGTAGCGGTGGATGACCGGGTGACGGCGCAGTCCTTCGGCCTGCCCGGGGCGGATGAGCTGCGTGCCTTGCTGGCCGGTGACAGTCGCCAGCCGGTGGTGGCAACTCCGGCGCAGGGTAACAGCCACGGCTATTACTTTGTCGAGGAGTGGCCGCAGCATGGCAAGGCACCGGATTTCGACCGCAAGGTGGCCAGTCGCGGCCATGGCTTCGATGTGAACGCCGTGCGCCGTGACTTCCCCATCCTGGCCGAACGGGTGAATGGCAAGCCGCTGATCTGGCTGGACAACGCCGCTACCACGCACAAGCCGCAAGCGGTGATCGACCGGCTGGCCTATTTCTACCAGCACGAAAACTCCAACATCCACCGTGCCGCGCATGAGCTGGCGGCACGGGCGACGGATGCCTATGAAGCGGCCCGTAACAAGGTGGCGCGCTTTATTGGCTCACCCAGCCCGGATCAGGTGATTTTCGTGCGCGGAGCCACCGAAGCCATCAACCTGGTGGCCAATACCTGGGGGCGCCAGAATATCGGCGCTGGCGATGAAATCGTGGTGTCGCAGCTGGAGCACCACGCCAACATCGTGCCCTGGCAGATGCTGGCAGCAGCCAGCGGCGCCAAAATCCGGGTGATTCCGGTGGATGACAGCGGCCAGATCCTGCTGGACGAATACCGCAAGCTGCTGAACAGCCGCACCAGGCTGGTGGCCATCACCCAGGTATCCAATGCACTGGGTACGGTGACGCCGGTACAGGAAATCGTGGCGCTGGCGCATGCCGCCGGGGCGCGGGTGCTGGTGGACGGGGCGCAATCGGTATCGCACATGCGGGTGAACGTGCAGGCGCTGGATGCAGACTTCTTCGTGTTCTCCGGGCACAAGGTGTTTGCACCCACCGGCATTGGCGTGGTGTACGGCAAGCAGGAATTGCTGGACAGCATGCCGCCGTGGCAAGGGGGTGGCAATATGATTGCCGATGTCACCTTCGAGAAAACGCTGTATCAGCCGGCGCCCAACAAGTTCGAGGCAGGCACCGGCAATATCGCGGACGCGGTGGGCCTGGGCGCAGCCATCGACTATGTCGAGCGTATCGGGCTGGAAGCCATTGCCCATTACGAGCACGACCTGCTGGTGTATGCCACCCACGGCCTGCAGTCGGTACCGGGTTTGCGCCTGGTCGGCACGGCAGCCAACAAGGCCAGCGTGCTGTCCTTTGTGCTGCCGGGCTATCGCACCGAGGAAGTGGGCAAGGCGCTGAATCAGGAAGGCATTGCGGTGCGCTCCGGCCACCACTGCGCCCAACCGATTCTGCGGCGCTTCGGGCTGGAAGCCACGGTACGGCCTTCGCTGGCTTTTTATAACACCTGCGAGGAAGTCGATACCCTGGTAGCGGTATTGCAGCGGCTGGCACGCCGCCGTTAGCGCCTGGCGTTGAGGGGCAAGGGCCGATGCACATGCATCGGCCCTTGTTTCGTGTGCCGCGCTCAGTTGGCGGCTTGCTGGTTGCGGATCAGCAGCAGCGATTCGCCGCTATGCATGATGACTTCCGGGCCGGGAGAAAACTCCACCTCGCCCGGGCTGCGTTCCAGTGCAATCACCATGGCCTTGCTCCCGAAGCCTTCCTTGAGAAAGCTGCCCAGTGGCTGGCCCTCCCAGCGTTCTTCCAGCACATGGATCTGGGCATGAAACTGGTTGGGGTAGCGCTGGTGCAGATGCTCGAAAAAGTGCAGGGTTTCCGGATGGGCCACGATATTGGCCATATTCATGCCGCCCAGGTGGGACGGAATCACCACATTGTCCGCGCCCACCGCCAGCAGCTTCTTGCGCGAACTTTCGTTTTCCGCCTTGGCCACCGCCAGCACTGCCGGGTTCAGGTTCTTGGCGGTCACCACCACAAAGGCATTGTCGGCGTCGGCACTCAGACAGGAAATCAGCGCGCGGGCGTGGGCAATGCCGGCGGCGGTCAGATTCTCATCCTCGGAAGCGTCGCCCACAATGAAGGGCACATCGCGCTCTTGCAGCAAGGCGATATTGGCTTCGTCCTTTTCGATCACCACCACCTGGTGGTGGGTGCCCAGCAATTCTTCCAGCGCGTAGCGCCCGGTGTGGCTCAGCCCGCAAATGATGGTGTGCTGGCGCATGTGCGCAATCAGTTTTTCCATTTTCTTTCGTCTCAGATAAAGCGGCAGGTCGCCCTGGAACAGCATCAGGGTGAGGGAGGAAATGCCATAACCGACCACGCCGGTGCCAAACACGATCAGCGCAATGGTGAAATAACGGCCAGCCAGGGACAGGTTGTGGGTTTCGCCGTAGCCGATGGTGGCCAGGGTGATCACCGTCATGAACAGGCTGTCGGAAAAGCTCCAGCCCTCCACCAGCATGTAGCCACTGGTACCAAACAGCAGGGCGGCAAATACCAGGCTGCTGAGGAAAATGAGTTTACGCGGGAAACTGTTGCGCATGAATGGTGGTGACAGCGTGGGAAAGCGGCATTATAGCGATTCTGATGCTGCATGCATGCAATTTGCTGGGCATGGCCTGTCTCCGGCCGCCTCGGCCATCTGTGTGCAGATATGTCGCAGGGTGGGGCAGGCAATGGTTCTTCACACTGTTTTACAAGCGGTTACCTGACATTGATTAATCTGGACTGGTATCAACGCACTGGAGGTCCAGTCCATGAAAACCCGCATCCTGATTCCCGCGCTGCTGGCGCTTTCCTTTACCGGCATGGCCTATGCCGATGCTTCCGCCATTCTGGGTGGTGCACTGGGTGGCGCGGTGGGCGCCGCTGTCGGCCAGTCCATCGGTGGCCGCAATGGCGCCATCATCGGCGGCGCCGTGGGTGGCAGCGTGGGCACCGCGCTGGCCTATCAGCGTGACGACTACCGCGCTTACCGTCCGGCACCGGCGGCGGTGCCGGTGTACCAGCCGGTGGCTTATGCCGCCCCTGTGCGCTATGTGGAGCCGCCGCGCTATCCGCACTGGCATGAGGAGCGGCACGAGCATGACCGCGACTGGCATGATCGCGGCTGGCGTGGCCACGACTGGCGCGATGGCTATTATCGCCACGGTGATTGAGTCTGTTGCCGTCAAGCAGGCCCTGAGCAATCAGGGCCTTTTTCATTTTGTGCATGCGCTGTTGCTGTCAACTATCGTTGACTGAAGCGCGTGCTGGCGGCTGCTGCGCCTTTGCCGCCGCGCCAGTGCCAGCGCCAGTAGCACAATAGCAACAGCGATAAAGTTGTTGCCTGCCAGGCTGGCTGTTCCCTATAATTGATTAGTAATCAAATCATTTACATGCGAAGCATTATGAACAGTGTCGATTTACTACGGCTAGGCATCACCAGTGCCATCATGCATGCCGGGCGCAAATGGCGGCAGATTTCCCAGGCAGTGGTGCTTACCCATGGCCTGACCGCGCCGGGTGCATCGGCGCTGATTTTCATTGGCCGGCTGGGCGAGGGCATCAACCAGGTGGCGCTGGCCGAGGAAATCGGCATCGAAGGGCCATCGCTGGTGCGGGTTATCGACCAGCTGGCCAGTGCCGGCCTGGTGCGTCGTGAAAAGGACAAGGTGGACCGGCGCTCCAATACCCTGTGGTTTACCGAGCAAGGCCGTGCCCTGAGCGACAAGATCGAGGCCGAGCTGGTGGATTTGCGTGCGCTGGTGTTCAAGGACGTGGCGCCGGCCGATCTGGAAGCCACCTTGCGTGTGTTTGCGGCGGTGGAATCCGCCTATCAGCGGCCGGAACTGGTGGCCGAACTGGCAGCCATGGCTGGCCAGGCGCGCGCATGACGCTGCCGGGCTGGCGTGACTGGCTGTTTTCGGCCAAGGCCTTTGCTGCGGCCATGCTGGCGCTGTATCTGGCCATGGCGCTGTCCTTGCCGCGTCCTTACTGGGCCATGGCCACGGTATATGTGGTATCGCATCCGCTGACCGGGGCCACCCGTTCCAAGGCGGTCTACCGTATTGGCGGCACCTTGCTGGGCGCCTCGGCCGCGGTCATCCTGCTGCCGCTGTTTGTCAATGCGCCCACCCTGCTCAGCCTGGTGGTGGCGCTGTGGACCGGCACGCTGCTGAGCATTTCGCTGCTGGACCGCACCCCGCGCAGCTATCTGTTCATGCTGTCGGCCTATACGCTGCCGATGATTGCCTTGCCGGCGCTCAATAGCCCGGAAGGCATTTTCGATCTGGCATTGGCGCGCAGTGAGGAAATCCTGCTCGGCATCCTGTGCGCCAGCGTGGTGTCGGCGCTGGTGTGGCCGGGCAAGGTGGCGCCCATTTTCTCTGCCCGCATCGCCAGCTGGCTGGGAGATGCGCGCGACTGGGCCTGCGAGCTGCTGCAGCAAAGCGCTGCCGCCAGCCAGCCCATGCATGCCAGCCGCCACAAGCTGGCGGCGGACATCCTGGCACTGGATCAGTTCATCTCCCACCTGTCTTACGACACCACCAGTTTTGCCATGGTGAAAAACGCCCGCGAGCTGCGTGGCCGCATGAGCATGTTGCTGCCGATTTTGTCCTCGCTGACCGAAACCAAGCAGGCGCTGCTGCGGCAGCAGGATGGCATGCCGGCCGGCTTGAGCGCGCTGATGCACGAGGTGGCGCAGTGGATGGCCAGCCCCGACCTGGGCCACATCCGCCGCGAAGCGCCGCTGTTGCAACGACGGCTGGCGGCGCTGAAGCAGCTGATCGCCAGCGGTGACAGCTGGCAGGCGCTGCTGATTGCCCACGGGCTGGCGCGTTTGCAATCGCTGATCAATCTGTGGCTGGACTGCCGCTTGCTGCAGCAACTGATTGCCGAGGAGCATCCCACTTTCCAGTGGAAGCCGGCCTATCGGCACTGGCCGGTGGGCGGCACGGCGCGGCATTACGATTACGGCATGATGGCGTTTTCCTCGCTGCAGGCGTCGGTGGCGATTTTCCTGGCCTGCCAGCTGTGGATACAGCTGGGGTGGACCGATGGTGCCGGGGCGGTAATCATGGTGGCCATTGCCTCTTGCTTCTTTGCCGCGCTGGATGAACCGGCCCCGATGATGCGCACCTTCCTGATCTGGGCGGTGGTGAGCATTGCCCTGACCACCGTGCTGCTGTTCATGGTGATTCCGGCGGCCTATACCTTTGAAATGCTGGTGGCCATGCTGGCCATCCCTTTCCTGCTGGTGGGCACCCTGTTTACCCGGCCGCAGTTCACCATGATTGCCATGATGCTGACGGTGAACACCGCCACCTTCCTCAGCCTGCAAGGCGCCTACGACACCGACTTCACCGCCTTCTTCAATGGCAATGTGGCTACCGTGGTGGGGGTGTCGTTTGCGCTGTTGTTCAGCCTGCTGGTGCGCCCCTTTGGCATCGAGCTGGCCATCCGCCGGCTGCGCCGGGCCAGCTGGCATGATCTGGCCGAAACTGCGGCGGGCCGCCGGCTGGATGATTACACCCGGCTCACCGCACGCATGCTGGACCGGCTGGGCCTGCTGATTCCGCGGCTGGCGGCCAGCGGCAATGAGCAATTGCCACAGGTGTTCAACGAGCTGCGTGCCGGTTTCAGCGTGCTGCATTTGCAGCGGGAAGAAAATGCCCAGGCCGGCCCCGCCGGCGTGGCGGTGCAGCAAGTGCTGGACGCGGTGGAGCGGCATTACCGCCAGGCGCTGGCACAGCGCCAGCAGCCGCAGGCCGATGTGCGCCTGTTGCAATGTATCGACGATGCGCTCAATCAGCTGTTGGCCAGCGGCCGCCGCAGCGACCACCACCTGCTCACCGTGCTCAATGCGCTGGTTGAATTGCGCATCACCCTGTTTCCGGCTGCCGGCAGCTATGCCATGGCAGTCAGCCCACCCTTGCCTGCAGGAGGTTCGACACCGTGATTGGTGAAATCGAAATCTACGGGGTGTATTTCCCCAGCCTGCTGATCCTGATGGTGCTGGCCTTTGGCGTCACCGCCGGCCTGCGCATCCTGCTGGGTCAGCTGGGCTTCTACAAACTGGTATGGCACCGTTCCCTGATGAACTTTGCCTTGTATGTGATTGTGCTCGGCGGTTTCGTCGTGCTGACTCGCGGATGGTAATGATGAAAAAGCTGATAGGCAAAGCAGGGCCGGTGGTGCTGACCCTGATCGTGGTGGTGGCGGCGGTGCTGGTGGGCCGTTATCTGTGGGATTACTACACCAATGCGCCGTGGACGCGCGATGGGCATATCCGCGCCGACGTGGTGCAGATCGCCCCGGACGTGTCCGGGCTGATCACCGAGGTGAAAGTCAGCGACAACCAGCTGGTGAAACGCGGCCAGGTGTTGTTTGTCATCGACCGCGCCCGTTACGCGCTGGCACTCAAGCAGGCAGAAGCGGCGCTGGCGCAGCAGAACGCCGGGCTGCTGCAGGCAAAACGCGAGGCCGCACGCAACCGTGGCCTGAGTGATCTGGTGTCGAAGGAAAACATCGAGCAGAGCGAAGCCCGTGTGCAGCAGGACGAGGCCAGCGTCGCCGCGGCCACCACCGCGGTGGAAGTGGCCCGGCTCAATCTGCAGCGCACCGTGGTGAGCAGCCCGGTGGATGGCTACCTTAACGACCGCACCCCACGGGTGGGCGATTACGTCAGCACCGGCAAGCCGGTGTTGTCGATGGTGGATGCCCATTCCTTCCATGTGGATGGCTATTTCGAAGAAACCAAGATGAACCGGGTAAGGGTCAACCAGCCGGTGGAAATCCAGATCATGGGCGAGACGCACAAGTTGCGCGGTCATGTGCAGAGCATTGCCGCCGGTATCGAAGACCGCGACCGCAGCAATGGCGCCACCCTGCTGCCCAATGTCAATCCCACTTTCAACTGGGTGCGGCTGGCCCAGCGCATTCCGGTGCGCATCACCCTGGATGAGGTTCCGGCCGACTTCCGCATGATTGCCGGGCGCACCGCCACCGTGGCCGTGGTGGCCGGCAAGGGAGAGCAGCCGTGAGCCGGCTGTATCCTGCCAGCCTGCTGCTGGCGCTGACCGCGCTTGCCGGCTGCACCAGCGTCGGCCCGGATTACCATCTGCCGGCCGGCGTGGTCATGCAACGCCAGGCAGCCCAGGGCCGCTTTGCCAATGCCGATGGCCGGCAGACCTCCAGCCAGCCGGTGGCCCCGCGCTGGTGGCAGCTCTACCACGACCCGGTGCTGAACCAGCTGGTGGAGCAGGCGCAACAGGCCAATACCGATTTGCGCGCGGCCACGGCCAATCTGCAAAAGGCACTGGCGGTGGCGAGCCAGGTGAGTGCCGAGGCTGGGCCGCATGCCGAACTGTCGGCATCGGCCGAACGGGCGCGTATCTCCGGCCAGAGCATGTTGCTGGACGTCCCCTTGCCGGTGAGCAATCTGGGAGACGAGGGCATCCGTGTGGCCTACCAGCTTGACCTGTTTGGCAAGCTCAGACGCGGCGACGAGGCTGCCGAAGCCAATAGCGAAGCCAGTGCCGCCGCCCGCGATCTGGCGCGCATCACCGTGACCGCCGAAACCGTGCGCAGCTATCTGCAGATCTGCTCGGCCAATCACGGCTACCAGGTATTGCAACAGCAGTCGGCGCTGCAGCAGAAACAGCTGGAACTGACGCGCCGCCTGGCCGGTGCCGGCCGGCTCACCGCCACCGATGTACTGCGCGCCCAGGCGCAGGCCGACAGCGTGGCGGCCGGCCTGCCGGCCTATCAGGCGCAGCGTGATGCCGCGCGTTATCGCCTGGCCATGCTGCTGGGACAAACCCCGGCCGAGGCGCTGCCGCCTGCGGCACTGGCCTGCGCGCAGGAGCCACAGCTGGCGCAAGCCATTCCGGTGGGCGACGGCCGGGCCTTGCTGGCGCGGCGGCCGGATGTGCAGCAGGCCGAGCGCAAGCTGGCACAATCCAGCGCCATGATAGGCGTGGCCACGGCCGAGCTGTACCCCAGCATCACGCTGGGGGCATCGGCCGGCTTTACCGGCCTGCTGGAAGATGTGGGGCAGCGCTCCACCCAGCGTTTCGGCTATGGCCCGCTGATCAGCTGGACCATTCCCGACAGCGGTGCCCGGGCGCGGGTGACCGCGGCCAAGGCCGACAATGCGGCGGCGCTGGCCCACTTCGACGGGGTGGTGCTCAATGCCCTGCGTGAGGTGGAAACCAGCCTCAGCCTGTATGGCAAGGATTTGCAGCGGCTGGCATTGCTGCGTACCGCGCGCGACAGTGCCCGACAGGCCGCCGCGCAGAACCGCCGCCTGTATCAGGCAGGCCGCTCACCCTATTTGTCCAGCCTGGATGCCGACCGCACCCTGGTCAGCAATGAAATGGCCGTGGCCAGCGCCGAAAGCCAGCTGGCACAGGATCAGGTCAATCTGTTCCTGGCGCTGGGCGGGGGCTGGGAGGAGGGCAAGACCCAGGCCGGCCATTAAGGAGGGCCAGCCGCGCTGAGAGGTCGTGCGCGCCGGGGTGGGCAAGCTGAAGGTATAGACCGTGGATCAATCAGCCAGTGGCATGGCAGGAACTGCTCTTGTCCTGTCCTCGTCGCTGCGCCGTGGTCCGGGTGTACTGTCGATCTTGCCCGCGGCATGCTGCTATGAGGGCCCGTGCTGCAGCCTGGGCGCTGCCAGTAGTGACAATTCATGCCATATGAGTGTTATTTTTGTTGTGCCGGCCCGGTAGTGCATATAGCATCTGCCATCGCCGTTTTCAGTCCGGAAGCCCCATGCCCGCATCTGCCAGCGTCCCCGTATTGCTGCCGGTTTTTCTGGTAACCGATATTTTGTGCGCCTGCATCCTGGCGCAACTGCTGGCCCTGCGCAAGGCCGGTGTGGCGGGCACCCGCAGCTGGATTGCCGCCAATATCGCCATGGTGGCCTATCTGCCGGCACTGGGGCTGCGTGCCGTGCTGCCGCTGGTGTTCAGCGTGGTACTCAGCAACGGGCTGGGTCTGCTTGCCGCCAGCCTGTTCTATATCGGTTGCGCCCGTTTCCTCGGCCGTCCCACCCACGCCCGTGGCTGGTTGCTACTGGTGTGCTGCGCCCTTGCTGGCCTGCTGTGGTTCACCCTGGTGGAGGATGTGATCCGGCTGCGCGTCATCATTGCCTCGGGCGGCATTGCCGTGGTGTTTGTCGCCACGGCCTACCTGCTGTGGCGCCACCGCCCGCCGGGGCAGGGCGCGGCCGTCTACTGGCTGGGCGCATGCTGCAGCACGGCCACCGCCTTGTTGCATGCATCGCGCGCCATCTATTACGGCGCTGGTTTTGGCAATCTGTCCGACCTGTTTGCCAATACGCTGGTCAATGTGCTGTCGATGAGCCTGACCGCGGCGCTGGTGCCCGGTCTGTCCATGCTGGCGGCGGCCATGGTGCAGCAGCAGCTGCTGAGCGATGCCACCTGGCGTGCCGAGCGCGATGGCATGACCGGCACGCTGACCCGGCAAAGTTTCGAGTCGCGCATCGTGGCCGACCTGCAGCGGGCCCATATCAGCGGCGATGCCTTTTGCTTTGTGCTGGCCGACCTGGATTTCTTCAAGCGCATCAACGACAACCATGGCCACCAGGCCGGTGACCGGGTGCTGGTGGCCTTTACCGAGCTGATTCGGCGGCAGCTGCGGGCTGGCGACTATATCGGCCGCATGGGGGGCGAAGAGTTTGGCATTGCCTTGCCGGCCACACCGCCTGCCGAGGCCATGCGTGTAGCCGAGCGCCTGCGTCAGGCCGTGGCCGCGCAGCAGGTGGTGACCGACAGCGGCAGCCTGCGCTACAGCGTCAGCATGGGCCTGGCCGTGCATGCTGCGGGCGCTAGCTTCAGCGATCTGTACCGCCATGCCGACCAGGCCCTGTATGCCGCCAAGCAGGCCGGACGCAATGCCATCGTCAGCCAGGATGGGTCGGCTCAGCAGGCTTGCACCGCCTTGCGCAATTGCTGCAAACCGGCCTGATACTGCTGGCGTGCCTGCAAGGCTTCCTGCATGTCGACTGCGGCAAAGGTGATCCCCTGATTGGGCTGTAATTGCGCCACCACGTCCAGATCGGCACTGATGACCGTGCCCACCATGGCATACCCCCCGCCGGAGACGGCATCGCGCAGCAGGATGATGGCCTCCTTGCCAGCCGGCAGCTGGATCGAGCCGATGGGATAGCCGGCATCCACGATGTTGGACGGATCATCCCCCGCGCCAAATGGCGCTTCCCGTGGCTGAAACTGCAAGGGCATGCCGCCTCTCAGCCGGTAGCCCGTGCGGTCGGACTCCGAGGCCACCGTCCATGGCTCCTGATAGAAACGTGCAGCCGATTACGCCGTGAGGCGATGGGCATACAAGCCGGGCAATACCCGGACCGTCGCCCGCTGCGGCAGGCTGCGCCACAGTGCTGCCGGCAGGCTGCGGCCCAGCGGCGCCACCGCTGCCGGCGCGAGGCCCAGTGGCAGGCTATCGCCAGCCTGCAAGCGTCGGCCCAGATACCCACCCAGGCTGCCCAGCGTATAAGTTGAACGGCTGCCCAGCACTTCTGGCACGTCGATGCCGCCGCTAACCGCCAGATAGGCACGCATGCCGGCGGTGGCCGGCAGGAAATCCAGCGTATCCCCCGCGGCAATCGACAAAACCTGATGTGTGGGCTGTGGCTGGCCATTGATACGTGGCTGCATGGCAGCACCGCAGACGGCAATGCGGCAGGCCACGCTGAATTGCAGCTGCGGACCCAGCAGCGTGCATTCCAGCACGGCAGCGCTTTCCGGGTTGCCCAGCAGCAGGTTGGCGGCGCGGAACGAGTATTGGTCCAGTGCGCCGCAAGGCGGAATGCCCAGGTGATAGTAGCCGTTGCGGCCCGCGTCCTGTACCGAACTGGCAAGGCCGGGCTTGATGACTTTAATGTGCATGGCGGCTTCCCGGTAGTGATTGTGCATAGGCTTGCGGATTGGCCAGGAAGTCTGCCAGGTCGAAACGGACCGGAAAGATATCCAGCTGGAAGCTGCCCGCAGCCACCGCCTGGATGGCCGCTGCGTATTGCTGCTGGGTGATGGGCTTGAAGCGGACAATATCGCCGGGCCGGAACAACACCATGCTGTCGGCCAGATAGGGCAGGCTTTGCTGCGGGTCGTAAATCGGTGCCGGCGTGATGCCGAACATCTGGTAGCCACCAGCCCCTTCTACCGAGTAAATACAGGCAAAACAGCCGCCATGGCCGATGGTCTGGCGCGGGGTGGCGGTGCGCGGGCTCAGGTACTTGGGTACTTGCAACTGCTGATCGCGTTCCACCATCTGGTAGAGAAAGGGCAGGCCGGCGACAAAGCCCACCATGGAGACAAACCACGGCGAACCGCTATGGGCGGCAATAAAGGCGTCTACCGAGTCAAACCCGTTGATCCGCGCCGCGTATTCCAGATCGGTGGATTGCGGGTCCTGATGACGCTGGCGAAAGCGCGCCCCCACTTCCCGCGTCCAGGGGTCGTTATACCAGACCGGGATTTCCAGCAGCCGGGTGTCCAGTAGCGGCGGGCTGTCCTGGACCGACTGCTCCAGCTGGCGCAGCCCTTGCAGCAATTGTTCCGCCGGCAGGATGTCCGGGTCAAAGCGCAGCTGGAACGAGGCATTGGCCGGGCAGATTTCCAGTATCCCCGGCCAGCGCTGCTGGCGCAGCCGTTCGGTGATGGCCATGCCGGTAAAGCAGGCGGGCAGCGACATCGACTCGCTGATTTCGGCAAACAGGAATTCGTCGCCGCCAAAGGTGTAGCGAATGCTCATGCCAGCCTCCCCACGCTGCTGGCCCCCGGACTGGCCGCGGTTTCACTGCCTTGCCAGTGTGTCAGCCACTGTTCCAGAAAGCGGGTGTGGTAGCGTCCGGCACGTACATCGGCATCGGCCAGCAAGGCCAGATGCAGGCCCCCGGTGTGGGCAATGCCGCTGATATGCAGTTCGCCCAGCGCGCGGCGCATGCGGCACAGCGCGCGTTCGCGGCTTTCGTCCCACACAATCAGCTTGGCCAGCATGGAGTCGTAATAGGGCGGGATGACATAGCCCGGGTACAGCATGCTGTCCACGCGCACGCCCGGTCCGCCGGGTAGTTGCAGGCTCTGGATGGTGCCGGGCGAGGGGCGGAAGTCCTGCTGCGGGTCTTCGGCATTGATGCGGCATTCGATGGCGGCACCGCGCAGCCGGATGTCTTGCTGCTGCCAGCGCAAGGGCTGGCCGTCGGCAATCAGCAGCATTTCGCGCAGCAGGTCGAGGCCAGTCACCATTTCAGTGATCGGGTGTTCCACCTGGATGCGGGTATTCATCTCGATGAAATAGAACGCGCCCTGATCAAACAGAAACTCCAGCGTACCGGCCCCGCGGTAGGCTACCGACTGTGCCAGCCGGACGGCGGCCTGACACAGGCGGTCGCGCTGCTGCGCATCCAGTGCCGGGGAGGGGGCTTCTTCCATGATTTTCTGGCGGCGGCGTTGCAGCGAGCATTCGCGCTCGTAGCAATGAATCACCCGCTGGCCGTCGCCCAGGATTTGCACTTCCAGATGGCGCGCCTGCGGCATGAATCTTTCCAGATATAACTGACCATCGCCAAAGGCACTCTGCGCCTCGCGCTGGGCGGCGGCAAAGGCGGCCGGCAATGCAGCGGCGCTGTCGACCACACGGATGCCACGACCGCCGCCACCGGCCACTGCCTTGATCAGCAGCGGGTAGCCGATGTCGCTGGCAGCGGCCATTGCTGCCGCCACATCAGCCAGTGCGCCCAGGCTGCCCGGTACGGTGGCCACGCCGGCGGCCTGGGCGGTGGCACGCGCCTGTGCCTTGTCCCCCATCAGCGCGATGGTGTCGGCGGTCGGGCCGACAAAAATCATGCCGGCGGCTTCCACCTGGCGGGCAAATTCGGCACTTTCCGCAAGAAAGCCATAGCCGGGGTGAATGGCATCCACCTGATGACTGCGGGCGGCAGCCAGAATGGCCGGAATGTCCAGATAGCTTTTGCTGGCCGGTGCCGGGCCGATTTCCACCGTCAGCTCTGCCAGCTGGCAGGCCAGGCTGTCGCGGTCGGCACTGCTGTGGGCCAGTACTGTCTGCAACCCCATTTCACGGGCGGCGCGGAGGATGCGTACTGCAATTTCGCCGCGGTTGGCCACCAGCAGGCGGCGGATATTCTTCAGGACAATGGGCTGGCTCATGTCAGCACCCTGGCCACCGGCTGGCCTATCTCTACGGCCTCGCCATCTTCCACCAGAAAGGCCATTAACTGTCCGCCGTGCCCGGCGGTCATTTCATTGAACTGCTTCATTACCTCGATGCAGGCAATCACGGTATCGGCTTCTACAGGACTGCCTTCTGCCACATAGGGGGCAGCATCGGGGGCCGGGCGGCGATAAAAGGTGCCGGGCAGCGGGGCAGGGATCAGGTGTTCGGGCATGGGGCTTCTCCTTGTATGGCTTGCATTTCGCTGGCTCAGGCGGCGCTTTGGCCTTGTGGCGCGCGAATGGTGATGCCGGCCTCCAGCAGCCGGTTGCGGGTGGTGCGGATCAGTTGCAGTGCACCGGGGGTGTCGCTGTGTATGCAGATGGAGTCGAATGCGATGGGGATGCGCTGGCCGTCCACGGTATCCACCAGCCCTTGCCGGCAGGCCAGCATCACCTTGTCGGCCACGGTAGTGGGGCAGAGCCGGCCCATCTGGCGGGTAAAGACAATGCTGCCGCTGGCATCGTAGTCACGATCGGCAAAGAATTCGCAGATGGCCCTTACCCCCAGCTGCTTTGCCGCAAGGTGGGTGGCCGAACCGGCCATGCAATACACCGCCAGAGCCGGTGACAAGCCTTGCAGCGCTTGCAAGAAGGCCAACGACAGGTCTTCGCTGGCTGCCATTGCCATATACAAGGCCCCGTGCGGCTTGACGTGCTGCATGCGCAAGCCTGCCAGTTGCAGAAAGGCTTGCAGTGCGCCGATCTGGTATATCGCATCCTGCACCAGCTCCTGCACACTGGCCTGGATGGTGCGCCGGCCGAAACCCACCAGATCGCGATAACCGGGGTGGGCGCCCACCGCCACACCGAATTGTTTGGCCAGTGCGACGCTGCTGGCCATGGTGGCCGGATCGCCGGCATGAAAACCGGTGGCGATATTGGCCGATGACAGCAGCGGCATGATGGACGGGTCGTTACCGTCGCCGAGATGCCAGGGACCAAAACTTTCGCCCATGTCGGCGTTCAGGTCGATTACCTGCTTTTGCATGTGCATTCCTGTCTGAGCGTGAGTCAGACCGACACCGTAAGCAGGGGAAGGAAAAGGGGAAAGTTTTAAATTTTGATCGTGTCCCATCAATTATTTTGATACCGCCAAGCGGCCAAGCAGAGAAGGGCGTTCGACCGCATATGCCTTGCCTTGCACGCTGATTTAGCTGTCCCACCAGACAGCTATGCCGCACCTGCTTCACTGCCCGCACAGGCCTGTCCTATCGGAACCAGCTAATGCATCTGATACCGATATTGGACCTTTCACCCGCAAACTCCTCCTTATCTGATTGGCCTGCCACCGCGCATGCTTTGATGATTGCCAACGTCATCAAACCACCCGGACTACTCCCATGCCCAACCCCTACCAGCTCGCCTTCCCCGCACGCCTGGGGCTGGACCTGTCCGTGTTCGCCTTTACCCTCGACGAAGCCCTCGACACCCCC
>NZ_QJKC01000018.1 GCF_003202035.1 Aquitalea magnusonii | reverse complement strand
CGTGGGCGCGGCGTACCAAGCCGCTTTCGCAAAGTACCAGGGCCTAAAGGTGCAGATTGCCGCGGCCACGACTGCAGAAGCAGTGCAAGCCATCGCCTGGTAACCCGACACAACAGAACCGACAGGCCCGCTCCGTGCGGGCTTTTTTGTGCCCGGGAGGGCCTATGTCTGAAGAAAAAAATGAGCTGCAGCAGGATCGCACCCTGACCGATGCCGATGTGGACGCGATCATCGACCGGACCTTTGACCGCTTCCGCATCAATGTGGGCGGCGGGGTGCTGGCCTTGGCATGGAAAGGGGTGATCGTGTTCATCGTCGTGGTGGCGTACTACGGCTGGAAGAAAGGGGGCGGCTGATGAACCTGACAGCATCCATCCTGCAGGCCGGCACCGGCTGCACGGCGGCTGCCGCTGTGAAGTGGCTGCCCTGCATCCAGGCCGCTTGCGACAAGTACCAGATCGCCACCCGCCTGCGAGTAGCGGCGTTCATCGCCCAGATCGGCCACGAGTCCGGTCACCTAGTCTATGTGCGCGAGATCTGGGGGCCGACGGCGCAGCAGCGTGGCTACGATGGCCGGGCGGACCTTGGCAATACCAAGCCGCAGGCCATTTCTATAGCTAAAGCTCACGGCTCAACCCCGGGCCGTTGGTGGGCTGGTCATGGCCTGATACAGGTAACTGGCTTCGACAATCACCGGCTGATGGGCGTTGCCCTTGGCCTGGACCTACTCAACCATCCCGAGCAGCTGGAAGTACCGGCGAACGCCGCCATGTCCGCCGGGGAGTACTGGTTCAGCCGCGGACTCAATGCCCTGGCCGATGCCAGCGACTTCCTGACCATCACGCGCCGAATCAACGGCGGTACCAACGGGCTGGCTGACCGGCAGGCGCTCTACGCTGCCGCCCTCAAGGCCATTCCGGCCTGACCACACAATTTAATGTGCAACCCACACCCCGCCATGTGCGGGGTTTTGCATTTCTGGAGCCTGAAAATGGATGTCACCCAGACCCACGAAGAAGTGGAAACCCTGACGGTGGATGTCGAACTGCCCGGCCATGCGCCGCGCACGGAGACGCCCATCTATGCCCGCACCCACAAGCAGCGCGTGGCAGTTGATAACCGCTGCTGGGTATGCCGACGCACGGCCGCCGAGTCCGGCCACCCGCTGGAAACCCACCATCACCCCATCGAGCGCAGCCTGGCCGAGATGATCGACTTCGAGCTGGTGCAGGCCGACTGCATGGCCGGTGAGTATGGCGACGCCGCGCGCCAGTTCGACTGGGAAGATTTCTGGGATGGCTCGACCACCCAGACCTACGCCGTCACCTGGGAAGACAACACCGTCGAGCAGGTCACCATCCGCGTTCCGGCTGACCCCTACAAGTTCGTCGACAACATGCTGGTGAATGGTCGCGTGCTCTGCAAGGAGCATCACACCGGCAAGGATGCCGGCATGCATGCCATGCCCTTCCCGCTGGTGCTGGGCGAGAAGTACGGCCGCAAAGGCTGCCGCTTCACCTCCTCCCAGATTCTGCACCACGGCGATGAGGTGAAAACCGCATGAGCAAGCTACTCGCCCTGCTGCTGTCGCCCTTCGCCACGGCTGGCCGCGTGCTGAAGGACTGCACCACCGACGAATACGGCAAGAGCTTCGACACGGTGAACACCGCCGCCACGGTGGCATTCATCGTCGGCATCGCCCTGGTGGTGACCAGCTTCATCACCGGCAAACCCTTTGACCTGGCCACCTACTCCCTAGGCGTGAGCGCCCTGCTGGCGGCCACCTGCGGTGCACAGCGCTACAAGCCGCCGGCCATCCCCGATTCTCCTGCAGCACCCTCTGACACATCGAAAGGACCGACCTCATGAAGAAAGCTCTCTCTGCCCTGCTGTTCGTCGTTGCCGCGTTCGTCATGACCGGCTGCGCCAGCGTATCCGACAAAGCCAGTACCCTGACCGATGCCAACGTGCAAATGACCCAGGCCGTGGCCAATGTCACCGAGGCCGCAGCCGCCGCCGGGCTGGTGCCGGCCGACAAGGCTGCCGTGGCCGTGGTTGCCACCAAGGTTGCCGCCGGCGTGGCGAGTGCCATTCAGTCGGACGTCAATGCCGTGGCCGCGCAGGTAAAGCAAGCCAAGGCCGCCGCCGCCCAGGTCAAAGCCGCTGCCAGTGCACCGGCTGCTGCCGCATCTGCTCCAGCGCTGGAGGTCGCGCCCGACCCGGCGCCGGCGGCTGCCAGCCAGCCGGCTGCAATGCCGGTTGCCTCAGCCCCTGCCACTGCGCCAGCCAGTGACGGCAATGCGGCCATCCTTGCAGGCATCACCGCCGTGGCGGTGGCCGGTGCCGGCCTGTTCTCTGCCTGGAAGAAGAAATACCCAACGGACGGTGGTCAGTCGTGAATGGCGTTTTCCTGACGGATCTGCACGTTTCGTGCGTCGATGATCTAGCGGCCGGCGGCCGTGGATTTTGGCGCATCGAGAAGCCGTTTCAGTACTGGTCCGACGTGCTGGGCCGGCGCATTACCGTTGAGCCAGGGTTCCTGACTGACTATGCATCGGTGCCGCGTGTGCCGCTGGCATACCTGCTGTTCGGTGATACATCGCATCGAGGAGCCGTCATTCACGACTGGCTGTTCCATCACCACGAAGTATGCGACGAGCAGACTGCCAACAAGGTGCTGCTGGAAGCGTGCAAGGCAGAGGGTATCCCGGCGTGGCGCCGGCTGGGCATCTACCTCGGCGTGTATCTGGGCGGCGCGTCGAGCTGGGAAGAGGACGGCCGAGGGAATGGCCACCAGCTGGTAGATGGAAAAATTGTGTAAGGGGTTTTATGGCCACTGCGAAATGTAGTGAACAAGAATTTATTCAGGTGTGGAATGAGTTGGGCTCGACCGCTGCAGTGGCGCGCCGGCTCGGTATTGGTGAGCGTGCGGTCAATCTGCGGCGTCGTGGCATTGAGCGGCGAAACAATATCGTGCTGGCCTCTAGCACGAATTCCCTTTCGGCTCCTATGGCGCAAGATTCCAGCCCCGTAGGAGTTGATCCAGAAGTAAAAGCCCTACGTGCCCAGTTGGCCGCCGTACAGCGCGATACGCTTGATGCGGAGTATGTCCGCCGCAGAATCATGAAGCTGGCAGATTGCGACGTTGAACCCCCAGCGTGGCTGGTCCGTAACAAGGCTGGAGCTGGCGACCTTGGTGTTCCGACGCTATTCGCAAGTGACTGGCACTGGGCAGAGGTCGTCGATCCGCGTCAGATCGGTGGCGTTAACAAATACGACCTGAGTATTGCCCATTCCAGGGCGCGAAAGCTGATCGAGCGGACTGTGCATTTGCTGCGGAACTGCTTCGTGGGTGCTCGCTACCCTGGAATCGTCTTTGCCCTGGGCGGCGACATGGTGTCGGGCGATATACACGAAGAGCTGCAGGCTACGAATGAGATGGAAATCATGCCGACGGTTGTCGACCTGATTGAAGTTCTCGCGTGGTGCATCCGTTCTTTGGCTGACGAATTCGGCCGTGTCTTTGTGCCGTGCGTGACTGGCAACCATGGGCGCAACACGAAAAAGATTCGAGCCAAGGGCCGCAACCATACCAGCTTTGACTGGCTGGCCTACGTGATGCTGGAGCGGCTTTTTAAGGATGATGAGCGCATTACTTTCCTGATTCCTGATGGGCCGGACGCATACTGGAAGGTATACGGCACCCGCTACATGCTGACTCATGGCGATCAGTTTCGCGGTGGGGATGGCATGATTGGTGCACTAGGGCCGATCATCCGCGGCGACCACAAGAAGCGTAGCCGGTCTAGCCAGATCGACCAGGGCTATGACGTTCTTTTGTTGGGGCACTGGCATCAATTGATCCAGCTACAGCGGCTGATCGTCAATGGTAGCTTGAAGGGATACGACGAATACGCCAACCAAAACAACTTCGGGTATGAGAGAGCGCGGCAGGCGCTCTGGATCACGCATCCGGATCATGGCATCACGTTCAGCATGCCGGTGAATGTGGATGATGATGATGTTGTGGGAATTGGCGAGGAGTCGGCCGGCTGGGTGAGTTTGCCCGCAGCGGCATGAGATGAAGGGGGAGAGCTTCGGCTCTCCCCCTCTTTTTTTGTTTGTAGGATATGTAATTCGGTATGATTTTTGGTGTAGGTTTTATTTTTATCAAATAAAAAACATTAAAAATCAATGATTATTCGCCCATGCATCATCGGCGTGTGCTGGGGCGTGCTCATGGGCGTGGTGCTCTTGTCGGTATGGGGTGCAGATGACAACGCCCCGCTTGGGCGGGGCGCTGACATGAAAGGGCGATTTTACCGTAGCGGGGGCCGGGTGTCAGGCGGCAGTCGTCCGGCTTGGGCGCGATGGCGGGGTGTTGCTGCTTTGGTCTGTGCTGATTGGCAAGTCCTTTGGTCAAGCAAGCTGTGCATTGACTGGCACTAATTGATAAAAGTATGATCTTTATCAAAGTTTCAGAAATTCCTGAAAATTGAGGAAGTCATGAATGCCACCCCTTTAGTTCAGTCCTTTGTCTCGCATTTCGGCGAGATGGGCAGCCGCTGGGGCATCAATCGCACCGTCGGTCAGATTTATGCCCTGTTGTTTGTTTCCGAGAAGCCGCTCAATGCCGACGAGATCGCCGAGCGCCTGAGTTTTTCCCGCTCGAATGTCAGCATGGGCCTGAAAGAACTGGAGTCGTGGCGGCTGGTGAAGCTGCAGCATTACCCCGGCGACCGGCGCGAATACTTTTCCACCCCGGACGATGTGTGGGCCATCTTCAAGACCCTGGCCGAGGAGCGCAAGAAGCGCGAAGTGGAACCCACGCTCACCATGTTACGCGGGGCGATGATGGAGACGGCCGGCAGCGAGGCCGACCGCCATGCCCAGGCGCGCATGAAAGAGATGTACCAGTTGATCGAGCTGGTCACCACCTGGTTTTCCGACATCCAGCATATGGATGTGGAAACCCTGCAGCGGCTGATGAAGCTGGGCTCGCAGGTGCAAAAAGTACTGCAGTTCACCCAGTCGCTGAGCAAGCTGACCGGGCGTGATACGGAAAGGGAGTAAGCCATCATGGACGTGGATGCCTTAACGCTGGCGCGGGCCCAGTTTGGTGCCAATATCAGTTTTCACATTCTGTTTCCCAGCATCAATATTGCCTTGGCCTGGGTATTGTTGTTCTTCAAGCTGCGCTATCTGCGCACCGGCAAGCAGGCGTGGATGGATGCCTATGGCTTCTGGGTGAAGATCTTCGCGCTGTCCTTCGCGCTGGGTGTGGTCAGCGGTGTCACCATGAGCTTTCAGTTCGGCACCAACTGGCCGGGCTATATGCAGACAGTGGGCAATATTGCCGGCCCGCTGCTGGCTTATGAAATCCTGACGGCGTTTTTCCTGGAGGCGGGCTTTCTCGGCATCATGCTGTTTGGCCGGCCACGGGTGTCCGAGCGGGTGCATACCTTTGCCACGCTGCTGGTGGCCTTTGGCAACAGCTTGTCGGCCTTCTGGATCATCGCGCTCAATTCCTGGATGCAAACCCCGGCCGGCTTTGTGATGAAGGATGGCCGCGCCCATGTGAGTGACTGGCTGCAGGTGATCTTCAATCCGTCCATGCCTTACCGGCTGAGCCACATGCTGCTGGCTTCCGGTCTGACCGTGGCCTTCCTGCTGGCCGGGTTGTCGGCTTACCGTCAACTGAAGGGCGACCGCAGCGCGGGCAATGGCGTGGCGCTGAAAACCGGGGTGCGGCTGGCGGCACTGCTGATTCCCTTGCAGATTCTGGTGGGCGATGCGCATGGCCTGAATACCATGGAGCACCAGCCGGCCAAGCTGGCGGCCATCGAGGGCATCTGGCATACCGAAAAGGGCGCACCACTCTTGCTGTTTGCCCTGCCCAATGCCGAGACCCAAAGCAATGATTACGCCGTGGGTATTCCGCATCTGGCCAGCCTGATCATCAAGCATGATCCGGACGGTGAAATCCGTGGTCTGAACGAATTTGCCCAGCACCCGCCGGTGGCCAAGGTGTTCTGGAGTTTCCGCGTGATGGTGGGCATGGGGGTGTTGATGTTGCTGACCGCCTGGTTTGGCGCCTGGCAGCTGCGTCGGGACAGACCTGCCGCCCGGCTGGATCGGCGCCTGCTGTGCTGGCTGGTGGCCATGACGTTTGCCGGTTGGGTGGCCACGCTGGCTGGCTGGTATGTTACCGAGATCGGCCGTCAGCCCTGGCTGGTGACCGGGGTACTGACCACGGCGCAGGCGGCCGGGGCAGCCACCAGCAGCATGGTGGCCGGTTCGCTGGCAACCTATCTGGCACTGTATGCCGGCTTGCTGCTGGCTTATGTCTCGGTGCTGTTTCATCTGGCCAAAAAAGCGGCAGGACAGGCTGATGCCGCCGTGGCGCTGAAGGAGGTGCAGGCATGAATGCCGCTTACTGGTTGCCGGTGATCTTCGCCGGATTGATGGGCCTGGCCATGCTGGTGTATGTGGTGCTGGATGGTTTTGACCTGGGGGTGGGCTTGTTGCTGCCGCTGGCGGACGATGCCGGCAAGGACCGCATGGTGGCCAGCATCGGGCCGTTCTGGGATGCCAATGAAACCTGGCTGGTGCTGGGGGCGGGGCTGTTGCTGGTGGCCTTCCCCCTGGCACATGGCGTGGTGTTTGGCGCACTGTACATTCCGGTGTTGCTGATGCTGGTGGGGCTGATCCTGCGCGGGGTGGCCTTCGATTTCCGCGTCAAGGCGCGTGACCCGCACCGGCCATGGTGGAATGCCATCTTTGCTGTTGGCTCCTTGCTGGCCTCGCTGGCACAGGGGGTGATGCTGGGGCGTTATCTGACCGGTTTTGCCGAAGGGTGGCTGCCCTGGCTGTTTGCCTTGCTGGTGGGGGCCGGGCTGAGCGCGGCCTATGCCTTGCTCGGCGCCTGCTGGCTGATCATGAAAACCGATGGCCCCTTGCAGGCCAGGGCTATCGGCTGGGCGCGCCATAGTGTGGCCGGTGCTGCGCTGGCGGTATTGCTGGTGTCGGGCGTGACACCGCTGGTGAATCCGGCGATTGCCGGCAAATGGTTTGCCCTGCCGCAGTTATTCCTGCTGCTGCCCCTGCCGCTGCTGACCGTGGCGCTGTTTGCCTTGCTGCACCTGTTGTTGCCACGACTGGCGCGACGTCAGGCACTGGGCAATGACCGTTATTGCTGGCTGCCGTTTGCCGTCACGGTAGGCATTGTGTTGCTGTCGTTCTGGGGGCTGGCTTACAGTGTGTTTCCGCAGGTGGTGATCGGGCGCATGGATATCTGGCAGGCCGCCAGTGATCCGGAGGCGCTGTGGATCATCCTGTGGGGCGCCTTGCTGGTGTTGCCCTGCATCATCGCTTATACCGCGTTTGCCTACCGCGTGTTCTGGGGCAAGGCCGACAGCCTGAGCTACCAGTAAACGCCGGCATGGTCTGTCCGGACCCGGCTTGCCATGGTGCAGGTCGGGTTTTGTCATGCATGCGTCACATCGGCGACGGATAATGCGCGCCTTTTGCCGCTTTAATGCAAGATGGCACAGGCTGGCCAGGCAGGATCTGCCGCCCGGACCCATGTGGTGGCAGCGCGCCCTGCCTGATGCATTGCGCACAGGGGGCCGGCGGCCATTCAACCGTATTGATGGAGAGAATCGATGTCCCAGCAGCAGCTGCGAAGCCCCTGGCCTTATCCCGCCGTGGTGGCACACCGGGGTGGTGGGGCCATGGCCCCGGAAAATACCCTGGCCGGTTTTCGTGCCGGCATTGCTTATGGCTACCGCGCTGCCGAATGCGATGTCAAGCTGTCGGCGGACAATGTCTGCTTCCTGTTGCATGACGATACCGTCGACCGCACCTGCAATGGCCAGGGTCTGGCTGCCACGCTGGAGATGGCCAGCCTGGCGCAGCTGGATGCCGGAGCATGGAAGGGCGCGGCTTTTGCCGGTGAGCCTCTGCCCACTTTCGCCAATGTGGCTGCCTATTGCCGTGCACAGGGCATGCTGCTGAATGTGGAAATCAAACCCTGTCCGGGACGTGAGGACGAAACCGGCCGGCTGGTGGCGCAGGAGGCGGCACGCCTGTGGGCTGGTGCGGCGGTGCCGCCGCTATTGTCATCATTCAGTGCCGAAGCCCTGCGCGCGGCACAGCATGCGGAACAGGCGCTGCCACGCGCCTGGCTGGTGGAAGAGGTGCCGGCCAACTGGCAGGCCATGCTGCAGGAAATGGACTGCATTGCCCTGCATTGCGATCACCGCAGCCTGACGCGCGCGCAGGCCGCCGCCATCAAGGCCGCCGGTTACCAGCTATTGTGCTACACGGTGAATGATCCGGAGCGGGCGCGGGAAATCATGGCCTGGGGTGTGGACAGTGTCTGTACCGACCGGCTGGATCTGTTGGCCCCCGCCTGCTAAGCCGGGCTTTGCGGCCGATCAGAAATTCATCATCTGCTGCGCTTCTTCGCGGCTGAAATACTTGCGGAATATCTTCAGCATGCTGCCATCGCGGCGCATGCTGTTGATGATTTCGCGCCAGCGTTCCTGCTGTTCCGGCGCAATGGTCTTGCGCGACATGATCAGCCCGTGCGGGGTGGGCTGGTCGTTGGTTTCCATGATGTGCACCAGCTTGCTGACCTGGTATTTGTCCAGGTCAGAATAATCAAACGGCTCGATGATGATGGCCTGGGTGCGCCCCTGGCGCAGGTTCTGGTACAGGGTGTCGTAGTCGTAGCTGCCGATCAGCCGCCCCTGGTGATCCAGCGCGTCTACCAGCTGGTTGATGGTGTCGCTGTAGCGAAAGCTGAGAATTCCCCCCAGCTTGAGATCACTGCGGGTTTGAAAATCTGCCAGATTCTGTACGGCGGCATCCTTGCGCACGATCAGGCTGTATTTGTCGGCGAAATACCAGGCAAAAGCAGCAAAACGCTCGCGTTCCTCGTTGGTGATGCCGGACAGGCTGAAGTCCAGATTGCCGGTTTCCAGCAATTTCCAGATGCGCGAGCGTGGCAGCAGGCTGATTTCCACATGGCAGCCGCTGCGGCGGATCAGCTCGTCCGCCACGTCCTTGTCGATGCCGCTGCGGCTGCTGGCGTTATATAACAAGCCATGTTCGTGCAGGGCCAGGGTATAGCTGCGGCTGCAATCCGGGCCGGCAGCCTGCACCAGTGGCGGCAGGCAGAGCAGCAGGCCAAGGGCCAGGCGCAGGAAATGAGGGGACATGCAAGGCTCCGCGAACTGTTTCAACTGTCAGGATAGCAGATGACGAATGCAGCCACGTTACGCCGGCCGAGCCGGGAGTGTCCAGGTGTCTGCTGACAGGTCAAGGTGGATTGCCGGGTATTATTTGCTTCATTATAATTAGCAAGCTAATTATTTGATGGATCAGGACATGAGTCAGTCGCATCAGGAAGTGGCCGAGTTGCTGGGCGCGGTTCCCAAAGCCTGGCGGGCGCTGCTGGACCAGCGGCTGCGGCCGTATGGCTTTTCCCAGGCCACCTGGCAGGTCTTGCTCAAGCTGGGCCGTGCGGGCGAGCCCTTGCTGCAAAACGAACTTGCCGGCCGTGTCGGCATCGAACCGGCCTCGCTGGTGAGGCTGCTGGATGTGTTGCAGGCCGATGGCTGGATTGTCCGCCAACCGGATGAACAGGACCGGCGTGCCAAGCGGATTTGCCTGACGGCCAAGGCGCAGCAGCTGTCCGGCGAGCTGCTGCAGGTGGCGGATGCACTCAAGGCCGAGCTGCTGGGCGGGCTGGATGCGCAGGAATTGCAAATCTGCATCAAGGTGCTGGCACAAATCCGTGCCGCTGCCGAACAGGCACAGGAGCCAGGCGCGTGAGCAAGCGGCTGCTGGTGACCGTGGCGGTGATGGCGGCCACGGTGATGCAGGTGCTGGACACCACCATTGTCAACGTCGCCCTGCCGCAGATGCAGGGCGAGCTGGGTGCCACATCGGACCAGATCAGCTGGGTGCTGACCAGCTATCTGGTAGCCAGCGCCATCTGCATGCCGTTGACCGGCTTTCTGACCGACCGGCTGGGCCGGCGGCGCTATCTGCTATTGTCGATCAGCGGTTTTGTGCTGGCCTCCATGCTGTGCGGCGTGGCGCTGAACCTGGGGCAGCTGGTGGCGTTTCGCCTGCTGCAAGGGGTGTTTGGCGCAGCGCTGGTGCCCTTGTCGCAGGCCATCATGGTGGACAACTACCCGCGCGAACAGCGTGGCAAGGCCATGGCCATCTGGGGCATGGGGGTGATGGTGGGGCCGATTGCCGGGCCCACGCTGGGCGGCTGGCTGACCGATATGTTCGACTGGCGCTGGACCTTCTTCATCAATCTGCCGGTGGGGCTGCTGTCGCTGTTGCTGGCACGCCAGGTGCCGGACACGCCACGGCGCGAGCGTGATATCGACTGGCTAGGCCTGTTGCTGATTTCACTGACCATTGGCGGTATCCAGTATGTACTGGACCGTGGCAATGGCGATGACTGGTTCGCCAGCAAGGGCATTGTCACGGCGGCCGTGCTGGCCATGGTCGGCGCGGTGGGTTTCATCTGGCGCGGGCTGTCCAGCGCGGCCCACCCCTTGTTTGACCTGCACATGTTCAAGGACCGCAACTTTGTGGCCGCCAGCATCGTCATCGCCGCGCTGGGCCTGTCGATGTACGGGGCGATGGTGATCCAGCCCATCATGCTGGAAGGGCTGTTTCACTACCCCACGCTGGATACCGGCCTGATCATGGCGCCGCGCGGCCTGGCCAGCCTGGTGAGCATGATGATCGTCGGCAAGCTGATTGGCCGGGTGGACTCGCGCTACCTGATCGGCAGCGGGCTGGTGATTGGCGCCTGTGGCACCTGGGTGTGCACCCACTACAACCTGGACACCAGTCCCTTCTGGTTTGCCTGGCCGGTGCTGTTGCAGGGCTTTGGCCTGGGCATGATTTACGTGCCGCTATCGGCCATGGCCATGTCCACCCTGCCGGCACGGCTGTCGGCCGAGGCCGCCGGGCTGTTCAGCCTGTTGCGCACCATGGGGTCCTCGGTGGGCATTGCCATTGTCAGCACCGCTTATTCGCGCGGCGAGCAGTCGGCCTGGAATGCCATGGTGGGACAGTTCAATCTCTACAATCCCTGGCTGAGCGATTATCTGGCGCGCATGGGCAAGACGGTGGTGGATGGCGCAACCGCCACTCAGCTGGCGGCCGAGTTGCAGCGTCAGGCGCTGATGGTGTCGATTGTCGATGTCTACTGGCTGATTACCTACAGCTTTCTGGCCATGCTGCCCTTGTTGTTGCTGCTGCGGCCACGCAAGGCCGCTGCGGATGCGCCCGCGGTGGAAGTGGTGATGCACGAATAGCCGGCGGCGAGTGGGCAATAAAAAACGGCGACCTGAGGGTCGCCGTTTTGCTGCCTGCATTCAGGCGATTACTTGTTCAGGTGCGGCGCAATGGTGGCCAGCAGCTGGGCCAGTACCTTGGGGTTGGCGGCCACGATGTCGCCGGATTCCAGCCATTCCTGTTCGCCGCTCAGGTCGGTGACGATGCCACCGGCTTCCTGCACGATCAGGCTGCCGGCAGCGATGTCCCACGGCTTCAGGTTCAGTTCCCAGAAACCGTCCACACGGCCGCAAGCCACATTGCACAGGTCGAGCGAGGCAGCGCCTTCGCGACGTACGCCGGCGGTCTTGCCCAGTACATCCTTGAGCATGCCCAGGTACTGGTCGATATAGCTTTGGTCGGATACCGGGAAACCGGTGGCGATCACGCATTCATTCATCATGAAGCGCTTGGAAACACGGATGCGGCGGTCGTTGAGGAAGGCGCCAACACCGCGCGAGGCGGTAAACAGATCGTTACGGCTGGGGTCGTACACCACGGCCTGCTGTACCTGGCCCTTGTGTGCCAGGGCGATGGAAATGGCGTATTGCTGATGGCCGTGCAGGAAGTTGGTGGTGCCGTCGATGGGGTCGATGATCCACTCGTATTCGGAGGAGCCCACGCCTTTGGCGCCGGACTCTTCTGCTAGAATGGCGTGCTTGGGGTACGCCTCAAGAATCATGTCGACGATGGCCTGCTCGGCAGCGCGGTCCACATCGGTCACAAAGTCATTGTGCTTTTTCTTTTCTACGCGAATGGTATCGAGGTTAAGCGACGCGCGCTGGACAACACTGCCAGCACGGCGAGCGGCTTTAACCGCGATATTGAGCATCGGATGCATTGACGGCCTCTAGAACGGATAGCAGATGTCAGCCAACACGGCTCGACATCTGACGGTAACAATCTGGGTTAAGGAACAAAAAAAGCCGACGCGAGTGCGCGGGCTTTTTGATATGCCCGCTATTTTAATGTGAAACCGCTGATGAATAAACCCCAAGTACCTGATTTTCTGAAAAACATTCGCATCGTGTTGGCCCGGCCCAACCATCCGGGCAATATCGGCTCGGCCGCACGCGCCATGAAAACCATGGGTCTGACCCGGCTGTACCTGGTGGAACCCAAGGTGTTTCCCAGCGATGAGGCCAATGCGCTGGCCTCCGGCGCGGTGGATGTGCTGGAGAGCGCCACCGTGGTGGCGAGCCTGGCGGAAGCGCTCAGCGACGTCACCGTGGCCTGCGCGCTGACCAGCCGTCGCCGCGAGCTGACCACCCCGCTGTCCACCCCGCGCGAAACCACGCCGGAACTGGTAGCCCGCGCCCGTGATGGCGAGCAGGTGGCGCTGGTATTCGGCAATGAAACCTTCGGCCTGTCCATCGAGGAAGTGGAGCAGTGCAACCGCCTGGTCACCATCCCCGGCAATCCGGATTACTTCTCGCTCAACCTGGCGATGGCGGTACAGGTGATGACCTACGAGCTGTTCAGCCATACCGGGGTAGACGTGGAATACCTGCGCCCGGAAAGCGAAACCGCCAGCCTGGGCGAGGTGGAAGGCTTCTGCCAGCATCTGGACCAGACCATGGAAGCCATCGGCTATTACCGCCGCCGCAACAGCGAACGGCTGATGCGCCGCATGCGCGCCCTGTTCAACCGGTCCGGCATGCTGCGCGATGAAGTCGACATCCTGCGTGGCCTGATGAAACAGATCCAGCGCGTGGCAGATGGCCATGAGCACGACGGCACGGCCTGAACGCAGCTTTCATCTGCCTTACACGCAGCCGGCGCTGCGTGATCTGGCTTTCCTGCTCACCTCGCCTGCGCCCTGGGAGAGTGGCAGCAATCTGTCACCCGCGCAGTTGCTGGGGGAGCAGGGGGAGGATCTGCTGCAAGCCTTGCAGCAGGATCCAGGCCCACTTGAGCACTGGCTGGCGCAACAGCCATGCCAGCGGCTTGGCCATTATGCCGAGCGCCTGCTGGCTTTCTGGTTCCGGCTGGCGCCGCATATCGAACTGGTGGCGGCCAATGTGCCGGTGCGCGATGCCGCAGGCCGCACCATCGGCGAATTCGATTTTCTGATCCGGCTGCACGGCGTGCCGCTACATGTGGAAACCGCCAGCAAATTCTATCTGCAACTGGGGCATGGCGCGGACACGCTGGTCGGCCCCAGCCTGCGCGATGCCTGGGTGCTCAAGGCCGCCAAACTGCAGGAACAACTGCAACTGGCCAGCCACCCTGCCGCCGCCCGTGTCCTGCCGCCGGGCTTTGCCGGCTGTGCCAGCGCGGCGCGCCTGGCCGGCTGGTTCTTCTATGCCGACCGGCCGCCCATCCCGGCCGCACCGCTGAGCGCAGATCAGCTGCAAGGCTGGCTCAGCCCGCTGCAGCAGCCCTGGCCAAGCACAAGCGCAGGATCGCGCTGGGTGTGGCTGTCACGGCTGGGTTGGCTGGCTCCGGCGCGGCTGGCGGAGGAGGGGGTGCGCGAGCAGGACAGCCTGCGCCAGGAACTGCTGCAGGCTGCGGTGCCGCAGCTGGTGGCCGAATTGCTGCCGGTGGGGGATGGCTGCTGGGAGGAAGTGGCGCGCGGCTTTGTGGTGCCGCCGGGCTGGCCGCAGCAGCAGCGGCTGCAGGATTTGCTGGCCAGCATAGACCGGACACTCCACCGATGAAGCAACTGCTGATTGTGTATGCCAGCCAGACCGGCCACACCCTGCAACTGGTCGACGCCTTGTGTCTGCCCTTGTTGCCGCTGTGCGCGGAACTGCACATCCACCGTCTGCCCGCGGCTGAGGCCGGGCTGGATGACTTGCTGGCTGCAGATGCCATCGTGCTGGCTACGCCGGAGAACTTCGGTTATATGGCGGGGAAAGTGAAAGATTTTTTTGATCGCACCTATTACCCGGCGCAGGGAAAGACCGAGGGGCTGCCCTATCTGATGCTGGTGTCGGCCGGCAATGACGGACTGGGCGCGCTACAGGCCATGCGGCGCATTGCCTGTGGCTATGGCTGGAAGGAGGTACTGCCGCCCTTGCTGGCGCAGGGTGAGGTTTTGCCGCAACACCGGGAGCGCGCCATGGAGTTGGGCGAGCTGCTGGCTGCAGGCATGCTGGTGGGGCGCTGGTAGGGCTGGGCGGGCGGCTAGGTCGCCCGGACTAGGTCTTCAGACGAATGGTCGGCCACGCCAGTACTGCGCACTATGCAAAAACACCGCAGGCTGCTGGCAAGCAGGGCTGCGGTGTGCCGGATGAGTGCTAGCGTCAGACGCCGTTGGCGTGGGTGCAGCCGGCGATCAGGTCCTTGAGGGCATCGGCCTTGATCAGCTGGATGTGCTTGTGATCGACACTCAGCCAGCCTTGCTGCTGGAACTTGGACAGCGTACGGCTGACGGTTTCCAGTTTCAGGCCGAGGAAACTGCCGATTTCCTCACGGCTCATGCGCAGGATGAAATCATTGGCGGCAAAACCGCGGGTGGACAGGCGCTGCGACAGGTTCAGCAAGAAGGCGGCCAGGCGTTCTTCCGCCTTCATGTTGCCCAGCAGCAGCATGACGTTCTGGTCGCGCACGATTTCGCGGCTCATCAGCCGGAAAAAGTGGTGCTGCAGGCTGGGAATGTCGCGCCCCAGGCTTTCCATGCGGTTGAAGGGCAGTTCGCAGACTTCGCTGTCTTCCAGTGCAATGGCATCGCAGCCATGCACATTGGAAGAAATGCCATCCAGGCCCATCAGCTCGCCGGACATCAGAAAGCCGGTGACCTGTTCGCGACCGTCCTGGCTGGCGACGCTGGTTTTGAAGAAACCGGTACGCACCGCGAACAGGGACTTGAAGCCCTCGCCGCTGCGGAACAGGTATTCGCCGCGCTTGAGGCGGCGGCTCTGACGGATCACGGCGTCCAGCTGCGTCATTTCGTCGCGGTTCAGTCCGATGGGCAGACAGAGTTCGCGCAGGCTGCAGTTGGAGCAGGACACCTTCAGTGCGTGAATAGTGTGTTGGTTTTGGTCAGACATCGAGTGTTTTGTACAACCCTGTAAAGAAGCTTGACCCTTGTCAAAGCGGAATTCACACGTTTTCCGCAAATTTACCAGTCCACCTGACGTTTGACTATCAATACCCGACGACATGCACACCACCCATCCGTTTTCGCCCACCCACTGTGAGTTCGACCGAGCATTGATCGAACGTCTTGATGGCTCTGGCCCAAGATACACTTCTTACCCGACTGCCGACCGCTTTACCCCGGCCTTTGGGGAGAAAGACTATAAACACTGGCTGAAGCAACGCCACCTGGGCATGCATCAGAACGCAATATCATTGTACGTTCATATACCGTTCTGCAACACGGTATGTTACTACTGCGGCTGCAACAAGATCATTACCAAAGACAAAAGCCGCGCCGATCGCTATCTCGACTACCTGGAAAAAGAAATCAAGCTGGTGGCCGCCACACTGGGCTGCCGCGAAAAGCTGATCCAGCTGCATTTCGGTGGCGGTACCCCCACTTTCCTGTCCGATGAACAGCTGGACCGGCTGATGGGCATGCTGCGTACTCACTTCGATTTTTTGCCGGAGGGAGAATATTCCATTGAGATTGATCCGCGCAAGGTGGGGCGCGAGACCGTGCACCATCTGGCGCGTCTGGGCTTCAACCGCATGAGCGTGGGCATCCAGGATTTCGACCCGCAGGTGCAACAGGCGGTAAACCGCGTGCAGAGCGAGGCCGAGACGCTGGAAGTGATCGATGCCGCCCGCGAGGCGGGTTTCAAGTCGGTCAGTGTGGACCTGATCTACGGCCTGCCGTTGCAGACGCGGGAATCGCTGAAAGCCACGCTGGACAAGGTGATTGCCATTGGCCCGGACCGGCTGGCGCTGTACAACTATGCCCACCTGCCCACGGTGTTCATGCCGCAGCGGCGCATCAACGAGGCAGACCTGCCGGCGGCCAGCACCAAGCTGGACATCCTGCAGGATGCGGTAAAAAGCCTGGCGGATGCCGGCTATGTATTCATCGGCATGGACCACTTTGCCAAGCCGGAAGATGACCTGGCCATCGCCCTGCGCCAGGCCCGCCTGCAGCGCAATTTCCAGGGTTATTCCACCCATGCCGACTGCGACATGATCGGCCTTGGCGTCTCGTCCATCGGCAAGGTCGGCCCCTGTTACAGCCAGAATGAAAAAGACCTGGACAGCTATTACGCTGCGCTGGACGAGGGACGTCTGCCGGTGATGCGTGGCATGGTGCTGGATCAGGATGACATCCTGCGCCGTGGCATCATCCAGGCGCTGATGTGTCGCTTCTCCTTGTCGGTGGAGGCCGTCGAGCAGGTACACGGCATCAATTTCGCCGAATACTTTGCTGCAGAACTGCCGGCCATCCGCGAATATCACAAGCTGGGTCTGCTGACTTTTGACGGCGATTTCCTGATGGTTGAACCCAAAGGGCGCTTCCTGATTCGCAATATCGCCATGCTGTTTGACCGCCACCTGCGCGAGCGGGAAACCAAGGCACGCTATTCCAGGACCATCTGACCCCACGCTGATTGCTGTTTTTCCAAGGGGAAACCCTGAAAAAAAGCCTGAAAAAAAGCCCGCTGACCGCGGGCTTTTTGTTTGAAAAGTGATGGTTTTTTACAACAAATCACGCTGTCCGGCTCAGTCTGCCGCCGGGCTTTCCGGCGAGACGGGCTGATTTTGCTGGCGGTGCAGCCGAATAATCGCCTCTCCGGTGGGGCTGGCGACGATATCGCGCAGGGAATAACCATCCAGCACCGTGAAAAAGGCTTGCAGGCCGACGTCCAGCGCCGACTTGAGACGGCAATCCTGGCGCAAGGCGCAAGGGGGCGTGGCGCAGTCGATCAGCGCGGCATTGCCCTCCAGGGTGCGGATGATGCCGCCCAGCCGGTAATGCTCGGGCGGCTGCGCCAGCGCCAGCCCGCCACCCTTGCCACGGCTGTTGTTCAGCCAGCCTTGCTGTCCCATGAAATGCACCACCTTGACCAGATGGTTGCGCGATACGGCAAAGCGCTCGGCGATTTCGCTGATGGTGACGGCCTGTTCGCGATCGCGGTGGGTCAGATACATCAGCACGCGCAATGCCAGATCGGTGAAACGGTTCAGTTGCATGGGCAAAAAGGGTAAAGGCGGTGCCGCGCAGGATACTCCGCACGGCCCACCCTCACAATGCGCTGGGACAAAGCTGCTGCAAGAGGCAATCAGTCGCTGGCCATGGCATTGGAGCCGAATACTTCCATGTGGATGCGCGCGGCCTCGACCCCGGCCCCCCGCAACTGGCGCTGCTGCTGCTGCATGAAGCCTACCGGGCCGCACAGGTAGTAGTCGGCATCCGCCAGCAGGGCATGCTCGCGGATGGCCGCGGCATCGATGCGGCCGGCGCGCTGGTAGTCCTGGCCCAGCCGGTCCGTGTCTTGCGGGCATTCATAAAACACCGTGCTGTTCAGCTGCGGGTGTTGCGCCGCCAGCTGGCCGACTTCCTGTTTCATGGCATGGACCCGGCCATGGCGGGCAGCGTGCAGGTAGCGGATGGGCCGCTGGCTGCCGCTGGCCAGCAAATGCTTGAGCATGGACAGCAGCGGGGTCTGGCCGACGCCGGCACTGATCAGCACCACCGGGGTGTCCCGCTCCTGGTGCAGCACGAAATCACCAAATGGCGGCGATACCTGCAGGATGTCGTGCTCTTGCAATGCCGTGTGTAATTGACCTGACACCTTGCCGGCCGGTGCCTCATCCCGCTCGTCCTCGCGCTTCACCGAAATGCGCAGCCAGTCCTGGCCCGGTGCATCGGACAGGCTGTACTGGCGCGGTTGACTCAGGCCCCATTCCGGAATGAAGCGCTGTACCGACACATACTGGCCGGGCTGGAAGGCGGGCAGGGCGCCACCATCGGCCGCTTGCAGATAGAAGGAGGTGATTTCGCTGCTCTCCGGTTGTTTTTTCACCACCTTGAACGGCCGCCAGCCGCTCCAGCCACCAGGCTGGGTGGCGGCACGCTGGTACAGGCTGTTTTCCAGATTGATCAGCAGGTCGGCCAGTTGCTGATAGGCGGCGGCCCAGGCTTCCAGCAGGCTGTCCGGCGCGGCCTCTTCGCCCAGCACCTCGCGGATGGAGGCCAGCAGATGCTTGCCGACAATCGGGTAATGCTCGGCGCGTATGCCCAGGCTGGTGTGCTTGTGGGCTACCCGCTCCAGTACCGGCAACAGCACTTCCGGTGCATCGATGTGCTCGGCATAGGCGGCCACCGCCATGGCCAGGGCCTGCTGTTGCTGGCCGGCATGCTGGTGGCCCTGATTGAAGATGTTTTTCAGCTCCGGGTTGTGCTGGAACATGCGTTGGTAAAAATGGCTGGTCAGCAGCACGCCATGCTGCTTCAGGATGGGGGCAGTGGCTTTCACTTGCTGGCGGGTGGCGCTGTCTAACATGAGGGTTCCTTATGATGTAGAAAAAATGCATCTTTTCTGGCGAACTGCATGGTGCCGGACAGATTGTGTGGTGCTTGAAGATGTAAAAATAATACATCTTTAAGGGTGTGTTGTCATCAGCGCGCTGAAAAGTATGAGGTGGTGAATAATTTTGCTGAAAACCACGGCGGGATGCGGTGTGGCGAGATTTTACGCCTATAAATGAAAGACTTGCCCACCATACAAAAGATATAGGGCAAGGCCAATATTCCAGAGGAGTTGTCCATGTTCCGTCTTGTCGCGCGCTGGATGCAGCGCTTGAGTTACCCCACGCGCTTTGCGGTGATAGGGGCTGTTTTTGCCATCGCACTGTTTTATCTCACCTATGGTCTGTATCGCAGCAACCAGGACAATGTCGATTTCTCCAGCAAGGAAGTGGTCGGCGTGCAGTATCTGCAGCCGGCGATGAGCTTGTTGCTGGCCTTGGAGCAGGAACAGGCGCAGCGGGCCGCCGCCGACAAGGGCGCTGTGTCGTCCGCGCTGGAGGCGCAATGGAGCACGCTGCAGCAGACGCATCAGGCGCTCAATGGCCAGCTGGGGCTGGACAAGGGCTGGACTGCGCTGGACGGCGCGTGGCAAAAGCTGAAAGGCACACCGGCTCTGGCGAACTACCAGGCCGTGGCAGACAGCTTGCTGGATCTGATCGGCCTGGCCAGCGATCAGTCCAACCTGACGCTGGACCCGGACATCGATACTTTTTATCTGATGGATGCCGTGACCGTGCAGTGGCCCAACTGGCTGAATCGCAGCACCCAGGCCAATGCCCTGCTGCTGCAGGCCAAGGGGCAGCCACTGGTGGGCACCGCGCGTGATCAGGCGGTTGGCCTGGCACCACTGATCAGTGACAGCCTGCAAAACCTGCAACATGACCTGGCCAAGGCGGTGGCCTATAACGCCACGGTCAAGGCCAGCCTTGCCGGCAGCGACGAGAAGCTGGCGGCGCAGTCTGCCGTGAATGCCGCTGCACTGGACAAGGCGATTGCCGGACAGGCCGTGGCAGGCAGTGGCTTGCCGGCCGCCACGCTGGATGTGGCCACGCATTTCCAGCAGGCCACCCTGCAGCAATTGGGCAGCCTGCTGGAGGCGCGCATCGCCCGCATCCAGTGGCAGCGCGATGTTTATCTGGCTTGCGCCGCCTTTGCCTTCCTGCTGTCTACCTATCTGTTCATTGCCCTGTATCTGTCGATTACCGCCCAGCTGGGAGGGGAGCCGTTTTATGTGCAGAGCGTGGTGGAACAGATTGCCACTGGCCGGCTGGATACGCGTATCGATCTGCAAGACAAGGACGAAGCCAGCCTGCTGGCGGCCATCCGCCAGATGCGCAACCAGTTGCGCGAAACCGTGCAGCAACTGGTGGAAACATCACGCCAACTGGATGGCGCGGCCCACGATGTGGCGGATGGCGCCAGCCAGGTGGCCAGGAGCAGTGACCGCCAATCCGAGGCAGCCTCCAGCATGGCAGCGGCGGTGGAGGAGCTGAGCACCAGCCTGGCGGTGAGCGCCGAGCGTTCGGTCGAAGCGCATGAGCTGTCGTGTAGCGCGGTGGAGCAGTCTGGCACCGGTGCCGCGGTCATCCAGGGGGCGGGGCGCAGCATGGACAGCATCGTGCGCGAAATCTCCACCGTGTCGGACACCATCCAGGTGCTGAGCAAGCAGTCCGAATCCATCGTCGGCATTGTCGATGTGATTCGCGATGTGGCCGACCAGACCAATCTGCTGGCACTCAATGCCGCCATCGAGGCCGCGCGTGCCGGTGAGCAGGGCCGTGGTTTTGCCGTGGTGGCCGATGAGGTACGCAAGCTGGCCGAGCGCACTGCGCAGTCCACCACGGAAATCGGCGGCATCGTGCAGCAGATCCAGGGCACGGCGCGTCATGCTGCCGGCAATATGACCGTGGGCATGCAAACCGTGCAAAGCGGCCAGCAACATGCCAGCGATGCCGGCGCGGCCATCATCACCATCCAGCAGCAGATCGACCAGCTGCAGCTGGTGGTGGCGGATATCCAGAACTCCCTGAGCGAGCAGAGCCATACCAGCCAGGTACTGGCAAAAAATGTGGAACAGGTGGCGCAGATGTCGGAAGAGAACAGCCGGGCGATGAAGGTGACTGCGGAGACGGTGGATCAGTTGAAAAACCTGTCGGAAGACCTCAGCGTGCTGGCCGGGCGTTTTACCGTGTGATCAGAAGCCGGGGTAACAAGGCAAAGGCCGCTGGGAAGCGGCCTTTGTCATGGTGGGGTGGCAGGAAAAACTGCCCGGTGTGTCGTCCTCGCTGCGGGACTCGACAGCCAGGGTTGCCGGGGAGGGGGCGAGCCAGTCCAGCTCATCCAGCTCGGCCAGCATGGCCTGACGGGCGTTCTGGCGTTGGCCGGAGCGGCTGCTGCGGTGGGCGCCGCCCTTTTTCAGCAAGGGCGAGCAGGCGTAGGGATTACGCGGTTTCAGGGTATGCATTTTCTTCTCCAGACATGCAGCTGCCATGCAGCCGCTGACTGGCATTGTAGAAAGCGCGGCGGCGCAGTCAAGCGCCGCATGACCTTGTCTGCTTATCAATGGGCGGCAGGCACGCTGGCCGTCGGCCAGGGAAAATCTGCCGTGCCCATCAGCCGTACCGGCTGCGTGCCAGCGGTAAAGTAAGCAGCCTGTGAGCGTGGCAATGCGGTGCGGCCACGAATGGCATCGGCCAGCTTTTCCGCCATCATGATGACTGGCGCATTGAGGTTGCCGGTGGTGACGCGCGGCATGATGGAGGCATCCACCACGCGCAAGCCCTCCACGCCGTGCACCAGTCCGTCCTTGTCCACCACCGCCATGTCGTCGTAGCCCATCTTGCAGGTACAGGACGGATGCAGCGCGGTTTCGGCATGTTCGCGCACGAAGGCGTCGATTTCGGCATCGCTCTGAATCTTCATCCCCGGCTTGATTTCCTCGCCACGGAATTCGTCAAACGCCTGCTGGGCGATGATTTCCCGCGTCAGCCGCACCCCTGCGCGGAACTCCTGCCAGTCCACTGCATGCGCCATGTAATTGAACTGCAGCAAGGGTTTGACGCGCGGGTCGCGGCTGGCCAGCCGCACAAAACCGGTGCTGGGCGAGCGCATGGAGCCGACATGGCACTGGAAGCCGTGCGCCTTCACCGGATTGCTGCCGTCGTAATTCATGGCCAGCGGAATGAAGTGGTATTGCAGGTTGGGCCAGGCAAACTCGCTGCTGCTGCGGATGAAACCACCGGCTTCAAAGTGGTTGGTGGCGCCCAGGCCGGTGCCGTTGAGATACCACTCCACGCCGATGGGCGGCTTGTTCCACCACTGCAGCGCCGGGTAAATCGACACCGGTTTGGTGCAATGGTATTGCAGATACATTTCCAGATGGTCTTGCAGGTTCTCGCCCACACCGGGCAGGTGTACCACGCTGCTGATGCCGTGTTGTTTGAGCTGGTCGGCATGGCCCACGCCGGAGCGTTGCAACAGCTGCGGGCTGGCAATGGCCCCGTTGCAGACAATCACCTCGCGCCGCGCCTCGGCCTGTTGCAGGCTGCCGCCTTGCAGATAGCTCACCCCCACGGCGCGGTTGCCGGCAAAGCGGATCTGGTCGGCCAGCGCGCGGGTTTTCACCGTCAGGTTGGCGCGGCTGCGCGCCTGGTCCAGATAGGCCAGCGAGGTACTGCAACGGCGGCCAGATGGCGTGGTGGTGCGGTCCATCGGCCCGAAGCCTTCCTGGCGGTAGCCGTTGAGGTCGTCGGTGCGCGGGTAACCGGCCTGCTCGCCGGCGGCGATAAAGGCATGGTATAGCGGGTTGTTGTCTGGCCGTGGCGTGGTGACATGCAGCGGGCCGTCGCCGCCGTGGAAGTCATTGGCGCCCTTGTCGTAGCTTTCCGCCTTGCGGAAATAGGGCAGACAGTCCAGATAGCTCCAGTTTTCCAGCCCGGTGTTTTCCGCCCAGCCGTCAAAATCCAGCGCATTGCCGCGGATGTACACCATGCCGTTGATCAAGGACGAACCACCCAGCCCCATGCCGCGGCCCTGGGTCATGATGCGGTTGCCCATGTGGGGTTCCGGTAGCGTGGTATAGGCCCAGTTATAGGTGGTGCCTTGCAGCGGATAGGCCAGCGCGGCGGGCATCTGGGTGCGCCAGTCCAGCCGCCAGTCCGGGCCGCCGGCTTCCAGCAGCAGCACGCTGACATCGGCATCTTCGGTGAGGCGGGCAGCCAGCACACAACCGGCGGAACCGGCCCCGACGATGATGTAATCGAACTGTTGCGACATGGGTACTCCTTGCGACGGATGGTTCAGGCCAGACAAGGGCAGGCCGTGCGGTCTGCCCTTGTGGTGTGGAGAACAGGGTGAGCCATGGGGGCGGCAGACAAAATAAGGCAGAGCCCCTGGTGCAAGGCGCGCCGACGCAGACAGTACAAGCAGTACGGCAAGGCGGCGCAACGCTGCAACAGGCGTTCTGCTGGCAGCACTCAGGCGTAAGGACTGGCCACCCCGGTCAGCTCCACATACACGCTCTTGCGCTGGGTGTAGCAGTCGATGGCAGTGAGGCTGTTTTCATAGCCCAGGCCGGATTCCTTATAGCCACCAAACGGCATTTCAATCGGCGTGATGTTGTAGTTGTTGATCCAGCACACCCCGGCTTGCAGCTTGGCCACCACGCGGTGGGCGCGCGCCAGGTCGCGGGTGAACACCCCCGCCGCCAGCCCCAGCCGGCTGGCATTGGCGCGCTGGATCACTTCGGCCTCGTCGTCGAATACCAGCACCGACATCACCGGGCCAAAGATTTCCTCGCTGACAATGCGCATTTCGTCGCGGCACTGGTCGAAAATAGTCGGGGCAATAAACCAGCCGGCTTCGCAACCGGGCACGATCACCCGCTGGCCACCGGCCGCCAGTACCGCGCCTTCGCTCTGGCCGATATCGATGTACTTGAGCACGCTTTGCGCATGGCTGGGCGATACCTGCGCGCCCACCTGGGTGTCCGGGTGCATCGGGTCGCCGATCTTCAACAGCGCGGTGCGCTCCTTCAGCCGCTGCATGAAGGCGGCGTGAATGCTGCGCGCCACAAACACGCGGGTGCCGTTGGTGCAGATTTCGCCCTGGGTATAGAAGTTGGCCAGCATGGCGGCGGACACCGCCTGTTCGAGGTCGGCATCGTCAAAGATGATCAGCGGCGACTTGCCGCCCAGCTCCATGGTGACGCGCTTGAGCGTGCTGGCGGCGTCTTTCATGATGGCCTTGCCGGTATCCACCGAACCGGTAATCGACACCTTGGCCACGCGCTCGTCGGCAATCAACTGCCGTGCCACGGACGAGCTGCCCTGGATCACGTTGAACACGCCATCCGGCACCCCGGCTTCGCTGTAGATTTCCGCCAGCAGGGCGGCGCTCATCGGCGTCATGCCGGAGGGCTTGTAAATCATGGCATTGCCGCAGGCCAGCGCCGGGGCGGATTTCCAGCAGGCAATCTGGATGGGGTAGTTCCACGCGCCTATGCCCAGGCACACGCCCAAGGGCTCGCGCCGGGTGTAGGCAAACGCACCCTTGAGCGGGAAATGCTCGCCGTGAATACCAGCGGCCATGCCGGCAAAGTATTCGATGCAATCGGCGCCGGACAGCACATCCACCGCCTCGGCTTCCTGAATCGGCTTGCCGTTGTCGCGCACTTCCAGCTCGGCCAGCTCGCGATTGCGCGCCCGCAGAATGCCCACCGCCTTGTTCATGATGCGGCCACGCTCGGCCCCGGTCATTTCGCTCCACACGGCAAAACCGGCTTCGGCGCTCTGAATGGCCTGCTCGGCCTCGGCGGCACCGGCCTGCTGCACCTGGCACAGCAGTGCGCCAGTGGCGGGATTGAAGTTGTCGGCCAGCGGCAGGGCCGGATTATCGATATAACGACCGCCGATATAGCTTTTCAGGATGCCATCTTGCACGTTGTCTTCCTTAGTGTTCTGGGTAGGCGATTGCCGATGATGGCACTGATTTAGCCATCAGGCAGGGAAGCTTGCGTGTCAAAAGCCGACACGGGGGCGGATTGTGGCGACATGCAGCCGCCTGTGCACAGGTGGCATCGATGATGGATGGATAGGGCGAGCGCGGTCAATGCGCGGGCATGTTAACGCGGGCTGGGGAAAAACAATGCCTAACCGCACCATTTCCATCACTGCCTTGCTTCAGGGTAAACAGCTTAAGGCAAAGGAATGGAGGCAATGGGGAGTGCCAATAGCAGGGGATTACCAGGAGAGCGTGTGAAACCGAACTTTTGGTAGAAATTGGCGGCATGTTCGTTTACTGCATCGACAAATACCGAATGCACGCCAATCGTGGGAGCGATGTCATCGCGAATGCGCGTGAGTGCATCGACTAGTAAAGCAGCACCCATCCCGATGCCTTGGACGCGACGGTCTATCGCCAATCTGCCCAGACGGACTGCCGGAATGATTCTTGGCAGTTTATGGTTGTCAGCTAACGATTCGGACATGATGTGTGCCGATGCGAGCGCGTAATATCCCAGTATTTTGTCGGGCACTGCACTATCGACTGCAACAAAGGTACGTGCAAAACCTTTGGCCTGATGTTGGTTTGCCATCTGTGCCAGCCAGTTATTCAACGTGACTACACCACAGTCGAATGACTTGCGATCATGGTTCGAACTCAAGGCTTGTATCAGAACCCTCATGCTCTCCCTTTCTCGCTTGGTACTGCTGAAATGCAGCCTGCAGTGCTGCGCTGCTTGGTGGATGGTCAAGCAGTTGGCACAGCCAAGCTGCATTTTCTCCAGACAAATGAATGACACGTTCGCGTTCTATCAACTGCTCGGCTGCTGCCAAAGCCGCTTGCACCACAAACTGGTTCAAGGTTGCACCAGCTAGTTCTGCGGCCTCTTGCAGTATTTTTTCCACATGCTGTGGTACACGGGCAGTAATGCGGCCCCGAGGGGAGACCGTTGCATCCTGTAGTTTGCTGTTTGCCATGTGTTTCCTCCCTGCCTGCAATGGCTTGAGTATGCTGTGATTGCTGATAAATCAATGATTTATCTATTGATGGTGACATATTGGCACCGTTAAATCAATGGCAGTGCCAAGCAGCATCACTAAGCAGGCAGGTAGTGCTTGCCATCTGGATTAGCCAAGACCTGATTTCTTTGGTTCCGCCGCCTCTGCGCGCCATGCCTGTTTCTCCGTGCGCTTGGCCAATTGTTGATGGCAAGCCGCCGCCAGGCGTAGCAGCTCGCCATTGCGGCTGGCACTGCCGTCCGGCCCGGCAATATGTTGCGCCAGCGCCTGCAATGACGTGGCGCTGCTGTTAAGTGCCACCAGACGGCCATGGGCATGGCGGCGCGGGTGGCTGGGGGTGTAGTTGAGTGTCAGCAGCCAGTGGCTGTGTTGCCAGTCGCTGCCGTGTTCCAGCACGGCTTGCAGTACCGCATGGCTAATCTGCTGTCCGGCCTCGGCCGCCATGGCCAGCGCCTGTTCCCAGCGCGGGGCATCGGGTGGCAGTTGCTGCAGGGCAGGCAGTACCTGTTGCTGCAGCCAGTGTTGCAGTTGGCGGGCGGCGGGGCGTTTGCTTTGTTGCAGTGCGCGTTGCAAGGCAGTTTCTGGCCAGCCGCATTGCGGGCTGTCGTGTTGCGGCAGGGTGAGGGCGCAGCCGGGGTATTCGGCCAGTTGCTGTTGCAGCTGGTGGCGCAGGCGGGGCGGGGAGAGGGCGAGGATGTCGTCCGCCAGCAGGCAGCAGTGGCCGTGGTGGAGCAGCACCCGGACGGGCTTGCCTTGGTAGTACAGCGTCAGGGGCGGGGCCTGGGGGATGTCGGGGTCGGGATGCGTCATGGTTCTGCCCTCCGTTGCAGGATGAAGGCTGCCACGCACGCAAGCAAACGCGGGTGGCAGGCCAAAGCGGGGTTGGCGAACCGGCAGCACCACCATTGACCGGCAGACCGTATAGGTCTCCCCGCCTGGCCTGCCATTGGAGGGGGCAGACACAAGCAGAAAAAGCCGCTTTGACACGGCTTTTCCGGTAGTACTGATCAGGTCGCCAAACCTGGCTGCGTTTGTAAACGCAACGGGACAAGGCTAATCAGCAGTACCGGGGACAGCAAGGGTAGAGGGGGCGGGAAGCACTGGCAAGAGGTGCAGGTAAGGGGCTGGCATCCGCTGCGCGGATGGTGGTTTAAGGGCCGCTTCCGCGCGGCGGACGGGGAGACGGGTTTGTTTGGCGACGTTATTGGCGCCAGCACGTAGGGCGGAAGCTCCAGCCTTACCGGGGCGTTCCGCCGTCATGCGGACCAGCCCTGCACACAACGAAAAATCAATTGTTCGGACTGTAGAAATCCGCTCACGCGGATGATTTTTTGTCTTGCCGCTTCCGCGCGGCGAACGGGAAAGAGGGCTTGCCTGGCCAAGCCCTCCTTCACCTCCAAGGCCACCCCACAAGCATGGCCTGCGGCTTCCCTCCGGGGCCTGACCGCGGCGAGGCGCGCCTGAACTCGCGATTTGCTAACGTCAAATCGCTCAAACAAAGCAGGCGCTTAACACCTCGCCCCGGCCACCCGTCGGCATGCTTGACGGGGCCCGTGGGTGGCGTCGGTGCGGTGGTTTCTCAGATCACACCGACTTGTATTTATCACTAGGCAATCGTCCCGACATCCTGTTTTCATTTCCCCATTAAAACCTCTGTCGAGCGGAACGGGTCCCGTCAGCGCGAGCCGACACAGGCGTGCCGCTCAGGGTCTTAAGCGGTCGGCTGTCCGCAGCGGCGCGACGGTAGAGCGCCGCAAGTTCCGGCCGCGCCCTGGACGGGATGGCTGGGGCGGGAATTCGACGCGCTGCGGGTCGCCTTTTCTTTGGGTCCTTGCTGTTGGCGAAGTGGCGAAGCAAAAGCAAAGTACCTCGCCGGCGGGGCGAGACCCGCGAAGTTAAACGTAGTGGTGCAGGATGAAAGTCGGGTTGCCATTGCCAAGTCAAAACAGGCTTTGCATCCGCTACGCGGATGAAGTTTTACCTGCCGCTTCCGCGCGGCGGACGGGAAAGAGGGCTTGCCTGGCCAAGCCCTCCTTCACCTCCAAGGCCACCCCACAAGCATGGCCTGCGGCTTCCCTCCGGAGCCTGACCGCGGCGAGGCGCGCCTGAACTCGCGATTTGCTAACGTCAAATCGCTCAGACAGGGCAGGTGCTTAACACCTCGCCCCGGCCACCCGTCGGCATGCTTGACGGGGCCCGTGGGTGGCGTCGGTTCGGCAGGAAAGGCCGGGGGATGTGGGTGACTTCGTATGCCAAAGCCATAATATGAAGAATGGACTTCTGCTTTCGACCTTGAGCAGCCATCTCAGATGTGTCCACGAAGGGCGGGACAGACCAGCAAATGCATCATTCGACCGAAGATCAGTACTGATTTTTCATTTAATGTGCGACTTGAGCTAGCAACATGCGCATATCAGCAATAGATGACGGAGGTGTTATCTGAAGGCGGAACTGATTTGATCTGCTAGAACGTTTCCAGTCGAAAATTTCATACCTCATGAGGATTGGTGCAAGTTGTGAGCTAGCTTGTGCGTAAGTTGTATTCGGCTTAATACTATAGAGAGCTTTCCCCAGTCCAGGCTGTTCGCTACCATCTTCTAAGGTTTGTACATTGTTCGCCAATGGAAACCATTCATGACCGAATTCATCATAAAGCTGATGAAGCAAGATGAATATATGCGTAGTAGTAAATATATCTCTATCTTTTAGCCCTCGATCGATAATGAGTGCGTCTCGCTCCACATCAAAAATCCATTGAAAAGGCTTTTTCTTGCTTAGAGTTTTATCCTGTAGCCAATCGGGCTGCCGCGCAATGACTTCAGATACAGCTAGTTCATCCAACTCGACATCGCTTGTTCGGTCTACTTCGGTTTTCTCATGGCTGTTCAAGTTGTAGCCCCACATGAATAGGGCTGCTTCAAGTTCACGTAAATTATTGAACTGAATGGAGTTGCTGTGATTAAGGCATGCATCAAGCAGCCAACTGGCACGTATATTCCACTGCGCATGTACGCGAGCTTGATTGTTAAGTTGCGGAAATTCGCGAGTGCCATTGGATGGATTTCTAGACTTTCGAATCCGGGGATTTTCTCCTTCTTTTGCTGGCATGCACGGGAATGCTAGCAATGTAGGTACTATTTTTCTATCGGTTTTTTCGCACCACTCATTTACAAACCAAGCTAAAGCTGCCGCGACTCGACTATCATAAATAATGAAACCGGGAACTAGAAGGGAGTATACTTTTGTCATTCCTGAATTAAAGCGACGGACTGACTGTAAGGCCTGCACTCCTTCCTCACCGGCATTGAGTGCACTTTTTACTGTTAGAATCTCAGTAGCCAAGCCATTAACATGGTCACGAAGCCAGGATGCATTACCATTGGTCACTCCACCCCATTTCATAATACGGCAGGCCCACTCACAAGCTTCATTATCATTGCCTGCGTCGAGTGCTAAGCGGAGATTATTTGCCAAATACGAAAGAGCCTGCTCGCTCTCCTTGTAGCCTTTTCCTTTGAATTCCTTATTCCCTGGACCAGTGAAGCGAAATGGCCATTCGTACTGCTTTAATGCATCGATGAGGCTATTGAATTTTACAATGCTGCCATTTGATTTTTCATAGCAATGTGTCAATTTTGGTTCAGTAATTTCTGAAGAGAACCAGACGACAAATTCAATCACATCTGAATCTGAAAGGTATTGATCTTTGCGCACATTAAATCCCAGGTAGAATTGATCAATTAATAGCAATATTCTAAAGGCATAAATTATGTAAAATAAGATTGGAAGCGCTTCTCGCGTAGCAATTTAAATTATTGCCAGAGTAATTAAGTCGTAATTCACGGCTGAGTTTTAGAGGGTCTTTGTCTGTTTCGGCAGAAGTCAACGGCCACAAGATAAATCCTCACCCCCGGCCACTTAGTACTCCCGTCGTCCTGCTCCTGCACAAAGTCCTGTAGTTGCTGGTAGCGCACATCGTCAGGGGCATAGGGAAGGTCCAGATAGATGTCACCTTCGTATCCATATGTAACACCCGGTGTGGATAACCAACCGCATGGTTCCCAGTCGATATGGTGTTCCTCCAGCCAGGCCAGCAGACTCTTGCGTTCTGCGCTGCTTTTCCAAGAGCTGTCTGGTTTGGCGCCATGAGTTCGGTCTGGGCCGATGAGTAGAACATCCCGATTCAAGCGGCGAGCTATTTCGTCAATATGTTCAATCACCAGTGGCATCAGTGTTTCCTTGGTTGGTTTGATAGCGTTGCAGTGCGGTTTTAAGCTTGACTGCTACTTGCTCACGCAATTTTGCAGGAGAAATTATTTCTATGTCATTGCTCCAGCTCAATATCCAGCGCGAAAAGCATGCATCATCGGTGACAGTGGCTTCCACCAGGGCAGACATGTCATCACCGGACGCGAGTGGAGTAATGCGCTGATCGGGACTGATCTTGCAATCCAGCAGGGTGGCTTCCATTGCCCTGGACACCCTCATGCGGATCTGCATCATTGCCGTTGGTGTAGTGAACGCGGGGCTGGGGTCGGCCTCCTCGATCAGTCTGTCCAGTTGCTGGATGTCAACAAACCGCTGCAGGGCATAGTCCCGTTCCTGACCATCCAGTTTGCGCGCTCGCAAATACAAGCCGGCCCCCTTGATTCTGATGTACAGCGGAGTCAGTTCATTGACTGACTTTTCACCCAGGCGGTTACGGTAAGTCAGTTTTACCATCTGCCCATCACGAAGCGCAGCGATAGCCACCTCCAGGCAAGACTGGCGGATGGGCGCTGGAATCAGTTGAAATGAATCCGGTTCGATACGCAGGCACTCTCCCGTCATGCTGCCTTGTGGCCCCAACAGCTGGCGCAGTAAGGGCAGCATGTTGATGGGTTTGTTGTGTTCGTTGCAGCGCGCGCGCAGCAAGGTCAGTTTGTCCATCACCAGGGCATCCACTTCGGCCTCAATGGGTTGCTGGGTGCGGATATAGCGCCGTGCCGGGCCACGGCCATCGGGGCGAACATAGCCTTGATCGATGAGCGTGCGCAGGTCCCGTTGCAGCATCTTGCGGCGGGAGTCCGTCTCTTTGGATGGGAGTACACTTTTACGACCGCTCCGGCTTTGCATGTCGTCATCCAGTTGGCCCAGTTTGTCGAGCAGGGCTTGCATGCCCAGACCCGTGTCACCGGCGTTTGCCAAGTGCCGGGAAATGCTCAGCAGTCTTTTATTCCTGCAAATGTCATTAGCAGCCATACGTGTTTCCAAATGCGGTGCAGCATGTGGACCATGCTAAGCGGATATTGCGACAATAATTGTCCATTCATGATCATAGCATTGCCAAACCAAATGACATATGGAGCATGCGCAATGCAAGACATCACTCAACAAGAAGTGTTTATCCAACTGTTAGCAGCGGCACGCCAGGATCAGTCAATCAGCGTCAGTTATGTACAGCGACAGCTGCGCATGGGTTATGGCCAGGCCTGCCAGTTGCACCAGGCCATGCTGGCGGCGCACTGGATTGAAATCACGGCGGAAGGGTATCTGCCGGTACGAAAGAAATGGCTGTTAAGCAAGCGTATCGCCAAAAAAGGATGTGAAGACAGGCTGGGACAGGGTTAACGGCTCGCGCTTGTCTGCCAATTAGCCTACGCAATCCATCCATCACCCCAAGACACCTGAGAGACCCTCATGCTCAAAGACTTACGACAAATCCTGGATGCAATTTTTTACACCATCATCATCTGCATGGCACCTGTTCTGCTGGTTGTCGGGCTACTATCCATCGTCGCACTGGCCGGACACTATCGGCGCGCTCAAGACCCCTACGAACGTAAAGCCTGCTTATGGACGATGATGCAATGGAATGCCATTTCGTTTCTGATCATCTCCTTTTGTGTTGGCTTGTTCTTTGGTGAAGATGCTGTTGACCGGTATAACCACTTCATTCCGCATCTAGGCTGGCTGGTGCAATTACCCATGTGGCTCTTTCATATTGATTTTATCGACTCAATAGCCGGACCAACTATTCTGGACTGGGCCATCTGTGCATTGATATTTTTGGTAACAGCATTCTGGAAGCCATTTGGAGAAGTCAAATATATCGGCGATGTTTATCACTATTTACCGCCAGATGGCTATACCACCTTTGAGACAAAGTCTGCATACCAAGCCCTACAGGCTTCTGATCGAGAATGGGAGGAAAAGCGGAAACGGGCAGCCCAAAAAGCAGCTGTAACGCGAGCGAAAAATTCTGCAGCTAGGGAGCGGTTGTAGCACAAGGCACGTGTGAATAATTAGACTACCCTAACCCATCTGGACTGAGGATATGGCTGCTAAGAAGCTGATTGCTGTCGAGAGTTCAGTGAATACCTTATGTCCGCTTCGGCCGAGCTTGAGACCTTGGCCTCATATCTCGGGAATGGGGGCTCCTGGCCAACAGCAGTCATGCTAACACATTGACATAATCCCTTGTCCTGCGTCAGGCCCCCGCCTCAGCACTTTTCGCTAGCGCAGGCATCACCCAACGAAACCCATTCCCCTCAGCGCAAGCCGACGCAGACGGGCCGCCCCTGTCAGCGCACACCTGCCCGCTATCTCTGCGGTCCATACCGGCGCAGCAAAGGTCCGCGCCAGCAGGGGCGTTGTCCTTTCCTTTGATGCTGCTGTTGATGGATAGGGCCGGATGGTAATCCCTGCCTGCGGCTGATGATTTGCATGCCGCTGCGGGGCGGTGGATGGCAAGGCGGGGAGGAGTGTCGGTGCGGTGGAAAATCGACGGATTGCCGCATGGTGGCCGGCTATGCGGCATCGTGTTCAGTCTGCGCACTATCCTGTCTGTCACGGCGCTGCATAAACAAAGCCCTCCGCAGCGGGAGGGCTTTGACAGTCAGGCAAGGGGAGGATCAGTGCTGATGGCCATGCTCGCCATGGACATGCTGGTGGGCAATTTCCTCGGCGGTGGCTGCCCGCACATTCAGCACGGTGATGGCAAAGCGCAGGGTCTTGCCGCACAGCGGGTGGTTGCCGTCCAGCAAGACGGTGGGGCCCTTGATCTTGGTGACAAAGTAGTAGCGCGGCTGGCCATCTGGGCCAAGGCGCTGGATCTGGCCGCCTACCTTGATGCCGGGCGGGAACTCGGCCTTGGGCATGGTGGTGACCAGGGCTTCGTCGCGTTCGCCAAAGCAGTCTTCACTGGCCAGTTCCAGCGTGGTCTGAAAGCCGGCTTCCTGGCCTTCCAGTGCGGCTTCCAGCTTGGCGAACAGATTGTCGTAATCGCCATGCAGGTAGGAGACGGGGTGCTTGCCATCGTCGTAAACCTGGCCTTGGCGGTCGGTCACTTTCATGCGCAGGGTGACGGCGCTGTCTTGGGTGATTTTCATGGTGGGCAATGGCTAATCAATGGGGCTGGGAAGGTTGGCAGTTCGGCACCGGGGTGTCAACCTGCAGGCCGGTCGGCCTGTGCCACGGTGGTGGTGGGATGCGCTGCCCTGATGGCTGGATACACCTGGTTCATCTGCATGCAAACGCGGGTGGCAGGCCGAGGCGGGGTTGGTAAACCGGAAGCACCACCCTTGACCAGCAGACTCTATAGGTCTCCCCGCCTGGCCTGCCATGGATGATGATTTGAGTGCCCCGTCCGCACGGGGGCATGCTTGATGGGGCCCATGGGCGCGTTGGCGCGGTGGTTATCTGATCATGAACACCTGTCGGAGCGGCCCCGGTTCCGTCCGCGCCAGCCGACGCCGAGGTGCTGCACAGGATCTTAAGCGGTCGGCTGTCCACAGCGGCGCGACGTTAGCGCGCCGCAAGTTCCGGCCGCGATCTGGGCGAGATGGCTGGGGCGGGAATTCGACGCGCTGCGGGTTGCTCTTTTTTTGCGGCGGCGGTTTCAAGAGCCAAGAGCAAAGGATCTCGACGGCGGGGTGGGACCCGCGATTTGGTTTTGCTGTTGATGTTTCTGATGGTTTTACGTAGTTGAAAATAGGGCAGGAATCCGCTTGCGCGGATGATGATTTGCATGCCGCTTCCGCGCGGCGGGCGTGAAGGAGAGCTTGCTTGGCCAAGCTCTCCTTCACCGCCAAGTCCACCCCATCAGCATGTCCTGCGGCTGCCCTCCGGGGTCTGACACTCTGTGGCACTGCTGGAACTCGCGATTGGCTATGGTCCAATCGCTCAAACAGCCTGCCGCTTAAAACCGCAGCAGCGCCACCCGCCGGCATGTTTGACAAAGCCGGTGGGGGGGCGGTACTTATTATGAAAACCAGTCGAAACACTTCAGCGGCTTTGGCTGCAATGCAGACGCTCACAAAAAAAATGCCATGTAAAAAAATTTTATTAATGTTGCATAGCAATAGACAACCCCTTAGAATATACAATTAATGACATTGGGCTAGTCAGTGATGGTTGATACTAAAGGGTTTACCCTGATTGAAATGATAATAGTTGTTTCTGTTTTAGCCATCTTGGCTGTCATCGCAGTTCCTGCATATCAAACCTATATCACCAAATCACATGTTAAGGCTGCTGCGGGTGATCTGACCGCGTTGGCGCTGGTGATGGAAAACAGTTATCAGCGTACTTTGCAATACGCCGCCTCATCAACGACAACGACGGCACAAACCATCAGTTATGCAGCATCCTCGACTTCAAATCAGCCTTGGAGTCCATCGCAAAGTGCGTTTTTCACCTTTACGCTAACGGCCGCATCGTCCACTTACACGTTAACGGCCACCGGTGTCAGCTCGACTTCAAATAATGGCTGTACCTTGACGCTGGACTCATCCAATAACCGAAACATTAGTGGAGCAACTGGTTGTGGCGGCTTATCTGGCAGCTGGTAAGCAGCAAACCGGATTTACCCTGGTTGAACTTGTAGTCACCATGACAGTGTTTTTGCTAATTCTGCTACTGACCAGTGCGCTATCGCGCAGCTGGGGCGCAAATGCGCATATTTCTACCGCTGAGTCCCAGCTTCGGCAAGCGTTCTATCGTACTCGTGCTTTGGCTTTGCGAAACATCACAGCAGCCAGCTCCACGGCTGCTGCAACCTTGCAGATTAACAGTAGCTCCACGATGTCGGTTCTGCAGGGGAGTTCCGGCACGTTGATCTGGACGGGTAGTATTGATTCAGACACCAGTATCAATTTGCAAAATACATCTTGTAGTAATCAGCTTGGTCTCGACAGTAATGGCTTACCACTGAACAGTAATTGCCTGAGTTATCAGGTATCCGCCCCCGGTGGTGATACACGGACAGGCCAGTTTTACTAAGCATGCAAAAAAATATGAATCTCCCTGGGAAACAACGCGGTACGTCTTTGTTGGAGGGGCTGATTTCAATGGTGTTGACCGTAATCCTGGGTTTGGGCCTAGTCTATGTTTGCAGCCGCATTGCCGTGGCTCAACGCTATATGAATGCTAATAGCCTCGCCGTGGAGCAGATTCGTTATACCTTGCAAACCAGTTGCAGCGGTACTCCGTCCATTGCGATTGCCAGTGCAACATGCACGCTTGGAACAACGGCCGGAATAACTGCCAGTGCAGCCACCAGCTCAGGTACTTTTTCCATCACTAACATCGCCATATCAACGCCTACAGCAAGTGCCACTGCAAGCAATCTGGGTGGCACCATCACCTTTACACCATGATCAGACGTGTGGCCGGTTTTACCTTGATTGAGTTGATGGTAGGCATGGTCGTAGGACTGATTGTCGTTATGACCATGCTATCGCTTTATAAGACAGCATCCAAAAGTACTGCGGAGGCTGGTTATGGAGCGATCATGGATGGTCAGATCGCAGGCGGGATCATCATGGCCGACCGGCTGTTGCAAAGTGCCGGATATGGTTATGCCTCTGGCAGTAACGCTTATGGTTCCACCTTGCAGGTTTATCTTGCGTCTTCCACCGTTAGCACAGGAACGGCAGGCAATGCGTTGGTATGGAAAAGTGGTGCCACCACATGTCAGGCACTGGTAGCCAACGGAAACAACCTGATCTTTTATGGGCCGGCCTCGTCCGGTTATACCTGCAGCAGCGGGCTTGCGCTGCCTGCCAGCAGTAACGCCAGCCAAGGCATCATTACATCCGTGCCGGTAACATTACCCAACGCGCCTGCGGCCGGTAGTGCCACCATCGTCATCAGCAATGCAATATGCACGCCATTTGGCACGGGCACAGCGGTGAGCAGCGCAGTGATCGCTAGTGGAGGCTATGTTGCCACGCTCACCATCCAGGGCTATGCGGCGTCCGCCAGTATCCAGAATCAGACTTGCCTGACCAATTTCCACTGAGTATATCCGTATGCGCCCAGCATTGAGGCCCTTTCATACATGGCAGCGCCAGCAGGGTATGGCAACCATACTGCTTGTCCTGCTTGTCGGTATGGCAATGACCGCTACCGCGATGACCATTTTCTTCCGGGTTCGTGGTGCTCAAGACATGCAGATGAGTGTGCACGCCTCCACCCAGGCAGAAATTAAAGCATGGGAGGGGGTACAGGCGCTGACTCAGGTTTTGAATAATGCAAGTGTTGCACCGTCTATTTATGCCCAAGTCAGTAATGGTTCCTGCCCAAGCTTCTCTATCGGATTAAGTGGCGTTTCGATTGCAACGATATCATGCAGCATTAGCAATATGCAGCTAACCGCCACGGTCACCGGAACAAGCGGGCCTGCCACATCCACTGTCCAGCTTGTTTATCAGCTCAGTCAATCCGGAAGTCCTGGCGGTTCCAGTCAAGCAGGTGCAGCGGTGACAATTAATGGCGATTTGAATTATTCCGGAGGGTCTTTGTCTTTGGTTAATGGCTCCAGTTTGGCCAATGTCATTGTTAATGGAAATATCACGATTGGTAACGGGGCAACTGCTTATATTTCAGGATGTGCTACGGGTGATATTTCATTATCCGGTGGTGGTATTGCAAATGGAGCCAGTCTGAATGCACTGGGTGATATCACCATTTCCAATATGTCGTCGCCCACTAATACATCTCTGGCTGCAAGAAATATCACCATCACCCAAGATGATGGGACTTACACTGCCATCAAGGCTGGTGCCTATCTGGTAAATGTATATTCAGATGGAAGCCTGGTTGGTACTGCATATGTAGGTGGGACTTTATCTGGAAGTTCAGTCATACCCAATAGTAACAGTATTAATGTAACCCTTGTTTCTGGTGCCAGTGCTACATATAGCTATCCTACCTATAATGGCCATACGATAACACTAGGGTATAACAGTGTATATGGTGGGGTCGTCAAGTTTTCCAAAGCGACAGTCGGAACAATGTGGGGGAATCAAATAACTCTTACTGGCTGGTATGGCAACTATACCAAACTGTATTCCAATAGTGATATCAGTATGGTACAAAATGCTATTTCCACCTTTATTGGTGGGGGTAATCTGACGGTGTCATCCTATAATTTACCTACGATGACTAGTGGGAAGCTGGTAGGGAAATATACAAATACCGGTGGTAATTCATCTGCGATTGCCAATTTGACGACTGGTGTCGCGGCAAGCAATGCTCCTGGTCTTCCCGGTTTGCCATCCTGTGCAGTCACGACGACTAGCTACAATGTTAGCGATTACAAAAATAAGGCAAACTATACATTCTATATTAACAGTAATAATAGTCATCCAATGGTGACCATTCTCAATGTAAAGACCAGTACCGGTATTGATGTTTCTGGGACTTATGATCTGACAACAGATCCTTTGCAGACCTTGAAGGGCTTCGATCTGTTTCAATGTCAGTGGTATAATGCTAGTTGTTTTTCAACAGCTAATGCCAATGCAAGCGGCTGGGTACTATCGGGTATATATAAATGGCCGCCAGGTATCGTGTATTTTGATGGTAACCTGAAAATTGATGGCCTTAGCGGTAGTCTAAATGGTTTGATCAATTCACTGGTGGTGAATGGTGCCCTTACCCTTACCAATAGCGGATCAAACCTTATCTTGCATGCGCCAAATTACTCAACTGCAGCATTGGTATGTGGCGGGAATTTCTGGCCGACTAATGTGTGCAGTTCGACAACGGCACTCGGGACGACTGCATTGGCTAATGATGCCATCATCTCTCAGGCGGCTTTGTCGGCAAATGGCTGGACAATCTATGGAAATGTGATTAGCGGAACCACTGTTTCCACCGCCGGGGGAACCGATACCATTTATGGGGGCTTGTATGAAGGCCAGAATGCGAAATCAACAATGACAGTATCCCAAGGCGGGCTGGTAGTTGATACGTCGAATGTTAGTAGCTCGCAAGCGTCAACGGGTCTTGGTTCCACAACCACGAATGGAAACAGTACCCTGACTTATTCAGCTGCTGTATTGTGGGCAAAATACATTTAACTTATCAGCGTACTGAACGCAGTGACCTTAATGTAGCAAGAACACGCTGCTCTCTGGTCCTGCCTGCATCTGTAGCCGATGTGCTCAGGATGCTCTGCTGGTCTTTCGAGCAAGCACACATGCACCATGCCATCCAGCACGCTGCTGCGGCTGGGCTTCCAGCGGTCATCTTTGAAAAATGCTTCCGGCAAGGTTTTACCCGATCTGACCGCCGCCCATAGCAGCATGAAACCGCGTTTTCCAGCAGTCTGGCGTCCAGGCTTAGGGCTTGGCGGTTGTGATGACAACATCCGGAAACCACAGCGCGCTCCAGCGGGCGGTTTTCTCGCTGCCCGCCAATAGCCTGGGCGACACGGATACCGGTATGCCCAGCGCTGCGGTCTGTTGCAGTGCTGCACAATTCACCGTGCCATACCGGCGGTTGCCGTCCTGATACAACACGCCAATCAACACTCCGCAGCGGCTACACAGCAGGAAGTCTGCCAGCTGGCTGCCGTGCCGGTATTTCACCATGAAGTCTGCATCGCGCACCTCCAGCTGCATGCTGCCATGCGGGTCGGAGAGATAGGATGCGCCATGCTTGCGACAAAAATCGCAATCACATGCCCTGGGTGCATAGCGGTCAGGCGACTGTGTCAACGCAATGGCAATGTGGATGTTGCCGCAATGGCAGGCTCCGGTCAGTGTATGCATGGTCTTCTCCATCAGGCATGGTGCTGGATTATCTGCCGCTGGCATGTCTGGTCACTTGCCGATGATGCTGCGCATGTAGTCATTGACATCACGCAAGTCCTGCACCGTCCAGTGATGGGGTGCCAGCTTGATGCCATTGTCCCTGAGGGTTTTCGGGATCAGATCGCCATTGGGGCGCAGGATGATGGATGAAACAATCACACCGGGATAGTCTGTGAGGCGTTTTTTGAAAGCTGCCGTGGTCAGGTCCGGGGTGGGTGGGCTGCTTTTGGCCGCCAATGGCCCGCTGCCATTGGCCTGCGCGCCATGGCAGATGGCACAGCGGCTCTGGTATAGGTTTTTCCCGTTACTGATGTCGGCGTATGCCGCTGCGCTCAGTAAGAGCAGCATGGCGGATAAAGCAAGCAGGCTGATTTTTGTCGGCATGGTTTACCACTCCTGGCGTTGTGGCTGGCAGGTCTGCATTGGCATGTCCTGCCGCCGGGGGCGGTGGTGAATCATGCTGTTTTTCCCTGTCGTGGGCACCCTCATCGCGATGCCTCCGGCTGCAGCAAGAAGGTTTTCCTGTGCTGGCCATCGCGCTCTTCCACTTCGGCATGCTGCATCAGGGCGGATGATTGCAGGATGGGGCCGGCTACGGCAAACAGCCGTTGAGGGTCGGGGCCGAACAGGTAGAAAAAGCCTTCGTTGCCATCCAGATGAAATTCGCTTTCGCCGAGTTCGCCTACCCGGGCATGCTGTAGTGCCCGTTGCAGCCGCTGTTCCAGCTGGTGAATGCGGGTACTGTCGGCGGGATAGAAATCAAACCTTACCGTGATGGCCAGTGGCGGGCTGAGCGGTGTTGCCGCATGGGCCATGCCACCTGTGTACAGGGCTGCAGCGAGCAGGGTGAGCCGGGCATATGTTTTCCAGATGGCTGCCATACAGGTCCGCTTGAGCAAGATGAAGGCGCGCAGCATCGCCGCTGTCGCCAGCGATGCTGCGCGCCGAAACGCCCAATTTAACACGATGTCATGACTGGTGCAGCCGCTGCGGCGCAGCGCCTTGTCGCATCGGGCCCGGAGCCGGCTGCTGGTGTCCGGGTCCTGGCTGTTGCAAGCCGCTCCGGCAGCACTTCTAGCGCAGCACCACCGTGCGGTTGTCATTGAGGAATACCCGCCGTTCCAGGTGGTAGCGCACGGCGCGGGCCAGCGCCTGGCATTCCATGTCGCGGCCGGTGGCCTGCAGGTCTTCCGGGGTGCAGGCGTGGTCTACCCGGTCCACCACCTGTTCGATGATCGGGCCTTCGTCCAGGTCGTCGGTAATGTAGTGGGCGGTGGCGCCAATCAGCTTGACCCCGCGCTCATGCGCCTGCCAGTAGGGGCGGGCCCCCTTGAAGCCGGGCAGGAAGGAGTGGTGGATGTTGATGGCGCGGCCGGCCAGCAAGGCGCTGGTGGCGCTGGATAGCACCTGCATGTAGCGCGCCAGGATCACCAGCTCGGAGCCGGTTTCCTTGATCAGTGCCAGCACGGCGGCTTCCTGCTCGGCCTTGTTGGCCGGGCTGACCGGCAGGTGATGGAAGGGCAGGCCGTAGGCTTCGGCAATCGGGGCCAGGTCGCGGTGATTGGAAACAATGGCGGTCACGGTCATCTCCAGATCGCCCATTTTCTGGCGGTACAGCAGGTCGTTCAGGCAGTGGTCCAGCTTGGACACCATGATCAGTACCCGCGCCCGCTCGCGGCGGTCGTGCAACTGCCAGCGCAAATCCTGATAGTGCTGGTTCATCTCGGCCATGCCGGCCGCCAGCCGTGACTGGTCGAAACTTTCCGCTTGCGGGTGGAAGACGCAGCGCACGAAAAAGCGCTGGCTGCTGGGGTCGTCGAATACCGCCAGCTCGTCGATATAACAGCCCTGCGACTCCAGCAGGGCAGAGAAGCGGGCAACCTGGCCGGAGGCGCTATGGCAGGTAAAGCTCAAGACATAAGACGGGGTGGTGGCAATCATGGCTGGTCTTCCCTTGTAGTACAGGCGTGTTGCCTGCGGTGTGTGCGCTAACCCTAAGGCCTGTCTGGTCGCGGTGCTGGCTTGCAAACGCCGGATTTGCGTCGATTTCAGACATGTCGTGCGGTGTCGGCTGTGGGCAAGTGCTTGTCCTTTTCAGCCAAACGGGGCAGGGGCCAGGCCGGGAGAATGGGCCTTGTCCGAATACATCCACCCCGCTGGAGCCGCAGATGGCAAACCGATACTCCCTGTGGAGCCTGATCAAGAACGGGCTCAAGCATCATGAAAGCTGGCAGCCGGCCTGGAAAAGCCCGCAGCCGAAGAAACAGTACGACGTGATCATCGTCGGCGGTGGCGGCCACGGCCTGGCCACGGCCTACTACCTGGCCAAGGAACACGGCATCAAGAATGTGGCCGTGCTGGAGAAGGGCTATCTGGGCGGCGGCAATACCGCACGGAATACCACCATCATCCGTTCCAATTATCTGTGGGACGAGGCGGCGCACTTGTACGAACACGGCCTGAAGTTGTGGGAGGGCCTGTCGCAGGACCTCAACTTCAACGTGATGTTCAGCCAGCGCGGCGTGATGAACGTGGGCCACACCCTGCAGGACATGCGCGACATCGAACGCCGCGCCAATGCCAACCTGCTCAATGGCGTGGACGCGGTGGTGATGACCCCGCAGGAAATCAAGGACATGGTGCCGCTGATCGACATCAGCCACCGCACCCGCTACCCCATCATGGGGGCCAGCTTCCAGCCGCGTGGCGGCGTGGCACGGCACGATGCGGTGGCCTGGGGCTTTGCCCGTGGCGCGTCCGAACTGGGCGTGGACATCATCGAGCAGTGCGAAGTCACCGGCCTGATCATCGAAGGCGGCCGTATCAAGGGGGTGAATACCAGCCGTGGCGACATCATGGCCGACCGTGTGGGCTGTGTGGCGGCGGGTAATTCTTCGGTACTGGCCAAAATGGCCGGGCTGCGCCTGCCGCTGGAAAGCCACCCCTTGCAGGCCTTTGTGTCCGAATCCATGAAGCCCTGTATCGACACCGTGGTGATGTCCAACGCCGTGCATGGCTATGTCAGCCAGTCCGACAAGGGCGAGCTGGTGATTGGTGCCGGTATCGACAGCTATCTGGGCTATGGCCAGCGCGGCAGCCCGCATGTGATCGAACACACCGCCGCCGCCATCATCGAGATGTTCCCGTCCTTCTCCCGCGTGCGCATGAACCGCCAGTGGGGTGGCATTGTGGATGTGTCACCGGACGCCTGCCCCATCATCAGCAAAACCCGCATCAAGGGCCTGTATTTCAACTGTGGCTGGGGGACTGGCGGCTTCAAGGCCACGCCGGGCTCGGGCAATGTGTTTGCCCACACCATCGCCCATGACGATCCGCACCCGCTCAATAGCGCGTTCTCGCTGGACCGTTTTGCCACCGGACATCTGATCGACGAGCACGGCGCAGCGGCCGTGGCTCACTAGGGAGAGGCTTATGTTGGTGATTACCTGCCCGTACTGCCAAGAGGCAAGGGAAGAAGAAGAGTTCAGCTACGCCGGTGAAGCCTATATCGCCCGCCCGGCAGTGCCCGAAGAAGTGGACGACGCCACCTGGGGCGACTACGTGTTCCACCGCAAGAACCCGCGTGGCTGGCACTGGGAGCAATGGCAGCACGTGGCCGGCTGTCGCAAGGTGTTTGCAGTCAAGCGCCACACCGTCAGCTATGAAATTGCCGGCAGCTGGACGCTGGCCGACGGCAAGGCATTGTATGAGGAGGAACAAGCATGAGCGGCTATCGCATCCATCGCCCCGGCGAGCGCATCAATCGCCAGAAGCCGCTGAGCTTTGTCTTCGACAATGTGCAGTACAAAGCCTTTTCCGGCGACACCCTGGCCTCGGCCCTGCTGGCCAACGGCGTGCGCCTGATCGGCCGCAGCTTCAAGTATGGCCGGCCGCGCGGCATCGTCGGCTTTGGTGCCGAAGAACCCAATGCGCTGATCCAGCTGGAAACCGGCGCCCATACCGTGCCCGACCTCAAAGCCACACAAGTGGAGCTGTACCAGGGCCTGCTGGCCGGCAGCACCACCGGCTACCCCTCGCTGGACTTCGACCTCAAGGGCCTGTTGGGCAAGTTTGGCCGCTTCATGCCGCCCGGCTTCTACTACAAGACCTTCATGGAGCCGGTGAAAGCCTGGCCCTTCTATGAAAAATTCATCCGCAAGGCCGCTGGTTATGGCCGTGCGCCGACCGAAGCCGACCCGGAAAGCTACGACCATCTGCACCATCATATTGATGTGCTGGTGGTGGGCGGCGGCGCTGCCGGCCTGTGGGCGGCCACGCTGGCCGGTCGTGCCGGTCTGAAAACCCTGCTGGTGGACGAGCAGGCCGAAATGGGCGGCTGGCTGCTGACCGAACGCCGCAGCCGCATCGACGGCCTGTCCGGCATGGACTGGGTAAACCAGCGCCTGGCCGAACTGGCCAGCCTGCCCAATGTCAGCGTGCTGCCGCGCACTACCGCCTTTGCCCTGCACGACCTCAACCTGGTACAGGCGGTGGAACTGCTGCAAGACCACCTGCCGCTGACCGAGCGCAATGCCGCGCTGCCGCGCCAGCGTCTGCACAAGATTCGCGCTCATCAGGTGATTCTGGCCAGCGGTGCCATCGAACGCCCGCTGGTGTTCGGTTACAACGACGTGCCGGGCGTAATGACTGCCGCCGCCGGTCACAGCTACCTCAACCGTTACGGCGTGGCGGTGGGCCGCGAAGTGCTGGTGCAAACCCAGAACGATGCCGCTTACGAAGCCGCGCTGGACCTGGCGCTGTCCGGCGTCAAGGTGACGCTGGCTGATGCCCGGCAGGGCGGGGCGGCGGCATGGCGTCAGCAAGCCCTGAAAAATGCCGGTGCCGAATTGCTGCTGGGCCACGGCATTGCCAAGGTGCTGGGCGACAAGAGCGTCAGCGGTGCACAGCTGGTGAAGCTGGATGCCCGCAACAATCAGGTGATTGGTTCCGGCCCGCGCTTGAGCGTGGATACCGTGCTGTCTTCTGGCGGCCTCACCTCTACTGTCCACCTGTTCTGCCACAACGGTGGCCGCCCGCTGTGGAATCAGCAGCAGCTATCCTTTGTCTGCCCGGACGAAGGCCGCGAAAACATTGCCTGCGTCGGTGCCATCACCGGCCGCTGGGAATTGTCCGACGCACTGGATCAGACCCACGCCACCGTGGCCGCCCTGTTGCTGGGCCATGGTCGTGGCAGCACCGGCAAGGCCCCGGCAGTCGCCAGCGAAGAAGTGGCTGCGCCGCGTGCCATCTTCCGCCTGCCGGACGGCAAGCCGGAAGGTCATGGTGCCAAGGCCTTTGTCGATTACCAGAACGATGTGGCCGCCGCCGATATCCACACGGCAGTGCGCGAAAACTACCGCTCCATCGAACACGTCAAGCGCTATACCGCGCTGGGCTTTGGTACGGATCAGGGCAAGCTGTCCAATATCAACGGCTTTGCCATTGCCGCCGAGGCGCTGGGCAAACCCATTGCCGAAGTGGGCACCACTACTTACCGGCCGTCCTACACCCCGGTGACTTTTGGTGCGCTGGCAGGCCCGCACGTGGGTGAAACCTTCGATGCACGCCGCTACACCGCCATGCATGCCAGCCATGATGCGCGCAAGGCCGAGTACGAAGTGGTGGGCCAGTGGCTGCGCCCCTGGTACTTCCCCAAGCCGGGTGAAGACCTGCACGCTGCGGTCAACCGCGAATGCCTAGCCACCCGTAACAGTGTGGGGGTGATGGATGCCTCCACCCTGGGCAAGATCGACGTCAAGGGTCCGGATGCGCGTGAATTCCTCAACCGCATCTACAGCAATGCCTGGAGCAAGCTGGACCCCGGCAAATGCCGCTACGGCCTGATGCTGGACGAAAACGGCATGGTGATGGACGACGGTGTGACCGCCTGCCTGGCAGACGACCACTTCCACATGACCACCACCACCGGCGGTGCTGCCCGTGTCTATAGCTGGCTGGAACGCTGGCACCAGACTGAATGGCCGGAGCTGAAAGTACGCTTCACCACCACCACCGACCACTGGGCCACCGTGGCCGTGGTGGGCCCGAACAGCCGCAAGGTGCTGCAAAAGCTGTGCACGGACATCGACTTCGACAAGGACGCCTTCAAGTTCATGGATGGCCGCAGCGGCACCGTGGCCGGGCTGCCGGCGCGGGTGTTCCGCATCAGCTTCTCCGGTGAACTGGCCTATGAAATCAACGTGGATGCCAACTACGGCCGCTATATGTGGGAAGAAGTGATGAAGGCGGGGGCCGAGTTCGACATCACCCCCTACGGCACCGAAACCATGCACGTACTGCGGGCCGAGAAGGGCTTCATCATCGTCGGTCAGGATACCGACGGCTCGATGAGCCCGAATGATCTGGCCATGAGCTGGGCGGTGGGCATGAAAAAGCCGTTCAGCTTCCTCGGCAAGCGTTCGCTGCTGCGCTCGCACACCGCAGGTGCAGGCCGCAAACAGCTGGTGGGCCTGCTGCCGCTGGACCCGAAAGTGGTACTGGCCGAAGGCGCGCAGATTCTCAGCAATACCGATGACACGGTGCCGGCTGCCATGCAGGGCCATGTCACCTCCAGTTATCACAGTGCCTTCCTTGGCCGCTCCATTGCCATGGCCGTGCTGAAGGATGGCAGCAAGCGTGAGGGCGACACGGTGTTCGTCTGGGCGCATGGCAAGAGTGTGCCGGCGCAGGTGGTGTCGTCGGTGTTCGTGGACAAGGAAGGGGTGCGTCAACATGCCTAAGCAAGGTTTCCAACCATTCATGGAGTCGCCGCTCCATCACTTCAAGCTGGATGCCGAGGCGCAACCGCGCCGTGCCGATGGCCGCATCTGGTGTAACGAACTGCCGCACCTGGGCTATGCCGTGCTGCGCGGAGACACCGCCGAAGCCGGTTTTGCCCAGCTGGTGCAGCAAGTCACCGGCCTCGCCCTGCCGTTGAAAGCCGGGGCGGTCAGCCAGGGCCCGCAAGGCGTGCTGATGTGGACCTCGCCGGACGAATGGCTGCTGGTCAGCCATCGCCAGCGCCTGGCCGACTGGACGGCGCAGCTGGATGCCGGTTTTGCCGCGCAACAGCTGTTTGCCCAGACGGTGGATTCCAGCGGCGGCCTCACCCTGGCCTGGCTCTCCGGCACCGAGCACATCACCGTGCTGCGCCACCTGGGGGTGTACGACTTTGAATCCATCCCGCTGGGCCATATGGTGAGCACCATACTGGGCAAGGCGACGGTGCAGGTGATCCGCCTGGATAGCGACGGCGTGTTCGTGCTGTTCCGCCGCAGCTTTGCCGACTATGTGTGGCGCCTGCTGCGCCGCGCCGCCCAGCCCTACGGCTTTGCCGTGTGCCAGCTGGAAGCGCGTAGCGATCACCCGCTGTTTGCCCAGCTGGCCGCGCCCAGGCCCAGTCTGATTCTGGCTTGACCCCTCGCAGCAGTCGTCCCGATGGATGGCTGCTGCACATTCTTTTACCGGCGGCGCGCCGGGCAGTCCGCCGCGGCCGCTGTTTCAACCATTGCTGTTGGGGAGTACGTGTATGACGACGCTACATCAGGACGCGCTGGTGATTGACGGGCTGATCATTGCCAAATGGAGCCGCGAGGTATTCGACGACATGCGCCGTGGCGGCCTGTCGGCGGCCAACTGTACCGTGTCGGTGTGGGAAGGCTTTCAGGACACCGTGGCCAATATCGCGGAGATGAAAAAGCAGATTCGCGACTACAGCGACATCCTCACCCTGGTGCGGACCACGGAGGACGTGCGCCGCGCCAAGGCCGAGGGCAAGACCGGCATCATCCTGGGTTTCCAGAACGCCCACGCCTTTGAAGACAATCTGGGTTATATCGAAGCCTTTGCCGACATGGGCGTGCGCGTGGTGCAGCTGTGCTACAACACGCAAAACCTGGTGGGCACCGGCTGCTACGAGCGCGATGGCGGCCTGTCCGGCTTTGGCCGCGAAGTGATCAACGAGATGAACCGGGTGGGCATCATGGTGGATCTGTCGCATGTGGGCGGCAACACCTCGCGCGAGGCCATTCTGGAATCCAAAAAGCCGGTGTGCTACTCGCACTGCCTGCCGTCCGGCCTGAAGGAACACCCGCGTAACAAGAGCGATGAAGAACTGCGCTTCATCGCCGACCATGGCGGCTTCATCGGTGTCACCATGTTCCCGCCCTTCCTCAAGCGCGGTATCGAAGCCACGGTGGACGACTATGTCGAAGCTATGGACTACATCATCAACCTGGTGGGTGAGGACTGCGTGGGCTACGGCACCGACTTCACCCAGGGCTATGACAAGGGCTTCTTTGACTGGATCACCCACGACAAGGGCCGTCATCGCCGCCTGACCAACTTTGGCACCATCCTGAATCCGGAAGGCATCCGCACCATTGGCGAAACGCCCAATCTGACCGCTGCCATGGAAAAGGCCGGCTGGTCCGAGGGCAAGATCCGCAAGGTCCTGGGTGAAAACTGGCTTCGTGTCTTTGCAGATGTCTGGGGGCGTTAGTGTTTGAGCGGGGTCGCAAGGCCCCGCTTTTTTTCGCCCCACGGCCCTCCCTGGCCGCCCGCTATCAGCAAGCCATCACAAGAACCCTGCGCCGCAAGGCAGCGGGCATGCAGTCGCAACAACAGGTGCCCGCCATATCTGGCAGCCCTGTGCAGTTCATCCTTGATTCAACCTGTCTATCTGTGGAGAACGTAATGCTGAAACGACACTTTCTTGCCCTGTTGCTGGCTGGTCTGGCCCTGCCATTCTGTAGCCAGGCGGCTGACAAGCCCACCATCAAGATCGGCTATGTGGAAGGCTGGTCGGATAGTGTGGCCACCACCAATGTGGCGGCCAACATCATTCGCAACAAGCTGGGCTATCCGGTGGAAATGGTGCCGGTAGCCGCCGGCATCATGTGGCAGGGCGTGGCGCGTGGCGACCTGGATGCCACGCTGTCGGCCTGGCTGCCCACCACCCACGAGGCGTATTACAGCCAGTTCAAGGACAAGGTGGTGGACGTTGCCGTCAACTATCCGGGCGCCAGGATCGGCCTGATCGTGCCTGATTATGTGCCCGCCCATTCCATTGCCGACCTCAACGCCAACAAGGCCGCCTTCCAGGGGCGTATCGTCGGCATCGATGCCGGTGCCGGCGTGATGAAGAAAACCGAAGAAGCCATCAAGAAATACCAGCTGGACTACACCCTGCTGCCCAGCTCCGGTACCGGCATGGCGGCCGAACTGGCCCGCTCCATCAACAGCAAGAAGGCCATTGCCGTCACCGGCTGGATTCCGCACTGGATGTTTGCCAAGTGGAAGCTGCGCTTCCTGGATGACCCGCAGAAAGTCTATGGCGAGGCCGAGCATGTCGACAGCGTGGTCCATCCCGGCCTTAGCACCAAGGCACCGGAAGTGGTGGCCTTCCTGAAGAAATTCCGCTGGAAGCCGGAAGAAATCGGCAAGGTGATGCTGGATGTGGAAAACGGTGCCAAACCGGCGGCCGCCGCTGATGGCTGGGTCAAGGCCAATCCGGCCAAGGTAAACGAGTGGACGCATTGACGCGTATTGATGGCAGGCGGCCGGCCACTGCCGGCTAGCCACTGTCGAAATTGCTCAGCAAACGGCTGCCAGGCCGAGTGGCTTGTTCGCCGGCCTGGTGCTGCCGTGCGGCGGCTTGCGCTGGCGCACGGGACAGCGCGGCATGCTGTTCCAGCCAGTTGGCCAGCAAGGGCCAGATTTCGTTTTTGGCATTCTTGGAGAGCAAGAGCCGGTCGTGGCTGTAATCTTCCAGAAAGCCATGTGCGCGGTCGCACAGCACAAAGCGTTTATCGTGGCTGGCAAAGCTTTGCAGCAAGTGCCGGCATCCGTCAGGCGGCGAGATGAAGCAATCGCCACCGCCGGCCAGGGCCAGTACCGGCAGGCTTTGCTGGCCCAGTGCCGCCTGGTAGTCGAAACCATCCGCGCTGCGTATTGCACCGCGTAGATTCCAGCGACACCACTGCCGCAACAGCAGGCTGCTTTCCGCCTCGCTGGCCACCGTGGCCCAGCGCGGTGAAATCTGCTGCCGCAAGGGCAGCAGCATGGACATCAGCCTGATCTGCCATTGCGGCCACCAGGGCCGGCCGGTGCTGCTGGCCTGTGCCGCCAGCAATAACAATCCTGCCAGCCGGCTGCAGTCGGCTCCCTGGCGCGCCAGCCACAGGCTGGCGATCAGCCCTCCGCCGGAATGACCCAACCAGAATGGCCGTTGCGGGGCGCATTCTTCCTCTACGGCCCGCAGGATGGCAACCACGTCCTGCCCGGCAATGGTTTCAAAATTATAGGGATGGCGTGGCATGGCGCTGCTGCCGTGGCCGCGCCAGTCAAACAGCCAGCATTGCCAGCCAAGCGCCGCCAGATGGCGGGCCAGCGGGGTACAGCTGCGCTGATTGGAAAAGGTGCCGTGCGACAGGATGAGGGGAGGGCAATCACGGTCGCCTATCCGGCTGATGAACAAGCGGGTGCCGTCGTCGGTAATGGTATGCATGGGCTGGACCAGGTGTAGGGGTGCAAGGAGCCGGCAAGGCCGGGCTGGTTCATGACCGTTGAATATGCCCGGATTGCTGGCCGGCTTGGACTGGCCGAATTTGCTGGCGTTGGCCCCAGTCACCCGCTTATTGCGCAGAACTGCGGCGATACAGACTCAGGGCACTGGCCAGACTGGCCAGGGTGGCGGCACCGTTATGCAGTGCCAGCAGCATGGTCGGGCCAGGGGGGATGGTGGCCGCGGTGGCGGCAATGACATAGCGCAAGCGTGTTGTCGGGCCCATGGCGGGCGCTTGTTGCAGGGGAAAGGTAAAAGTGGCGGCATGGCCGAGCGGGCTGGTGCCGCGGCCTGTGCAAGATGCTTGGCAACTTTCAGCTTTTGTCCGGATGCCGGCAAGCCGTGTCCGGCGCTGTTTGGCGGTTTCCTGTTCTTTGTTAGAGCAAGAGCGCTTGCCACGGCCAAGGCTGACGGTCGCGGCTTGTCCGGGAGCGACCGGCTGGTCGGTATGGGGCAAATACCTGTCGCAAGCGCTGAATCGCCGCCGCATGCCCTCCGGCACCATGCAAGGCAATGGCGGACAGACTCGCCCATCTTGCTCAGGAGAGTGGCATGCAACCTCAACTTCCCATCGACGTCGATGCCGACACCGGCGTCTGGACCACCAACGGCCTGCCCATGCTGTATGTGCCGCGCCATTTCTTCATCAACAATCATCTGGCCATCGAGGCGGCACTGGGCCGCCGGGTGTATGCCGATTCGCTGTACGAAGCCGGTTATCGCTCCGCCCATTTCTGGTGCGGCAGCGAGGCGCAAACCCACGGCCTGACCGGCATGGCGGTGTTCGAACACTATCTGTCCCGCCTGTCGCAGCGTGGCTGGGGTCAGTTCAGCTTTATCGAGGCCGATGAAAGCACCGGCAATGCCAGCATCCGCCTGGACAACTCCTGTTTCGTGCTGGCGCAGGGCGTGGCCGGTGCACCGCAGAGCGAACACATGGCCTGCTACCTGTTTGCCGGCTGGTTTGCCGGTGCCATGGACTGGGTGGGCGAAAACCTGGGCCATGACTACCGCACCGTCAGCCGCGAAAGCCAGTGTGCCGGCCTGGGGGCCGACTACTGCATTTTCACCGTTCATCCCTTGTAAGCCGGGAGTCGCCCCATGCGCTATCCGCACCTGTTTGCGCCCATTACCCTTAACAAGCTCACGCTGCGCAACCGCGTGGTGAGCACCGCGCATGCCGAGGTGTATGCCGAGCCGGGCGGCCTGCCCGGCGACCGTTACATCCGCTATTACGAAGAAAAGGCCAAGGGCGGCCTGGGCCTGGCCATTTGTGGCGGTTCCAGCCCGGTGTCCATCGACAGCCCGCAAAGCTGGTGGAAATCGGTGAACCTGGCCACCGACGCCATCATCGACCCGCTGGCACGCCTGGCCGAGGCCATGCACCGCCACGGCGCCAAGATCATGATCCAGGCCACCCACATGGGCCGCCGCTCCAGCTATTACGGCGAGCACTGGCCGCATCTGGTCAGCCCGTCCGGCATTCGCGAGCCGGTGCACCGTGGCAATGCCAAGGTGATCGAGCAGCATGAAATCCGCCGCATCATTGCCGACTTTGCCCAGGCTGCGCGCCGGGTAAAGGCCGCCGGCATGGACGGCATCGAGATTTCCGCCGCCCACCAGCACCTGATCGACCAGTTCTGGAGCCCGCGCACCAACTTCCGCACCGACGAATGGGGCGGCAGCTTTGAAAACCGCCTGCGCTTTGGCGTGGAGGTGCTCAATGCGGTGCGGGCCGAAGTGGGCCCGGATTTCTGCGTCGGCCTGCGCATGTGCGGCGACGAATTCCACGAAGACGGCCTCAGCCACGACATGCTGAAGGACATTGCCGCAGCGATGTCGGAAACCGGGCTGATCGACTACCTGTCGGTAGTGGGGTCCGGGGCCGACACCCACAACACCCTGGCCAACTGCATGCCGCCGATGGCCTTGCCACCAGAGCCGTTTGTGCATCTGGCTGCCGGCATCAAGTCGGTGTCCAAGGTGCCGGTGATGCACGCGCAAAGCATTCGCGACCCGGTGCAGGCCGAGCGCATTCTGGCCAGCGGCATGGTGGACATGGTGGGCATGACCCGCGCCCATATTGCCGACCCGCATCTGGTGATCAAGATCCGCGATGGCAAGGAAGACCAGATCCGCCAGTGCGTGGGGGCCAACTACTGCATCGACCGCCAGTATCACGGCCAGGATGTGCTGTGCATCCAGAATGCCGCCACCAGCCGCGAAGCCACCATGCCACACGATATTGCCAAGGCCGACAAGCTGCGCAAGGTGGTGGTAGTGGGTGCCGGCCCGGCCGGGCTGGAAGCCGCCCGCGTGGCGCGCGAGCGTGGCCATGAAGTGGTGCTGTTCGAGAAACAGCCGCAGGTAGGCGGGCAGATCGTACTCGCCGCCAAGGCCCCGCAGCGCGAACAGATGGCCGGCATCGTGCGCTGGCTGGACATGGAAACCCAGCGTCTGGGGGTGGATCGCCGTCTGGGCGTGGCCGCCGACAAGGCGATGATTCTGGCGGAAAAACCGGACATCGTGGTGCTGGCCACCGGCGGTATTCCCTATACCAGCCAGGTGCCGGACTGGGGCGTGGAAGAGGGCGTGGCGGTCAGCAGCTGGGACATCCTGTCCGGCAAGGTGGAACCGGGCAAAAACGTGCTGGTGTATGACGCCGTCAGCACCCAGGCCGGTTTCGGGGTGGCCGACTTCCTGTCCAGCCGTGGCAGCACGGTGGAAATCGTCACCCCGGACGTAAAAGTGGGCGACGACACCGGCGGTACCACTTTCCCCATTTTCTACCGTCGCCTGTATGCACAAGGCATCATCCCCACCCCCAATTTCTGGCTGGACAAGGTGTATGCCGAGGGCGACAAGAAAATCGCCGTGCTGCGCAACGAATACACCGAGGCGCTGGAAGAACGGGCGGTGGATCAGGTGGTGATCGAAAACGGCATCCTGCCCAATGACAGCCTGTACTGGGACATGAAGGAGCTGTCGAAGAACCAGGGCCAGACCGATGTCCACACCCTGTTTGCTTCGCAGCCGCAGCCTTCCCTGTCGCAGCCGCTGGCGGCGGGTGAGTTTTTGCTGTTCCGCGTGGGTGACTGCATTTCCATGCACAACATCCACGGTGCCATCTACGACGCCCTGCGTCTGGTGAAGGATTTCTGACATGAGCTTCTCCCTTGCCCATGCCCTGACCGGACTGTTCTGGCTGGGTGCGCTCCTGCTACTGGGTGGCCTGGCCAGACGCGCCAGCCTGTGGCAGCAGGGGCACAGCGCCAGTGTGTCCTGGCTTGGCCTTCTGGCCATGCCCAAACGCTATTTTGTCGATATCCACCACGTGGTGGCGCGCGAGCCCGCCGTGGCCCGTGCCCACGTGGCGGCAGCCGGTGGTGGCGTGGCCATCCTGCTGCTGTCGGCGCTCAACTACGGCCTGATGCTGTACCAGGGCTGGCTGGACGTGCTGCTGGTGCTGATGGCCGCGGTGATGCTGCTGGGGGCGCGCATGATGCAGGCGCGACGCCTGCAAGCCCCGCCACGGCTGTCGCAAGGCCGCTGGCAAGTCTTGCCCGCCCGCCTGCGCCTGTTTGCGCTGGGCAGCTTGCTGGCCGCCGGCCTGCTGTTTGCCGGGCCGCAGATGGGCATGGCCGGGCAGCTGATTGCTGTTGCGGCGCTGCTGATGCTGGCCTTGGGCGGTGCCGAGCTGGCGCTGGGCATTGGCCTGGGCTGGCCGATGAAACATGCGGTGGCCGGCCTGCTGCATCTGGCTTTCCATCCGCGTGCCGAACGCTTTGCCGGCAAATCCTCCGACCTCAAGCCGTTGAATCTGGCCGCGGGCGAGCTGGGTGTGGCCAAGGTGGAGGACTTCGCCTGGAACCGTCTGCTGTCCTTTGACGCCTGTGTGCAGTGCGGCAAGTGCGAGGCCGCCTGTCCGGCCTATGCCGCCGGTCAGCCGCTCAACCCGAAAAAGCTGATCCAGGACATGGTGGCAGCGCAAAGCCGTGGCACCGACCCGGCCTACGCCGGCAACCCGCATCCGGGCCGCGAGGCGGCTGTGGTGGTGAAGCCGGGCGAGGACATCGTCGGCAGCGTGCTGGCGGCAGAAACGCTGTGGTCCTGCACCACCTGCCGGGCCTGCGTGGAAAACTGTCCGATGCTGATCGAGCACGTGGACACCGTGGTCAACCTGCGTCGTCACGTCACCCTCAGCCGTGGCGAAGTGCCGGGCAAGGGCAGCGAGGCGCTGGCCAATCTGCGCAATACCGACACCGTGGGCGGCTACCCGCTGGCGGTGCGTTACCACTGGGCGATTGATCTGGACCTGCCGGTGCTGCAGCCGGGCGATCAAACCGAATGGCTGCTGCTGGCCGGTGAGGGCGCTTTCGACATGCGTTACCAGCGTGCATTGCGCGCGCTGGTGAAAGTACTGAAAGCCGCTGGCGTGAAAGTGGCGGTGCTGGGCGCAGCCGAGCGCGACTGCGGCGACGTGGCGCGCCGTCTGGGCGACGAAGCCGGTTTCCAGCGGCTGGCCAAGGCCAATATCGCCACGCTGGCGCAATACCGTTTTGACCGCATCGTCACGCCGGACCCGCATGTATTCCACTGCCTGGCCAATGAATATCCGGCCTTCGGTGGCCAGTTCGAGGTGTGGCACCACAGCAAGCTGCTGGAACACCTGCTGGCGCGCCGTGCCATTCCGCTGAAGGCCGATGCCACGCCGCTGCCGCCGCTCACCTTCCACGACCCCTGCTATCTGGGCCGTTACAACGATGGCTTCAATGCGCCGCGCAATGTACTCAAGGGCATTGGCATCAAAGTGGTGGACATGCAGCGCTCCGGGCGCGATGCCCGCTGCTGCGGCTGGGGTGGTGGCGCGGCCTTTACCGATATTCCCGGCCAGCGTCGTATTCCCGACATGCGCATGGATGACATCCGCGAAACCGGCACCGGCCGGGTGGCGGTGGCCTGCCCCAATTGCACGGCCATGCTGGAAGGCGTGGTGGGTGAGCGGGCAGACGTGATCGAACTGGCCGAACTGGTGGCCGAACGCCTGGCCTGAGGCGAGCCGGGGCCGAAGCACAGACTTTGCCCCGTCCGCTGCTGCTTACAAGGAGAAAGTGATGGATTTTTCTACCCAGGCCATTCCGCGCATCGACCCGCGTCGCCCGTGGGTGCTGGGGCCCAGCGGCCTCAAGCGCATTGTGCTGGGCGATGACAGCGGCAGCCGCGACGCCGCCATGCTGGCTCACGGCCCGGCCCACAAGCCGCTGCGCAGTAACGGGCCGTTCAACCAGCGTCTGCTGGTGGTAGCCCATGCCGAGCGCGGCCAGCTGGATGATGCCGCGCGCGAAGCCATTGCCGCCGCCGCCATTCTGGCGGGCAAGGACGGTGAAGTGCTGGCCTTGCTGTACGGCATGGAAGATGCTGCGCCGGAAGCACTGGCCGAGCTGGCGGTAGACCGCGCCCTGACCGTGGCCGACCCCGGCTATGCGCCGGAACAGAAACTGGCCTTGCTGCAACAACTGTTGCAGCAGGAAAGCCCGCATACCGTGCTGTTTGCCGACCGTGGCGAAGATGCCGACCTGGGCCGCCGTCTGGCCTGTCGCGCCCGGCTGTCGGTGGTGACCGATGTGGTGGAAATCGCCGCCGATGGTGTGCGCCGTCGCCAGCCCGGTGCCGGTTTCAGCCTGCGTGAACGTGCCCAGCTGCTGTTGCTGGCGCGTGGCGTGGCCGAAGCCAAACTGCCTTTTGTCGGCAAGGGCGAGCGGCTGCAAAGCGCTGCCTTGCCAGCCGTCAGCGAACAGGTGCAGGACCTGGGCAGTGCCGCCAGTCCGGCCTCCGAGCTGGCACTGGAAGAGGCCGACCTGATCGTGTCCGCCGGGAATGGCGTCAGCAATGTGCCGGGCTTTCTGGCGCTGGCCGAAGCGCTGGGCGCGGCGGTGGGCGCCTCGCGCGTGGCGGTGGACGATGGCCGTTTCACCCGCGACAAGCAGGTGGGTGCCACCGGCAAGACGGTGCAGGCCAGTGCCTATATCGCGCTGGGCATCTCCGGGGCGGTACAGCATCTGCAGGGCATCAAGTCCTGCCGCCATGTGATTGCGGTGAACCTGGATGCCGCCGCCCCCATGATCAAGCGGGCCGACCTCAGCATCATCGACGACTGCCAGTCCTTCATCAGTGCGTTTGAACAACTGGTGCGGCGTGAGCGCAAGGAGAAGCAAGTATGAAAATAGCCGTCCTGGTTTCCCCCGCCGTGCATCCGGTCAGCGGCCGTCCCTGTGCCGGCGAGGCCGATCTGGCCGCCCTGGCCCTGGCACAGCGCCTGCCCGGTGAGCTGCAAGTCTGGTATGCCGGTGCTGCCGACGATGCCGCGCTGGCCGATTATCTGGCGCGCGGTGCCGGCACGATCCACAGCCTGAACCTGAGCCCGGACAGCGATGTGCTGTCTGCGCTGGGCTCGGCCTTGCAGGGTGTCGACATGGTGTTGTGTGGTGCCCGTTCCGGAGGTGGTGATGGTTCCGGCCTGCTGCCTTACCAATTGGCCGAGCAACTGGGCGCAGCCTTGCTGCCGGATGTGCTGGACTTGTCCAAATCCGACCGGCAATGGCGGGCGGTGCAGGCGCTGCCCAAGGGCGTGCGGCGCACCTTGCAGGCCAGCCTGCCGCTGGTGGCCAGCGTCAACCCGCGTGCCGCCACTGCGCCGGGCTGGAGTTATGCGCGGCTGCAACAGGGGAAAATCCGCCGCAAAGCCGCTACTGGCGCGGCTTTGGCCCCGGTGGTGCTGGAGCCTTCCCGCCGTGCGCGCGCGCTGGTGGCCGCCAGCAAGGTCAGTGGTCATGCCCGCATGCAAGGTGCCATTGCCGGGGGCGATGCCAAGGCTGCCGGCGTGGTCGTAAAACAGGGTGATTCTGTCGAGAAAGCGCAAGTTGTGCTGGATTACCTCAGGCAACATCAACTCGTCGATTTCTGACAACAACCCCGCCGCATCCGACCAGCACCCCACCCACCGGCTAGCAGGATGCCAACCAAGACTTGTTTGGAGATGAGTGAAATGCAAGAAAGCGCCATTACCTTCCAGCCGGTGCACAAACTGCGCGAGCTGGTCGCCCGCCGCCAGCCGGGCCACAGCCTGGAAGCGCCGTTTTACAATTCGCAGGAAGTGTTCGAGGCCGACCTCAAATACATCTTCCAGCGTCACTGGATCTATGTGGCGGTGGCGGCGGAAATCCCCGAACCGGGCGACTATGTCACCGTGGAAATCGGCAAGGAACCCATCCTGATCCTGCGTGACGACGACATGCAGATCAAGGCTTTCCACAATGTCTGCCGCCACCGTGGCTCGCGCCTGTGCGCCGATGAAAAAGGTTCGGTGGGCAATCTGGTCTGTCCTTATCACCAGTGGACCTACAACCTGGCCGGCAAGCTGATTTTTGCCGACCACATGCCCGAAGGCTTCGACCTGTCGCATCACAGCCTGAAACCGGTGCATCTGAAGAATCTGGAGGGCCTGCTGTTTGTCTGCCTGGCCGACGAGCCGCCGGCCGACATCGACCAGATGCTGGAGCAGATGGGCCCCTATATCGCCCCGCACCAGATTGAAAACACCAAGGTGGCCGCCCAGATCGACATCATCGAGGCGGGCAACTGGAAGCTGACGATGGAAAACAACCGCGAGTGCTACCACTGCACCGGCAACCATCCCGAGCTGACCATCTCGCTGTATGCCTACAGCTACGGCTTTGCGCCCAAGGCCGAACTGGCCGCGGGCCTGGCCAACTATGAAAAAATCGTCAAGGACAGCCATGCGCGCTGGGAGGCCTGTGGCCTGCCGTCGGCGGAAATCGAAAAGCTGTCCGATGTATCCGGCTTCCGCACCATGCGCATGCCGCTGGACCGCAAGGGCCAGTCGCAAACCATGGACACCGGCGCAGCCTGCAAGAAGCTGCTGGGCGACATCAAGGATGCCGACTCCGGTGGCCTGTCCTTCTGGACGCAGCCCAACTCCTGGCACCACTTCATGGCCGACCACATCGTCACCTTCACCGTGCTGCCGCTGACTCCGGACACCACCCTGGTGCGCACCAAGTGGCTGGTGCACAAGGACGCAGTGGAAGGCGTGGATTACGACGTGGCCAACCTCACCCGCGTATGGAATGCCACCAACGGCCAGGACCGCCATCTGGTGGAAGAGTCGCAAGTGGGCGTCAACAGCAGCGCCTACCGCCCCGGCCCGTATTCGCCGTATACCGAAGAGCTGGTGGAGAAATTCACCAACTGGTATATCGGCCGCCTGGGGGCTGGGCTGGAGCAGGGTTGATCCCGTTATTTGCATCAGACTTGTAGCAAACGGCGGGCTGCCTGGCGCGGCCTGCCACTCATAGAACCGCTAACAAAACCGCGTAGAGAACCCGGGGCGCGGGGGTTTTGTTATCGGGTCTTACAGCAACAGCCCGCCAACGGGCGATCAGCCAGTCAGCAAAGGAATCGCCATGAGCAGCGTCAACACACATCCGGATACCCACCCGCAAGCCGCCGACCTGCCGTGGTGGCAGCCGGGCGAAGACAGCACGCTGCAATGCGTGCAGGTGCGTGAGGAAACCCACGACGTCAAAACCTTTGTGTTCCGGGCCGAACCGCCACGCCGCTTTCATTACCAGCCCGGCCAGTTCATCACGCTGGAGCTGGACATCAACGGGGAGAGCGTCAACCGCTGCTACACCCTGTCCTCCAGCCCCACGCGGCCAGACCGGGTCAGCATCACCGTCAAGCGCATACCCGGTGGCGTGGTGTCCGGCTGGTTGCATGACACCCTGCGTCCCGGCATGCAGCTGGATGTGCTGGGGCCGTCCGGCGAATTCACCTATGTACGCCATGCCAGCACGCCGTATCTGTTCCTGTCGGCCGGTAGCGGCATCACCCCGCTGATGTCGATGAGCCGGGCGCTGACCGACCTGGCCAGCGGCGCGGACATCGTGTTTGTCCACAGTGCGCGCTCGCCGCGCGACATCATTTTCCGCAAGGAACTGGCGCAGCTGGCCAGCAGCCATCCCACCTTCAGCCAGGCCATTGTCTGTGAAAACCGCCAGGGCGAGCCGGAATGGCCGGGCTTTACCGGCCGGCTGGACGCCGCGCGCCTGCTGCACATGGTGCCGGACCTGATGGCGCGCCAGGTGTTCTGCTGCGGCCCGGCGCCCTATATGGCCTCGGTACGGCAGCTGCTGCAGGACTGTGGTTTTGACATGCAGCACTACCACGAAGAGAGCTTCAATTTTGCCGAGCTGAATGCCGCGCCGCCGGATGCAGCCGTAGACGAAATCTCCGCCAGCTGCGAGGGCGGCGGCTTTAATGTGCACTTTGCCAAGATGGGGGATGACTTGTCAGTCGCCCCTGGGCAAACGGTATTGGCGGCGGCGCTGGCCAAGGGCATGCGCCTGCCGGCGTCCTGCACCCGTGGCGTGTGCGGCACCTGCAAGACCAGATTGCTGGAAGGCAAGGTGGACATGCAGCACGAAGGTGGCATCCGCCAGCGCGAGGTGGATCAGGGCTATTTCCTGCCGTGCTGTAGTAAACCACTGAGTGATCTGGTGGTGGATCGTTGATTTTCCCCTGGGCCTGCTCCCCCGGCAGGTCCGCCGTGTGGCTCCCTTGATGCCTGTCTGTCATTGCGATAGCAGGCATTTTTCTTGCTAATCACCTTTTAGCTGCGCAGCCTGCTCTGGGCGGGCGATTTGCTGCATTGCGTCAGTGCCATTCACCGGCGGGCGGCTGGCGGAAACAGCAATGTTGCTGTTTTTTTACGACAGCTATCAGCGCTACTTGATGCCTATCTGTGGGCGGCCAAGGGCTTGATTTTGCTAGCGGGGATAAAGAATTGTCATTTTTCGACCTGATGTCGTTTCAAGACAGCTTGATGTCGGAATGCGGTTATTTTGAATACCACTAACTCCCTAAGGTGAGCCTTGATTTACATTAAATATTCTTCGAAATCGTCTGCTGCGCAAAAGATGCCCGGCTGGCTGTTGCCAGGTATCTGCTTGCCGCGTTGCACCCGCTCGCGGCAGCACCTGTCGCACGGGTGACGGCCATGGGGAATAGACGACAGGCCGGATGGGCCGCAGACAGCGCGCAGCAAGCACGCTGCGGCCCACACCGGTCTGCCAGGCCAGCCTGGCACGCATGTATGAGATGGCCCGGAGCAAGGCACGACGCATCCGGGTAGACCACAGTACTGGCCGGCAGCAGCGCTGCCGTGCCGGACACGATGGATGACTTCCTGTTGCACAAGATTCCAGTACCCCGGACAGCGGTGAATGGAGCAGGCAGCAGGACAGGGCCAGCGTGCGATCGCTACGAAGGAGAAGAGACAATGCAGTCGGCCAAGATAGTGGTGAAGAACCTCTACAAGGTATTCGGAGGGAAGTCCGCGGACGTCATGCGCATGCTGAAGTCCGGCGAGCACAAGGATGATATTTTCAAGAAAACCGGCAGCGTCGTGGGGGTCAACGACGTGTCGTTTGCAGTGGAAGAGGGCGAGATCTTCGTGCTGATGGGCCTGTCCGGCTCCGGCAAGTCCACCCTGATCCGCCTGATCAACCGCCTGATGGACCCGACCGACGGCCAGATCATCCTGGATGGCCAGGACATCACCAAGTTCAATTACAAGCAACTGGTGGAACTGCGCCGCCGCGACATGAGCATGGTGTTCCAGAGCTTTGCCCTGATGCCGCACCGCTCGGTGCTGGACAACGCGGCTTTCGGCCTGGAGATTTCCGGCGTGGACCGCAAAACCCGCGAAGCGCGTGGCATGGAGGTGCTGGAGCAAGTGGGCCTGGCCCCGTTTGCCCACAAGTATCCGCACGAGTTGTCCGGCGGCATGCAGCAGCGGGTGGGCCTGGTGCGTGCACTGGCGGTCAACCCCTCGCTGATGCTGATGGACGAGGCGTTTTCGGCGCTGGATCCGCTCAAACGGGCGGAAATGCAGGACATCCTGCTCGACCTGCAGCGCGAACAGCGCCGCACCATTTTCTTTGTGTCGCATGATCTGGAAGAGGCCCTGCGCATCGGCACCCGCATCGCCATCATGGAAGGCGGCCGCCTGGTGCAGGTGGGCACGCCGCAGCAAATCATCGAAAACCCGGCCGACGACTACGTGCGCAACTTCTTCAAGAGCGTGGACACCTCGCGCTACCTGCAAGCCAAGGACCTGATCGAAGTGGCCAATCCGCCGCACGCCGGCCGGCCCGGCCTGCATGTGCCGCCGTCCTGCAGCCTGCCTGATGTGTTGCAACAGCTGCTGGGGCAGAGCGAACCCTTGCAGGTACGCGACGATCAGGGCCAGTGCCTGGGGCTGATCACGCCCAGCAGCGTGCTGAGCAAGATTTCCCAGCACCGCCTGCAAAGCACCGCCACCCACTGAACAGGACAACAGGCGCACCCTGCCATCCCCGTGCCGGGATGGTGTGTGAGCCGCAGCGAAGGAGTACGCCGTCATGGCTGATATCAGCACGCAAGACATGTTGCCGATTGGCGACTGGGTCAACAAGGTCATTCATTTCATGCTGGACCACAACGCCGGGGCCTTCGACGCCATCGGCAACACCATCGACTGGTTTGCCACCATGGTGGAATTCCTGTTGCTGGGCATTCCGCCGCTGGTGATGGGGGCGATTTTCGCCGCCGTCGGTTTCTGGCGGCTGGGCTGGAAGTTCGCGCTGTTTGTCTGTGCCGCACTGGGCCTGATCTGGGCCACCGGCTTCTGGGGCCAGACCATCGCCACGCTGGCGCTGACCCTGTCCGCCACCTGTGTCAGCCTGCTGCTGGGGGTGCCGGTGGGGATCTGGTGTGCGCGCAACAAGCTGGTGGGCATGCTGGTACGCCCGGTACTGGACTTCATGCAGACCATGCCGGCCTTTGTCTACCTGATTCCGGCCGCCATGTTCTTTGGCCTGGGCCGGGTGCCGGGGATTCTGGCCACCGTGGTGTTTGCCGTACCGCCGGCCGTGCGCCTGACCAGCCTGGGCATCCGCATGGTGAACAAGGAGCAGGTGGAAGCCGGCCATGCCTTTGGCTGTACCTCCTGGCAGCTCTTGTTCAAGGTGCAGCTGCCCATCGCGCTGCCCTCCATCATGGCCGGGGTCAACCAGACCATCATGATGGCGCTGTCCATGGTGATCATTGCCTCCATGGTGGGAGCGGGCGGCCTGGGCAACGACGTACTGGCCAGTATCCAGCGGCTGGATGTGGGCCTGGGTTTTGAAAGCGGCCTGGCGGTGGTGTTGCTTGCCATCATCCTGGACCGCATTACCGAGAGTTTCGGCCATACGCCCACCACACGGGCGGCCGAGCAGGGCAGCTAGTGGCAGTTGAGCCACCCGCCGGGCCGCGGCCACACCGCTGCGGCCACCTTCATACAAAAACAGATCAACACACATCACATGCCGAGGTCACCATGGGTCCGCAACAAATCGCATCGTTGTCGCATATTGGTTTCCTCTTGCTCGACAGATTTTCCATGATCGCCTTCTCCAATGCCGTGGAGCCGCTGCGCATGGCCAATTATCTGTCACGCAAGAAGTTGTATCGCTGGAGCCTGCTGTCGGCCGATGGCCAGCCGGTCGCCGCCAGCAATGGTCTGGAACTCTCTCCCATCACCGCACCCGAAGCCCCGCAGCAATACGACATGCTGATTGTCTGTGGCGGTTGGCAGGTGCGCGAAGCGGTGGACGACAAAACCATTTCCGTCATCCGCCGTTTTGCCGCCCAGGGTGTGCCGCTGGGTGCCATCTGCACCGGCACCTTCGCCCTGGCCAAGGCCGGGGTGCTCAATGGCTACCGCTGTGCCATCCACTGGGAAAACCTGCTGTCCATCAGCGAGGAATTCCCCAAAACCAAGTTCACTTCCGATCTGTTCGTGCTGGACCGCGACCGCTTTACCTGTAGTGGCGGCACCGCGCCGCTGGACTTCATGTGTCACCTGATCCGCCACAAGGGCGGCAAGAGCCTGGCGGCGGACGTGTCCGAGCAGTTCATCGTCGACCGCCTGCGCGACAATGGCGACCGCCAGCACATTCCGCTGCTGGCGCGTATCGGCACCGGCCACGAAACGCTGGTGGACGCTGCGCTGTCGATGGAAAGCAATATCGAAAACCCGCGCTCGCTAGAGAATCTGGCGGATGAACTGGGCGTGTCGCTGCGTCACCTGGAGCGCCTGTTCAAGCGTTATCTCAACACCACCCCGGCGCAGTACTACCTGGACCTGCGCCTGCGCCGCGCGCGCGAGCTGTTGCTGCAAACCAATATGAGCGTGATGGAAGTCACCGTGGCCTGTGGTTTCCTGTCGTCCTCGCACTTTTCCAAATCCTACCGCGGCCTGTTCGGCTACCCGCCCAGCCGCGAGCGCCAGCAGTATCTGGTGGACTCCGCCGTCATTGCCTGAGCCGCCGGGCGGCAAAACCGGCAGCTTGTGCGCACAGCCAGCTCTGTTACTCCTTGCAGGGCTGGTTTTTTTTCTACGGCGCATTGATGCAAGTGGCGGTCGTGCTGGCGCAACTAGTCCTTGTCGCACATGGCAATCTTGACCCTGTGTAAGACCTTGGTTTTCCACCTGTTCTCCGCGACCAACACCCTTGTGTTGGCACGGCAATCCTGTCACCGGGTTGATCAAAACATTTATACGGGAGTGGTGTAATGAAAATTCGCAAGCTGATGCTGGGTTCGCTCTTGCTGGCTGCCTGTGGCAGTGCGCTGGCCAATGACCCGGCGCAATGCCGCAATGTCCGTTTCGCCGATGTCGGCTGGACCGATATCGCCGCCACCACCGGCATGGCCAGCGTGGTGCTGGAAGGCCTGGGCTACAAGCCGACCACCACCATTGCCTCGGTGCCCATTACCTTTTCCGGCATCAAGAGCAAGCAGATCGACGTGTTTCTGGGCTACTGGAACCCGTCCATGACCCCGGTGATCGAGCCCTTCGTCAAGGCCGGCCAGATCAAGGTGCTGGATACCCCCAACCTGGTGGGCGCCAAGTACACGCTGGCAGTGCCGGACTACGTGGCTGCCGGTGGCCTGAAGGATTTCAAGGACATTGCCAAGTTCAAGGACAAGCTGGATGGCAAGATCTACGGCATCGAACCGGGTAATGACGGCAATCTGCTGATCGACGGCATGATCAAGAAAAACCAGTTCAACCTGGCTGGTTTCAAGATGGTGGAATCCAGTGAGGCCGGCATGCTGGCCGAAGTGGAACGCTCCATCCGCCAGAAAAAGTGGGTGGTGTTCCTGGGCTGGGAACCGCACCCGATGAACGTGAAATACAAGATGGCCTACCTGACCGGCGGCGACGATGTATTCGGCCCCAACCTGGGTGAAGCCAAGGTGTTCACCGCCATCAGCCCGGATTACGAAACCCGCTGTCCGAATGTGGGCAAGCTGCTGCATAACCTGCACTTCACCACCAGCATCGAAAACCGCGTGATGGGTCCGATCATGGACAAGGTGAAGCCGGAAACCGCTGCGCGTGATTACCTGAAGAAGAACCCGGACATCCTGAAAACCTGGCTGGCTGGTGTCACCACGCTGGATGGCAAGCCTGGCCTGGCTGCGGTGAACAAGGCACTGGGTCACTGATTTAATCGGTAGCGCACCTTTGAAAGCCCTGGCTCTGGTCGGGGCTTTTTGCTGGGGAGGCGGGTGTGCAGCCTATGGCAGCTCCGACAGGTGTTCTTATCATCCGCGTGAGCGGATGTTTGTCCTTTGTGCATCAAGAAAACCATCGAAAAGCAAAGACAAATACAACTTCGCGGGTCTCGCCCCGCCGGCGAGGTACTTTCTTTTGCTTCGCCAAAAAAGAAAGTACGGCGGTTTCAAGAGCTAAGTGCAACACCAACCAATTAAAGGTTAAGTTGTTGCATGCAAAGAACTTATGAGCACCTCAGTGCCGAAGAACGCGGGTTCATCATGGCAATGAAACAGCAGGGAGAGAGTGCCAGGGCCATTGCAAAGGCATTGCACCGGGCTCCCAGCACGATT
>NZ_QJKC01000017.1 GCF_003202035.1 Aquitalea magnusonii | reverse complement strand
AATCGTGCTGGGAGCCCGGTGCAATGCCTTTGCAATGGCCCTGGCACTCTCTCCCTGCTGTTTCATTGCCATGATGAACCCGCGTTCTTCGGCACCGAGGTGCTCATAAGTTCTTTGCATGCAACAACTTAACCTTTAATTGGTTGGTGTTGCACTTAGCTCTTGAAACCGCCGTACTTTCTTTTGGCGAAGCAAAAGCAAAGTACCTCGCCGGCGGGGCGAGACCCGCGAAGTTATCTTTGTCTTTGACTTTGACTTTAAAAGGGAAATTCTTGATGAAAATCCGCTCACGCGGATGATGATTTGAGTGCCGCTTCCGCGCGGCGGATGGGCGCGTTGGTGCGGTGGAAATGAGTCGGTATCTAGCCCGTTAGCACTACCGGAACAGCCTCGGCCCAATCCCACACTTTCAACAAAAAAGGCCCCTCCCGGAGCCTTTACGCGCTGAACGATACCTGTGCTACTGCGCCAGGAAGGGCAGGCTGTAAGACTGCTCACCCAGATGCAGGGTGGCAATCCAGTGACGGCTGCCGGTGGCGCAGACTGGCAGGGTGATGCGTGCCTGCCAGTCCGAACCATCGGCCACAAAACGATAGCGGTTGAAACCCATGTCCATGTCGGCCATGGCAAACTCCACCGCAGGCTGTGCCACCTGCACCCCTTCCAGCCGCAGCGTAAAGGGCTTGCCGTTTTGCGGCGGACTGACAAAGTGCAAGCTGCCACCATCCGGCAAGGCGCAGCGCCCCTGAGCGATATTGCAGGCCAGCAATTGCGGTGCGGCAGGCTGATTCTTGTGTTGCAGATACCACCACACCAGCCCGCCCTTGATGGCGGCCAGCAGCAGCAGGGCCGTACCGATCAGCAGCAGTTTTTTCTGTTGGGCGTTCATCGTCATTGCCAGGCTCCACGCATCAATGCCACACCATGCGCGCCATGCTGACGCGCGGTTTCCAGATCCTGAGCCTGCAGCCCACCCAGCGCATACACCGGCAGCGGCATGCCCGCAGCCAGCACGCTGGCAAAACCGTCCCAGCCCAGCGGCGTGACACCCGGATGGCTGGCCGTCGGCTGGACATGGCCGAGCAAGGCGTAATCCAGACCAAGCAGCCCCGCCTGCTGCAATTCTGCTGCCGAGTGCACCGACGCCCCCACCCAGGCAATATCCGGCCGCTGCGTCAGTTGCCGCAAACGGCTGCCATTCAGATGCACGCCATCCACCGGCCAGCCGGCCAGCCAGGCCGGGTCGGCATTCACCACCACCTTGCCGCCGCGTGCATGCACGATGGCCGCCACTTCGCTGACAAAAGCCTGTAACTGCTGCCGGTCCATGTCCGGTTCGCGTACCTGTACCAGGCCATGGGCCGGGCCGGTAGCCAGTGCCTGCAACTGGGCGGCCACGCCGATTTCATGGGCGCAGGTGATGGCGTACACCGCAGGTAATTGCAGTGACTTCAGTATCGGGCCATTGGCCGGCAGCATGGGCTCGACACTGCTCGGCCCCGGCGGCTGCCAGGCAAACTGCTGGCCCTCTTGCGGCTGTGGCTCGCCCTGCCAGTCCCACACGCGGAAAAAGCGCAAATGGACCGAGGCATGTTCGTAGTGATGCAGCCGGCTCAGCCAGGGTGTGGCATGGGTCACGGTGATGGCCATTTCCTCCTGCAGCTCGCGCACCAGCGCCTGCAGGGCGCTTTCACCAGGCTCTACCTTGCCGCCGGGAAACTCCCAGTAGCCGGCATAAGGTTTGCCCTGCGGCCGGCTGCCCAGCATGAAACTGCCATCCGGGCGCATCAGCACGCCGGCCACCACTTCGATGATCTTGTTGTCAGAATGCATGATTTGTCTTGTCAGCCAATGTTCTGGTCCGCGGTTAATGCTTCGCCCTGGCCACCACCACACCGCTGGCGATAATCAGGGCCCCGCCCAGCCAGGTGCTCATACCCGGCATTTCGGCAAAGAAAAAATACCCCAGCGCTGCCGCCCACAGCAGGATGCTGTATTCCAGCGGAGCCACCGCCGATAGCGGCACATCGCGCAGCGACAGGGCATTGACGAAATTGGCCAGCCCGCCGCTCAGGCCCAGCAACAGCAGCACCAGCCAGTCGGCCAGCCCCGGCCACTGCCAGTCGCGGCCTGCACTCAAGGCACTGAACAGCAGCATCAGCAGCGTCCCCAGCAAGGCAATGGTGGCCGGGCTGTCATGGGCCGACAGCTGACGGGTCAGCAGCGTGGCCAGGGCATAGGACAGGGCCGAGGCCACCGCCAGCAGGCTGTAGGCATTGAACTGCAGGCCGGACAGGCCACACACCACCAGCACCCCGATCAGGCCCAGGCCGACTGCCAGCCATTGCTGCCGCCCCACCTGCTCGCCCAGCCAGAACAGGCCCAGCAGCAGCATGAAGATGGGGTTGGCCAGGGTGATCACCGTTACCGTGGCCAGCGGCAAATGGCGCAAGGCCATGAAGAAGGTGACGATGGTCAGCATCACCACCATCCCGCGCAACAGATGCCGCCATGGCTGTGCCGTGGCCAGCAGCCGGGCCGGGGCGCTGCTGTGGCGCAGCCCCAGCACCAGCAGGATGGGCAGGGCAAACAGCGAGCGGAAGAAGATGATTTCGCCCACTGGATAGCCATGGGTCAGCCATTTGGCGCTGGCATCCATCACCGCCAGCAGAAAAATGGCCAGGCTGTACAGCAGGATGCCGCGGGTGCGGTGTGGCGGCGTGGCCGCCACGCTGGCCACGCTCACTTGCCCAGCTCCGCCTTGCGTTCCCTGGCGCTGCGGCCAGCCCAGTCATTGGCAAATTGCCAGGCCACGCGGCCGGAACGGCTGGCGCGCAGCTGGCTCCATTGCAGCGCCGCGCGTTCGGCCTCGCTGTCCATGGGCAGCTGGAAATGTTCCAGCCAGGTTTTGACCGCGGCCAGATAGGCGTCCTGATCGAAGGGATAAAACGACAGCCACAGGCCAAAGCGGTCGGACAGCGACACTTTTTCCTCGATGGCTTCGCCCGGATGGATTTCGCCATCACTCACCCAGCCCTCGCGGTTTTCGCTGTGTTTTTCCGGCATCAGATGGCGGCGGTTGGAGGTGGCATACACCAGCATGTTTTCCGCCCGCCGTGCCAGGCCGCCATCCAGCGCGGTTTTCAGCGCCTTGTAGGCATCGTCGCCATCTTCAAACGACAGGTCGTCACAGAACAGGATGTAGCGCTCCTTGCGCCCGGCCACCAGCGCCATGATCTCGGCCAGGTCGGACAGATGCTCCTTGTCCACCTCGATGATGCGCAGGCCCTTGTCGGCGAATTCTGGCAGCAGGGCTTTCACCAATGACGATTTGCCAGTGCCGCGCGCGCCGGTCAGCAGCACATTATTGGCCGGTTTGCCTTTGACGAACTGGCGGGTGTTGCGCACCAAGAGCTTGAGCTGGTTGTCGATATGGGTCAGCCGCGCCAGCGGCAGGGTGTGCGGCTGGTTGACGCTCTCCAGCCAGCCGGCCATGCCCTGACGCCGCCAGCGATAGGCTGGTGCGCTCCAGTCCGGCTCGGGCCGGGCCGGAGGCAGCAAGGGTTCGAGACGGGCCAGCAGGGCTTCGGCGCGGGCCAGAAAGGCTTCAAGTTGCTGCATGTCGTTCTCCGGGCAAAAAAACAGGCTGGCACTGCGGCCAACCTGCACGGACGGGATGATGGCGGGCTTAGCCGCGCAGGCTGATGATGGGCCAGCCCTGCTCCTTGGCGTGCTGGCGCAGGGTATCGTCCGGGTCCACCGCCACCGGGTTGCTGACGATGGACAGCAGTGGCAAGTCGTTGTGCGAATCGCTGTAGAAAAAGCTGCGGCCATAGCTGGCCAGCGTCTGGCCGCGTTCGGCCAGCCACATTTCCAGCCGGGTGATCTTGCCGCCCTGGAAGCTGGGCACGCCGGTGTGCTTGCCGGTGTAGCGGCCATCGGCGCTGCGTTCCAGGTCGATGGCGATCAGGTGTTCGTCATCCACGCCCAGTTCGGCGGCGATGGGACCGGTGATGAAACGGTTGGTGGCGGTGATGATGAGGATTTCATCGCCCTGCTGGCGGTGCAGATTGAGCAGGTCGCGCGCGGCTTGCGGAATGATGGGACGGATATGCTCATCCATATAAGCGGCATGCAGTGCTGCCAGCTCGGTGTTGTCGTAACGGGTGAGCGGCTCCAGCGCAAATTCCAGATACTCGCCGATATTCAGCGTGCCGGCCTTGTACTGTTCGTAGAAGTGATTATTGCGGTGATCGTAATAGGCCTGGTCGACAATGCCGCGCTTGATCAGGAAGCGCGGCCATTCGAAATCGGAGTCGCCGATCAGCAGGGTGTTGTCCAGGTCAAACAGGGCCAGATTGCGTGCTTGGGTCATGTGTCGGAAGAACTCGCGGTTTGCAAAACGTTTTTCACCAGCGGCACGGTGATGGGGCGGCGCAGCGCCAGCGAATAGCGGTCCAGCATGTCCAGCATGCCGATCAGGCTGGACAGGTCGCGCCGCCAGTGGGTAAGCAGGTAACGGAACACATCGTCGGCAATCGCCAGCTGGCGGTTGGCGGCATGAGTACGCAGCGCGGCCAGCTTGTCGTCGTCGGACAGGGCCTTCACTTCCAGCACCAGTCCCCAGCCCAGCCGGGTGCGCAGGTCGTCGCGCACGGCGGCGGCCATCGGTGGCTTGCGTCCGGCCATCAATAGCCGGCCCTCGCCACTTTCCTTCAGCGAGTTATAAAAGGAGAACAGGGTGATCTGGTCGTCCGGGGCCAGGTCGTCGACATGGTCCACCGCAATAAAGCTGGCTTCGCGGGCAAAATCCGGCAGATGTTCCTTCTGGCCATCCAGATAGATGGAGGCGCGGCCCAGCCGCTCGGCATGGGCAATCCAGGCTTGCAGCAGGTGGGTCTTGCCACTGCCCGGCTCGCCCCACAGATAGATGAAGCGCTCGCCATCCTCCGCCGTGAGGGCGGTGATCACCTCGCGGTTGCGCTGGGCCAGGAAATTGTCGAAGGCCGGCAGCGGCGTGGGGGTCAGGTCTAGTACTAGCTGGTCCAAGAGTAAGGTCGTGTGGGCCGATTGAAGTCAGACGGTGATTTTACGCCGAGATGGCCTGTTGGCGAAACCGCTGCATGCCATTAGTTTGGCGATTCCAGGCGGATAAAAGCGCGTCAGCGCAGCCCGGCCTGGCATGGCCGGCCCGGCACCGGGGCAGGCCCGGCTAGCCGCCACGGCGCTTTCTGCTGCGCCATTGCAAATTAAGCGCGGCTTTCTGGCAGAAATTCAGTTAAAATACAGTGCTTTCGCATCAGCGAAAGCTTGACGTGAAAATACTTCAAGTTAGCAGAAAGCGAGTTTACCTTGAGCACCCAGTCCCTCAGTTACCGTGATGCAGGCGTGGATATCGACGCCGGCGACGCGCTCGTCGAAAACATCAAGCCCTATGCCAAGCGCACCATGCGCCCGGAAGTTCTCGGTGGTATCGGCGGTTTCGGCGCACTGGTGGAAATTTCCAAAAAGTACAAAGAGCCCGTCCTGGTATCCGGCACCGATGGCGTGGGCACCAAGCTGAAACTCGCCTTTGACTGGAATCGCCACGACACCGTCGGCATCGATCTGGTGGCCATGAGCGTGAACGACATCCTGGTTCAGGGTGCCGAGCCGCTGTTCTTCCTGGATTACTTCGCCTGCGGCAAGCTGGATGTCCCGCAAGCCACCGACGTGATCAAGGGCATTGCCGCTGGTTGCGAACAGGCCGGTTGTGCATTGATTGGCGGCGAAACCGCCGAAATGCCGGGCATGTACCCGGTGGGCGAATACGATCTGGCCGGCTTTGCCGTCGGTGTGGTGGAAAAGAGCCAGGTGATCACCGGCCGTACCATTGTCCCGGGGGACGTGGTGCTGGGCCTGGGTTCCAACGGTGTGCATTCCAATGGCTACAGCCTGGTGCGCAAGATCATCGACCGTGCCCAGCCGGATCTGGACGCCGCCTTTGATGGCGACAAGAGCCTGCGCGATGCGGTGATTGCCCCCACCCGCATCTATGTGAAGCCCCTGCTCAAGCTGATGCAGACCCTGCCGGTCAAAGGCATGGCCCACATCACCGGCGGCGGCATCACCGAAAACACCCCGCGCGTGCTGCCGGACAATGTGGTTGCCCAGCTCGATGCCAATAGCTGGGAACTGCCCAAGCTGTTCCAGTGGCTGCAGAAGGAAGGCAATGTCGACAGCCAGGAAATGTACCGTACCTTCAACTGCGGCATCGGCATGGTGGTGATCGTGGCCGAAGAGCATGTGGCTGCCGCCACCGCCCTGCTGCAGCAGGAAGGCGAAACCGTACACCGTCTGGGCAGCGTGCGCGCCCGCAACGGTGACGAACACCAGACCCAGATTTCCTGAGTCTGGCAGTGACACCGAACGGCGCCGCTAGCATTGCTGGCGGCGCTTGTTTTTTTACCGGCGACATCCAGCAGCCCATAGTGCAACCATGAAAAACATCGTCATCCTGATTTCCGGTCGCGGCTCGAACATGCAGGCCATTGTCGAGGCCAATATCCCGGCAGCGCGCATCGCCGCGGTGCTGTCTAACCGTCCCGACGCCGCCGGCCTCGCCTGGGCGGCAGAGCGGGGCATTGCCACGGCAGTGGTGGACCACAAGCAGTTTGCCAGCCGCGAAGCATTTGATGCACAGCTGGCGCAAGTGATAGACGGCTACCAGCCCGACCTGGTGGTGCTGGCCGGCTTCATGCGCATTCTCACGGCAGACTTCACCCGCCGCTACGAAGGCCGCATGCTCAACATCCACCCCTCGCTGCTGCCCGCCTTTCCCGGCCTGCACACCCATGCGCGGGCACTGGAAATGGGCTGCAAGGTAGCCGGCTGCACCGTGCACTTTGTCACCGCCGAACTGGACCACGGCCCCATCGTGGCCCAGGGCGTGGTGACCCTGCAGGACGACGACACCCCGGACAGCGTGGCCGCGCGGGTATTGCAGCTGGAACACCAGCTCTACCCGGCTGCCGTGCGCCGCTTTGTGGCTGGCGAACTGCAGATTGTCGATGGCAAGGTGGCCTCCCCCGCCCAGCCGGCCGCCAGCCTGCTGGCACCTGCGCCCTGAGTGATCGGCTCCGGCATGAAATCGTCGCTGCGGATATTCATCCTGGCCCTGCTGGCTTCCCTGCTGCTGCATGTGGCCATGCTGGGCTCCGGCCTGCTGCCGGAAAGCACGATAGCATTGCCGCCCGATCAGGCCCTGCGCAAGATCGATGTAAAAATGCAGGCGCTGCAGCTGGAACAAGCCACGCCACCTGCCACGCCCACCGCCAGACTGCTGCCCGGCGGGCCGGCAAGAGCCGTGAGCGGGCACAAGGCAAAGCGCCATCACGATGCCTCGGCAGCGCACGCCAAAGCGGAGCAAGCCCCGGCAGCAGAACAAGCAGCCGAGACGGAGGACGCCAGCCAGCCGCTGGCGGAACAGGCCAATAGCCACCAGCCAGGCGCGGCCAGTGCGCCGGCAACGGCCCATGCCGCAAAAGCGGACAAGACTGAGCCGCATGAGCACACCGTCGACGCCAGCGCCCCGGCCGCCACCGTGGCGGACAGGCCGGCCGGTTATCTGACACCGCTGACCGCCCAGCACCGTTTCCCGGCGCAGGCCCAGCTGGGTTATCAGACCTTCTACAACAACGCCATGGTCGGCAGTGGTGGCCTTGACTGGCAACATGGCCCGAACAGTTATACGCTGGAGATTCGCTTCAACCCGGTTATCGGCGGGAAGCGGCGCTATCTTTCACAAGGCCGGTTAAACCAGCACGGCCTACAGCCGGACAGCCTGCAAGCCTGGGTAGGCCATGAGGCCAAGGAATCCGCCCGCTTTGACTGGGCAGCCGGCACCCTGCACTTTGGCGATCAGGGCGACAAGGAAGTCGCCCTGCGCGCCGGCGCACAAGATGTATTCAGCCTGGCCTTCCAGCTGGGGCTGAAGGGCGGCCAGCTTGGCTCCGCCCCCTTGCAGATCACCACTGGGAAAAAGGTCTATGAATATCCGATGACCCCCAGTGGCGAAACCGATTACGACACCGGCTCCGGCAAGATCCGGGTGATAGTGTTCCGCGCCAAGGGCGAGGATGACATCACCGAATTCTGGCTGGCTCCGGATTTCGCCAACCTGCCGGTGCGCATTTCGCGCACTGACAAGAGCAAACGGGTAGAACTGCGCGCCGTGCTGATCAATATTGACGGCACCGAGCAATGGCGCCTGCCCGCTCGCCCCATGACCCGGAATAACCGTTAATGAATATCAGCCATAGCCAACTGAAACACATCGAAAACGTCATCGGCCAGATGATCCGCTTTGACCGCCCGGCCGATGCCGTGCTGTCCGCCTACTTCCGTGAAAACGTGAAGCTGGGTTCCAACGACCGTCACCTGATTGCCGAAACCGCCTTTGGCTGCCTGCGCCGCCTGATCCAGTTCCGCGCGCTGATCGCCCCGGAAAAGGCCAGCCCGCGCCGGCTGGCCATGGTGGCGCTGATGCGCCTGCAAAAGCTCAATATCAAGGAACTGGCCGACGCCACCAGCGCCGGTGAGCGCGAATGGCTGAGCAGCGTCAAGGGCAAGCAGCTGGACGACAACCTGTCCATCGCCGCCGAACTGCCGGAATGGGTGATCGAGCGCCTGGCGGAAAAAGACCCGAAAGACGTGCTGGCGCTGGGCCTGGGCCTGATGGAGCCGGCGCCGCTGGATCTGCGCGTCAACACCATGAAGATGAAGCGCGACGAAGTGATGGACCGCCTGCGCGCCGACGGCATGCCGTGCGAGCCCACCCCCTACTCGCCCATCGGCATCCGTCTGCAAGACAAGCCGGCGCTGTCCAAGTACGAGCTGTTCAAGTCCGGTGTCATCGAAGTGCAGGACGAAGGCAGCCAGCTGCTGGGCCTGATCACCGGTGCCCGTCGTGGTGAAATGGTGGTGGATTTCTGTGCCGGAGCCGGTGGCAAGACCCTGCTGCTGGGCAACCAGATGGCCTCCAGCGGCCGTCTGTACGCCTTCGATGTATCGGAAAAACGCCTGGCCAACCTCAAGCCGCGCCTGGCCCGCTCCGGCCTGTCCAATGTGCACCCGCAGCTGCTGGCGCATGAAAACGACAGCAAGGTAAAACGCCTGGCGGGCAAGGCCGACCGCGTGCTGGTGGATGCGCCGTGTTCCGGCCTGGGCACCTTGCGCCGCAATCCGGACCTGAAATTCCGCCAGAGCCCGGAAAGCGTGGCCGAGCTGAACGTCAAGCAAACCGCCATCCTGGCCTCGGCCGCGCGCCTGGTGAAAGTGGGCGGCCGTCTGGTGTACGCCACCTGCAGCCTGCTGCCGCAGGAAAACCGCGACATCGTCGAAGCCTTCCTGGCCGCCCACCCGGACTTTGTCCTGCTGCCGATGGATGAAGCGCTGGCCGAACAGAAGATCCCGCTACAGATTGGCGACTATCTGGAATTGAAGCCGCACCTGCATAATTCCGACGGTTTCTTCGCAGCGGTTCTGGTCAGGAAAGGTAATTGACCTTATCATCGAGTATTAGCAAAGTCGAAAATACCGTTTCATATCAAACGATGTGTCACGCGGCTTTGCTCAGCTCTCGATAAACCGCCACGGAGTTCCCTCCCCCATGTCCGACACCAGAGTCGCCCGGCGCCTGGGCCAGCACGGCCTGCGCGCCAGCCGCCGCCTGAGATATCTGTATTTGTCCATGGCACTGTGGCGACGTCGGGCTCCGATCTGGATTGCTGCCATTCTGATTGGCCTGGTGGCGGCAGTGTTTGCCAATGGCAGCCATCTGTCGCACGAACTGTTCTACCAGATCTACGACCAGTCGCCCTACTGGGCCCTGCTGATCACCCCGGCCGGGCTGGGTTTGTCGGTATGGCTGCTGCGCACCTTCTTCGATGGTGCCGGCGGCGGTGGCATTCCGCAAACCATCATTGCCATGCAGCCGGGCATGCACGCCTTGCGCGCGCGCATACTCACCATGCGCGCCGCCGTGGGCAAGATGGTATTGACGCTGATCGGCGTGGGCTGTGGCTCCACCATGGGCTATGAAGGCCCCATCGTGCAGGTGGGGGCCGCCATCAAGTACTCGCTCAACCGCGAGGCTGCCCTGCGCCATGAGGGCGTGGCACGCAGCTTTATCCTGGCGGGCGCAGCGGCCGGTGTGGCGGCGGCCTTCAATACCCCGCTGGCCGGCATCGTGTTCGCCATCGAGGAAATGGGCCGCACCTTCGACCAGCGCGCCAGCTCCACCATCCTGTTGTCGGTCATCCTGGCCGGTATTACCGCCATTGCGGTACTGGGTGATTACAACTACTTCGGCGTGGTGTCGGTGGTGCTGGAGCTGCGCTCGGGCTGGATGGCCATTCCGGTGTGCGGCATTGTCGGCGGCATCATCGGCGGTCTGACCTCGCGCGCCATCCTGACACTGGCCCATCACCTGCCCGGCCCGCTGCACGGCTGGCGCATCAACTACCCCATCCTGTTTGCCATTGCCTGCGGCCTGTTGCTGGCGGTCATCGGCATTGCCAGCGACGGCATCACCTTCGGCACCGGCTATTTCCGCGCCAAGGAGATCATCGAAGGCGGTGGCAGCAGCATGCAGGAGTACGGCATTCTCAAGCTGGTTTCGCTGATCATCACCTATATCAGCGGTGCTCCCGGCGGCATGTTCGCCCCCTCGCTGGCGGTGGGAGCGGGCTTTGGCCTGAACATGTCCTTGCTGCTGCCCTCGCTGCCGCAGGCGGCCATGGTACTGCTGGGCATGGTGGCGTTTTTCTCCGGCATGACCCGCGCGCCGATGACCGGCTTTGTCATCGTGATGGAAATGACCTCTTCGTCGTCCACCATGATCATTCCGCTGATGGCCACGGCGCTGGTGGCGGCCAACGTGTCGCGCTTCATGAACCGCCACGCCCTGTACGACGGCCAGGCCGAAATATTCCTGCGCCAGTTGCGCGCACGTCATCAGGCAAATTGACCAGCGCAGCCGGCTTACGTACAATAACCCATCGTTTCAGTCAAGTATTGAGGGCAAACCCGCTGTTTGCCCGTTCACCGCAAGGAATTCCTCATGGATACCCAGGACATCATCAAGCAGACCGTTACCGAGAACCCGGTTGTGCTGTTCATGAAAGGCTCGGCCCAGTTCCCGCAGTGCGGCTTCTCCTCGCGCGCGGTCCAGATTCTGAAAGCCTGTGGCGTGGAAAACATCAAGACCGTCGACGTGCTGCAGGACGCCGAAATCCGCCAGGGCATCAAGGAATTCTCCAACTGGCCGACCATTCCGCAGCTCTACGTCAAGGGCGAGTTCATCGGTGGCTCGGACATCATGTACGAAATGTACCAGTCCGGCGAATTGCAGGAAGTGCTGCAAGGGCTGTAAGCCACGCCCACCATGGCAAGCAGAGCAAACCCGGCCCCGGCCGGGTTTTTCTTTGCCGGCACGCCGCATCGATGCACACAAGCAGGGCGCGCACATGCCCAGACCCGCCGATTTTCTCCGGACCGCACGACAAGTTCATATCCACTACCGCCTGACTGTCTTACAATTCAGCAAACAGCCTACTGCCGGCAGCCCGCTGCCCTATCCCGACCGGATACCGCCATGACACCTTCACAAGCTGCGGGCTTTCTTGCCCAAACCGAACACCTCACCGGCCACGCCACCAGCGACAGTGGTGGTGCCATGCCCATCGATGAAATCTGGAAAGCACTGGTCAACGACCAGCTGGTGCCGTATTTCCAGCCCATTGTCGATATCCGCGACCGCCGTGTCATCGGCGCCGAGGCGCTGGCGCGCTGGCGCCATCCGGCACTGGGCGTGCTCTCGCCCATCACCTTCGTGCCGGTGATGGAAGAGCGCGGCATGATACGCGAGCTGACCGAGCTGATCCTGGAAAAATCGCTGTATGCCTGCCGCGACTGGCTGGACCAGGGGCAGGCATTGCAGGTATCGATCAATCTGTCCGCCCAGTTGCTGGCCGACCCGCAGCTGGCCGGGCATCTGGCCCAGAAAACCAGGCTGGCCGGCCTGCAGCCGGCAAACCTGACCCTGGAATTTTCCGAAAGCACCCTGCGCCAGCACTGGGCCATGGCCGACACCCAGCTGCAGGCGCTGCGCCAGGCAGGCTTTGGCGTGATGGTGGATGAATTCGGCATTGGCACCGGTCTGACCGACAAGCTGCAGAGCAGCCATTTCAGCGGTCTGAAAATCGACCGTGCCTTTGTACATGGCGCCGGCGACAACCAGCACCTGCGGGCCATTCTGGGCGAGGCACTGGCACTGGCCCAGGCCGGCGGCCTGAGCACGGTGGGCATGGGGGTGGAGGATGCGACCGATCTGTCCGTACTGAGCGAACTGGGCTGCCATGCGGTGCAGGGCTATATCTGTGCGGCACCACTGCCGGCCTCAGGGTTAATCCCGTGGATTTCCCAGTGGGAAAAGCGGTAGAATATCGCCCCATACCTCATTCAAAGACCGGCCATGGCAACCAGGCCGGTTTCGCATATCTGAAACAAGCTGCCCCTGCGCTCCACAACATCGCAACCGGCAGCTTTTTCGCAAGGTTTGGGACCAAGCATGAACATCCACGTAGTCAACCATCCGCTGGTACAGCACAAACTCGGCCTGTTGCGCGAGGGCGATATCAGCACCATGAAATTCCGCCAGCTCACCCAAGAACTGGCGCGTCTGCTGGCTTATGAAGCCACCCGCGATTTTGAACTGGAAGCCACCACCATCGACGGCTGGTGCGGCAAGATCGACATCCAGCAGATCAAGGGCAAGAAAGTCACCGTGGTCCCCATCCTGCGCGCCGGCATCGGCATGCTGGACGGCGTGCTCGACCTGGTGCCGTCGGCCAAGATCAGCGTGGTGGGCCTGGCCCGCAACGAAGAAACGCTGGAACCGGTGTCCTATTTCGAAAAATTCGTCGACAGCCTGGATGAGCGCATCGCCATCATCATCGATCCGATGCTGGCCACCGGCGGCTCCATGGTGGCCACCATCGAACTGCTCAAGCGCAAGGGCTGCAAGCAGATCAAGGCGGTGGTGATGGTGGCGGCACCGGAAGGCGTGAAGGTGGTGAACGATGCCCACCCCGACGTGCAGCTGTATGCCGCCTCGCTGGACAGCCATCTGAATGAAAATGGCTACATCATTCCGGGTCTGGGTGATGCCGGTGACAAGATCTTCGGCACCAAGCACGCCTGAGTTTGCCGGGAATAGTTAGCACGCCGCTCGTCCGTACCGGAAGGGCGGCGTTTTTGCAGCCAGCCGCCAAAGGAAAGAAGGGAAAGGGATGAACGCCCATCAACAGATCGACAACGACTTTCTGCTGCGCTTTCCTGACGGCCTGCAAGATGCGCAGTGGCAGGCACTGGCCAAAAAGCACCGCAGCGTGGATAGCGTCATCCAGCTGTGCCAGCAGGGGCTGACGGCCGAGCGGCTGCAACAGGCCATCGCCAGCCAGCGCTATGCCGACATCACCGAAACCTGCCGCCAGATCATTGGCCGCAGCACCACGGTCAGCACCTTCGAGAAGATGGCCTTCCGCAATTATCTGGGCTTTCGCGATGTGCATGCCGCCTTTGTCGCTGCGCTCTATCGCTTGCTGCACCAGTTTGGCCCGGACAGTTTTGCCGATTTTGTCGAAGTGCTGCAGCTGTGCCGCAATGATGGCAATGCCAATCCGGCCAAGTGGCCGGTGGTGACCTGCTTTCTGGCCTATAGCCGGCCCGACGAGCATGTGTGCATCAAGCCCACCACCATCAAGAAAGTGGCGGCGCGGCTGGAAGTGGACATTGCCTACCGGCCGCTACCCAACTTTGACACCTATCAGCGGGTGCAGGCCATGGTGCAGGACTTCCGCCAGCACAGCCGGCTGGCACAGCAGCAAAACAACATCATTGCCCAGGCCATCATGTATTGCACGGTCTGAGTCAGCGTCAGGCCGTATTTGCTTTTAACAAAAACAGGGAAACCCCATTATGTTCCAACACGTGAAGGTGGCCATCTCCGGCGCCCAGATCCTGTTCGTCGCATTCGGCGCACTGGTTCTGGTACCGCTGCTGACCGGCCTCAACCCCGCCATGGCGCTGCTCGGCGCCGGCATCGGCACCTTGCTGTTCCAGCTGTGTACCGGGCGTCAGGTGCCCATTTTCCTGGGTAGCTCGTTTGCCTTTATCGGCCCCATCATCTATTCCATGCATACCTGGGGTCAGGGTGCCACCATGTTCGGCCTGTTTGCCGCCGGTTTCATGTATTTCGTGTTTGCTGCCATCGTGCGCTGGCGCGGCATGGAGCTGGTCAACAAGCTGCTGCCGCCGGTGGTGATCGGTCCGGTGATCATGATCATCGGTCTGTCGGTCGCCACCGCAGCCTCCGGCATGGCCATGGGCCAGGCGGGTGGCAAGCAGATCATGCCCTATGAAACCTCCATGCTGCTGGCGGCCATTTCGCTGGCCACCACGGTCATCGTGTCCATTTACGCCCGTGGCATGTTCAAGCTGGTGCCGATTCTGGCCGGTGTCACCGTGGGCTATATCGCCGCTGCTTTCCTGGGCGTGGTGGATTTTGCCAAGCTGGCCAATGCGCCGTGGTTTGCCGCACCGGTATTCCACAGCCCCGAGGTCAACTGGTCGGCCGCGCTGTTCATGCTGCCGGTGGCGATTGCCCCGTCCATCGAGCATATCGGTGGCGTGATGGCCATTGGCGGTGTCACTGGCAAGGACTTCACCAAGACGCCGGGCCTGCATCGCACGCTGATGGGTGATGGCCTGGGCGTGTGCGTGGCCGGCCTGATCGGCGGCCCGCCGGTGACGACCTATGCCGAGGTGACCGGCGCGGTGATGATTACCCGCAACTTCAACCCGGTGACCATGACCTGGGCCGCCGTATTTGCCATCTGCATGGCTTTCTTCGGCAAGTTCAATGCCCTGCTGCAATCCATCCCCATGCCGGTAATGGGCGGCATCATGGTGCTGCTGTTCGGCACTATCGCCTCCATTGGTTTGAAGACCCTGATCGAGGCCAAGGTGGACCTGATGCAGCCGCGCAATCTGGTGATCATCTCGGTGGTGCTGACCGCTGGTATCGGCGGCCTGACGCTGAAACTGGGCGGGCTGGAGCTGGCCGGCGTCGGCCTGTGCTCCATTCTGGCCATGGCGCTCAATCTGATTCTGCCGAAATCGGCAGCGCATCATGATGGCATTGTCGAAGGGCAGGACATCTGAACACCTGACCTGGCTGCAATACAGACAAAAGCGCGGGCTTACCGCGCTTTTTCTTTATATAAATCAGAGACGTCGCAATATTACCGCTTCATGTCCGGATCATGAACGACCACCGCGCCGACCTATTGGATAATGTCGACACTTTGTTGAAGTTTTTTCAGGGCTTGTTGTGCATCATCAGGCCACTGCCGTCAGGGCAGACAGCAAACTCCTTTGTTGTGTTGTGATTGAAAACGCCATCTTGCGATGGCGTTATTTTTTTGTCTTGCGCTCAAGCCTGCGCTGCAGGTGAGCTGGCACGCAGCCTGGCCATTTTCAGGACATCTTCATAGCGACCATTGCGCAGGGCGTAAGCGCGCAAACGGGCCTCTTCGACAAAGCCGCACTTGTGGTACAGCGCCAGTGCAGCCGCATTATCCTCAAATACCGTCAGCTCCACCCGGTGCAGGCCCAGCCAGTTATCCGCCAGGTCCAGCATGGCCTGCAGCAAGGCCCTGCCCACCCCCTGCCCCTGCCATTCACGCTGTACCGCCATGCCCAGGTGGGCGCCGTGCGCCAGTCGGGGAGCGCTTTCCCGCCATAGTGAACCGTGGGCAATCACCTGGCCCGCCGCCGTTTCCAGCAACAGCGCATGGTGCAGCGGATCGCTACCCGCCAGCCGCTGTTGCCACAGCTGCAGGGAGGGATAAGGCAGCTGCAGGGTATTGCCGTAACAGAGCGGATCGCTCATCAGTGCGCGCAGTGCCGCGGCATCCGCCGGACCCGGTTTGCGAATGTGATACCGGCTCATGCCTGCCCTCCTGCCGGCCAGTGCAGCCGTGCCATCACCACACTGTCCACATAGCGCCCGTCCTGCAGGATGTCCTGGCGCACCACGCCTTCATGCTGGAAGCCAAAGCGCTCGTACAGCGCAATGGCGCGCTGGTTGTCCCGCTGCGCCATCAGTTGCAGCCGGATCAGCCCCAGCCAGTTGTCGGACAGCTCCAGCAAGGCCTGCATCAGTGCACGCCCCACGCCCTTGCCCTGCCATTCGTCGCGGACCAGCAGGAACAGGTCGGCCACGTGGCGGCAACGCGCTTGCGGCAGGATGGTGAGCCCGGCGCTGGCAATCACTTCGTCGGCAGCATCACAGGCCACCAGCCAGTGACAGGAGGAGGACAGCTGCTGCAATTTTTGCTGCCAGTCGGCAGCCGACTGATAGGGCTGTTGCGAGGTATGGCGGACCACGCCGGGGGCGGATTGCAAGCGCGCCATGGCGGCGGCGTCTTCCGGCTCGATGCGGCGGATATGAAAACTCATGCGGCAATGCTCCTGTAAGGCAGGTTCCAGCCAGATAGCATGACATCATTAGCAACAGAATGGCGATTAAACAAGCGGATTTGACAAGCAACAGCCCCGTTTCATCGCTGAAAACGGGGCTGGGTTGCTCAGCAAGCAGCCAGGGGCTTAGCGGCTGCGGCAGGCGCGGTCCACCAGATACATCAGGTTCTGGTAAGGAATGCCGGAATTGTCCGACAGGCCGATCTCGCAGGTCACGCTATTGGAGAAGCCGCTGCCGCAGTCTTTCACCTGGGCTTTCAGGCCAGTCAGCGCACTGCTGTTGAGTTCCGGATGGCTGAAGCCCTTGTCACCGGCAAAGCCGCAACAGGTAATGCCCTGCGGCTCGATCACCGTGCTGGCGCAGCGTTTGGCCAGGGCATTGAGCATGGCGGCCTGACCGGTCTTGCGCATGGAGCACACCACATGCAGCGCCACGCTTTCAGGCTGCGGGGTGAAGGCCAGGTGCTCGGCAGCCACTTCGTGTACGAAACGGGTAACGTCATACACCTGCAAGCGCTTGTCCTGCAGCCCTTCCAGCATGCTGGCGGTGCACACGCCATTGTCGACAATCACCGGCCAGCGGCCATTGTCACTGGCCTGCAGCAAGGCTGCTTCCAGCTCGGACAACTTGCTGGCAGCAGCATCGGCCGCGCCCTTGGACTTGAACGGCGTGCCACAGCACAGGCCATCCATCTGCTGCGGGTAGAGAATCTGGTAACCGGCCTTGCCCAGCACCGAGGCTACCACCTCGTTCAGCGGGCGCTGGTCCGGCTGCGCCTTGGCCGGGGCAAAGGTACGCGTCAGGCAGGATGGCAGGTACACCACCTTGCGCTCGCCCTGTTTGCCACCGTCCAGCCGCAGCTTGCTGGCAGCACGCGGGAAGTATGGCGTCCAGTAGGGAATACGCCGCCCCACCACCCGGCGCAGGCTGCGCATCAGCACGCCGGTGGCGGCATTGCCGGCCACGCTTTGCACGGTTTGCAGCGCACGCAAGCCGAGCCGGGCACCGGCTGTCGCCGTATCGTAGTGGCTGGCCAGGGTATTGGCCAGCGCCCAGCCGGTATCGCTGAGATTCTGCTGGCGTAGCTGACTGGTGAGCGCGCCGGTATTGATGCCCACCGGACAGGCGGATTCGCACAAGCCACAGGTGGTGCAGGTTTCATCACCGGCAAACTGGTAACTCTCACGCAATGCATCCAGCCGCGACGGGTCCTGGCCGCTTTGTTCCAGCGCGGCCATTTCGCGGTTGGCCACAATGCGCTGGCGCGGGGTCAGGGTAATGGCGCGGCTGGGGCACATCACTTCGCAGAAACCACATTCGATGCACTTGTCGATCAGCGTATTGGCCGTGGGAATCGGCTTCAGGTTGCGGATATGCAGCAGCTTGTCGTGGGTGATGATCACATCCGGGTTGAGAATGCCATCCGGGTCAAACAGGGCCTTGAGTTCCTGCATGATCCGGTAGGCTGCCGGGCCCCATTCCATTTCCACAAAGGGGGCCATATTGCGACCGGTGCCGTGCTCGGCCTTGACCGCGCCTTCGTACTCCACCGCCACCAGCTTGCACACCGCCTCGATAAAGGCTTCGTAACGTTTGATTTCGGCCTCACCGGAAAAATTGGGCGTGAACACGAAGTGCAGGTTACCTTCCAGCGCATGGCCGAAGATGATGGCTTCGTCGTAATGGTACTGGCGGAACAAGGCTTGCAGCTTGAGCGTGCCTTCGGCCAGATGTTCGATGGGAAACACCACGTCTTCGATGATGACGGTGGTTTCCGCCGCACGCATCGCGCCCACACTGGGGAACATGCCCTTGCGGATATTCCACAAGCGGGTGTATTCCTCGGCCACATCGGTAAAGCGAATGCCGGACAGATTGGGAATGGTGGCGATATAGCCGCAAATGGCGTCGATCTGCACAGTCAGCGCGCTAGCATCGCGGGCACGGGTTTCCATCAGGATGGCGGCAGCCTCGTCGCCCAGGGTTTTCAGTTCGGCCGGCACCCCCGCCTTGTTTTCCACCGAGCGCAGGCTGGCGCGGTCCAGCAGCTCGGCCGAGGACACCACGTCCTTGTGTTGGGCCAGCAACTGAATGGCATCGCAGGCATCCTTGATGGTGGGGTACAACACCAGCGCCGAGGCCTTGTGCGGCAGTTCTTCCACCGTGTGGTAAGTCGCCTCGGAGACAAAGGCCAGTGTGCCTTCGCTGCCCACAATCAGGTGCAGCAGCATGTCCAGCGGATCGGCAAAATCCACCAGCGCATTCAGGCTGTAGCCGGTGGTGTTTTTCATCTTGTACTTGCGGCGGATGCGCGCTTCCAGTTCGCCATCGGCGCGGATACGCGCAGCCAGCCCAGCCAGCCCGGCCAGCAGCCCGGCATGCGACTGGCGGAAGGCCGCCACACTGGCGGTATCGGCGGTATCCAGCACCGTGCCGTCGGCCAGCACCAGCCGCAGGCTCTTGATGGTCTGGTAAGTGTTTTGCGCCGTGCCGCAGCACATGCCGCTGGAGTTGTTGCTGACAATGCCGCCTATCATGGCGGAATTGATGGTGGCCGGATCGGGACCGATCTTGCGGCCAAACGGCAGCAAGGCGGCATTGGCCGCCGCACCGATTACCCCCGGCTGCAAGCGGATGGCCCGCCCTTCATCCAGGACTTGCAGGTCTTTCCAGCCATGATTGGCCACCACCAGAATGGAATCGCTCACTGCCTGGCCGGACAGCGAAGTCCCCGCCGCGCGGAAGGTCACCGGCAACTTCAACGCCGCAGCCTGTGCCAGCACCGCCTGCACTTCGGCCTCGGAGTGTGTCTGGATGACAATTTTCGGTACCAGCCGGTAACAGGACGCATCCGTCCCGTAGGCCAGGGTGGACAGCGGGTCGCTAAATACCCGCTTGGGGTCGATCACTTCGACAATGGCTTGTTGAAACAGCCGGTAAGCACCTTGCAGCATGAACTCTCTCCGCGGCGCGGGCAGCTGCTCTGTGTCGGCTTGCCACGCCAGGTTGCGCACGTCACCTGCTTGCAGAACTGCAATGACAGGATAACGGTCCCAAGAATGTTGAAGCGGCATAGTGCCACATCTGGCTTATCTGCCCATCAAGGGATTACCCTGTCAGCCAGACGGTTTATGCGTGGAAATAACAGAGAGGGAGACACAGACATGCTGATGCAAATCGATCAGGCCACCCTGCTGGTGGTGGATATCCAGGACAAGCTGCTGCCGGCGGTGGATCAGGCCGACAGCATGCTGGCTGCCAGCTTGTGGCTGGTGGGGGTGGCACACGATACCGGGCTGCCCATCGTGTTTTCCGAACAATACCCGCGCGGCCTGGGCCACACCGAAGCCAGCCTGCTGGCATTGGCGCCACAGGCCAGCGTGGTGGAAAAGCTGCATTTTTCCTGCGTGGCCGCCGACTGCCTGCCAGACAGCCTGCTGGCCCGCAAACAGGTGATTGTCTGCGGCATGGAAACGCATGTCTGCGTTTTGCAGACGGTGCTGCAACTGCTGGCACAGGGCAAACAGGTATTCGTGGTGGCCGATGCCGTGGCCAGTCGCCGCGACAGCGACAAGCAACTGGGCTTGCAGCGCATGCAGGCCGCAGGGGCGGTCTTGGTCAGCCGGGAAATGGTGTTGTTTGAAATGCTGGAGGTGGCCGGTAGTGAGTTATTCAAGGCTATGAGCAAGAAATATCTGATGGGTGTGCAGCCATAAACAATCCATTAAAAGGAAAGCCTGCAAGATAAGACAGATCGCCATGCCAAAAGGGCAGCTTGTCAGTCCTTATCTCTTGCACAGATAATCCCCAGAACGCTGGTTTTCTGGATTATACCTATTCAGCAAATCATCAATCCGGTAGTACCTCCCAGGCTTGTCACTGCAATAGCAGGCAAAACCTGATCCACACATGCCGTTGTGGATCAGGTTTTTGTTTTTGGAGGCTAACAAATGCGTATCTACAAGATACTGAATAACAATGCCGTTATTATCCGTAATGCACAACAGCAGGAACAAGTTGTCATGGGACGCGGGCTAGGCTTTCAAAAACGTCCAGGAGACTTTCTGGACAAAGCCTGTGTGGAAAAAATATTCTCACTGCAAGAGCCTGGCTTGCAAGCCCTGCTCAGCGAACTATTGCAACGGATTCCGGCAGAGATCATCACCACCAGTGATCATATCATTTGCCTGGCACGACAAAAAATTCCGTCTTTGCATGAGCGTATTTACCTGACGCTAGTGGATCATCTGCACTTTGCCATCGAGCGCCATCGTCAGGGCATGGCCATCAGCAATCTCATGTTATGGGATATTCAACAACTCTATCCATGCGAATACGATATAGGCTTGGCCTCATTAGAACTGATCGCACAGGAAATGGATTGTCAACTACCAATAGATGAGGCTGGTTTCATTGCATTGCACCTGGCCAATGCACAATTGACCGGCGACATGAAAATCACCAACCAGATCAGCCTTCTGATGCAGGAAGTACTACAGATTGTGCGCTTGAAAATGCATATCAGACTGGATGAAAACACCCTTGCCTTCCATCGCTTTGTGACTCATCTTAAATTTCTCGCGCAACGTCTGCTCAGTAAAAATGGCTTACTGCCAGGAGATATTGCATTACAAGAAATGGTGCAACAGTCTTGCCCACAAGCGTGGAACTGCGCCAAGACCATTAGCAAGCATATCGAAACCAACGGGCATGAAAAACTGAGCGATGCAGAAATAATGTACCTTAGCTTGCATATAAACCGGCTGCACGACAGGCAAGCCATCTAGCATCCATCCCCATGTTGAGCGCAACAACACCATGAAACCGACATGACTGAATAGCTCAAGCCCTTACTCTCAATGGGATTGTTATCGCAATGGCGAGCAAAACCTGAAATCACTCTCCACTGGGAGAGCTGTTTTCAGGTTTTTTTAATTTGATCACACAAGGAATAAAAAATGGAGGAACTGGCCAACACCATCCTGGCAAATATTGGTGGCAAGGATAATATCGAAAGCCTGGTCCATTGCGCCACGCGCTTGCGCTTCAAACTGAAAAACAGCGCCCTGGCCCACACGGCTGCCTTGAAACAAACACCAGGTGTGCTGATGGTGGTAGAAAGCGGCGGGCAATATCAGGTTGTGATTGGTAATGATGTCAGCCAGGTTTTTGCTGCAATCGAAAAACAGCGTCAGCTGCCAGAGCTGCCAGACCAGGCAGTCGGCGCTGCCCCCAGCGCTGGCGAAACCTTATTCAGCCGCTTTATCGATATTATTTCCGGCATTTTCACCCCATTTCTCGGCGTTCTGGCCGCCTCCGGCATACTGAAAGGTTTGCTGGCACTGGCGCTGGCCTGTCATTGGCTGGCAGCTGACAGCGGTGGTTATCACGTTTTGTATGCCGCCAGTGACGCACTGTTCTTTTTCCTGCCTATTGTCCTGGGCTATACCGCCGGACAGAAATTTGGCGGCTCACCCTTCACCACCATGGCAATCGGCGCCGCCCTGGTACACCCGACCATTCGTAGCCTGTTTGCCAGCGGTGGCAGCGCCGCGTCGCTGGATTTCTTTGGTTTGCCACTGACCTTGCTCGATTATGGTTCGTCGGTAATGCCGGTCATTTTCGCGGCCTGGTTCAGTTGCCTGCTGGAAAAACGCATTCAGCCACGCTTTCCTGCGGCCATTCGCAATCTGGCAACGCCACTGCTCTGCCTTGTCATCACGGTCCCCTTCACCTTTCTGCTGATCGGTCCGCTGGCAACAAAAGCCAGTCAGGGGCTGGCGGCTGGCTACCAATGGCTCTATGCCTTGTTCCCGGTGCTGGCAGGAGCCGTCATGGGCAGTTTGTGGCAGGTGTTTGTCATCTTCGGCCTGCATTGGGGCTTCATTCCGCTCATGTTTAACAATCTCAGCGTACTGGGTTACGACAGCATGTTGCCGCTGCTATTGCCGGCAGTGATGGGACAGGTGGGGGCGGTAGTGGGGGTCATGCTGCGCAGTCGAGACAGCAGGCAACGCTCGCTGGCTGCCTCTGCCGCCACTGCCGGGATATTCGGCATTACCGAACCGGCCATTTATGGCGTCAACCTGCCGGCCAGACGCCCCTTCCTGTTTGGCTGCATCGGCGGGGCGCTGGGCGGCATGGTGGTGGGCTATGTACAAAGCAAGGTTTACTCGCTGGGCCTGGTCAGCATTTTCACCTTCGCCCAGATCATTCCCCCCAGCGGCGTGGATAACAGTGTGTGGGGCGCATTAATCGGTAGCGCCATGGCTTGCCTGTTTGCCTTGCTCGCCACCTTTTTCTTTGGTCTGCCTGCCCCGGCCAATACCAGTACGACCGACGCTCCCCCTACGGAACAAGACAGCATCCGCTCCCCCATCAGCGGCAATATCCGTGAGCTGGCCAGCATTCCCGATACGGCCTTCGCATCCGGCGCCCTGGGAGCCGGGGTTACCATCTACCCCACCACAGACAGCCTGCACGCGCCTTGTGACGGCATCATCAGCGGCGTGCAGCCTTCAGGGCATGCACTCACCCTGCGCACAGCGCATGGCGTGGAAATACTGATTCATGTCGGCATCAATACCGTCCAGCTGCAGGGACAGCATTTTCATTCGCAGATCGTACAGGGGCAGCGCGTCACTGCAGGCCAGCTGCTCATGAACATGGACAGGGAGGCCATCGAGGCGGCCGGCTATGACCCCACCGTGCTGCTTACCCTGTGCCAAGGCGCAGACGAGGCCAGCATCCAGTTACTCCAAACCGGCCAGGTTAAAACTGGCGAGCCATTGTTTCTGCTGCACACCGATCATCACCCAAGCCAAACGTAAGGAGTCCGACATGCAACGTTTTCCCGAGCATTTCCTGTGGGGTGGCGCCATTGCTGCCAATCAGGCCGAAGGTGCCTACCAGCTTGGTGGCAAGGGATTGTCCACCTCGGATGTGCAGCCCCAGGGTATTTTTGGGCCTGTCATCCAGCGCCAGGATGGCGACTTCAACATCAAGGATGTTGCCATCGATTTTTATCACCGCTACCCGGAAGACCTCGCGCTGATGGCAGAAATGGGCTTCCGCTGCCTGCGCACCTCCATTGCCTGGAGCCGCATCTTTCCTGAGGGTGATGAAACAGAAGCCAATGAAGAAGGCCTGGCTTTTTATGAGCGCCTGTTCGACGCAATGGCCAGCCATGGCATCGAGCCGGTCATCACCCTGTCCCACTACGAAATGCCACTGGCGCTGGTCCAGCGCTATGGCGGCTGGCAGGATCGCCGGCTGATCAGCTTTTTTGGCCGTTATGCCAGAACCGTATTCCAGCGCTTTGGCCGGCGGGTGAAATACTGGCTGACCTTCAACGAAATCAATATGTCCTTGCATGCGCCATTTACCGGCGTGGGCATGGCGGCTAACAGCTCACCACAAGCCATCTACCAGGCCATTCATCACCAGCTGGTCGCCAGCGCCCGCGCCGTACGCGATTGCCATGCCATGCTGCCCCACGCGCAAATCGGCAATATGCTGCTGGGCGGCATCGTTTACCCGCTCAGCTGCCATCCGGACGACATGCTGGAAGCCCTGCGACAAAACCGCCAATGGCTGTTCTTTGGTGATGTGCAAGTACATGGCCGCTATCCGGGTTATATGGAACGGTTTTTCCGTGAGCAGCAGATTCAGCTGGAGATCAGCCCGCAAGACCGGGAAGATCTGCAACATGCGGTGGACTTCATCAGCTTCAGTTATTACATGTCCGGCTGCGCCACCGCCGACCCGGCCCTGCAGCAGCGCTTGCGCGGCAATATTCTGGATCTCCTGCCCAATCCGCATTTGCCCAGCTCCGAGTGGGGCTGGCAGATTGATCCGCAAGGCCTGCGCTATCTGCTGAACCTGTTATACGACCGCTACCGCAAGCCGCTGTTCATCGTGGAAAACGGCCTGGGTGCACGTGATGTGGTGGCCGAGGACGGGTCCGTTCAGGATGATTACCGGATCCGTTATCTGAATGACCACCTGCTGCAGGTGGCGGAAGCCTTGCAGGATGGTGTGGAGGTGATGGGCTATACCAGCTGGGGGCCAATTGATCTGGTCAGCGCATCAAAAGCGCAAATGTCCAAGCGCTATGGCTTCATTTATGTTGATCGTGATGATGATGGCCAGGGCAGCCTTGAGCGCCTGCGCAAGAAAAGCTTCTTCTGGTATCGCGATGTGATTGCCAGCCAGGGCGCCAGCCTGCAAGCAGGGGAGGCCCGGCCATGAAAACGCCATGGCAATATCCCCCGGCAAGCCCCCTCGCCCTGACCTTGCTGCTGACGCTGTGCAGCGGACCACCGGCATTGGCAGAGCCCACCCCAGCCTTGACCACAGAAAACGCTGGACTGCTGGGCGGAAGTCGACTGGATTTGTCGCTGCGCAATCTCTACCGCAGCGGCAATGCCAGTGAATGGGACCCGGACCTGCTGCCACATCATTACAGCACCTGGGTACAAGGCATCGGGCTGGATTACCGCAGCGGCTACTGGCAGGACCGGCTGGGCTTTGGCCTTTCCTATGAGTCAGTCATCAACCTGCGCACCCGCACGGAAAACGGCTACACCGACAATATGCTGCCGCCGGACCTCGGCAGCTTCAGCAAGCTCGGCCAAGCCTATCTGCGCTATCAACAACCCGGCCTCAGCGCCCAACTTGGCTGGCAGCGCATGTATAACGTCGGCGTCATTCATGCCCGCGACAGCCGTGCTGCGCAGAAGAGCTACCATGGCCTGCGCCTGGACGGCCAGTCCGGGCAGTGGAGCGGGCTGCTGGCCGTGGTGGATCGCACGATCGACCGGCACGAGCCTGGGCTGCGGCGCTTCTACAGCCGCGATGGCCGTCACCAGCTAAACCATATTGTCAGCGGCCAAGTGAAATGGGAAAGCTCAAAAAACAACTCGCTATTGTATTTTGCCGGTGAAGCCGACCGCTATCTGTTCCGCCAGGGGCTGGAAGCCTCCTGGCAGGCCCTGCCATCCGGACTGCGTATGGAAGGCTTTCTGTATCACAATCGCGGCCTGAGCTGGTGGGAAAGACGGGACTTCAGCCGCGATGCCTATCACTTTGGCTTGAAAGCGAGCCGCGAACTGGGGCCATTCACCCTGGCCGGGGGCGGCAGCCATACCTGGGCAAAACCGCAAAACGCTTCCGACCTGGGCTTCTTCTACTTCAACCTGGCGCGCAACGCGGTAGGCCGCTTCGCCAGCCCGGCCTACAACGGCATCTTCGACTACATGCATGATCGGGAAACCATGCTGTTCGCCAGCCTCAGCTATCGCCCGCAAGCCAGCACGCGCATCGGCATGGCCGGCTATCACGGCGCGGGCATGCGTGCCCAGCATGTTCCGCTGCGCCACTGGGACGTACTTGGCTTCATCGAGTACCAGCCGCCACAGCTAAAGAAGATGACCCTGCGTCTGCTGGCCGACTACGGCCATAGCTGGAAACGCACACGCAACGGACAGGTGGATGTGGCCAGCGGCCAGCAGATCAACAAACCGAAAATCGGCAGCGGCTTCCAGCTTGACTACTTGCTGCCGCTACTGTGAGCCCCAGCCCGAAACCCGCTTCAGCAAAGGAGCCACCATGCGCCTCTCTCCTGCCCGCCTCTGCCTGTTCACCCTCTTCCTGGCCCCTGCTGCCATGGCTGCTGACAGCACGCCAGACATCGAAATCTATATCGCACGCCATGGCAAAACCATGCTGAACGCCAGCGACCAGGTACAAGGCTGGAGTGATGCCGTCCTGACGCCGCAAGGCCAGCGCCAGGCCATCAGCCTGGGGCGCGGCCTGGCCAAGCACGGCATTCATTTCACTGCGGCCTACAGCAGCGACAGTGGCCGTGCCTTGCAAACAGCGCGCCTGGTCTTGGCCCACAACGGGCAGGCCCGCTTGCCGGTGCGCACCGACTGGCGCTTCAGGGAGTTCAATTTCGGCAGCTATGAAACCGCGGCCAATCAGACACTGTGGCAGGCCGTCGCGGCACAGCAGCAGATGAGCCTGGCGCAATGGCTGCAACAGGTCACGCCCAAGGCATTTGCCGATACGGTGGCGGCACTGGACAAGACACGGCAGAAGACGGGCAGCGACACGTGGCCCGCGGAAGACTATGCAGCCATCCAGCACCGTCTGCGCAGCGGCATGGATGAGCTGATCAGCCAGACCCGGCAATCGGGTGGCGGCAAGGTACTGCTGGTATCGCACGGACTCAGCATCAATGCCTTGCTTGACCTGCTGCTGCCCGGTCAGGCTGTGGCAACGATCAAACTGGGCAATGCCAGTATCACCCACCTGCGCTTGCAGCATGGCCAATATCAATTACTGGAAGTCAATGATTTGCGTTATGTCGCAGACGGACAGCTGCCTGTCGGTGCATCGCTGCCGGCAGACAGCATCGCACCACCCACGGCGGCAGAATGAGCAGCGCATAAATGGAAAGGTTGGCCGAAACGTGTGCTTCGGCCAACCTGCTTCCGGTGGCGGCTATGCCGCTCTGTTTTCTCCTTTGCAGACTGGCGCAGGACGGTGATGGCCGCTTGCAACCGCCATCTCCCGTCGCCAGCTACTGCCCCATTCTTAGCAAACAGCGTGCCAGGATAGCCAAACCACTGATATGGCAGGAATTAACCCATAGCCAGCGTATGCACCATCCGCCAGCCATGGCCTGTCGCAGCAAATACGCACCAAACTGGTGCCATGCTGCACCAGCAGCAGCCCGGCAACGGATCATGCCGACAGCAGGCCGTGGCGGCCTGCCTGTGCTAGCATCTGCGGCTATCATCCACTTTTGCCAGCACCACGCAGGAACAGACAACCATGACCACGCCCAGCTTCAAGGACATTCTGGACACCCTCCCCGCCACCAGCGGCATTAGCGCCATCGTGCTGCTGGATGCCGCGGGAGAACCCGTCGCCCGCCTGGAAAACCAGCCTGGCACCGCCGGCTCGGTGCGGGTTTATCATGCCCTGCTCAAGCAGCACGGCCATCTCGACCGCAACGCGGCCCAGCAGGGCCTGGCCCTGTATGCCGAGCACACCGCCGATGCCCGCCTGCATCCGGGTAAACACCCCAATATCGACCGCCTGCTGGCGATTGCCGAAGAGGGCGCTCCCGGCCTGCGCGCCCGCATTGTGCTGGAAAACGGCTGAGCCACCAGCCGGCTTGCCTGAGCGACCCGGCCTGCACCAGCTCGCTCCACGCTTCCCTGCGCAGGCTGGAGCAGGCGTTTTACCTTGTTACCAGCTCTCCGGCAGCACCCCAAACAGCGACACCACCGCATACACGCCGCTGAGGAAAAAGGTGGCCATGATCAGCCACTGCACGCCACGGTGGGCATACCAGCCGCAGACAAATTCGCTGGGCTCATCGCCGTGGCGGCGAGCTGCATTCAGCAGCAAGACCGGGATGATGCCCATCAGCACCCCGCCGAACGTGCCAGCGAAGTACAGCGCGTTGACGAAGCTGGCAATGCCCGAGTAAGCCAGCAGAAAGGGAGGCAATGCCACCACCAGCAGTACCAGCAGCCGCTTTGCTTTCCGGGTTTCGCTGCCCAGATGGAAGTGGTCGAAGATATTGGTGAACAGGCAGCCCCCCAGCCCCCAGTAGGAAGTCAGCATGGCCAGCAGGGCAAAGATATTGGCACTGTAATAGGCCCACTGCCCCAGCGCCCGGCCCCAGCTCAGCGTGGCAACCTGAGTCAGGTTGTCATTGCCCACCAGCGCAATCACCGAGGCGGGAATCAGCGCCACAAAGACAAAGGTCAGCGCCATGCCGCTGATGATCAGCCCGGGCAGCTTGCGTGGCGCAGACAGATTGCCACGCACCAGTTCCGGCACCAGAAACTGGGCACCGAACACGAATACCGCCAGATTGAACACCGGCACCACATACTGCCAACGGCTCACCCACAGATTGCTCAGCCGCGCATCCTGACTGACGATGGAGGCCAGGATCAGCGCCAGAATGATGACGATCATGCTGATGCTGATCAGCTTGTTGCCCGCCCCCAGCACCTTCAGGCCCAGATACAGCACCGCCACCGATGGCACGATGAACAGGATGCTGCCCAGCTCCCGGCTCATGCCATAGCCACCCAGCAAATCCAGCAGGATGCTGCCACTCCCCGCCATATAGGCGGTCAGCGCGCCAAAGCTGTTGGCGGCCACCGCCAGGAACAGCAGCCAGCCGCCTACCCCACCCAGATAACGGCGCGCCAGGCCGCTGAGCTGGTGGTTGCCGCGGGTGCGCAGCGCCACCTCGGTCAGATAGAGCATGGTGATGGTGCACAGCACACAGGTGAGTGCCAGACACAGCAGCAGCGGGAGATAGCCGGTCTTGCGCGCGGCAAAGGCCATGCCCAGCACACCGGCGCCGATATTGGTCCCGAAAATGATGCCTATGGTTTCCAGCCTGCTGATCGGCTGGACCAGCAGGCCGGAGTCTTCATGAGACGGCGCCGCTGGCGCAAGTTCGCTGGAATGCATGGGAGTATCCCGGTAATGGGTCAACTGACGGCAGCACGCCGCCGGCCAGGAGCAGACATGGCGGCAGGGTTTACTGCGGGTGCGAATACAGCTTGAAAGCGATGCGCCACTGCCCCTGGTGCTTGAACAGCGAGACATAATCGGTAAATACCCGCCCAGCCAGAGGCGTTTGCAATTCGGCCATGGCGGCATTGCCGCAGAGGCGGATGTCGCCAATCTGCAGCGCATAGGCAGCCCCTTGCGCATGCGGCGCAGGGCGGCTTTGCAGCAGGCTGCGGTATTGCGCCTGATCCAGCCGCGACTCGGCCCCCTCGACATCCCCCAGCAGCACGGCATCCGGCCGGAATGCCTCTGCCAGTTTCTCCGGGCGGCCGTAATACAGGGCCTCGTAATAGGCGGTGAGCGCCTGGCGGATCTGTTCCAGATCAGATGAGCAGGACATGTGTTTCTCCAGGTGGGATCTAGCGGGAAGGGGTGGCCGCCTTGGTGGGCGACAGCCCGGAAGGGGCCAGCTTGCACAGCTGTTGCATCAGCCAGGACGGCTGGCGGTTTTCATCGGCGGCCAGGTCAACCTGACCTACCGCATGGCGTATCAGCCGGCCTCCCAGATAACGGAAGGGTTCGGGTGGGAAATCGCGCTGCAGGCCGTGTACCAGGCCGCAACGCGCCCATTCGTTGTCCAGTGACAGGGCCAGTGCCGCCAGAATCTTGCCTCCCAGCATGGAGGGACCGACACCGTTGCCGGAATAACCGATGGCATAAAACACATTCGGCTGCTGCGGCAAGGCGCCAAAATGTGGCAGCCCGTTACGGGTGCGGTCGATGGGGCCGGTCCAGTTGCCGACGATGTCGTCTGCCTGCACGCCCGGATAGGTGCGGCGCAAATGGGCGGCCACCGTGGCGGCAATGCCGGATGCACCATCCAGCTTGTCGGCCAGTTTGGCGCCGTATAGCAATTGCTCGCTGCCGCCGCCCTTGCCGAACACGATGCGGCCATCCGGCGTGGTGCGGTAGTAATGCACCAGCATGCGGCTGTCGGAAATGGTCATGCCGTTTGTCCAGCCGATGGACTGCAATAACGCAGGCAGCGGGCGGGTTATGACGACATCGCTGGAGACCACGACAAAGGCCTTGCGGATGTCGGCAAACTGCACCGCCCAGGCATTCATCGCCAGAACCACCTTGTCGGCTCGCACACTGCCCTCGCGGCATTGCACCCGCGCCGGCATGCCGGCGTCCAGCCGCTGCATCGGGGAAGACTCGTATACCCTGACCCCAAGCTGACGGGCAACACGCAACAGGCCGCGCGCCAGCATGGCGGGCTGGATGGACGCTGCCAGCGGCTCGTACACTCCGTCCAGATGCAGGCGGGATCCGCTCAGCTGCGCCGCCTGCCCTGCGGCCAAGCGCTGGAAGGGGGACTGGCCCAGCCGTTCCAGCTGGCTGGCCGTACTGTCCCAACTGCCTAGCTGGGCGGTGGTGGTGGCAGCCCACAACCAGCCATCCAGCCGCAGCTGGGCATCAATGCCATGCTGCTGGCAGAAGGCCTGCAGATCGACAATGGCCTGCGCCGACTGCTGGCACAGGCGCAGCGCTTCGGCCTCGCCGCACATCTTGGCCAGCGACAGGAACTTGGCCCACAGGCTGAGCACGAAACCGCCATTGCGGCCACTGGCCCCGCTGCCGCACAGCCTGGCTTCGACGATGACCACTTCGGTGTCCGGGCGGGCCTGCTTGATTTCGATGGCCGTCCACAAGCCGGTAAAACCACCGCCCACAATACAGACATCGGCGCGGATATCCTGCCGCAATGGTTCGGGGCTGGCCGGCCCTTCCGCTGCCAGCGCTTCGGCAAGCCAGCTACTGAAAGCACTACAGCGGGATGCGGCAGAGGACATGCGCTCATACTCCTGGTATCGGGACAGGGGACTGCCTTGCCGGCGGCCATCAAGCGCGGGGCCAGCCTTCCGTGCAGGGCAGCGCTGTTGGAAAGATCAGCAGGGAGCTTATTTGAATTGAGCGGACAGATTGATGGGAAAGGACTGAAACAGCAGCATGAAAGGAGTTGAGCCTGGCCGGTAAAATCCGCGGCAGCTGTCGGGCAGGTGGACAGCGCAAGCCATGGCGCCGCCAGACGGGCGCCAGACATGAAAAAAGCCCGCCAAGGCGGGCTTTTTCTTGCAGCACAATTCCGGGTAAGGGAATCAGGCTTGACCGACCACAACGATCTTGATCGGAGCAACCACGTCGTGGTGCAGGGCGATTTCGATGTCGTACTCACCGATGGCCTTGAACGGGCCGTTCGGCAGGCGAACTTCGAAACGCTTGATTTCCACGCCGAATGCGGTCACGGCTTCAGCCACGTCCACATTGGTCACGGAACCGAACAGACGGCCATCCACACCGGCTTTTTGCGCGATGGTGATCACGGCGTCAACCAGCTTTTCAGCACGGGCCTTGGCATCAGCCAGGATCTCGGCTTGCTTGGCTTCCAGTTCGGCGCGACGTGCTTCGAACTCTTTCAGGTTGTTTTCGGTGGCGCGCTTGGCTTTGCCTTGCGGGATCAGGAAGTTACGGGCGTAACCGTTCTTGACCTTTACCACGTCACCCAGTTGACCCAGGTTGGCAACTTTTTCGAGCAGAATGATTTGCATCTTAAGTCCTTTCCCGGCTTAGTGTTGGTCGGTGTAAGGCAGGAATGCCAGGAAGCGAGCACGCTTGATAGCAGTGGTCAGCTGACGCTGGTAGCGAGCCTTGGTACCGGTAATGCGAGCCGGGATGATTTTGCCGTTTTCGGCGATGAAGTCTTTCAGCAGATCAACGGATTTGTAGTCGATATCCTTGATGCCTTCTGCCGTGAAGCGGCAGAACTTCTTGCGCTTGAAGAGTTGACGAGCCATTTTGACTAACCTTTTACAAATTCAACATATTCGATATTGAGTACCAACCGCGGATTTTTCAGACTGCGCTGGGACAGGAATCCGGTGAATGTCACCGCGTTTCCGGCCAGTTTCCCGGCATGTTTCCGGGCGTCTTCTCCAATCAGCACGGCCTGGATTTCACAGGCCACATCGCGTTCGAACCCGCCGGCAGTCTGTCTAGACTGGTGCCTGATCCACATTTCCACTACCGGAATACCGGCAGGGGTGTAACGCAGGGCTTCTTCGCGTTCGACCGTCGCGGTCAATACCAGACGGTTCTGCAAGTCCTTGTCTCCTGCCAATTAGGCAGCAGCTTCGGCCTCGGCTGCCGGCTGCTGGGAATCCAGCAGGTTCTTGGCCTTTTCGTCCTTCATCATCGGGGACGCTTCGGTAACGGCGCGATCCAGCTTGATGGTGAGGTGACGCAGAACAGCGTCGTTGAACTTGAAGGCGTGCTCGATCTCGGCCAGGGTTTCGGACTGGCACTCAACGTTCATCAGAACGTAGTGGGCTTTGTGCAGCTTCTGGATCGGGTAAGCCAGTTGACGACGGCCCCAGTCTTCCAGACGGTGAATCTTGCCTTCAGCGGCCAGAACCATGCCCTTGTAGCGCTCGATCATGGCCGGAACCTGTTCGCTCTGGTCCGGATGGACGATGAACACGATTTCGTAATGACGCATGTTAACTCCTTATGGCTATTTAGCTTTTTGCCATGCGGTTGCAAAAAGCAAGGTAGTGAAACCGCAGCATTCTACGCACTTAATCCGGCTGCGGCAAACAAAATCGGCCGCCGCCGCCGCGCAGGATGAAGCCGGCGTGGCAAAAGCCGCAAAGCGGCTGGCGGCTTACAGCCGTTTGTCGCGCCGGATATCGCTGACCAGACCGTTGTGCAGAATCACCAGCGTGGTATAGGGCAGATCGGTATCGCCCAGCCAGAACAGCTGGCGGTCGCCATTGCCGGCAGGGTCGGCGCGCACATAATCCGGCTTGCCGGCCACTTGCAGCAGCTCGGCTTCGCTCATGTCGCGGTGCAGATGCATGAACTGTTCAAAAGGCAGGGGGTCGGCCAGCGACCATGACGACAGCAGCAGGCCGGCCAGCACGGGCAATGCGGTTTTCATCTCGGTGGTTTCCTGAAAAGGGGGCAACAGAATGCTGCAAAGATTAAAGCAAGTCTTGCGCCTGCGCGCGCCGGACATGCTCAGCCGCAGCCAACGCCCTGCGGTTTGTGCTGCCGCCACGGGTCAAGCCCGGCACGGGTGCGGCCTGCTTGACCGCACCAAAGCACGGTCAATGGCTAACGGACTTTCTTCACCACCTCGATCAGCTCGGTCACCATGCCGGTGGCGTCGCCCTCCTGCAAGGCCTTGCTGACACAGCCTTTCATGTGGTTTTCCAGCAACTGCATGGAGACCGCATCCAGCGCCGACTTGACCGCCGCCACCTGGGTCAGCACGTCCACGCAGTAGCGGTCGGCTTCCACCATGCCGCTGATGCCGCGTACCTGGCCTTCGATGCGTGCCAGCCGCTTGAGCAGGGCCGCCTTGTTCGGCTGCACCACGCTCTTGCCGGCCATGTCGGGCGGCGTGTGACAGCAGGCATCGGTTTTGGGGGCAAGGCTCATGCGAACTCCGGCAGCGGTTGGACAACAGGAGTGTCAGTGTAGCATCGCCCGCCCCCCGCCGCCGCCCGCCCGGTTCAACTGCCCACGTCCAGCATGGCCATCATGCCGGCATCTTCATGTTCCAGAATGTGGCAGTGAAACATGCGCAGGCCGGGCATGCCCTGCACAAAGCGCAGGCGCACGGTTTCGCCGGCCGGGATGTTCACCACATCGCGCCAGGCGAGGAAGGGCTCGGTTTGCCACACCCCGTCCTCGGTGCGGGCCTGCACCTGGAACTGGGTGCCGTGGAGGTGGAAGGGATGGTCCATATGCGCCTGGCTGACGATGTCCCATTCCTCGATCTGGCCGACCTTGCCGCTGAAATCCACCCGGTTCATGTCGAATTTCTTGCCATTGATCAGGAACATGGCGGCCGGATCGGCCATGTTTTCGCTGAAGTTGACCACCCGCTTGAGCGCAGGTGCGCCCAGCGGGGTGATATCGCGCAGTTTGTCCGGCAGCGTGGCGGTGGCCTTGTTGCCCGCCTGTCGGATGGTGGCCAGCGTGAGGCTGTCGTCCTGCTCCGGACTCATGGCCTTGCCACGGTGGTATGGCAAGGCCAGCAAGGCGGATGGCTGACCGGGGGTGAAGCGCCCGGTGATGACGATTTCTGCCCGCTCACCCGGTGACAGCAGCAGGCTGTCGATGCGCCGTGGCGTCGCGATCAGCCCGCCATCCGTCCCCACCAGATCGACCTCGTGCGCTGGCAAGGCCAGCTTGAGGATGCGCGCGCTGCTGGCATTCCAGATGCGCCAGCGTTGCCGCTCGCCTTCCGCCAGGGCGATCACCGGTTGCCAGCCGCCATTCACCAGCAGGAACTGGCCTTCGCGGCCATCATGCCGGTCGGCTGCACTGTTATCGGCAATCTGGCCATGGGCATCCAGCTTGAGGTCGGACAACACCAGCCACTGCTCCGGCAGATGGGCCAGCGGGTCATCATGACTTTTCACCACGAACACCCCGGCCAGCCCCATATAGGCCTGCTGTGCGGTATGGCCATGCGGATGCGGGTGATACCAGTAGCTGGCGGCGCTGCCCGCAGCTAGCTCGAAACGATAAGTACGCTGCTGGCCGGGCAGGACCGGAGCATGCGGATTGCCGTCCTGCTCGGCCGGCACCGGCATGCCATGCCAGTGGATGGTGCTGGGCTGCTGCAGCGTATTGGCAAAAGCAATGTTCACTTCGTCCCCCTCCCAGGCCACGATGGCCGGGCCGGGAATCTGGCCGTTATACGCCCAGAACGTGGTGGCCGGCTTGCCCGGCAGCAGCGGCAGGCTGACCGGAGCGGCTTGCAAGCGGCCGACAAACTGGCCGGCCCTGCCGTGATTTTGCAGCCGGGACAGCGCGGGCAATGGCAAGCCGCGTGGCAGGCCCAGGCTATCGGCGGCAGGCATGCTGGCGCTTGCGCCGTGGTCCATGGCCGCGTGATCCATGGCCGGCATGCCGGCCATGCCATCAGCCCGGCTATTGCCTGCCAGCACCGGCAGTAGCGCCAGCGCGCCACTCCATTGCAGAAAATGTCTTCGGTCCATGCGTCGACTCCGTCGGTGGGGGCGGATGTGATGCCTGCCCCGGCAGGATCATCGCAAATCACTCATACCCCCCAAGGGTATAAAACCACTAGAACAGAGTATAGCCAGCAAGGTTCCGCCACGGAGCTGCGCAATGGCAAAAAACTGCCCTGCATCAAAAAACCCCATGCCGTGGCATGGGGTTTTATTGACAAACGCCCTCTCGCTTCCTGCAAGGAAGGCGAGGCTCCCTTACCGGGTAAGGGCGGGCGGATCGGGAATGGAAGGGAAGGCTGCCGAATCAATCAGTTAATTGAAAGGCCCGGCTTTGCCGGGTCCGCTGCAACCGTAGCGAATCATTTTGTCAGCAGCCTGCCCCATGCCGAGGCATGGGGTTTTCGGAGAGCGTGTAGTGGGTTCAGCCGGCCTTTTCGGCGGCCAGCACGCGCTGGCGGCGGCTTTCCGCCAGCACCATGCCGGAGGACACCGACACATTGAGGCTTTCCACCGTGCCGAACATGGGAATGGACACCAGCACGTCGCAGTGTTCGCGCGTCAGGCGGCGCATGCCCTCGCCTTCCGAGCCCATCACCCAGGCCAGCGGGCCGGCAGCATCGACATGGAACAGATCGGTATCGGCTTCCATGGTGGTGCCGGCAATCCACACCCCGGCGTCTTTCAGATCACGCAGGGTGCGCGCCAGATTGGTGACGGTGATGTAGGGAATGACTTCGGCGGCACCGCAGGCCACTTTGGATACGGTGGCATTCAGCCCGGCCGAGCGGTCCTTGGGGGCAATCACCGCATGCGCGCCCATGGCGTCGGCCACGCGCAGGCAGGCGCCCAGATTATGCGGGTCGGTGACACCGTCCAGAATCAGCAGCAGCGGCGGTTCGGCCAGGTTTTCCAGCACGTCGTCCAGGTCTACGTGATTACGGCTGGCATCGATCATCGCCACCACGCCTTGATGGCGGGCGTTGCCACTCATGCTGTCCAGCCGCGCCTTGTCGACAATGTGCAGCTTGATGCTTTCTTCAGCGGCCTTGTCCAGCACGGCCTTGGCCCGTTCATCGTGGCGGCCGCCGGCCAGCCAGATTTCCAGCAGGCTCTTCGGGTTCTGCCACAAGCGGGCGTTGATGGCATGAAAGCCGTGAATGAGTCGCTTGTTGCTCATGCGCTTGAAGCCTTGTAAACGGGGAATGGGCGCTATTGTAGCCGCAAAGCCGCGCCGGCTGCTGCCAAACTGCGCGCGGCCCCGCTACAGACCACCCTGCCAGTCGGCCAGTATGGCCAGACGCGCCGACTTGGCCAGCTGCTCGGCCAATTGCGGAAATTCCGCCGCCGGCACCGGCTTGCCAAAGTGATAGCCCTGCAACAGCGTGCAGCCTTTCATTTCCAGGAAGTCGGCCTGGGCGGCATTTTCCACCCCTTCGGCCACCACGCTGAACTTGAGCTTCTTGGCCATGGCCAGAATGGCCTCGGCAATGGCCACACTGTCTTCATCGCCGGGCAGGCCATCGACAAAGGAGCGGTCGATTTTCAGCGTATCCAGCGGGAAGCGCTTGAGGTGCGACAGCGAGGAATAGCCGGTGCCGAAGTCATCGATGGACAGCCAGACGCCCAGTGCCTTGAGTTCGCCCAGCTGCTGCACGGTTTCCACCGGGTTTTGCATGATCATGCTTTCGGTGATTTCCAGTTCCAGCCGGCCAGCTTCCAGGCCGGTGCTGTGCAGGGCACGCGCCACATTGTCCACCAGCGTGCTCTGCTCGAACTGGCGCGCCGACAGATTGACCGCCACCCGTGGTACATACAGGCCGGCCTGATCCCAGGCTTTCAGCTGGCGGCAGGCTTCCTGCAATACCCAGTCGCCAATCGGCTTGATCAGGCCGGTTTCCTCGGCCAGCGGAATGAAACGCAGCGGCGGAATCAGGCCCAGCTGCGGGTGACGCCAGCGAATCAGCACCTCCACCCCGGACATGTCGCGGCTGGCGGCATTGAGCTGTGGCTGGTAATGCAGCTCGAATTCGCCGCGCTCCAGCGCCTGGCGCATGCCGTTTTCCAGCAGCAGGCGCTCGAAGGTCTGGGTGTTCATCTCGGCATCGAAAAACTGATAGGTGTTCTTGCCGGCATCCTTGGCGCGGTACATGGCGACATCGGCATTTTTCAGCAGGCTGCGCGCATCGGTGCCGTCATTGGGGAAGACGCTGATGCCGATGCTGCCGGTGACAAACACTTCGTGCTCTTCCAGCCGCAGGCCACGGCCCAGTACCGCCAGGATGTCCTCGGCCAGCGCCGCCAGCTCGGCCTGATCGGCAAACTCGGTCAGCAGCAGGGTGAATTCGTCGCCACCTTGCCGGGCCAGCAGGCCGCGCTCGCCCACCGAATTGGACAGGCGGATGGCGATTTCGCGCAGCAATTCATCACCGGACTGGTGACCGAAGGAGTCATTGATCAGCTTGAAACGGTCCAGGTCGATAAACATCACCGCCAGCGGGCCGGGTTCGCCGCTCATCTCGACAATGGCCTGCTCCAGCCGGCTGATCAGGCTGCTGCGGTTGGGTAGCCGGGTGAGCGGGTCGTGATTGGCCAGAAACTGCAGCCGCTCCTCGGCCTGCTTGCGCACGGTGATGTCGGAAAACACCGCCACATAATTGCTGTGAAAGCCAGCATCATCGCGCACCAGCGAAATCGACAGCTCGGCCGGATACCAGTCGCCATTCTTGCGCCGGTCGCGCATTTCACCCTGCCACTGGCCGTGCAGGGCCAGCGCCTGCTGCATGTGCTGGCTGGCCGCATCGTCGCTATCGGCAAAAATGCGCGACAGCTTGCCCAGCGCCTCGCCTTCCTCGTAGCCGGTAATGCGGGTAAAGGCATGGTTGACGGCGATGATGCGGGCATCGGCATCCAGAATCAGGATGCCTTCGGCCGAATTCTCGAATACCTTGGCCGCCAGCTTGAGATTGGTATCCGCCGCGATGCGGTCGGAAATGTCCACCACCACGCCGATCAGCGCCGGCTTGCCCTCGTATTCCACCAGCCGGCTGTGCACTTCCAGATCAACCAGATGGCCGTCGCGGCTGATGGCGCGGGTGGTGTAATGCATGATCTGGATATTCTCGCGCAGGCGGCGCTTGATCTGCAGCCGGATGCGGCTGGCCTCGCTGGGTGGCAACAGCTTCTCCAGCGCCATGTTCTGCATTTCCTGCGGCGGGTAGCCGACAATGTCGGCCAGCTTGGGGTTCACATACACCAGCTTCTCGTCCTGCAGGATGTAAATGCCCACCAGGGTCTGTTCCACCAGTGCCCAGTACTTGTCTTCCGCCTCTTTCTTGGCCTGCAGCTCTTCGCGGCTGCGGGTGATGTCGGTGTCCACACTGCCCACCCCGGCCGGCCGGCCCTGGCTGTCAAACAACGGAAACTTGCTGACCAGCATGGTGAAGCTGTTGCCGCCCACGCTAAAGCTTTCCTCGAACTGACGCGGCTCCAGACAGCTGAGCACCACCGCATCCTGCTGCCTGATGCGGCTGGCGTCGTCTGCAGTGAAATAGTCGTCCAGCGAGTGCCCCACCATGGCGTGCTCGCTGACGCCCAGCATGCGGCTGTAAGCACGATTGGCCAGCAGGAAGCGGCCATCCAGCCCCTTGAGCGACATCATGTTGGGGCTGTTGTTAACCAGCGACTCCACCCGCGAACGGAATTCGTTGAGCTCGTCCTCCTTGCGCCGCTGCACATCACTGAGCGTGGCCACCAGCAAGGCCGCCACAATGAAGGTGAGGCAGAGCACGGTGTCGTTCATCAGCTCGGTCACGCCGGCATGCAGATACAGGCCGGGCAGATAACACGGCAGCGACAGCAGCAGGCAGAGCAGCGAACCGGACAGGCAGGCCCCCAGCAGACGGCCACGGAAGGCAGCCCAGATCAGCAGTGGGAAGAACAGGACCGGACGGGGAAAAGGCAGGCTTTGCGCATTGCTGACCATGGAGGCCCACACCACCAGCATCACCAGCAGAATCACCAGCAATTCCAGCAGGCGGCGCTGCTCGGGCCAGCCGGACATGCGCAACAGCGGTAGCCAGCAGGTCATGGCCAGCATGGCACAGCCGGCAGCCAGCGCCGTCCATTGCAATACCTGCGGCAAGGCGCCATGCCACAGCGAAAAGACGCCGAGCAAGGCAATCGGCGGTGCCAGCAGATAGGCGGACACTTCCAGCAGCCGCCACAGCAACTGGGCAATGGCCGAGCCATCCTCTTCACCGGCAGTGCCTTGCAGCAGGCGTGCGCCCGGCAGCATCAGCAGCAGCGACGCCGACAGGGCCAGCGCCCATGGCCAGGCCAGCCACTGCATGCTGATCAGCCATGCCGCCACCGGCCAGCGCCAGGCCACGCCAGCGCCACGCCATAGCAGCCAGCCGGCAAACAGGCCGTGCGGCAGGAAACCATATAGAGGTATTTCACCCAGCTCGTGCCTGGGCCATAACAACAAGCTGGCAGCGAACAGCGCAAAGGCCGCCCAGCTTGCAAACATCCCCTTTGTATTCACTCTCCCAGTCCTTTGCAGCCATGCATTGACCCTGCCCGCTCTTGTTCGGGGGCAGTCATTATTCGAAGTGTGGTTCAGATGCCTGGCGGGTCGCGGGCCTTGTGGCCTCTTGTAAATGGATGGCAAACACACCTTTGGTATGAAATGCCCGCTGGTATAATACCCGCAGATCCACGAATGTGAAGAAGAATGTTGGACACTCTGCCCCGCATTGCCCCGGCCGGTCAAAAGACCCGCTGTCCCGCCCTGCCGGATGGTCTGGACGCGGCCGTACTGGCTGGTCTGGCCCAGGCTGGCCACACCCTGCTCATTCTCACTGCCGATGCCCAGGCCGCCCAGCGGCTGAAGGCCGAACTGCCGTGGTTTGCGCCCGACATCAAGGCCGCGCTGCTGCCCGATTGGGAAACCCTGCCCTACGACCATTTTTCGCCACACGGCGAACTGGTAAGCGAGCGGCTGGCCACGCTGTGGCAGATCCACCGCGGCGAATGCCAGGTGGTGATTGCTCCGGTCAGCACCGCCATGACGCGGCTGGCGCCGGTCAGCTACCTGCTGGGTCGCACCTTTCTGCTGCAGAGCAAGCAGGCACTGGATGTGGAGCAACTGCGCGCCGACATGGTGACGGCAGGCTACAACCACGTCACCCAGGTGATGGCGCCGGGCGAGTTTTCCATTCGTGGCGGCCTGGTGGACCTGTTCCCCATGGGCAGCCCCCTGCCCTACCGCATCGACCTGTTCGACAAGGAAATCGACAGCCTGCGCACCTTCGACCCGGACAGCCAGCGCACGCTGTACCCGGTGCCGGAAATCCGCATGCTGCCGGCACGGGAATACCCGGCCGATGAAAGCGGCGTCACCGCCTTCCGCCAGCACTACCGCGAGCGCATGGAGGGCGACCCGTCCAAGAGCCGCATTTATAAAGAGGTATCGGCCAATCTGTTCCCGGCCGGCATCGAGTACTACCTGCCGCTGTTCTTCGACCAAACCGCCACCCTGTTCGACTACGTGGGCGAATCGGCATTGGTGGTGCTGCACCGCGACGTGGCCGGGGCTGCCGATACCTTCTGGAAAGACGTGCAGAACCGCTACCACATGGCGCAGGGCGACCCGGAACGTCCGGTACTGCCGCCGGCCGATGTGTTTTTGCGCCAGGACGAATTCCTCGGCCGCATCAAGCCCTATTCGCGCATTGAAATCCCCGCCAGCGGCGACGCAGACTCTGCCAGCCTGATGCTGCCCGACCTGGCCGTCGAGCGCCGTGCCGACAACCCGCTGCACAAGCTGGCGCATTATCTGCAACACAGCGGCCAGCGCGTGCTGCTGACGGCAGAAAGCCTGGGCCGGCGCGAAACCATGGTGCAGTTCCTGCACGAGCATGGCATCAAGCCGCAACTGATCGACCACTGGCAAGAGTTTGCCAGCGGCAACATGCCGCTGGCGCTGGTGGTGGCCCCGCTGTATTCCGGCTTTGCCCAGCAACAGCCGCCACTGTCCATCATTACCGAGAGCGAGCTATACCAGCACATCGCACGCAGCCACACCCGCCGCCGCCATGTGAAGATGAGCTCGGACTCCATGCTGCGCGACCTGGCCGAGGTGAAATCCGGCGACCCGGTGGTGCACGAGCAGCACGGCATCGGCCGCTATATCGGCCTGGTGTCGATGGACCTGGGCGAAGGCGAAACCGAGCTGATGCAGCTGGAATACGCCGACAATGCCACGCTCTATGTGCCGGTGAGCCAGCTGCACCTGATTTCGCGCTATGCCGGTGGCCCGTCCGAGCAGGCCCCGCTGCACAAGCTGGGCAACCCGGCCTGGGAAAAAGCCAAGAAACGCGCCGCGGAAAAAGCCCGCGACACCGCCGCCGAGCTGCTTAACCTCTATGCCCAGCGCGCCGCGCGCGAAGGCCACAGTTTTACCCTGTCCCACCACGATTACGATGCCTTTGCCGCCGGCTTCGGCTTCGAGGAAACCATCGATCAGGCCAATGCCATCGAAGCGGTGATTCACGATATGTGCAGCGGCAAGCCGATGGACCGCCTGGTGTGTGGCGATGTGGGCTTTGGCAAAACCGAAGTGGCGCTGCGCGCCGCCTTTGTTGCGGTAATGGGCGGCAAGCAGGTGGCGCTGCTGGTGCCCACCACCCTGCTGGCCGAGCAGCATTTCCAGAATTTCTCCGACCGTTTCAACGACTGGCCGGTGAAGATTGCCGAGCTGTCGCGCTTTCGCAGCGCCAAGGAAAGCAAGGCGGCGCTGGCCGGGCTGGCCGAGGGCACGGTGGACATCGTCATCGGCACCCACAAGCTGGTGCAGCCGGACGTACAGTTCAAGAACCTGGGGCTGGTGATCATCGACGAAGAACACCGCTTTGGCGTGCGCCAGAAAGAACAGCTCAAACGCCTGCGCGCCAATGTCGACGTGCTCACCCTCACCGCCACACCGATTCCGCGCACGCTGTCGATGGCGCTGGAAGGACTGCGCGACTTCTCGGTCATCGCCACCGCACCCAACCGCCGGCTGGCGGTGAAAACCTTTATCAGCCCGGCCAGCAATGGGGTGATCCGCGAGGCCGTACTGCGCGAACTCAAGCGCGGCGGCCAGGTGTTCTTCCTGCACAACGAAGTGGACACTATCGAAAACATGCGGGAAAAACTGGCCGAACTGGTGCCGGAAGCGCGCATCGGCGTGGCCCACGGCCAGTTGCGCGAGCGCGAGCTGGAACAGGTGATGCGCGATTTCCTGCAACAGCGCTTCAATGTGCTGCTGTGCTCCACCATCATCGAAACCGGCATCGACATTCCCAATGCCAACACCATCCTGATCAACCGCGCCGACAAGTTCGGCCTGGCCCAGCTGCACCAGCTGCGTGGCCGGGTGGGCCGCAGCCATCACCAGGCTTATGCCTATCTGCTGACGCCGGACGGCATGAGCAAGGACGCCGGCAAACGGCTGGAAGCCATCCAGCTATCCGGCGAGCTGGGGGCCGGTTTCTATCTGGCGATGCACGATATGGAAATCCGTGGCGCGGGCGAAGTGCTGGGCGAAGGCCAGTCGGGCGAAATGCAGGAAGTGGGTTTCTCCCTGTTTACCGAGATGCTCAAACAAGCGGTGCGCGACCTGAAAAAAGGCCGCGAGCCGGACCTGGACGCACCGCTGGGCGTCACCACCGAAATCAATCTGCACAGCCCGGCGCTGCTGCCGGATGCCTACTGCCCGGACGTGCATGAACGGCTGGTGCTGTACAAGCGCCTGGCCACTTGCGATACCGAGCAGGACATCGATGCCATCCACGAGGAACTGATCGACCGCTTCGGCCTGCCGCCGCAAACGGTAAAGACGCTGATCGAAAGCCACCGCCTGCGTCTGCTGGCCAAGCCGCTGGGTGTGGCCAAGCTGGACGCCAGCGAAGTGGCCATCCAGTTGCAGTTCATCAAGAACCCGCCGATCGACCCGATGAAGATCATCCAGCTGATCCAGAGCAAGAAGAACTACAAGCTGGCCGGTCAGGACAAGCTGCGGGTGGAGTCGAAGATAGAAGAAGTGGGCCTGCGCGTGGTACGGGTGAAGGAGCTGCTGAAAGAACTGGGCTAGGTTAGGCCAGATCCCGCTCCACAACGCCTGCCGCCCGGTGCTGCAGGCGTTTTTTCTGTTTCCTGCATTGCCATATCGCAAAACAGGGAGGAAACAGGCTGGGCGCTCTTGTGGTGGCAGGGCTACACTGACAGTGCAACACGCAGTCTTCCTCATCCTTACAACAACAGGAAAATGCGATGACCCACTCCCGCTACCACGCCCCGCTGCAAGACCGCAGCACTGACGACGACGAAGACGACGATGTGAAACTGCCCGCCTTCCGCCGCTATGAATCACAAGGTGTGATCCGCCAGATTTCCTACTATCTGTCCGGCGAAATTGTCGACCCCATCCAGTACACCGACCTGCTGTACACCCTGCGCACTGCCAGTGCCACCGACCTGATCTTCCTGCACCTCAACACCCCCGGCGGCAATTTCGATACCGGCTTGCAGATCATCAACAACATCGCCGCCAGCGAGGCGCACGTCATCACCATTCTGGAAGCCCGCGCCTTTTCCATGGGCGCACTGATCTTTCTGGCTGGCGACGAGCTGATCGTGCACGACACCTGCCAGCTGATGTTCCACAACTACTCGTCCGCATCCGTGGGCAAGGGCAATGAGCAGGCGGCGCAGGTGATGGCCAGCCGCAAATGGTTCGACAAGGTGATGCGCAATGTCTGCCGCCCCTTCCTGAGTGATCAGGAACTGGAACGCATCAGCAAGGGCGAGGATATCTGGCTGGATACCGACGACATCCGCCGCCGCCTGCTGCATCTGCAAAAGGGTGAACCGGCGGTCAAACCCAAAACCGCTAGCGCCAAGGTCAAGCCGGTGGCGCTCAGCGCGGATGACAGCGCCGCCACCAGCAAGCCGGTGCGCGCCAGCCGCAAGAACAAACCGGCCTGAGCAAACCGGTGGCCCAGCCCATGCCGGCTTACAGCCGGAACTTGGCCACGCTTTGTTGCAGGGTCTGCGAGGTCGTCGCCATGCGGCTGGCCGCGCTGGCCACCGAGCCGATGGCGGCGGCATTCTCTTCCGACATCTGGGCGATGGCCTCCACGCTGCGCGACAGGCTGCTGGCCGCCGTGCGCTGCTCGCCCAGGGCATCGGATATTTCATTCATCGCCACGGTCACCTCGGCCGAACGGTCGCAGATGGCATGCATGGACTGCCGCGCCAGGCTGGCGGTATCCGCCACCTTGGCCACATCCTGGCTGGCTTGCTGCATGCGTTCGGCCGCCATGGCCGTCTCGTGGTCTATGCTGCTGGTAATGCTGGCAATCTCCTGCACCGAGCGCGAAGTCCGCTCCGCCAGCTTGCGCACCTCGTCGGCCACCACGGCAAAACCACGTCCCTGCTCGCCGGCACGCGCGGCCTCGATGGCCGCATTCAGTGCCAGCAGATTGGTCTGATCCGCCACATCCTTGATCACAGTGGCGATATTGCCGATGCCCTTCACCTGCTCGGACAGATTGATGATGTCACTGGCCGCCTCGCGGATATCGCCGGCAGCGGTCTGGATGTCTTCGGTGGCGGCTGCGACATGGGTGCCGCCGGTATCGGAAGCGGCACCGGCATCACTGGCCTTGCCTGCGGCGCTGCGCGCATTGCTGGAAACATGCTCGATGCTCACCGTCAGCTGCTCCACGGCTGCGGCGGCCGATGAAGTGGATGCCGACTGGGTGTGCACGCTGGAGGAAACCTGGCTGCTGGCGGTGGACACCTGCTGCGCGGTCTGCGCCACCTCCTGCGCCCCCTGCACCACCTGGCGGATGATGCCGGCCAGCTCCTGACGCATTTGCAACAGCGAGTGCATCAGCTTGCCCAGTTCATCCTGCGGGCCGGCTGTCGTATCGTCCGGCTGCAGATTCCCGGCAGCCACATGTTCGGCCAGCTGCTGGGCCATGCCGATGCGCCGGGCAAAATTACCCGACATGATGATGGCCAGCCCGATGCCCAGCAGCATGGCCACACTGGCCACGATCAGCACGATGGTGCCGGTGTCGTGGGCTTGCGCACGGATATTGCCGACTGCCGCATTCATTTTCTGGTCCTGATGCTGCGACAGTTGATTGACTGCGTCCTGAAAGCCTTTCAGGGAAGGACTGAATTCCGTTCTGACAAAATCCAGTGATTTGCTGCTGTCCTTCTGTTTCAACAGGGCGAATAGGGTGTCGTATTTGCTGCGAATGGCAGCGCGGGCGTTCTGGATATTATCAAACAAACGTTTGCCTTCAGCCGATTTAACCAGCAGCGATAATTTTTCCATATCGTCACTGTTTGCCTTGGCATTGAGCCTGATAGTGTCAACCAGCTTATCAAGTTGGCCAGGATTGGTTTCCAGTGCCGCCTGATAACAAAGATCTTCGGCAAGAATGGCCCGTTTGACCAGATTATCTGCCAGCTGCGCCTTGGGATAGATATCATTTTCAATCTGGCTGGCCTGATCGGCCAAGGCAGATACGCCAAGCCCCGCATTGATACCGATTATCAACATCAGAACCAGAATCAAACCAAATCCGGCAAAGAACTTGCTGCGGATACTCATATTGCTGATAAACATTGCTTGCGCTCTCTCGTATTTATTAGGTCACCACAAACTGGCTAAATAATTGATGTTATTGTGTTTATCGCGCCCCCTGTCTGCGGCCCCAGCGCGATCACCAAGCATTATGCAAGAGTAATACTACAGGCTTGTGTTGATTCGACCTGCCGTCAAATCAAACTTGTATTAAAAACTGTTGGTGACAGCCCTAGCCGTCCCGTTCCGCTTATCGGCCTTCTCTGACCGGCACGGCCAGCACAGCAATATCAGTGCCATGGAAAATCCGGTTTATTCATTCGATATGAAACAAAGGCCACAGCAAATAATCACCGCCATTTTAATGACAATGACAATAAAATGCAGCCGGCAAGATGGTAAAAGCCAGTGAGCAAACAGGGACGGGATAGCTGCAGACAAAAAACAAGCGGGATGGCAGAGAGGAGAAAACCGGCCCGGAGCCACCAAGGCCGGTCAGCCCGGACCGCAGCCAGGCCATGAGGCCCGCTGGGACGGGGTTCAATCAACAATAAACAGCCGCGCCCCGGTCTTGGTCGAGGAGCGGTGTGGCTCGGCCTCGTCACTGACCTGATAACTCAGGCCGGGCGTCAGCATGAAGCGGCGGCCATCGGCCAGCTCGGTCAGCAGTTCGCCCTCCAGACACAGCAGGATATGGCCCTTGCGACACCAGTGATCGGCCAGATAACCGGGGCTGTACTCCACCATACGCACGCGGATGTTGCCGAACTGGCAGGTCCGCCATTGTGCCATCCCGCTTTCGCCGGGATGCTCGGTCGCGGTGATGGTCGACCAGTCGGTGACGCCAAAGGGAAAGTCGCTTAGCTGCATGATCTGCTCCATTGCCAGAAGTGGTGATCATTTATGACAGAAGATTTGACCTTCAGGCAAGCCTGCGCGGCACGCAGCTCACCCGGACTGTCCTGCGGCTACGGAACAACGCCGCGCCGGCCAGAGCTGCATCGATACGCTCGGCCATCCTCCGCCCTCCTCCTGATGCGGCTCGGCAGCCTGCATGCTACTGCGCCAGCCGCCACGGCGACCAGCCCCCGCCGCGGTGCCAGACGCCAAAAAGCCCGGAGCGTGCTCCGGGACTCAGCTGATTGGCAATCTCTCTCGCTTTCTGAAAAGAAAACGAGGCTGCCTTACAGGGTAAGGGCGGGGGGATGCGGAATAGATGGCAAGGCTGCGGAAGCCATCAGTGAGTCGAAAGGCCCGGCTTTGCCGGGCCCGGTGCCATCGCAGCAAATCACTTGGTCAGCAGCCTGCAGCCCGGAGCGTGCTCCGGGCCTGTCGGGCGATGCACTAAAGCCTTATACCGCCTTGAGCTTGCCCTTGGACTTGCTGCTCACCACAGCTGCTGCATCCGCGGTGGCGGCCTCGCGCAGATGGGCTTCGCACCAGGCGTGGCCGTAGTAGCTGTCCAGCAGCAGTTGCTTCAGTTCGCTGATCAGCGGATAGCGCGGGTTGGCGCCGGTGCACTGGTCATCGAAAGCCGCCTCGGCCAGCTTGTCCACCTTGGCCAGGAAATCCGCCTCGCTCACCCCCGCGGCCTGGATCGACATGGGGATATTGAGTGTCTGCTTGAGCTCGTCCACCCACTGCACCAGTTTTTCCACCCGCTGGTGATCGCGTTCGGCCTCCAGCCCCAGGTGACGGGCGATTTCGGCATAGCGCGCCACGCTCTTGGGCCGGTCGTACTGGCTGAAGGCGGTTTGCTTGGTCGGGATGTCTGCGGCGTTATAGCGGATGACATTGCTGATCAGCAAGGCATTGGCCAGGCCGTGCGCCAGGCCGAATTCCGCACCCAGCTTGTGCGCCATGGAGTGGCACACGCCGAGGAAGGCATTGGCAAAGGCGATGCCGGCAATGGTGGCAGCGTTATGGACTTGCTCGCGCGCTTTCGGGTCGCGTGCGCCGTGGAGGTAGGCCGATGGCAGGTAGTCCTTCAGCAGCTTCAGCGCCTGCAGGGCTTGCGGGTCGGAGTATTCATTGGCCATCACCGACACATAGGCTTCCAGCGCATGCGTCACCGCGTCGATGCCGCCAAAGGCGGTGAGCGATTTGGGCATGTCCATCACCAGATTGGCATCGACAATGGCCATGTGCGGGGTGAGTTCGTAATCGGCAATCGGGTATTTCACCCCGGTCACTTCATCCGTCACCACGGCAAACGGGGTGACTTCCGAGCCGGTGCCGGAGGTGGTGGGCACCGCCACCAGCATGGCCTTGCCGCCCAGCTTGGGGAACTGGTAGATGCGTTTGCGGATGTCCATGAAGCGCAGCGCCAGGTCGGCAAAATGCACTTCCGGGTGTTCGTACATCACCCAGATGATCTTGGCGGCATCCATCGGCGAGCCACCACCCAGCGCCATGATCACGTCCGGCTGGAAGGCATGGGCCAGATCAGCCCCCTTGCGCACGATGGCCAGTGTCGGGTCGGCCGGCACCTCGAAAAACACTTCCACTTCCAGCCCCATCTTTTTCAACAGGCGGATGGGCTCGTCGACAAAGCCGTGTTCAAACAGGTATTGCCCGGTGACGATCAGACAGCGCTTCTTGCCGGCCAGGTCTTCCAGTGCCACCGGCAGGCAGCCACGGCGGAAGTAAATGGACTTGGGCAGTTTGTGCCACAGCATGTTTTCCGCCCTCTTGGCCACGGTTTTCTTGTTGATCAGGTGTTTGGGGCCGACGTTTTCCGAGATGGAATTACCGCCCCAGGAGCCACAACCCAGCGTCAGCGACGGCGCCAGGCTGAAGTTGTACAAGTCGCCAATGCCACCATGCGAGGACGGGGTGTTGATGAGGATGCGCGCGGTTTTCATCTTGTCGCCAAAAGTGCGGATGCGCTCGCCCTGCAAGTCCTGATCGGTATACAGCGCCGAGGTGTGGCCGATGCCGCCCAGAGCCACCAGTGCTGCGGCCTTGTCGCAGGCATCGGCAAAATCACGGGCGCGGTACATGGCCAGCGTGGGTGACAGTTTTTCGTGGGCGAAGGCTTCGTCATTGCTCAGATCGCTTACTTCGCCAATCAGCACCTTGGTGTCGGCCGGTACGCTGATGCCGGCCATGGCGGCAATCTTGACCGCGCTCTGGCCGACGATGGCAGCATTCAGATTGCCACGGTTGAGGATGACCCCGGCCACGGCGGCGGTTTCCTGCGCGCTGAGAATGTAACCGCCATGGCGGGCAAAGCGTTCGCGCACGGCTTCATAAATGCTGTCCACCACGATGACCGACTGCTCCGAGGCGCACACCACGCCGTTGTCAAAGGTCTTGGACATCAGGATGGAGGCCACGGCGCGCTTGATGTCGGCGGTTTCATCGATCACCGCCGGGGTATTGCCCGCACCCACGCCAATGGCCGGTTTGCCGGAGGAATACGCCGCACGCACCATGCCGGGACCGCCGGTGGCCAGGATCAGGTTGATGTCCGGATGCTGCATCAGCGCATTGGACAGCTCGACGCTGGGCTCGTCGATCCAGCCGATGATGTCCTGCGGGGCGCCGGCAGCCACCGCGGCTTCCAGCACCAGCCGTGCCGCTTCGCAGGTGGAGCGACGCGCCCGCGGATGCGGCGAGAAGATGATGGCATTGCGGGTTTTCAGCGCGATCAGCGCCTTGAATATGGCGGTGGAGGTGGGGTTGGTGGTGGGCACGATGCCGCACAGGATGCCAATGGGTTCGGCAATGGTGATGGTGCCAAAGCTGTCGTCTTCCGACAGCACGCCGCAGGTTTTTTCATCCTTGTACTTGTTGTAGATGTACTCGGAGGCAAAGTGATTCTTGATCACCTTGTCTTCCATCACCCCCATGCCGGTTTCTTCCACCGCCATGCGCGCCAGCGGAATACGGGCATCGGCGGCCGCCAGTGCGGCACTGCGGAAGATGGCATCGACCTGCTGCTGGGAGAATTCGGCAAAAACCGCCTGGGCCTGTTTGACACGCGCTACCAGCGCATCCAGTTGTTCGAGAGTGGAAACAGACATGATGCTACTCCAATAATAAAGAAAGAAATCTTTCTGCTCCGGTTTAATCCCGCGTGATTATCCATTCAACATCAATCGATCACGCTGCTGCTGGACTGCCGGAATCACCAAGCCATTTTTGTAATTAACCCACTACAAAAAGACTCATTAATCTGTAGCAATAAATCGCCTGACAGCCTTTGTTTTCAATGGACCGTCTTAATTGCAGCCAGATTACTCCCCTTATCGCTCCGGAGTTTTGCGCCAAACCAAACTACTCCGGCAATTTCAGCTTTTTTTGAATAAGCTCCTCGCTCCGCACAAACAAACCCGCGACCGTGCTGTAGCAGGCCGCTTACAAAACCGCCAGACAAGAAAAACCGCCACGGCGCAATGGCGCGGTGGCGGTCGGTCGTGACGGAGGGATGGCTGGGCGTCAGTGCATGAAGCTGTAGCTGAAATACTGGCCCTGCTTCATCAGCTGGCGGATTCTGGCAGGGTCGGTCTCGCCATTCAGATTGGTGATGATCAGCTTGCCACTGCCCCGTTTCAGATCATTGCGCCAGTCGAAATAGCCGCCCAGAATCGCCAGCCGGCCGGCTTCCACTTCTCCGGAGAAGGTCAGAATGGCACCTTCCACCTGATTATTGATGTTGAGCAGCGCACCATTGGTACTGTCTATGCCCTGCGGCAAGCCCATGTGATGGACCACGGTCGCCATATCCGCGCTGGATGGCTCCTCCTCGCCCGCCACCGCCTTGATCGATGCGCAGGCGGCATGGCTGGCAAAAATCAGCACCGGTGTATGCAACTGGCGGATACCGTATTCGATGGTGCCCACCATGGGCTGCAACTGGTTGCCGACAGCGCGCACCAGATACAAGCCATCCACCACGCCCTTGGCCGGAATATCGGTCGGCACGCTGGAATCGGAGCAGCTGACCACCGTGGCACGGGCAGCTTGCTGGTCGCTGAGCGCGCGGAAATAAGCACGATCCTGTCCATTGAAATGGCGGCTGCTGGCCGCCATGATGCGCGCCACTTGCTCGCGGATCTGCTGCAACTGCGAGGCATAGGGCGAACTGCTGCGTGGCGGCCGGCTGCTGCGGTGTCGGGCCGGCTTTTTATGCGCCACCGCCTTGGCATGCGGCTTGCTGCCCGGGGCATGGACTTCCGGGCTGGGTTCGTGCAGCGCCTTGATCTCGGGTGCCGGTGCCTGTTTCACCTCGGGCGCCATGGCCTCCGGCTCCTTGGGCTTGGCGCGTGCCGCGGCCATGGAAGCAGCCAGTTTGGTGGGCAGGATAATGGTCTTGCGGCTGACTAAGGGTGCCGATGCCGCCTCGGCAGCCGCCGGCTTGGCCGCGCTCGCTGTCGGGCTCTGCTTGCCCGGCAATACGATGGGAGCCCCCACCTTGTCTTCCGCCACAGCCAGCTGCCCCAGCATCCCCAGCCCAAGCCAGAGAAGCACCATCCTGCTGCCGGCATTTCGCCCTTGTCTATTCATCACCGCCATCCATTCTGTTGTTATCCCTGGCTAAGGTCTGCCACCTCAGTGACGCCTGCTCATGCCTAGTGGCACTACGCGGACGCTGCCTTCACTATCGGCCAGCCTGGCCAAAACTGAAGCCACGACATGGCATCCGGCTGGCCCTTGCTGCAAAAACATGCCGGATCACCCGCAAAGCGGCGGCCCGGCAGCGCCAGTGCCGCTGCCGTATCAATGGCTGCCAGCACGCTGCTGCCCCAGCACCACCCCGCCCAACACCAGCAGGCAGGCCAGCCACTGGCTGCCCAGCAGCGTTTCTCCCAGCAACAGCCAGGCCAGCAGCACGGTAAACAAGGGAATCAGGTTGATAAAGGCCGAGGCATGCGCCACCGGCATCTTGCTGACCGCCCAGGTATACAGGCCGTAAGCCCCCAGGGTGACGCAAGCTCCCAGGTACAGCACCAACAGGCTGGGCAAGAGCGGAAAGTGCGCCGGCCACTGCGCCCAAGGCGTCAGCAAGGCCACGCCAAACCAGATGCTGCCCAGCACGGTCTGCATGCCGGTAATGGCCAGGGCCGAATAGCGGCGCGACAAGCGCTTGGCAATCAGCACATAGCAGGTGGCACACAGCATGGCGCAGAACTCCAGCAGATTGCCCAGCGCCGGATGCGGCGCCTGTGCCGAAGCCTGGCCATCCAGCGTCAGCCACAACACGCCGACAAACGATACCGCCAGCCCCAGCCAGTTACGTGGCGTCATCTTTTCACGCAGGAACAACATCGCCCCCACCCCGGTCAGCAGCGGCAGAGTGGCGGTAATCACCGAGGCCTGCGAGGCCGAGGTATTCACCAGTGCCTGCGCCTCGAACAGAAAATACAGACAGGGCTCGGCCAGGCCCATGGCCAGCATCCAGCGCCAGTCGCCGCGCTGGTAACGCCAGCGCTCGCCACGTTGCCACAACATGGGCAGCAGGCAGCAGCTGGCAATGACCATGCGGGCAAACAACACCGCCAGCGGGTCGAATACGGCAAACACGATCTTGAGCGCGATAAAGGCGCTGGCCCACAACAACATGGCAGTACTCAGCGCAAAGGCAGGCAACATGGGTAATCCATCGCAAAAGAAAAAGCCGCCGGCGACCATCGCCAGCGGCGGTCATTCTCCCATATCCCGTCCTAGCGCGTGACTTCGGCAAAGACTTCCAGCACCTTGCCGCTCAAGGGCTGGCTCAGGGCACGTAGATAACTCCGGGCAATCTGTTCGCTGCTGATCGACATGAAACCGGCAAAGGCCGCGGCACCGCGCTCATCCCCCGCCACCGGGCCGGGGCTGACCAGATTCACCCGCGCCTGGCCCCACAGCTCCTGCGCCGCCGAGCGCACAAAGGCCGCCAGGCCGGCGTTGACCAGGCTGGCACAACTACCGCCGCTGATATGTTCACGCTCCAGCAGGCCGGAAGTCAGCACGAACACCGCACCGGCTTTAAGATGACGGGCACCGCTCTGCACCAGCCGCACCTGTCCCAGCAGTTTGTGATTCAGCCCATCCTGCCAGTCGGTCTCAGTCAATTGCGACAGCGGCTTGAACGGCACATGGCCGGCCGTCACCACCACCGCATCCAGATCAGGATGCGCCTGATACATCGCCTCGATGCTGACCGGGTCGGTCATGTCCACCTGTACATCACCACTGCTGCGCCCGCCCACCAGCACCTGATGCTGCGCGGACAGCAGCTCCACCACCGCGCTGCCGATGACACCGCGCCCACCAATCACCAGTACTTTCATTGTCCTGCCTTTCATGATTTGCCTATCGTTCAAAAAAACATGCCAATCAATCATACGCAGGACAAATATCGCGGATAAGCCCAATAGAAAATCTTCAATGTTCAATAAAAAGAACAATAATGCCAATGACAGCCCTGGGCGCTTGCTGGCATGGCCTTGGGAAAATTCTTGGTACTGTTCAAAAAACAGGGCCAGTCCTATGCTAATATCGTGAAAAACGCCGTCAAACCTGCCGCCCTTGCCACACACTGTTCTGCCATGAAAACAAGCCAGACTCCCTCGCCCGATGCCCTGCTGGCCTTTGACGCCCTGGCGCGCAAAGGCAGTTTTACCGCCGCCGCCGATGACATCGGCTGCGCCAAAAGCCGTATCAGCCAGCTGGTGAAAGAGCTGGAACAAGGCTTGGGTACGGTGCTGGTGCTACGCAATACCCGGCGGGTGGCGCTGACCGAAACCGGCCGCCGCCTGGCCGAGCATGCCCGCCAGCTGCGCGAAATGCTGGAGCAGGTGGGACCGGACATCGAACAGGCCCAGGGCTTGATCGAAGGGCCGCTGCGTATCAGCGCCACCGCCTCCTTTGCCCAGTATCTGCTGGCTCCCATGCTGTCCGAGCTGGCGGCCTGCCATCCGGACCTGGAACTGGAACTGCGCGCGGAAAACCGCCTGCAAGACCCGATCAACGACGGCGTCGACTTCTGCATCCGCTCGCGCAATGTGCACGACGACCGGCTGGTGGCCAAGCCACTGGGCTTTGTCTGGGAGGCGCCCTATGCTTCGCCCGACTATCTGGCCAAGGCCCCGCCGCTAAACAGCCCGGACGACCTGTGCCGCCACCGCATCCTGCTCAACAGCCACCATGTTTACGGCCGCGAATGGCGGCTGGAAAAAGATGGCGAACTCAAATCCATCACCACCCGTCCCATGCTGGTCTGCGACCAGTACGCCTCGCTCATCTCCGGCCTGATTGCCGGCCACGGCGTGGCCCTGCTGCCGCACTATGTGGCCAGCCATTATCTGGAAAGCGGCCATCTGGTCCGCGTGCTGCCCGGCTGGCAAGGCGGCAGCTGGCCGGTGTACCTGGTGTTTCCCTATCGCCAGCCCTTGCCGAAAAAATACGAAGCCTTCATCCAGCACGTCACCCCGCGCCTGCGCGCCGTACTGGAAGAACGGCCACTGTATTCCGGCGAAAAACCCTGACTGGCACAGCCTTGATCCAGACCAAAGCGGCCGGCGAACGGCTTTGCCACAATCGCGCGTCATCAGTGCAACGAGAATCAGGCGCAGTGCGCCCAATGAGGCTGGCAATGGAATACGTGGATATTTTGATCGTGGGCGGTGGCATGGTGGGCAGCGCCCTGGCCTGCGCACTCAGTGGCAAGGGCTTGCGCATTACCGTACTGGAACAGGCTGCGCCGCAACCCTTTGATAGCGCCCAGCCACCCGACCTGCGGGTGTCGGCCATCAGCCCGGCTTCGGCCAGCCTGCTGGACGGGCTGGGCGCCTGGCAAGGCATCCTCGCCATGCGCGCCGCACCCTACCGCCGCATGCAGGTGTGGGAAGACCAGGAAAGCAAGGGCACGCTGTTCGATGCCGCCGAAGCGGGGGTGGACACACTGGGACACATCGTGGAAAACCGCATCGTGCAACTGGCCACCACCGCCTGCCTGCAAGAGAAAGACGACATCCGTTATATCTGCCCGGCGCGCATTGCCAGCATTGTTTACGAGCCCAAGGCCTCGCGCGTCACGCTGGAAGATGGCAGCGTGCTGGTGGCCCGCCTGCTGGTGGCCGCCGACGGTGCCCGCTCGCAAGTGCGCGATGCCGCCGGTATCGGCATCACCAGCTGGGACTACCCCATGCATGCGCTGGTGGCCAGCTGCGAAATGAACCATGATCAGCAGGACATCACCTGGCAGCGTTTCACCGCCAGCGGTCCGCAAGCCTTTCTGCCGCTCACCGGCAGCCACGCCTCACTGGTGTGGTATCACACCCCGACCGAGGTCAAACGCCTGCTGGCACTGAGTGATGAAGCACTGGTGTCGGCTTTCTGCGCCAGCTTTCCGCAGAAACTGGGTGGCATCCGCCAATTGCTGGCACGCGGCTCTTTTGCCCTCACCCGTCGCCATGCTGCCAGCTATGCCAAGGACGGCGTGGTACTGGCCGGCGATGCCGCGCATACCATCCACCCGCTGGCCGGGCAGGGCGTGAATCTGGGCTTTCAGGATGTGGCTGTACTGGCCGAGGTCATCGGCGATGCCGTCAGCGCAGGCCACGACTTTGCCGACGGCCGCGTACTCAAACGCTACGAACGCCGCCGCAAGCCGGCCAACCTGGCGATGCAGACCGGCATGGACGCCTTCTGCTACGGTTTTGCCAATGAAATCGGCCCACTCAAGGCCGCGCGCAAGCTGGGCCTGCAGCTGGCCGACAAGGCTGGCCCGCTCAAGCGCGAAGTCATCCGCTACGCGCTGGGGCTGCCGCGCGGAGCCTGACCAGCCCCGCTGCCAGCAAAACAAAAACCGGACAAAAGTCCGGTTTTTTCATGCTCTCACCGCCTCAGCCAGGCTATTTGAGAATTTCCACTTGTTTGACATCAATCTTGCTGCCAGAAAACTCCTTGTCTACCTTGCCCTGCAAACGGACTTTGCTTTGCGCGGTAAATTTTTCAGCCGGCAGATACTTGCTGTCGATTTCCACTTTTGCCGTACCGCTGGCATCCTTGAACTCATAATGCTTGTGATCGATCTGGCGGACGATATTGCCCTCCAGCATGACGCGGCTGTCGTCGGCGGCCTGCAACGCCTTGGCCACGGTGGTGAGCGCGGGTGTGCTGCCTTCGCCGACAAATTCGGCATGGGCGCCCAGCGGCAGGATGGCGGCGATACTCAGCATGGCAAGAATTTTTTTCATGATCTGTCCTTATATGAAGGGAAAGTGCCCCACCATTTAAGTCCGGTGAGCTTAAGCCATGCTTAAAACAGCCATCAGCAAACTCATGCTTTAGGTCAGTCACAGCAATGCCGCTCGCCCATAAAAAAACCGCCCTCGAGAGGGCGGTTTCTGTCTAACCGGCAGTTGCAGGCTTAGGCGTTCAGTTCGCGGGCCAGGTACAGCCAGGTTTCCACCACGGTGTCCGGGTTGAGGGACACGGTTTCGATGCCCTCTTCCACCAGCCACTTGGCAAAGTCCGGATGATCCGACGGGCCCTGACCACAGATGCCGACATACTTGCCAGCCTTGCGGCAAGCCTGGATCGCCATATGCAGCATGGCTTTCACGGCTTCGTTGCGCTCGTCGAAGGTGGCGGCAATCGGGCCACCGGAGTCGCGGTCCACACCCAGGGTAAGCTGGGTCATGTCGTTGGAGCCGATAGAGAAGCCGTCGAAGAACTGCAGGAACTTGTCGGCCAGCACAGCGTTGGTCGGCAGTTCGCACATCATGATCAGACGCAGGCCGTTTTCGCCACGCTTCAGACCATTGGCAGCCAGGATTTCCACAACCTTCTCGGCTTCAGCCAGGGTGCGGACAAACGGGATCATCACTTCCACGTTGACCAGGCCCATCTCGTCGCGCACCTTCTTGATGGCGCGGCATTCCAGGTCGAAACAGTCACGGAAGGATTCAGCCACGTAGCGCGCAGCACCACGGAAACCGATCATCGGGTTTTCTTCATGCGGTTCGTACAGCTGACCGCCGATCAGGTTGGCGTACTCGTTCGACTTGAAGTCGGACATGCGCACGATGACCTTTTTCGGGGTGAAGGCTGCGGCCAGGGTGGCAACACCCTCGGCAATCTTGTCCACATAGAAGTCAACCGGGCTTGCGTAACCGGCAATGCGATCGCTGATGGTCGCCTTCAGGTCGGCCGGCAGGGTGTCGAATTCCAGCAGGGCCTTGGGGTGAATACCGATCTGGCGGTTAATCACGAATTCCATGCGAGCCAGACCCACACCTTCGTTCGGCAGCTGCGCGAAGTCGAAGGCCAGTTCCGGGTTACCCACGTTCATCATGATCTTGACCGGGGCGGCCGGCATCTTGTCCAGCTCGAGGTCGATCACTTCCACGTCCAGCAGGCCATCGTAGATGTTGCCGGTATCGCCTTCGGCGCAGGAAACGGTCACCTGCATGCCTTCACGCAGGATGTCGGTGGCGTCACCACAACCCACCACGGCCGGGATACCCAGTTCGCGGGCGATAATCGCCGCGTGACAGGTACGACCACCACGGTTGGTCACGATGGCGGCGGCACGCTTCATCACCGGTTCCCAGTCCGGGTCGGTCATGTCAGTCACCAGTACATCGCCAGCCTTGACGCGATCCATCTCGGAAGCGTCCTTGATGGTGCGCACGGTGCCCTGGCCAATCTTCTGACCAATGGCGCGGCCTTCGCACAGCACGGTGGACTTGCTGTTCAGGCGGTAGCGACGCAGGGTGTCCTTGCGGTCTTCCTGCGACTTCACGGTTTCCGGACGGGCTTGCAGGATGTACAGCTTGCCATCGCCACCATCACGGCCCCACTCGATGTCCATCGGGCGGCCATAATGTTTTTCGATGATCAGCGCGTATTCAGCCAGCTCGGCCACTTCGGCGTCGGTGATGGAGAATTGCTTGCGCAGTTCTGCCGGTACATCCACGGTCTTGACCGAGCGGCCAGCCTGGGAAGCATCGGTGAATTCCATCTTGATCAGCTTGGAACCCATGTTCTTGCGCAGCACGGCCGGACGACCTGCTTTCAGGGTCGGCTTGTGTACGTAGAATTCGTCGGGGTTGACGGCGCCTTGTACCACGGTTTCGCCCAAGCCATAGGAAGCGGTGATGAACACCACGTCTTCAAAGCCGGATTCGGTGTCGATGGTGAACATCACACCAGCAGCACCCGTGTCGGAACGCACCATACGCTGTACACCGGCGGACAGAGCCACCACATCGTGGGCAAAGCCTTTGTGTACGCGATAGGAAATGGCGCGGTCGTTGTACAGGGAAGCAAAAACATGCTTCATCGCATCCTTGACGTTTTCAAGGCCACGAATGTTCAGGAAGGTTTCTTGCTGGCCTGCGAACGAGGCATCGGGGAGGTCTTCTGCAGTTGCGGAAGAACGGACTGCTACGGAAATATCTGCACCACCGGAATCGGCAACCATCTTGTCCCAGGCAGTCTTGATATCTTCATCAAGCTTGGCCGGGAAAGGGGTATCGATGATCCACTGGCGAATTTCCTTGCCGACTCGTGCCAACTCGGTCACGTCGTCGATGTCCAGATTGGACAGCGCGGCGCTGATCTTGTCAGCCAAGCCATTGTGCTGGAGGAAATCTCGGTAGGCATCCGCGGTAGTGGCAAAACCACCGGGGACTCGGACGCCCGAGCCTGCCAGCTGACTGATCATTTCACCCAGGGAGGCGTTCTTGCCGCCTACCTGTTCAACGTCAGTCATGCGCAGCTTCTCGAACCAGATGACGTAGTTCTCTGCCATCACTTCACTTCCTGTGTTGGATTGGACGGATAGAAAACCCGCATTCTAGCCGAATACCACAGGACTTGCGTAGCCCATTTTGCAGCGCACAACATCAGGGTTTGCCCCATATCAATGCAAACCACGCCCGAGAATGGTGAGTGTAAGGGCGTTTCTTTGCCGATTTGTGACCGCAATGTAGTGTGGCAACTACAACAAAAGCCATAGCCAGGGCGGATCATGGCCAATTCATGCCAGCACCCTCTGCGCTGCCGTACAGTCGGCGGGCAGGGGTATAATCCCTGACAACTATTTTCTTACCGATTCCGAAACAGGTGCATCCATGCCACACCGCCGCTCCGCCTTTTTCATCTCCGACCGCACCGGCATCACCGCCGAATCGCTGGGCAATACCCTGCTGACCCAGTTCGACACCCTGGAATTCAAGCGCGAGGCCATCCCCTTCATCGACACGGTGGAAAAGGCCCAGGTAGTGGTCCACCACATCCGTGCCGTGGCCGAAGCCGATCACCTCAAGCCACTGGTGTTCACCAGCATCGTCAACCCGGAAGTACGCCAGGTACTGCATATCGACAATGCCTTGGTGGTGGATTTCTTCGATACCTTCATCGGCGAGCTGGAAGCCGAGCTGGGGCAAAAGGCTTCGCTGACCCTGGGCAAGGCGCATGGTGTGGGCAGCGAGGAGAAATACGACCACCGCATCGAAGCGGTGAACTTCTCGCTCAATCACGACGACGGCGTAAAGCTGAAAGACCTGGCCGAGGCCGATGTCATCCTGGTGGGCGTGTCGCGCTCCGGCAAAACGCCAACCTGCCTGTATCTGGCACTGCAATACGGCATCAAGGCCGCCAACTACCCGCTCACCCCGGAAGACCTGGACAGCCCCACCCTGCCCAAGATGCTGCTGCCCTACCGCAACAAGATGTTCGGCCTGACCATCGACCCGGCGCGCCTGCACCATATCCGCCAGGAACGCCGACCGGATTCCAAATACGCCAGCCTGGACAACTGTCACTTCGAAGTGAACGAGGCCGAATCGATGTTCCGCTTCCACGGCGTGCCCTTCATCAGCACCACCCACAAGTCCATCGAAGAAATCGCCACCACCATCATGCACAAGGCCACCTTGTCACGTCGTTTCTAAGCACCGCTGACAAAAACCCTGCTGCTGCGTGGCGCCTCCTTGCTCCAGGGCCGCTACGCTATTTTGTGAGCCGCGCTAAGCCGCGCCAGCGGCTGGCAAGCAAAAAAGGAAGGCTGTCATGCCTTCCTTTTTTTGCGCCCATCGCCACCACAGCCGGGCCACAAGCACAATATCCCATTGTTTTAAATGGACTTTTAAAACACAGCGCAGGAACTGTCACCGGCCACGGCGGCTCCAAACAAGACCACCACAGCGGAGCGGCCCATGTTCATCCTCCCCATCACCAGCTGGCACAGCTATGCACCAGGCAGTTGGCGCCAGGGAACGCAGCTGGCCGGCGTCAGCGGCAAACCGGACACCCCCGTGCTCTCCGGCGAACTGCGCAAGGAAATGGCGGAAGCCCGCCACGATCAGCAGCAATCTGCCGCCGGGCAGCAACAGCCGGACCACGCCTTCCCCGGCAGAGCGGCCCAGGACCACCAGCAAGCCGCCCCGGCGCTGGGCAGTGTGATCGATGTCAGCGTCTGAGCTGTTCAGAATAATCCCGCACTGTTCCTGTCATTTTCTTTGGGTATTTTTGCAACAGCCGCTGCTTGACGGCGGCAAGCCGGCCGTGTTGTGATAGAAAACATGAACTCACGCAACGCATTCGCATCCTTCAACTGGTGGTGGCGCCTCTTCTGAGGTGGCACCGGCGACTGCGCACGCATACAACCCGGAGGCTGCCGACAAGGCGGATCCGGGTTTTGTTTTGTCTACGTTCCTCCTTGTCGATGGTTTCCCTTGCTTGATTACCAACAGGAACCCGACATGAAACCGAGCGACATCACTTCCCAGGACATCATTCTCACCGGCGACCGCACCACCGGCTCGCTGCACCTTGGCCATTACGTGGGCTCGCTGCGCAACCGCGTACTGCTGCAGGACCGCTGCCAGCAATTCCTGCTGCTGGCCGATGCCCAGGCGCTGACCGACAATATGGGCAATTACCTGAAAGTGCGCGACAACGTGCTGCAGGTGGCGCTGGATTATCTGGCGGTGGGCATCGACCCGGCCAAGAGCACCATCTTCATCCAGAGCCTGGTGCCGGAGCTGACCGAGCTGGCGTCTTACTACCTCAATCTGGTGACGGTATCGCGGCTGGAACGCAACCCCACCATCAAGGATGAAATAAAACAACGCGGCTACGAGCGCGACATTCCGGCCGGCTTCCTCACCTACCCCGCCGCCCAGGCCGCTGACATCACCGCCTTCAAGGCCACCATCGTGCCGGTGGGCGAAGACCAGATCCCGATGATCGAGCAGACCAACGAAATCGTGCGCCGCTTCAACAGCAGCGTGGACACCCCGGTACTGGTGGAAGCCAAGGCCATGGTGCCGGCCGTGGGCGCGCGCCTGCCCGGCATCGACGGCAAGGCCAAGATGTCCAAGTCGCTGGGCAACACCCTCACCCTGTCCGCCACTGCCGATGAAATCCGCCAGGCGGTGAAGATGATGTACACCGACCCCAATCACCTGCGCGTGTCCGACCCCGGCCAGGTGGAAGGCAATGTGGTGTTCAGCTATCTGGATGCCTTCCACCCCAATATCGAACTGGTCAAGCGCCTGAAAGAGCATTACCAGCAAGGCGGACTGGGAGACAGCGTCATCAAGCAGCATCTGGAAGAATGCCTGCAAGAACTGCTGGCCCCCATCCGCCAACGCCGCGAGGAATACGCCCGCGACCCGGCAGCCATTCTGGCCATGCTCAAACAAGGCACCGCCCGCGCCCGACAGGTGGCCGCCGTCACCCTGAGTGAGGTGAAGGCCGCCATGGGGCTGAACTACTACTAAGCGCCACCAGCAAAACCCTGCGGCAGCCATGCGCCCTCCTGCCCTACCTCGGCTACTGCCGGCGTCGGCGCAGCTTGCCCCGGAAAGGCTACGCCCTTGTTAGCCACTCTCAGCCGCCAGCGCTGCTGCGTGCATCCCGGTCGATCCGGCTTGTGATGCACGCAGTTATATTGATCGCAATCTGTAATTTTTTTACAAATCACTACTTAACAAACATCTGGTCGATATCAATCAAACCCGCAAAAGGACTGACCATGACCCGCATCGCACTGGTAGGCGACTTTGATCCCGGCGTGGCTGCCCATCAGGCCATCCCGCTGGCGCTGGAGCTGGCCGCCGGCCAGCTGGATGTGGAGGTGCAGCCGGTGTGGCTCGCTACCGACCGCATCCACAGTGCGGCAGATCTGGCAGGCCATGCCGCCATCTGGTGCGTACCGGCCAGCCCCTATCGCAATATGGACGGCGCACTGACGGCCATTCGCCATGCCCGCGAACAGGGCATCCCCTTTCTGGGCAGCTGCGGCGGTTTCCAGCACGCCATTCTCGAATACGCCCGCCATGTACTGGGCTGGCAGGATGCCGAGCATGGCGAAACCGCCCCCGCTGCCGCGCGCGCCGTCATCGCCCCGCTCAGCTGCGCCCTGGTGGAAACCCGGGCCGAAGTCCGCTTTGCCGCCGGCTCGCAACTGGCCGCCATTTATGGACAGGCATCCGCCATGGAAGGCTATCGCTGTCGCTACGGACTGAACCCGGCCTTTGCCAGCGAACTGACCAATGGCCCCCTGCAAGCCACCGCCTTTGATGAAGATGGCGAAGTGCGCGCAGTCGAGCTGAGCGGCCATCCCTTCTTCATCGCCACCCTGTTTCAATCCGAGCGCGCCGCCCTGCAAGGACAATGCCCGCCGCTGGCCCGCGCCCTGCTGCAAGCCGCCCGCCACCACTGAGGACACCACCATGGAATTTGTTTACCAGTGCCAGAACCTGCCCGAAGTACGCAGCCAGATAGACCGTATCGACCGCGCACTGGTGGCCCTGCTGGCCGAACGCGGCCTGTATGTGCAACAGGCAGCAGCCTTCAAGCAGAGCAGTGACGAGGTGGAAGGCGGCAAACGGGTGGATCAGGTCATGCGCCGGGTGGAAAAGCTGGCCGGCGAACTGGGCGCCGATCCGCAACTGACTGCCGAGGTCTACCGCACCATGATCAGCCACTTCATTGCCAGTGAAATGCGCGAATTCGACCGGCGGCAGGCGACCATGGGCAAAACCGCGCCGCCGGCTTAGACTGCAGCTTTTCTCCCCCCGACAAGGCATTGCCGTGAAAAACCTCTGTGCCACCCTGCTGCTGACCAGCCTGTGCTGCCTGCCCACCGCCCATGCCGAAGAAGTCGGCAAGGTCTCCACCACCTTCCGCCTGCTCAGCCCCAACGACAAGGTGGTGGTGGACGCCTTTGACGACCCGGCCGTCAGCGGCGTGGCCTGCTATGTATCGCGCGCCCAGACTGGCGGCTATGGCGGTGCTGTCGGCCTGGCCAAAGACCCGTCGCGCTTTTCGGTCGCCTGCCGCCAGATCGGCAGCATCAGCTTTGCCCGACCCTTACCGAAACAGGAAGAAGTATTCAAGGAAAGCGCGTCCTTCGTGTTCAAGCATGTGCGCGTGGTGCGCATTGTCGATGCCAAGCGCAATACCCTGGTTTACCTCACCTACTCTGACAAGCTGATCGACGGCAGCCCGGACAATGCCGTCACCGCCGTGCCGGTCAGCGGCCAGGGCATTCCGCTGAAATAGCCATTCATGTCCACACCTACCCTGCACAATGCCCGCCTGCTGTGGGATTTCCTGAGTGCCGGCCGCAGCCACCAGCCCAGCGACATCCTGGTGGTGTGCGGCTCTTACGATATCCGGGTGGTGGAATATGCGGTGAGCCTGCTGCAACAGGGTATCGCCCCGCGCATGCTGATCAGCGGCAATACCGGCAACTGGACCGCTGAACTATGGAACAGACCGGAAGCCGAGGTCTTTGCCGAACGCGCCCTCGCGCTGGGTGTGCCAGCGTCGCAACTACTGCTGGAGCCGCAGGCGCGCAATTTTGCCGAAAACCTGAGCTTGTCGCGCCAACTGTGCCCGGCCGCCCGCTGCGTCACCTTTGTCACCAAGCCCAACTCCATCCGCCGCGTCATGCAGACCCAGCCCGTGCAATGGCCAGGCATCACATACAGCGTGGATGCCCCCGACTTTGCCTTTCCCTGGGGCGTATCCAATATGGTGGGCGTATTCGGGCTGATCGAAGAAATGGTCGGCGATATCCACCGCCTGCTGCGCTATCCGCGCCTGGGCTTTCAGCAAGCGCTGCCGATACCGCCGGTGGTGCTGGAAGCATGGCAACAACTGATAGCCCTGGGCTACAACCGGCACTTGCTACGTGGCAGTGCGCTGGATGATCTGCCCGCCTAGCCTGGAGCTGGCTTCCGTAGCAATGACCGGCAGCATTGCTGTGCAGAACCCAGGCTCAGCATTGTGGCAAGGAGCCCATGCGTTTGGGTGGGTCAATAGCGAAGGCAAGACCTGGCCTGTGTATCGATCATCGGAAAGGTGGCGTGCGACCGTAAATGATGCATGTGGTCGCACGACGATGGCTAGCCAAGTATGGCCAGGCCGCTGCGACACAGGCCAGCCAGCCAATTCATATGCCTACAGCAGCATCCACAGCTGCAATAACTAGAGAGAGGGCCGGTGGTTATAAACAATTGAACCAAACCACCGCCACAGGGGACATTGCAGGTTTCCAGAGATATTTTTTCAAATACCCATCTGTAGCTGCAATAGCTAGATCAATTCTCGATAGACTTCGATCGTGCGGCTAAGAACAATTTTTTCATCAAAATTACGCTGGACATGCTCGAGTGCAGCCTTACCCAGACGTTCACGCAAGTCCCTATCCTGATGCAGCAGCAAAATGGCATCGGCCAATGACTTTTCATCCCTGATGGAAACAATAATACCATTCTCACCTGGTCTATTTACTGCCTCCCGGCACCCGGGAATATCGGTGGTAACAAGAGGCAGTCCACAAGCGCCGGCCTCAATCAAAGTACGGGGCAAGCCCTCTCCGTAATAACTAGGCAATACAAATATATCAGCAGAAGACATCAACTCAGGCATATGGAAATTATCAACATGGCCAAGCCAGGTGACTATCCCTTCTGCAACCCAAGATTTAACCTCTTCCTCGGTCACCGAAGCCGGGTTTCCTGGATCGGGCGAGCCGGCCAGAACGAACTCGATCTGCTCGCCCAATTGAGCCTTGAGCATTCTTGCCGCCCCAACAAATTCAGCAACCCCCTTGTCCCACAGGAGTCTGGCTGTCATCAACACCCTTACGGGCTGGCCATGGCGCTGGCTTCGATCCACACATTTAAATCGCTCGCAATCAACCCCGGAACTCATGATAAGACGAATATGATCCGGTTTGACAATTGATGCTTTTTTAAAAACATTCACATCATCAGGATTTTGTAAAATCAGCCGCGAATTTCGCCCCGTCAGTGCAACACGCATCAAATTACGCACGACAGGCCGCAACAGTCGTGCTCGGATATGCTGGCTGGTAAATATATAACCGAGGCCCGCTACCGCATTGACACGAGCAGAAACCTTTGTTGTCCTGGCAATCAAGGAACCATAAATTGCACTTTTAATGGTAAAACTATGCACGACATCAGGTGACACCTTATCCATCCAGCGATTAAGCCATAGCAAGAAGCGTAGTTCTTTTACAGGATTCATGCCGCGCCGACTCATTGGTGCAACATCCCAGCGGAATCCTTCTTGTATTATTCTTTCCCCATACTCTCCATGCGGAGAAAGAAAAATAACCTCATGCCCCTTGCCCCTCAGCTTTTTAGCCAGGGAGAGGCGGAAATTATATAAATACCAGTCCGTATTAGCAAACAAGACTATTTTCATACTAATCAAGGCCCATAGATTTACATTTCACCTGCCGGACATATGGTCCACAAATGTAAAAGCTGAAAAAACAAATCAAAACTGAAAATCATGATTGAATTCTATCAATACACAACATACCGAAGGCCATACCAAAACCACACTATCGTAAAGCCAGCTTACTGACTTACGCATCGAAAACATGATACCACATGGATGTTTGACTAAATAATCCAGAACAATCAAACTGAAATACAAGTCATCACGCAATCGCCAACTGAAGATAACCATCCGATTGCAACCAGCTATTAAAAGCCAGAACACACCACAATTGAGCCTGCCAATTCCTCCTGCCACTGACATGCTCTTCCCATTTTTTCCTTACCAGATCCACATTGAAATAGCCATCCCGACGCAAACGCTGTTCGGATAATAAATCCTCCGCCCAAGGCCGCAAGTGGCCACGTAACCAAGCAGCAACTGGAATGGCAAAACCCTGTTTGGGCCGCTCGATCAGATTTTTCGGCACATGTTTGTAAAGTAACTGCCGCAAAATCCACTTACCCTGTCCATCAGAAACTTTCATCGAATGCGGCAAACGCCAGGCAAACTCCACTACACGATGATCCAGCATAGGCACCCGCGACTCGAGACTCGCAGCCATGGCCGCCCTATCGACCTTGACCAGAATATCATCAGCCATATAGGTCATGGTATCCATCGCCATCATCCACGGTACAAAACCATCGGTTGAAGTACCGGCCCCCATCCGAGCAAACAGGCCCGGCGTTTCACTTCCATTCAGTACCAGCTGCTCAGGATGCTGCCATTGGGAAACCAATCCCTGATACAGCGCCTCCGGGCTGCCACACTGCATGATTTCTGCCAGCTTATGCAACTTGTTGCCAAACTGGGCAACTTGAAATCGCTGTGGCAATAAAAAGCTCATTACTTGATAAAATGCATCCCAGCGCTCCTCTGGCATTGCCGTCAGACAACGCGACATTGCGGAGGCCACCGTCGGTGGCAAATGGCGCAATCTGCCCCACAGCCTATCCGCCAGCAAATAGCGGTTGTAGCCGCCAAATATCTCGTCGCCACCATCGCCGGACAAGGCCACGGTCACATGCTGTCTTGCCATGCGACTAACCAGCATGGTGGGAATCTGGGACGAATCGGCAAAAGGCTCATCGTACACGGCAGGCAACAAAGCAACCTGATCCACCGCATCCTGCGCACTGACATAGAGCTCGGTATGGGCGGTACCAAGGTGACGGGCGACCTCCCGGGCATGGGCAGCCTCGTTGTAGCCTTCTTCAGCAAAGCCGATGGTATAGGTCTGCACCGGACGACTGGACTCCGCCTGCATCAAGGCAGTAATCAATGACGAATCAACACCGCCTGACAAAAAGGCACCCAGAGGAACATCAGCCATCATCTGCAGCCGTACAGACTGACGCAAAACCTGTTCCAGCTCATTGACTGCATCAGCAGCAGATCCCTGGAAAGGGTTCTGCTTCCCTTGCTGGATAGCCTGCTGCAAAGACCAATAAGTTTTGGGTGTCTCCATGGCTGCCGCACCAGCCGCAGGCCGCAGGGTGAGCCATGACGCAGCCGGCAGTTTGAAAATACCCTGATAAATGGAGTACGGTGCGGGAACATAACCAAAGCGCATCATCGCAGTCAGCGCCTGACGATCCACGCTGGCACAAAACCCCGGATAGGCTTTCAGTGCTTTCAGCTCGGAACCAAACAAAAAGGTCGAGCCCTGCCAGCCGTAATACAATGGTTTTTCACCAAAACGATCGCGTGCCAAAGAAAGCTGGGCGGCCTGCCTATCCCACAGAGCCAGGGCAAACATGCCCACGCAGCGCTCAAGCGTATGCTGCAGACCCCAAGCCTCGATACAAGCCAACAAGGTTTCCGTATCAGAATGGCCACGCCAAGCGATGGCAGCAGAGGAGCGCTCCAGCGCAGCCCGTAATTCCAGGTGGTTATAAATTTCTCCATTGAAAGCCAATACAAACCGTTGGCTGCCAGAGACCATCGGCTGATGACCCGCCGGAGAAAGATCCACAATCGACAAGCGACGGTGAGCCAATGCGATACCTGCACTCCCATCAACCCATACGCCGGCGTCATCAGGTCCTCGGGTCATGATGGCACTGGCCATGCCTGTTGCTACTCGCTCGGCCCACCCGGACTCAAACCCGCTAGTACTGGCGAATCCTGTCAGGCCACACATATCTTGGACTCCAAAAGTGTGACTAGCCTCGATGCAATCACTTGTAGCGAATACTGCGTCTCAACCAGCTTTCTTGCGTTAATACCCATTTGATCTCGCAATGCAGCATCTGCCATCAGGACTTCAAAAGCAGCATGCCAATCATCTTCTGTTTTTGCCAAAAATCCGACGTCTGGATTGACAATATCAACATTCACGCCGATGGGCGAGGCAATGACCGGTCGACCACAGGCCATATATTGAATCAATTTGTACCCACACTTTCCTCGCTCCCACATATCATCAAATAACGGCATGACTCCAACATGCACACTAGATAATAACAGACCCTCTGTATCAGCTGACCAAGGGTGCTGTTCCAAGGGACATTGATAATGCCCCAAGTCAGGCGCGCCAATAGTAACCAGTTTTATATTTATTTTTTTGGACAAGGACTCCAAAACAGGGCGAATGATTTCAAGATATTTCGAAGTCGATGGTGTACCAATCCAGCCTATTCGCAATTCACTGCTGGCAACGGGAGGCAAGACCGGGTAGCGCTTAATATCTACAACAGTTGGAAAACATTCAACAATTTTGGCTCCATGCTGTATGGCATACTGTTCCAGATAAGAATTTCCCACGGTAACGCATCTTGCCGCACCTAATAAAACATCCAGCTTGGTGCCAAGCAACGTACGTACCCACAACGAGCGGTGCTGATCATAATTATGAAAAATAGCATCATCATAATCAATGATATATGGAACTTTCATGAAAGAAAGCCATGCCTCAAAAATACCGGGCAAAAAGGGAAGCGTCTCTTTTTCAACCCAGACCGCAGAGTAATCACGCGCTTTCAGTAGCATCAACATGCGCTTGAAATAAGCAAGCACAATATCAGCCCCGGAACGTCGCCCGGTAACATAGAGTGCTTCCAGATAGTCATCATCAAAAAAAGGCGACACCGTCACTTCAAAGCCAGCGGCTTGAAGTGCAGTAATATACTGGAAAAATCGTAAACGACTGCTGGCTCCTTTCTCCCCGTAGCGGGAAAGAACCAGGAGTTTGCGCTTAGCCATCAATACAACCCTTTCCTAAGGTTGCGGGCAAATCCTTCCATAGCATGCCATACCCCCAGCATGTATCACGCGCCTCTTGCCATGAGCGCCGCAATAAGGCCCTGGCCAGGCGTGGCCAGGGCTCCACCAGCATAGTCAGCATGACAACCCCCCAGGCGGCAGGGCGACTGAAATGCCTGAAGCCGTAAATCATCCGGCTACGCAAGGAATAAAACAAGCGATGCGCCTTGACCTGATCGGACGTCCCCCCACCTTTATGGTAAGCAGATGCATCAGCAAGGTAATAGCTATTCCACCCAAGCATTTTAGCGCGAAGTGCGAAATCCAATTCTTCGAAATAAACAAAATATCTTGTATCAAATCCATGCAATTCATCAAAGACAGAACGTCGAACAAAGAAAAATGCACCGATGACCTCATCAACGAATTTATTACTTAAATGGTCAAACTCAATCATAAAATGGGAAGGAAAAATTACAGGAAAAAACTTACTCAATCCTGTACAGTGGCCGACATATGTACAAAGCGATGGAAATCGCGCGCAACTACGTGCAACATTGCCAGAGTCATCTAACAACTTAACACCACAAACAGCTACTCGACTTGCCTCATCCGAAAGCATAAAACTTATAACTTTATCAATACTATCCTGATGCAAACACGCATCAGGATTCAAAAATAAAATAAATTCAGAATTACAATAAGAAGCACCGAGATTACATGCTTTAGAAAAACCCAAATTCTCTTCCGCACGAATACAGCGCACAAAAAGGTTGTTATTTTGGAAAATTAAATTAGCATCAGACCCATCGACAGACCCATTATCCACAACCACAACATTTGCAACAAAATTGAAAGCAACACGTGAAATTGACTCAACACACTCGCGAAGCATGCTACCTGAGTTCCAATTTACTATAACGATATCAACCATCATTTTCATTAACCCAATAAAGCGGAATACAAGTTAGCGCAACGTAAAGCGGCGTAACCAAATTAAATAACCACGCGTAGAAAATCATAAAAACAGAGAAAATCAATGTGGCGTTTACAATAACAAAATAGGAAGACCGGCTTTCCAATCCTTTTAGAAAACCATAGAACAGCCCCATGAATGACATTGCAAAAAAAACACCCCACATTCCAAACCACAAATATGGCTCCGCAAGATAGGTAAATACATTAAACTCACCATCGTCAATCGATATCGGAGATACGCATTCATGAAGCGGCAATACTTTAGCGAAGGATCCGAAAACGATACCCAAACAGCTAATTGATGGATTCGCAAGAATATTGGCATCAAAAGCACTAATTCCATATGAAAAATATGGAAGCAGAAAAAACATACCATTAGATTGGTCCTTGCCTGCCGAAAATGCCATCAAAACAGCCAAGGCAATAAAAAACAGTCCTGCAAAAAGCAAATGTTTGAACCTAGCATAGCCGCATGATATCGAAACATAAAGAATAGCGCAGACTCCAAAAAGTATCGAAGTTCTCTCACCAATAGAAATTGAAGGGATAAGAAATGCAATAAAATAAAAAAAAGAATCCTTTATTTTTTTTTGCAAAATGGATAACAAACTAACAACAAGTGCGAAAACAGCACAATAAGATGCGCCATAATTTCCAGATCCTTCATAAGTATGACGATATCGCAAATTATAAACAATACCCCCCCCACCCAAAACACCAAACTTCACAATAACGGCCACTCCAATCACCGCACCAACAATTGAAATAATCTTATACAATTTTATTAAATTCTTATTAACCAGAGGAGGTTCAATAGATGTGCTTAATTTGAATCCAGAGAAAAAATGCAAACACCGAACATATCCATATAACAAAGAAAATGCGACACAACCAAATAAATAAATATAATGCACCGACTGAAATTCAGAATAAAAAAATATCCTATTCACAACCACAGAAACAATGCCAACAAAAAATAAAACTAAACCAGGTGACAAAAATAATCTTTCCATTTTAAACTTTCAACATTTCACCAGCCTGAAATTGTCGTTCAAATGACTTCAATAGCTGATATGATCTAAATGTTTTTTTACCACCCAGCACATCAAGAATTGCACTTTCAATTAAACGTACATCTCTACCCAATACCCAGCCAGCTCCGCTATCAATCACAATACAGCCTGATGATGAATCATCTGCAGATCCAACGGCAATAATTGGTGGGCCTGCGAAAATATACTCAAACAGTTTTCCAGTAACAACACCTCGAACACCAGGCGCTACAAACTCAAGAAATAAAAGAGCACTGGCATCTCGCTGCATGTGCAAAGCCTGCCTTCTAGGGACCAACCCCATGCATCTGACCATATCAGCCACCCCCTCTCGCTCAGCAATATCAGTTACATTTGTATTATTTCCGCAAAAGATGATTTGCAATCGAGCCGAAGATATAACACCAGCTTTTCTTAAATTGCACACGGCCTGAAACAATGGCGCAGGATCTTGTTTACCAGCATAAATCGACCCCGTATATACGATGCGGAATACTCCGTCGTCTGGGAATGCCGGTTCAGGCGGTAGTTGTTGGTAATCTTCCGGGTCGAAACCGTTATAGATGACCTCCACCTTGTCGCCATACTTGGCACGCAAGGTTTCTGCCAATGGTTCCGAAACCGTCGTCAAGGCATCGGCAGCCTGGCACCAGCGTCTTTCCAGCCAGCGCTCCAGAGGACGCAGCAGCGGTAATCCGGAAAAGGTATGGTTATCCGTCCATAAGTCACGCCAATCTGCAATCCACTTTTTTGCATGGCCATTCTTGCGCAAGCGGTAGGCTGGCGCATGCACGCTGTAAGGTCCCGCAGAGCTGACCACCAGATCCCATTGCTCAGCGCTTGCCGCCTTGAACGCCACCCGAGCCCACAAATCCATGGGATCGGGCATGCGGCAGCCATAAGCAAAGCCGTATTGCATTTGCCATTTTGCGATACGAGCACGCAACCTTTGCTTGAGCGACATCCGGGTAGCCGCTGCGGGCTTTGCCTGCACCCCGGCATCTGCCATCGCAGCAGAACCCACCAGGCGTCGCAGGAAAGCCATGCCAGGGATAGGCAACTCGATCACCCGAAAACCCTCACTAGGCATGGGCGAGTCTGCGGCAGCAGGTTTTTTGGTCGTGGTCAGCACAGTGACCTCATGACCGGCACGCGACCAGTATTTTGCCCAGGAATAAGGACGCAAGGCAGCAATCGAATTTTGCGGCGGAAAAAATGCCGAGATGATAAGAATTTTCAATGATTGTCCTGACTCTATGACAGGTTAACAACAGGCGGGCAAACGCAGCACACATGCTGCTGACACACTTTTATATCGACCACTCAGTAATTAGTCCATCGCCCACAGACAAATTCACACTTGCAACTGAAAGGCTTTTAGCCAATGCCCGAAATTGATCAGACGCCATGGCAAGAAACTAAAAGGAACAGTTCCTTGCAAGGTATTTTCCAGTAAACGCCGTGTCGCATCCGCATTCAAGATGCCATGACTGATATCAATCGACTCATCCAGTGCGGCCCGGAACTGCCCTGTGGCGCGTTCTTTCAGCCAGACTTCTTCAGGTGTGACAAATCCCAGTTTGTCCATACGCGTACGCACACCATCCGGCAATACTGAGCGCATTGAATCACGCAGGACACGCTTGGTTACTCCGCCATGCAACTTGAACTCATCGGGCAGCCCCAGTACAAACTCCACCAGCCGGTAATCAAGGAAGGGGACACGCGACTCGATTGAGTGCGCCATGGAGTCACGGTCTTCCCAGTGCAGCAGCATTTGCAAATTGCTTGAAACTAACTGGGAGACCGAGAGATCCTTGATGTTTTGCGCAGTATGGGCACCATTACTGACCATGGGGTTGACTGGCAAAGCACCCAGGCGCCCCAGATTCAACCAGTCGGGGGCATTATGCTGGCGGCCGGTACGACGGCGAAGCGGGTCCTTGATGGCTTCTGGCACGATGTAGTTGAGCAGGTATTTACCAGCACGGTCAAAACCATAGCCGTGCACCCGCTTCATTGCCGACATTTCATGCAGCAATGCCAGCCAGCGCCCCTGACGAAACAATGAGGCCAAATGAGGTCCAAAGAAATCATGATAACCAGCCAGCTGTTCGTCGGCCCCTTGTCCATCCAGCATCACCTTCACCCCATTGTCGGCAGCCAGGCGAAATACATTCCATTGAGCATAGATGCTGGTTGAGCCGAATGGCTCATCCTGATGCCAGGTTATTTCGGCAGCACTGGCAAACAGGCCTTCCAGTTCTGGATAAACATAATGGGCCTCGACACCTGTGTGCTCGGTCACCATATCTATCCATTTGCGTTCATCATACTTCGCGACATTTGCACAGGCGGAAAATGTCTTCTGCCGTACGTTACCACCATGCCCCTTCAACAACTGGTTCATGACACAGACAATGGAAGAGGAATCCAGACCACCGGACAAGCACGAACCGACAGGTACATCAGCACGCAAACGCAAGCTGACTGCTGCTTGAAAGCGTTCGGTAAATTCGTGGCATGCTGCAGCGTAATCGCCTTCAAATACCTGTGCTGCAAGGGTGTACCACTGTTTGGTGGCTAAACGTTTGCCAGCCCCAGGCAACTGCGCCTGCTCTGAGCAATCAATATTCACCAAATGGCCCGGCTGCAATTGATATACAGCGGAAAACATTGTTTCATCTGTATGATCAGACAAACCAGCAGTCAGAAAATCATAAGCTTTTTGACCATTTACCTGGGGCTGCCAACCTGGCAAGGCGGTAAACTGTTTGATTTCGGAAGCAAATGCAAGAAAACCAGCCGGTGACATCCAGTAATATAGCGGTTTGACACCAAAGCGGTCTCGAGCCAGAAAAAGATTCCGGCGCTGTGTATCATAGATGGCCAGCGCAAACATGCCATTAAAGCGTTGCAGGCAGGCATCACCCCACTCAGCATATGCCGCCAGTATCACTTCCGTATCAGAGTGAGAGCGGAAGCTGTGGCCAATAGCCTCGAGCTCACTGCGCAATTCTACATGGTTGTACACTTCACCATTGTAAACAATCCAGTAACGACCATTTGCATAGCTCATGGGCTGATGCCCCAATGGCGACAGATCAACAATGGACAAGCGCCGATGGCCCAGTGCAATGCGTACAGAGCTATGCGACTGTGCTGTAAGCGTTGTTTTAGGCGAATAGGGCAGATCGGTCTGCCAAACCGGATCGGGCGTATCGGCTCCTCCGCAAATAATCGGAGATTTCTTTTCATTGTCGAAAAGTACAAAACCTTCATCATCAGGCCCTCGGTGCCGAATAAGATTCGTCATCGCACCGACAATATCATGAGAAAATGGCTTATTTGCAACTAATCCGGCAATACCACACATATTTATATCCTGATAGCCGTTAACATACAGATTTCCATCCGAGACAAACCATGCAGACTGTTATATAAAAGTCAAAAAATATTACCACATATTAATGAGCATGATTTTTCAGCCATATGTAAATTCACTTACCCACCACGGAAAGATTGCCTGTCGATACAGGGGCCAAAATTATATTACATGACAACCCCACCCTCTTACCCCAAGGCTTTATCGTGCCGATCAACAACCATTTTGACAATTAAAAAATAAAAACCATACTTGATAATTTCATTAGCAATCAGAACGGCAAAAAAGTACTCAAGTGTAAGGTACGATGCCGCATTCAGTAAGACAACTGCACTAATTATAAAATAAATGATTTGCCACATAGCACTAATTCTTACTTCTCTACATACAAGTAGAATTGATGTTACAGGAGAAACACACATCCTGATCAATACCGGAGTCAATGATAAAAGGATGAACAAAGTATCAGTACGCCAGCCATGGCCAAGAACCAATTTGAACGCCATGCTTCCCAGCAGCGCTGCCCCACAGAAAATGGCAATGGCGAGTATGCACAAGCGCCTGACAGTGCTCATCAGAACTGGCGACAGTTTACCATTACCCCTATATACATCAGCACTATACTTATAGAATGCCTGTGAAATTGATGCCACAATCAATGAAATAGGAGCACTAGACAAACGAATTATTTGTGAATAATTACCGGTATCTTCCGCGCCGTAATAAGAAGATATAACAAGCACAGGCAATGCAAGCGCAAGAGAATCAAACAACGAAGCAGGCATGGATATAACGGGATACTCCCAATAACTCCGCAGCACCTCCCAAAGCCCCAAATCAGCTTTTCTGCGACTCCGCATTTTAAGCCTTAGCAAACCCAAAAAAACAACACTGGCAAGACCAAGGCAGAACGCCACTTCCAGACCGGCTCTTACATAAAAAAAAGCCCAAAAGAAGAAAAAAAATGGCTGAACAATGCTCAGCAATGCATTGATATTAAAATCACCCTCCCTTACCGATTGCGCAAAAATAACTGACAACAAGCCCTGCAAACAGGCAGCCGCTGCAACCATGACGGCAACAGAATGTTCCAATAGTAATTCTGGCCAATGCAAATAGCGGTATAGACCAGAATAAATCAGTAGACAAAATATAGGAAATGAGAAAACAGGCATTAACAAACCAAGAACAGTCAACGACTTGGTCTCACTCTCAGCTGAAGCCGGTATTGCCACATCGAGCCGAAATGCAGTTATCGTTGCTAAGACTCCACTCAAACTGGTAAATGTGGCAAATACACCGAACTCTGCTGGACTATAAATTCGCGTCAATAACGGAGTCGAAAGGAGTGAAACCATCTGCCCACCAGCTATGCCAAGCCCACTCACCAATGAGTTTTTGAGAAACCCGCTGTCGGATATTTTCCGTTTTAAATTATCTAGCAACCTACTAACAAGACTCATATATTGTACTCAAGAAAATATCAACAATCTCCAACTTACTCATCAAAGATAGAGCCGTTACATCAATCAGAATATCAGTGCAATACAGCACAAAGACCACTCAAAGATACATACAGATACTGTATATAACAGCCCACATATGCTGTGAATTTTACAAGACCGTAATAAATCATCGACTATGCCCAAAGCTCAACAAAGTCCATCACCATTACGGCCCTGACAAACGATCAGTAATCCAGTGGCAGGCTGACACGGCGGCCATCGCGGGCCGACAGATACATGGCAATCAGCAGTTCCAGCGACTTCAGTCCTTCGCGGCCATCGGTTTCCGGCTCGGCCTTGCCCTGCATGACGTTGATCACATTGTCGTAGTACAGCGGGTGACCAAAGCCATAGACGCTGGTGGTGGCGTAGCT
>NZ_QJKC01000016.1 GCF_003202035.1 Aquitalea magnusonii | reverse complement strand
CGCGCCCTGTCGGGCTTCAACAGCCTGACGCTGAGCGACAGCGACTACACCCTGACTGGGGCGACCGGCAGCATGACGGTCAACCCGCTGGCGGTGACGCTGACGGGTAGCCAGACCTATAACGGCACGACTACTGCTCAGGGCAGCAACCTGACGGTCAGCAACCAGATCGTCGGCGACACCGTCACCGTTGGCGGCAGCGCCACCCTGGCCAGCGCCCACGCCGGCAACCGCGCCCTGTCGGGCTTCAACAGCCTGACGCTGAGCGACAGCGACTACACCCTGACTGGGGCGACCGGCAGCATGACGGTCAACCCGTTGGCCGTCACCCTGACCGGTAGCCAGACCTATAACGGCACGACTACTGCTCAGGGCAGCAACCTGACGGTCAGCAACCAGATCGTCGGCGATACCGTCACCGTCGGTGGCAGCGCCACCCTGGCCAGCGCCCACGTTGGCAGCCGCGCCCTGTCAGGCTTCAACAGCCTGACGCTGAGCGACAGCGACTACACCCTGACTGGCGCCAGCGGCAGCATGACGGTCAACCCGCTGGCGGTCACCCTGACCGGTAGCCAGACCTATAACGGCACGACTACCGCCCAGGGCAGCAACCTGACGGTCAGCAACCTAATCGAAGGGGACAGCGTCACCGTTGGTGGCACTGCGGCTATGGCCGGGAAGGTGGTCGGCAACCAGCAGTTGACCGCCCTGGGCGGCTTGAGCCTCAGCAATGCGGACTACACCTTGTCTGGCGGCACCGGGAGCCTCGCCGTGGTGCCAGCAGCGCTGACGATTACGGCGGCGAATCAGACTGTCACGGCCGGTACGCCATATGTGCTGTCGGGTTACACCACTTCCGGGCTGTTCGGGAGCGATACGGTGTCCAGCCTGACCGAAACCTTGCCTGGCGGGGCGACGTCCACCCTGCCGCAGACTCCGGCTGGCAGTTATGTGATTACCGCTTTCAATGCCACCGGCAGCGGCCTGTCTAACTACAACATTGCCTACCAGCCGGGGGTTCTAACCATCAATCCTTTGCCCGCGATCAGCGTGCAACAGCTGCCTGCTAACGGCGAACACAGCAACGCCTCCAGTTTTTCGACCCCGGTGATCGCTTTCAACCAGGGGGCTTCCACTTTCAATCCGCCAGCGCCGTCCGGCACCAGCGGGGGGGCCGAGACCGAGGGGACTGCGACGCACAATGCGCCGGCTGGCAACGGTGGTAATGGTGGCATTGGCAACAGCAAGGGGGAGACGTCCAGCGGTGTGGTCCAGACCGGATCCGGTGGTGGTTCCAGCGGCAATTTGCAGTTGGCTCGGCAGTCTGGGGAGCAGATGACAGGCTCACCCTATCCGGATAATCGCTATGTTGGCGATGCGATTCAATTCATGACTCAATAAGCGGAAAGATAATAACAATGCATACCATCAGGCCATTGGTTTGGGGAAGTGTCTACGTAACCGCGGGGTGCCTGTTGACCATGACAGTGGCTGAGTTCGCAGCCGCGGCACCGATCGAACTTAATCCGGCACCGGTGCCACAGATACAGCGGCAAATGATACTGCCGCCCAATGTGGTGCCGGGAGCAGAGGACGCGACCCCGCTGGGGGCGACATTGACCGGCATCGTGGTGCTGGGCGCCGACGATATGCCGGTGTCCGCAACGGCTGAAGGCATAGACGCCAGCCGCGTGGCACGGCTTGATACGCCGGATGGCAAGGCCGTGCTCAGCCCTTGGCTTGGCCGTCCGCTATCCCGAAAGCTGATTGCCGAAATCGAGGCGTCCATTGCCCGTTATTACCGACAACGCGGTTTTCCGTTTATATCGCTGTCCACACCGCCGCAGAATATCGGCAGCGGCGTCTTGCAAATCCGTGTACTGGAATTCATGGACGGCAAGGTGTCGGTACAAGGCGCCTCCGACGCCAGTACACCACATCTGCGCACCTTGATTCGCCAGCAGCCAGGCGCGCCGATCGATACCTATCAGCTGACGGCAGACCTGGACTGGATCAATCGCTATCCCTTCCACCAGGCCCAGGCCGTGTTCACCCCGGGGGCCAGCTTCGGGCGTTCCGATCTGGATGTGCAGGTTACCGAGAGCAAGCCATGGCGTGCTTTTCTCGGCTATGCCAACTCCGGTACTGAAACCACCGGGATGGATCGCTATTTTGCAGGGGCCATGGTGGGTGGATTGCTGACGGCCGATTCCTTGCTGTCCTATCAATACACCACCTCGCATGACGGAGTGGATCCCAGCGGGCATCTGGGGGGCGAGTATGCCCATCAACGCTACCTCAGCCACGGCCTGCATCTGGATCTGCCATTTGCACCGCGCCAGAGATTGGAAGTGACGTTTAACCATGTCGAAACCAATACCAGTTCCAACCCGTTTCTGGTACGCAATTTGACTGACGAACTATCCGCTGGACATCGCTTCAGCCTGTCCAATTTTTCGCGTCTGCCGGGTGATCTGGCTTATGGCGTGGAAGTCAAACGCGAACGCCAAAAAACTTATTTCGGCAACACCGAGGTACTGGATAGCCAGCTTGAGACCGATCAGATTTATTTCAACTGGAACGCGCTGTGGCAAGGGCCGGATAGCAAGACCGGACTCGATGCGACATTGCATGTCAGCCCGGGTGGCCTGAACAGCAATAACACCGACCAGGCGATGAGCTCTTATACCCGCTCACGGGTGACCCAGTCCGACTACCAGTACCTGAATGTGCGTCTGACTCAGCTAAGCAGGCTGCCCAAGTCGTGGAGCCTGAATAATGAGTTGATCGTACAGTTTTCCAGCAATGCGCTGCCCAACACCGAGCAGGCCGGGATCGGTGGCGAGGGACTGGTACGCGGCTATCTGCTCGATGATGGTGCCTATGACTCGCTGGTTGTGAGCCGCAACGAATTGCATCTGCCGGCCTTCAATGTGCTGGGGGGCAATAGCTGGTTGATGCCGTATCTGTTTGTAGATGGCGGCTATGGCCGCAATCACCACAATGCAGGCTCACAACACGCCTTGTCTGCCGGTATTGGCATGGATTATCAACTGGGGCGGGCACTCAGCGCCTCCGCGTCATATGCTCACGATTTCTGGCAGGCGAGTCAGACACATAGCGGGGACAATGCGCTGGAACTTAGGCTGACGCTGGGTTTTTAGGCCGGCATAGCGGCCGTGATGTTGCGGTAACCCAGTGCCAGGATGGGGCTTGCACAGCTCCATCCGTGCCGCTTTCGATGCATTGCGGTGGCCCTGCGTGCTTAAGCTTGATGCAGCAGTCAGCGAGATATCTGCATTTAGCTGGCGAAATACCAAAAAGCCCCAGCATCTCTGCTGGGGCTTTCGCTTGTTAGCACTTTCTTTTCAGTTTGTGCTCATTTTTTACAAGCACTGCTGAGCAACTGTAGGTTTGCAGAGTTCGTGAAAAACGTGGCCCTTGATTTCAAAGCGTTTTTCCATCGTCGTGCACATGCCGCTGAGGGTGTAAGGTGCAGATTTCGCGAAAAAAACCTACAAAATTTGCGCTGTTTGTGAAAACAAAGTCGCAAGGTTTTGTTAATCAATGAGTTAGAGAAAAGAAGTGCTGGGGCTGGCGAAGCCGATAGGTATGCTCATACTTACTGCAGTACACGATAGTGCCCGGGGTCGTCTTCGACCTCACCATAGTGGACAATACTGTGAACTGCGTGGGAGAAAGCATCCGAGGCACTTTCACCCCGCAGAAGCGCTCTTACTGGGGCCACGATCTTCTGTTGGACATCCCCCATCGTATTAATCTCAGCCAGCCGGAGACTGTAGGTCCACTGACTTGCGCTTACACCGGACGTTGACCATCTAAACAAAAGGTCTTGTTCTAGGGTTAGGTTTGCCAGCGCAGACTCTTCCAGAGGGAACCCCATCCAGTTTTCGTCAAAGTCCACCGGGTCAGACCAAAAACCAACATGCAGCAGTGGCTGCTCGTTGCCTACCGCAGCGATGCCATCACCTACGAAACTGATCTGGAAAAACAGGTGGGCACCGACCGTCCGTTTGGGCTTGATGATGACGGGCAGAGAGTGCGCAATGCCGGTGAAGACCCAGTCATTGCTGTCCGTCTCGGTAGCCTCTATCCAGGAACCCGCTATAACGCACTTGCTGACAGATCCATCACTCAATAGATTGCTTAGCTCCTGCTTCAGCAACCTAGTAAGGAGCTCGCACTCTGCGCCAACTTTGGAAAGGAAGGATACACACTCGGAAATAGATTTGCCGATTTCAGCCACAGTGGCCTCCTGCCGCTGTAAAGAATGCTTGTTGTGAGACGTTCAACGGAGGTATCTCAGGCTTTGCCATATGCGCAAAGCCCTCGAAGCCCCTCCAAAAGACTATGGCCCTCTGAGACGTAACTTCCGGCGCAGAAAGGTGTTTAAAACCACGGAAGGGGCGAATCCCCAGTCTTTCGAGGCAACCTATCACCTCTTCAGACCAGCGCTGTAGGTGGGGAATCTTCGACTCATTGAGGTGATGCAGTGTATTCAGCACATCGAACCAAGAACGCAGCAGCAGCCGTCCATTCCATACATCGTCCCTCATTATTGCTTTGCTGCCTTCGGCGGTGTCAGGGGCGATAAAGAGGTGCAATGCACGCTCCCGTTCGTCGTGCGACAGATAATCCTGCCACTGCTTGTGAAGCTGGTCGTCGCCACTTAGAGGAGCCCGCCATTTGAACTCGATCAGCAGCAACTTGCGTTCATCTTCCCAATAAAGGTCGACCAGCATATCCGGCTCGATATTCCCCTTTCTTGGCCAGAATGTCATTTCTGCGTGAGTAACGGCCCCTCGGGGAATGTGATCTTTGGATTTCCCCACCTCACGAGTGCCATCCAGAACGCACCAATCTCACTGGCCGGAAGAAAGGCCAACGGCCCTATGATCAGGGATGTGATTTCGTCTTCCTCCGGGACCCTCTTTTCATTGTGCTCTCGATGCCCCAGATAGCGCCGATACAGGCGCGACTTGTTGTGTGTGATGGCATGCAGCATACATTCATTGCTCCAATATTCTTTAACTTCAGCCGGACGCTGCTGCCGGGCAGAATTCAGTCCCAGTCCTGAGTGCTCCACGGCTACGGGCGGGTGGTACCTATGGAGCTCCGTTCATGAAATATCTAGGAAAGCAGAAGCGATTCAGTTGTCAGGGGGCTAGCCGAGATGCAGTCATTCAGTTGCGTCAATGCAATTTCGACCTCACCGTAGCCAGTCACTTTCTGAAAGTAGCCATCTTCTTGGCGATAACCGATTTGCCCAAGCATTGAGGCTACTCGCGGGTCAATTTCCTCAATAAGCGATGTAGCACTAAGGCGGTATTGGTTACGATCTGCGATGATGGTGAAATCAGGCCACCCAACGGACTGGGAGCACGTCAGTTTGATGTAAGGCATGAAGGCAGTACCTGTCGCCGTCACGTAGACTATGCGCATATTGCTACGAGCTTGCTGGTTAGCTTTAAGCTTCTGATAAAGGTAGAACGTGAATAGTTCGGCGTGTTCGCCATTAAGCTGGCTACGTTTTAGGATATAAATCCTCTCGCTGGACTCAAAGCGAATGGAACGACCTTCAGAAAACGTCATGATCTCCGGTGTGCTAACGATTAAACTCCGCCAGCCCTCGCCCCCTGAACTACTGACGATGATCTGTTCCAGCTGAGCTAGCAAGTCAACACCAAGTTTCATTCGGTCCCATAGTTCTTTCAGCAGGCCACGCTTCTCAGGTGTACGAAGAAATCGCTTCCAGCTGACTTCATCGTCTGCACGGTCCACCAAGAAGGATTGATTTCTTCCCTTAGGCAACAAGTAGTCGCCCAAGCTCAACAGAGCCCGTTGCCAGCAGAACTGCCCCAAATTTTTTAAGCCCGTTGAAGAGAAGGTGGTGCAGGCCCAGTCCCAATAGCAAGCAAAGTCATTCAGAAAATCTCGATGCTTATCAGCAACCCAGTTGCGGGGGGCTTCCGCTTTAAAGGCTTCAGTAACTCCAGTGAACTCGAGAAGGAAATCAATTTGCCCATCGAAGTACCCATGAGTCTCTGCAGCTGTGATCAGAGGCCCCCAACCATCATGGGCCAACAACAGCGCGCACTTGATACGCTCCTCGTTGATTTGGACCCTGTTGAAACCCTCCACAGGGTTATCCGGATTAGCTAGGTACTCCAGAATTCCGTCCGCATGCACCAACAGTACATTTACACTTTCAATGCTGCGCCGGAAATCAGCTACACGGTTGTAGGTGGTGTTCACCGACAGGTTTTTGATGACCCTCATCCAGTGATCGAAGGCTTCCTGCTCGGGCTTGCCCTCATGTTTGTGAAGGAAGCCCACATAGGCCGCGAACTGCACCGCCTCGCTGTAGCTGAGAGAGGTATAGGAGTTGCTCGGGTGGATGATTTGTCCCAGTACAGACGACTCGTCAAAGAACAGACCGCTGAGCAAGCCAGTGGACAGCCTGTTGTCTTCGACTTTCAACGCATTTAGCAAATGAATTAGCGACAGTGAGAAGCGCTCATCCAGCCAATGCCCGAGATGGTAGTCATGAAAGGACAGCTTCTTATATGCATTGCGCAGCAGCTCAGTATCGTTGTTGAACGCTTCGCCTCCCGGGTCTCGCGTCACCAAAGCCACGGCCCGAAACAAGCGCAGGAAAGCCTGATCAAATAGATTGTTGACTTTATCGCGGAATTGCCAGAACAAGTCCCCCCATTGTGTGTCCAGTTGGATGGCCACGTACTCATGCCCAGGAAAGGATTGATCCCTGATGCTAAAGCTTCGGTCGGTGAACTGGGTTTTCAGCAATTCCTCATAACGAGCCTTAAAGTTTTCAAAGGCCGTCAGAGGCTTGCCCCGTGCGTTCATCTTGATGTAGAGGTCGTCCGAGAGGCCAAAGTCATGCAGATCCAGAAGTTGGAAGGTGATGGCCGGGCGTGATTCATCCATCAGTCGGGCAAATAGGTCCGAGTGCTTAGCAAAGCGCTTATGGATAGCGTCTATCATGCCCAGAGCTGATTGGATGGTTGGGTCGCGCAGCCAGCTTCGAAATAACCAGGGTTGGTCACACACCAAGGCAGTAAGGGAAGCCTCCTCGTCCACTGCTTCGGTTGGGCGATATGCTACCAACTGGTCGAAAAAGTCATTGCTACTGGGGCGCACTCCATAGCAGAAACGGGATTTGCCTTCTGACACGAACAAGGCCGTGAACACATCCCAGGCGCCGTCGCGCCAGGCGAGATACCAGTGCAGCAGAAACAGGGTGGTCAAACGCTGCTGACCGTCCAAGGGGAGGAAGTGTGTCTTTCCCTGGCGTGCTTCAACACTGCCATAGATGAAGTCTAGATTTAGCGGCAGGCTGGCGTCATGGGTGGGCTTGAGTAAGGCTTCTTCTAGTGCGGCAAGGAAAGTGTCGCGCACCTCCTGCTCGTCAGGTCGGCCTTGGGCGTAGTCACGCTGGATGATGGGAACCTGGATCTGCGTGTGCCGTTGCAACAGCTGGGTGTAGGTGATTTGCTGGTCTAGGCTCATTGCATGCCCCTCGTGTGACCGCAGAAAAAGCGGGTGAGTGTATCCAGCATGGTTGTTTCGTATGCTTCTCGGTCTTGTTCGGTCCAGAACAGGGAGTTTCCCGCCTGTGGGCTATAGCATTTCAGGAAGACGTTGCGGGTGCATAGCGGCACGAAAATGCCTGCCTGATCCAGCGACAGAAGTCGCTGGCGTTTCACCGCAAACACTGCATTGCCATAGCTGCGATTAGTATGCTCGTCCAGCAGGGTCAGGTTGCCCAAGCCGTGCTCTGCATCCCACTCTCCGGCTTCACCAAAGTGCACAAGTATTTTGTCATATAGATTATCAAAAACTTCTGGCAGCTTAGATACAGCTTGGTCTGCTAAGTAGGTATCAATCTCCTCGCACAAGGCATTGGCCGGTTCTTGTGTATCCAGGAAACTACGGCAGTGTTCCAGCCAAGTCTTTTGCGCATCTGTGCGGCCGGGCCTGTCATCACTAACGGAGCGGATGTGCTCAATATCCCAGTTTTGGGTTTTGAAGCTGTCGAATTGGAAACGCAAATTGGAGCGCACGTCTTGCAGCAAGGTTGCAAGGTTGAATAGCAGCAGCCAGTCACGGATGCGGTGATGACTTGACTTGCGGTCGTAACTTAGCGCATCCATGTGGGAAAGCAGCTGCTCACGTATGGCAGCCTCACTAACCGGAGTGGGTAGCTCATCACCTGTTGCGCACTTGAAAATTTCACGACGCAAGATCCGCTCGAAGCCACTCTTGGTGCTGCCTTGCGCTAGTGCGCGGATGCTATCAATGCCCATTCCTTGGTGTACCAGGTATCCCACCATGTGGAAGAGTACCCGGTCCTCGTACCACTCTTCTAATTGAAGAAAGTTGGACTTGATGCGTGCCCACTCGTCCGCAACGCTGGAGCCAGACGCCTTGAGCCGCCCATTCATGTGATGGAAGGCGGCATATGTATCGTGCCCCCATGTTCGCGGCATGCCATCTTCTTGTGCAACTAGCTCGAACAGCAGCCCGATGCGGTTCTGTGTGGGAGCCGACTTGTTACTAATGAAGTACCAGAAGGCATCATTTTGGAGGGACTTTTCTAGTTGATCCCACTCGTAGGCGATGCGCAGCTGACCACTTGTAGGATCAACTCCGGCTCTTGTGTTACGACGTAAAAATAGCGCGCGGATGAGTTCATCTGACGTCAGAGGTATCTTGCCCACATTCAACCGGGTAAAGGCCTCTACTGGGTGGTCCCCCTCGGCCAGTTCGAACCAGATGAGCTTAACCTGGTTGAGCAGTGCAGCCTTGATCATTTCCACCTCGCTATCGTGCTGTGCAAACCAGCCCTCGATGATCTGCATAGCCTGATAGAGGTGAAAGTAGTCGGCATTGGCCTCCGCCTCCACTGGAGAAGGATTGGCCAGAAAGTCCGCCAGCTTAGGGCGAGTTTCATAGACTAGCCGGTAGAGAGGCTGACGGAAGCGTTCGGCCAAGCGCTCGTTGAAGTGGCGCATGATCAATAAAAGACTGGTCAGACGCTGTTGGCCATCCACTACCTCCCAGTCCCCCTGTGGCCGTGCCTTGATCACCAGCGGCTGTAGGCAGTAAAACTCCTGGGGCTGAGGATTGGGACGCTGAGTGAACTCACGGATATCGTCTAGCAGCTGGGTCACCTGGAGCGGGGACCAGCGGTACCCCCGCTGGTAGGCCGGTATGAAGAAGCGCTGGGGATGCCCATCCGAATGGAGGGTGCGTAGCTCATGGACAGTTTTGAGTTGGATCTGTGGTGTTGTCATAACAGGCAGGCCATCCGGGTCAGTCATTCATGCCTTGCTTTATTAGCAAGGCGAGCGTGGTTAATTTTTGTCATGTAGGAGCGCTCGGTACTGATAATGAATTGCTCCAGTCAGGGACTAGGACAGGACTGGCTTAAGCTGTTCCGGTCGGCTAGCCGGAGCCGACTGGCCTCCCTAGCTTATGAGCACTGGTGCGGGTTGCTGCGGGCGAGTGTCGCCAGACTCTTACTCGCCTTTTCCCTTCGGATGTGGACTACGAAAACGAGAATAAACCTTGCGTGAAATCCACTCCGACACTAGGGATTGAAAGTCCTTCTCGTTCATAAAACGCGCAAAGATGTCCTCGTTCTGCTCCATGCGCTCGATAAACAGTGTTTCCAGCAGGCCTGAGAACAGAAGAGCAAATTTCTCCTCTGGGTTGACGGCAGCAGCTTCGCGCAGCGAGCCATCCTCGATTGCCGCCTCTATGATCTGGTCAAAGAACAGTTGGTCGGCATCGGTGAAGTCTGTACCAAACCTTTCGTTGATGACTTCGATCAGGCTCGAAAGAGGGACGTCATCGTCGTGACGTACACCTGAACCAACTTCGCGAGGACCGTCCAGCGGCTCTGCTTTTCCGTCCCGCAGACTGATCGATCCCTCACTGATTTTTTGCAAGCGGTAATACTCCAGCCGCACTTCGTCATCAAAGCTATAGCGTTGGCCGGTTGTGCGCTTGGGTAACTTGGGTGAAAGGAATCGGAAGAAGGTATACAGACGCTCCAAATCTGAATCCTGGTATGGAACGACTTGCGACAGGAACGCGTACAGATTGCGGAAGGCATTGAGCTTCCCACGCCATAACTCGGCCTGCTCCTCGTCTTCCTCCTGCAGCGCCATGAAGCGATCCACGGCCGGATCGAGCGCGGCATTCATGGCCTGGTGATCCGCCTGGCTCTGGCGTTGTTTGGGCTTGAAATAGACGCCGATGAAGCGCTGCACCTCCTCACCCAGATAGATACCCGAGGCATCGAGCTCTGCCTTGATGGCGTACATCCTGTTCGGGTCAGCTTCATCACCCATTTCGCTGCCCTCGTAGTATTCCTTGAAGGCTGCCTTGATCTCCTCACGGTCGTTCACAAAATCCAAAACGAAAGTGTCCTCCTTGAGGGGGTGCATGCGATTTAGGCGCGAAAGTGTCTGCACCGCCTGAATGCCCGCCAGGCGCTTGTCGACATACATCGTGTGCAGCAGAGGCTGGTCAAAGCCCGTTTGGTATTTCTCCGCAACCAGCAAGACCTGGTATTCCGGCGAGTCGAATTTTTCGGGAAGCTCGCCTTCCTTGATCCCTCCGTTCATCCCAACCTCGGTCCAGGTCTTGCCCGGTACTTCGTCATCCGCCACCTCGCCGGAAAACGCCACCAACGTCTTGATCCAACTGTAACCTTTCTCGCGGATATAGGAATCGAAGGCCAACTTGTAGCGTACGGCCTCCAGTCGGGAACCGGTTACGACCATTGCCTTGGCTTTACCGCCAACCTTGTGGCGGGTGACAGCATTGAAATGCTCGATCATCACCTCGGTTTTCTGAGCGATGTTGTAAGGGTGCAGGCGCATGAAACGGGCCAGCGCCTTGGCCGCCTGTTTGCGCTCGACGTTGGGGTCATCCTCACTCGCCTTGATAAGCTTGTAGTACGTGGCGTAGGACGTGTAGTTCTTCAGCACATCCATGATGAAGCCCTCTTCGATGGCTTGCCTCATGGTGTATCGGTGGAAAGGTTGACCTGCTTTGCCTGCCTCAGCCCGCCCGAATACGGCCAAAGTCTTGTGCTTCGGTGTAGCCGTAAAGGCAAAGAAGCTGAGGTTGGCCTGGCGCCCGCGCTTGGCCATGCTGCGGTAAAGCTCATCCAGATTGTCGACGCCTTCTTCGATTGCGTAGCGTGCCGCTTCTTCCCGCAAGACGTGGCCGCCCAACACTTCCTTGAGGTCCGTTGCCGTTTCACCGGATTGGGAGCTGTGGGCCTCGTCGATAATCACGGCGCAACGTCGGGTAGGGAGTACGCCATCGGCGTTCTCGCCGCGCTCCTCGGCCATCTTGGCCAACTGCCTGGCGACAAAGGGAAATTTCTGCAGGGTCGAGATGATGATCGGTACGCTGTTGGTCAGCGCCTCGGCGAGTTGCCGTGAATCCTCGTCGATCTTCTGCACCACGCCTTGCCGGTGCTCAAATTGGTAGATCGTGTCCTGCAACTGGCGGTCCAACACACGGCGGTCGGTAATCACGATCACCGAGTCAAACACCTTCCTGTCATCCTCGTTATGCAATGAGGCCAGTCGATGCGCTAGCCAACCAATGGTGTTGCTTTTGCCGCTGCCCGCCGAATGCTCCACCAGGTAATTGTGGCCGGGGCCTTCCAACCTTGCTGCATCTTCCAATTCGCGTACCGCCCGCAACTGGTGGTAACGCGGAAAGACCATGGTTTCCTTCTTGATCTTTCGCCCATCGTCGGTGCGCTTTTCATCCACTTGCAAGTGCATAAAGCGGGCAAAGATATCCAGCAGACTGTCGCGCTGCCACACTTCTTCCCAGAGATAAGCCGTGCGATAGGCACGGCCCGCCGGATCGGGCGGATTGCCCGCGCCGCCATTCCGCCCCTTGTTGAAGGGCAGGAAATGCGTGGTGCTACCGGCTAGCCTGGTTGTCATGAAAACCTGCTCGGTATCCACAGCAAAGTGCACCAGCGCTCGGCGTTTGAATTCAAACAGCGGCTCACGGTGATCACGATCCTGCTGGTACTGGGCAATTGCGTTCGTCACGGTCTGCCCCGTCATCGGGTTTTTCAGCTCGGCAGTGGCCACCGGAATGCCATTGATGGACAGCACCAAGTCCAACTCATTGGTATTGCGCTGGCTGTAGCGCAACTGTCGGGTAACGCCGAGGCGGTTGGCTGCGTACTGAGTAGCCAACTCGGGGTTCATGCCATGGGCTGGCTTGAAGTAAGCCACCCGTAGTGTGCGTCCATAACACTTGAAGCCATTTCGCAGCACTGCCAACGCCCCGTGAGTGTCTAGCCAGTGGGTCAGGTCTTTCAGGACGGTGGCTTCGGTGTTGGTGCTGAGTAGGGCTTCGAGCTTAGCCCATTCTTTGGGTTGTGCTGTGCGAATAAATGTCAGTAGCACCTCAGAGAACAGCGCGCGATCACCATCGTATTTGTCCGGTCCGATTAATTCGTAGCCAGCGCCCAGCAAGTAGGTTTCGATGGTTGACTCGAACGCTTCCTCTGAATGAATCTTCATATTCTTCCTGCCTGACGCGGATTGAGTTGATTTCCCATATTGTCGAAACAAGCGGGAGCAGCCTTGAAGATTGCGATGAGCTCACACTTCACGTCGGCGTGAGCAGCAAAGACACTCATCCAGATACTGAAGAATCCCGTTTCTTCGGCTTGCCCCAGTATCGACTGACGCTGAATATCTGTTGGATTCTGCTGGTAAGCAGCCAGTGCAATCTGCGCTTTGTCCCAGGCGTTTTTGCGTCGGCTTGTGATGTCGTAGGCGAGCCCCAGTGACTGATAGCTGGCAGCCACAGCGGGTGTCTGATCCAGACCTGCCATCTCAAGGGTGCGCTGGGCCATTTGCTGATGCACAATAGAACCGAGTCCTGCTGACACGGAAATCCGTCCATGTTGATCGTAGGAGTAGGCGGAGAAGGTATTGTCCAAATGCGGCCAAGCCTGATTCCGCAATATTCCAGTTTGCCGATTTGCGTCCTGATAGTGTCTCTTGTATGTATTGCAGGACTTACAGGCGAGCAAGAAATTGCCCCAAGTAAGTGCGAGTCTGCCGTGCGCCTTTTGTGGCTTGACGTGTTCCACATCGAGGTGCATTGCCTCAATTGAGCGCTCACAATATGCGCAGAACTCGCCCATCGCTGCGATCAAATTTGGCTTCGCCTTCTTGTGGTCGGTCAGCACAGCTCCAGTCTTGATGTGGTTTACGGGCCTCACGGCGTTCCTTCTCCGTTTCGATTGCCTTCCCGGAATGCGGCGACACGTTGGACCTCTAGAAACGCCCGGTATGCAGGTTCATCTGGAAAGGGGGCCACCAGTTCTTCAAGGCGTGCCTTGAGCTCGCCCAATTGCTGCTCATCACCAGGTTGAGCAGTTTCCAATAATTGGTAATACTCGCGGGCGGCGTCGAGCATCTGGGTGTAGCGGGGGACAATATTCGGATCTTCGATCCCCATAACCTTGGTCGCCACTTCTTCAAGTCCCCTATTGGCATACTCGCCAGGATCTTGAAGTGCTTCATCGTCGAGATTTTCGCCAAGCAGGCGCAACTCGCCAGGGCGCAAGGTCTGGACAACAAATGGCGAATGCGTCGTCAGAATGAACTGCATACGAGGGAACGTTCGCCGTAATTTTTCCACGATTTCGCGTTGCCACTGCGGATGCAGGTGCAACTCAACTTCATCGACCAGCACTACGCCCGTGCCCTGCAATGGATCGTCAAGCTCGGGGTTTGCCAGCACGAGACGCCTGCAGAGATCGATCATCATCGCCAGCAGCGACCTTTCACCATCAGACATTTGGGTCAGATCGAGAGTTTGACCTTGCTTGGAAACGAGTAAGCGCAGCGGCTCCTGCTCGACGCGAATATCGCTGAAGCCAGGCAAGAATTCCCTTACAGCCCGGTCTATCGTTTCCAGCGTTCGCTGATTTTTTTGATCGCAATCTTCACCTCGGACAATGCTGTCAGCCCATCCACGATAGCGGCTCATGAAATCGCGGAAGTCGATCTGGCGGTTAAACAGCGCGCCGTGGTAAGCGGCCGATTGGCTTTGAGGCAAGCCGGTGAGCAAGCGCTTCGGCAAACGATAGGCAGCGCGATCAGTGGTGTAGTAGACGGCAATCGGGGCTGCGTCACCGGCCCGTTGTGGGTCGCCATAAATTCGATGAATCTCACGCTTGATTTGCGGCAACAACTTGCCCGGCCGCTGACCCTCTGCCGGGTCGTAATCAATCGCAAATTCGACGGGAATGTCTTCGAACGATGCAGAAAGCGAGATCTTCAGTGCGTGCTCGCCTTGATGAACATCCTGCGGCTTGAGATATTTGTAGCCGCCCCTTGCGGGGGTGACCTGCGGCAGCAATCGAGAGAGCAGCAGAGAAAGGGCATCGAGAATTGCGCTTTTACCGCGTCCATTGACACCGGCAATGACAGTTACACGCTCCGAGAATGCAAAGCGTTCGCTGCGGAACGGCCTGTAGTTCGATACTTCCAGTTCGCGCAGTATCATGCAGCCATCTCCCCAGCATCCAGTTGCCCGGTTACTGCCGCTGAAATCAGCGCCGAGCGGCGTTCTTGCAGCAAGGTAATTGTGCGCTCGGTAGCGCTTGCAAGGGCATCAAGCTTTTGTGTTTCGATCTGAACGTGTTTAACAATCGCCCGCTGTTCATCCAAGGGAGGGACTGGCAACCACGCCTCATAGAGTCCCTCCGGATACAGTCGCAGGCGTGATGACCACACGCCTTTGGAATAGCGCGTGATCTCTTCGACAAAGCGCGGCGTGCGCACCAATAGATCCACGTATTCTGGATCGAGTTCAGCCACAGGCTGATAGACGTTGTAGGCCGGGCTGACAATGCCGGGCTGGCGGGCCACGCCCATTGCGCCCATCCAAGCCCACAGGGTATTGATGACCAGATCGCCTGCCTGGCAGCGCTTATAGCCCTCTAGGCTCTCGGCCATAAACATGTTCACGTCCTTCTCGGCGCGACTGGTGACGCCGGTCAGGTGCGAAACCGTCAGTAACTCCTCGTCACCGGAATCGGAACGATCATCGCGCTCGGTGAATAGCCACTTGGCACGTTCAACCTGCCAATGGGCTGGAATCTCGCCGAGCCAGGGAATGTCGGAGTCGCGGCGTGGTGCATCTTTGTTGAGGCCCTTAGTCAGAAAGTCGGCGATGATGGCACGGCGTTTATCGGCGAGAAGATTGAGTAGCCGTTGCTTTTCAGAAATCAGTGTGTCGAGCCGAGTGGTTTCTGAATCCAAGAAGTCAGCGATTAATTCTTGCACTTGCGGTTCTGGATACGCAATTTGCAGCTCACCGAATTTGTCGACTGTGAAATGAGCAATAGTCGCCTTATTGCACAGCACGTCGAACCAGCCACTCCAAGCAATATGCCGAAGCACATAGCAGAGATATCGAGTGCTGTTTCCGTTCTTGCTACGCACACGATGTAGGGCGTTTTGGATGATTGCCTCATCCGGAAGACCGCCAGAGTAAATGGCTGCTCTCCCAACTTCCCCACCCTCGCATACGAGGAGATCACCTTGAACGATAGAGCAGGACTGCATTTCGCCTTCGCTTGCGTACATGGTCGCAACATCGCTCAAACTAATTCCAGACCACTGTACATTGGCAGCGCGCAGATACGGCACGAGCTGATCCGCTGGATTTCTGGGCTCGGGTTGAAGCATCTTCCCTAGCACGATGTCAAAGAGAAATTTGGCTTCAGCGACTTTCCAACTCGATGCCTGAATTGGCTGATATGGAGGGTACTCAGTTGCCATTGCCACCCTCCTCCGTCCGATACGCCTGCTGCGGATCGTTAGGCTCATCCGGATTGATTATCACCAATCGCCCACCCCACATCAGGGGGCGCGGGTAGGAATTGCGCACATGGTGGGAATTGCTGTGCAGTAGCAAGGCTAGGTCGCCCGGCAACTTGGCCAACAAAGCCCGGCGCGCGATTTCTTCATTCGGGGAGGGGTTAGTTGGCAAGACCTCGAAGTTGTAAGATAGGGCTTCGAGGTTGGCAGATAAGACTGAGGACTTGGTCGGTAAGCCCGCTTCGTCGCCCCCCTGCTGGGCATCGCGCAGTCGGCACAAGGCTCCGCTGGCGGCCAAGGCATCGACCTTGTTCAGTTCCCGGTAAGTGTCGTTATCGATGCCCACCCCCTTTGTGTCGCGTTTGACCTCGATGTGTTCGTTCTCATCAAGGAGGTTCAAGCTTTCTAGCAGTTCAACAGCAATCACACGCTTTTCTCCTGGGTCACCTCGCGTAAAAGCCGGACGATTTCCTCTTCGGCACGTTTCAAGTCGGAATCAATCTCACTCAGTACACGAGGGGTGGTGAAGCGATAGAAGTGCCGGTTGAAATTGATCTCGTAGCCCACTTTGGTTTTTTCGTGGTCGATCCAGGCATCCGGCACGTGGGGGAGTACCTCACGTTCGAAATAGACCTGCACGTCTTCCTTGAGCGGCACGTTCTCGAAATCACGCAGCTTAGGGTTGGCATCATATTCAATCTTGCTGCCGGATTTTTTGGCAATTACGGCTTCGGCCTTGGGGTCGATTTCCGTGAAGGACTCGCGGAAGGCTTTGACCTGCGGCGCGCGCCATTTGCTGTCTCGATTTTTCAAGATGGCTTGAACCTGCTTCCAGGTAGTGTTCCAGTCCTGGCTGGATTCACGGCCAATGCTTGCATCAATCGCCTGAAGGTCGTCCAGCAGATCCGGGCAAGCATCAAGGAAGCGCTCTTTGCGTTCGAGCGTAATCTGGAATGTCAAACGCAGGGGGCGCTCGATGGTCAGGCGGTTATAGCCGAAGTCGGCATTGTCGAAAACCTTGCTGGTGGCGCTATCGTGCATGCCGCCATACTCACGGACGATCTCCGAGATATGGGCATCGGAAAACTCCCGACGCTTGTCACCCAAGCTACGACGCAGCGATTGCCAGCGGTCACGCCCATCGATCAACTGGATCTTGCCCCGGCGGCGCGGCTCCTTACGGTTGGTGACGACCCAGATGTAGGTGCCAATGCCGGTGTTGTAGAACATCTGCTCGGGCATCGCGACGATGGCTTCGAGCCAGTCGTTTTCGATGATCCACTTACGGATTTCGCTTTCACCGGAGCCCGCGCCACCAGTGAACAGAGGCGACCCATTAAAGACAATGGCCAAACGTGAACCGTCAAGATTTTTGGCAGGGTCGACCGGCTCGAACTTGCTGACCATATGTTGCAAAAACAGAAGTGCGCCATCATTCACGCGTGGTGTTCCTGCACCAAAACGGCCAGCGAAACCATGTTTTTCGTGCTCGCGTACCACCTCTTTCTGTTGCCGCTTCCAATCCACCCCAAAGGGAGGGTTGGCAAGGAAATAGTCGAATCGCTCGTCCGGAAACTGGTCGTCGATCAGGGTGTCGCCGAACTTGATTGTCGAGGTTTCCTTTTCTTCTGGGCCTGTGCGTAGCAGCAAGTCGGATGCGGCGACCGCGTAAGAACGCGGATTGAAGTCCTGCCCATAGACGTACAACTTGGCACCCAAGTTGTGTTGCCGAAGATACTTACGTGCCTCGGACAGCATCCCGCCCGTGCCGCAGGTCGGGTCCAACATCTTGCGCACAGTGCCAGGCTTGGTAAGCAAGTCGTCGTCGTGCATGAACAGCAGGTTCACCATGAGCCGAATCACCTCACGAGGCGTAAAATGATCACCGGCCGTCTCGTTTGCCTGTTCGTTAAAGCGCCGGATCAGGTCTTCGAAGAGCAATCCCATTTCGATGTTATCGACAACACTGGGGTGAAGATCGACCTCACAAAACTTCTTGATGACGAGAAACAGGATGTTGTGCTCACGCATGCGTTCAATTTCATTTCCGAAATCGAAGCGCTCAAAAATATTGCGGACGTTTTCTGAAAAGCCATTGATGTACGAAACCAGATGCAGATGGACGTTATCTGGATCGCCTTTCAATTTTTCGAAACTGAGCGGCGAGTGGTTGTGAAAGCGTTGCCCAGAAATTTTGTTGAGCACACTGTCTAATGCTTCACCGTCCAGCTTGCCTTGATACTGGGTGTACTTAGCCAGTACAGCATCCTTGGTACTTTCGAGTACGCAGTCAAAGCGCCGCAGCACGACCAAGGGCAGCATGACACGCTCGTATTGGGGAGGACGATAGGGCCCCCGGAGCAAGTCGGCGATACTCCAGATGAAGTTGGACAGTTCGTGGCTCTTGCTCATTTGCTTTCACTCAACATAATCAAAAAATTCGGTCGCCAAAGCAATCGGTTCGATCTCACCGACATTTTTCTTCAATCAACCAGGCCATAACCCTCCATCATCCGAAGCGTGCGCGACAGATTTGGCACTTGCCGGCCGGTGAGTGCGGCAAGTTCAGTGAGCGATTTAGGGCGTTTATCACGGATGGGACGCAGCAAGGATTGGTTGTCTTCAGACAGCACCGCCGCCATCGTGGCCATCGATGAGAACCAGACAGTCAGCTTGTTCTTGCCCGGCGGCGGCTCCGATTCTCCAGAACGACGAATACCAACAACGCAGCGCTTCATCTCGGATGACCTGATTGGCATGGCATAAGTCATGCATTTTATCAATATGGCACAAGTGCAGCCAGCGCTTGTTAAACAGTAGTCTGTCCCGCACCCCATGGACAGCGGGTTAAGCTCTATCACCTGCGGTCAACCTCTCACCCCTAGCGAAGGCAGTCGCGCCGGCGTTTGTCCATCCATGCTAGCCAGCCAGCGCGATGGGCATGAGCATCGTGTAGTGCATGATGCCAGGGTCGATCTGGTTGATCGTGATAAGCGGTCACAGCTTGGTCGAAAACCGTCGTATCGATCAACGGACGCAAGTCGAACCAGCCAGTTAGATTGGTCGGCCACTGACCGCCGATCACCGCTCCCAATACTTCGCGGTCAAACTGGCTATCGCACGCAATCACCACACTTCGGGGCAGGGTGGCGAACCATGCACGCAATCGGCCGCTCAGGTCGATGCGTTTGACCGTTGCCCCTTCGATCTGACCCAACAGGGGCCACACTGTCGAGCGCACGAAAGCATTGCAGCGATCGCGGTCGAAGTCTTGTAGCTCCACGTAGAAAACGTGCTGACCGTCTTCGGACACCATGCCGATGCTGATCGGTTCCCGGTCAGCGAAGTCGGCAAACTCTGTATCGAGAAAAACCAGCATACGTAACCTCTGTCGTTACTCGCTTGCAAGATCATATTTTGGCGGAATGAGGCCGCTTCAGAAAATCCTGAACGTCTTGCCTTAAAAACAAATACGTAGCGTTGCCATCCACACTTGGGCCGGTTAGCGGCTTGAGTCCTTGCTTGATCAATTTGCGCGCTGCCGATCTTCCGTTGAAGCCGGTAATTTTGGCAAGAGATTGGCTCCAGACATAGCGCGACTTGAAGCTGTCTAGCAAAGTTTTGGGCAAACCCGACCGACGAGTCCCTTCTGGGGGAACAAAGCTATACGGATTTTCCTGGTTGCGAAGCCAATACAGCATTTGTTCATGAAGCCCCAGGTAACGGGCAGCAAGCTTAATGGGGAAAAATTGTGTTGTTTGCAGTTGATCAGCAAACCAGGCCTCGAACTGTTGTTTATTGAGTAGCAGCCCTCGGATGCCCGGGTGACAAGGGTCTCGAGCAATGCCGTCGATTTTGCCTGCTTGGATTGCACGAAGAAGAGTGCAGAGGTCGACCCCGTCGCGGCTTCTGTCCCGGCAAATCTTTTCGATGGAAATCACGCTGTCGCATTCAGGTGTCACATGTACCTGAATGTTCAAACCTCCCAATAGCTTATCCAGTTCGGGCTTCGTGAATGTCCAACGAAAGTGGCGGTCATTGTTTCCTTTTGGCTTATGCACTGCAGCGAGAAGTCCGGCTTCAACAAATTGCCGCACGTGCGGAATAGTGGTCGCCAGATACTCGGCTGCACCCGAGAGCGTTAAAAGCTTTCCTGTAAAACCTTGCTTGAAACGCAAGACTGACTGCCGGTCGATGACCAGATAGCGCAGGTCTCCCTTGGATTGCTGATACCAGCCTTGTATATGTCCATCATTGATGAGAGTGGTCAACTTCTTGCGAGTAATGCCGAGTATCTCCTGGGCCTCTTTGGCAAGAATAGTCGGATGCCCGATTGTGATGTCGTCAGCAAACCGATGTCGGTCAGCGATGACGCCTTTCCAGTGTTTGGAGACAAACCGCTCGAATTCATACCTGACGAAATGAAGCTCCGGATGGCTGAGGGCGCGGTTGAGGGCTAGTAGATGAGAGCCTACAAATCGGTACATGTGAAGCGCATGCGCTTGCGATTGGTCACACGAGTCCCGCATGAATGTGTGAAAGGCTTGGGGCCATTGAGTCAACATCTGGGCCGCGCTCTCGAGCACCGGTAACGCGACAGCAATGCAATGGTGGTCATGCACCTTGAGCGATTTCTTGAGTTCCCGGTAGTGACCGTTGCAACCGAGCACCCAAAGCAGATCGAGAAAACGTGGGAGGAGGACATCAGCTAGCAGTTGAGTCAGTCCCTCATCGACAGGGCAAGATGTTTCTGAGGTGGAGGTAATACCTGCTGTTTCGGCCAGTTTGTCGCTGATCAATTGGGCTATCTGTAGCACGCTGTCAGATGCAGCAGTGAGAGGGGCGAAGCTAAGCGCCTGCCCACAACGGCAGTGTGCCAACCCTCCGCTGTACCACCCGACGGGCTTGCTGCATGCAGAGCAATGCTCATGCAGCAGGCGTCGGTGATAAGGACAGGCGACCTGCAGAGTAATCAACCATTCTGTTTTCCAATAACCATTTTCGCGGAGACAGTCTGGGCACCAGCGCCGGTGGTCAAGGCTCCAGTAGGTGGTCTTGATACCGAGCTTTTTATGGGGTTGAATCGGCAGGTCGGAGCTTGATGGGCCCCAAAGGTTTTGCTGTAAATTAGGGCCGTGGCCGGTGGCCAGTTTCACGAACTCCTCGAAAGACTGTGCTGGCATGCCGATGCGCTTGCGGTAATTCAACTGCCAGGTTAACGACTGAAAATCATTGGCTGCACCCAGGCGCAGCAGATAGCCGATTGCACTTTCGAGTGAAATCGGTAAGGGGCGAATGGGAAGAAGCGGGGTCATCGAAAATACCCCCGCCAGTGTGGTTGGCGGGGGTTCCAGCGGTTAGGTTGCAGAAGCGGCAATAGCGGAAAAGGCCGTCGTGGCGAAGAGCTCGTTCACCTTGTTCAATTGCCGGCGAACAAATTTCTTATGGAACGGGTTCAACGCCCCTACGCCTTCAGCCCACAGGTTCTGGCGAAATGACTCCTCAAGCATCCAGTTTTCGACAGCTTTCTTTCCGTGCTCTAGCCGGATCTCCATTGCGCCGATCAGCAGCTTGCTGAGGTAGCCGATTAACCCATTCGTGGCATAGAACAGCCGGTACAGCATATCCCCTTCGTGGAGACCGATTGGGGTGCCACCGTGGATTTCGCTATCAAACCAGCTGATCACCCCGGCGAAATTGGCTGCTGAGTCTTCGTCCTCGACTGAAAACGGTGTGAGATGATGCACTCCATCCAAGCGCCGGCGCAGCTGCTCGTTGGTGCTCAGAAGAGCTTGCCCGTAGGGAAGTCCGGCAAGCACAACGGGGATCTCAATCTGGTTGAGTAGGGTTTTGAGCCACTCGGTTTCATTGTTTGATCCGAAGCTTCGCTTGTTGGCGCCGAGCAAATGCTGCACCTCGTCCAGCATCAACAATTCGACCTTAAGTTTTTGCAGTGAGGAAATGACCCGGTCGGTCTTTTCGTTAACTGAGCCACGGTAAGCCATCGGGACCCCCATGGCCTTTAAAATGTCCTCGGCTACGCTACGCACGGTCGGTGAGGATTTGATCTCGACTAGTAGTACTGGGATTCGCCGGAACTCGCTCTCCTCAATCACCGGGAAGTAGCGGACGTACTCCTCCAGCACCGAGCTTTTACCGGCCCCGGAGGGACCAAGGATCATCAGATGGCGAGGACGATTGCCGGCGAGCGCCATTTTGTGAATTCTGATGATACGACGGTACGCTTCCTCAAAAGCAGGAAAGAGCAGGCGCTGCTTTTCGATGGCTTTGATCGCGTCATATACATCCGAGGTGTCGGCGATCATGTTTGTGGTGAGGGGGGTCATGGTTGACCTCCTTTTCCCAGAGGATGGGAGCTCGTCTTGAATTGCCGTGGAATCACGGGGGGCAGAACCTGCTGAACTGCTTTTAGAGACGCTGGTTCTGCATCTAGAGTTGCTGTCGGAGCCTGTTGAGAATTGGTCCCAGACAATCTAGCTGCCCGTTTGCGTTTTTGGAGCTTCTTACTAGCAAGTTGCTCGCCGATTACCTGACGGATTCGTTCTTTGGCTTGGGCGCGTTTCAGGGGATCTGTTTCCGATAGACCGGCCTCACGCAACTCCTGACAAATGAGCTGATGGACTTCAAGACGAAGACCTGAGGCGTAGTCGAATTCGACTGCCGGTACTTTGATGGCTTCCTCAGTTCCAGGATGAACTACGTAGATGTGACCAAGGTCGGCCCGGTTGTAGCGAACCTGTACGGTTACCTTCTCGCCGTACTGATGGCGAATCGGATAGACCTCCCGGCTGTTGTAGCGCAGGTTGAACAGCTCGATGCCGTAGTGCCAAAGCACCCGTTTTTCCCCCTCGGTCAACGCAACATCCAGCACTTTCAGATCCGGTAGCGCGGGTGGGTTGTCATGGATGCCGTCCTGCCACATACCCAGCGGCGTACGCTTGAGGCCACGATGGAACTTGACCGAGTACACGTCGACAATCCAGATGTGTAGGGCATGCATGAGTTCGTCGAATGTTGCTACGGCGGTTTTCAGCGGATCGTATCCATGGCGTTCCATCCAGTTGGCGAGGCTGGTCCCGGCCTGTGCATGCAGAAAGTTGCGAGAGATCGAGCCCAAGGCCCGCTCGACCATCCCTTTGAAATACGGTTTCCGCTTGGGGCAGAACTGCAGGATGATGCCTAGCTCGAAGCACGCCTGCTCCAGGGCGCGGCTATGAAATTCCAAGCCGTTGTCGCAGACCAGGACCTGCATGAGACCAAAGCAGGGCCAAGCCCCCTCGACACGCGGGTAGCGCTCATTTACATAAGACTTCGGCAGGATGGCATTCCGTAGGCAGCCGAACACCGCCTCAGTGTTTGGTCCGCCGAAGCTGACGTAGATGCCGAGAATCATCCGGCTCTTCCGGTCGATGATGACGGTCAGCCACGGGCGGCCAAGTGGCATTCCTTTTTTTTCGTCTACGACAAACAGATCTACTGGTGTGTGGTCGACTTCAGCAGTTTCCAATATGAACTTGGCTTTGGGGCTGCCCAAGCTAGTGCGGAAGCGGAGCGATGCTTCTTGCTTGCCAAATTTGGCCACAGCCTGCTCGTAAGCAGGGTAGGCAAGGACTGCCCGACGTACGGTGTCATAACTCGGTAGAAGTAAAGCGTTATCGGGCGCACGCATTTGGTTCAAGGCATGAACCTGGACACGTAAGGCATCATGAAGGTCCACAATGCTAAATCCCGGTACTTCCAGATAGCGTGTCTCGATCAGCTCGATGAGCGCTTCCTGAACCTCGGTCGGGAAGCGGCAGCCAAACCATCCACGGGAATAGGGCTTTTCTAGCAAAGCGAGTGGATGATCATCATGCTGCAGCTTTTTCTTGAACCATCGGTAGATAGTTACAGCCGAGGGTACCTCAGGATCTTCAAGTTGCTTAGCGATGTGTTCGAGAAGTGGCCGGAGCTTGGCTGGAGTGAAGACGATCTTATTCCCCATGGCCGAGAGCGCATCCAGATATTTTTTCCTCCGTAAGGCTTCATCAATCGCCTTTTGCGGATAATTGCACAAGGTATCGGGAGGTGTACGGTTCGGCCCGGCAGCGGACGGAAGGCCGGCGATCGGCTTGGATGTAATGCGCCCGGCTGCCCATAGTTCCAGAAGCTGCTGCTTGGTGTGCTGGTACACCACCAAAGAGGCGATATCCTCCAGGGTCACAAGGTTGCCGTTGATCACCCGGACGATGCTGACTTCTCGCCCGTCCAAGAGGAAGGCGCTGCCTTGGTTAAAGCGAATCGACGAAGACATAGTCAGCCTCCTGTTCCGTCAAAGTGATCACCGTGTCAGTGGTGACAGGCCGATCGAGATCGCAGCTCACCAGCCCATGGGCCACTAGGCGCATGATGGCCCCAAAGCTCCCTAGCTCCTGCGCAAGCTGGCCGATGGTTGCCCGGCCGCTGCGGCCAAAGTGGCTGAGCAGTTGCTGCCTTGCCAATCGGTCCTCTAGTGAGAAAGATTGGCGCAAGTAACGGTGCAGTTGCTTGAGGTTGTCTAGCCGATGCGGCGCTCGAATGGCATCGCTTGAGAGCACGATGAACTCGTGACCTTGGCGCTGCATGGCATCACGGATGTGTCGCAGCTTTTCGTTAACTTCCAGCCTAGCCAGGGAACGCGCCGGTTTTACCTCAACGATCAAAATCGAGCCATCCCTTTTCGTCAGGGCGAAGTCAGGGGTGTAGCGCCGGACTTTATTGCCCATCGCGTATCGGAGCTTGAACGGCTGCTCCTTGATATCGACGACTTGTGGAGCAAAGTCGAATAGGTATAACGCATCGCGTTCTAGTAACTGCTCGAACCCAACCATTCGTCTTGCAGTGACGGATGGGAAGCTCCCACGAATAATGGTTCCTGTGGGAGCGACGATTTGACGAGCTGGCGAATGCGTTTCTCTCTGCCAACCTGACCATGGGCCAGTGGCATGTATTAGTTCGGTCATGATTTCTCTCCGATTTCGTCGGCGAGAGGACGTGACCGTACCTCTCGGCACAACGAGTTCGCTTTAAAAAGACAAACGGAGCTTGACCTTAGGGGGAGAGGGAACGATACTTGGCTTGTCGAAGGCCCTTTATGTATCGAGTTCTGCTCGTATTCCTAAAGGATCAAGTGAGGGTAGGTGCGAAAGCACCTACCCTTTTCTTGTTTGTCAGCTGGAAAGGTTTCGCAGATTCCTTTATTGCGCTAATGGATCTCCTCCGTTATTGATGCGTGGCTTCAAATTGTATAGTAGCTATATTCGGGGATTTTTCAGGTGGAATATATTAGACGTTACAGCAAATATTTCCAATTAAAATATTTCAATTTTGACTGACAGAACATATTTCTGACGATATTGTGAAATAAAAAAATTAGTATTGTGATACAAAAAAAGTCAGAAATTCGACCAATATACATGTTGGCTAATTTGAATATGCCCGGATTGATGGATAAGGAGTAATATAAATAAAAAAGCCCCGATTTAAAATCGGGGCTTTTTTTGAGCAAGCACTCGGTTTTTCACCTAAATGCTGAAAATTTGCATCAACTCTGCAAACCTACAGCAACCTACTGCGTCAGCGGCAGTTTATTCCGGACGCATCTGCGGGAACAGGATAACGTCGCGAATGGACGGGGCGTCAGTCAGCAGCATGACCAGACGGTCAATGCCGATGCCGCAGCCACCGGTGGGCGGCAGGCCGTATTCCATGGCGCGGATGTAGTCGGCGTCATAGTGCATGGCTTCGTCGTCGCCGGCGTCCTTCTGGGCTACTTGCGACAGGAAGCGCGCGGCCTGGTCTTCCGGGTCGTTCAACTCGGAGTAGCCGTTGGCATGTTCGCGGCCGACGATGAACAGCTCGAAGCGCTCGGTGATGGACGGGTCGGCATCCGAGCCACGGGCCAGCGGGGACACTTCCACCGGGTAGTCGATGATGAAGGTCGGGTTCCACAGCTGGCCTTCGGCACATTCTTCAAACAAGGCCAGTTGCAGGCTGCCCAGGCCCGGTGCCGGCGGCAGCTTGCCACCCAGGCGCTTGATTTCGCTGGCCACCCAGGCGGCGTCGGCCAGTTGCTCATCGGTGTATTGCGGGTTGTAGTGCTTGATGGCACCAACAATGGTGAAGCGGTCGAAGGGTTTGCCCAGTTCCACTTCCTTGCCGTTGTAGCTGATGGTGGTGCTGCCGCAGACGGTTTCGGCACAGCGACGGATGATGTTTTCGGTCATCTCCATCATGCGCTGGTAATCGCTGTAGGCTTCGTAAAACTCGATCATGGTGAACTCGGGGTTGTGGCGTGTGCTCATCCCCTCGTTACGGAAGTTACGGTTGATCTCGAACACGCGCTCCAGGCCACCCACTACCAGACGTTTCAGATACAGTTCCGGCGCAATACGCAGGTAGAGCGGCATGTCCAGCGCGTTGTGGTGAGTCACGAAGGGTTTGGCCGTGGCGCCGCCCGGGATGGGGTGCATCATCGGCGTTTCCACTTCCAGATAGCCTTCGCTCACCATCACGTCGCGGATCTTCTGCACGATCTGCGAGCGCTTGATGAAGGTGTTGCGGCTGTCTTCGCTCATGATCAGGTCAGCGTAGCGCTGACGGTATTTTTGTTCCTGATCGGTCATGCCGTGGAATTTTTCCGGCAGCGGACGGATGTTTTTGGACAGCAGGCGCACTTCGCTGGCCTGTACCGTCAGTTCGCCGGTCTTGGTCTTGAACAGCACGCCGCGGATGGCGATGATGTCGCCCAGATCGAAGTGCTTGAACTCGGCATGTTCGGCTTCGCCGACACCATCGTTGGCGATGTAGGCCTGGATGCGGCCACTGCCATCCTGCAGGGTGGCAAAGCTGGCCTTGCCCATGACGCGCTTCAGCATCATGCGGCCGGCAACGGCAACCTCGATCTTCTCGGCTTCCAGAGCTTCCTTGTCTTTACCCGCGTGTTTTTCCTGCAGATCCTTGGCAAAGTGGCTGCGTTTGAAATCGTTGGGGAAAGCGACGCGTTTTTCGCGGATGCTCTTCAGCTTCTGGCGGCGTTCCGCCATGATCTGGTTTTCGTCCTGACTCAGGGATGATGCTTGTTCACGTTCAGACATGATGACTCCGTTGACTACTGCGGTAAGGGCAGGGGGCCATTCCCCCGCCAGGCCTCATCGGCCAACAATTAAGGTTTTACGCTGCTGTAATGCAGGCCGGCAGCAGCTGCCGGCCCGGACGTTTACACGCCCTGTTTCAGACTGGCTTCGATAAAGCCGTCCAGGTCGCCATCCATGACGCCCTTGATATTGCCCACTTCATAGCTGGTACGCAGGTCCTTGATGCGCGACTGGTCGAACACATAGGAGCGGATCTGGTGACCCCAACCCACGTCGGTCTTGGTGTCTTCCAGCGCCTGCTTGGCCTCGTTGCGCTTTTTCAGTTCCAGCTCGTACAGCTTGGCGCGCAGCATCTGCATGGCTTCATCGCGGTTGCGGTGCTGCGAGCGGTCGTTCTGGCACTGCACCACGGTATTGGTGGGCAAGTGGGTGATACGCACGGCCGAGTCGGTCTTGTTGATGTGCTGACCACCGGCACCGGAGGCGCGGTAGGTGTCGATACGCAAATCGGCCGGGTTGATGTCGATCTCAAAGCTGTCGTCCACTTCCGGGTAGACGAATACCGAGGAGAAGGAGGTGTGACGGCGGGCATTGGAGTCGAACGGCGACACGCGCACCAGGCGGTGTACGCCCACTTCGGTACGCAGCAGGCCGTAGGCGTATTCGCCTTCGATCTTCAGCGTGGCACTGCTGATGCCGGCCACTTCGCCTTCGGATACTTCCAGCACATCTACCTTGAAGCCCTTGCGTTCGGCATAGCGGGTGTACATGCGCAACAGCATGCCGGCCCAGTCCTGCGCCTCGGTGCCACCGGCGCCGGCCTGGATGTCCAGGAAGCAGTTGTTGGGATCCATCGGGTCGTGGAACATGCGGCGGAATTCCATCTTGGCTACCTTGGCCTCGACTTCCTCCATGTCGGCTTTCACGGCGAGAATGGTTTCGTCATCCTCTTCGCTCTTGCCCATTTCCAGCAGTTCGCGCGCATCGGCGATGCTGGCGTTGATGCTGTCCAGCACCAGGACCACATCTTCCAGTTGCTTGCGTTCGCGGCCCAGTTCCTGGGCGCGCTTGGGGTCGTTCCAGATATCGGAATCTTCAGTGAGGCGGCTTACTTCTTCCAGACGGTCTTTTTTGCCGTCGTAGTCAAAGATACCCCCGAATATCGGTGGCGCGCTCGGCCAGGTTTTCAATCGTGGCCGCGATCTGGTTCAGGACTTCGACTTCAATCATGCTCTTGCTCCAGTGGCAGTCTGTATTAGTAAATTCAAATATGCTTGGCGGTATTGATCAAACACAAAAAGCGCACCAGTTGGTGCGCTTTTCGCTGATCTGGCTAAGGCTTAGCCAAACAGGTGAGCGACAGCTGCGCGCTCTTCTTCCAGCTCGGCCAGGGTGAAGTTCATGCGTTCGCGGCTGAACTCGTCCACTTCCAGACCTTGGACAATCTTGTATTCACCATTTTCGCATACAACCGGGAAGCCGTACATCACGCCTTCCGGAATGCCGTAGGAACCGTCGGACGGAATGCCCATGGTCACCCACTTGCCATTGCTGCCCAGCACCCAGTCGTGGATGTGGTCGATGGCGGCGTTGGCAGCAGAAGCAGCCGAGGACAGGCCACGTGCTTCGATGATGGCGGCGCCACGCTTGCCCACGGTCGGCAGGAATACGTCACGGTTCCAGGCTTCGTCGTTGATCATGGCTTTTACCGACTGGCCATCGATGGTGGCGAAGCGGTAGTCGGCGTACATGGTCGGCGAGTGGTTGCCCCATACCGCCAGGTCCTTGATCGACGCAACCGGCTTGCCAGTCTTGGCAGCGATCTGCGACAGGGCGCGGTTGTGGTCCAGACGCAACATGGCGGTGAAATTTTTCGGGTTCAGGTCCGGAGCGCTCTTCATGGCGATCCAGGCATTGGTGTTGGCCGGGTTGCCAACCACCAGAACGCGCACATTGCGGTCGGCGTGGTCGTTCAGTGCCTTGCCCTGAACGGTGAAGATGGCGCCGTTGGCTTCCAGCAGGTCCTTGCGTTCCATGCCTTTGCTACGCGGACGGGCGCCCACCAGCAGGGCAACTTGAGCGTCCTTGAAAGCGACGTTCGGATCGTCGGTGGCAACCATGCCGGCCAGCAGCGGGAAGGCACAGTCTTCCAGTTCCATCATCACGCCCTTAACGGCGGTCTGGGCTTGCGGCAGGTCGAGCAGTTGCAGGATGACCGGCTGGTCTTTGCCCAGCATTTCACCACTGGCGATACGGAACAGCAGGCTGTAGCCAATCTGACCAGCAGCGCCGGTAACGGCAACGCGAACGGGAGCTTTCATTGGTGGACTCTCCTTTAGATATCCGAGACTGTCTCAAATTGCAGATGTTGCTCTGCACTATAAGTGTGAAGCGAGTGTATCACGGAGTGTAGACCATGTGGGGCTGGATTCCCCATCAGAAATTCTGATAAGCTGCCTGATGTCTTGTGTCTTATATAAGACATCCCTTTACGCTTGATTTATTTGATGATACAAAGCCACTACATGATTGCTAATGCTCCGCGTCGTCAGCCGCTTTATGTGCAGATCAAGCAGTTTTTGCTGCGCCGTATCGCCGAAGGCGAATGGCTGGAGCATGATGCCTTGCCCAGTGAATGGGATCTGGCCGCAGAGATGTCGGTGAGCCAGGGAACGGTACGCAAGGCGCTGAGCGAACTGGTGGCGGATGGCTTGCTATACCGACAGCAGGGCAAGGGGACGTTTGTGTCTCCGGTGCTCAGCGACTGGGGAAGCGCCCTGTTGCAGTCGCCCGGGGTGTTCGATGAAATGCCGGACCGGCTTAGTTGTGAGTTTCTGGCCATTTCGCGCATGAATGCCAGCGATGACATGGCGGTGGCGCTGCAGCTGCGGCGGCATGCGCCGATGTTTCGGGTGCGTCAGTTGTGGCGCGGGCAGGGCAGGCCGGTGGCGCTGGATGAGGCCTATCTGCCGGCCGAGCGTTTCGACGGTATGGAGGCGCGCTGGTTTCGTTCGGGTACCGGTGTTTACGCCACCTTGCAACAGCGTTTTGGTGTGCGTGTGGTGGAAAGTCGCGAGCAGTACCGTGCTGTCATGTTGCCGCGCGAAGATGCGAGTTTGCTGGGCTTGTCCGGTGCCGCACTGGAAGAGCCGGTACTGAGTGTGCTCAGACTGACCTTTTCGTCAGTTGGTGAGCGGGTTGAATGGCGGCAGCGCTACTGCCTGAGTCGTGATCTGGCGCTGCTGCAAAAGAGCTGCTGATGTCGCCTGCCAGCATGGAAATGTCGCTTGTCCGGCAAAAAACGGGCAGCAGGCAGGTGATTTTTGCTAGAATTTCCAGATCATATTGCCCTGCAGCATCGGGCAGCATGATGTTCAGTATTGAGAGGGACCACCCGGTTTTTACAAGGGCGGACCTTTCAGGCGGGCTTCCAGACAGGGGCCCGGAGATAACCACTTGGTTCAAATACATCCAAGGAAGCCATATGCAGAAGCAACGACCGAAGCACCTGGATCTGGCCACGATCAGACTGCCCATCCCGGGCATCGTCTCGATCTTGCACCGGGTCAGTGGTGTGGCGCTCTTCTTTTCCCTCCCGCTGTTGATCTACCTCCTTCATGGTTCGCTCAGTTCAGCAGAGTCCTTTGAAACCTACCGTGCCGTAGTCGCGCATCCGCTGATGAAGATCATCCTCATCGGCTTGTTGTGGGCCTACATGCATCACTTCTGTGCCGGTATCCGTTTCCTGTTCCTGGATATCCATAAGGGTCTGGAACTGCAAACCGCCCGTGCTACCGCCAAGACTGTGGTGGTGGTTAGCCTGGCCCTGACTCTGATTCTGGGAGTAGCTCTATGGTAAACCGCTCTGTCATCGGCGCTCACTACGGTTTGCGCGACTGGGTCATGCAGCGCGTGACGGCCACCATCATGGTGATCTATACCGTAGCGCTGGCACTGTTCCTGCTGACCATGCCGTCCAGCTATGCCGGCTGGAAAGACTTCTTCGCACAAACCTGGGTGCAGGTATTGACCCAGACCACCTTGCTGGCAGTGTTCCTGCACGTATGGGTGGGCATTCGCGATGTGTGGATGGACTACATCAAGCCCACCGGCCTGCGCCTGGCGCTGCATGCCTTCACCATCGTGTGGCTTGTGTCCTGTTTCATCTATTCCGTTAAAGTTGTCTGGGGGCTGTAATGGGCGTACCTGTTCGTCATTTTGATGCAGTAATCGTTGGCGCAGGTGGTGCCGGCATGCGTGCCGCCCTGCAGCTGTCCGAAGCTGGCCTGAAGACTGCCGTACTGTCCAAGGTATTCCCCACCCGCTCCCACACCGTGGCGGCACAGGGCGGTGTATCCGCCTCGCTGGGTAATTCCGAGGAAGATCACTGGACCTGGCATATGTACGACACCGTCAAGGGGTCGGACTGGCTGGGCGACCAGGATGCCATCGAATTCATGTGCCGCGAGGCACCGAAGGTGGTGACCGAGCTGGAACACTACGGCATGCCGTTCGACCGTAACGCTGATGGCACCATCTACCAGCGTCCGTTTGGCGGCCACATGTCCAATTTTGGCGAAAAGCCGGTGCGTCGCGCCTGTGCTGCCGCCGACCGTACCGGTCATGCCATGCTGCACGCGCTGTACCAGCGCAATGTCCGTGCCAACACCCACTTCTTTGTGGAATGGATGGCGCTGGACCTGATCCGCGATGCAGACGGCAATGTGCAGGGCGTGATTGCCATGGAAATGGAAACCTCGGAAATCGTGGTATTCCAGGCCAAGGCCACCCTGTTTGCCACTGGCGGCGCCGGTCGTATCTACGCTTCTTCCACCAATGCCTTCATCAATACCGGTGATGGCCTGGGTATGGCCGCACGCGCCGGCATCCCGCTGGAAGACATGGAATTCTGGCAATTCCACCCCACCGGCGTGGCCGGTGCCGGTGTACTGATTACCGAAGGTGTGCGTGGTGAAGGCGGCATTCTGCGTAACAGCGCAGGTGAACGCTTCATGGAACGCTATGCACCGAATGCCAAGGATCTGGCTTCGCGTGACGTGGTCTCCCGCGCCATGGTGACCGAGATCAACGAAGGTCGCGGTTGCGGCCCGAACAAGGATCACGTGCTGCTGGACATCACTCACCTCGACCCCGAAGTGATCATGTCCAAGCTGCCGGGCATCCGTGAAATCTCCATCAAGTTTGCCGGTGTGGACCCGATCAAGGCCCCGATCCCGGTGGTGCCGACCTGTCACTACCAGATGGGTGGCATCCCCACCAACTACCACGGCGAAGTGGTGGTGGATGGCAAGCCGGTCAATGGTTTCTACGCTGCCGGCGAATGCGCTTGCGCCTCGGTGCACGGTGCCAACCGCCTGGGGACCAACTCCCTGCTCGACCTGCTGGTCTTCGGCAAGAGCTCGGCCAACTCGATGATCGACTTCATCAAGGCCCAGCCGCTGGAACTGCCGGAACTGGCTACCGCCGATGTCGAACGCTCGGTTGCCCGCGTGGAACGCCTGAACAAGCAGACCAACGGTGTGGCCGTCAACGACGCCCGTACCGCCATGCAGCGCACCATGCAGGCGCACTGCGGCGTGTTCCGTTTCAAGGACATGCTGGCCGAGGGTGTTGAGAAGATTCTGGAAGTGGAAAAGATGGTTCAGCAGACCGAAATTTCCGACAAATCCAGCGTATTCAACATGGCCCGCATCGAAGCCCTGGAACTGGAAAACCTGATCGAAGTGGCCAAGGCCACCATGATCTCGGCCAATGCCCGGACCGAATCGCGTGGCGCCCACGTGCGTGACGATGCACCGGATACCCCGGAAACCCCGAACGGTCGTGATGATGCCAACTGGCTGAAGCACACCCTGTGGTCGCGCGACGGCAACCGTCTGCAATACAAGCCGGTGAACCTGCAGCCGCTGACTGTCGACACCATCGCTCTGAAGACCCGTTCCTACTAAGGGCTTGAACAAGATGACTACTGAAACCGTCAAATTCCGCATCTATCGTTACGATCCGGACAAGGATGCCAAGCCCTACATGCAGGACATCAGCGTCGAGCTGGATTCCACCGACCGCAAGTTGCTGGATGCGCTGACCAAGCTGAAGGTGAAGGATGACACCATCACCTTCCGCCGTTCCTGCCGCGAAGGCGTGTGTGGTTCGGATGCCATGAACATCAATGGCAAGAACGGCCTGGCCTGTCTGACCGATTTCCGCGACCTGAAGCAACCGATCGAGCTGCGCCCGCTGCCGGGCCTGCCGGTGGTGCGCGACCTGATCGTGGACATGACCCAGTTCTTCAAGCAATACCACTCGATCAAGCCGTATGTGATCAACGACACGCCGCCGCCGGAACGCGAGCGCCTGCAAAGCCCGGAAGACCGTGAAGAACTCAACGGCCTGTACGAGTGCATTCTGTGCGCCTGCTGCTCCACGTCCTGCCCGTCGTTCTGGTGGAACCCGGACAAATTCGTTGGCCCGGCCGGCCTGCTCGCAGCCTATCGTTTCATTGCCGATACCCGCGACACCGCCATCAACGAGCGTCTGGACAACCTGGAAGATCCGTACCGCCTGTTCCGTTGTCACACCATCATGAATTGTGTTGATGTCTGCCCCAAGGGTCTGAACCCGACCAAGGCCATCGGCAAGATCAAGGACCTGATGGTCAAGCGTGCAGTATGACCGCCTACGATCCGATTGAACTCAAACGGATCCGCTGGCGGTCCCGCCGGGGCTTGCTGGAGCTGGATCTGGTGCTGGAGCGGTTTTTTGCCCAGCGCTTCGATTCACTCTCCCCGGCGGAGATCGACGCCTACAAGCGTATTCTCGATTTGCCCGACACCGATTTTCTGGATGTGGTGAACGGCAAGGCTGACCTGGACGATCCGGAAGAGGCCGCCATCATCGAGATCCTGCGGGCTGTCTGAGCCGCAGGATGCAGGGCCCAAAAACGATTACAACACCACAAAACTGACTGGGAGTATTGCTGTGGAAACTAACCGCAAAGTGACGCTCACTTACAACGAGGGCAAGGACAACCTGGAAATGCCGGTACTGTCCGGCACTCTGGGTCCGGATGTCGTCGATATCCGTGCCTTCTCCAAAACCGGCATGTTTACCTTTGACCCGGGCTTCCTGGCCACCGCCAGCTGCGAGTCCGCCATCACCTTCATCGACGGTGATCTGGGTCAGCTCTACTACCGCGGCTATCCGATCGAACAGCTGGCAGAAAAGAGCGATTACCTGGAAGTGTGCTACCTGTTGCTGAACGGCGAACTGCCGACTGCAGCACAGCGCAAGGAATTCGAACGTGGCGTGATGCGCCACAACATGCTGCACGACCAGCTGATGAGCCTGTTCAAGGGCTTCCGTCGTGACGCACACCCGATGGCCGTGATGGTGGGTGTGGTGGGCGCGCTGTCCGCCTTCTACCACGACTCGCTGGACATCACCAATCCGGAGCACCGTCGCATCTCGGCCCACCGTCTGGTGGCCAAGCTGCCGACCATCGCTGCCCAAGCCTACCGCTACAACAAGGGCCTGCCGTTCTCCTACCCGAAGAATGGCCTGACCTATGCGGAAAACTTCCTGCACATGATGTTCTCCACCCCGTGTGAAGAGTACAAGGTGAACCCGGTTCTGGCGCGCGCGCTGGACCGCATCTTCACCCTGCACGCCGACCACGAGCAGAACGCGTCCACCTCCACCGTGCGTCTGGCCGGCTCCTCCGGTGCCAACCCCTTCGCATGTATCGCCGCCGGTATCGCCTGCCTGTGGGGCCCGTCCCACGGTGGCGCCAACGAAGCCGTGCTGAAGATGCTGGATGAAATCGGCAGCGTGGACAACGTGGCCGACTTCATGCAAGGCGTGAAGGACAAGCGCTACAAGCTGATGGGCTTCGGCCACCGCGTGTACAAGAACATGGACCCGCGCGCTGCCATCATGAAGACCACCTGCGACGAAGTGCTGAACGAACTGGGCCTGCACAACGATCCGAAGTTCAAGCTGGCCATGGCGCTGGAAAAGATCGCCCTGGAAGATCCGTACTTCATCGAGCGCAAGCTGTACCCGAACGTGGACTTCTACTCGGGTATCGTGCTGTCCGCCATCGGCATTCCGGTATCGATGTTCACCCCGATCTTCGCCCTGGCCCGTACCGTGGGCTGGATCGCGCACTGGAGTGAAATGATCGGTGACCCGGCGATGAAGATCGGCCGTCCGCGCCAGCTGTACACCGGCGCCCCGCGCCGCGATATTGTCGACATCGACAAGCGTTGATCAAGCTGTGACAAGTTGGCCGGACTCGTTTCGGCCAACTTTTTAAGCTGTTGCACAGAATACAGTAGCCGGTTTCACGACAGACGCCGACAGAGCGCTGCGGAAAAGAATGGAGACGGATTTGCCTTGCCAAAGCCCTTCTTGCGTCTTTTCCACAACGCTTTCTCCACGCAGCAATGTAGCCAAACGTAGATACGTACGTAGATAACAAAGGGTCGAATAATGATGCAATCCATGTACAGTCATTCCTACCTGTTCGGTGGGAATGCACCGTTCATCGAGGAACTGTACGAACAGTACCTCGCTGATGCGAATTCGGTTCCAGCCGAATGGCGTGAATACTTCGACAAGCTGGCCCAGGCACCGGGCGCAGCCGAGCGCGATGTACCACACATGCCCATCCAGGAATCCTTCATTCAACTGGCCAAGAAACCGGCCAGCGGCCCGCGCAACAGCAGCGGCGGCGAATGGGAAACCATGCAAAAGCAGGTGGGTGTGCTGAAGCTGATTTCGGCCTACCGCGTACTGGGTTCCCGTCAGGCCAACCTCGACCCGCTCAAGCGCATGGACCAGGAAACCCTGCAAGAGCTGGATCCGCACAAGCACGGTCTGACCGATGCCGACATGGCGGTGCAGTTCAATGTGGGCTCGCTGGTGGCACCGCAGAAGCTGCCGCTGTCCGACATCCTGTCGCGCCTGAAGCAGACCTACTGCGGCAATATCGGCCTGGAGTTCATGCACATCACCAAGTCGGATGAAAAGCACTGGGTACAGAAGCGCTTTGAAGGCGATCTGTCCACCCCGCGCTACGATGCCGGCAAGAAAATGCGCATTCTCAAGCAGATCACCGCGGCCGAGACCCTGGAACGCTATCTGCATACCAAATACGTTGGCCAGAAACGCTTCTCGCTGGAAGGCGGCGAATCGACCATCGCTGCGCTGGACCACCTGATCCACAACGCCACTGCCGTTGGCGTGCAGGAACTGATCATCGGCATGGCCCACCGTGGCCGTCTGAACGTGCTGGTGAACACCCTGGGCAAGCTGCCGCGCGACCTGTTCGCCGAATTCGAAGGCAAGGCTGCCCAGCAGATGGCCTCCGGCGACGTCAAGTACCACATGGGCTTCTCCTCCGACATCCCGACGGCCAATGGCCCGATGCACGTGTCGCTGGCGTTCAACCCGTCCCACCTGGAAATCGTCAACCCGGTGGTGGAAGGCTCGGTACGTGCCCGCCAGGACCGTCGCAAGGACAGCGAGCGCAAGTGCGCCGTGCCGGTACTGATTCACGGTGACTCCGCCTTTGGCGGCCTGGGTGTCAACCAGGGTACCTTCAACCTGTCGCAAACCCGCGGCTACGGTACCGGTGGCACCATCCACATCGTGATCAACAACCAGGTGGGTTTCACCACCTCGGATACGCGCGACATGCGCTCCACCCTGTACTGTACCGACGTGGCCAAGATGGTCGAAGCACCGATCTTCCACGTCAACGGTGATGATCCGGAAGCCGTCTGCTATGTGATGCAGGCTGCGCTGGACTACCGCATGCAGTTCAACAAGGACGTGGTCATCGACCTGGTCTGCTACCGCAAGCTGGGCCACAACGAAGGTGATGATCCCTTCCTGACCCAGCCGATGATGTACAAGAAGATTGCCAAGCATCAGGGCGTGCGCGCCATGTATGCCGAGCGTCTGGTACAGGAAGGCGTGCTGAAGGCGGAAGAGGCCGAAGGCATGATCCAGGCCTACCGCGATGCGCTGGACAAGGGCGAGCATGTGGAACAGACCGCGCTCACCAACTACAAGCGCGAACATGCCCTGGACTGGAGCCAGTACATGGGCACCCACTGGGCGCACCCGACCGACACCTCGCTGCCGCGTGCCGACATCCAGCGCCTGACCGAGAAGTTCACCACGCTGCCGGAAGGCTTCAAGCTGCACCCCACCGTGCAAAAGGTGCTGGCTGCACGCAAGGCCATGGCTGCTGGTGAGCAGAATGCCGACTGGGGCATGGCCGAGACCCTGGCCTATGCAAGTCTGGTGACCAATGGTTTCGGTGTCCGCCTGTCCGGTGAAGACTCTGGCCGCGGCACCTTCTCCCATCGTCATGCGGTGCTGCACGACCAGAACCGCGAACGTTGGGACCAGGGCTCCTACGTGCCGCTGCGCAATATGTCGGACAACCAGGCCGAATTCCTGGTGATCGACTCCATCCTCAACGAAGAAGCGGTGCTGGCCTACGAATACGGCTATGCCTGCTCGGCACCGGATCAGCTGGTGATCTGGGAAGCCCAGTTCGGCGACTTTGCCAACGGCGCCCAGGTGGCGATTGACCAGTTCATCTCCTCCGGCGAAACCAAGTGGGGCCGTCTGTGTGGCCTCACCACCATCCTGCCGCACGGCTACGATGGCCAGGGCCCGGAACACTCCTCCGCCCGTCTGGAACGCTGGCTGCAACTGTGTGCCGAGCACAATATGCAGATCGTGATGCCGTCCGAGGCCAGCCAGATGTTCCACATGCTGCGCCGTCAGGTGCTGCGTCCGTATCGCAAGCCGCTGGTGATCTTCCTGTCCAAGCGTCTGCTGCGCTTCAAGGACTCCATGAGCCCGATCGAAGCCTTCACCAATGGCAGCTTCCGCCCGGTGATCGGCGATGCCGTGGTGCAGGATCCGAAGAAGGTGAAGCGCGTGGTGCTGTGTGCCGGTCAGGTGTATTACGACCTGGCTGCCGGCCGCAAGGACAAGGGCATGGAAGACGACATCGCCATCGTGCGTATCGAGCAGTTGTATCCCTTCCCGACCGAGCAGGTGGCCGCCGAGCTGGCACGCTTCCCGCAAGCCAAGGAAGTGATGTGGGTGCAGGAAGAGCCGCGTAACCAGGGTGCCTGGTACCAGATTCGCCATCGCCTGGAAGGTCTGCTGAGCGGCAAGCAGTTCTTGTCGTTCGCTGGTCGTCCGTCCTCTGCTTCGCCGGCGGTAGGCTATATGAGCAAGCACGTTGCCCAGCTCAAGGCCTTTGTCGAAGAAGCCATGACGATTGCCAAGTAAGTACACGCCATCACACCGAATGATATGACGGGGGCAGCACCGCAGCTGCCCCGCTCTGGAGAAGAACATGATTATTGAAGTCAAAGTCCCCCAACTGCCTGAGTCCGTTTCCGAAGCCACGCTGATGACCTGGCACAAGAAAGCTGGCGATTTCGTCAATCGCGACGAAAACGTCATCGACCTGGAAACCGACAAGGTGGTGCTGGAACTGCCGGCACCGCAGGCTGGTGTGATTGTTGAAATCATCGAACAGGACGGCGCCACCGTAGTATCCGGCCAGCTGATCGCCCGCATCGACACCGCCGCCAAGGCTGGCGATGCCCCGGCTGCCGTGGCTGCTGCTCCGGCCGCTGCTGCGCCTGCTGCCGTCAAGGCTGCCCCGGCTGCTGCACCTGGTGGCGCTGCCATGCCGTCCGCTGCCAAGCTGGCTGCCGAAACCGGCGTGAACCTGGCCAATGTCGCCGGTACCGGCCGTGACGGTCGTGTGCTGAAGGAAGACGTACAGGCTGCTGCCGCTGCACCGTCGCAAGCCGGTCCGGTGCTGGCCCACGCCGGCAACGCTGGCGTTGCCCTGGCCGCTACTCCGGCTGCCGTCAACGTGGCTGCCGTGCTGGGCGATCGTCCGGAACAAAGCGTGCCGATGTCCCGCCTGCGTCAGCGCGTGGCCGAGCGTCTGGTGATGAGCCAGCAGACCAATGCCATCCTCACCACCTTCAACGAAGTCAACATGAAGCCGCTGATGGACCTGCGCGCGCGCTACAAGGACAAGTTCGAGAAGGAACACGGCGTGAAGCTGGGCTTCATGGGCTTCTTCGTCAAGGCCGTGGTGGCCGCACTGAAGAAATACCCCATCGTCAATGCGTCGGTTGATGGCAACAACATCATCTATCACGGTTACTTCGACATCGGCGTGGCTGTGGGCAGCCCGCGTGGTCTGGTGGTACCGGTCATCCGCAATGCCGACCAGCTGAGCCTGGCCGAAATCGAAAAGCAGATCGCCGACTTCGGCAAGCGCGCCCAGGAAGGCAAGCTGACCGTGGAAGAGCTGACCGGTGGTACTTACACCATCTCCAACGGCGGTACTTTCGGTTCCATGATGTCCACCCCCATCATCAACCCGCCGCAATCCGCCATTCTGGGCATGCACGCCACCAAGGAGCGCGCCGTGGTTGAGAATGGTCAAGTTGTCGTGCGCCCGATGATGTACCTTGCCCAGTCGTACGACCACCGCATCATCGATGGTCGCGAAGCGGTACTGAGCCTGGTGGCCGTCAAGGACGCCATTGAAGATCCGGCCCGCCTGATCCTGGACCTGTAATACCGGGTCTGTAATGTCTGTTGGCCGCAAGGAGTCTTGCGGCCACTTTGAATAATGTGAACGGAGAAATGATGATTTTGCCTGACTGGCTGTATGCGGTAGCTTCCATCCTGGCTGGGGTCGCCATTGCGGTACTGACCTGGAAGAAGCAGCAACGCGGTATCCGCGAAGACCGTTACACCCTGGTGGGCAAGCTCATCATTGCCGTGTTCATGATTGCTTTCGGGATCTTGCTGTTCAAGGTCGGTAAATCCTGATCAAGGAAAATCAATGAGCCAACAGTTTGATGTAGTTGTGATCGGTGGCGGCCCCGGCGGTTATGTGGCTGCCATTCGTGCTGCCCAGCTGGGCTTCAACACCGCTTGTGTCGATGCGTTCAAAAACCCGGAAGGCAAGCCTTCGCTGGGTGGTACCTGCCTGAACGTGGGTTGCATCCCGTCCAAGGCGCTGCTGCAGTCCTCGGAAAACTTCCACGCGGTACAGCACGACTTTGCCAAGCACGGCATCACCGTGTCCGGTGCCAAGATGGACGTGGCCGCCATGCTGGAACGCAAGACCGGCATCATCAGCAAGAACGCTGCTGGCATCAGCTTCCTGTTCAAGAAGAACAAGGTTGCCAACATCCACGGTCTGGCTGCCCTCAAGGGCCGTCAGGGCGACAAGTGGCTGATCGAAGTCACCGACAACGGCGCAGTGGTGGATACGCTGGAAGCCACCAACGTCATCATCGCCACCGGTTCCAGCCCGCGTCAGCTGCCGGGCCTGGCCACCGACAACCACATGGTGCTGGACAACGAAGGCGCGCTGGCGCTGACCGCCGTACCGAAGCGCCTGGGCGTGATCGGTGCCGGTGTGATCGGCCTGGAAATGGGTAGCGTGTGGAAGCGTCTGGGCGCGGAAGTGACCATTCTGGAAGCCGCACCGACCTTCCTGGCCGCTGCCGACCAGCAGATCGCCAAGGAAGCCTTCAAGACCCTGACCAAGGACACCGGTCTGGACATCAAGCTGGGCGTGAAGATTGGCGAAATCAAGGCCACCAAGAAGCACGTTACCGTCAACTACGAGCTGAACGGTGAAGCCGTGGCGGCCGAGTTTGACAAGCTGATCGTCTCCATCGGCCGCGTGCCCAACACCGCCGGTCTGGGTGCCGAGGCCGTTGGCCTGCAACTGGACGAGCGTGGCTTTGTTGCCGTGGACGACCACTGCCACACCAATCTGCCGGGTATCTGGGCGATTGGTGACGTGGTACGTGGCCCGATGCTGGCGCACAAGGCTTCCGAAGAAGGCGTGGCCGTGGCAGAACGCATTGCCGGCCAGAAGCCGCATGTCGATTTCGGCGTGATTCCGTGGGTGATCTACACCTCGCCGGAAATCGCCTGGGTGGGCAAGACCGAAGAACAGCTCAAGGCTGAAGGCATCGAATACAAGAAGGGCACTTCCGGTTTCGCCGCCAACGGTCGCGCGCTGGGTCTGGGTCAGGCGCAGGGCACGGTCAAGATCCTGGCCGACGCCAAGACCGACCGCATCCTTGGCCTGCACATGATCGGTCCGATGGTGTCCGAACTGGTGACCGAAGGCGTGGTATCGATGGAATTCAAGGCAGCCAGCGAAGACCTGGCGCGCATTGTCCACGCTCACCCCAGCCTGTCGGAAGTGGTACACGAAGCGGCACTGGCGGCTGACAAACGCGCATTGCACGGCTAATTGCCGTGGGGCCGTGTACAATTCACACGGCCCGCAAGAGGGTATGGGGCAGGACCTGCCGCGAGAACAGGTTCGCCCCGATACATTAGGGTTGAGGAAGCGACCAAGGAATAGAGACGTTGGCCAGACAGGGCCCCGCCATCATTTCCACCGAAAGGAAACCATAGATGAACCTGCACGAATACCAAGCGAAAGAGCTGCTGGCCAAATACGGCTTGCCGGTACAAAAGGGCATTCTGGCCACCACGCCGGAAGAAGCCGCTGCCGCTTATGACCAACTGGGCGGCAAGTTTGCCGTCGTCAAGGCCCAGGTGCATGCCGGTGGCCGTGGCAAGGCCGGTGGTGTCAAAGTGGTCAAGACCCGTGAAGAAGCCGCTGAAGTCGCCAAGAGCCTGATCGGCACCAACCTGGTGACCTATCAGACCGACGCAGCCGGCCAGCCGGTCAACAGCGTATTGGTATGCGAAGACATGTACCCGGTACAGCGCGAACTGTACCTGGGCGCCGTAGTGGACCGTGGCAGCCAGCGCGTTGTGTTCATGGTCTCCACCGAAGGCGGCGTGGAAATCGAAAAAGTAGCCGAAGAAACCCCGGAAAAGATCATCAAGATCGAAATCAACCCGCTGGTGGGCATGCAGCCGTTCCAGGCGCGTGATGCCGCCTTTGCCCTGGGTCTGTCCGGTTCGCAAATCGCTGCCTTCAGCAAGCTGATGCTGGGCGCTTACCAGGCTTTCGTGGAAAACGATTTCGCCCTGTTCGAAGTCAACCCGCTGGCACTGCGTGAAAACGGCGAACTGGCCTGCGTTGATGGCAAGATCAACCTGGACTCCAACGCCCTGTACCGTCACCCGGCCCTGCTGGCCCAGCGCGACAAGTCGCAGGAAAACGAACGCGAAGTGAAGGCTTCCGAATTCGACCTGAACTATGTGGCCCTGGAAGGCAATATCGGCTGCATGGTGAACGGCGCTGGCCTGGCCATGGCCACCATGGACATCATCAAGCTGAAGGGTGGCCAGCCGGCCAACTTCCTGGACGTGGGTGGTGGTGCCACCAAGGACCGCGTGATCGAAGCCTTCAAGCTGATCCTGGCCGATGATTCGGTCAAGGGCGTGCTGATCAACATCTTCGGCGGCATCGTACGTTGCGACATGATTGCCGAAGCCATCATCGCCGCGGTGAAAGAAGTGAATGTGACCGTGCCGGTCGTTGTGCGCCTGGAAGGCAACAACGCCGAGCTGGGCGCCAAGATTCTGGACGAATCCGGCCTGAAGCTGGTTTCCGCCCAGGGCCTGAACGACGCAGCCGAGAAGATCGTTGCTGCCGTTGCTGCGCTTTAATCACCTGCACCGCATAAGGATTTCAAAATGAGCGTATTGGTAAACAAAGACACCAAAGTGCTGGTGCAAGGTTTCACCGGCAAGAATGGTACCTTCCACGCCGAACAGGCGCTGAAGGTTGGCACCAAGGTAGTCGGTGGCGTGACCCCGGGCAAGGGCGGTTCCGAGCATCTGGGCCTGCCGGTGTTCAACACCATGAAGGACGCCGTGCGTCAGACCCAGGCTGATGCCTCGGTCATCTACGTACCGGCAGCTTTTGCCAAGGATTCCATCCTGGAAGCCATCGACAGCGGCGTGAAGCTGATTGTCTGCATCACCGAAGGCGTGCCCACCCTGGACATGCTGTACGTGAAAAAAGCCGTGGACGAAGCCGGCATCCGCCTGATCGGCCCGAACTGCCCGGGTATCATCACCCCGGGTGAGTGCAAGATCGGCATCATGCCGTGGCACATCCACAATCCGGGCCGCATTGGTATCGTGTCCCGTTCCGGCACCCTGACCTACGAAGCCGTGGCACAAACCACCGCCCTGGGTCTGGGCCAGTCCACCTGCATCGGTATCGGCGGCGACCCGATCCCGGGTACCAGCCACATCGACGCCCTGAAGCTGTTCCAGGACGATCCGGATACCGACGCCATCGTGATGATCGGTGAAATCGGTGGTACCGCCGAAGAAGAAGCTGCCGAATTTGCCAAGGCTTACGTGACCAAGCCGGTAGTCGGCTATATCGCCGGTGTGACTGCTCCCAAGGGCAAGCGCATGGGCCACGCCGGTGCCATCATCTCTGGCGGCAAGGGTACTGCCGAAGAGAAGTTCAAGGCTTTCGAGAAGGCTGGCATCGCTTACACCCGCAGCCCGGCCGAAATCGGCAAGACCATGTTCGAACTGCTGAAAAGCAAGGGCATGATCTGATCCCTTGGCGGATAGCTGTACACGACAACGCCACCCTCGGGTGGCGTTTTTTTATCTGTGCGCCGACCATGGCGCCATCGCTGCCTGGCGAGGGCAGTTTATGGTAGAACTGCAAGGCCGCCTGTTGGTCCGATGAAACTGTCGACCGCTGAATGAGGAGAGGAAAGACCATGCGCAACTGGCTTTGTCTGTTGGTGCTTGCCACCAGCGCCTGCAGCAGTTTCCCCACCCGTGAGGGCTATGCACAAAAGGCGTATTACTGGCAGGGCAAGGACGCCAATGCCCTGTTGGCAGAATGGGGTGCTCCCAGCAAGAGCATGACCATGCCCAATGGCAATACGCTGTATACCTACAGCAAGTCCTATACCCAGCAGCAACCGTATTTTGACAACCGCCGCTTCGAGCCGGGCAGCCGCTTTACCGTGACGGAAAACGGCCAGAGCCGGGTGATCGAAACGCCGGGCCGCTGGGTCTATGACGGCACCACCGGTGGCGGCCTGCAGCATTACAGCTGCACCACCAATTTTGTGGTGAACAGCAAGACCCAGCTGGTGGAGTCCGTCAGCTTTGACGGTAACGATTGTGTGGCCGTACCGCGTCCTTAGCGGGCCGAACAAGATGGCGGGCATCCTTGCTGCATGGCATGGCGCTGGTGTTGTTCTGTCGCAGCCCTTGCTCAGTGCTCCAGCTTGCGTCCGCGTCCTTCCGGCATCAGCGCCATGCCCAGTACCGCAAGCAGGCCAGTGGCGGTCAGGTAGAGGGCGGGCGCGGCGGCACTACCGCTGACGGCAATCAGCCAGGTGATGACGAATTGGGTGGAGCCGCCGAAGATGGCCACACCCACCGCATAAATGACCGACATGCCCAGTGCGCGGATGCGGCCGGGTAGCAGCTCGGGGATGGCCACCAGCGACGCCGCGCCGCTGAGCGCGCCCAGCGCGGCGAGCAGGGCACTGGTGATCAGCAGCGCGATGGCATCGCCACGTTCAGCCATCCACAGGAAAGCCGGGTAGGCGATGAGCGAGGCAAGTAGCCGCGGCCAGATCATCAGCGCCTTGCGCCCCCAGCGGTCACAAAGCCAGCCGCCCAGCAGGGCGAAGACAAAGGTCATCAAGCCCACGATCACGGTGGCGGCCATGGCGGTCGTCGCCGGGAGTTGCAGCGTGGTGATGGCAAAGGTGGTCATGTAATTACTCACATAAGTTGCCACCGTGCCACCCAGTACCACCAGCATGGCCAGCAGGATAAGCCGACCGTGGCGGCGCAGATTGGCCCATGAGGCATTGCTGACTTCGGCATGCTGTTGCTGGGTTTCCGGCATGGCGCGCCGCAGGTAGATGGCCAGCGGGATCAGCAGCAGGCCCAGTGCAAAGGGTAGGCGCCAGCCCCAGGACTGCAGCTGTTCCTGGCTCAGACTGGCACTGAGTCCCATCCCGAGCAGCCCCGCCACCAGGGTGGCCAGCCCCTGGCTGCCCAGCTGCCAGCTGCCGAACAGGCCACGGCGGCCGGGCGGGGCCGCCTCGATCAGGAAGGCCGTGGACGGTCCTACTTCACCGCCCAGTGCCAGGCCCTGTACCAAGCGGCACAGCACCACAATGACGGGAGCGGCCACGCCGATCTGGGCATAGCCAGGGGTAATGGCCAGGCCCAGGGTGCCCACGGTAATCAGGGCGATGGTCAGCAGCATGGCCGGGCGTCGGCCCACGCGGTCGGCATAGGCACCGATCAGCACCCCTCCGAGCGGACGCGAGACAAAACCCACGCCAAATACCGCTACTGACAGCAACAAGGTGGTCAGTGCATCGGTCGCCGGGAAAAAGGTGCGGCCAATATAGACCGCGAAGAAGGCATAGGTGACGAAATCGTAAAATTCCAGTGCATTACCGGCTACGGTCGCGGCCACCACTTTGCGGGAAGGCCCCGCATGCTCTGGCGGGGGGTGGGACAGCGCATGTTGCCGCGCGGCTAGCTGGCTGGGCTGCGCGGCGCTGGCCGTCGTTGAGTGGAGTGTGGCTGGAGCTTGATTCCGCAGGTCTGTCATGGATACCCCCAAATTGGCAACTGGAATTGCTAGTGAAGTCCAATGTAATAAATCGGGGGAGGGCGGTCTGTGGATGAAGGCATCATCCGCCAGCCATTATCGGGATAATGGGCTGATTTGGCCGAAGATCAGTTCTTTCAGCCGGGCTGTAGCACAGCACTGCCTGCGTCGGCCCTTGGCTGAGCAGGCAGCTGCCGCTTGAGCAACACCAATCCGCTAGCGAAACCGATCAACCATACCGACAGGCATGCGCTGCCACTAGCGTGGGCGGGTCTTAGCGCGTGTCAACCTGGCCAGCCAGCTCTTGCCGGTGGCAGATCACGGTCATCGTGCCGTAGGAGTACGCCGACTGGTACGAGCTGGCTGCGATGGAGAGGGCAAGATTCAGGGCAGCTTCCATTCCCCGCTGCTGCTGAAGGGCAGGCTGGCGATGCCTTGCAGGCCCTCCAGCTGTCCCTGCAACTGGTAGTCGAGCTTGCCCGTACCATTCATGGCCTTGCCCAGCTGTTTCAGCCAGCTGAGGGTGGAGGTATGTACCCGCACGGTGATTTCGGCTTCGCCCAGCGCCGGTACGGCAATGGCCTGATTGCTGAGACCGCTGGCCAGGCGGTTGCCGGCGACATCCAGGTCAAAGCGCAATCCGCTGGCGCTGAGTGGCAGTGTGTTGGGGTTCTGCAGGCGCAGGGTGACATCGAAGTTCTGCTCCAGCAGGGTGGAGGCGGCCGGGTGGATGTCGACCAGACTGACCTGCGGCTTTTGCAGGCCCAGCGTGCTGCAGCCGGCCAGCCACAGGCAAAGCAGCAGGGCAAGGTAGTGTTTCATGGCGCTTCCTTGAGTGTTATTGCAGGCCACCCAGCACTTCCTGGGTGACGGATATCCAGGCACGGGCGGCATGGGACAGATAGCTGCCCTGCTGCCAGATCAAGGCCAGATGCCAGATCAGCCAGGGGTTGGATACCGGAATCACGTCGTAGAGTTCCCGGTCCAGTCTTTCCACCACCGAGCGGGGTAGCAGGGTAATCCCCAGCCGGGCGGTGACCAGTTCGACGATGAAATCCCAGTGCGCGCTGCGGCCGACGATATGCAGCGGCTTGCCCATTTCGCGGAAGGCATGGCTGATGCGGCTGGACAGGGTGAAGTCTTCCGGATACAGCACGAAGTCCTGGTCGGCGATATCGGGCAGGGTGACCACCGAACGGCCATGCCAGGGCGAGCCGGCCGGCGCCACCAGACATAGCGGGTCGCGTACCACGGCAAATTGCTGAAAGATGCTGTTGTCCACCGGCAATACCGCCACGCCGATTTCCAGTTCACCACTGCGTACGCTGTTTTCGATGGCCAGGGCGCCATCCTCCACCATTTTCAGCTCGATGCCGGGGTAGCGCTCGCGAAAGGTGCTGACCACCGGCGCGAAAAAGGCCACGCCCACCATGGGCGGCAGGCCCACCACCAGCTCGCCGCTGGAGAGCCCGGCCAGGTCGTTCAGCTCGTTCTTGAGCTGGCTCATGGCCGACAGCACATCCAGCCCGCGCTCGAACGCCACCTTGCCGGCATCACTCAGCCGGAAGCTGCGGCCCTCGCGGATGATCAGCGGCGTGCCCAGTTCTTCTTCCAGCTGCTTCACCATCTTGCTGATGGTGGGCTGGGTCACGAACAAGGCTTCCGCCGCCTTGGTGAAACTGTGCCGTTTGACCACTTCGACAAAGTAGCGCAATGCCCGGATATCCATGATCGATTCCATTCAAGAATGAGTTTGATAATTTTAATTCATTTTTTGAATGAAATGGTGGCGACTATACTCGATTCACGTTTCCTGGTTGCGGAGTGACCGGATCATGAAAAACCTGCCGAACCTTGCCGTCAAGCAAAGCCTGTCCACGCTGTCGCAAGTGGTGCTGCTCAGTCTGGTGTGGCTGCTGGCCAGCCGCCTGAGCCACGCTTATGTGCCGGAAATTCCGGCGGGTGTGCTGGGCATGTTCCTGGTGCTGGCGGCGCTGGCGCTGGGCTGGTTGCCCCTGTCCTGGTGCAAGAGCGGGGCGCGCTGGCTGCTGGCGGAGATGTTGTTGTTCTTTATCCCGGCCACCGTGGCCGTGGTGCAGTATCCGCAGCTGCTGGGCAGTATCGGTCTGCGCATCGTGCTGGTGATCCTGTTGTCTACCGTGCTGGTGATGACGGTGACTTCGCTGGTGGTGGATGCCGGCTACAAATTTGAAATCCTGCTGAAGCGGCGCAAGCGACAGCATGGAGTGCTGTGAGATGGAAAACCTGCTGGCTTTTGCCTGTTTGCTGCTGACGCTGGTGTTGTACTGGCTGGCCAAGAAGCTGTACCGCCGCACTGGCAACTGGTGGAGCGCCCCCTTGCTGGCGGTGCCCTTGCTGGTGATTGGCGCAGTGGTGGTGGGGCATATTCCCTACCACACCTATTTTCAGGATACGCACTGGCTGAGCTGGTTGCTTGGCCCGGCAACGGTGGCGTTTGCCATCCCGATTTACGAGCAGCGCCAGGTGATCCGCAAACATGCCTTGTCGCTCAGTTGCGGTGTACTGGTGGCGATGCCAGTGGCGGTATTGAGTTCGGTGTGGCTGGCACGGGCTTTCGGTTTGTCCGAGCTGTTGCAGAAAAGCCTGGCACCACGGTCGATCAGCACGCCGTTTGCCCTGGCCACGGCGTCCACAATCGGTGCCTCGCCCGATCTGACCGCGGTGTTTGTGGTGATCACCGGTGTGGCCGGCATGTTGCTGGGTGAAGTGATGCTGATGCTGCTGCCCTTGCGCTCGCGTCTGGCCAAGGGGGCTTTGCTGGGGGCTGCCGCACATGGTGCCGGCACGGCCAAGGCCAATGAACTGGGGGCGGAAGAAGGCGTGGTGGCCAGCCTGACCATGATGCTGGGGGGCATTGCCACGGTGTTTGCCGCCCCGCTGATCGCCTGGTTCGTCTGAGACGGACCGGAGCCAAGATTTCTCTGTAGTAAGCCCATGCCATCGGGAGTGGTGTGTGGTGTCTCTCCTCTTGTTGTACTCCCACACGAGCGTTGTTCGGGCTGACCCTATCCGGTCAGCCCATTTTTTTGCCGTCGCTCCAGCTATGACAAAATCATGGGTGGCGGCTGTCCGGGGATGAATCTCAGCTAGCGCGGGGTCAGGCAAAAGTATCGACCGCATTGCCCTTGCTGCTGGGTTGCGGGTGGGCGATGGCGGCAAAAATCGCCTTGGCGGTATCGATGGCCGGGTTGTGCTGGGCTTGCTGCACTTGCTGTTGCTGCTGCTTGTCGATTTCGGACTGGGCTTGCTGCGCCATTTGTTCGGCTTCGGCGGCCACTGCCCGGTCCTGGCCGGAAGGGTCGGTCGGGGCGAGCGCGGCAGCAGCCACCTGTTTGGCATTGCTCAGGGTTTCCTGCGGCGACTGGCCGCTGCTCAGCCGGATGCTGACTTCACCACCGATGGCATATTGCTTGCCATCCGGGCCTTCCTGATAACTGTAGTTGGCCCCGCCACTGACCAGCGCCCCTCCGGCAGCCATGTGGGCTTGCTCATGCTGGCGCACATCGGCATCGCGCGCACGCAGTTCATCCAGCTGCTTTTGCTGGTCGGGGCTGAGCGATTTGCCGCTGTAAATGGCCGAGGGGGAGGGCGGTGTCACGCCGGCAACCGGGGTGGCAATCGACGCCATGCGCGCTGCCGTGCACGATGGACAGTTGCAGGCCGGACCGTGTTGCAGCCCGCTGCTGATCGGGTAGCCAGTACTGGCGGAGAGGGAAGAAATGCTCATGATTGGCACCATCCTGAACAGTTTCAGTGTAGTGCATGGCGCGGTTCAATTCATTGAATACAAAGATTATTTTATGGCTGTTGCAAAGCGTTGTGGCTTGTCTGCATCAGCGCCTGCCGCCGCTGCGCTCCGTGCGGGCTGGCGGCTGGATGATGTGGTGGCTGGCCGGTGGCGGGCCGGGGCCGCATGCCAAGCGCGACAGTGCGCGCTTGCTGCGGCAGAATGACGGCCATTGCTGTGGTGGATCCGGCCAGAACAGGCTATCGGGGTCCGGGGGGACTCCAGGCATGGGCTGGCCGCGCAGCAAGCCCGCACAATGAATAACGCTAAGGAAAGCAGGGATATGCAAGATCAGGCAGCACAGGAAAACCAGCGCGAACTGGTGATGTCGGTATTGATGATGCCGGACATGGCCAATTTTTCCGGCAATGTGCATGGCGGCGTGTTGCTCAAGCTGCTGGACCAGGTGGCTTATGCTTGTGCCAGCCGCTATGCCGGGCGCTATGTGGTGACCCTGTCGGTGGACCAGGTGCTGTTCAAGCAGCCCATCCATGTGGGCGAACTGGTGACCTTCATGGCCAGCGTCAACCATGTTGGCCGGACTTCGATGGAAATCGGCATCAAGGTGGTGGCCGAGGATATCCAGCGGCGCAGTGTACGCCATACCAATAGCTGCTACTTCACCATGGTGGCCTTTGAAGATGGCAAGGCGGTGGCGGTGCCGCCCCTGAGCCTGGACACCGACGAGCAGAAAAAGCGTTTCCGCGACGCCGAGATCCGCAAGAAGCTGCGCATGGAAGCCCAGCAAAAAACCAGCGATCCCTGCTGAGCGGGTAGAATGCCGGCTTTGTTCCGCTGGTGTTCCTGGCCATGTTTACCCTGCTGCATACCGACCCACGTTTTTACCTGATCAACAAGCATGCCGGCGTCAGCTTTCATCGCGAGGGCGCAGAGGCTGGCCTGCTGGATGGCGTGCGGGCGGAGCTAGCGGACGAGGCGCTGTGGCCGGTGCACCGGCTGGACCGCATCACTTCCGGGCTGATCCTGCTGGCCCGTTCCAGTGAGGTGGCCAGCCAGCTGGGTGCAGCCTTTGCCGCACATCAGGTGGAGAAATACTATCTGGCGCTGTCTGATCGCAAGCCGCAGAAAAAACAGGGGCTGATCAAGGGCGATATGGACAAGGGGCGGGGCGGGGCGTGGCGCCTGCTGGGCAGCCAGGCCAATCCGGCGATCACCCAGTTTTTCAGCTTTTCGGTGCAGCCTGGGCTGCGTCTGTTCTTGCTACGGCCGCATAGTGGCAAGACCCATCAGCTGCGGGTGGCGCTGAAGTCGCAATCGGCGCCGATCCTGGGCGATACCCTGTATGGCGGCAGCGCAGCGGATCGTGGCTATCTGCACGCCTATGCGCTGCGCTTCAGTCTGGATGGCGAGGATTTCGCCTTCGTCTGTCCACCTGATCAAGGCGAGCAGTTTGTCAGCCCGGCCTTGCAGTCCTGTGTGGCCCGCGAGGTCGCTACCCCGTGGGCGCTGGCCTGGCCCCGGCTTTAATGGCTGAATTTTCCCAGCTCGACTCCGGCCGTGCGGCAGGCTTCGGCAAAGGCTGCGCTGCCCAGATAGCCATATTCCACGGCACGGGCAGCGGCGATCGGATCGCTGGCATCGTCTGCCGGCAGGCCGGGGTGGCACATCAGCAGCGCACCTTCCTCTCCGTGTTGCAGCCACTGCTGCATCAGCGTGGCAAAGCCGGCTTCCGGCGTCAGCGCATACAGTCCGGCAAACCAGCGATTGCACACCAGGCCGTGCTGGCTGGCCGCCTGGGCAAAGCCGCGGCATACCGTTTGTAGTACCACGGCTTTCAGGCGGCTGTCGCCAGGGTGGCCCAAGTGGTCCGGTGCACGCAGATAGGGCTTGTTGCTGTCTGTCCAGCGCAGGGCGATGGCGGCGAACAGGGCCTCGCGCACGACGGGCAGCGCATGCACATGCTGGTGGCCGTCGATAAAGTCCGGCAGGCGGCCCAGGTGCTGGCTGAACAGGTCGATCTGGCGCAGCAGGCTGTCCAGCAGGGCCTGATAGGGCAGACAGCGCAGCTGGCTGAGCAGCAGCCAGTGCGACAGGGGCTTGAGCAGCTGCGGGCCGTTGGCGAAATCATGGGTGAGATTGAAATGCAGGCCGATATCGGCTTGCTGCTGCAGCGCTGACAGTGGCGCGGCCAGGGCCGGCCAGTGCGGCGACTGCGTCATCACGCTGGTGGCAGACAGGCGGCCAGCCTGCAGCAAATCGAGTATGCCCTGGCTGATGGCTGGTGACTGGGCGAAATCATCCGCACACAGGGTGAAGCGGCGTGGGCTCATGTCGGCTGCGCCTGGCCCGAGAATGCCCACAGCTTGCTCAGGACAAAGGTGAACACGGCCACGCTGCCCAGCACGATCAGCAAGGCGATGCGGTAATCCAGCGCGGTAAAGTGCAAGAGCAGGAAATACATGGCCTCGTTCAGGCCAAAGCTGAGGCAGGACACCATGAAGAAGCGTGGCAATGCCTGGCGGTGCGGCACATGGCCGGCCTCGAAGGTCTTGTGGCGATGTCCCCAGTAGCTGATCTGGAAGGCCAGCAGGAAGGCGATGACATTGGCCAGCAGCGGCGGCAGGCCGGCCGGCACCAGCAGGCAGGCCACCAGCAGGAAGTGCGCCAGCATGGCGCTGACGCCGATCACGCCAAACCAGAACAGCTCGCGCTTCATGGCTTGTCCTGTCCGGAGCGGCTGACGCGGCTGAGCAGATAGATGGGGCGCTGTTTCACTTCACTGAAGATGCGGCCGATGTACTCGCCCAGAATGCCGATGGACAGCAGCTGCACCCCGCCCAGAAAGGACACGGCCACCGCCAGCGTGGGCCAGCCCGGCTGGTCATTACCGAAGAGCAGGGTATGGATCAGCTCCCAGCTGGCGTAGAGGATGGAGGCCAGCGAGATGGCGCTGCCAATCAGCGTCCACATGCGCAGCGGCACATTGGAAAAGGCAGTCAGCCCGGTCAGCCCCAGATTGAGCAGGCTGAAAAAATTGAAGCTGCTCTTGCCGGCGCGGCGCTCCTTGGTATGGGTTTCCACTGGCAGCTGGGTAAAGCCCACCCAGTTGTACAGGCCCTTCATGAAGCGGTTGCGTTCCGGCATCTGGCGCAGGGCTTCCAGCACGCAGCGGTCCATCACGCGAAAATCCTGGGTGTTTTCCGGAATCTTGTGGCGCGCCCCGCTGTTGAGCAGGGTGTAGAACACGCGGGTGAACAGCCGCTTGCCCAGGGTTTCATTATCGCGGCTGGAGCGCACGCTATAGACCATGTCGTAGCCGGCACGCCATTGACGCAGGAATTCCGGCACCATTTCCGGCGGATGCTGGAAATCGCTGTCGATCAGCACCGCCACATCGCCATGGGCATGGTCGATGCCGGCGGTAAGTGCCAGTTCCTTGCCGAAGTTGCGCGACAGCTGCAGCAGGGTGACCGGCAGCAGCTCGATCTGGCTCATCACCTGCTCAACGGTATTGTCGCGGCTGCCGTCGTCCACCACGATGAATTCATGGCGGAAACCGGCCTCGCTCAGCAGACCGTGCAGGGTCTGCAACATCGGCACGATATTTTCGCTCTCGTTGTAAGCCGGCAGGATGCAGCTGACCAGCGGGTCGGCCGGGCGGTCTGCGGCGCGTTGCTGCAGCAGATACGGTGGTACGAAGGCGCTGGGTGGCGTAGCGGTCATCGGCGTCTCCTTGCTTGTCATGGTGCGCTGTCGGCGCCCTTGGCGCGCAACAGCAGCATGTGGTCTTTCATTACTTCAAAGCTGGCCAGCGGCTGGAAGCGGGCGGCCACGGCGGCCGGCAGGCTGGGCAGGTCGCGCTGCTCGGTGACGATGAAGCGCTGGTGCGGGTCGGCCAGCAGTTGCAGCAGTTGAGCGGGCTGGTTGGTGGTGAGCACCTTGCCCTCGCTATAGAACTCGGCGGAAAACTCGCGGCGGCTATCCCAATAGATCAGCTTGCTGCCAGCGGCAGGGTGCTGCTGCTGCCAGGCGGCGATGACCTGCTGCTGGGTACGGAAGTAACGTTGCCCCTGGCTCCATTGCAGGCCGACCGCAATCAGCAGCAGCAGCCCGGATACCAGGGCCAGCCAGGGCAGGCTGCTGCCCTGGCCGGGCTGGCGTCCGGCTTGCCACAGCGTGGCAAACAGCAGGGCGCAACCCGGCAGCATGGGCAGCGGGTAGGGGAAAATGATATTGCCGGAAATGGTGAAGAACAGCAGCGTCATCAGGCTCCACAGCAGCACATACAGCCGCCAGCCATCGCCATCCTTGCTCAGGCCGATGGCCTGTTTGCCATGGCCTGCCAGCCAGACCAGCATGGCCAGCGACCACGGAAAGATCGCACCCAGCCAGTACAGCCAGATCATGCCGCGCGGGGTGGCATGGGCATAGCCGTATTTGTCGCCTTTCCAGCCCGGATCGAGAAAGCGGCTGACATGCTCGCCCATGATGAAGTAATTGAGAAAGCCGGGGGTGCGGTATTCCGCCAGCAGATACCAAGGCAGGGCAATGGCCAGCATCAGCAAGCTGCCGCTGATCCACGGCAGGCGCTGCCACAGTGCTTTCCATTCATTGCGCAGCAGCACCCAGCAGAAAATCGGCATGCCCACCAGCACGATGGCCAGCGGCCCCTTGGCCAGCAGGCCCAGGCCCAGGCCGACGAAAAACAGGTAGTTCCAGCGGCGGCCACGTCCTTGCATGGCATGCCAGAACGCCAGCTGGGCCAGGGCGACGCAGAACATCAGTGCCGGGTCGGTCATGACCGTGCCCGCCGCGCCAAAGAACAGCAGGCTGCCAGCCAGAATCAGTACGCTGGCCAGCGCGGCATCGCGCCCCAGGCGCTGGCGCGCAGCATCGGCCACCAGCCACAGTACCGCCAGTGACAACAGCAGCGCCGGCAGACGGGCGGCCAGCGGGTTGACGCCAAACAGGCCCATGCTGGCCGCAGAGGTCCAGGTGGAGAGCGGTGGCTTGGCCCAGAAGGGAATTCCGTAGTCGTGCCACAAGGTCACCCAGTTGCCGGTTTCCAGCATTTTGCGGGCAATTTCGGCGTAGCGCGCTTCAGTGGTGTCGGTCAGCGGAATGGCCCACATCGCCAGCAGGCGAATCAGCAGCAGGGCAAACAGTGCATAGGTGGCAAATCGCTGCCACCGGGTATCGGGGGACGGTGTCATGTAGTCCAGTCAGCACGCCACAGGGCGGCCGGGGGAGTCGGAAAAAACCCGCACAGCTTACCATGCCAGCCTTGTTTTAGTCTTAAGCGCCACGGCGTGCCCATGTAAAAACGCCGCCTGGCGGCGGCGTTGGCGGATGGCAGGCCGGACCGGCCCGCTACGGTCTTATTGCAGGCCGTGCATCATTTTTTTCAGCTTGCTCGACAGCAGGAACAGAATCAGCGAAGCGACCCCTGCGGTGGCGACAAACACCATAAAGAAGTCATGCAGATTGTTGATGCTGTAGCCCAGCAAATGCGGGGCTGGCTTGGTCGGGTCCGGGTAGAGTTCGGACAGGGTGCCGGCCAGCTTGTTGGCGGCGGCATTGGACAGGAACCAGATGCCCATCATCAGGCTGGTAAAGCGGGCTGGCGACAGCTTGACCACCAGCGACAGGCCGATGGGCGACAGGCACAGCTCGCCGAAGGTGTGCAGCATGTAGAGGCTGACCAGCCACAGCATGCTGACCTTGACGCCGGGTTGCAGTCCATCCACGCCAAAGGCGATCACCAGATAACCAATCGCCAGGAACAACAGGCCGCAGGCCATCTTGACCGGCGAGGTCGGCTCGCGGCCATGCTTGCCCAGCGTGGTCCACAGCATGGCGAACAGCGGGGCGAAGATGACGACCGAGATCGGATTGATCGACTGGAAGTAGGAGGCCGGCACGGTAAAGCCCAGCAGATTGCGGTTGGTCTGTTCTTCGGCAAAGAAGGTCAGCGAGGCGCCCGCCTGTTCGAAGGCGGACCAGAAGAAGATGACAAAGGCTGACACGATCAGGATGACCGCCAGTCTTTCCTTTTCCACCCGCGTCAGCGGCGCATGCACCACCTTTTCGCCGCTGGCGTGATGGCGGGCCGGCGCCATGCCGATGGGCTTGCCTTCCGGGGTAACCAGATATCTGTTCTTGAACAGGCTGAATATCAGCAGGCTCAGCAGCATGCCGAAGCCGGCCGCCATGAAGCCCCATTTGAAGTCACCCGGATGGCCGGTATCGCCCAGCGTGCCGCAAATCAGCGGGGCGATCAGCGAGCCGGCATTGATGCCCATGTAGAAAATGGTGAAGGCCGAATCCACCCGTTTGTCGTCCGGGGCATACAGCTGGCCCACCATGGAGGAAATATTCGGCTTGAACAGGCCATTGCCGGCAATCAGCAGGCCCAGGCCGCCATACAGCAGCCAGGAAGCCATCTGCAGATTGCTGTCGTGCAGGCTGCCGGAAAAGAACAGCAGGAACTGGCCACAGGCCATCAGCACACCGCCCGCCAGAATGGAGCGGCGATTGCCCCAGTAGCGGTCGGCGATATAGCCGCCGATCAGCGGTGTAAGATAAACCAGCCCGGTATAGGTACCATAGATGTCGGCGGCGTGTGCCTTGTCGAACATCAGGGCCTTGATCATGAACAGGACAAAGATGGCGCGCATGCCGTAATAGCTGAAGCGCTCCCACATCTCCGTAACAAAGAGCAGGTATAGCCCTTTGGGGTGGGATCTGGTGGTCATAAAGATTTCCTTGTGCAGCTGGGGAAGTCACTCTGCGGTGACATGTTGTAGTGTTTTATTGCCAGTTTTTCTGGCAGGCGGCGATAGTAGCGACTAAATCCGCAGTTGTGGAATATTTATTTGCGGTTTGCCGTGCTTGTTGATGATTATAAGGTTATTCGAATATTCCATGTTTGATATTGGGCAAGTATTTCAATCGAAAGGGAATTTCATGCTGAAAAAGTGTCTGTTGATCCTGCTCTTGCTCTGCGGCCTGAGCGGCTGCGGCTACAACACCATGCAGACCCAGGACGAGGCGGCCAACGCGGCCTGGTCGGAAGTCGTCAACCAGTACCAGCGCCGGGCCGACCTGATCCCCAATCTGGTCAACACGGTGAAAGGCTACGCCAGCCATGAAAAAGACGTGCTGACCCAAGTGACGGCGGCACGTTCGCGGGTGGGCAGCATCCAGCTGGATGCCAGTACCGCGACCGATCCGCAAAAGCTGAAGGATTACGCCGCGGCGCAACAGCAACTGGGTTCGGCGCTGTCGCGCCTGCTGGTGGTGTCGGAAAACTATCCGCAGCTGAAAGCCGATGGCGCTTTCCGTGATTTGCAGGCGCAGCTGGAGGGCACGGAAAACCGTATCGCCCTGGCGCGCAAACGCTATATCGACGCCATCCAGTCGTATAACAGCACGGTGCGCACCTTCCCCGGCAATCTGACGGCCATGGTCTTTGGTCTGAAAACACGACCGAACTTTAGCGTGGAGAACGAGAAAGCCATTGCGGCAGCGCCGGCGGTGAGCTTCGCTCAGCCTGCGTCGGCCGGACAATAAGCATGCGGCCCCTGTTCCGGCGTTTGCTGGGGTGGTGCAGCATGCTGCTGACCGGGCTTGCCCTGGCGCAGTCGCCGCTGCCGGCACCAAGCGCGCCCTTGATCGACACCGCGGGTTTCCTGAGTGCCAGCGAGCAGCAGCAGCTCAATCAGCACTTGCTCGACTTTCACCAGCAGCAGGGTAGTCAGCTGGCCGTACTGATCGTGCCCGACATCGCTCCGGAGACGCCGTTCGATTACGGCACCCGCGTGATGGAGAGCTGGAAGCTGGGGCGCAAGGGCGTGGACGATGGCGTGCTGCTGCTGATCGTGGCCAATGCACACCAGACCCAGCTGCTGGTAGGGCGCGGGCTGGAAGGGCCGATTCCGGATGCTGTGGCAAAGCGCATCCTGCAGGACACGCTCAAACCCGCATTGCAGGCAGGACACAGGCTGGAGGGCATCATGCAGGCGGTCGGCCAGATCGAGAGCCTGATCAAGGGCGAAGCCCTGCCAGCGCCCAAAGCCACGGCCCCGGCTACGGGCAGTATTGAGGACAATCTGCCCTTGCTGGGCTTTTTTGCCCTGTTTGGCGGTGGCGTGCTCACCCGCTTGTTCGGCCGGCTGGTCGGGAGCTTTATTGCCGGCTGCGTGGCCATCGTGCTGACCTTGTGGCTGGGCGGCGGCGTGGCGCTGGCCTTGCTGGCCGGCGGGCTGGCCGCGGTGTTTGCGCTGTTGCTGGGCAGCCACGGCATTGTGCTGGGTGGTGGCGGTGGAGGTGGCTGGGGCAGCGGTGGCGGTGGCGGCCGCAGTGGCGGCGGCTGGTCGGGTGGCGGTGGCGATTTTGGTGGCGGTGGCGCTTCGGGGAACTGGTGATGAGGCATTGGAAAAAAGCATGGCATAACCTGCGCAGCACCGGCTGGCAGGCGCGGCGATTGTTTCCGCAAGCCAGTGTGCAGCAACTGGAGCAGCAAATTGCCTTGTCCGAGCGTGAACACGCCGGGCAGTTGCGCTTTGTGCTGGAGTCGGCACTGGACTGGCGGCAGGCCCTGCACGGCATGACTGCGCGCGAGCGCGCCCTGCAATGGTTTGGCCAGCTGCGCGTCTGGGATACCGAGCACAATACCGGTGTGCTGGTGTATGTCCTGCTGGCGGAGCGACGCATTGAAATCATTGCCGACCGTGGCATAGACCGCCGGGTGCCGGCGAGCGCCTGGCGGGAGATTTGCGCCAGCATGCAGCAGTCGTTTGCTGCAGGGGCCCATCTGGATGGCTTGCAGCAGGGTTTGTGGCGCATTCATGCCCTGCTCATCGTGCATGCGCCGGCGCATGGACCACATGCGAACGAGCTGCCGGATACGGTGATCGTGCGCTGAGGGCTTGCCTGTAACGGCCTGATGGATGGCCTGACTGCATGGCCGGTTGACAATCTTCTTGCCGACCGCAATGGCTGGGAGTAATCTCATTCGGCCATCCGGCTCTTATTTCTACTAAGGTGTTTGTTCATGAACACGTTGGCATGCTTGAACCGGGCGGCTGCCAACCACGGCAGCCTGCCGAAAAACTGGTTTACCCTCGATATCGTGCTCGCCTACGACTTTCCCCGTCGTTGATCTCCCCACGTAGCGGCCCCGCGCCGGCTGCGTTCTGTTGTATTCATTCTTTCATTCTGAATTGACAGCTTTGGCCTTGTTGCGTCCAGACCCACTGCCCTGGCGGTAGTCGTCTGTGGCTTATGCATGCGGCCAGGGCAGGGAGTATCACGCATGGCACGTCGCATTCCTGAACCGTTCCGCATCAAGATGGTGGAACCGATCAAGCAAACCACCCCCGAATACCGCCGCCGCGCGCTGGCTGAAGCAGGCTGGAATCCTTTCCTGCTGCGCGCTGAAGACGTCTATATCGACCTGCTGACCGACAGCGGCACCGGTGCCATGTCGGACCGGCAATGGGCCGGTCTGATGCTGGGGGACGAAGCCTATGCCGGCAGCCGCAATTATTTTCACCTGGCCGACACGGTCAGGGAGTTGTTTGGCTACCAGCACACCATTCCTACCCATCAGGGCCGTGGGGCGGAGCAGATTCTCTTCCCCGAGTTGGTCAAGCGCTGCCGTGGCAGTCAGCCAGTGTTTATTTCCAATTACCATTTTGATACCACCAAGGCGCATGTCGAAATTGCCGGCGCCCGTGCCATCAATGTGCTGACGCCGCAGGCGCTGGATACCGAAACCGCTTACGACTGGAAAGGCGATTTCGACCTGCCGCGGCTGGCCGAGGTCATTGCCAGCGAAGGGGCGGAGAATATTGCCGGGCTGATCATTACCGTGACCTGCAATAGCGCTGGCGGCCAGCCGGTGTCGATGCCGAATATGCGTGCTGCCAGTGCACTGGCACGCCAGCACGGTATCCCGGTGATTATCGATGCGGCGCGCTTTGCCGAAAATGCCTGGTTTATCCGCCAGCGCGATCCCGACTATGCCGGCCAGTCCATTGAAGCCATCGTGCTGGAAATGTTCAGTTATGGCGACATGCTGACCATGTCGGCCAAGAAGGACGGGCTGGTGAATATTGGCGGCTTGTGCTGCTTCAAGGATGATGCCGATCTCTGCCGGGCGGTGCAGGTGCGCTGTGTGCCGATGGAAGGTTTTGTCACCTATGGCGGCCTGGCCGGGCGTGATATGGAGGCGCTGGCCATCGGTTTGAAAGAGGGGCTGGACCCGGCTTATCTGAGCTATCGCATCAGCCAGGTGGAATATCTGGGCGAACGGCTGCGCGCAGGTGGTGTGCCCATCCAGTATCCGACTGGCGGCCATGCGGTATTTGTCGATGCCAAGCGCCTGTTGCCGCATATTCCTGCCGCACAGTTTCCGGCACATGTACTGGCTTGCGAGTTGTATCTGGAAGGTGGGGTGCGCGGAGTGGAAATCGGTTCGCTGCTGCTGGGGCGCAATCCGCAAACCGGCGAGCAGGAGGCATCGCCGCTGGAACTGTTGCGGCTGACCATTCCGCGTCGGGTGTATACCAACGACCACATGGACTATATCGCCGACTGCCTGATTGAAGTCCGGCAGCGCGCGGCCAGCATGCGTGGCCTGACCTTTGAATATGAACCGCCCATCCTGCGTCATTTCATGGCCAGGCTGAAGCCTCTGGCCTGATCGCTGTTGCCATAAAAAATGGCTGCCAAGTGGCAGCCATTTTTTTGTTCCCCTGGCGCGCTTACTTGATCAGCTCGACCTGCAGCTCGGGTGCGGCCGGGGAAAAGGCATTGATATGCCCACGGGTTTGCAAGCGCAGCTCTCCATCCACAAAGACTTGCGCCTGTACGCTGTAGTTGCCGCCGGTCTGAATGGCATGCTGGTCGTAGCACAGGGAAAAGTCCAGCGGGAAAGCCTTGGGCTTTTCCAGCGTCTGCTCTGCCAGCAGGCGGGCCGGTGCATCGGCCTGGGTGCTGTCATCGACCAGCCTTACCCGTACCAGCGTGGTGGCCAGTGGCAGCGACATGGGTTCTTTCAGCAGGACTTTGCCATTCAGATACTGCGGCTGGTAGCTTTTGCTGGCACAGCCAGCCAAGAGCAGCAGCAGGCCGGCTGCCAGCACACCACGCCGCGTGCTGCGGCCCATCATTCCGCCGCCTCCAGCTTGGGCTTGCCCAGCATCACCACCGGGCCTTGCTCCGGCTTCCATTCGGCCTGTACCCGCCACTGATTGCCTTTGTCTTCCAGCTGGGCATACCAGTGGTTGGCCTTGACCAGTTCCTTGCCAAAGCTGCCGCTGTACTGATTGGCGGCGATCTTGTGCAGGTCGGCGGCCACGTCGTAGTCATCCTGGGCCGGGTGAATCAGCTTCAGGGTCAGCACGTCCGGCAGCACCTGTTTGCTGGTGGTGTTGACGGTGATGCTGCGGCCATCGCTGCTGAACATGACCTGGGCGGTAATGCCCATGGCCGCAGCAGCCGTATCGCGGCGCAATTCCATATTGATGGCCTTGCCCTTGTTGTAGTAATCGTCGGTGACCAGGCCATCATCGGTCTTGATGGCGGTGGTGATGTAGAACGAACCGACGATGACGGCAGCCAGCGGAAAGCTGATCAAAAACCACACCCAGGGCTCTTTATACCAGGGGCGCGAAACAGGACTGCTCAGTTGCATGACTTACTCTCCGATGAAGCTGGATTTTTCTTCCACATGCAGAACCGGACTGCTGACGGTTTCTACCTTGAAGTGGATCTCGTGGCTGCCCTTGGTGGCAACCTGGGGATCGGCCTGCACGCGTACGCCGAAGCTTTCGGTTTCAGTTGCCTTCACCCTCAGGTGCTTGCTGTCGCTTTCCAGCTTCAGGTCGGGCATGCCGTCTACCGAGATTTTAAACTCCTGATCGCGTTCTGTGGTGTTGATGATCTTGATAATGTAGGCATTTTCCAGCAGGCCGGCATCGGTCTCCTTCACCAGCGAGGCGCGGTCACGCAGGATGTCCACCTTGAAGGGCTTGCGCATGGCTAGCGAGCCCAGTGCGGCACCCAGCACGATCAGCAGCACCACCGTGTACATGATCACGCGCGGGCGGCGCAGGTGTTTGACGATGTCCTTTTCCGGGTATTTGCCTTCCAGTGCGTTTTCCGTGGTGTAGCGGATCAGGCCACGCGGATAGCCCACCTTGTCCATCACCTCGTCGCAGGCGTCGATACAGGCGGCACAGCCGATGCACTCATATTGCAAGCCATTGCGGATGTCGATGCCAACCGGGCAGACCTGGACGCAGATGCCGCAGTTGACACAGGAGCCAAGGCCCTGCTGTTTGAAGTCGACGCCTTTCTTGCGGGCACCACGCGGCTCGCCGCGGGCTTCGTCATAGGAAATGATCAGGGTGTCGGCATCGAACATCACGCTCTGGAAGCGGGCATAGGGGCACATGTATTTGCACACTTGCTCGCGCATGAAGCCGGCCAGCAGATAGGTGAAGCCGGCGTAGAAGAAGATCCAGAAGCTTTCCCACGGGCCATAGTCGAAGGTGGGCATGGCCTTGACCAGGTCGCGGATGGGGGTGAAGTAACCCACCAGCGAGAAGCCGGTCCACAGGCAGAACAGAATCATCAGGCCGTGCTTGGTCAGTTTCAGCCGCGCTTTACGCAAGCTCATCGGCTCCTTGTCCAGCTTGATGCGCTTGTTGCGGTCGCCTTCCACCAGCTGTTCAATCCACAGCATGATTTCGGTGTAGACGGTTTGCGGACAGGAGTAGCCGCACCACAGGCGGCCGGCAATGGTGGTCCACACAAACAGGCCAAAGGCGCAGCTCATCAGCAGGGCGGCGAGGTAGACGAAGTCCTGCGGCCAGATGGTGAGGCCGAAGATGAAAAACTTGCGGTTCACCATGTCGAAGAATACGGCCTGGCGACCATTCCAGTTCAGCCACGGCAGACCAAGGAAGGCGAGCTGGGTGCCGAGTACGAAAAGAATGCGCCAGTTGTTGAAAATCCCCTTGACGCTACGCGGGTAGATCTTTTTTTGTGCCTCGTACAAGGACACGGTTTCCTGAGCGGCCTTGGGGGAGGGGGGGGTGTGTTCTACTTTGACCGGTATATCTTTAAGCGAATCAGACATGGTGTTTCCCTGAAGAGGATTTCGCAAAGTTCACTCTCAACATGGACTTTGCGCAAGCCTCTTGCCAGCCTTTTCATTATATCAAAATATATACTAAATGTCATAAAGCATACTGCCCGCTTGCGCGGGCAGTATGTCGGCTAAGGCTTACTGCGCCTTGGCGTTATTGGACAGACCCCATACATAGGCGGCCAGCAAGTGAACCTTGGCATCGCCCAGGAAGTCCTTCCAGGCAGGCATCTGGTTGTTGCGACCATTGGTGATGGTCTCGATGATGGTCTTTTCAGTACCACCGTACAGCCAGTTTCCGCTCGGGTGAGTCAGGTTCGGTGCACCCAGTTGCTGGTTGCCCTTGCCATCCGGACCGTGGCAGGCCGCGCAGATGGTGGCAAAGGTTTCCTTGCCGCGTGCGGCGCGTTCGGCATCAAACTTCTTCTTCTGTACCGACAGCGACAGCACGTAGTTGGCGACATCCTTGACCTTCTCTTCACCCAGTACCGAACCCCAGGCCGGCATCTGGCCATGACGACCATTCAGGATGGTGGTTTCGATGGTCTTGGGATCACCACCATACAGCCAGTCGTGGTTGACCAGGTTGGGGAAGCCCTTGGCACCGCGTGCATCAGAGCCGTGGCACTGTACGCAGTAGGTCTGGAACAGGCGTTTGCCCATTTCCTGTGCCTTGGGATCGGCCGCAACGGTTTTCAGGTCTTCTTTCAGGTACTTGTCATACAGCGGCTGATACTTGGCTTCGGCCTGTGCGCGTTCTTCCTTGTACTGACCTACGGAAGTCCAGCCACGAATGCCTTGCCATTTGCCCAGGCCCGGGTAGAGCACCAGGTAGCAGGCACCGAAGATCAGCGTGATGTAGAACATCAGCATCCACCAGCGCGGCAGCGGATGGTTGTATTCCTCCAGATCGCCATCCCACACGTGGCCCATGGTCTTGACCTGCTCACCCTTGTTGACCGTAGTCTTGGATTGGGTGAACAACAGCAGGGACAGACCAACAAAACCTGCAACCACGATGGCCGTGATCCAGATGCCCCAGAAATCGCTTACGAAATCACTCATTGTTTTGCTCCGTTAGAAGCCGACTCATGGTTATCGGCCTCCTGCACCTTGTCGTCGTCGAGAAAGGGCACATTGGCCGCTTCATCGTACCGGTTCTTTGAGCGCCTGCTGTAGGCAATGAACAACACCAGAATGAAGAAGGTGAAGCACATTACGGTAAAGGCAGAGCGCCCAATCGTTACCCAGTCCATGACTTAGCGAACGTTCTTCAGTGCAAGACCCAAGCCCTGCAGGTATGCAATCAGGGCATCCATTTCCGACTTGCCTTCGACCTGAGCCTTGGCTTCGGCGATATCCTTGTCGGTATACGGAACGCCTACGCTGCGCAGCGCTTCCATTTTCTTCGGCATGATTTCGGCGTCAGCCAGGTTCTTGGACAGCCACGGGAAAGCCGGCATGTTGGATTCCGGTACCACGTCACGCGGATTGGTCAGGTGAACACGGTGCCATTCGTCGGAATAGCGACCGCCCACACGGGCCAGGTCCGGACCGGTACGCTTGGAGCCCCACTGGAAGGGGTGGTCGTACACCGACTCGCCCGCAACGGAGTAGTGACCATAACGCTCGGTTTCGGCGCGGAAGGGACGGATCATCTGGGAGTGGCAGTTGTAGCAGCCTTCACGGATGTAGATGTCACGGCCGGCCAGCTGCAGTGCGGTATAAGGCTTGACGCCTGCAACCGGCTGGGTCGTGGACTTCTGGAATGCCAGCGGCAGGATTTCCACCAGGCCGGCAAAGCTGATCACGATCAGCGTGAACACGATGAGATAACCTACGTGTTCTTCAATCAGTTTCTGGATCTTTTCCATGTTCTTCTACCTTTATCCGCTTAAGCGTGAGCCGATGCGTTAACAGCCGGGATCTTGGCGTCAACAGCGCGGCCACCAGCTACGGTGCGGAAGGTGTTGTAGGCCATCAGCAGCATACCGCTCAGGTACAGCGTACCACCCAGGAAACGTACGAAGTGGTAGGGGTACGTTGCTTTTACGGCTTCAACAAAGGCGTAAGTCAGGGTGCCGTCGGCATTCAGGGCACGCCACATCAGGCCCTGGGTCACGCCGGAGATCCACAGTGCGGCGATGTACAGCACCACGCCCACGGTAGCCAGCCAGAAGTGAGCCTCGATCAGCTTGGTGCTGTGCATGGATTCACGACCGAACAGACGCGGCAGCAGGTAGTACATGGAACCGATGGTGATGAAGCCTACCCAGCCCAGGGCGCCGGAGTGCACGTGACCGATGGTCCAGTCAGTGTAGTGCGACAGGGCGTTGACGGTCTTGATGGACATCATCGGGCCTTCGAAGGTGGACATACCGTAGAAGGACAGGGAAACCACCAGGAACTTCAGTACCGGATCGGTACGCAGTTTGTGCCATGCACCGGACAGGGTCATGATGCCGTTGATCATGCCACCCCAGCTCGGAGCCAGCAGCACCAGGGAGAACACCATGCCCAGCGACTGGGTCCAGTCAGGCAGGGCAGTGTAGTGCAAGTGGTGAGGACCGGCCCACATATAGGTGAAGATCAGTGCCCAGAAGTGCACAACCGACAGGCGGTAGGAGTAAACCGGACGGCCAGCCTGCTTCGGCACGAAGTAGTACATCATGCCCAGGAAGGCAGCGGTCAGGAAGAAGCCTACGGCGTTATGGCCATACCACCATTGCACCATGGCATCCACGGCACCGGCATACACGGAGTAGGACTTGGTCAGGGAGACCGGTACGAAGGCGCTGTTGACGATGTGCAGCAGGGCTACCGCCAGGATGAACGCACCATAGAACCAGTTGGCTACATAGATGTGCTTGACCTTGCGGATAGCGATGGTGCCGAAGAACACGATGGCATACACCACCCAGGTCACGGCGATCATCAGCTTGATCGGCCATTCCAGTTCGGCGTATTCCTTGCCGAAGGTGTAACCCAGCGGCAGGGTGATGGCAGCCAGGACGATGATCAGCTGCCATGCCCAGAAGGTAAAGGCGGCCAGCTTGTCCGAGATGAGTCGTACGTTACAGGTGCGCTGCACGACGTAGTAGGAAGTGGCAAACAGGCCGCAACCGCCAAAGGCGAAAATCACGGCGTTGGTGTGCAGCGGGCGCAGACGACCAAAGTGGAACCAGGGCCCAAAATTGAGCTCCGGCCACACCAATTGGGCCGCAATGATGACGCCCACCAGCATGCCTACAATGCCCCAGACTACGGTCATGATGGCAAACTGGCGCACCACCTTATAGTTATAAGTGGATTGCGTTTCCATTTAGGGTTTTCTCCAAGGTTGCTAACTTAGAACGTGACAAACCATGGCGACTTGATTTCCTGCCTACTGCCCCAAGCTGTAGTTGGCGGGAAAGCCGCAGGGGAATCTGATCAATTACAGATTAGTAAAGCGTTTGACCCGTGCTGACAATTTGCTGCCAAAAAAACTTGGCAGATCATGTCAGGCACACGCTTTTTCCCCATTTATTCAGCGAAGCATTCTAAAGCAAATACCCATGACGGGCCAGTTGATTAGTATGCTCGCGGGATTTTTACGTCCACCATTTTCTTGATTTCAAGCGAGCTGGCAGCAGGTGCTGAACCTGATGCCGCTTACTGGGGATTATATTGTCATGCCTGTGCAAGCCCTTGACTTAGGTCAAATCGCCATCTGCCACGACGACGGTATGACCCCGGTGCTAGAATCTGCTGTTTTCGCCCCCTCCTCAGGCAGATCATGACCTCACCTGTTCACTATTCCATCCGTCCGTGCTCACCGCAAAGCCATTGCTTCGAGATTACGCTCAAAGTTGCCAAGCCTGCCAAGAAGGGGCAGGTGTTCACTTTGCCGGCGTGGATTCCGGGCAGTTATCTGATTCGTGAGTTTTCCCGGCATATCGTCAGCATTCAAGCGAGCAGTGCTGGCAAAGAGGTTGGGCTGTGCAAGCTGGACAAACACACTTGGCAGGCCGAGCCGGTGGCTGGCAGCCTGACGCTGGTGTATCAGGTCTATGCCTATGATCTGTCCGTGCGCGGTGCCTACCTGGATGAGGAGCGTGGCTTCTTCAATGCCAGCAGTGTTTTCCTGGCCGTGGAGGGGTATGAGTCGGTGGCCTGCACGGTGGAAATCCGTGCGCCCAAGGGCAAGGCATTTGCCGACTGGAAAGTGGCCAGCAGCCTGCCGGCAGTGGAGACCGACCGCAATGGTTTCGGCCTGTACCGTGCTGGCGATTACGATGAGCTGCTGGATCACCCGGTGGAGCTGGGGGCCTTCCATTCAGTCAGCTTCAAGGCTTGCGGCGTGCCGCACCAGTTTGTGGTGTCCGGCCGTTTCCGTGGCGACCTCAAGCGTCTGGCGCGTGACACCAAGAAGATCTGTGAATATCAGATCAAGCTGTTTGGTACGCCCGCACCTTTTGAGCGTTATGTCTTCATGCTGTATGTCGGCAAGGATATTTATGGCGGACTGGAGCATCGTGCCTCGACTGCGCTGGTCGCCAACCGTGACGATCTGCCGCAAACAGCAGACCAGGCCATCTCCGATGGCTATCTCAAGCTGCTGGGGCTGATCAGCCACGAATACTTCCACAGCTGGAATGTAAAACGGATAAAACCCGCCGCCTTCAGCCCCTACGACCTTAGCCGCGAGGGCTATACTCGCCTGCTGTGGGCATTCGAAGGCATTACCTCTTATTACGATGATCTCACCCTGCTGCGCTGCGGCCTGATCGACAGCAAGCGCTACCTTGGCCTGCTGGCGCAGACCATCAGCGGGGTGGAGCGAGGTGCCGGCCGCCTCAAGCAGACGCTGGAGGAATCCAGCTTTGATGCCTGGACCAAGTATTACCGGCAAGATGAAAACAGCCCCAACAGCATAGTCAGCTACTACACCAAGGGGTCGCTGGCGGCGCTGGCGCTGGACCTGACCATCCGTCAGCAGACCGACGGCCGTCAGTCGCTGGATGACGTGATGCGTGCGCTGTGGCATAAGTGGCAGACCGATGGCCGCGGGCTGGCAGAGGACGAGTGGGAGCAGATTGCCCAGCAGGTCACCGGGCTGGACTTGCAAGCCTTCTTCGACAGCGCCTTGCGCTCCACTGCCGATCTTCCCCTGGCCGATTTGCTGGCAACGCAAGGGCTGGACATGTGCTGGGACTACGCGGATCATGCCGGCGATGCTGGTGGCATCGGCCCGGTGGCGGCAGACCGCCAACCGCGGGCCAGCCTTGGTGTGAAGACTGCGGCCGACCCATTGGGCCTGCGGCTGGTCAACGTGCTGGATGGCGGCGCTGCCCAGCAGGCAGGGCTGGCTGGCGGCGATATCCTGATTGCACTGGATGGCCTGAAAGTGACGGAGCTGGACAAGATGCTGGCACGCTATGGCGTGGGGGAAACCGTTACCCTGCATCTGTTCCGCCGTGATGAGCTGCTGGTGCGCGAGGCCAGCTTGCAAGCGTCCCCACGGACCTGCTGCCGATTGCAGCAGCGGGCTGAGGACGCCGGCTGGCTGCGAGGCTGATGCATCAGTGACCCGATAGTGCACCCATCACCGGACCGGGGCGGCGATCCCGCCCGGTTCATGAGCAAGACCGGATCAAGCCGGCAACGACTACTAATTAGAGAGAAGAACATGGCGCAGCAGCCTCAAGTCAACTATCTGAAAGACTATACCGTTCCCCCTTATCTGGTGGACCGGGTGGATTTGAAGTTTGATATCGAGGACGCGCAGACGCGTGTGCACTCGCGTCTGGTGATCAAGCGCAATGACAAGTCCACGGCGGCCAGTGCCCTGTGGCTGGACGGGTCGGCCCGGCTGCTCAGCCTGACGCTGGATGGCGAGCGGCTGGACCCCTCTGCGTATCAGCTGGCGGCCGACGGGGTGCTGATTCCGGCGGTACCCGACAGCTTTATCCTGGAAGTGGAAACCGAGCTTGAACCGGCGAGCAATACCAGCCTGATGGGCTTGTATGCTTCCAATGGCAATCTGTTTACCCAGTGCGAGCCGGAAGGCTTTCGCAAGATCACCTTCTATATGGACCGGCCCGATGTGATGGCCAAGTTCACCACCACCATCGTGGCTGACAAGCAGAAGTTTCCGGTGCTGCTGTCCAATGGCAACAAGGTGGGTGAGGGCGTGCTGGACAAGAAGCGCCACTGGGTGAAATGGGTCGACCCCTACCGCAAGCCGTCCTACCTGTTTGCCCTGGTTGCCGGCAAGCTGGTGGCTGCGCGTGACAAATTCATCACCCAGCGCGGACGCGCTGTGGCACTGGAGATCTGGACCGAGCCGGCCGATCAGGACAAGGTCGCCTTTGCCATGGGGGCGGTCAAGCGCGCCATGAAGTGGGACGAGCAGCGCTTTGGCCTGGAGTACGATCTGGACATCTACATGATCGTGGCGGTCAGCGATTTCAATATGGGGGCCATGGAAAACAAGGGCCTCAACATCTTCAATACCTCGGCCGTGCTGGCGCGCAAGGATACCCGCACCGATGCGGAATTCCAGCGCGTGGAAGCCATCATCGCCCACGAATATTTCCATAACTGGACTGGCAACCGTGTGACCTGCCGCGACTGGTTCCAGCTGTCCTTGAAAGAGGGCCTGACCGTATTTCGCGATCAGGAATTCAGCTCGGATCTGGGTAGCCGTGCGGTCAAGCGCATCGACGATGTCAAAAGCCTGCGCGCCTTGCAGTTCCCGGAAGATGCCGGCCCCACGGCGCATCCGATTCGTCCCGAATCCTATATCGAGATGAACAACTTCTACACCATGACGGTGTACGAAAAAGGGGCGGAAGTGGTCCGCATGTACCATACCCTGCTGGGGGAGGCCGGTTTCCGCAAGGGCATGGACCTGTATTTCAAACGGCATGACGGGCAGGCCGTCACCTGCGACGATTTCCGTGCCGCCATGGCCGATGCCAATGGCGTCGATCTTGGCCAGTTTGCCCTGTGGTATAGCCAGGCCGGCACCCCGCTATTGCAAGTCAGCAGCCGCTACGATGCGGCAGCGCGCCGCTATGCACTGACCGTTACCCAGTCCTGCCGGGCCATCACCGGCCAACCCGCACCACAGCCGCTGCACATCCCCCTGGCGCTGGGACTGGTGGGTAGTGACGGCAAGGATCTGCCGCTGCAGCTGGAAGGCGAGGAACAGGCACAGCTTGGTACGCGAGTGCTGGATGTCAAACAGGCTAGCCAGACATTTGTCTTCATCGATGTGCCGGAAGAGCCGGTGCCGTCATTGCTGCGCGGCTTTTCCGCGCCGGTCCGGCTGGAATACGACTGGCGTGATGAGCAGCTGGCCTTCCTCATGGCCAATGACAGCGACAGCTTTTGCCGCTGGGAGGCCGGGCAGAAGCTGGCAGAGCGCTTGTTCCGCCAGCTGATCGAAGCTGCGGCGCAGGGCAGGGCGCTGACCCTGCCGGAGACCTTTGTCGCGGCCTTCCGGGCGGTATTGAAGGACCCGCTGGCCGATCCGGCCTTCAAGGCCATGATGCTGGGCTTGCCGTCGGAAGCGGAAATGCTGGAAATGGTGGAGCAGGCCGATCCGGCCATCATTCACCAGGTACGTGATTTCGTGCTCGACCACCTGGCCGAGGCGCTGCGTGGCGAGTGGCACGAGGCTTATCACCTGAACCAGACCCGTGAATACAAGCCGGAAGACGCTGGCCGGCGCGATCTGAAAAACCGTGCCTTGCAGATGCTGACCCGGCTGAACGTGGCCTGGCCGGCCGAAGCCGCCCGCAAGCAGGCGCTGGAAGCGGACAATATGTCGGATCAGATGGGCGCCATGCTGGCGCTGCGCGATCACGATGGCGAAGAGCGCGACGAGTGCTATACCGACTTCGCCGCCCGCTGGCAGCACGATGCCCTGGTCATGGACAAGTTCTTCATGCTGGTGGCCTCCAGCCAGCTGGAAGGCACGCTGGATCATGTCCGCGCCGCCATGGAGCATCCGGCATTCAATTTGAAGAACCCCAACAAGGCGCGCGCGCTGATTGGCAGCTTTGGCAATAATATGGCGCACTTCCATGCCGCCGATGGTAGCGGTTACCGCTTCCTGGCCGAGCAGGTGCTGGCGCTGGATGCCATCAATCCCCAAGTGGCCAGCCGTATCGTGCGCGCCTTCAATCGCTGGAAGAAGCTGGAGCCGGGCCGTCAGGCGCTGATGCGGGCCGAACTGGAGCGTCTGTTGGCGGCCTCCCTGTCCAACGATGTCTACGAGATTGTCTACAAGAATCTCAATGCCTGAGCAGACTGACGCGGGAAGAAACAACGGGTCGCCACGGCGGCCCGTTTTTCATTGAGCGAGCGTATAGAAGATTGACCTGCAGCCGGACTTGCCTTAATCATACGGTCGTTTGCTTGGTGGATTGGCAAGGCGGGAGCAATGGCGGAAAAACAGCAGCAGGACATGTATGTGGAGGTCGCGCAGCAGCGGCTGTACCTGCGGCGCATCTGGCGCGTGGCAGACGGACCACCGGTATTGCTGGTGCATGGTGTCATGGCCGATGGCCGGATTTTCTACAGCGACAGCGGCAAGGGGCTGGCCCATTTCCTGGCCGATGCCGGCTACGATGTGTTTGTGGCCGATTTGCGTGGCCGTGGCCGCAGTACACCCAAAATCGACGCCAGCTCACGCCATGGTCAAACCGAAATCATTTGTCAGGACCTGCCGGCGCTGCATGCGGCCATCTACCAGCTCAAGGGCGGTCAGCGCCTGCACTGGATGGCGCATTCCTGGGGAGGCGTACACATGAGCAGTTGCTTGTTACGTTACCCGCAGCTGGCCGCACAAGTGGCCAGCCTGGTGTACTTCGGCAGCAAACGCAGCATCGCCGTGCGCAATCTGCGCAAATGGCTGGAGGTCGACCTGATCTGGAATATCGTCGCGCGCTGGCTGATCCGTTGCTATGGCTACCTGCCGGCCAGACGCATTGGCCTGGGGGCGGACGATGAAACCGAGAAAAGCCATCGCCAGAGCAAGCGCTGGGCCAAGCTGCGCCCCTGGGTGGATAGTGATGACGGCTTCGATTACGGCGCGGCCGCCCGCCATGTCTCCTTGCCACCCGCCCTGTATTTTGCGGCCCGCAACGATCCCTGCCGTGGCCATGTCGACGATGTGCGCCGCTTTCGCGACGAGTCCGGCCCGCATTTGTCGCGCTTGCGCTTGCTTGGGCGGGCTGTCGGACACTGGCATGACTACGACCATGTATCCTTGCTGACCCACCCCGATGCACCGGCCGACCATTTCCCACTGGTACTCGACTGGCTGCGGGGCCGGCATGACAAGGTTATCGAAAACCACTGACAAAAATCATGCCGCCAGCCAAGCGGCTGTGGTAGAACAGCCGCCTCTAGTGGAGAATGCCGCCATGACGCAAGTGACAGACTTATCCCCAGCCAAGCTGGATGCCATTATTGATACCCTTGCCGAGCAAGGCTGGGTGGTCGATCACACCCTGTTCGGTGCCGAAGACATCCTCCGCCTGCAGCAATGCTGTCTGGCGCAGTGGAATGAAGGACGGTTTCATGAGGCCGCCGTCGGCCGGGCCGACCAGCAAGGACGACGCAGTGAAATCCGTTCCGACTCGGTATTGTGGCTGGAGCCGCAGGATGCCGAGCCGGCCATAGCCCATTATTTTGCCACCCTCGATCAAGTGCGCCACGCGGTGAATCAGGCCTTTTATCTGGGGCTGGACGATCTGGAATCACATTTCGCCGTTTATCCGCCGGGCAGCTTCTACAAGAAACACCTGGATCGCTTTCGCGACGATGACGCCCGCGCCCTGACCGCCGTGTTGTATCTGAATGAAGACTGGCCCGCCGATGCCGGTGGCCAGATGCGCCTGTACCTGGATGATGAATGCAGCCGCTGGCTGGATGTTGCACCGCAGGCCGGCACGCTGGTGTTATTCCTGTCTGACCGTTTCTGGCACGAAGTCTTGCCGGCCTCGCAGCAGCGCTTGTCGGTCACCGGCTGGTTCCGCCGGCGTCCGACCGGACTCGCTTGGTCGTCGTAGACGGGTTTTGCCGTGCTAGAATCAGGCCAAACCAGATGAAATGACAAGGGACGAATCAAGATGTCAGGCAACACCATGGGGCTGCTGTTTACCGTAACTTCCTTTGGCGAAAGCCACGGGCCGGCCATCGGCTGCGTGGTGGACGGCTGCCCGCCGGGCCTGGCCATCAGTGCCGAGGACATCCAGCAGGAACTGGACCGGCGCAAACCCGGCACCAGCCGACATGTCACCCAGCGGCGCGAGCCGGATGCGGTGGAAATCCTCTCTGGCGTTTACGAAGGCAAGACCACCGGTACGCCGATTGCCCTGCTGATCCGCAATACCGACCAGCGCTCCAAGGACTACGGCAATATCGCCGACACCTTCCGTCCCGGTCATGCCGACTACACCTACTGGCACAAATATGGCGTACGCGACCCGCGCGGCGGTGGCCGTTCCAGTGCCCGCGAAACTGCCGTGCGTGTGGCGGCGGGGGCCATTGCCAAAAAGTGGCTGCGTGAGCGTTATGGCATTGTGATCCGTGGCCACATGACCCAGATCGGCAATGTGGAAATCCCCTTCAAGAGCTGGGATGTGGTCAACAGCAATCCATTCTTCGCCGCCGATGAAGCCGTGGTGCCGCAGCTGGAGGACTACATGGACTCCATCCGCAAGAGCCTGGACTCGGTGGGCGCCCGCTTGCGCGTGGTGGCGGAAAACGTGCCGGTGGGTTGGGGCGAGCCGGTATTCGACCGTCTGGATGCCGACATCGCCTATGCCATGATGAACATCAATGCCGTCAAGGGCGTGGAAATCGGCGCCGGTTTTGCCAGCGTCAGCCAGCGCGGCAGCGAGCATGGCGACGAGCTGACACCGCAAGGTTTTGCCAGCAATCACGCCGGCGGCATTCTGGGGGGTATTTCCACCGGGCAGGATATCGAAGTATCGATGGCGATCAAGCCGACCTCATCCATTGCCCAGCCGCGCCGCTCCATCGACCGCCAGGGCAATCCCATCATGATGGAAACCCATGGCCGCCATGACCCGTGTGTCGGCATTCGTGCCACGCCGATTGCCGAAGCCATGCTGGCACTGGTGCTGATCGACCATGCCTTGCGCCACCGCGCCCAATGTGGCGATGTGCTGGTGGATACTCCAAAAATACCGGGCCGAATCGACTAAACTGCACAGAGGCTGTCCGTCCTGCAGCCGGGTGTCATGAGAGAGCGAACCATGTTGAAAAACCTGATTGGCGGTTTGGCCGGTCGTCTGAAAAAAAATGAAGAAAGTCAGGCCGACGAAATCGCTGCTGTTGAAAAAGAATTGGAAGCTTCGCCGGTAAAGCGCGTGGTAGAGCCGGAAACGGTCGACCAGTTGCCGCCGACCCTCGGCTTCGTCACCCACCAGCCGGTCATGGACCGGCAGCACCGTGTGGTGGCCTACGAGTTTTTCGTCAAATCCGGCGCGGCCGCCAAGGGCAGCAAGCATCAGGATTTTGATCGCCTGATGCTGACCACGCTGCAAAACATGGAAGTGTTCCGCCTGCTGGCCTATCGGCGCGCACTGGTTCACATTTCCATCAGCTCGCTGTCCGAGCCACTGCTGCTGCAGATGCCGGCCAAGAGCGTGATCTTCGTGCTGGAACCGGACCCGAACGAGCCGGTCACCGCCGAAGTGATGCAGGTGCTGGACGAGCTGCGCATCAAGGGCCTGCGTTTTGCCATCGAACCGGCGGCCTTCGATGCCCAGGTCCTGGTGGAACGATTGCAGCCGGAACTGTTCAATCGCATGGATTTCATGCTGCTGGACTTCTCCGCGCCCTCTACCCGCGTACTGGCTCCCATCCTGGACCAGCTGCCGCGCCGCTATCCCAATGCGCGCTGGATGGCACGCAATGTCGGCACTGCCGAAGACCTGGATGTTTGCCTGCGCGCGCCGGGCAGCAATCGCTTTGCCCTGTTCCACGGTCCGTTCATCGCCACGGTGCGCAGCCTGGAGAGCGGCAAGGTGGACAGCAACCAGACCCGCGTCCTGCAGATCATGCGCATGTTGCGTGCCAACGCCGAGCCTCGTGAACTCGAGGCGCAGTTCAAGCTGGACTCGGTCTTGCTGTTCAAGCTGCTGCGCTTCATCAATTCACCGGTGAATGGCCTGGCGCGCAAGGTCCAGACCATCGAGGAAACCCTGCTGTTGCTGGGGCGTGAAACCCTGTTCAAATGGCTGTCCATGCTGCTGTTTACCGCCAAGAAGGAAGACGGTACCGCACTGGCCTTGCTGGAAAAGTCACTGATTCGTGCCCGTTTCCTGGAGCGGCTGGGGGGCTATCGCGGCAACAAGCTGGAGGCCGAGCATCTGTTTCTGACCGGCATGTTCTCGCTGCTGGACGTATTGCTCAACCAGCCCTTCCCCGATGTGCTGGACCCGCTGGAGCTGCCGCCCACGGTGCGCGACGCAGTGGTGGAGAACAAAGGCATGTTCAGTCCCTACCTGGCACTGGCTCTGGCCTGTGAACAGGGAGACGACCAGCGCATCAACGCCCTGTGCAAAGTGCTTAATTTCGAAGTGGAACATGCCTGTCGTTATTACATCGATTCGGTAGTGTGGGCGCAGGAAGTATTGCGCGAAAGCGACGTCCACAACGACGTGGAAGCCGTTTGAGGCGGCGACGGCAACTGCGTGGGCAATCTGGCCAGCGCCCGGGTGCTGGCTTTTTACATTGTTGCGCGACAATTTGTAACAGCAATATAGTGTGGTCCCGGTATGCTTGCCGACGGGGATGACGATGCATGTTTTTTCAACATGGGGCATCGCTGTCAACAACCGGCATAAAACTCGACAATAAACACTATAAATTCCCATCAGGCGCAGGCATACAATAGCGCCTCATGAAAAAATAACCCCCGCCACGGTCCAGGTGCCTGACTGTGCGGGCAAGGCAGCGTGATGAATACTATCGAGCAGATCAAGCAAGTCATTGTGGAAAAATTTGGTGTGAACGCCGACGAAGTCCAGGCGGAACGCCCGCTGGGCGAATATGGCCTGGATTCGCTGGGGCAGATCGAACTGCTGTTTGCCATCGAAGAGCACTTCGAAGTTTCCATTCCAGAAGAAGAAGCCCACGTTGCCAACTTGCAGGAACTGGCCAATCTGGTGGACCGCTTCAAGGCGGAAAAGGCATGAAGACTGCCGTTGCCATTACCGGGATAGGCCTGATTTCGCCTCTGGGCAATCAGGTAGAGGCGGTTTTTTCCCGGCTGATGGCCGGTGAGTCGGGCATTCGGCTGCTCGATGCAGAGGTAACCGGCTGCAAGCCGGCCGTGGTCGGCGCCGCCGAATTCGACCCGGCTCCGTGGTTTACCCGTTTGCAGCTGTCCGGGGTGGATCGTGTCAGCCAGATGGCGGTGGCTGCCGCCACGCTGGCGCTGGAAGATGCCGCGCTGACGCTGCCCGCAGAGCGGGAGCAAGTGGGTGTGTATGTCGGCTGTGCGATGGGCGGCAGCAGCGCGCTGGACAAGGGCTTCCATAACTTTTATGCCGAAAAGTCGCGGGTATCGCCGCTGTCGGTCATCGCCAGCATGGCCAATGCCCCGGCAGGGCATATCAGCATGCGTTTCGGTATTACCGGCCCCTCGGTCAATTATTCGGTGGCTTGTGCTTCGTCCGCCATTGCGCTGGGCGAAGCCATGCGCGCCATCCGTCATGGTGAAATCACCCATGCCATCGCCGGTGGTGCCGAGGCCATGTTGCTGCCGGGCATCATCAATGCCTGGCAATCCATGCAGGTACTGGCCAGCACCGCTGGCGAGCACCCGGAGCAGGCCTGCCGTCCTTATGACAAGGAGCGTAGCGGGCTGGTGCTGGCAGAAGGCGCGGCCTTCCTGATTCTGGAAGGGCTGGACGCTGCGCTGGCGCGTGGTGCGCGTATCTATGCCACGCTGGATGGCTATGCCTGCCGCAGCGATGCCACGCACATCACCAAACCGGATGTTGGCGGGCAGGTGCGTACCATGCGCGCCGCGCTGGCGGATGCTGGCCTGAGCGCCGGACAGATCGGCTATTGCAATAGCCATGGTACGGCAACCCAGGTGGGGGATGTGGTCGAATGCCAGGCCTTGCAGAGCATCTGGGGGGAAGATACCCCAGGCTTGCAAGTGAGTGCCACCAAGTCCATGCATGGTCATTTGCTGGGCGCGACCGGCGGCTTGGAAACCGCCATCACCGCATTGGTGCTATACCATCAGCAAGTGCCACCCACGGCCAACTGCCGGCAGCTGGATGAAAACTGCCGCGTGCAACATGTACTGGGCAAGGGCGTGGCGGCTCCGGACCTGCAGGCGGCCATCAGCAATTCCTTTGCCTTTGGCGGCAGTAACGCCAGCCTGGTATTGCAACGCCATCAGGCTTGATGCCTGCCTGTCAGTCTCCTCCCGGACTTTGCATGGTTCGGTGGCGGAGGAGGTAAACAGCAAACCCGGCCAGGCCGGGTTTTTTCATGTCTGCGTCCGCCGCGTCGGGCTGAACTTGCTCCACTTTGCTGGCGCACGGCTTGATGGGTGGTCAGGCGCAACGAAAGGTCAGGCTGATGCGCCGGCTGCCCAGCAGCGGGTGCCAGCCATCCGCCAGTGGCATGATGCCGTGAAAGCACAGGCGGGCCGGGCCACCAAATACCAGCACATCGCCATGGCGCAGTACTATTTTCTGATGGGCTGACTGACGCTGCGCCCCTCCCAGCATGAAACGTGCCGCTAATCCCAGCGACAGGGTGACAATGGGCTGCGTGAAATCGCGTTCATCCCGGTCCTGATGCAAGGACATGCGGCTACCCGGCTCATAGCAATTGATCAGGCAGGCGTTGCTGTGGAAGTCGGCAAAGCCGGCGGTCGCCGCCCATGTCCCAGCCAGATCGGCTAGCAAAGGGGGCAGCGCAGGCCAGGGCAGGCCGCTGGCCGGATCCTGGCCGCTGTAGCGATAGCCGCGCTGATCACTGATCCAGCCCAGTTGGCCGCAATTGCTCATGGCCACCGACATGGTATGGCCGCCGGGTGTCTGCATGCGGCGCAAGGGTGCTTGCTGCAGTACCCTTTCCACCGCCTGCCAGATGGCATCTTGCTGTGCCAGGGCCTGACCGGCCAGCAGGGTGGCGCCCGGTGCCAGCAACCGTGGCGGGCTGAGCAGACTGTCCGGAAACAGATCATCCATGGAGAGGGATTGCCTGTGTAGTCATGATTGCTCCTTATCCAGCAGTGCCTGTTTGCGCGCGATACCCCAGCGGTAGCCTGAGAGCTGACCATCCTGGCGTACCACCCGATGGCAGGGAATGGCCACGGCCAGCACATTGGCCGCACAAGCCTGCGCCACTGCGCGCACGGCGCTGGGGCTGCCGATTCGTGCTGCCACCTCGCTATAACTCAGCGTTTGTCCTGGTGGAATCTCACGCAGCGCCTGCCATACACGCTGCTGAAACGCCGTGCCGCGAATATCCAGCGGCAACGGCAAGCCCTGGCGCGGATTGTCGATCAAACCGATGACCAGAGCCACTTGCTGTTCGAAAACAGGGTCGGCGCCGATCAGCTGGGCTTGTGGAAACTGGTCCTGCAGCTGCTGCAGTAATTGCTCCGCTTGTTCCCCCAGCAAGATGGCACAAATGCCTTTATCGCTTTGTGCCACCAGAATGGCCCCCAGTGAGCATTGGCCAATGGCGAAATGCATCACCGCCTGTTTGCCGCCAGCCCGGTAGCTGCGTGGAGTCATACCGAGCACTTGCGCGGCTTCGGCATAAAAACGGCTGCTGGACTGATAACCGGCGGCATAGATGGCATGGGTGATGCTGGCGGCGCTGCCAAGTTGCTGTTGCAGCCTTTGCTGGCGTGCTGCCATGGCATAGCCGCGTGGAGTCAGGCCGGTGGCGGCCTTGAATAGCCGGTGAAAGTGATAGCGGCTCATGCCCGCTTCATCTGCCAGCTGTTGCAGATCCAGAGGCTGCTCTGCGGCGGTGATGCGTTTGCACACTGCCTCAATCAGCGCGGCCTGGCGCTGTCTAGGCGATTGCTGGTGTGGGGTGCAGCGCAGACAGGGGCGGTAGCCGGCTTGCTCGGCCGCCGCGCAATCAGCAAAGAAATGCACGTTGTGCGGTCTGGGCTGCCGCGCCGGACAGCTGGCGCGGCAATACACGCCAGTGCTGGCCACGCCATAGACAAAGCACTCGTCTGCCGCGTGATTGCGTTGCAGCACATCCTGCCAGCGCGGATCGCTGCTGACCAGTTCGGCATGTTGTTGCTGTTTGCGGCTGACCATGGCGGGCTCGATTCATCAGGGAGATGGCTGACTGTAGCGCCAGCAAGCCGGTCTGACACCACGCTGCTTGCTCCCGAATTCTAGCAGTGTTGGCAACGCAAGCCTGGACGTTGACATAAAAAAAGCCTGCGCAAGCAGGCTTGAGAAGGATGTCACTGACTTGCGAAAAGACTTAGAAGCTCTTGGACAGACCAATCAGCTCGCCATTGCGGGCGCTGCCACCGGCTTGCGGCTTGTCATGTGACAGCTCGACATAAGCCATGGTGTGCTTGCTCAGATTGTAGTGCAGCAGCAGGTTGACGTATTTTTCCGTACCTTGCACCAGCGCCGGAGAATTGTCCTTGCGTACCCCGGTTTGCAGGCCCAGCTGCGTATTGCCGATGGTGTAGTAGGCGTACAGCGAAGTGGCATTGATCACGCTGTCATCAGCCAGCTTGTTACGCTGGTATTCCACCGCCAGTTCCAGCGCATCGATCGGCTTGTAATTGGCAGTCAGGTGCAACTGACGGTTGCTGCCCAGCTGGTTGATGTTGGTGGCATTGCTGTTGGTGGTATTGCTGGATGCGCCGTAGTTGGCGGAAACCGTCCAGTTGCTCCCACTGAAGCCGGCCAGTACCGAATAATGGTTGGTGCCACTGCTGGTGCTGGTCTTGTTTTCATCAGTCGAGAATTGCACCCCGCCGTAGAAGCCACCCAGATCGCCTGGCAGATCGTAACGCACCATATTGTTACCGGTCACGCCATAGTACCAGCCCAGGTGGTTGTCCGGGCCGGCCCAGACGCTGTAGTCAAATTTGCCGTCTTCCACGTTGCCGGTACCCTTGCCGGCGCGAATCATACCGAAGCTGCCCTTCAGGCCGACAAAGCTGTCATCGCTGGCAAAGGTATTGGCCTGCTTGCCCATTTCGTCGTAACCGCTGCCGGTGGGCGAGAAACGGTTATTCACCTGGAAGATGGCGCTCAAGCCATTGCCCAGATTTTCTTCGCCATTGAAGTTGATCTGGCCGCGACCCGCCACATTGGTGGTGGACACTGGAGCGGGATTGGTGGTGTAGCCCCAGGCATTGTTGGCCGCGCCGTTGTACTGCAGCACGCCGGCACGGACAAAACCGGAAATGGTGACCCCGGCATCATCGGCATGGGCGTAACCGGCGCAGGCGGCCATCACGGCCAGCGCAATATACTTGCTTTGCATGTTGTCTTCTCCAATTGTCTCGTTTTGTTGTTTTGCTACTTGTGCGGCAGATCGCCTCAGTATTTCTGGCAGCTTCTGGCGCTGTAGAAAGCAGGGATATTGTTAATTTCTGTGTTATTTGCGGTCAAACGCATTCTTTGTAACGGAAACACTACATTTTGATGTGTTCTTGTGTAGTAATTAAACTACATGAAATTTGAGTGGCAAATAGGCTTTGCTAAGTATTTATTACTAGAAAATTGCATGAATCAGCTGCTGCCTGCATTAAATCACCATGTTGGCAAAGTGCAACGTATTGGCATTTTCTGTCTCATTTTGGGTTTTTTGAGGTTTTATGCTGCAGGTGCACATGAAGAGAATGGCTGGGATGGGTCTGCAATTGACCAGCTTGAACGGCTGAGTGCAGAGACTGCTTCGGTATGTGGCAGGGGAGAATGAGTTTGTGCTGACCATATGCCATGGCCAGGAAGGTCAAAACAAACCATTCGGCGTCGTAAACCGCAGCGCGTGCCGCAAGGTGGTGCATGCTTGCTCCGGTGCAGTGCCAATCTGCAGCCTGCCATGCATGCGTGTATTCCTGGTGGTTTTGCGCAATAAAATTGCGCAACGGATGGTGCGGCCAAAATAGTCTGACCTGGATGCGTGGTGATGCCGCGTGGCGGGGAATGAGCTTGCCCGGACAGGCCGTGGCGGCGGCAGTGTGCAGCCCGCGCCGCCTGCTTGGCTTGAAGGCTGCATGGCTGTGGCAGGCAACAAAAAAGCCCTTGATTGCTCAAGGGCTTAAGTGTTTGGTCTGGCGGAGAGGGAGGGATTCCGAAATTTATCGCATAAATCCCTGTTTTCCTGGCACTTTTCAGTACTTCTACACACGTAGACGAGAGCTGTTGTGTAGGACTGATTTTGCGATTGTAGTTGATGTATTCATATCATGAAAGCCCAATCAAAAGGCTTGGTGTCTGGACGTAGGCGTGCTAACTCAGTTTATAGAGAAACATCCAGTACTGTATATCTTCGTTTTTCTCCGGCTCGGGCTGACGTCGATTTACCAGTTTCGGATATTGATCATATCTATGTATTCATGGTTTGGCCAGCCTAATTTACTCTCCTGCGTTTGTGTCCAGCTGGATGAATCGGTCTCATTTAATGTGTTTTTTATCTAAGCAATATTCTTCAATAGTGTTAAATATTTCCCGATATCGATATGATCTATCATCACTGACGGCATGTATTTTTTTGCATATTTGATATAAACACCCGAAGTTAAAAAAACCTCGAATATCTTTGCATCTAAGTGCTCCTTTCTTACGAAACTAAATAAGATTTCGATGGCCTCGTTCAGAGTATTTTGCTTTTTGTAAGGTCGATCAGCGGCAGTTAGTGCTTCAAAAATGTCTGCCATGGCAATGGCACGAGATGGCATTGATAGGGATGTTTTATCCAGCCTGTACGGATATCCTTTTCCATTTAGTGACTCATGGTGTTCAGCCGCATATCGTCGCGCCAGTTTTAGGTGTTCAGGGAAGGGCAGATTATCGAGCATCATGATACTTTGCAGTATATGCTCGTTAATAGTAAAACGCTCCTCCATTGTCAGAGTACCAAATGGTATGGATAGGTTATATATCTCACCACTATTGTTCAGATTCTTCGGAATCTCCATAGGGAATTTATTTTGCAAGGAAGTATGTTGAGCCGTAGGGCGAACTGTGATATGCCATCTCTGATCAGATAATAGTGTTTCCTCTGCGGGTAGCGAGGTGGCAGATGTGCGAGGTCTGCGCGCCAGCTCCGCCTTTGACAAGCCTAGCGTATCATCAAGATGACGTGTCCATTTAATTGATGCAATTTCATTTAATTTATTGAGTGACGATGGATCGACAGCATGCTGCCCGTTGTTAAGTGCTGCAACAAATGCGAATTGTTCTTTTATTTTCGATTTTTTCTCGTCAAATATTTTCTCAGCCATATCTTTTTCCATGCCGCACTCCATGGATTGATACATCTGGATATGTGCATCGCGTAACAGTATTTCAAATCGATTACGTATTTCATGAATACGGTTATTGATGCACTCTAGCTTCGTTCCTTTGTTCAAGATGTGCTCTGGCGTTGTGATCTTGCCACAGTCGTGGAGCCACGCTCCAATACGGAACTCTTCCCACTCACTTTCAGTTTGGAAATTGATTAGCCCATTCTCCTGTAATGCGTGAGCCAGGTCGATTGCCAGTTCAGGTACTCTTTGGCAGTGATTTCCTGTGTGCGAACTTTTAAAATCAATTGCATTGGCAATCAGTTTAATTAGCGAGTCAAATAATACCTTTTGTTCTTCTAGTAGCTGTTGATTTTCAAGAGCTACAGCCGATTGTGCCGCTAGTGCATTGATAAGAGGAATGATTGATGGGTTGAATGGAATGGGACTGTTATTTTTTTCGTCAAGGGCATTAACTAGTTGTAAGGCACCAATAGCATTTCCATTGGAGGTAATGAGAGGTATGGAGAGTAAAGAAATAGCCTTTAGCCCAGAATGTGTACTGAAATTCTTTGTGGATGACATGTCAAACCTGCTTTCTTGGTAGACGTCATCAATCACAACTATTTTTTTGTGTAACACAGTATAGGTGGCAATAAAATCATCATTCTCTTCGCCATTATCTTTATAAAGTGGGATGGCTATTTGAGGTAAGGAGAGATTATTGGTGCGGTGAGCAAATACTAATGTTTTATTTTCAGAGCGTAGAAAAAGTGTTCCCGCTTCGCAGTTGGTGAGTTCTTTTGCGTATGATATTATTTTGTTCAGTAAGATATTACGATCTTTTTCTGCGCTCAGTAGTATGCCAATTTCAATTAATTTTTCGAGTTTTAATTTTTCTGAACTTTCTTGCATTTCATTCTCAATTCTTATTGATTTATTTAAAGTGCCATAGTTATTGATATGACATCTTAATCTATTTGAATTTATTTTTGCATGGCATCGGTTATACCATTCCACTTTGTGTTTTTAGTATCTGTACTGAGTGTGTGAATATGTGACAAATAATGTTTGGCAAGTGGATAGTATTTTTCGTTATCAAGTTCTTCAAATAGAAGTATGGCTTGCTTCCAGTCGGCCTTGTAGTAGGCATCTATGGCTTTTTGATGCTTTTCTTTTATTTTTCTCCAGTTCTTACACTGTCGAGTTGTCTGGTCGACTGGCCAGAAAACTCGTGTTGGCTTTTGTTTTCCTTTGACTCGTAATCGGTCAAGTTCAAGAAGATCTATTTCATCCGCTAATCGCGAGGCAGTTGTCTCGCCAATCAGTATGGGCACATTATAGTTTTTAGTTTGCCCTTCCAGTCTGGCAGCCAGATTGACTGAGTCACCGATAGCAGTGTAAGCACGGCGCAGGCTGGAGCCCATATCACCTACCACAGCTGGACCAGTATTGATGCCAATGCCAATTTGTAGCTCTGGCAAGCCCTGTAATGTATTTTGCTGGTTGAAATGTTTCATTGCCTCTTGTAGTTCAAGCGCAGCATCAATTGCATGGCGAGCATGTGCTGGATCGTCCAATGGTGCATTCCAAAATGCCATTACAGCATCGCCGATAAATTTGTCGATGGTTCCCAAGTGCTGGTTGATAACTTTTGTTTGCAAATCCATCAGTCGGTTGAGCAATCTCCCCAGTTCTTCCGCAGGCATATGTTCTGCCAGACTGGTAAACCCACGTATATCAGTAAACATCACAGACAATTCTTTATTTTGTCCATGCATTTTGTAGCTTTTAGGGTCATCCTGCATTTTCTCGACTAGTGCTGGAGGAATATACTTTCCGAATAGCTTTCCTAATTGCCGCTTGCTACGGTATTCCGTGAAGTATCCGTAGCCAGCATGCCAGCTACTGACGAGAGTAATAAAGACAATGGGTGCTGCAGATGGCCATGCTATGTGCAATTTAAGCCACAGCATGCTGTCTGCAGCCAAAAGTGGTAACAAGAGCGTAGCGGCCAATAGCGCTGACTGCAGTAGAGAGCAGCTGGGCAGCAGATATAAGCACAGCAGCAGCAGGGCAAGCAGAAGTATCAGGTTGGCCCCAGCTACCCATTGTGGTTGTTGAGGCAATGCATTATCCAGCATGCCGGCAATCAGATTCGCGTGAATTTCTACGCCAGGGTATAGCTGCCCTGCCGGTGTTGCCCTCAGGTCTTGTAGCCCTGGGCTGGTGGAGCCCAGCAGGATGATTTTATTGGCCAATTGGCTGATTTTGATTTTCCGGTTAAGGATATCTGCCGCTGACACATAGGGAAAACTGCCTGCTGGTCCGCGATAGGGAATGAGGACGGCGGTTTGTTCATCCATCGGCAAGGTATATGAGCCTGTTTGCAGTGCTTCCGGCTGGGGGGCATCCGCTGGCCAGATCAATTGACTCTGTTTGCTGGCAGTAGCGTGCTGGAACACAACGAATGACAGGGGGGGGTAGTACCCCCCGGAATATTGCGTCAACAGGCTGACCCGACGGGTTTGCCCGTCGGCATCCACCAGAGGGTTAAAATGCCCTGCGCCTGCGGCCGCCATTTGCAATAGCGGCAGGTTGGCACCATAGCCTTGCGCCACATTACTACTCCAGGATGGCATATTTGCTTGCGTGTCTTGAAACAATGGAGCCGGAAGCAGTCCGTGTCGTCGCGTGGTACCGGTGAAATAGTAGCCAAGCACGACATCATGCCTGGCTAATGCATTGGCAAATAGCTGGTCATCATTCAGTGAGGGAGCGAGGCTAGCGAGATTGCGCTGGAAGGCAATATCCTGTGACAGGCTACCGTGTGCCAGCTGCTGTAGGCTGTGCAAGCCTGAGCTGTCATCGCTTTCGGCAAACACCATGTCCATGCCTAGCGTTTTGGCGTGGTAAGTATCAAACAGGGTGTTGATCAGCTGTGCCAGCCGCCTTCTTGGCCATGGCCAGTGGCCTTCTTGTTCCAGACTGGCTTCATCGATATCGACAATGACAATACGCAGGTCGGGCTTATTCGAAAAAGAAAATTGCAAGCGTTGGTCATAAATCCAGCGATCAAAGCTGTCAATCAAGGGAAGCTGGATCAGCTTGCAGACATGAGCCATGACCAAGGCTCCGCACAGCAAGAGGATAAAGCGTTCCAGCAAGCGTCGCTTGTTTTGTGTCATGAAGAATGGGATGTAAGGCCGGACAAGCGATAGGCAGCAGATTTGCCGCAAGCCGCATGATTAGTAGTATTGCGAATAGTCAATCCAGAGACAGGTCACCGGGCTGGCCCACGCCATGCCCGGAGCTATCGTGGATAATGTCTTATGCCGGGGTAGCTGCTGCTACTGGCACGACAGCATCCGTTGCATGCTTGTCGTGGTTCATCTTCTTAAGTTTGAGGGCAACGTCCTGCCCCAGAACGCTGTGCAGTGGTGCTTTGAGTTCCGGTGTTTTCTTCAGTAGTGCATCCAGCTGTGCATGTGGCAGTCGCAAAATACGTGTCGGCTGACTGGTCACTGCAGTGGCCGATGCTGGCTGCTCAGTCAGAAAGCTCATTTCTCCCAGGAACTGCTTGTTTCCAACGGCTGAAACCTTGTTGCCATTGGCCAGGATTGCCGCCTCTCCCTGCAAGATCAGCATCAGATCGCATGGCTTTTCGTTGGTCCGTACCAGACAATGGTCTTTGGGGTGGTCTTCAAATCTGGCAACGTCGAGCAATTTCTTGAACTCAACAGGGCTGAACGCCTGAAATACCTGCTGGTGGATGATCTTGGCTTCCCCGCTCAAGACTGATGCTTTCTTCTCCTTGAGCAAGATAGCAAGCTGGTAGGCATTAATGGCGATGAAAACCAGATTCATTGCTATCTGGATCCACATCGGCTGGCCTGGACGGATAAAGAAATAGATATAGATATCCATGAAGCAGGCAAACAGGGTGATGACGCGCAACCAGAAGATGTCGCGCATGATGTAGGAGAGGGCTATCAGTGAGTAGCTGAAGGCAGAAAGATAGTCGTAAAAGCCCATTTTTTGCAGCCTGTGGTATGTAATCAGCCCATCCTAGCAACAAGTGTCAGCAAGCTCCATCGTTTTCTCAAACAGCATTTTTTTGAAATTGATAATCATTTTTAAAATTACAAATTATCATGAAATTTAATTTAAAAACTTCAACGAATTCTAAATTGTTTATTATTTTAAATAAATAATTATCAATAAATGATTTATTGGCAACTATTAATTGTAATTAATGTAATTTATCCTGTCGTAATTTTGCAAAAATTTAATTTTTATATTTTGCATAAAATGTTCAAGGCATAAATTTTATATAAAATCATCAGGAAAATTACTTTTATAAATTTTTGGTGATAATTGATGTCAGCTAGGGGTGATGTTGTCTGTCTGGTACGGTCTGGCTTACTGGGTATGGTTCTGGCTGCCTTGTCCTGCAGTGCCATCGGGGCTACCGAGGTGCAATTTCCGGTTAGCGCATTCGTCCTGGATGGCGTCAGCTTGCTGCCACTTGATCAGGTCAAGGCTCGACTTGTTAAATACACCGGCCCACATCAGCAATTTGCTGATTTGCAGCAAGCTGCACAATCGGTGCAGCAGATGTATGCCGAGGCTGGCTATGAGCTGACTAGGGTCAGCATTCCGCCGCAGGACATCCATTCAACCTTGGTTACCCTGCGTGTGGAGGAGGTCCGCATTGGTGGTATTTTCCTGCAGGGTGAAAAACACCATGACAGGCAGAACATCTTCAATACTCTGCCGGGCCTGCAAGAAGGTGCTGCCCCCAATGTCACCCGTGTGGGACGTAGCCTGCGGCTGGTAAATCAGGGCAGCAGCAAGCAAGAGCAAATCACTTTCCGCCAGACCGGCGACCCGCTGGTGATGGATGCCGTTGTCAGCGTGGCGGACGCCAAACCTGCCCACTATGCGTTCACGCTGGACAATAGCGGCAGTGCCAGTACCGGCTACTTGCGTAGCGGTATTGCCTTGCAGCAAGACAATGTGTTCAATCGCGACCATGTGCTCAATGCACAATATGTAACGTCCTTGACCCGCCCTGCCGACGTTTCCATTTTTGGCGCCAGTTACCGTATCCCGCTATATACCCTGGGCGATACGGTAACCATTAATGGCGGGCACTCCAATGTCAACTCCGGTACGGTCAATACCACATCGGGGAGCTACGGAATCAGTGGTAGTGGTGATAGTGCCGGCGTGCAGTACAGCCATCTGCTCAGTCGATATGCAAGCTGGGACCAGCATCTGGATCTGGCGTACGACTATCACTATTTTCACAGCAGTGTCACTTCGCCAGGCAGCAGTGAAAGCCTGGTGCCTGATCTGGTAGACCAGCCCCTTACCCTGACTTATGCCGGTAGCTTGCGCAATGCTACCCAGGAGTGGAGTGCCAGCCTCAGTTTGGTTCAAAACATCAGCGGTGGGCATTTGGGTAATGCCGAGGCCTATCAGCAAAGTGGCGGCCGGGTGGGCGCTCGGGGCGACTTCCTGTTATGGCGCTACCATTTTTCATTGAAAAAAAACTTCCTGAATGACTGGCAATTGCATCTGGCCGTAGATGGTCAGGAAAGCCGGGATGCGCTGATTGCCGGTGAGCAATTTGGCCTGGGTGGAGCAGATTCTGTGCGTGGTTTCCGTGAACGCGAGCTGACCGACGATCGTGGTGTACGCGGCAGCATGGAGGTGTATGGGCCGGATATCGCACGCCATTGGGGCTATGCCGGATGGCATGTCCGGCCGCTGCTGTTTTGCGATGGCGGCATGCTATGGCGTAACCGGGTGCAGGAGGGTGAATATGCCCACCAGTCTGTCGGCAGTGCTGGCTTGGGTGTGCGGGTAAGTGATGAGCACCACCTGCAATTGCGTGTTGATTACGCCTCGGTATTCAAAGCTGGTGGAACCGAGAAAAAAGGCGACCAGATGCTGCAGGCTGGCCTGAGTTGGGTGTACTAGAGCAACGAGAACGTCATGAATACTATTTCCCCCGTATCCACCGCCCAGTACCCGCGCTTCCGCCTGCGCCATCTTACGGTTTTCCTGTCACTGGCATTTGCACCGCATGTAATGGGTAATCCATTGTCCCCGGTGGTGGTCAATGGCTCGGCCACCTTTGCCACCAGTGGTAAATCACTGCTGATCCAGAACTCACCGGGTGCCATCATCAATTGGCAAAGTTTTTCGATTGCTGCAGGTGAAACCACCCGTTTTTTGCAGCAGAGCAGCAGCAGTCAAGTGCTTAACCGGGTAGTGGGCGGTAATCCCAGCCAGATTCTTGGCAGCCTCAGCTCAAATGGGCAGGTTTTCCTGATCAACCCCAACGGGATTGTTTTCGGTACAGGCAGTCAGGTAAATGTGTCGTCTCTTGTTGCCTCAACCCTTGGCTTGTCTGATCACAGTTTTCTGGCTGGTACGCTGGATTTCCAGTCAGCAGCGAATCCAGCCAGCCTGATCAACCAGGGCAGCATTCAGGTAGACAAGGGCGGTTATGTTTACTTGCTGGGTAGCACGGTGCAGAACAATGGCCTGCTGGCGGCACCCGGCGGACAGGTGCTTTTGGCTGCAGGTAGCAACGTACGTTTGCTGGACCCGGCCAACCCCGAAGTGGTGCTGGACCTGACGCCCTCCGCCAATCAGGTCATCAACACCGGCCAGATTAATGCCGGCAATCTCAAACTGCTGGCCGCCGACATTGTCAACAGCGGACAGCTGAATGCCAATGCGGCAGAAGTCGGCCCTGGCGGCAGCATCTTGCTGACAGCAAGAGACCATATCGAAGCCAGTGGCCAGATCAGTGCCGATGCACTGGAGCAAGGTAATGGCGGCAGCATTAAGCTGCTGTCACAGGGCAACACCACGGTCAGCGGCAGCCTTAGCGCCAAAGGCGGGGCCGACACAGGTAATGGCGGCAGCATCGAAACCTCCGGCAGTCATGTTACTGTCAGCGACAGTGCCAGCATCAATACCACGGCGGCCCATGGCAAGCAGGGTAGCTGGCTGATCGACCCCACCGACTTCACCGTGGCTGCCAGCGGCGGCGATATCTCCGGCAGCACCCTGTCAGCCCAGCTGAATCAGAGCGATGTCACGCTGCAAACCACTGCCGTGGGCAGTAGCGGACTGGGCGACATCATCGTCAATGATGCCCTCAACTGGAGTTCCGGTTATGCGCTCAATCTCACTGCCTACCACAACATCTACATCAACCAGAACATCAGCGGCAATGGTGCCAACCTCAACCTGAATGCGGGTGGTGGTTTGGTGCAGGTTAATGCTCCGCTGCTGGATGTCACCCTGCCCTGGAGCACCGGCACGCTATGGTTTAACGGCAGCACACCGCAAACCCTGACATCGCTGACCCTAACCGGTGGCACGGCTACGGTGGATAGCACGTTGGGGGTGAGTAATTACAACCAGACAGGCGGTACGCTCAATGGTGCTGGTACGGTAACCGCAAGTAACGGTTTTAGCTGGACTGGTGGAGAAATGTCCGGTGCCGGTACTACCGTGATTGATAAAGGGGTGGCCGATGGGATAATTGGTAACCCACTTGTTGAGTTTTCTGCGAATGAACTATTGGGACGGACACTAATTAACTTGGGAAGTGTTACACAGCTTGGAACTTGGAATGCCACAGGCTTGGCACTAGAGAATAATGGACTATTGTACAATCAAAGTGTCTATCGATTAAACTCTTTGAGTAATAAGGCTGTAATTTATCAGCTACAGAAAGAATATTCTGGTTCGAGAGGTGTTGTCAATAGTGGAGTAATTCAAGCTGATGGTAATTATCACCCGCGACCATATGTTTGGTATCACTCAGAAATTAATGCTCCCGTGACATTGATCGGTGGTACGTTGGATGTTGGTCTCGGAGATTTGACTGTAACGTCCTTGAGTACTGCTGCTAGCACCATCTCTACCATTACTGGTGGTGGGACTGTATACATCACCAGTCCAAACACGAATAGCTCATTTCTCGGTGGGGTAGCATTAAAGTCTGGTGCAACACTGAATGTTAATGGAGGCGCTGTATACCTACCTGGCGGGAGTAATATTATTGGTGATGAGAGTGCGTCAATCTCAATTTGGAATGGGATACTTAGTGCAGATGGAAATATCAATGTTGGGAACTTGTATCAAAGTGGCGGTGCATTGACTGGCGCAGGTACGACAACGGTAGTTAATGATTTTAACTGGGCAGAAGGAACAATGTCTGGGAGTGGAACAACGGTAGTTGGGCCAAAAGTGAGTGCAGGAGTTATCGCGGCGTTTGATACACTTGATCGAAAACTGATTAATCAGGGTAATATAGTGCAATCAAACCAAATGTCGGCTAATTGGTTATCTGTTGGTATAGGTGGGCAGCTTATTAATCACGGAGTCTATACTCTGGATAGCAGCCAGTCTTCAGCTACCATTTCTAATAGTGGAAGCAATCTACCGATATTAAACACGGGCACGATCCAGACAACCGGCATTAACGCTTCAATCATTACCGTTCCCTTACAAATGTCCGGCTCTGGCCAGCTGGTGAATGACAGCAGCCAAACTTTGCAGATTGGCAATATCAGCACCAGCGGCAATACGCGTTTTGGCGGAAGCGGCGTAATCGAACTGACCGGCCCGGCAGCATTGAGTGGTTCCACTACTGTTGCGGCGGGTAGCAGCCTGCTGGTGGATGCCAGTAGCAGTTTCAGCAGCAGTGGCAGCCTGAATGTACAGGGTAATCTGCAGTTCAATGGCAATGTCACCCTCAATAGCGACTTGCAGCTGCAATCGGGTAGCCTTTACTTGAACGGAATTACCCTGAACGAAAACCAGGGTACGTTCAACTGGAGCGGCGGTGCCATCAACGGCAGTGGCGGCCTGCAGTTTGGCAGTCATGGCCATTTCGCTTTTGGTGGTAACGGTAACCGGGTACTGAATGCGCCCAATATTGCCTTCACCTTTACTGACCTGGTTCTGCCATCCGGCTCACTCACCTTGCAACAGGGCAGCCTGACCTTGCAAACAGCTGCTGGTGACAGTGTTATCCCATCGGGTGCCAGCCTGAATGTCAATGGTGGCGTACTGACCAATAACGGGCCTTTGTCCGTCGGCGGAGCACTGAATGTCAATGGCGGTGTATTTGCGGGTACGGGTACGGTCAGTGTGGATGGTGGAAGTTTGAGCATCAACGGTGGCAGCTGGAGTAATAGCGGAGCACTTAGCAACACCGGTACGCTTAACCTTGGCAGCGGCAGTTATGCTGGCCAAATCAATAATCAGGGCACAATCAATACGGCAGGTGCCAGTTTCAGCCAGTTGTTCAGCAATAGCGGCACACTGAACCTGTTGTCAGCGACCAGTAGTTTTAATGGTGGCCTGGTGCAGACAGGCGGTGTAACCAAGCTCGGAACAGATGTGAGCCATCCGGCCAGCATGCTGGTGGGTGGCAGTGGTTATCAGTTGAATAGCGGTACGCTGGAGGGGTCGGGCAATATCAATGGTAATGTGTCGGTAAGTGGTGGCACGCTGTCTCCGGGTTATTCTCCGGGCAGTATCAATATCAATGGCAACCTGACACTGGGGGCAGGGAGTAATACCGTGATTCAGATTGGTGGCACCACGCCAGGTATTGGTTTTGACCAGATTACCGTCAGTGGTACTGCCAGCCTTGGTGGGGCGCTGACCGTTTCTTTATGGAATGGTTATTCGCCGGCTACGGGTAGCAGTTACCGCTTTTTGCAATATGGCGCGGTAAACGGCAGTTTTGCCAACATCAGCCTGCCCGGCTCGAACAGCAGCCTGAGTAATATGGCTGCTTATGCACAGATCGGCTTTGCCGCTGCACCCAATTCATTTGCCAGCATGCCTGCCCCGGTGTCCATGAATATGCAAGATGCCTGGGAACAGAGTGTATCGCTAAACCGCAATGTGAGCGTGCTGAGCGCACTGGCTACAACACAGGTGTTGCCGATGAATCTGGCCACTGATTTGCCGGTTTTCTATGACTGGTCGGCCCTGTCCGTTGCATTGAACTGTAAATGATGAAAACCAGCTTTCGGAATTTGATCTGGCGTAGTGCCGTGTGCCTGATGTTTGTGCTGTCCGGTGTCATCCATGCGCAGAGTGCGGCCAAGGTACAGCGCTTGCAGGGCATTGCCCATGTAGAGCATGGGGCCGCGGGTTTTGACCTGCTGTATACCGGCGCGGAACTGAATGTTGGTGATGTAGTTGCCACGGAGAAAGACAGCAATGCCTTGCTGATTTTTACGGATGGCAGCCAGGTGGCACTCCGCCCGCAAACACGCTTTGTCATCCGCCAATATCACTTTGAGCATAGCAAGCCACAGGAGGATGGCATGGTGGTTGGCCTGCTCAAGGGAGGCGTACGAACACTTTCTGGCCTGATTGGCAAGCGTGGTAATCAGAACGCGTACCAGATGCAGGGCGGAACCGCGACCATTGGCATACGCGGTACCGACTTTACCGCCAGATTGTGCCAGGGTGACTGTCGTCATCCGTCTGAAAATGAAGCCGCCGGAGTGTCCTCGGCCGGCGTTGTCGGCCACCTTGTACATGCTCCATCCGGTATACAAGTGACGGACGGACAGGGTGCGGTTCGGCAAATCAAGCCATATGGGGCTTTGTTCCGCAGCGATACGCTACAGGCGAACAGCACCGAAGCCGCCGAGCTGGAAATGGTGGATCACACGCGGATTACCCTAAGGCCAGGCAGTCGGCTCAAACTGAGTCAGTTCCACTATCAATCCCGGCAGGAAAGCGATGGCATGCTGGTGGACATGTTACGCGGCGGTTTTCGGGTGGTGACCGGTCTGATTGCCAAAAGGCAACCCGAGCAGGTCAACTTTCACACGCTGACGGCCACGATTGGTGTGCGCGGTACGGATTTTGTGCTGGATTGCTTGTCGCCTGGTTTGCAGATTCATCAAGGCATGCACGACTGCAATGCGGCCATGCTGCTCGCCATGCAGGATGGCCGCACCCGGCTGGAAACAGACCAGACCAGCTTGCTGGTCAAGCGTGGGCAAACGGCATACTACGATGGGCTCGGTTCTCCTGCCCGCATCCTGACCGATTCTGAACGCGACATGCTGTCGGTGCAAAGCCTGCCCATGCCAGGCATCACCCTGGCCTCTAGCATGCCTGAATCAACAGACCAGACCGTGCCGGATGGTTTTTACGTGGCGGTCAATCATGGCCGTATTGCGTTTAGCCAGGCCAGCACTACCGTTTTGCTGGATCGAGGTGACGCGGCGTATGCAGCTGCCAACGATGTGGTCCCTGTCAGATTGCCGCTGGATCCGGATTTTCTGGATGCAGACCCGGTGTTGGCTAACTATCCCTTTGTCAGCTTTGTTTGTACCAAGGAAGGCAGTGAGTGATCCTGGTTATTAGAAAGGCACCAAGCCCGTTTATTTATCTGTTGGCCGGGAGGCTGAATGAAGTTGCGTATTCTGGGATGTAGCGGGGGGATTTCGGCCCAGGCTGCGACAACCTGCTTTTTGCTGGACAACACCACCCTGATTGATGCAGGCACCGGCCTGGCTAGTCTGGAGTTGTCCGAGATGATGGTGATTGAAGATATCTTCCTGACGCATACCCATCTTGATCATATTGCGATGTTACCGCTATTACTGGACAACTTATTAGGCCGGCGTGCAAGTCCTGTACGGATACATGCAAGTCAGCACAGCATCAACATGCTGAAAAGGCACATTTTCAACTGGGAAATCTGGCCCGATTTCAGTGTGCTACCGTCTACCGGTAGCGGACTGATTGAATATCATCCATTTGAGTGTGGACAAACCAAGAACCTGACACAAGGGGGGATGATTACTGCCTTGCCTGCAATGCATTCGGTGCCGGCGCAGGGATATCTGATTGATTCGGGTAAAGCTTGTCTTGCATACACTGGTGATACCGCCAGTAATGCTGAGCTGTGGCCTTTGTTGAATGCAGCCAGCGTGTCACTTCGTCATTTGATTATCGAGGCTGCATTTGAAAACAGCGCTGCTGAACTTGCGCGTGAAGCAGGCCATCTCTGCCCGGATGTACTCAAAAGCGAGTTGCTTAATTTAAAGCAGGATTGCAGTGTATGGGCTACTCATCTCAAACCGACAGATGCTGATTTGATAAAATATCAATTAGACAGTACCAGTAGCAATCATTCTATTGATATTTTGTCAGCAGGGGATATCCTGGAGTTCTGAATCGATGCCAACAATACGGCAGTGGTTTGTTCGGCTAGTGATTGCTTGCTATTGCTGTTATTAGAGGACTGATTCACTATTGAGTACAGTCCTCTCGGAGTTCTCTTATTTTTCGCTGTTAACAAATTGAACCATGGTCGGGCCAAGGGAGTCGTTGGAGACAAGACGTTCGCTATTGTCAATTGCAGTAATAATCATCAGCGTTCCATGTTTTTTAGTTAGCGGATCAGGATCGGCACAAAAATTCTCATCGGTTTTTTCTGTGTCGCCAAAAATAATCATATTTGCCTGCTTTGAATAGTTGGATGGATTGCCAATTTTTGCAATCACCTCCTTTATTGGAGTGCCGTTTAGTTTTCTAATGTATTTGAGACCTTCTTCTGCTGTTCTGAACGGGCCATTCTTGCATTTTTCTGTACTTGCTATTACAGCTTTGGGGGCTTCAGAGTTTGCTGTGGTCTGTTCTCTGCTGATTTTCTCTGCTGACTCTTTGCCGCAAGCACTCAGCATAGTGGCGGTGATAGCCATGAAGATAATAAAATTGGTCTTTTTCATTTTATAATATTCGTTAGGATTGGTGTGATAAATTTAAATCAATTATATTCAAATTGTTGCATGCACTTGTCGTAAGCAGACTTTTGGCTCAGCGACTGGTTTAAGGCTCCAAGCAGTACGTCGGCTGTTTTCTTATTGGCTGTGTTTTGTGAAATTTGCTGACTGGCTGCTGCTTGGTCTGCATAGCTTTGGCAAGTCATCGCATTTCTCGCCTTCCTATCTTCTGCAGCTGCTACTCGATCTGCATTTGCTAGGTCATTAGCCAAGCCTGGGGCATTTTTCGGTCGCGAGATTGTTGCTGAAAAACTACCCTGATGCATCGGTAGGTTAAAGCTTTGACTGTTTTGAGCTCCGCTTGGCCATATTGCGGTTACTTTACTGGTATTGATAATATTTTTACTAGGATCACCATTGTAGTTCAGTGTTTGAGGTGCCATGCCTAGCGCATGATTACCCTCGTACAGCATGGCACCAGGTGGTTCTGTTTTTACCGTAAGACTAACCTGATTGCCTTGCATTGCTGCGCAGGCGGAAAGAGAAGTTATCGTTGCAATGATAATTGTTGAGCGCAGTAGTTTTTCAATAGAAATCATAGCGATCCTCTCCTTGATATAGTAAGTTCCAAATGTGGCTGCAAATTGCCGGTTATGTTTGATGGCTTAATATTAGTCTGGATGGGGCTGTCGTGATATAGAGCAAATTGCCTATGTGTTTGGTCCTAGGTAACGAGGGACTGTCCATTTGCTCACCGATGTTTTCGACGGTGCTGGTTAGTCCGTAAAGTTATTCAATAATAAATCTAGATGTGGAGCCGTATATGAGTGCTGAGTGTCAGTATGACTTGATGGACATCATTACTTCTTTGTCATCAATGTGTGACTTGAATGAGTTGTTTGATAGAGTGATGTCGTATGGCTTGGCCGCCACGAGAGCAGATGCTGGAAGTATTTATATTGTTGACGAAAGTGGCGAGCACCTTGAATTTGTTGTCGTGCACAATAAGTCTTTAGGCGCCAAGTTTAATGGTCGTGTGGAAATGCAGAAAGCAGATTTTTTTTCAAAACTACCATTGACGCTTGATGATGGTTGTCCAAATCTTTCCACCATAGCAACTTATTCATTACATACTGGCGAAACAGTAAATATCTCTGATTCGTATGCCAGTAGTGATGAGCGTTTTGAAGGGGTGAGAAGTTATGATGCTAAAACTGGCTATACATCAAAATCCATTTTGGCTGAAAGAATTTCGCACCAAGGGGCAACGGTTGGTGTGTTACAATTAATTAATCGAAAAGATTGTTGTGATAATATTGAGCCGTTTTCTCAGCAGGATGAAATGTTAATCAAAGCTTTGGCTTCAATTGCTGCGGTGGCATTTGTCAACAGGAAAGCACAGTTCACGATTGGTTCTTACAAAAACTCAATGTGCTCTGTATTGACAAAAAGCGAGATGCGCGTTGTGGAAACGATTGTTCAGGTTGGTAGTGCAAAAGAAGTTGCAAGAGTGATTGGGGTGTCTCCCAGTACGGTCAGAAACCAGATTCAAAGTATTTATCAAAAACTTGGTATTAATAAAAAAACCGACTTGGTTAAACTGTTTATTGGTTTTGATGCTGTATGAAGTGGGCAACGGGCTGAACGGGATGGTTCCTGAACAGCCCTTTTTTATTAGAAGCTATATCCTACACCAACATAAATTTTCTGGATGGTAGTGTCTGAGTTTGGTTCGTGGATTGCATAGCCATCAACATTGTGCGTTTCTGATATGCCATATTTGAATGTGCTATATTCATAACGGCCATTGACATGCCAGTTTTTGTTTAGTTTGTAATCAGCGCCCAGGCCGAAATTAATGGTGCTGCTACTACCAAGATGGAAGGTTGTACCTGCGACAACCATAGTAGGCGCTACCGTTTTTCCAAATGCGATATCGGTAGACAACACAAGCTTATCATTCACAGCGTATTGAGCCATTGTTCCAAGCTCCCAGAACAGGTGGCCATAAGCTTCATTATTCAGTTCGTTACTACCAACCTGCCTATGCCATAGGTGCATCCCAAAGCCAGCGAAAGGTGTGAGTTGGAAGGCAGCATAGTCTTTGAAGGTAAAGCCTTTCCCTACACGCATGCTTGCATCAAAGGTGCTTGCATTCGATGTGGCCTGTCCTGGTTGGAAGGTACCATTATAGTGCCCATCATATTGATTGGTTCCGCTGGCGTAATCAATCTGGTACCGAGTATAAAAATCTTCAATACCCAGAAATTTGCTTTGCCCGGTTTTACTGATGCGGAATGTTGTCTGGTTACCACTATCCGAGTCCGGGTCAGCACCATTCAGTTGGGCAATGTATTCATGCTCATGGTAATTCATATTCTGATTGCCAATGGAAAAGGTATATTGGTTATTTGAATCAGAGATTGTCTCGTTCGCATGGACTGTGCCAATGAAGCCGACTGCAAAAAGTCCTGCCAATATGTTAAGCTTTTGCATGAGTAAGATTTCAGCTTGTTGTGAAGGAAATGGAATGGTAGTTATTTGTGAATAATTTTGAAATGGGCAAAATTAACTAATTTTTCCAAAGAATTTTAACTATACCTATCTTGCATGTTTGAGTAGGGTGAATATTTTTTAAATTAAAGGTATATTTCTGGTTTTAATTCAAATGAATTTTCTTCAGAAATTTCCCTGTCAAACCACGCGAAGAATTTATTGATTGATTGCGCTGGTGTATATACACTTTTTCTGGCATTTTCAGAAAATAACCTTTTTACAAATCCTGGATTTTGACTGTTTACTAATTTGCAATATGCTCCAATTGGTGTGATGCCTTGGTAAAAGGCATTCCCATTGTTTGGGTCTGAGTGCAAAACCCAATATCTATGCCTTAGGTTTAGTACGTCAATAAATGCTGGTGCTGGAAATTTTATCCACTTTTCAGTACCTTTTTTGAGGTCTTTGGATAAATAGTCTGCTGTTACAAGTCGGCAGAAATGACCTTCAATGCCTAGGAATTCATTATAGGTCTCAATTATTTTTTCGGATTGATCTGACATTTTGAAGTAAATTCTTTTTCCTTGCTTTATTCTTTCTCCAACTACTCTTGATATTTTTTCAATGTGTGAAATCATGCATCCATTTACTTCAATGTGCATCTCCATGCACAGGTTTCGTTTCTCTAAACCGATCTTTTCTTCTATGTATACAAGCTTCATATTAATAATCTTCCTGATGAAAATTTAATAAGGTTCGGCAGAGTGGTGCTTGTCTGCAGTGTTTTATAAGGAATCTTCTTAATGTATGCTTAATAAGCATTATTATTATGATTCTTGTATTATTACACTTGATTTTGGGATGGAATATAGTTCAAATGCTCTAATAGGCAGTCGAAAGGCCCGCGCGCTAGGCTCGAGTTATAGATTTTCAGAAATAATGGTCAGGAGTAAAGGAAGCCGCTCTAGGGGAGTTGAGGGCTATTTTAAGTCTTGTCTAGCATCACTCCGCGGAATGAATTCATTCCTGAAAACTGGTCTGTCCCGCCCTTCGTGGACACTAACTTAAGGTGGATAATCACCACTTAGGAGCTGTGTCCATGAATAAAACCAGACGTACTTTCCCCGAT
>NZ_QJKC01000015.1 GCF_003202035.1 Aquitalea magnusonii | reverse complement strand
AGGGTTTAAGAAGCCCAGCGAAGCATTCTGGGAATGTTGCTTCAATCTGGATATCAGGATTCCAACCACCGTTGCACTTGGCTCTTGAAACCGCCTACCCAAAGAAAAGGCGACCCGCAGCGCGTCGAATTCCCGCCCCAGCCATGCCGCCCAGGGCGCGGCCGGAACTTGCGGCGCGCTACCGTCGCGCCGCTGCGGACAGCCGACCGCTTAAGACCCTGGGCGGCAGGTCTGTGTCGGCTTGCGCTGACGGGACCGGACCAGCTCCGACAGAGGTTTTAATCAGAAAAAGAGAGAGTGGCTTGCGTGAAATGTCTGCCAAATGGACGCTACCCGATACCATTAAAAGCCACCGTACCAACGCGCCCACGGGCCCCGTCAAGCATGCCGACGGGTGGCCCCGGGGCGAGGTTTTAAGCGCCTGCTTTGTTTGAGCGATTTGACGTTAGCAAATCGCGAGTTCAGGCGCGCCTCGCCGCGGTCAGGCCCCGGAGGGTAACCGCAGGCCATGCTTGTGGGGTGGCCTTGGAGGTGAAGGAGGGCTTGGCCAGGCAAGCCCTCTTTCCCGTCCGCCGCGCGGAAGCGGCATCAAAACCATCATCCGCGCTGCGGATTCCCACACGGCGCAAGGCGCGCAGCAAGGCTGGTACGGGCCAGCATGCTGTCGGGCTTTCTGTATCAGGACGAATGTCGGTGCTGGTATCGGGTGTCAGTAATTGCTGGATACGACGTCCCAGTCTTTGGCCGATGACTGCGAGTATATCGTCGCTATACAGCCACCATTGGCCGTTGTGGCGCAGCACATGCAGTGGTTTGCCGTGGTAGTGGAAGCAAAGGGGAGGTGGGTGTTGCGGCGCAGCTTGATTGATCATGGTACTTGCCTTGATGTTGGACCGTTGAAAGTCACCCCTGTTGAGAGGGTGGTCGGGCACTTCAACACCGCCAACACGGCCCACAGCTTTTCCTGGTTTCCCAGGTATTGCATGGCTGCGCGCTACCCGACCATAAGCTGCGCATTGTCCGCAAAAACGGACAATGACAAAACCGATGGACGTAAAAATGCCGCAAGACTAACGGATGCGGCAGCCGTGTTGGGGGTGTGTTGAGCACCAACGGGACACTGTAGTGATGGGGGGAGGGTATGGAAACTGCCCGAAGGGGAAGGTGAGCAGGACCTTGCTTGCAGGGGAAGTACCGCACAGACGCGCCGACGGGCCCTGGCGGGCAGCCGCAGGCCATGCTTGTGGGGTGGCCTTGGAGGTGAAGGAGGGCTTGGCCAGGCAAGCCCTCTTTCCCGTTCGCCGCGCGGAAGCGGCAATGCAAAAGATCATCCGCGTGAGCGGATACAAACCTGTATTTACTACGTATCGGCAATCGGACTCCGACTGCTGCGCTTAAGCAGATAAGCACCGCACCGAGGTCACTCCACTCCCCGTTCGCCGCGCGGAAGCGGCAATACCGCGGCCGGGTACACCATCACTTCAACAAATAGCTCAGCACAATGCCCGCCATCAGCACCGCACCGACGCGGTTATTGTCCAGAAAAGCCTTGAAACACAGCCCGCGGTCGCGGGTGCGGATTTCCCGGTACTGCTTGGCAATCAAGCCCAGGCAGATGGCCAGCGCGGTAAAGAAAGGCCAGCCCAGTGCCAGCTGCCAGCCTATGCCCGCCATCATGAGGATGAACACGGCGTGGCACAGCATGATGCCGGTGACGTCGTGATCGCCAAAGGTGATGGCTGAGGTCTTGATGCCGATTTTCAGGTCATCCGGCTTGTCGGCCATGGCATAAGCTGTATCGTAGGCCACGGTCCAGAAGGCATTGGCCACCAGCAGCAGCCAGGCCAGCGCGGGGACGTGATTGTTGAGCGCGGCAAAGGCCATGGGGATGCCAAAGGAAAAGGCAATGCCCAGATAAGCCTGCGGCATGGGGAAGAAGCGCTTGGTGAAGGGGTAGCTGGCGGCCACGAAAACCGCTGGCACACTCATCAGCCAGGTCAGCCGGTTCAGCGGCAGGATCAGCAGGAAAGAGATGATGGCCAGCGCCAGCGCCAGCCACAGCGCTTCACGCTCGGTCACCGCACCACGGGCAAACGGGCGCTGGCTGGTGCGCTCCACATGCATGTCGTAGTGGCGATCGGCATAGTCGTTGATGACGCAGCCAGCCGAGCGCATCAGGAAGGTGCCGACCACGAAGATCAGCACCACCAGCGGGTCCGGCTTGCCGTTGCCGGCTATCCACAGTCCCCACAGCGTGGGCCACAGCAGCAGCAGGGTGCCGATGGGCTTGTCCATGCGCATCAGCTGCTTGTAAACGGTGTAGCGGTCTTTCAGGGCATCAAGCGTCATCGGGCAAAATCTTTCAGGGCGGGCAGGAACACCTCGCACACCACCATCGGGGCTTCATCCAGCACAAAGCGGCAGCGCCGTGCCGTCAGGCTGGTGCTATCGCTTGCACAGGCCTGATGCAGGGGATGGGCCGGCCCCAGTTGCTGATAGTGCAGCGGGCCGCGCTGCAGCTGCGGCAGGCCGCCAAACAGGGTGAGTCCGAGCGAGCGGCTGCCACGGTCCAGAATGGGCTGCCACACCGGGCAGTCCAGCCGGGCAATGCTGCGCGCGTACACCACCGGGGTGTCATCCAGGGTCAGCAGCACATGGCGGGCATACAGCAGGCTGTCGGCTGGCAGGGCAAGCAGGGCGGGCTCGTCCGGGTTGGCCGGGCTTGCGCCTTGTGACAATACCTGCACGCCGAAGCGGTGGCCGGTGGCCAGCAGCCGCTCGGTCAGCGAGCCGGCTTCGCTGACGAAGGCCAGCAGGCCGGGGGCAAGGTCGGGGGGCTGCGGCAGCCAGTGTGTATCCTGAATCATGGCGCGCATTATGCCAAAGCCGGACAAGGCTTGTCCTGTTTGTTGACAGTAATACGACAATGGCCTTGTCTGTTTATACCGCGCTGCAGCAGCCGCAGGTATGATGAAAGCCCGATGTTGGCCGATGGCCTGGCTTGTGGTGGCGCGCTGCTGCAGGCGGAATGATGCCCATGATAGAAACCCTGTTGTGGCTGGTGGGTTACCAGCTGGCTGGCGAGCTGATCAGCCGTAGTTTTTCCCTGCCCTTGCCCGGCCCGGTGCTGGGTATGTTGCTGCTGTTTTGCACGCTGGCTGCGCGCAAGTCGGTGCCGGAAAGCATGAAGCAGAATGTGCCGCGCTTTCTGTCCCATCTGTCGCTGCTGTTCATTCCTGCCGGCGCCGCGGTGCTGGCCTATCGCGATCTGCTGGCCGGTTTCGGCTGGCAATTGCTGGTGGTGCTGGCCGCTTCCACCATCCTGACCCTGCTGCTGCCCGGCCTGTTGCTGAAGTTGCTGCTGGCGCGTCACCGGCACAAGGAGGAGGCATGAATCCCATGGCTGCCGTGGAGGTGCTGCGTACGTCGCCCTTGAGCGGGGTGTTTGTCACCTTGCTGGCCTACAAGCTGGCGGTGTTGTTCAACCGGCGCTGCCACGGCCATCCGCTGTCCAACCCGGTGCTGATCGGTGTGCTGTTGCTGCTGGGCTGGCTGTTGGCCACCGGCACCAGCTACCGCGACTACATGAAGGGCGGGGTGATGGTGCAGATGCTGCTGGGCCCGGCCACGGTGGCGCTGGCGGTGCCGCTGTACGGTAATCTGTCGCGGCTGAAGCGTGCCGCCGGCCCCCTGGCCATCACCATCGTGTTTGGCGGGCTGGTCGGCATTGTCAGTGCGGTCGGGGTGGGCTGGCTGCTGCAATTGCCGCAGCAGGTATTGCTGTCGCTGACCACGCGTGCGGTGACCACGCCGATTGCCATGAGCGTGTCGCAGGGCATTGGCGGTATTCCCGAGCTGTCGGCCATGTTTGTGATTTTGTCTGGCATTTTCGGTGCGGTCATCGTCAAGCCGCTGTTTTCCTTGCTGGGCATGGGCGACGACATGGTGCTGGGCACGGCCACCGGTATTTCGGCACACGGCATCGGAACGGCACGGGTGTTCCAGTTGTCAGAGACTGCCGGCGCTTTCGCCGGGCTGGCGATGGGGCTTAATGGGGTAGTCACCGCCATTCTGGTGCCCTTGCTGGCACCGTTGCTGCACTAGCCGCATAAGTGTTTGTCCGACATGCGGCTGACACAAGCCTGGTGTAGGCTGCGCTGTCAGTCTTGCCGCAGGTGGATGGGCACGGGATGGATAGCGGCAGCGGCGACAGGCGCAGTGCACTGCGATTTGTCGTGCCATGGCCGCTGAGCTGGTCCCGCGCTGCAGCCTGGTCAAGCGCCAACAACAATAACGGAGGTAAAAAATGGATCTGATCCTGTGGCGTCATGCCGAAGCGGAAGAAGGTTCTGATGATCTGGCGCGGGCGCTGACCCGCAATGGCCAGCAACAAGCCAGCCAGATGGCCCAGTGGCTGCGCGACCGCCTGCCGGAGGATTTCCTCCTGCTGGCATCGGAAGCCAAACGTTCGCAGCAGACCGCTGCGCTGCTGAGCAAGCGCTTTACCGTCTTGCCGGAGCTGAATCCGGATGCATCGGTCGAGCAGGTATTGAAAGCGGTGAACTGGCCGGAAGCGGGCAAGACCATCGTGCTGGTTGGCCATCAGCCGTATATCGGCCGCCTGTCGGCACAGTTGCTGGGTGAGCAGCCGCTGTTGTGGAGCGTGAAAAAAGGTTCGGTGTGGTGGTTGAATCACCGGGTGCGTCACGAGCTGGAACAGGTGCGCCTGAAGGTGATGATGACCCCGAGCATGCTCAAGCCTTGAGTGTCAGGGCCTTGCCTGCCTGAGATAGCCCCTTGCGAGGGGCTTTTTGCTGTCTGCTGCATGGCCAGTCCCCCCGCCGTCTGGCGGGTGGGGCGAAGTCAGCCGGGCGTATCCTGCTCGCGCAGCTGCCGCCACTCGCGGGGACTCAGCCCGCACTGTGCCTTGAATGCGCGTGACAGTGCCGCTTCACTGCCATAGCCCACGGCCATGGCGATCATCTTCAAGGACTCGCCGCGGCGCAAGGCCTGCTGTGTCAGCCGGACGCGCCAGCTCTGCAGATAGGCGCCCGGCGTGCAGCCGACCGCCTGGCGAAAGCTGCTGGCAAACACGCTGCGCGACATGCCGGCGATGTGGGCCAGCGCATCCAGCGACCATTCCTGCCCTGGCTGCTCGTGCATCGCCACCAGCGCCTTGCGCAATTTGGGGTGAGACAGGCCAGCCAGCATGCCGCCATTGATCTGCTCGCTTTCCATCAGTTGCCGCAGCAGCTGGATCAGCAGTACTTCGAACAGCTTGTCGATCAGGGCGTGGCGGCCGCAGCGCTCGCTGAAGGCCTCCTCGAACAGCAGTGCCAGCACCGGCGCGGCCCCATCAATCGTCTCCAGTGGCAGGCAGATCATCTCCGGCAAGCCGCTGACGATAGGGTTATCGCTGCCGCCGGCAAAATGCAGCTCGGCACAGGTCAGATCGGCAGGGTGCTGCGGATCGCTGATGAAACGACGGGCCATGGGCCGGGGATAGAGCAGCAGGCTGGGCACCTTCACCTGCAGGCTGGGCTGGCCCGGATGAATGATTTCCATGGCTCCGGCCCGGACCAGATGCAGCTGTCCACCTGCGCCGGCGGCAGAGAAATCGTTGATGCCGCACAGGGTGCCGGCGTGAAACAGGCGCGCGTGCACCGGGAAGTGATGCAGCAAGGCATTCAGGCGGTCGCTGCAGGATTCGGCCAATGTGCTACTCCTTGTTAATTTTCCGGCATTTTATATGACCAGGAGTATTTTTTCCAGGAGCGTGCCGGTCGGGCCGGTGGGGGGCATAAGCGCTTGCCCGCTGGCCGGGTGCCAGCGGCTGGTGCTGGTCTGCAAAAAAGAGGGCTCCCGAAGGAGCCCTGATCAGCGGGTACCAAGCGGGCCGCACTGGCCCTGAGAGAGAGTCTTGGTAAATAAATATTAAAAATACTTTTTAGTAATTGCAATGAATGACGGTTAGCTAAGCCGGAGCGCCAGCTGCTGGCGCAGCCTTTTCGCCACACTCACCATATTGCCCAGCGCGGCCTCCACCTCTGGCCAGCCACGGGTTTTCAGTCCGCAATCGGGGTTGACCCACAAGCGTTCGGCCGGAATCACCTGCAAGGCCTTGTCCAGCAGGGCTGCCATTTCAGCCTCGGCTGGCACGCGCGGGCTGTGGATGTCGTACACCCCGGGGCCGATGTCATTGGGGTAGCGGAACTCGGCAAAATCCTGCAGCAAGGCCATGTCGGAGCGCGAGGTTTCGATGGTGATCACATCGGCATCCAGTGCGGCAATCTGCGGCAGGATGTCGCCGAATTCCGAGTAGCACATATGGGTGTGAATCTGGGTGCTGTCATCAATGCGCCAGCTGCACAGGCGGAAAGCCTCGCCCGCCCACTGCAGATAAGCCGCTTGCTGTGCCTGCTGCAGGGGCAGCCCTTCGCGAATGGCCGGCTCGTCGATCTGGATGATGCGGATGCCGGAGTTTTCCAGATCCAGCACCTCTTCGTTCAGTGCCAGGGCAATCTGCCGGCAGACCGTGCTGCGTGGTACATCATTGCGGACAAAGCTCCATTGCAGCATGGTGACCGGCCCGGTGAGCATGCCTTTTACCGGGCGCGTGCTCAGGCTTTGTGCATAGACGGCCCAGCGCACGGTCATCGGCTGCGGCCGGGCCACATCGCCGACGATGATGGGTGGTTTGACGCAGCGGCTGCCATAGCTCTGCACCCAGCCCAGCCGGGTAAAGGCAAAGCCTTCCAGCTGTTCGCCAAAGTATTCCACCATGTCGTTGCGCTCGGCTTCGCCGTGGACCAGTACATCCAGCCCCAGTGCTTCCTGACGGCGGATCGCCAGCGCAATTTCTTCCTGCATGGCCTGCTCGTAGGCGGCTGCATCCAGTTCGCCGCGCTTGAAGGCCGCCCGTGCGCTGCGAATGCTGGCGGTTTGCGGGAAAGAGCCGATGGTGGTGGTGGGCAGCAATGGCAGCTTGAGCCCGGCCTGCTGCAGGGCAATGCGTCGGGCAAAGGGCAGGGGGCGCTGGTCGGCACCGGCTGGCAGTGAGGCCAGACGCTGCTGCACGGCTGGCCGGTGAATCAGCGGGCTGCTGCGGCGCTGTGCCTGCACATGGTCGCTGGACTGCAGTTCGTTACTGATGCTGGCACGGCCCTGCTCCAGCCCGCGCTGCAGCAGCTTCAGCTCGTTCAGTCTTTGCACGGCAAAGGCCAGCCAGCTGCGGATGTCGGCATCCATTTCGGTTTCCGCGGCCAAATCGAAAGGGCTGTGCAGCAGCGAGCAGCTGGGGGCCAGCCACAGGCGCTCGCCCAGTTGTGCCGCCACCGGCTCCAGCTGTGCCAGCAAGGCGCTCAGATCGCTGCGCCAGACATTGCGCCCGTCCACCGCGCCGGCAGACAGCACCTTGTCATCCGGCCACTGCTGCATGAAGTGGGCCAGTTGCTCCGGCGCGCGGACCAGGTCCAGATGCAGGCCGGCGACCGGCAGGCTGTGCAATAGCGCGGCATGCCGGGCCACGCTGCCAAAGTAAGTGGCCAGCAATAGCTGGAGCGGGCTGCTGGCAGCCAGCTGCTGATAGGCCGGGGCAAAGGCGGCCAGCCAGTCGGCGGGCAGGTCCAGCGCCAGGATGGGTTCGTTCAGCTGTACCCAGCTCACGCCAGCGGCAGCCAGTTGCTGGAGGATCTGTTCATAGCAGGCCAGCAGGTCCGGCAGCAATTGCAGACGGTCAAAATCGCCGCCCTTGCATTTGCCCAGCCACAGCAGGGTGAGCGGCCCGATCACTACCGGTTTGGCCTGGATGCCCAGCGCCTGCGCTTCGGCCAGCTGGGCCAGCAGCGGGGCGGGGTTGGCGCTGAAGGCGGTATCCGCCTGCCATTCCGGTACCAGGTAGTGGTAGTTGGTATCAAACCATTTGGTCATTTCCAGCGCCGGCTGGCGGCTATTGCCGCGCGCCAGCTGGAAGTATTGCGCGCTGTCCAGCCGGGCAGGGTCAAAGCCGAAGCGGGCCGGAATGGCGCCCACCAGGATCTGTGCATCCAGCACATGGTCGTATAGCGAAAAATCCCCCACGGGCGACAGCTGGATGCCGGCGCCCTTCTGTAGCAGCCAATGGCGCTGGCGCAGCGTGCGGGCGCCTTGTTGCAAGGCGGCCTCGTCAATCTGGCCTTGCCAGAAGTCTTCCAGCAGTTGTTTCAGTTCGCGTTTGGCGCCGATGCGGGGAAAGCCGGCCAGGTGCAGTGTGGTCATGTCGGAGTCCTTGTCTGTCAGTGCTCCCAGCATCGGTGAATCTGCTGTATGATTCAAACTCATTTTTTTGTTGTTTTGAATGAATTTAATTCATGTTTGTCGGAAGGCCCATGCCATGCTGGAACTACGTCATCTGCGCACCCTGCTTGCCCTGCAGGAAACCGGCAGTGTGTCGCTGGCGGCCGAGCGGGTGTTTCTCACCCAGTCGGCCCTGTCGCATCAGCTGAAGCAGCTGGAGGCTTATTACCAGCAGCCCTTGTTTGAACGCAAAACCCAGCCGCTGCGCTTTACCCTGGCGGGCGAGCGTCTGCTGGCGCTGGCGCGCGAGGTGCTGGACAAGGTGGCCGCGGCCGAGCGCGAGGTGGCGCGCATCCGCCAGGGCGAGGCAGGGGAGCTGCGGGTGGCGGTGGAGTGCCACACCTGTTTCGACTGGCTGATGCCGGCCATGGACAGCTTTCGCCAGCACTGGCCGGCGGTGGAGCTGGACATTGTTTCCGGTTTTCATGCCGACCCGGTGGGGCTGTTGCTGACGCGGCGCGCCGACCTGGCCATCGTGTCGGAAGCCGAGCCGCAGGCCGGCATCGTCCACCAGCCCTTGTTTGCCTATGAAATGGTGGGCATTGTGGCGCGTGATCATCCGCTGGCCGCCAAAAAGGTGTGGCAGGCGCAGGATTTTGCCGCGGAAACACTGATTCACTATCCGGTGCCGGACGAGATGCTGGATTTATGGCGCAAGGTACTGCTGCCGGCCGGGGTGAGCCCGTTGCGCCGTACCAGCGAGCTGACGGTGGCCATCATTCAGCTGGTGGCCAGCCGGCGCGGTGTGGCGGCCCTGCCGTTCTGGGCGGTCAAGCCGTATCTGGAGCGCGGCTATGTGGTGGCGCGGCAGATCGGCGAGCAGGGGCTGAGCAGCGAATTGTACGCAGCCTTGCGCAGCGAGGATGCCGGGCTAGCCTATATGCAGGATTTTCTCGCCACGGTGCGGGAGCGCAGCTTTGCCACGCTCCCGGGGCTGACCGTGCTGGAGGGCTGATGCACGGTGCTGGGTTTCAGCCCTGTTCGTCATGGGCTTCCATGCCCAGTTCCTGAATCTTGCGGGTGAGGGTATTGCGGCCCCAGCCCAGCAGATGTGCCGCTTCCACCTTGCGCCCGCCGGTGTGGGCCAGGCCGGTGCGGATGCAGCTTTCCTCGAAGCGCCGGCACAGGTCGTCGATGATGCCCACTTCGCCGGCACGCAGGCGGCGGGCCACTTCTTCGGCCAGGCCCAGCGTCCAGTCCACCACATGAACGGCCGTGCTGGCCACCGGGCTGCCTTCGCCGGCCGCTGCCACGGGGGCGGCTTCCGGTTCGCGCAGTTCGGCCGGGAGGTCGCCCACCTCTACCTGCTGGCCCGGTGCCATCACGGTAATCCACTGACACAGGTTTTCCAGCTCGCGCACATTGCCGGTGAAGCTGTGGAACTTGATCACCTCCATCGCCGCATCGGTCAGCCGCTTCGGCTCCACCCCCAGGCTGCTGGCGCTCTTGGCCAGGAAATGGCGGGTCAGCAGCGGAATGTCTTCGCGCCGTTCGCGCAAGGGTGGCAGGCGCAGGCGAATCACGTTCAGCCGGTGGAACAGGTCTTCGCGGAACAGGCCGCGTTTGACGCGGTCTTCCAGATGCTGGTGGGTGGCGGCAATCACCCGCACATTGGCCTTGATCGGCACATGGCCGCCCACGCGGTAGAAATGGCCGTCCGACAGCACGCGCAGCAGGCGGGTTTGCAGCTCGGTGGGCATGTCGCCGATTTCATCCAGAAACAGCGTGCCGCCTTCGGCTTCTTCAAAGCGGCCACGGCGGGTGGCCAGTGCGCCGGTGAAGGCGCCTTTTTCATGGCCGAACAGTTCCGATTCCAGCAGGTCTTTTGGAATGGCGGCGGTGTTCAGGGCGATGAAGGGCTTGCTGGCACGCACCGAGTGGCGGTGCAGCGCTTCGGCCACCCTTTCCTTGCCGGTGCCGGATTCACCGGTAATCAGCACGGTGACATGCGATTGCGACAGCCGGCCAATGGCGCGGAACACGTCCTGCATGGCCGGAGCCTGGCCTAGCAGCACCGGCATGGCTTCCACGCCGCCACTGGCTTCGATCTGGCTATTGCTCTCGGCCAGCGCCCGTTCGATCAGCTGCACGGCCTGGTCGACATCAAAGGGCTTGGGCAGGTATTCGAAAGCCCCGCCCTGGAAGGCGGCCACGGCCGAGTCCAGGTCGGAATGGGCGGTCATGATGATGACCGGCAGCTGCGGGTGGTCGGCCTTGACCCGCGACAGGAATTTCAGGCCGTCCGTGCCCGGCATGCGGATATCGGAAATGATGACGCGCGGGGTGTTGTCATACAGGGCATTGAGTGCGTCGTCTGCACTGGAAAAGCTGTCAAAGCCGATGCCGCTGCGGCCCAGTGCCTTTTCCAGTACCCAGCGGATGGCCTTGTCGTCATCGATGATCCACACCGGGTTATTCATAGCAGCCCTCGTTTCTGTTATTTGGGTTCAATCCGTATTGCTGAAAGGCAGCATTACGGTAAAGCAGGTCTGGCCGGGGCGGGATTCGAATTCGATGCTGCCGCCATGCTGGTGCACATAAGCCTGGGCCAGTGTCAGCCCCAGACCGGTGCCTTCGGCGCGTCCGGTCACCAGCGGATAGAAGATGTGATCCCTGATTTCCTCCGGAATGCCGGGGCCGTTGTCGACAATCTGCAATTTTAATGCCAGCCCGTGACGCTTGCGTGCCAGGGTGACCTGGCGGGCCACTCGGGTGCGCAAAATCACCTCGCCGCTGGCCTTCATCGCCTGGATGGCGTTCTTGACGATATTCAGCACCACCTGGATCAGCTGCTCCTTGTCCGCCACCATGTGCGGCAGGCTGGTGTCGTAGTCGCGGCGGATGATCAGCCCCTGCGGGTACTCGGCCAGGGCGATGCTGCGCACCCGTTCCAGGACTTCGTGGATATTGATTTCACTGCGCACATGGCGGCGGTGCGGAGCCAGCAGGCGGTCAACCAGCGACTGCAGGCGCAGTGCTTCTTCCTGGATGACTTCGGTGTATTCCTTCAATTCGGGCCGGTCGGACAGCTCGTGTTCCAGCAGCTGCGCCGCACCGCGTATACCACCCAGCGGATTCTTGATTTCATGCGCCAGATTGCGGATCAGCTCGCGATTGGCCTGCTGTTGCAGCAGCAACCGCTCTTCGTTGGCAATTTTCAGCTGCTGGTCGAGGGGCCGCAATTCCACCAGTGCCAGCCGGCCATCAGCATCCACCGGGGTCACCGACAGGGCAATGTGCAGTGGCTGCTCGCCATGCGGCGTGCGCAGTTCCAGGTCGTGTTCGATATAGCCGGCATTGTGCTGTAGGGCGGTGCTCAGCGCCTGGCGCAGGGCCGGGCTGTCCTGAAACAGCTCGAACAGGGTGTGGCGCAGTAGCTCGCGCCGGCCGATGGCCAGCAGGTTTTCACACGCGGGATTGGCGAATTCCAGTACACCGTCGGCGCTGGTGATCAGGACCGGGGTGTCGAGTAATTCCAGGCCGGCAAAGCTGGGAGAGTTCATGGTGCTCCGGATCGAAGGGGGCTGTGCCTGGTGCTGTTAGCAATAAGCACGCCAAGCCAGAGCACAGCGAATGCACGATTACGGAGTCAATTATGCACCATTATTGTGCAGATGAGGTGGCCTGCCCCAATTCGCGGCGCAGCGCATCCACATTCTTCTGCCGCTCGGTCACCGCATCTTTCAGCTTCTGCACGCGGTCGAGGTATTTCTGGTAGTTGCGGGCTTCATCGCCATTGCGGGTGGCGGCACCGTCGGTGTAGGCCTTCTGCGCATCGGCCAGTGCCTTTTGCTCATTGGCCAGCTCGTTTTCCAGAATCTTGCGCCGGCTTTCGTCGCGCTTGCTCTGGGTGCCGTTGTCGACATTGGGATAGCCATCCGGGGTGGAAGCCGACTTGCTGCCGGCATTGCCCGCCGGCTTGCTCTTGCCGCTGTTGCCATAGGTGGACAGCGGCGCCAGGTGCATGGGCTTGGCGCCCTTGATCGGTACATTGGTGAAGGTGACATTGCCGTTGGCGTCTATGTATTTGTACACCTCGGCCTGGGCGAGGCTGCAACTGAGCAGCAGACAAAAGGCAAGCGTTTTCATGGGAGTCCGCATCAGCAAGAAAAACAGGGTGGTCGTGGCGATATGATAAGCAAAAGCCCGGCCCGCGTCACATCGGGCTGTCCCATGACAGGCGCAAGGACGACTTGACTACCGGCCAGTGCCATGAAAAAACCCGCAGGGCCATGAGCCATGCGGGTTTTGCTACATTGGGCTTGCACAGGGTCAGCGGTAGGCGTAGCTGGATGTCATGCTCTTGGGCAAGAGACCACGGATGTTTGCATCGATAGGCATGGCATAGTCATGAGCTGATATCACGAGATTGCCATTGGGATTGACGATCTTGAGATTGATGTAAACCATACTGGGTGAAACGGCATAGGTTCCAACCACAACGGCTTGAGCCTTGTGCGATTTGCTAACCTCGGTAACTTCACGGGATAGCATGAGCTCCCCTTCGGTTTGCTTGATAAACAGGTTATCGCGCAGTTTCAGCTCTTTGATTTGCAATCCTCGCTTGGCTAGTCGCGCGGCGATTTGCTCGGAAAACAAACGCCCAAGGCTGGAAGACTCGGTCAGTTCGTTGACATTGACAAGCGTTGCGACCAGCAAGGGCTGTTCGCTATTTAGCGTTACACCTTGTAGCAAAGCATCGACAGCCTTGTAATTGGTCTCAATCAAATCTGTCTTGACTGGGCTTTCCGGGACGGTCTGGCATGCGGACAATAATGCTGTCGTCAGCACAATAGTACTGATGAGTATGAGTTTTTTCATTTGCCTACCACCTCCCAGGTCTTCATTGCATCAATTGCGTAGAGCGCAGAATCTTCACGTTCGATGTAATAAAGGTCGGATGTGCGTGCCAGATATTGATTGGCGCTTTCAAGCGATGTGGTGACCAAGACTTCTGTTCTGGTTGGCCCACCTGATGCCTTGCCATTCAGTGCCAGGTTTGTGCTGTCAAGTGCGGCGGCCGCTCCCAAACCGATCAGGCTGTAAGTCGCCGCGGCATGGCTAAAGGTAAGATCGCGGGCGACAGCAATGCCTGCTGCCAGTGTTGTCATCGGATACTGAATGGCATTACCTGCATTGCTATTGTGTTTGATCACTTGGGTTTCGATATTCAGCCGCAAGCTACCAGGACGAACGGCTACGGGAATGCCTTTTTCAACGAGCCGGGTGATGAGTAGATTGCGAAAGCCTTTGTCGAAGGCGGAATCCGTGGCAGGTACCACGTAGATGGCCTGATCGGAGCTGATTCGGTTTTGTGTTTTCTCTGCAATACGCGTTGCTACGTCGGCAGCCAAGACATCCCAGTGATGTGCGGCTCTTGCTTTTTGCTGACTGGATACGGGGTAGTTATCCGCACGCGGCACATCAAGCGTTGCGGTTGTGCAAGCTGTCAGCGTGGCAATGATAGCGATTCCGCTCAGAATTCTTGGGTTTTTCACAAGCGCACACCTTTTGGTATGAAAATTTATTTATAAATATTTTATACCAATCAATATTCATTTGCGAAATAAAATACAAATGTCATTTTGCTTTTTGAAATCAAGCTGTTAAGGTGGCTTTGTGCCGAGCAAGCAACCCTTGGTTCTTGTCTTGTGACCACTGCACATAGGCATGGAATTAAGTGTTGAAAGGGAGTGCAGTATGGCAGTGTGTGCTTGGGGGAATGGCTCTTGCTACGGCCAAGCGCCTGCGTATGGAGAGGCGCATTATTAAAACTCAAGCTGACCAGGCCACAGCGTGCTCAGGCTATGCAGACCGTTTCGAATTGATATGAAAAAACCCGCAGGGCCATGAGCCATGCGGGTTTTGCCACAGCCACCGGAAGGTTCCGGTGGCTGTTTGCCATTACAGCGAGTAGTACATCGCGAATTCGACCGGGTGGGTCGTCATGCGAGTCAGGTTCACTTCCTGCATCTTCAGTTCGATGTAGGCGTCGATCCATTCGTTGGAGAACACACCGCCACGGGTCAGGAAGTCGCGGTCTGCGTCCAGCGCGGCCAGGGCTTCGTCCAGGCTGGCGCATACGGTCGGGATCAGCTTGTCTTCTTCCGGCGGCAGGTCGTACAGGTTCTTGTCAGCAGCATCGCCCGGGTGGATCTTGTTCTGGATACCATCCAGACCGGCCATCAGCAGAGCGGAGAAGCACAGGTACGGGTTAGCCAGCGGATCCGGGAAGCGGGCTTCGATACGACGGCCCTTCGGATTGGCTACGTGCGGGATACGGATGGAAGCGGAACGGTTCTTGGCGGAGTAGGCCAGTTTTACCGGAGCTTCGTAATGCGGTACCAGACGCTTGTAGGAGTTGGTGCCCGGGTTGGTGATGGCGTTCAGAGCCTTGGCGTGCTTGATGATACCGCCGATGTAGTACAGGGCGGTTTCGGACAGGCCGGCGTAGCCGTCACCAGCGAACAGGTTCTTGCCGTCTTTCCAGATGGACTGGTGCACGTGCATGCCGGAACCGTTGTCGCCAACGATGGGCTTGGGCATGAAGGTGGCGGTCTTGCCGTAGCTGTGTGCCACGTTCTGTACCACGTACTTCAGGATCTGGGTCCAGTCGGCACGCTGGGTCAGGGTGCTGAACTTGGTACCGATTTCCATCTGGCCGGCAGTGGCCACTTCGTGGTGATGCACTTCAACCGGCACGCCCAGTTCTTCCAGCAGCAGTACCATGGCGGAACGCAGGTCTTGTGCGGAGTCAACCGGCGGAACCGGGAAGTAACCACCCTTGACGCCCGGACGGTGACCGGTGTTGCCACCTTCGAATTCTTCAGCGGAGGCCCAGGCAGCTTCTTCGGACTTGATCTTCACGAAGCAGCCGGACATGTCGGTGCCCCAGGTGATGCTGTCGAAGACGAAGAATTCCGGTTCCGGGCCGAAGTAGGCGGTGTCGCCCATGCCGGATGCCTTCAGGTAGGCTTCAGCACGCTTGGCGATGGAGCGCGGATCGCGGTCGTAACCCTTGCCGTCGGCCGGGTCGATCACGTCACACGACATGAATACGGTGGGTTCGTCGAAGAAGGGGTCAATCTTGGCGGTAGCCGGGTCGGCCATCAGCAGCATGTCGGAGGCTTGGATGCCTTTCCAGCCAGCGATGGAGGAGCCGTCGAAAGCGTGGCCGCGTTCGAACCATTCGTCAGCATCTTCCAGCAGAACGTGTGCCGGGATGGTAACGTGTTGTTCTTTGCCACGGGTATCAGTAAAGCGCAGGTCTACGAACTTGACGTCGTTTTCTTGAATCAGCTTGACTACGTCTGCAACCGCCATGAATGTTCTCCTAAAGGCAACGTGCATCGAAAGCAATATTGCTTGATAAAGATGGTACGCCTCACTGGAAGCATGAAGCGTGCCAGGCTACGAACACTAATGTAATCATTGTGTCACAGGGCTTGGTGCACGGCTAGTTGTTATCAATGCACCAAATCAATGCAATGCACCGTGCAGTTGCACCATGTTTGTGCATTGTGCGGGTGAGTGGTGATTCTGGCCCTGCCAGCATCGTGGCATGGCCCTATTACAAAGAAAGGAAAGCAATGGACCAGAGCGATTTGATCCTGCAAACGGCCGCCGAGCGTGCGGCAGCCCAGCAACTGCCTTATCAGGGCGCGCTTACCCCGCCCGAGGCACACTATCTGGCCCAGCATCTGCCGGGGGCCGTGCTGGTGGATGTGCGCAGTGCGGCGGAATGGCAGTTTGTCGGCGTGGTGCCCGGTGCCTTGCGCATTGAGCTGCGCAGCTTCCCCGGCATGCAAGTCAATGCGCAGTTTGTCGAGCAGCTGCAAGCCGCCGTCGACAAGCAGGCTGTCCTGTTACTGATGTGCCGCAGCGGTGTGCGCTCGCACGAGGCGGCCACGCAAGCCCGCGCCGCCGGTTATACCCGGGTTTACAACGTGCTGGAGGGGTTCGAGGGGGACAAGGATGAGCACGAGCATCGTGGCCAGCTGACTGGCTGGAAGGCACATGGCCTGCCCTGGGTGCAGGGCTGAGCCAGCGCTGAATTGTTGGGACAGGGGTATTGACCGGTTGATGTTTATGACGTTACACGGCAAAGTGCTACCTCAGCAGATGAACCGCACGACGCGGAAGCACCACAGGAATCCAAGAAAGCTGATCATGATCAACCGTTACGCCGTCATCGGTAACCCCGTTTCCCATAGCCAGTCGCCGTTTATCCACAGCGAATTCGCCAGCGCCTCCGGTGAGTCCATCCAGTACGAAAAGCTGTTTGCCGAGCTGGGCAAGTTCGACGAAGTGGTCGGTGAATTTGTCCGGGCCGGTGGTCTGGGCCTGAATGTCACCCTGCCGTTCAAGGGCGATGCCTACCGCATGGCGCAGGAAGTCACCGAGCGTGCCCGCGCCGCAGAGGCGGTGAACACCCTGACTTTCCGCGATGGCAAAGTCTATGGCGACAATACCGATGGCGTGGGCCTGGTGCGCGACATCGTGGAAAACCTGGATTTCCCGATGGAAGGCAAGAGCATCCTGATCCTGGGTGCCGGCGGTGCCGTGCGTGGCGTGCTGGAACCCATCCTGGAGCAGAAGCCGGCCAAGGTGACCATTGCCAACCGCACGCTGATCAAGGCGGAAGCCATTGCCCACCACTTTGCCCCCTGGGGCGAGGTGGTCGCCAGTGGTTACGAGGCGCTGGAAGGCAAAACCTTCGACATCATCATCAATGGCACCTCCACCAGCCTGCATAACGAAATCCCGCCGCTGCCGGCCAATATCTTCACCGCACGCACCCTGGCATACGACATGGTGTACAGCAAGGGTCTCACCCCTTTCCTGAAGCGTGCCCAGAGCGAAAATGCCGGCATGCTGGCCGATGGCCTGGGCATGCTGGTGGAACAGGCGGCCGAGTCCTTCCATATCTGGCGCGGTGTGCAGCCGGATACCCGCAAGGTCACCAATATGCTGAGGGAAGTGCTGGCCTGATCCGATGCGTCTCTTCCTGAAAATCATGGCGGTCCTGGTGGCCGCCATTGTGTTGTACAACCTGTGGATTCTGGGGCATGTGGTGTACTGGCGAGACCACAATCCCGAAGCCAGTGCCTTCATGAACGAACAGCTGGCCAAGCTGCAGGAGGATGACCCCAATGCCGAATTGCGGCAGAAGTGGGTGGGCTATGGCCAGATTTCACCCAATCTCAAGCGCGCGCTGATCGCGGCGGAAGATGCCAAGTTTGCCGATCACGAAGGTTTCGACTGGGATGGCATCGAGGCGGCTTTCGAGAAAAACCTGAAGCAGGGCCATATTGTGGCCGGAGGCTCCACCATCAGTCAGCAATTGGCGAAGAACCTGTTCCTGTCCAGCAAGAAAACGCCCTGGCGCAAGCTGGAAGAGGCCGCGATTACCGTGATGCTGGAAAAGGTGCTGGATAAGCGTCGTATCTTCGAGATCTACCTCAATGTGATCGAGTGGGGTAATGGGGTGTTCGGTGCCGAGGCCGCGGCCCGTTATTACTTTCACACCAGTGCCGCGCGGCTGTCCGCCGGTCAGGCCGCCAAATTGGCCGCCATGGTGCCCAATCCGCGCTATTACGATGAGCATCGCAATGCGCCTGGCCTGATGAAGAAAACCCGCATCATCCAGCGGCGCATGCAGTACGCCGACCTGCCTTAAGCCACCGTACAGCAGCTGCCCCCGGCTGGAAGGCCAGGGGTGGCTCATGTTACAATTCCACTTCTGTTTATCCGTTCTGCCCTGCTGTAAAGGCAGGGTATTGCACATGGACTTACCCAGTTATCCCATAGCCGCTGGCTTTCCCCTGTTTTGTCGTTGATTCCCGCCGTCCCGACCGTGTAGCCCAGTCTCCGTCGCCGCGGCGGAAGGAGTTGTGCTTGACGGTTATCGAAAAAAAACAAACTGCCGAACGATTAAGTGAAAGCCTGGCCGATGTGCAAAGGCTGATCGGCTTGCATCAGACGCATGACGTACTGGCGCAGGCTGATTCCGATGCGCTGTCAGCCTTGCAGCAGCGGCTGCAAAGCCTGCATCCGGCGGACATCGCCTATATTCTGGAAGCCCTGCCGCTGCAAGAGCGCCTGCTGGTATGGCAGCGTGTCAAGATTCAGCAGGATGGCGACATCCTGCTGGAAGTTTCCGATGCGGTACGGGAAACGCTGATCGACTCCATGGCCCCGGACGAACTGGTCGCCGCCGTGCGCCAGCTGGATACCGACGAGCTGGCCGAACTGGCCGGCGACCTGCCGCGACAGGTGGTCTACGAAGTGATGGGCGAACTGGACGAGGCAGAGCGTGAGCAGCTGCAATCCGCACTGTCCTACCCGGAGGGCTCGGTCGGTGCGCTGATGGACTTCGAACTGGTGAAAATCCGCGCCGATGTCAGTTGCGAAGTGGTGTTGCGCTATTTGCGGCGTTTTGACGAGCTGCCACATCAGACCGACAAGATTTTCGTGCTGGACGCCGCAGAGGCGCTGTGTGGCGTACTGCCCTTGCGCAGCCTGCTGGTGGCTGATCCGGAGCGGATGGTGTCCGAGGTGATGGCGACCGAAGTCGTGTCCTTTCAGCCGGACGATGAAGCGCGCGATGCCGCGCTGGCTTTCGAGCGTTACGACCTGGTTTCGGCGCCGGTGGTCGACGAGCGTGGCGCGCTGATCGGCCGGCTGACGGTGGATGAAATGGTCGACGTCATGCGTGAGGAGTCGGACAGCGAAGTGCTGAATCTGGCCGGCCTGAAGGAAGAAGAAGACCTGTTCGCCCCGGTGGTCGATTCGGTAAAGAACCGCTGGGCCTGGCTGGCCATCAATCTGTGTACTGCATTTATCGCCTCGCGCGTGATCGGTGCATTCGAGCAGTCCATCAACCAGCTGGTGGCGCTGGCCGCACTGATGCCGATTGTGGCCGGTATTGGCGGCAACTCCGGCAACCAGACCATCACCATGATTGTGCGCGCCCTGGCCATGGGGCAGATGCAGGTCGGTCAGGCCTGGCGGCTGTGGCGCAAGGAGCTGGGGGTCAGCATCATCAATGGCCTGGTCTGGGGTGGGGCCATCGGCCTGATCGCCTGGGCGCTGTACGGACGGCTGTCGCTGGGATTGGTCATGCTGGCGGCCATGACACTCAACCTGATGCTGGCGGCCACCATGGGCGTGCTGATTCCTTCGCTGATGCAAAAAATGGGGCGAGACCCGGCGCTGGGTTCCAGCGTGCTGATCACCGCCTGCACCGATTCCGGTGGCTTTTTCATTTTCCTTGGCCTGGCCACCCTTTTCCTGCTTTGATGATGAATCATGCTGACACTTGAACAGGCACTGCGCTGCCATTCCCTGCCACGTCTTGAAGCACGCATGCTATTGCAGCATGTCCGACCTGGTTTGACTCATGCCCGCATGATTGCGGACCCGGACCTGCCGCTCACGGAAGACGAAGCCGAGTGTTTCAAGCAGTTGGCGCAGCGTCGCCTGCAAGGCGAGCCCATGGCCTATTTGCTGGGTGAGCGCGAATTTTATGGCCGCTGCTTCCGTGTCAGCCCGGCGGTACTGATTCCACGCCCGGAAACCGAACATCTGGTCGAGGCTGCCTTGGCCAGGCTGGGGTTGGCACCGGCGCAGGTGGTTGACCTGGGCTGCGGCAGCGGTGCCATTGCCGTCACCCTGGCACTGGAAGCACCGGCATGGCAGGTGCAGGCCGTTGATTTGTCACCGGCTGCGCTTGAGGTCGCCCGTGGCAATGCGGAACAGCTGGGCGCCGTGGTGCATTTTCATCAGGGGAGCTGGTATCAGCCACTGGGGGGGCAGGAGGGTTTTGACCTGATTGTTTCCAATCCGCCTTATATCGAACAGCATGATCACCATCTGGCCGAGGGCGATGTGCGCTTTGAGCCACGCATGGCGCTGACCGACGAAGATGACGGTCTGAGCTGCCTGCGCGAGATCATTGCCGGTGCCCCGGCACGTCTGAAGACGGGAGGCTGGCTGATGCTGGAGCATGGCTTTGATCAGGGCAATGCAGTGCGCCAATTGCTGCTGGCTGCCGGCTTGCAGCAGGTGGCGACGCTGCCTGACCTGGCCGGCCTGGACCGCGTCAGCATGGGGCAGCTGGCGGGCTGATGGGCAGAGGCTTGTCCCTTGCCGCGGTATGGCTCGCCTCTGCCGTTGATCAGGCTTTTATTGGCGAATCAATCGAGCTTGCTTGCCCTGCATCAAAGGGATGAGCTGATTACAGCGGCATGCTGGCGCCTGCGCTGCGCAAGCCGGGCTGGACTGCCATGGTGGAAGCGGGCCTGAAATGAAAACAGGCGTAGTCCTTGTCCTGCAAGCAGGACTCGGACTGCGCCTATTACTGGCACAGATCAGACCGGCAGCTGCCGGTCGTCATGGCTTAGTGGTGGTGGCCGTGGGCACCGTGTACATGGCCGTGGCTGAGTTCTTCAGCGGTGGCGGCACGTACTTCGGTTACCTTGGCAACAAAGCGGATGGTCTGGCCAGCCAGCGGATGGTTGGCATCCACAATGGCCTTGCCGTCAGCGATGTCGGTCACGCGGAACAGCAGCACGTCGCCGGTTTCCGGATCGTCGGCTTCGAACATCATGCCGACCTCAACGTCTGCCGGGAACACGTCCAGATCTTCGACGCGGACCAGTTCTTCTTCCGGATCGCCGAAGGCGTCGTCCGGGGTCAGCTTGACGTCCACGGAGTCGCCAACTGCCTTGCCGTGCAGAGCCTCTTCCACCAGCGGGAAGATGCCATCATAGCCACCATGCAGGTAGGCAATCGGTTCTTCGGTTTTGTCGAGGAGAGTATTCTCCGCGTCGAACATCTCGTAGTGGAGGGTGACGACGGTATCTTTGGCGATTTGCATCAGAAATTGTCCGGGATGAAATGAAAAATCTTGACAGGGCAGGGAGCGCGAGACTTCCTTCTCCTGCAAGGAATGGTGCGGAACAGCCGCTTGAACGTATTGTAAACCATAGAAGGGCCTGCAAGCCCGTGAAACTGCCATGAAACCGATGACATTGCTGGGTGGACTCACCCCTGAACAATTTCTTAATGAATACTGGCAAAAAAAGCCGCTGCTGATTCGTGGTGCGCTGACCGATGTAGGGCCGCACGTTGATTTCAAATGCCTGTCCGAACTGGCGATGCAGGACGATGTTGAATCGCGCCTGATCGAAAACCGTAACGGCAAATGGCATCTGGAACGCGGCCCCTTCCGTCCCGCCCGTTTCCGCAAGCTCGGAGAAACCGACTGGACCATTCTGGTGCAGAACGTCAATCATCACTTGCCGCATATCGACAAAATCCTGTGGCAATTCGATTTCATTCCCTTTGCCCGGCTGGATGACCTGATGATCAGCTATGCCCCGCCGGGGGGCACGGTTGGCCCGCACTTCGACTCCTACGACGTGTTCCTGTTACAAGTGGGAGGGCGCAAGCGCTGGCAAATCTCCTCCCAGGCCGATGATGATTTCATCCCGGATGCCCCCATCCGGGTATTGCAGGATTTCCGCGTGGAAGAGGAGTTCGTGCTCGAGCATGGCGACATGCTCTATTTGCCGCCCAAGTGCGCACACTATGGCGTGGCGCTGGAGCCCGGCATGACTTACTCCATCGGCTTCCGTGCCGCGCCGACGCAGGAACTGGCCACACAATTCCTGGTGTATTTGCAGGATCGCATCTGCCTGGAGGGACGCTATGCCGACCCGGAATTGCAGCGACAGTCCGATCCGGCGCGCATCAGCGACGAGATGGTGGACAAGGTCAGCCAGATGCTCAGCCAGATCAGCTGGGACAAGCAGGTTGTCAGCGACTTCCTCGGCCATTACCTGACCGAACCCAAAGCGCATGTGTTCTACGATGCGCCGGAAGATGAGCTGGACGAAGACGAGTTTGCCGCTGCCCTGGGGGAGAAGGGGATCGAGCTGGACCGCAAGAGCCTCATCCTGTTCCATCATGGAATGTTCTATTGCAATGGTGAGCTTCTCGAAATCGAACCGGATGATGTTGCTGTGTGGCAACAGTTTGCCAATCAGCGTCGCTTGTCGGCTGCCGACATCAGGCCGTCGTTATTGGATCAGCTGTACCAAGGATACTTAACTGGTTATTGGCATTTTCCGCAGTCTGTAGCAAAATAACCACATCAGATGTTCAAATGTACACATAGCAAGGCTGCTACCCTGCTGCGATTGGCGTTCAAACGTCTATTTTGCCGGGAATGCTGCATTGCGGGAGGTTGCGGTGGGGGTGGTGGCGTTTTTGCTAGCTTGCCCCCCTACACAGCAATTTTTTTCGTGATACAATTTGCGCACTGAAAGATTTTCAGTCGCCCAGTCATTTCCAAAACAGCTTGGGCGATTAAATTGACGTCTTGTTAACTTATCTTTAAAGGTCAAGAAAAAATGAAACAGTCGCTCCTCGTTGCTGCCCTGCTGGCCGTTGCTCTGTCCGCTTGCGGTAAGAAGGCTGATGCTCCGGCTGAAGCTTCCGCTCCTGCTGTTGAAGCTTCCGCTCCGGCTGCTGACGCTTCCGCTCCGGCTGCTGACGCTTCCGCTCCGGCTGCTGACGCTTCCGCTGCTGCTGCTTCCGCTCCGGCTGCTTCCGCTGCTCAGTAATTCAGCGCGAAAGCACCAAAAACCGGCCTCGGCCGGTTTTTTTACGCCCATGTTCCGCAGAAGATGTGTATCACTGCCGGAGCAGGCAAGAAAAAAGCCCGCTTGTGCGGGCTTTTGTCTAGGAATGTACTGGCTTTACTGCAGTTCAGTCTGAAGCTTGGACAGGACCGATTTGGCAAAGCTGTCGGACAGCTGCTTGCCTTGCTTGTCCTGTACGGCAAGAGTACTCAGGCCATTGCCGACATCCTTGACCAGGATGCGGTATTCCGGCCCGGTGGGGCTGCTCTTGTCGTCGGCTTCCTTGCTCTTCCAGAAGGCCAGGCTGGACCAGAAACCACCGCTGGAGCTGCCGTCGTTCTTGTCCAGCTCACCCTTGGCAGGCTTCACATAGTAAATGCCTTGCGAGCGATCGCGGTCGTTGACCACCAGGCCGATACGATCGAGAGCCAGACCCACACGGCGCCATGCACGGTCGAAGCTGTCGTTGATGTTCAGCTTGCCATCCACAATCGCTTCTTTGGGCTTGTCTGCCGCAAGCTGGGTTTGCGTGAGCGCTTCCTTGGCCTTCTCTTCGGTAATGCCCATGCGGATCATGAAACGACCCAGCAGCTCGGCTTCCAGATTCGGGTCAACCGGACGCGGTTGCCACATGGTGTCCGATTTGCCTTCGTTGATGAAGGTTTCGTACATGCCGCGGTGCGAGAAGTAGATTTCGGTACCGTTGGCAGTTTTTTCCAGACGGATGCGGAATTTGTCACGCTCCGGAGTCGACATCGCACCACCCAGGCCCACGGTTTCCATCAGCTTGCGGATGCCGTCTGCCGGCAGCTTGGCACGGTTTTCGGCCCAGTCGGTTTCCATGATGCCGAGGTCAGGCTCTTCGGTCTTGATGACAAAACCGTTTTCCTGCCAGAAGGCTTTCAGTACCGGCCACAGTTCGGCGGGCGACTTGCCCTGCACGGCGAGCCAGCGTTGGGTGCCGGCACGCTCCATGGTGATATTGTCGATACTCTTGATGGCAACCGTTTCGTTCGTTACCGGCTGTGCTGCTACCTGCTGCGCGGCGGCGGCATTGCTGCTGTTGGCCAGTGCCGATGCACTGCCGGTGGCCGGAATCACATACTTGTTCTGGATTTGCGGTGCAGTCAGGTCTGGTGGTACTTCCAGCGAGTTACCCAGCTTGGGCGGCTCGGCGGACTTGTAGTCCAGCTTCTTTTCCAGCGGATTGGAGGTGCTGCAACCGGCGAGGATGCCGGTTGCCAGCAGAATCGCGGCAGGCGCGCTTCGTTTCATGCGGACTCCCTTGTCGTCAGGGGATTAGATGAGTTCAGCCTGCTTCATGGCGGCGGTCAGCTGCGGGCGCAGGCTTTCCGACATCACATGAAGGGGCAGGCGGATGCCGTCGGGGATCAGGCCCAGCTCTTGCAGTACCCATTTGGCCGGAATCGGATTGGGTTCGGCAAACAGCTGCTTGTGCAGACCCTGCAACTTGTCATTCAGCTGGCGAGCCAGCACGGTGTTGCCGGCGATGGCTGCAGCACACATCTGGCTCATCAGTTTCGGTGCCACATTGGAGGTGACCGAAATCACGCCATTGCCGCCGCACAGCATGAAGGCCATGCCGGTGGCGTCATCGCCGGAGTACAGTGCGAAGTCGGCCGGTACGCGGCTGATCAGGTCACATGCGCGGCCGATATCGCCAGTGGCGTCTTTGAGGCCGATGATGCCGGGTACCTGGGTCAGGCGCAGCACCGTGTCGTTATTCATGTCGGCAACGGTACGGCCCGGTACGTTATACAGGATCACCGGGATGTCGACACTTTCTGCAATGGCGCGGAAGTGGCGGTACATGCCTTCCTGGGTGGGCTTGTTGTAGTAGGGCACCACCGACAGGGTCATGTCGGCACCGGCCTGCTTGGCATGGGCGGCCAGTTCGATGGCTTCGGCGGTGGAGTTCGCCCCGGTGCCGGCGATGACCTTGACGCGACCCTTGGCTTGTTTGATGACGGCCTCGACGACCTGGATGTGTTCATCAACGGCCAGGGTGGCGGATTCGCCAGTGGTGCCGACGGCGACAATGCCGCTGGTTCCGTTGTCGATGTGGAAATCAACGAGGCGGGAAAGCGATTCGAAGTCGACCCGACCATCTGTGGTCATCGGGGTGACCAGGGCAACCAAGCTACCGGTAAGCATAGTTCTGCCTATATCTAGGGATGAGGATTCAAAGTCTTCGATTGTAGCGGAATTCCCCTACGGGTCAAAAGCATGTCATCGCATTTGGTGCAGGACTCCGGATTGAAAGCGGGCTGTGATAGAATCCTACGTTTTTCCGATACTTACGGCTGGACTGGCTGAAGGATCTCAAGCGTGATTACCACTAGCAACATTACCATGCAGTTTGGCGTGAAGCCTTTGTTTGAAAAGGTTTCCGTCAAGTTTGGCGAAGGCAACCGTTATGGCCTGATTGGTGCCAACGGTTCCGGCAAATCGACATTCATGAAAATTCTGGGCGGTGACCTGGAGCAGACCAGTGGCGAAGTGGCCATTGAAAACGGTCTGCGCCTGGGCAAGCTGCGGCAGGATCAGTTTGGCTATGAAGAGCAGCGCGTCATCGATGTCGTGCTGATGGGCCACACCGAAATGTGGTCGGCAATGAGCGAACGCGACGCCATCTATGCCAACCTCGAAGCCACCGAAGATGACTACATGCACGCGGCAGAACTGGAAGCCAAGTTCGCCGAGTACGATGGCTATACCGCCGAAGCCCGCGCCGGCGAGCTGTTGATGGGGGTGGGTATTCCGGTCGAGCAGCATTTCGGCCCGATGAGCGAAGTGGCACCGGGCTGGAAGCTGCGTGTCCTGCTGGCGCAGGCGCTGTTCTCCAATCCGGACATCCTGTTGCTGGATGAACCGACCAACAACCTGGACATCAACACCATTCGCTGGCTGGAAAATGTGCTGAACGAGCGCAATTCCACCATGATCATCATTTCCCACGACCGTCACTTCCTGAACTCCGTGTGTACCCACATGGCGGATCTGGACTACAACACCATTCGCATCTATCCGGGCAACTACGACGATTACATGATCGCCTCGGCCCAGGCGCGCGAACGCCAGTTGTCGTCCAACAGCAAGGCCAAGGAACGTATCCAGGAACTGCAGGAGTTCGTGGCGCGCTTCTCGGCCAACAAGTCCAAGGCACGCCAGGCGACTTCCCGCCTGAAGCAGGTGGACAAGCTGAAGTCCGAGATGGTGGAAGTGAAGCCATCCAGCCGTCAGAGCCCGTTTATCCGCTTTGAAACCGACGACCGCTTCAAGCTGCATCGTCAGGCGGTGGAAGTGGAAAACCTGAGCAAGGCTTACGATAGCAAAGTGCTGTTCAAGGACATGAGTTTCATCCTGGAAGCCGGTGCCCGTCTGGCGGTGATCGGCCCGAACGGTGCCGGTAAGACCTCGCTGGTCAAGTTGCTGGCCGGTGCGTTTGAACCTGCCTTTGCCGAGGGCCTGACAGCTGATTACGGCACGATCAAATGGGCAGAAAAAGCACAGATCGGTTATTTCGCCCAGGATCATGAAGCCGAGTTCGACAGCGACATGACACTGACCGAGTGGATGCGGCAGTGGGGACAGGAAGGCGACGACGAGCAAGTCATTCGCGGCACCCTGGGCCGACTGTTGTTTGGCGGCGACGAAGTGACCAAGCCGGTGCGGGTTCTGTCCGGTGGCGAGAAGGGCCGCATGCTGTATGGCAAGCTGCTGCTGCAAAAGCCCAATGTGATGATCATGGATGAACCGACCAACCACATGGACATGGAATCCATCGAGGCGCTGAACATGGCGCTGGAAAAGTACAAGGGCACGCTGATTTTCGTCTCGCACGACCGTCAGTTCGTCAGCTCGCTGGCCACCCATGTGCTGGAACTGGATGGCAAGGGCGGCTATGACTACTACACCGGCAATTACGAGGATTATCTGGCCAGCAAGGGTCTGGAGTAAGCCGGAATACTCGCGGCCGGCCTTGTCTTTGTCATCGTGACAGGCAGGCTAGAGCGATTGCTTTACCGACGGGAGCAGGTGCGCTATATTGCAGTGCGACATTGTGTTGCGCTGCAATAACGACAGCGCACGATGCTCCCGTTTTTACGTAGTGCCACATAATAATTACAAGACAAGAACAGGAACCTGATCTCGAATGGGTCGATGGTGGAGCCCGAAAGTCGACCCGTGATCGGGTTGCCTGCAACCTCAAGTTAATGAAGGAAGAACCATGCGATTGAAAGGGAAAGTCTCCATCATCACTGGCGGTGCCAGCGGCATCGGCAAGGCTACTGCGGAAAAGTTCGTCAAGGAAGGCGCCATCGTTGCCGTCTGTGACCTGAACCTTGACGTTGTCAATGCGGTGGTGGAAGAACTGAAGGCTCTGGGCGGGGAGGCTGTCGGCTACCAGGTCAACGTGACGGACAAGGCGCAGATCGCCGATATGGTTGGTGATCTGAAAGCACGCTTTGGCCGCATCGACGTACTGGTGAACAATGCGGGCATCGTGATGGATGCCCAGCTGATCAAGATGACCGACGATCAGTTCGACAAGGTGATCGACATCAACCTGAAGGGCGTGTACAACTGCGCCCGCGCCGTGGTGGATACCATGGTGGAGCAGGGTGGTGGTGTCATCCTGAACGCATCCTCGGTAGTCGGTGTGTATGGCAACTTCGGCCAGACCAACTACGCCGCCACCAAGTTTGGCGTGATCGGCTTCGTCAAGACCTGGGCCAAGGAATTGGGCAAGAAGGGCATTCGCGCCAACGCCGTATGTCCGGGCTTTGTGGCTACGCCCATCCTGAAATCCATGCCGGAAAAAGTGATCCAGGCCATGGAAGACAAGGTGCCGATGAAGCGCATGGCCGACCCGGCTGAAATCGCCAATGTCTATGCCTTCCTGGCATCGGACGAAGCCAGCTACATCAATGGCGCGGCAATCGAAGTAACCGGTGGCCTGACCCTGTAATTACGGCAGCTCATCAGTCAAAACGCCCCGGCATGCCGGGGCGTTTGTCTGTCTGCTGTCTTGTTTCAGTCGTCCAGATCGCTGTCGTGGGCCAGCAGGGCGGCATCCACTTCGCGTCGGTGCAGGTGGGGAGCAAACAGCTCGATAAAGGTGTAGGCAAAGCCACGCAGATAGGCATCCTTGCGAATGCCGATCTTGGTGGTGGACGGCTCGAACAGGTGACCGGCATCGATGATGCGCAAACCGGCATCACGGTTCGGCTCGAACGCCATGCTGGCGATGATGCCGATACCCAGGCCAAGCGAAACATAGGTCTTGATCACATCGGTATCGATCGCAGTGAGCACCACGTTCGGACTCAGCCCCTGATCAGCAAAGGCCTTGTTGATTTTGGAGCGGCCGGCAAAGGCAAAGTCGTAAGTGACAATCGGATAACTGGCAATATCGGCCAGCGTAATCGGCCGTTCCAGTTGCAATAGCGGATGATCCTGCGGCACCACCACCGAACGGTTCCATTCATAGCAGGGCAGCATGGCCAGCTCCTTGTAGAGCGCAATGCCTTCGGTTGCCACCGCCAGATCGGCCTCGCCGGACACCACCATTTCGCAGATCTGGGTCGGACTGCCCTGTTTGATGGAGAGTCTGACCTTGGGATAGCGTTGCACAAAGGCTGCAATCGTGGGCGGCAGGGCGTAGCGGGCCTGGGTATGGGTGGTGGCAATGGTCAGCGCCCCTTCCGATTCCCGCGAAAATTCGTCACCCACCCGTTTCAGGTTCTGTGCTTCACGTAGAATGCGCTCGGAAATGCGCAGCACTTCCTTGCCCGGCTCGGAAACCGACACCACGCGCTTGCCGTTGCGAATGAATACCTGAATGCCCAGCTCGTCTTCCAGCAGGCGAATCTGTTTGGAAATGCCGGGCTGAGAAGTATGCAGCTTTTCCGCTGCTTCGGAGACATTCAGGCCCTGTTTGGCCACTTCGACCAGATAGCGCAGCTGTTGCAGTTTCATAAGACGGGCGTATTCCATAAAACCTGTAGGCATTAAATACTAACACAATATTCTTTTAGGTTTATATGGGGCTTGGGTAGGATGGTGCCCTAGCCAGACTATACCTATGTGGAGCGCTCGATGAGCCTGGATGTGAAACTTGCCGCAACCCAAGCCTTGCTGACGGAAATTGCCGCCAAGCACCCGGATGCGGTGCTGGCCAACAGCTATGGCGCCGAAGACATGGTGCTGACCGATCTGATCGCCCGCCTGGCCCTGCCGCTGCAGGTGTTCAGCCTGGATACCGGGCGCCTGCCAGCGGAAACCTACACCCTGATGCAGCAGGTGGCCGAGCGCTACCCGGCCTTGCCGGTCAAGGTGTACTTCCCGCAGACCGAGGCCACCGAGGCCTACGTCAATACCCATGGCATCAATGGTTTCTATCACAGCGTGGAACTGCGCAAATCCTGTTGCCAGATTCGCAAGATCGAGCCGCTCAAGCGCGCACTGGCGGGGAAGTCCGCCTGGATTACCGGCCTGCGTCGCGAACAGTCGCCTACGCGCCAGGACTTGGGCAATCAGGAATTCGATGCCGACAATGGCCTGATGAAATTCAATCCGCTGATCGAATGGACCGAGGCCGAAGTGTGGGAATACATCCGCAGCAACGATGTGCCCTATAACGCCCTGCATGATCAGCGTTACCCCTCCATCGGCTGTGCCCCCTGTACCCGTGCGATCACCGTCGGTGAGGACGTGCGTGCAGGCCGCTGGTGGTGGGAAAACCCCGAATCCAAAGAGTGCGGCCTGCACATCAAGGCAAGCCCGCTCAAGCGCCCAGCATAAGGCTGGCCGGCCAGCACAGGCCAACCTTACCCAAGGACATCCAACCATGTACCGTTATGATGAAGTCGACCACCGCATTGTGCGCGAGCGTGTCGAGCAGTTTCGTGATCAGACTCAGCGCTTTCTGGCGGGTCAGCTGTCCGAAGATGAATTCCGCCCGCTGCGGCTGATGAATGGCCTGTATGTTCAGCGCCATGCCCCCATGCTGCGGGTGGCCATTCCCTATGGCCATCTGGCAAGCCGTCAATTGCGCAAGCTGGCGCACATTGCCCGCACCTATGACAAGAATTACGCCCACTTCACCACGCGTCAGAACATCCAGTTCAACTGGCCGGAGCTGGCGCGGGTGCCGGATATTCTGGCCGAACTGGCCGAAGTGGAAATGCATGCCATCCAGACCTCCGGCAACTGCGTGCGCAACACCACCACCGACGCCTTTGCTGGCGTAGCACAGGACGAATTGCTCGACCCGCGCGCCTATTGCGAAATCATCCGCCAGTGGAGCACCCTGCATCCGGAATTCGCCTTCCTCCCGCGCAAGTTCAAGATTGCCGTTTCCGGCAGCGTGGAAGATCGCGCCGCGACACAAGTACACGATATCGGCCTGCATGTGGTGCGTAATGACGCGGGTGAAGTCGGCTTCAAGGTGATCGTCGGCGGTGGTCTGGGACGTACCCCCATTGTGGGTGAAGTGGTGAAGGAATTCTTGCCCACCCGCCATCTGCTGACCTATCTGGATGCGGTACTGCGCGTCTATAACCGTTTTGGTCGCCGTGACAACAAGTACAAGGCGCGCATCAAGATTCTGGTCAAGGCCATGACTGTTGAGGGCTTTGCCGCCAAGGTCGAAGACGAATGGATGCATTTGAAGGACGGCCCCTCCACCCTGCGGGATGTGGATGTCTCCCACTATGCCTCCTTCTTCACCGACCCCGACTACGAACAGCTGTCAGCCAATCCGCCTGAGTTCAGCAGCAAACTGGCTGAAGAACCGGCCTTTGCCCGCTGGGTGGAGCGTAATACTCGTCCTCACAAACAGGCCGGCTATCGTTCTGTCGTACTGTCATTGAAGAAGACCGGCGTCCCCCCGGGCGATATCACCGCCGAGCAGATGGACGCCGCTGCCGACTGGGCCGACCGTTTCGGTTACGGTGAGCTGCGTGTGGCACACGAACAAAACCTGATTCTGCCGGATGTGCGTGAGCGCGACCTGTATGAAGTATGGCAACTGGCCAAGAGCCAGGGCTTTGCCACACCGAACATCGGCCTGCTGACCGACATCATCTGCTGCCCGGGTGGTGACTTCTGCAGCCTGGCCAATGCACGCTCCATTCCGGTGGCGGAAGCGATCCAGACCCGTTTCGAGGATCTGGACTACCTGTTTGACCTGGGAGACATCGACTGCAATTTCTCCGGTTGCATGAATGCCTGTGGTCATCATCACATCGGTAATATCGGCATCCTGGGCGTCGACAAGAACGGCGAGGAGTGGTACCAGATCACCCTTGGCGGCAGCCAGGGCAGCCACACCACCATCGGCAAGGTGATTGGCCCTTCGTTTGCCCAGGCCGATGTGCCTCTGGCCTTCGAAAAAATCATGACCGTGTACCTGGAACAGCGCGCAGCCGGCGAGCGCTTTATCGAAACCGTACGCCGTATTGGCCTCGACCCCTTCAAGGAGCGCGTTTATGCAAAGCATCATTAAAGATGGCCAGATTGTTCAGGATGGCTGGCAGATCCTGCGTGCCGATGCCGAGGGACAGTATCCGGCGGTCGCCCCCGACGTCGACGTGATCGTACCGCTGTCGCAATGGCTGGCCGACAAGGCCGGCTGGCAGGCCCGGCCCGGCCGGACTGCCGTCTGGCTGGCTCCGGCTGATGATCCGCAGCTGCTGGCGGCCGATCTGGCGGCGCTGCCGCTGGTGGCGGTGGATTTTCCAGCCTTTACTGATGGGCGAGGTTACAGTCTGGGACGACTGTTGCGCGAACGATACAGCTATGCCGGTGAGTTAAGAGCCTTGGGCGACGTGTGGGTGGATTTGCTGCACTATCTCTGGCAGGTTGGCTTCAATGCCTTTGAAATCAAGGATGGCAAAGCGATTGACAGCGCGCTGTCCGGATATGACACCTTCACGGAACGTTACCAGTCCACCCATCGTGAACCGCTTCCCCTGTTTCGTCGCCGTGTAACATCGTTGTGATAGTGTCGTGTTAATGATACAGAAGTGCTGAATTTTGCCTGATTTTTGATGCTTTTTTGCAACATGTTGTCTGCAGCAGCTGTCGTGCTGTGTTGACACCGGGTGGACGCATTTCTATAGTGCCCGTTAACTGCATAAACACAGTTTGGCGCTTACCCTGTTGTTTGCAGTAGAATTGTCCGCGTGGTGTTTGCGTCAACCGCATCAATACCGATTCATAGATAAAAGAGGGAATAATATGACTAAACAGCTGAAACTGAGCGCCCTGGTTGCTGCTCTGCTGGTTTCTGCTAGCGCGTTCGCAGCTAAGCCGGGCTACACCGTAGATCAAAGCACCGACGCCGTTTCCCGTAACAACTACGGCGAATGCTGGCACACTGCTTACTTCGACAAGGCCAAGGACGGTCTGGTTGAGTGTGGCGATCGCGAAGCTGCCAAGCCGGCTGCTCCGGTAGCACAAGCTCCCAAGGCTGCTCCGGTTTCCGTCAAGGAACACGTCACCCTGTCCGCCAAGGTTCTGTTCAACTTCGACAAGGCCACCCTGCGTACTGATGCCAAGAACGAACTGGATCCGCTGGTTGCCAAGCTGAAGGCCCACGCTGGTCAAGGCGTTCTGAACGGTGTTGAAATCGACGGCTACACCGACTTCATGGGTAGCGACAAGTACAACAACGCCCTGTCGCAGAAGCGTGCTGATGCTGTCAAGGAATACTTCGTAAACGCTGGTGTACCGGCTGAGAAGGTGACTGCAGTTGGCAAGGGCAAGGCTGATGCCAAGATGACTGACGAGTGCAAGTCCAAGTTCCCGAAGTATGCCAAGAACAAGAAGCAAAATGCTGAAATCAAGGCCTGCATCGAGCCGGATCGTCGTGTTGACGTAGTGATCGACGCTGTCAAGGTTGTTACCCAGCAGTAATCTGCCACGGTAGACCTGAAAAGCCCCACGCAAGTGGGGCTTTTTTGTTTTGCACCATCGGTGCGCTTGGCTGGACGCTGCGCGCTGCGCACGGCTACAATCGTAAGTTTTCAGGATGCTAGGCAGCACATGCAGGTATTTCTAGGAGACCCGCGACGCTTTGGGCTCGCTGGCTGTGCATTGACCATCGGCAATTTCGATGGCGTGCATCTGGGCCACCAGCACATGCTGCAGCGCCTCAAGGAAGAGGCCAAGGCCCGTTCCTTGCCCACTGCGCTGCTGACGTTCGAACCGCACCCGCGCGAGTTTTTCACCCGCAGCAATCCGCCGGCCAGGCTATCCACCTTGCGCGACAAGTGTAGTTTTCTGCGCGAACTGGGCCTGCTGGATTACGTGTTTGTCTTTCGTTTCAACCAGCGTTTTGCCGGCATGAGCGCAGAAGCCTTCATCCAGGATGTGCTGGTACGTGATCTGAAAACCCGTTATTTGCTGATCGGTGACGATTTCCAGTTTGGTGCTGCCCGCAAGGGGAATTTCGACTTGCTGTCCGCCTGTCCGGATTTTGTCACCGAGGCCATGCCGTCGGTGCTGGTCCAGGGCGAGCGCGCATCCAGTACCCTGGTGCGCGAGCGGCTGGCACTGGGCGACCTGGATGCGGCCAATGCCTTGCTGGGGCGCTGCTATCAGCTGTCTGGCAAGGTGATGCATGGCAAGAAGCTGGGGCGGACCATCGGTTTTCCCACCATCAATGTCCATCTGCCACACCTGAAGCCGGCCTTGCAGGGCGTGTTTGTGGTAGAAGTAGAGACCCCCTTTGGTCGCAAGGGAGGGGTGGCCAGCCTGGGGTTGAACCCCACGGTCAGCACCAGCAGCGACTACAAGCTTGAAGCACATCTGTTTGATTTCTCTGGCGATCTGTATGGCCAGCGCGTCACGGTGCGCTTCCTGAAGAAACTGCGCGATGAAGAGCGCTATGACAATTTGCCGGCACTGGTGGCGCAGATCGAACGCGATGCTGCCAGTGCCCATACCTATTTGACCAGTTTGCAGCGAGAGCAGGCATGAGCATCGATTACCGTAAAACCGTCAACCTGCTGGATACCCCGTTCGCCATGCGAGGGGATCTGGCCAAGCGCGAACCTGCCTGGGTCAAGCGCTGGCAGGAACAGAAGCGCTACGACAAGGTACGCAAACTGTCGGCCGGCCGTCCCAAATTCATCCTGCACGACGGCCCGCCGTATGCCAATGGCGACATTCATATCGGCCATGCCGTCAACAAGGTGCTGAAGGACATCATTGTCCGCTCCAAGACCCTGGCCGGCTTTGATGCCCCCTATGTGCCGGGCTGGGATTGCCACGGCCTGCCTATCGAGTTGATGGTGGAAAAGCTGCATGGCAAAGCGATTCCGGCGGCCAAGTTCCGCGAACTGTGTCGCGAGTATGCCAAGGAGCAGATTGCCCGCCAGAAAAAGGACTTCATCCGTCTGGGCGTGCTGGGTGACTGGGATAATCCCTATCTCACCATGGACTTCAAGACCGAAGCCGACATCGTGCGTACCTTGGGCACCATCTACAGCAATGGCTACCTGTTCAAGGGTGAAAAGCCGGTGCACTGGTGTATCGAGTGCGGTTCGGCACTGGCCGAGGCCGAAGTCGAATACGAAGACAAGAACTCCCCGGCCATTGATGTTGGCTTCAAGGTACTGGACAGCGACAAGCTGGCAGCCGCGTTTGGCCTGACCGAAGCGCAGGTGAGCGATGCGCGTGCCGTCATCTGGACCACCACGCCCTGGACCCTGCCGGCCAACCAGGCGGTGGCCGTGAGTGCCACGCTGACTTACCAGTTGATCGACACGCCCAAGGGCAAGCTGATCCTGGTCAAGGAGCTGGCCGAGTCCGCCCTGCAGCGCTATGGCTTTGCCGATACTGTTGTTCTGGGCGAAACCACCGGCGCGCAACTGGACATGATCCAGTTGCAACACCCCTTCTATGCACGCAACGTGCCGCTGATCTGTGGCGATCACGTCACCACCGATGCCGGTACCGGCCTGGTCCACACCGCACCGGCACATGGTCTGGAAGACTTCCAGGTGGGACAGCAATATGGCTTGCCCATCGACAATCCGGTGGCCGACGATGGCCGTTACAAGTCGACCACCGAGCTGTTTGCCGGCCTCACGGTATGGGAAGCCAACCCCAAGGTCATCGAAACCCTGGAGCAACATGGTGCCCTGATCCATCAGACACGCCTGCTGCATAGCTACCCGCACTGCTGGCGTCACAAGACGCCCATCATTTTCCGTGCCACGGCCCAATGGTTCATTGGCATGGACAAGGCCGGCAAGGATGGCGTGGCATTGCGTGAGCGTGCCAAGAGCGCAGTGGATGCCACCGAATTCTTCCCGGCCTGGGGACGAGCCCGGCTGGAAGCCATGATCGGTAACCGCCCCGACTGGTGCGTATCGCGCCAGCGTAACTGGGGTGTGCCGATGACCTTCTTCGTGCACAAGGAAAGCGGTGAGCTGCATCCGCGTTCGCTGGCCTTGCTGGAAGAAGTGGCGCTGCGTATCGAACAGCAGGGCATCGAAGCCTGGTTCAGCCTGGATGCCCGCGAATTGCTGGGCGACGAGGCCGACCAGTATCGCAAGCTTTCCGACACGCTGGACGTGTGGTTCGATTCCGGCTCCACCCACTTTGCCGTGCTCAAGCAGCGTGCCGAGCTGGCCTGGCCGGCCGACCTGTATCTGGAAGGCAGTGACCAGCATCGCGGCTGGTTCCAGTCCTCCTTGCTCACCGGCTGCGCCACCATCGGCCGCGCACCGTACAAGCAATTGCTGACCCACGGTTTCGTGGTGGATGGCAAGGGCCTGAAGATGTCCAAGTCCAAGGGCAATGTGGTGGCGCCGCAGAAGGTCAATGACAGCCTGGGTGCCGACATCCTGCGCCTGTGGGTGGCATCGACCGATTACTCCGGTGAACTGGCCATTTCCGACGAAATCCTCAAGCGGGTGACCGAGAGCTACCGCCGCCTGCGCAATACCCTGCGTTTCCTGCTGGCCAACCTGTCGGATTTCGATCCGCTGGACAATGCCGTGCCGTTTGGCGAAATGCTGGAACTGGATCAGTACGCCTTGCTGATGGCGCGCCAGGTGCAGGAGCGTGTGGCGGGCGAGCTGTACACCCGCTATGCCTTCCACCATGCGATGCAGGAGGTGGTGAATTATTGCTCGGAAGATCTGGGCGCCTTCTACCTCGACATCATCAAGGATCGCCTGTACACCACCCAGGCCGACAGCCGTGCCCGTCGCAGCGCCCAGACCGCCTTGTACCACCTCAGCCGCAGCCTGCTGCTGCTGATCGCACCGGTGCTGTGCTTTACCGCTGATGAAGCCTGGGAAGTGCTGACCAAGAGCGATGAAGAATCCACGCTCTTCCATACCTGGCATGAGTTCCCTGCGCTGAGCAGCGCCAGCGAGCAAGCCTTGCAGCAGAAGTGGGACGCCATCCGCGGCCTGCGTGCCCAGGTCAACAAACAGATCGAAGCATTGCGCAGTGCCGATCAACTCGGTTCCTCGCTGCAGGCCGAGCTGGATATCGAAGCCGCCGGCGAGCTGTACCAGCACCTGGCCAGCCTGGGTGAGGATCTGAAGTTTGTGCTGATCGTGTCGGCGGTACGGGTCAAGGAAGCAGATGAAACCCGCATCACGGTCACGCCGTCCACTTACCAGAAATGTGAGCGTTGCTGGCACTATCGTGCCGATGTCGGGTCACATGCTGGTCATGGCGCGGTGTGTGGACGCTGCGTGGACAATATCGATGGCAAGGGCGAGCAGCGGGCTCACGCCTGATCTGGCCTGATTCGGCTCCCGGGTCTGGACCCGGGAGCGTCCTGGCGGCAAGGGATGTAATGCAATGGAATCCGTAATGAGTGCGCCTCACGCCAAAAGCTGGCCCAAGTGGATGGGGCTGGTGCTGCTGGTCATCGTGCTGGACCAGTTGTCCAAGATCTATTTCAACAGCCAGTACCAGTTTGGCGAAATGCGGGATGTCATTCCCGGCTATTTCAGCTTTACCCTGATCTACAATCCGGGCGCTGCCTTCAGCTTTCTGCGCGATGCCGGAGGCTGGCAAAAGTATTTGTTCACCCTGCTGGCGCTGGGTGTGTCCGGCTATCTGGGATGGAACATCATCAAGGGACGCTTTACCGGCCTGATGAATGTCGCAGCCAGCTTCATCATCGGTGGCGCCATCGGCAATGTGATCGACCGTCTGGCCTATGGCCATGTGGTGGATTTCATCCTGGTGCATTACCAGCACAGCTGGTACTACCCGGCCTTCAATCTGGCTGACTCCTTCATCTGTGTCGGTGCCGTGCTGATGGTGCTGGACAGCATGAAACAGCCCAAATCTGCCTGATACCCGTTTTTGTACCGTCGCCGCTGGCGGCGGTCTTTCTGTAAGGATTGCTGATGACGAAGACCATCATGCTGGCCAATCCCCGTGGCTTTTGTGCCGGGGTAGACCGGGCCATCGCCATCGTCGAGCGTGCCATCGAAAAGTTTGGCGCCCCCATTTATGTGCGTCACGAGGTGGTACACAACCGCTTCGTGGTGGAAAACCTGCGCGCCAAGGGGGCGGTGTTCATTGAAGAGCTGAGGGATGTGCCGGCAGGCAGCACCCTGGTGTATTCGGCGCACGGTGTGCCGCTGTCGGTGCGCGCCGAAGCCGAGGCGCTGGGCCTGCAAGTGTTCGATGCCACCTGTCCACTGGTCACCAAGGTGCATGTCGAGGTCAAGCGCATGCACCAGGCAGCAATGGAAATCATCATGATCGGCCATGCCGGCCATCCTGAGGTGGAGGGCACCATGGGGCAGGTGGAGGGCGGCATGTATCTGGTGGAAAACGTTGCCGATGTCGCCAAGCTGCAGGTGCGCAATCCGCAAGCCTTGTCCTATGTCAGCCAGACCACGCTGTCGGTGGATGAAACCCGCGACATCATCACTGCCCTGAAAGCACGTTTCCCGGGTATTACCAGTCCGAAAAAGGACGATATCTGCTATGCCACGCAGAATCGCCAGGATGCCGTCAAGGTGCTGGCCGACGAGTGCGATATCGTGATCGTGGTGGGATCGCCCAATAGCTCCAACTCCAATCGCCTGCGTGAAGTCGCGGCGCTGAAGGGGGTTGATGCATATATGGTCGACAATGCCAGCCTGCTGCAGGAAGCCTGGTTTGCCGGCAAGCAGCGGGTGGGCGTGACTGCCGGTGCCAGTGCGCCGGAAGTGCTGGTGCAGGCTGTCATCGAACAGATCCGTCAATATGGTGCGCAAGACGTTGCCGAGCTGGACGGTGTGGAGGAGTCGACAGTATTCGCGTTGCCGGCGGGCTTGCGCGACAAATAACGCTGGTGGCGATGCCATAAAAAAAGCTCTGCAAATGCATGCAGAGCTTTTTTTATGGCTAGCCGCGCAGGTTTCAGCTGCTTTTCCTGGGTTTGCCGCCATAGTGCTGGGTGATCTCGCTGGCAGCCTGCATGACCAGCGATCCCAGATGGGTGACGCGCTCATCCGGGATGCGCGATTTCGGGCCGGATACCGAGATGGCGGCGAATGCCTGACTGCTTTCGTCATAGATGCAACTGGCCACGCAGCGCAGGCCCAGTGCATGTTCGCCATCGTCAAATGCAAAGCCCTGTTGCTGAATCCGCACTAGCTGTTCCTTGAGCAGGGCGGGGGTGGTGATGGTGTGCTCGGTGTAATGCGGCAAGCCGGTTTTTTGCAAGATGCGGTTCAGGTGTTCTGCATCCTGGGCCGCCAGAAAAGCCTTGCCTGCGGCTGAGGCGTGCAAGGGCAGGCGACCGCCAATCGGTGCGAGCATGCGCATCAGTTCGCGGCATTGCACTTGGCCCACCACCACGCTTTGCCAGGCATCGGTGTCGAACACCACCAGATTGCTGGTCTCACCGGCGGCCTCCATGGTGCGGCGCAATACCGGCATTGCGAGGGTGGACAGGTCGCGGCTGCCAAGAAAGCCGCTGCCTACGGTAAAGGCCCGCACACCGATGCTCCATAGTCCCAAATCGCCGGTCTGCTGCACAAAACCCATTTGCTGCATGGTGCTGAGCAAGCGGTGGGTGGTGGAATTGGGCAGGCCCACCTGCATGGAAAGGTCGGTCAGCATGATGCCGGCAGGCGCTTCGGCAATTCGCTCCAGCAATACCAGACCGCGGGTCAGTGACTGCACCTGGCCTGTACTGGCGCTTCCGCCATCGGCGCGTTTGCGGGTGGGGGGGCGCGGGGTGCTGTCGGCTTTGGCCATATGTCCTCGTGGCATGGGCGGATGGGAAGTTCGTTGCGATTTTACGCCTTAGGTACAGTTGGGTGTAGCTATTACTGATGGCATGGCAGTTTTTTTGTGTTTTGGTATTTGTTTTCTTTATTTTTATTTGTGTAACAAAATGATTTTAATGGAAAAATTATCAAAAAACAAAATAATGGAAACCATTTCCATTATTTGTTGACTATGTTTCTGTGCTGCGGGATAGTTGAAGCCATGCTGGGCCATGACCAAGGTGGTGAGGCCGGCCTAATTCAGGAGCAATCCATGGCCAAAATGAGAGCAATCGAAGCAGCCGTTCATATCTTGAGCAAGGAGGGCGTGGACACGGTTTTTGGCGTACCGGGAGCCGCCATCAACCCGCTGTATGCCGCCATGAAAAAGATCGGCGGCATCCGCCATCTGCTGGCGCGCCATGTGGAAGGCGCATCGCACATGGCCGAGGGATACACCCGCGCCCGTGCCGGCAATATCGGCGTCTGCATTGGCACATCAGGTCCGGCGGGTACCGACATGATTACCGGCCTGTATTCTGCCGCGGCCGACTCCATTCCCATTCTGTGCATCACCGGCCAGGCGCCGCGTTCCCGCTTGCACAAGGAAGATTTCCAGGCCGTCGACATCAAGGAGATCGCCCGGCCGGTGGCCAAGTGGACGACAACCGTGATGGAACCGGCCCAACTGCCGGGTGCCTTGCAGCAGGCCTTTCACCTGATGCGTTCCGGTCGCCCGGGTCCGGTCTTGCTCGACCTGCCTTTTGATGTGCAGATGGCCGAGATCGATTTCGACCCGGAAACCTATCAGCCGCTGGCCGTGTTCAAGCCGACCGCCAGCCGTGCCCAGCTGGAAAAGGCATTGAGCATGCTGCTCGAGGCAGAGCGTCCGTTGATCGTCGCCGGCGGCGGCGTCATCAATGCCAATGCGTCGACACTGCTGACCACCTTTGCCGAGATCGTGCAGGTGCCGGTGATTCCCACGCTGATGGGCTGGGGCTGCATACCGGACGACCATCCGCTGATGGCAGGGATGGCCGGCCTGCAAACCTCCCACCGCTACGGCAATGCCAGCTTGCTGGCGGCGGATTTTGTCCTTGGTATCGGTAATCGCTGGGCCAATCGTCATACCGGTTCGGTCGATGTCTATACCGCCGGGCGCAAGTTCGTGCATATCGATATCGAACCCACCCAGATTGGTCGGGTGTTTGCTCCTGATTACGGCATCGTGTCCGATGCCGCCAGCGCGCTGAGCCTGCTGATCGATATCGCCCGCGAATGGCAGGAGCAGGGGCGTTTGCCGACGCGTCCGCAGTGGCGCGATGCCTGCCAGCGCCGCAAGAGCAGCATGCTGCGCCGTAGTGATCATGGCAACGTACCGATCAAGCCAATGCGGGTATACGAGGAAATGAACCGCTTTTTCGGCAAGAACACCCGCTATGTCAGCACCATCGGCCTGTCGCAGATTGCGGCAGCGCAATTCCTGCATGTCTATCACCCGCGCAACTGGATCAATTGCGGCCAGGCCGGCCCGCTGGGCTGGACCATTCCGGCCGCCATCGGCGCCAAGGTGGCGGACCCCTCTACCGCTGTCGTCGCCATTTCCGGTGATTACGACTTCCAGTTCATGCTGGAAGAACTGGCCGTTGGCGCACAGTTCCGTGTCCCCTACATCCATGTCTTGGTGAATAACAGCTACCTCGGCCTGATTCGTCAGGCGCAGCGTCAGTTTGATATCGATTACTGCGTGCAGCTCAGTTTTGAAAACATCAATGCCCCGGAACTGGGCAGTTATGGTGTCGATCATGTTCGCGTGGTGGAGGGGCTGGGCTGCAAGGCCGTGCGCGTGCGCGACCCGGCGCAGCTGGCATCCGGCCTGGCCGAGGCACAGCGGCTGATGGAACAGCATGCGGTGCCGGTGGTGGTGGAGGTCATTCTGGAAAGAGTCACCAATATCGCCATGGGGGCAGAAATCAATGCCATCAACGAGTTTGAAGACATCATCGACCTGCCGGTCTGATGTGCTTGCCACCTTTATCGGGAGAGTCTTATGCCAAGATTTGCTGCCAATCTGACCATGTTGTTTGGCGAGGTCGATTTCCTGTCGCGTTTTCAGGCGGCCGCCGCTGCCGGTTTCCATGGTGTGGAGTACTTGTTTCCCTATGCCTACGACAAGCTGCAGCTGGCCGAGCAGCTGGACAAGCATAGGCTGGTGCAGGTGCTGCATAACCTGCCCGCCGGGAATTGGGAGGCCGGAGAGCGTGGCATTGCCTGCCTGCCCGACCGCGTCGGCGAGTTTCAGGATGGGGTGGGTGAAGCCATCGCCTATGCCAAGGCTTTGGGATGTCGCCAGTTGAATGTACTGGCCGGCATTCGTCCGGCGGGAGTCGATGCCGACACGGTGGAGGAAACCCTCTACAACAATGTGCGCTTTGCTGCCAATGCGTTGCGGGCCGAGGGGATCAAATTGCTGGTCGAGGCCATCAATACCTTTGACATCCCGGGATTTGCGCTATCGCGCACCCGCCAGGTACTGGCCCTGATACGGGATATCGGCAGTGACAATCTGTTTGTCCAGTACGACATCTATCACATGCAGCGCATGGAAGGCGAACTGGCGCAGACCCTGCAGTCGCAGCTGGCGCACATCGCCCATATCCAGCTGGCTGACAACCCTGGTCGGCACGAGCCCGGAACGGGCGAAATCAATTATCCCTATCTGTTCCGTTTGCTGGATGAAATCGGCTATCAGGGCTGGATAGGCTGCGAGTACAAACCGCGCAATGGCACCCAGGCCGGCCTGGCCTGGGCCAAGCAATATCTTTCCTGAACAGACAGAAGGAGATGGCAATGAAGATAGGATTCATTGGACTGGGCATCATGGGCGCGCCCATGGCCGGGCATCTGCTACAAGCCGGCCATACCTTGTTTGTCAATTCGCGCAGCGGCCTGCCGTCGTCCCTGACCGGCCAGCCCCTGACGCTGTGTGAAACGGCCCGGCAGGTGGCCCAGCAGACCGAAGTCATCATTTTGATGTTGCCGGATACCCCGGATGTGGGCGAGGTATTGTTTGGTGCCGGAGGAGTGGCGGAGGCCGAGCTGGCCGGCAAGGTTGTAGTCGACATGTCGTCGATCTCTCCACTGGACACCAAACAGTATGCCCAGCGTATCGAACAGCTGGGCGGCCACTATCTGGACGCACCGGTATCCGGTGGCGAAGTGGGAGCCAAGGCGGCAACCCTCTCCATCATGGTCGGTGGGCCGCAGGCGGTATTCGAGCGCTTGCTGCCGGTGCTGCAATTGATGGGCAAGAACATCACCCGGGTCGGTGAAAATGGTGACGGTCAGACAGCCAAGGTGGCCAACCAGATGATTGTGGCACTGACGATAGAAGCGGTGGGCGAAGCGCTGTTGTTTGCGGCACGTGCCGGTGCTGACCCGGCCAAGGTGCGTCAGGCGCTGCTGGGCGGTTTTGCCTCGTCGAGGATTCTCGAAGTGCATGGCGAACGCATGGTCAAGCGGGCTTTTGATCCTGGCTTCCGCATCTCCCTGCATCAGAAGGACTTGAACCTGGCCTTGTCCAATGCCCAGAAAATGGCCCTGGCCCTGCCGGCAACGGCACTGGCACAGCAATTATTCAATAGCTGCGTGGCACAGGGCGGGGCAGCCTGGGATCACAGCGCCATGGTCCGGGCGCTGGAGCAATTGTCAGACTTTGCCATCCCGGCCCAGTAAGGCAGCTGGCAGCCAGCCGCCATCAAGACGGATGTGAAAAAAGGGGCGGAGAAATCCGCCCCTTACTGATTGCTGACAAGGCTGTTTATCACACCGGGCCCTGTCGCGCCGTTTCATTCAACCACTGTATGCGTCAGCAGACCGGCTGACAGGCTGAGCCAGCTGTTGCCCGGCAGTGTCAAACGGCCTGCCAGCAGCCGGGCCATGCTCCCTTCGTGTCCTGCCTGCTTTTGCTATGGCTGCCACTGGGCAATCAGTTGACGCTCCTCTTCGCTCATCTTGGTTGTGTTGGCCAGCGGCATGTATTTGCTGGCGACAGCCTGTTTGATCTTGAGGTAATGCAAGCGGATGTCCCGCTCATTATCCAGCCGGATACCCGCTGGTGCTGCGGCAAAGCCCGGCTGGCTTGGTTTGGCGGCATGGCAGGCGACGCAACGTTGATGCAGCACACTGGCAACGCTCTGCATCCCGCTGTCCTTGCCCTTGTCCTCTGCCTGGGTGCTGGCAGAGGGTGTGACATGGCTGCTGGCTGCGCTTGCGCTGTTAGTCGCATTGTCGCTCGGCGTGCTGGAGGGGGCGGCAATCATGCCGATGACCAGCAGCATGATGGCGCTGGCAGCCAGCAGGGTCAGTACGTTCTCGCCACGGTGACGCAGTACAAAATATTGCCTGATCAAGGCGCCGGCCAGGATGAACAACACCATGATGAACCAGGCCGTGTCATTGCTATAGGCAAAGGCATAGTGATTGCTGATCATCAGGAACACGACCGGCAGGGTGAAGTAGGTGTTATGCACCGATCTTTGCTTGCCGCGTTTGCCATCCAGCGGATTGGGCGCTTCTCCGGCCTGTAGCGCGGCCACCATCCGCCGCTGGCCGGGGATGATCCAGAACAGCACATTGGCCGACATGCAGGTGGCCATGACCGCGCCGGTCAGCAGAAAGGCGGCGCGCCCCTGGAAGACATGGGCGCTGAAGTAAGCCACGCCGGCCATCATGAACGCCACTGCCACGCTCAGCAGGCCATCGCGCTGCATTTCCGGGCTGATGCGGCGACATAGTTCGTCGTAAACCAGCCAGCCGACGATGAGCAGGGCAATGGCCGCGATATTGACCTCGGTCGGCGTCAGCACGGCGGCCCAGGCCCATGGGCTGGCCGGATTGGCCAGATAGACCGCCGGGTTGCTCAGATAGAGCAGGCAGAGCAAGGCAAAGCCGGACAGCCAGGTGGTGTAGGACTTCCAGAACGACCAGTGCAGTTTGTCATCCAGCGGAAAAGGCGGGCGGGTCAGATATTTCTGGTTGTGATAAAAGCCGCCGCCATGCACCGAGGACATCTCACCCAGCAGGTCATAACGCGGGTCTTGCTCTCCCTTGGGTGGGGTAAGGCTGTTGTCCAGCATGACAAAGTAGATGGACTCGCCAATCCAGGCAATGGCGGCGATCACGTGCAACCAGCGTAGCAGCAGGTTGCCGAACTCGAGGAGGTAGCTTTCCATGAGCGAAGTTCCTGATCGAAAGTAGGGGTCAACTACCGCGGTAGGTCGAGTACGTCCAGGGCGTGACGACCAGCGGGACGTGATAGTTTTCGGCTGGATTGGCAATGCCAAAGCGCAGTACCACCTGATCGACAAAACAGGGCTGTGCCAGATCCACCCCCTGGCTGGCGAAATAGTCGCCGGCATGAAAAACCAGCTCATACACCCCGGCCTGCATGGCCGCACCAGACAGGAGCGCCTCGTCGCAGCGGCCATCCTCGTTGGTATCAAAGCGGCGCAGCAGCGTGCGTCCCTCTTCTTGTATCCGGTACAGCTCACCGTGCACCCCGGCCGCGGGGCGGCCATGCATGGTGTCCAGCACGTGTGTGGAAAGTTTTCCCATTTGTTTGTCTCCGATGTGCCAGCCCTGCGCGGTTTGTGAGCGGCGGGCTGTTGTTGTTGTGCAAAGCATGGGCGATTTGAGTTGACGATATTGTTTTATCCTGTCGATAATTGTCAACAATATTTTGGAAGTCATTACCGTATTGTGGAAATTGTAAAAATGAACAATCATCAATGGCCTGTGCAGGAAGGGGAGGACGTCATGGCTGCACCGCCGGCCTCCAGCTGGCGTGACGAAGGCCAGCCGCCGGGCGAAGTGGATCGGCTGTACCTGGAAATCTTCGATGCGGTGATCGACCAGCGTCTGCGGCCAGGCGTCAAGCTGACCGAGGCCGTGCTGTGCGATGCGTTTGCCTGTTCGCGCAGCACGGTACGAGCGGCATTGGCCCAGTTGCAGCATGACAAGATTGTTGAGCTGCAGCCCAATCGCGGGGCATTTGTGGCGCAGCCGGACATCAAGGAAACCCGCGATGTGTTCGAGGCCAGACGTATGGTGGAGGCTGCCATTCTGGATAAATTGCTGAGCCTGCCCGATTTGCCAGATCGCCTGCAGCAGTTGTGGCAAATGGTGCGGCAGGAGCGGGCGGCTTTCGAGCGACAGGACCGGGTCAGCTGGATTCGCCTGTCCAATGCCTTTCATGTGCAGCTGGTGCGTCTGGCGGAAAACGAGGTACTGACCGAATTGATGAACAGCCTGTGTTCGCGCACCTCGCTCATCATCGCCCTGTACGACAAGCCGGGATGCAGTGCCTGCTCATTCGATGAGCATGAGCAGATCCTGCAGCAGTTGTCCCGGGGAGACCGACAAGGGGCGCAGCACGCCATGCGGCAGCATTTGCAGGATTGCGAAGAGCGCATGCATTTTGCCGACAGAAATGTACCTGATCCATGGACGATGTTTCATCGCCAGCTTTAGTGGCCCAAGACCGAAGGAGTTCAACGCATGCAACAGGCGTATCCGCGCGACATGATCGGCTATGGCCGCCAACGGCCCCAGGTGAACTGGCCAGGCCAGGCCAGGGTGGCCGTGCAGTTTGTCCTCAACTACGAGGAAGGGGGAGAAAGCAATGTGCTGCACGGTGATGCGGCATCCGAGCAGTTCCTCTCCGAAATCGTGGGCGCAGCGGCCTACCCTGCGCGGCACATGTCAATGGAAAGCCTGTATGAGTACGGTTCGCGGGTCGGGGTATGGCGCATTTTGCGTGAGTTCGAAAAGCGCGAATTGCCGCTGACGGTATTTGCGGTCGGCATGGCGCTGGAGCGCAATCCGGAAGCGGCTGCGGCCTTTGTCGAGCTGGGGCATGAGCTGGCCTGCCACGGTTACCGCTGGCTGCATTACCAGAATGCGGATATCAGCCTGGAGCGCGAACACATGCAGCGCTGTGTCGAAATCATCAGCCAACTGACCGGAGCGCATCCGGCAGGCTGGTATACCGGCCGCGACAGCCCGAATACCCGCCGGCTGGTGGTGGAGGAGGGCGGATTTCTCTACGACGCCGACCACTATGGCGATGAGCTGCCCTTCTGGACGGAAGTCCGCCTGGGCAATGGCCAGTGCAAGCCGCATCTGGTGGTGCCATATACCCTGGATGCCAACGATATGCGCTTTGCCTCAGTGCAGGGCTTCAACACCGGCGAGCATTTTTTCCAGTATCTGAAGGATAGCTTCGACGTGCTGTATGCCGAAGGCGAAACCACGCCGGCCATGCTGTCCATCGGCCTGCATTGCCGCCTGATTGGTCGCCCGGGGCGTTTTGCCGCATTACAGCGTTTTCTCGATTATGTGCAGCAGCATGAGTGGGCATGGGTATGCCGTCGTGTCGATATCGCCCAGCACTGGCTGCGTCATTATCCCCACCCCGCTCTGGAGTCCTGCCGATGAACCAGCCTCTCACCCTGTCATTATTGAACCAGTTGCCATTCGATGATTTTGTCGCGGTGCTGGGCGGTATCTTCGAACACTCGCCCTGGGTGGCAGAGCGTACCGCAGCCTTGCGTCCTTTCCATTCGGTGGCCGAGTTGGCTGCCGTCATGGCCGGGGAAGTGGAAAAGGCCGGCTATGCCGCGCAGATGGCGCTGATCCGGGCTCACCCTGAGCTGGCCGGCAAGGCCGCGATACGCGGCGAGCTGACGGCAGAGTCCAGCACCGAGCAGGCCGGAGCAGGGCTTGATCAATGCAGCCCGGAGGAGTTTGCCCGGCTGACTGAGCTGAACGATGCCTACCGCAGCAAATTCGGCTTCCCTTTCATCCTGGCGGTGCGCGGCTATGACCGGGCGGGCATCATCCGCGAATTCGAACGCCGCTTGCAACTGGGCGTGGAGGAGGAGCGGCGCGAGTGCCTGGAGCAGATCTATCGTATCGGTCGCTTGCGTCTGGAGGCACTGCTCCCGGAAAGCGTTTGTGCATGAGTCCGGAAACGCTGGGCCTCTATCTGTTGGCGATTGCCGTGGTGATTGCCGTACCCGGGCCGCTGTCACTGTTCATGGTGGGCAATGCCCTGCAGTTTGGCGTCTGGAAGAGCTGGCCCGGTATCGCCGGCGGCGTGCTGGCTTCGGTCAGCCTGCTGCTGCTGTCGGCCCTGGGTATCGGCTCCTTGCTGCTGGCATCGCCGCGCAGCTTCCTGCTGCTGCAAGCCATGGGCGCCTGCTACCTGTTTTATCTGGGCATCCGTACCTGGCAGGGACGCAATAGCGCGGCGCGGGCGGCTGATGGTCGCCAGGGACGGGCGCAGTTATTTTCCAAAGCCTTTTTGCTGGGGATCAGCAATCCCAAGGACATCGCTTTTTTCCTGGCCTTGCTGCCGCAATTCATGACGTCGTCCAGACCATTGTTGCCGCAGCTGCTGTGGATGGTGCTGGGCTGGATGGTGGTCGATCTGTTGTGCAAGCTGGCTTATGGCCTGCTGGCCAGCCGGCTGCTGTCCAGCATGGCTGCGCTGCGCCGGCTGTTCCTGATGGCTTCTGCCATCTGTTTTGTGGTGATGGGCGGCGTACTGCTGGGGCAGACCCTGGCCAGCGTTGCCCTGTGAAGGAGTGGTAAGTAGCAAATCGTGTTGGTGGTAAAGCAAAAATAAAGGAGAGAGACATCATGAGTATTGCATTGCATCCCACGGCGACCGTTGTACCTGCTGCGCCGGTTGAATTACCCGAGTTTGCCCGTCGCCATGTCAATCTGGCCGATCCGGATTTTGGTGCTTGCGTGCTGTCCTGCTCGGACGAGTGGTTTGCGCCGGCAGAGCGCATGCTGAAGTCATCGTCACCGGTGTTCGTGGTCGGCAAGTTTGACGATCACGGCAAATGGATGGATGGCTGGGAGACGCGCCGTCGCCGTAATGGCGGGCATGATCATGCGCTCATCCAGTTGGGCCTGCCTGGCGTGATCAAGGGACTGGATATCGATACCAGCCATTTTACCGGCAACTTCCCGCCTGCCGCCTCGGTGGAGGCTTGCCATATCGCCGGCGCACCTGACGAGCATACGGTATGGACCGAAATCCTGCCGGCGGCAGCGCTGGGCAGCAACGCGCATCACTTTTTTGCCATCGATGACCAACGGGTGTGGACACATCTGCGGCTGCACATCTATCCGGATGGCGGCGTGGCGCGTTTTCGGGTGTATGGCCAGCCCGACAGCGACTGGGCGGGCAAGGACCGTTCTGCCCTGCATGAAGTATCGGCGCTACAGCATGGGGGCCGTATCGTTGCCTATAACGATGCCCATTTCGGCGTGCCCTTTCGCCTGATCATGCCTGGTCGTGGCATCAATATGGGCGATGGCTGGGAAACCCGCCGCCGCCGTGAACCCGGCAACGACTGGTGCATCATCCAGTTGGGGCACACTGCCGTTGTCGAGCGTATCGAGGTGGATACCGCCCATTTCAAGGGCAATTATCCGGACAGCGTTTCCATTCAGGCAGCACGGGTGACCCAGGGTACCGATCAGTCCATCGTGACCCAGGCCATGTTCTGGGACACCTTGTTGCCCGAGCAAAAAACTGCCATGGACAAGCAGCACTTTTATGACCGCGAGCAGATCCGCCCGCTGGGGCCGGTCAATCATGTGCGCCTGAACATCTTCCCCGATGGTGGCGTCAGCCGCTTGCGCATCTGGGGCCGTCTGGTTGATTGACAGCCATCAGACCCGCCGATTCTGAAGAGGAGAAACACCATGGCCCAGCTTGTCCTGGAAGCACTGAGCAAGGAAGCGTTCGCCCCTTTTGGCGATGTCATTGAAATCGAAGGCAGCGACTGGTTTCCCATCAATAACGGCAGTACCCAGCGCTATCACAAGCTGGGCATGGTCGAGGTGGTGGGTGAGGACGGGTTGCCCGCCATCAGCATGGCACGTGGCGCAGCCTTTGATTTTCCCCTGAGCATCAGCATGCTCGAACGTCACCCGTTGGGTAGTCAGTCCTTCATCCCCTGCAACGGTGTGCCTTTCATCGTGGTGGTGGCCCCCAGCCTGCCAAACGGCCTGCCGGATGAAAGCGGCTTGCGCGCCTTTCATGCCTATTCCGACCAGGGGGTCAACTATCGCCGTGGCTGCTGGCATCACCCCTTGATCAGTCTGGGGCGGGAAGGAGATTTCATCGTGGTCGACCGTGTCGGTAGCGGGCACAACTGCGATGAGTTTGCCTTGTCCACGAGCTATCGCATCGAGGCCGCCAGCTAGCCTCAATCCCTGATGGTTCCTGCTGTAGTCCTTGTTGTTGATGCAACAGGGTGGCCCCGTCACGTCCGTCGTCAGGCGAGCCACCCACCCGTACAGCGTGTTTTGCGCTGGCGGAAGACTCATGCGAAGGAGAGACTCGATGAACTCGACGCAAACTGTTCATCCGGTGGACGAAAAGCTGCCGCTGGTACAGCTGTTCACACTGGGCTTGCAACACGTGCTGGTGATGTATGCCGGAGCGGTGGCAGTGCCGCTGATTGTCGGTGGCGCTGTCGGGCTGCCGAAGGAGCAGATCGCCTTTCTGGTCAGTGCCGACCTGTTCTGCTGTGGCCTGGTCACGCTGCTGCAATGCCTGGGCTTTAAGGGCTTTGGCATTCGCATGCCGGTCATCATGGCGGTGACCTTTGCCACGGTGGGGCCGATGATTGCCATTGGCCAGAATCCGGCACTGGGCCTGCCCGGCATTTTTGGTGCCACCATGGCTGCCGGCCTGCTGTCGCTGCTGCTGGTGCCGCTGATCGGCCGCTTGATCCGGTTTTTCCCGCCACTGGTCACCGGGGTGGTGATTACCTCCATTGGCTTGTCCATCATCGGTGTCGGCATCAACTGGTCGGCCGGCGGCCTGGGTTCGCCTGATTACGGCAGCCCGCTTTATCTGGGTATTTCACTCAGCGTGCTGATCTTCATTCTGCTGATCATCCGCTTTGCCCGTGGATTCCTGGCCAATATCTCCATCCTGCTGGGCCTGGTGCTGGGTTTCTGCATCGCGCTGCTGCTGGGCAAGGTGGATTTCAACGGCTTGCAGGATGCCAGCTGGTTTGCCCTGATCACGCCCTTCAAGTTTGGTGCGCCACGGTTCGAGCTGTGGTCCATCATCACCCTCACCGTGGTGATGCTGATCGTGTTCATCGAATCGATGGGCATGTTTCTGGCACTGGGGGAAATCGTCGATCGTCCGGTCCGGCGCGATGATCTGGTACGCGGCCTGCGGGTGGATGCACTGGGGACCATGGTGGGTGGCATGTTCAATACCTTCCCGCATACCTCGTTTTCGCAAAACATCGGCCTGGTCAGTATTACCGGGGTCAGCAGCCGCTGGGTGTGCGTGATGTCCGGTTTTATCCTGATCGCTTTTGGCCTGGTGCCCAAGATGTCCATCGTGGTGGCTTCCATTCCCCCCTTCGTGCTGGGCGGGGCCGGTATCGTGATGTTTGGCATGGTGCTGGCCACCGGCATCAAGGTGTTGTCGCGGGTGGATTTTCACAACCGTTACAACCTGTACATCGTCGCCATCAGCCTGGGCATGGGCATGATTCCCACCGTGGCCAAAGACTTTTTTGGCCAGATGCCGGCCGGCATGGCACCGCTATTGCACAGCGGCATCCTGCTGGCCAGCCTGACCGCCGTGGTGCTTAATGCATTTTTCAATGGCCTGGGTCAGGCGGACCTGACCGAAGCCAGCGCCACCGAGGTGATGTCGGTGCCGGGGCATTGAGCTAGTAGACCCGCCTGCGCGCGGGTCGCTGGCTGCCTGATGAGCCGCATGGAAAAGGAAAGGGCGATGCTGCTGGAGGGGGATTGGCTGACCGCGCTGCGGCGGCAACTACCGCAACAAGGTCAGGCCATGCTGGTGACCGTGGTGCGTAGCCAGGGGCAGGTACCGCGCGAAACCGGCGCTCGGCTGGCACTGGCTGAGGACTGGCAAGCCGATTCGCTGGGTGGTGGCTGGCTGGAGCAACAAGCATGCAGCCATGCCCGTCGCCTGCTGGCCCAGCCACAGGTGCTACGGCATTGCCTGTGCTTTCAGCTGGGGCCGGCGGGTGAGTATTGCTGCGCCGGTAAGGTATGGCTGTTGTTTGAGAAGCTGGACCGGCAGGATGAGCCATGGCTGGAACTGGCCTGGCAAGCCCGGCGCGAGGGGCGGGTTTTGCGGCGGACGCTGCTGCTGGATTCTGCTGCGCCCGTGCGTTGCAGCTGGCCTGCCGGCAGCGGTGAGGGAGTGCGCTGGCTGGCCGAGCCAACCGTGCTGCAAGACGATCTGGCGGCGCCCGAACTGACTGTGGTGCTGTGTGGGGCCGGCCATGTCGGACGTGCGGTGAGCCGCCTGCTGGGGGAGCTGCCGGTCCGGCTGATCTGGCTGGATAACCGGCCCGCCATGTTCCCGCTGGCCTGCCCGGAGCATGTCACGACCCTGCTGGGTGGCGTCGAGCTGAACAGACAGTTGCCGGCAGACGCCTGCTGGCTGGTGATGACGCATAGCGATCTGCTGGACTATTGCTGGATCGAGCAGATACTGCAGCGTGCTGACGCGCGCTTTGTCGGCTTGCTGGGCAGTCACAGCAAGCTGGCCAGCTTTAATCTGCGGCTGATGGGCAGCTTGCCGCTGGGGCGGATTGCCTCGATACGCTGTCCGGTCGGCATCGCCGGCATCGACAGTCGCCAGCCGGCCGCAGTGGCCATTGCCGTGGTGGCCGAGCTGCTGCAGCTGTCCGGCACACCGCTGCCGCGACCGCATTCTGGGTAAGGGTATTGAAATCGCTTAACTCTGCCCCTATCTGTCAGCTCACCATTACCCAACCACTGATGAATAGAGACCATGAGCGCACAGAAAGAAACCCTGGGCTTTCAGACCGAAGTCAAGCAACTCCTTCACCTGATGATCCACTCCTTGTATTCCAACAAGGAGATCTTCCTGCGAGAACTCATCTCCAATGCATCGGATGCAGCCGACAAATTGCGTTTTGAAGGTCTGGCCAAGCCCGAGTTGTTCGAGAATGATGCCGAGCTGAACATCACCGTCAGCTTCGACAAGGAAGCCCGCACCATCACCATTTCCGACAACGGCATCGGCATGAACCGTGACGAGGTGATTGCCAATATCGGCACCATCGCCAAATCCGGCACCAAGGCCTTCTTCGAACAGCTATCCGGCGACTCCAAGAAAGACGCCAACCTGATCGGCCAGTTCGGCGTCGGTTTTTACTCGGCCTTTATCGTGGCTGACAAAGTCAGCCTCACCACCCGCCGTGCCGGCAGCGCCGCCAGCGAGGGCGTGCGCTGGGAATCGCAAGGAGAAGGCGAATACACACTGGAACAGGTGGAAAAAGCCGGTCGTGGTACCGACATCGTGCTGCACCTGAAGGAAGGTGAAGACGATTTGCTGAATGACTGGGCACTCAAGCGCATCGTACGGACCTACTCCGATCACATCTCCATCCCCATCCTGATGAAGAAGGGCAATAGCTACGGCGAAAACGGCGAAGTGATCGAAAGCGACGAGCTGGAAGCGGTCAATGCCGCCTCCGCGCTGTGGACCCGCAGCAAGAGCGAGATCAGCGACGAGCAGTACATCGAGTTTTACAAACATGTGGCGCACGACTTCACCGACCCGCTGGCCTGGAGCCATGCCCGTGTCGAAGGCCGCCAGGAATACACCGAGCTGCTGTACATCCCGGCGCGTGCGCCGTTCGATATGTGGGACCGCGAACGCAAGCAGGGCATCAAGCTGTATGTGCGCCGCGTGTTCATCATGGAAGACAGCGACAAGCTGATGCCGCAATACCTGCGTTTTGTGCGCGGGGTGATCGACAGCAATGACCTGCCGCTGAACGTATCGCGCGAAATCCTCCAGGAAAGCAAGGATATCGACGCCATTCGTGCCGGTTGCGTCAAGAAGGTACTGGGCCTGCTGGAAGATCTGGCCAGCAATCAGCCGGAAAAGTATGCGGCATTCTGGAAAGAGTTTGGCCAGGTGCTGAAAGAGGGTGTGGGCGAAGACCACGCCAACAAGGAACGCATTGCCAAGCTGCTGCGCTTTGCCTCCACGGCAGTGGACGGTGACGAGCCGACGGTCAGCCTGAGCGACTATATCGGCCGCATGAAGGAAGGTCAGGACAAGATCTACTTCATCACCGCCGACACCCTGGCCGCTGCCCGCAACAGCCCGCACCTGGAAGTGTTCAAGAAGAAGGGCGTGGAAGTGCTGCTGCTCACCGACCGCGTGGACGAGTGGGTAGTCGGCTCCTTGTTTGAGTTTGACGGTAAGTCGCTACAGTCGGTCGCCAAGGGCCAACTGGACCTGGGCGCACTGGAAGACGAAGCCGACAAGGAAGCCCAGAAGCAGGCTGAAGAAGCTGCCAAGCCGCTGGTGGAAAAAGTGCAGAATGCCCTGGGTGACAAGGTGAAGGAAGTGCGCGCCACGGTGCGCCTGACCGATAGCCCGGCCTGCCTGGTTGCCGGCGAGCATGATATGAGCGCGCATCTGGAGCGCATGCTGAAGGCGGCAGGACAAAAGGTGGAAACCAGCAAGCCGACGCTGGAAATCAACCCGGAACACGTACTGGTGAAACGTCTGGCCGAAGAGTCCGATGCTGGCCGTGCTGCCGATCTGGCCCAGGTGCTGTACGACCAGGCTCTGCTGGCAGAAGGCGGCAAGCTGGAAGACCCGGCCACCTTCGTCAAGCGCATCAACAAGCTGCTGCTGGAGCTGACGGCCTGAGGCTGAATGCACGCAGTGACCTGACAAACCGCCTGTCCTTGGCTGAGGACAGGCGGTTTTTTGTATCCGGTGAGGGCAAGGCAAGCAGGCCTTGCCGGCTGGCGGTGACCGGGCTACTCAAACGGCGTGGCGAGAAAGGCCGGCAGGGCTTCTGCCTGCGCGCTCCATTGCTGCAACAGCGGAAAATCGTCCCAGGCCAATTGCTGTGGCAGCATTTCCCGGCTGAAGCGCCAGGCCACGGCAATACTGATGCCGGCCTGATCCAGCGAGTTGAGTGACAGCGCCTCGCGGCCCAGCTCCTGCTCCAGCAAGCCATAGGCGGCCAGCAGCTGCGCACTGACCCGCTCCTGCCAGGGCTGATGCCGTTTGTCTTCGGGGCGCACGCGCTGCTCGTAAACCAGCTGCACGCTTTTTTCCATGGCGGCCAGCGCCAGCCCCAGCAAGCGCAGCGCACGCTGGCGTTGTGGCAGGGCTGGTGGCATCAGGCTGCGTTCCGGATGCAAGGTGTCCAGATAATCCAGAATCAGGGTGGAGTCCATCAGTGTGCTGCCATCGTCCAGAATCAGGGTTGGTGCCTTGACCACCGGGTTGATGGCCTGAAACTCGGCCAGATGGCGGAATACCGATACCGCACGGTGACTGAAGGGAATCGCCATCAGGCGCAGGCTGATGGCGACACGGCGTACATAAGGGGAATCCAGCATGCCTATCAGTTGCATGATCATCCTTTCCGGTTCAAACGGTTTGGTAATGGCTGCCCAGGCTGAGCCAGGCATGTTGCGCAGCTGCCTGTTCGGCGCAGAGCCGTAGCTCCAGCTGGCCACGGCCCTCCAGCAATAATTTGCCGGCAGGCAGGTCGACGGTTTCGCCATCGTGCAGGCAAATGTCCTGGCCATCAATGGTCAGCCAGTGCGCGCCGCTGCGGGCAAACAGCTGGCAGCGCCGGGCAAGCTGTAGCACCAGCAGTTCGCCATCCGCCAGTTCCAGCCGTAATGAATGGGCCATGGTCATCTCCTTGCGTGGGGGTGAGTTCACTATAAGCGTCGGGCTGGCTGCGGAAAATTGATATTTATTTGGAATTCATGTTAGTTTTTCTTACATGAGAGCCTTGCCACCCCTATCTGCCCTGCGCAGTTTCGAAGCACTGGCCCGCCTGGGTAGCGTCACCCTGGCCGCCAGCGAGCTGCATGTCACCCACTCGGCCATCAGCCAGCAAATACGCCAGCTGGAGGACTTGCTGGGTGTGGTGTTGTTTGTGCGTGAGGGGCGTGGTTTGCGCCTGACCGAAGATGGCCGGCTGTATGCGCTGCAGGTGCGGGTCGGTCTGGCAGAATTAACCGAGGCTACACGATTGGTACAGGCACGGCCGCGCGATGGCGAGCTGGTGCTGGCGGTGCTGCCTTCCTTTGGCGCGCACTGGCTGCTGCCGCGCCTGCCACGCTTTCAGGCGCGTTTCCCGCACTACCGCATCAGCCTGCGTGCCAGCCTGGATATCCAGGATTTGCGCCAGGGGCTGGTGGATATCGGCATCCGCATGGGGCAGGGCGATTGGGAGGGGCTGCAACAACAGCATTTGTTTGATGACGAACTGGTGGTGGTGGCTGCGCCAAGCTTCCGTCAAGGGCGGTTGCCGCGCACGCCGGCCGAGATCGTGGCCGGGCCGGTGGTGCGTACGGTGGAGAGCTGGATGGGCTGGTGTCAGGCTGCCGGCGTGGCCGAGCCGGCCCAGGCCGGTTTGTGGATCAACGATTCCAATCTGGTGCTGCAGGCGGTACAGCAGGGGCAGGGGGTGGCGCTGGAGCGGCGCAGCCTGGTGCATGCCGCCTTGCAAGCCGGCACGCTGGTGCAGCTGAGTGATATCGTGGTGTCTTATCCTTACCCGCACTGGCTGGTGTGGCCGGCGCGGGAGAGTTCGCAGCGCAAACAGCGTGATTTTGCCGGCTGGATGGCAGAAGAAGTGGCCGCGTATCAACAGGAATTGGCACAGGCCGCCCACTGACCTTGCCAGCGGCGCCGGGAAAATCGACTAAAGGAAAACATTTGTGGCCTTGTTGAAGTTATTGCTGTTGTTTGGCCTGACCGCTCTGGCCGAGATTACCGGCTGCTATCTGCCCTGGTTGTGGCTGAAGCAGCAGGGCTCGGTCTGGCTGTTGCTGCCGGCGGCGCTGGCACTCCTGCTGTTTGTCTGGCTGCTGACCCTGCATCCGGCCGCGGCGGGGCGTGTCTATGCTGCTTATGGCGGTGTCTACGTGGTGGTGGCCTTGCTGTGGCTGTGGCTGGTCGATGGGGTGCGGCCGGGACTGTGGGATGTGCTGGGGGCCACGCTGGCGCTGCTGGGGATGGGCATCATCATGCTGGCACCGCGGCAGGCATGAGCGTGGGGGGGCGCAACAAAAAACCGGGACTGGCCCGGTTTTTTCATGTGCCTGGCTCAGACTGCGGGTGGCTGGGTATCGATGAAAGACTGACGGGTGGACAAGCGTTCCAGCAGGGTGGCCAGATTGGGATAGCTGGCACGCCAGTCGATGGCGGGGAAGCGGAAATCCAGATAGGCCAGGCAGCAGCCGACGGCGATATCGGCCAGGCTGTAGCTCTCGCCATTGCACCACTGGCGTTCACCCAGGTCGCTGGACAGGGCGGCCAGGCCGCGGTCTACCTTGTCCTGCTGGCGGGCAATCCACTCCGGCATCTGCTTGTCGGCCGGGCGGCGCTGCTCCAGCACGATGGCCACCACAGCATCGGTGATGCCATCGGCCAGCGCTTCCCAGCGGCGGGTGTTGATCAGGCGGCGGTTTTCCTGCGGTAGCAGGCGCGCCACCGGCGAGATATTGTCCAGGTATTCCACGATGACCCGTGAATCGAACAGGGTGCTGCCGTCATCCAGCTCCAGCACGGGGACCTTGCCCAGTGGATTGTAATGCGGGACCTGGCTGTCCGGATTCCATGGCATGTCCTCTTCCAGCGGGCAATCAATCTTCTTGTCGGCCAGCACGATGCGTACCTTGCGGGCATACGGGCTGGTGAGGGAGGCAATCAGTTTCATGGTGGTAGGGTGCTCGGCGGGTCGTAAAAGCGGGCTGATGAACTCAGCCCGTTATGTGCTTACTTTAGCGCATGGCTGCGCATGCATAAAGCCCTAGTTGAGTGTGAGCTAGTCGAGTTCGATCTTGCCGGTAATCTGCAGCTGCAGCTGGCTTTGCCCCGGCTGCCAGTCTGGCTGGGCCACATCCATCTCCTTGGCCATGGGCGCGGCGGCGGCCCGCATCAGCATGGGGGGGCGATAAGCCGGGGCGGCATTGCCGAATTCCAGTTCCTTGATGGTGACCCGGCTTTTCCCCAGGGTTTTGGCGGTGATATCGGCTTGTTGCTGCATTTCTGCCAGTGCGGCCGGAATCATGGCTTTTTCAGCGGCGCGGCGGGCATTATCGGAAACACTGAACTGCACACCCTCCAGCAGCATGGTTTTTTGCAATTGTGCGACCAGTTCCGCCGCCTGCGTCATGTTGCGGCTTTTCAGGCGGATTTCCGCCCGGCCTTGCCAGCCATTGATCTTGCCGCCTTTGTCATAGCTGGGCCAGCTATTGTAGCTGCCGCTACTCAGCTCCACCTGCGGGTAGGCCTTGCCGGCCGCCAGGCCACGGGCAATGCCCTTGTTCAGGTGGTCTGCCAGCAGCGCGGGCTGCTCGCTCCTGTCCTGCAAATACAGTGTGGCCTGCAGCTGGTCATTGGCCACTTCCTGCTGGGCTGAGGCGGAAAGACGCAATTCGATAGTGTCGGCCGCGCTGGCCATGGCCGACACCCCGGACAGGCTGGCCCAGATCAGGGCGGGGATGAGGTAGTTGTTCATGCAAGCTCCCTGCTGATGTTTTCAAACAGGCTTTTGAGCAGAGTTGCTGCAGAAGGTTCGTTTTTATGACAAGAAAATGGTCGTTGGCTGGGCTGTGCCGTCCCAGCCAACGATCTTGCGCAGGCTCAGCCCAGCAACAGGGCGTCGTCGTCCAGCTTTTCGCCCCGTGTCTGCTCGAACATGGCCAGCAGGTCGGGCACATCCATGCGGCTGCGCTCCTCACCGCTGACATCCAGCACCACCCGGCCCTGATGCAGCATCACGGTGCGATGGCCATGATCCAGCGCCTGGCGCATGGAGTGGGTCACCATCAGCGCGGTCAGCTGGTTTTCGCTGACGATGCGGTCGGTCAGTTGCAGCACGAAGGCGGCGGTTTTGGGGTCGAGCGCAGCGGTGTGCTCGTCCAGCAGCAACAGGCGCGAAGGCTGCAAGGACGCCATCAGCAGGCTCACTGCCTGGCGCTGGCCACCGGAGAGCAGGCCCATGCGGTCGCCCAGCCGGTTTTCCAGCCCCAGTTGCAGGGTGGCCAGCTTGGCGCGGAATTGTTCGCGATAGCTGGCTTTCACTGCCCGTGACAGACCGCGCCCCTGGCCGCGCTGCATGGCCAGCGCCAGGTTTTCCTCGATGGACAGGCCTTCGCAGGTGCCGGCCAGCGGGTCCTGGAACACACGGGCTACCAGCCCGGCGCGTTGCCAGGCCGTCTGGCGCGTCACATCCTGGCCATCGATAAACAGGCTGCCGCTATCCGGGCTGATGTCGCCGCTGATGGCATTGAGAAAGGTGGATTTGCCCGCGCCATTGCTACCGATCACGGTGACGAACTGGCCGGATTCGATGGTGAGCGACAGGCCGCGCAGCACCGGGTTTTCCAGCGGCGTACCGGGGTTGAAGGTTTTGAACAGATTGTCGGCGCGCATCATGCGGTGCGTCCTCCTTGCTTGTTGCGCAGTTTGGCCTTGATCTTGGGCAGTACCAGCGCCAGACCCACCAGCACGGCGGTAATGAGGTTCAGGTCCTGCGCTTGCAGGCCGATGAAGTCGGCATTCAGGGCCAGGGCAATCAGCAGGCGATAGAGCAGGGCGCCCAGCACGGTGGCCAGGGTCACCAGCCACAGGCTGCGTGGTGGCAGCAGGGTTTCGCCAATGATCACCGCCGCCAGGCCGACCACGATGGTGCCGATACCCATGGAAATGTCGGCACCGCCCTGGGTTTGCACATAGAGGGCGCCGGCCAGGGCAATCAGCGCATTGGATAGCGCCATGCCGGCCAGGGTCATGCGGTCGGTGGAGATGCCCTGGGCACGCGCCATGCGCGGATTGGCGCCGGTGGCGCGCAGCGCCAGTCCGGCTTCGGAGGCAAAGAAGGCATCCAGCAACAGCTTGGCCAACACCACGATGACGGCCAGTACCGCCGGCTGGATCAGCCAGGCATTGTCATTGACGGTGCTGACAAAGGGGGTGAACACAGTGGGCAGGCCGATCAGCGCGATATTGGGCGCGCCCATGATGCGCAGGTTGATCGAGTACAGCGCAATCATCACCAGGATGCTGGCCAGCAATTGCAGTATGCCCAGGCGGACGTTCAGCCAGGCGGTGAGCCAGCCGGCGGCGGCGCCGGCGATGGCGGCCAGGCCACAGGCCAGCCACGGGTCATGGCCGCCGGCAATCAATACGGCGGCGACGGCACCGCCCAGCGGGAAGCTGCCGTCGGCGGTGAGATCGGGGAAATTGAGCAGGCGAAAGGAAATCAGCACGCCCAGTGCGACCAGCGCAAAGATCAGGCCGATTTCCAGCGCGCCCATCAGTGAAATCAGGGACATGAAAACCTCTACGACAAACCGGCTGCCCGGATGGGGGAGCCGGCGGGCCCTGCCAGGGCAGGCAGGGCGGTGATGACGGACAAAGCCCCGACGGCCATCAGGCCATCAGGGCAGGGCTGCGCAGCTATTGCTTACTTGACGGTGTTCTGGGCTTCTTTCAGCAGGGTGGCTGACAGCGGGGCACCTTGCTTCATGGCGGCAGACGGGTTAACGGTCAGGCTCAGCTTGCTGCCCACTTCCGGGGCAATGCTGCCGGGCTTTTCACCCTTCAGGATGCGGATGACGATCTTGCCGGTCTGGCGGCCCATGTCGTAGTAGTTCATGCCCAGGGCGGCGATGGCACCACGCTTGACCGAATCGGTATCCGAGGCAATCAGCGGCAGTTTGGCCTGGTTGGCCACGGCCACCAGCGATTCGTAAGTGGACACCACATTGTTGTCGGTGCTGGTGTAGATGGCATCCACCTTGCCGATCAGGCTCTTGGCGGCCGGGGCCACGTCGACGGTACGGGCGGCCGGGGCTTCCACCAGGGTCATGCCGCGCTTGGCCAGCTCGGCCTTCAGCTCTTTGGCCACGATGGTGGAGTTGACTTCACCCGGGCTATAAACCATGCCGATGCGTTTGGCGGCCGGTTTCACTTTCAGGATCAGGTCCACCTGCGGGCCCAGCGGCAGCATGTCGGATACACCGGTGACATTGCTGCCACTGGGTTTCCAGCTGCTCACCAGCTTGGCAGCCACCGGATCGGTGACGGCAGTGAACACGATGGGCAGGGTCTTGCTGGCGGCCACCAGGGCCTGGGCGGACGGGGTGGCGATGGCGACGGCGACGTCCGGCTTGTCACCGACGAATTTGCGGGCGATCTGGCCGGCCGTGGCCGGGTTGCCCTGGGCGCTCTGGTATTGCACCTTGACCTTGTCTTCACCGTAGCCGGCGGCTTTCAGTTCATCGGTGATGCCCTTGCGTGCAGCGTCCAGTGCCGGGTGATCGACGATGGCGGTAATGGCGACAGATTGCATTTCCGCCGCGGCGGCAGACAGGGACAACACGGCAGCGGCAGCGGCCAGCAGTTGGCGATGGCGTAGGGACATGGCGTTTCCTTGTGAGTCAGGATAGATTTTTTTGGAAAATGTTTATTTCGCGCAATTTTATTCCAATGCCAAAGATTTTTCTTGCTGCGGTGCGCAATAAAATGGCTGAAATTGGATATTGGAGACAGGAAGTTGCCGATTCGGCGGGTAGGCATAAAAAAAGCGGCCCGGATCACGGGCCGCATGAGTGTAAGCTGGCAAATTGCCAGCTATAGGGTCGATCGTTTAATCGATGTAGTCGTAGCCTGGCAGGGTCAGGAACTCGACAAAGTCGTCCGAGGTGGTCAGCAGGTCGAACATGCCGGCCGCGTCTTCGTATTGCTTGGTCCAGCGGCTGCCGTATTCGGCTTTCAGCTTGGCCACTTCCGCGGCCTGCAGTTCGCGGAACAGTTCCACCGTCACCTTGCGGCCATCATCCAGCACGCCCTTGGGGCTGCGAATCCACTGCCAGATCTGCGAGCGGGAAATTTCTGCAGTAGCAGCGTCTTCCATCAGATTATGGATGGGCACGCAGCCGTTGCCGGAAATCCACGAGCCCAGATACTGGATACCCACATTGATGTTCATCGCCAGGCCGGCTTCGGTGATCGGCGCTTCCGGCTGGAAGTTCAGCAGATCGGCAGCGGTAACGTTCACATCCGGGCGCTGCTTGGCAATCTGGTTAGGCGCATCGCCCAGCACGCGGCTGAAGGCTTCGTTGGCAATCGGCACCAGCCCCGGGTGCGCTACCCAGCCGCCGTCGTAGCCGTCGGTGGCATCGCGGTCCTTGTCGGCCTTCACACCGCCCAGTGCCTTTTCATTGGCAACCGGATCGTTCTTGATCGGAATCAGCGCCGCCATGCCGCCGATGGCCGGTGCGTTGCGCTGGTGGCAGGTTTTCAGCAGCAGCAGGGCATAGGCACGCATGAAGGGCACGGTCATGGTGATCTGTGCGCGGTTGGCCAGGCAGAAGTCGCGGTTCTGCTTGAACTTCTTGATGCAGCTGAAAATGTAGTCCCAGCGGCCGGCATTCAGGCCGGAGCTGTGTTCGCGCAGTTCGTAGAGGATTTCGTCCATCTCGAAAGCCGCGAGAATGGTTTCGATCAGTACGGTGGCCTTGATTGTGCCTTGCGGGATACCCAGCTCGTTCTGGGCAAACACGAATACATCGTTCCACAGGCGTGCTTCCAGATGGCCTTCCATCTTCGGCAGGTAGTAATAGGTGGCGCTGCCCACGCTTTGCAGATAGGCGATGTTGTGGAAGAAGGACAGGGCAAAGTCGAACAGCGAACCCGAGACAATCTCACCATCCACGGTGACATGCTTTTCCATCAGGTGCCAGCCGCGCGGACGCAGGATCAGCGTGGCCACGCTATCGTTCAGGCGGTATTGCTTGCCGTCCGGATTGGCAAAGGAAATGGTCTTGCGATAGGCATCGCGCACATTGATCTGGCCGCTGATCTGGTTTTCCCAGCTCGGACAGTTGGAGTCCTCGAAGTCGGCCATGAAGCTCTTGGCACCGGAATTCAGCGCATTGATCATCATCTTGCGGTCAACCGGCCCGGTGATTTCCACGCGGCGGTCCAGCAAATCCTGCGGCAGCGGGGCAATCTTCCAGTCGCCAGCACGGATGGCGGCGGTTTCCGGCAGGAAGTCCGGCAGCTTGCCGGCATCCAGTTCGGCCTGGCGTACCACGCGGGCGGCGATCAGTTCGCGGCGGCGCGCTTCAAACTGGCGGTGCAGCTTGGCCACAAAGGCCAGCGCCTCGGTGGTGAGGATTTCTTCAAACGCCGGGGTCAGCGGGGCGAGGATTTCCACGCCTTGCGGAAGGGTGACAGCCATGTGCTTGCTCCTGATTGAATTGCCGTGGGCGGCGGACTACCGTCCTGATTGATCAAAATGCTGCATTGCGATGACAGCCAGTGTATCTAGCCAAACAGTAAAAAAAAATGCATAAATAGGCATAACATCTTTTACTTTCAAGTATGCAATGAGCGAATTCAAGCAGCTGGAAACCTTTGTCGCTGTGGTCAATCACGGCAGCCTGTCGGCAGCTGCACGCCAGCAAGGGGTGGTGCCGGCCATGATAGGGCGGCGGCTGGATGCGCTGGAGGAGCGGCTGGGGGTGAAATTGCTGGTGCGTACCACGCGCAGCGTGACCCTGACCCAGGAGGGGGCAGCGTTTTTCGAAGACTGCCAGCGCATCCTGTCCGAGCTGTCCGAGGCCGAGGCGGCGGTGGCCTCCGGCAGCGGCCGGGCGCGTGGCCATTTGCGCGTGTCGGCACCAGCCGGGTTTGGCCGGCGCCATGTGGCCCCGCATATTGCGGCCTTTCAGCTGGCGCAGCCGGATATCCGGGTCACACTGGACTTGTCTGACCGGCTGATCGACTTGCAGCGCGAACGCATCGACTGCGCCATCCGTATTTCTGATCTGGCCGACTCCTCGCTGGTGGCGATGCGACTGGCGGAAAACCGCCGCGTGGTGGTGGCCTCGCCGGCCTATCTGGCTCGACATGGCATTCCACGTACGCTGGACGAGCTGGCCAGCCATAACTGCCTGTCGCTGGGCGAGAGCCAGAGCCGTGGCTGGAGCTTCGAGCGCGATGGCGAGCTGATCAACCTGCGCGTGTCCGGGCGGCAGGAGTGCAATGACGGTGCCGTGCTGCACGACTGGGCCTTGCAGGGCCTGGGCCTGGCCTGGCGCTCGCTGTGGGAAGTGAAGGATGATGTGTCGGAAGGGCGGCTGGTGACGGTGCTCGACCAGTTTGCCGCACCGGACTACCCGGTGTATGCGGTGGTGCCGCAGCGACGCTTTCTGCCGGCACGGGTGCGGCATTTCATCGAGCATCTGCGGCAGATTTATACCGCACCGGGCTATTGGGATTGAGCAGCGGCATTGCCGCCTGCCTGGCCGCTGCGGCGGTTCCCGGCCGACTGCCATGCCTGTGGCTTTCCCCGCCATGTCTGGCGATGCCAGCATCCACGCCTGCCGCTGATTCAGTCTGCTGTCATGGCAGGTTGTTGCATTGGCTTGCATCCGGGTGAGCCAGGCTTGCACCAGGGCAAACTGCGGTCAAATAGGCATGGCATTGCGTTTTTTTGGCAATTTCTACCGGATTATTGGTCGGGTAGTGCCATTAACTGCCTTGTCTTGCAGACTTATGACAGCTTTGCAGCAAATCCTGCTGCCAGAACTGCCCGGTAATGGATAATGGATACACTTTGTCCGATTTTATGGCTTGAACTGTTCCCCCCTTCCTGTAAGATCGCGCGTTTTCCGTTGCAGTGCCCTGCGTTGAGGTGTCGGTCACGAACCGGCAACAGACGGGGCAGCCACGGAAGGGCTGAGTATGATCATCAACGCCGGCTACCCCGCTGCCCAAACATGGCAAGGGGAGCGGCGCACACAGGATAGTCTGAACATGAGTTTGATGCGCAAGAAGAGCGTTCAGGGCATGCTGGAATTTGCCCAGACCGCCAAAGGGCTTCGCAAGGAGCTGACGGCTTTCGACCTGACCATGCTGGGGATCGGCGCCATCATCGGCACCGGCATTTTCGTGCTGACCGGCACCGGTGCCACCGTGGCCGGTCCGGGCCTGGTGCTGTCCTTCATCATCGGCGCCTTTGCCTGCGGTTTTGCCGCACTGTGCTATGCCGAATTTGCGGCCATGCTGCCGATTTCCGGCTCCACCTACACTTATGCTTATGCCACGCTGGGCGAGCTGATCGCCTGGATCATCGGCTGGGACCTGATGCTGGAATACCTGCTGGCCTCCTCGGCGGTATCCGTGGGCTGGTCCGGCTACTTCCAGAGCCTGCTGGGCGGTTTTGGTGTACACCTGCCGGAGGCCCTGACCGCCGCTGCCGGTGCCGTACCGGGCAAGAGCACCCTGTTCAACCTGCCGGCCTTTACCATCGCCATGCTGATCACCGCCTTGCTGGCCTTTGGCATCAAGGAATCCAAGCGGGTCAACAATATCGTGGTGCTGATCAAGGTGGCCGTGGTGCTGATGTTCATCGCCATCGGCATCTGGCACGTCAAGCCGGTCAACTGGAGCCCGGCCCTGCCTTATGGCATGAACGGCGTGTTCCATGGCGCGGCCATCGTATTCTTCAGCTTCCTGGGTTTTGATGCCGTCACTTGCGCGGCAGAGGAAGTGAAAGACCCGGCGCGTGACATTCCCAAGGGCGTGATCTGGTCGCTGGCCATCTGCTCCATCCTGTATGTCATCGTGTCGGCCATCATGACCGGCATCGTGCCTTACGCCCAGTTTGCCGGCATCGACCACCCGGTTTCGCTGGCCCTGCAAGTGGCCAAGCTGGACTGGTTTGCCGGCTTTGTCGACCTGGGTGCCATTCTGGGCATGCTGACGGTGATTCTGGTGATGACCTACGGTCAGACCCGCATCCTGTTCGCCATGAGCCGCGATGGCCTGCTGCCGAAGATCTTCTCCGAGGTGAACCCCAAATACGGCACGCCGTACAAGGCCACCTGGCTGATCGGCACCATCATTGCGCTGATTGCCGGTTTCATTCCGCTGCACACCCTGGCCGAGCTGGTGAACATCGGTACCCTGGCGGCGTTCTCGCTGATTGCCATTGCCATCATCAAGCTGCGCAAGACCGAACCCAATCTGCCGCGCAAGTTTGTCTGCCCGGGCGTCCCTTATATCCCGGCACTGGCGGTGATCTTCTGCGTGTTCCTGATGGCGCAGCTGTCGGCACTGACCTGGCTGTGCTTCGTGGTATGGCTGGTGATTGGCCTGGTGGTGTACTTCGGCTATTCGCGCAAGCACTCCCACCTGCACAAACCGTCCTGAGCCAGATATGGCCCATGAAAAAGCCACCGGTAACGGTGGCTTTTTTTACATCTGCAATCGGCCGGATCAGCCGCGCAGCTTGGCGGCGATGGCAGCCACGCGCGCGCCGTATTGCTTGGCAGTGTCCAGATCACCTTGCGGGATTTCATCCACGCTGGCATCCGACGGGGATTGCACCAGCAGGCCAACCGAACCGCCCAGGTTATTGACGTCGGTACGCGCTGCCGCCTTGCTGTTGCTGGGCAGCAGGCCCAGGCTGACCCAGATGCCGCCGTGCTGCGAAGCCAGGGTCTGCAGATTGATCAGCGCTACCTGCTTGTCGCCGTTCAGGCTGGCGCTATTGGTAAAGCCGCCAAACACCTTGTCCTGCCAGGCACGGGTAAACCAGGCCTTGGAGCTGGCATCGGCAAATTTCTTGAACTGCCAGCTCGGGCTGCCCATATAGGTGGGGGAGCCAAAAATGATGGCGTCGGCAGCGGCCAGGGTATCCCAGGCGCTGTCCGGCACATTGCCTTCGGCATCGATGGCGATGAGTTCGGCATGGGCACCGGCGGCCACTTGCTGGGCAACGCGCTGGGTATGACCGTAACCGGAGTGATAAACGACGACGACTTTTGCCATGGAAACAACCTTTTTTCTGGTGATGGATCAGCTTGTCTGGCAGCCATTAAGCAATGACTGCCAGAAACGATAGCAGTGCTCAGTATAGAGATGCTCAGGCGACAGAAAAGTCGTTTTCCATGAATTGATTGTTTAGCCAAGATTAATAAAATAGTGGGCTAACCAGTCAGGCAGACTACGCTCAGTCATGCAAAACGCCCGCGAGCGCAAGGCTGGCGGGCGTGGTGGCCGGGGCCGGCGAACCGACCCGGTCACAGACTGCTTAGTGGAACTGCTCTTCTTCGGTGGAACCGGTCAGCGCGGTCACGCTGGACTGGCCGCCCTGGATCACGGTGGTGATGTCGTCGAAGTAGCCGGTGCCCACTTCCTGCTGGTGGGATACGAAGGTGTAGCCACGTTCGCGAGCGGCGAATTCCGGTTCTTGTACCTTTTCCACATAAGCCGACATGCCGCGGGCAACGTAGTCTTGTGCCAGGTCGTACATGTTGTACCACATGTTGTGGATACCAGCCAAAGTGATGAACTGGTATTTGTAGCCCATGGCACCCAGTTCGCGCTGGAACTTGGCGATGGTGGCATCGTCCAGGTTCTTCTTCCAGTTGAAGGACGGCGAGCAGTTGTAGGCCAGCAGCTTGCCCGGGTGCTTGGCGTGTACCGCTTCGGCAAACTTGCGGGCAAATTCCAGATCCGGCGTACCGGTTTCGCACCATACCAGGTCGGCGTAGTCAGCGTAGGCCACGGCGCGGCTGATGGCTTGTTCCAGACCCTTCTTGGTCTTGTAGAAGCCTTCGGCAGTGCGCTCGCCAGTCAGGAAAGGCTTGTCGTTGGCGTCGTAGTCGCTGGTGATCAGGTCAGCAGCTTCTGCGTCGGTACGGGCAATCACCAGGGTCGGCACGCCGTACACGTCGGCAGCCATACGGGCGGCGATCAGCTTCTGGATGGCTTCCTGGGTCGGTACCAGTACCTTGCCGCCCATGTGGCCACATTTCTTCACCGAGGCCAGTTGGTCTTCGAAGTGTACGCCACCCGCGCCAGCGCGGATCATGGCCTTCATCAGTTCGTAGGCGTTCAGTACGCCACCGAAACCGGCTTCGGCATCGGCCACGATGGGCGCGTAGTAGTCAACAAAGCCCGGCTGGCCTTTTTCCACACCCTTGGAGTGCTGGATTTCGTCGGCGCGGGTAAAGGCATTGTTGATACGCTCCACCACCTTCGGCACCGAGTCAACCGGATACAGCGATTGGTCCGGGTACATGGCGGAGTATTCGTTGTTGTCAGCAGCCACTTGCCAGCCGGACAGGTAGATGGCCTTGATGCCAGCCTTGACCTGCTGCATGGCCTGACCACCGGTCAGGGCGCCCAGACAGTTGATGTAGGGTTCGTTGTTGACCAGGTTCCACAGTTTCTCGGCGCCTTGGCGGGCCAGGGTGTGTTCCACTTGCACCGAACCACGCAGACGCTCTACGTCGGCGGCGGTGTAACCACGCTTGATACCTTTCCAGCGCGGGTTGGTGTCCCAGTCATGTTGAATGGCGGCGATACGTTGTTCGCGAGTAGTCATGTTCAAACCCTTCTCGAATAGTTTTCTCTGCAGTCCGGTGAATTCCGGCAATCCTCTGGCCAAATGACATTCCGGTTTTTCCGGAGTGATTTTGTTGACAACGGTTTTTGCCTGTTGCCCGTTCTGACCACCAAAAGCCCGCGGATAACGGCTTTGCTCGGGTGGGTCATTCAGCGTGTGTGGCCCATTATAAGCACAAAAAAAATCGCTTGTGTGCGGTGCAACACCGAAAAAAACACGATGTTCAGAAGGTGACAATTGTGGCGAAAAATGAATAATTGATCGCCCAGTTTTTGTTGCAGTTGCGAAAAGAAAAGTCCGAAAACGCACTGTGCGGTGAGCGCTGGTCACAGCGGTTGTGAACCCTGGGCAAGAACCGGGACTTGAATTCCCGCAGAGAGACCTTATCTGGCATCGGGACATCGTTAAAAGCTGATTCACTTGAGGTCTTGCCATGCAGGAAAACCAGAACAACGCGACCAACGAAGCCGCGGTCGACGAAACCATCAACGCAGCAGCCAGCGAACAGACTGTCGAGCAAACCGCCGAACAGCGCATCGCCGCACTGGAGGCACAGCTTGCCGAACTGCAGGATCAACTGCTGCGCAGCCGTGCCGATCAGGAAAACCAGCGTCGTCGCAATGCCGAAGAGCTGCTTAATACCCAGAAGTACGCCATCAACAAGTTTGCCCAGGAGCTGGTGCCGGTAAAGGACTACCTGGAAATGGCGCTGCTGGATCAGAGCGGCCAGATCGACACCCTGAAGATGGGCGTGGACATGACGCTGAAGCAACTGGTGGCCGCCTTTGACAAGGTACAGATCAAGGAAATCTCCCCGGCGGTAGGCGACAAGCTGGATCCGCATCTACACCAGGCCATGAGCGCGGAAGAATCCGACGCTGAAGCCAATACGGTGTTACGGGTGCTGCAAAAAGGCTATCAACTGGCTGAGCGCACGCTGCGTCCGGCCATGGTGATCGTGGCCAAGGCCAAAGCCTGACACGAGAGTCATAAAAAGGTTCTTGGCAGCCACTTGAAAAAGACAGCATAGCCAATACCTATGAAAACAACAGGCCACGGCTATCAGCGTTTGGCCGCAGTCGCAACGAATTGAGATAAAGGAATAAGGAATATGGGCAAAATCATTGGTATCGATCTGGGCACCACCAACTCCTGCGTAGCCGTAGTTGAAGGCGGCAACCCGAAAGTCATTGAAAACGCCGAAGGCGCACGCACCACCCCGTCCATCATCGCTTATCTGGACGATGGCGAAATCCTGGTTGGCGCACCGGCCAAGCGTCAGGCTGTCACCAACCCGAAAAACACCCTGTACGCCGCCAAGCGCCTGATCGGTCGCCGCTTTGAAGACAAGGAAGTACAAAAAGACATCGACCTGATGCCTTTCCAGATCATGAAGGCGCCCAATGGCGACGCCTGGGTCAAGGTACGCGATCAGGAACTGGCTCCACCGCAAATCTCCGCAGAAGTACTGCGCAAGATGAAAAAGGCTGCCGAAGACTACCTGGGTGAAGAAGTGACCGAAGCGGTGATCACCGTACCGGCCTACTTCAACGACAGCCAGCGTCAGGCCACCAAGGATGCCGGTCGTATCGCCGGCCTGGAAGTGAAGCGCATCATCAACGAACCGACCGCAGCTGCCCTGGCCTTTGGTCTGGCCAAGCAGGAAGGTGACCGCAAGATCGCCGTATACGACCTGGGTGGCGGTACCTTCGACGTCTCCATCATCGAAATCGCCGACGTTGACGGCGAGCACCAGTTCGAAGTGCTGTCCACCAACGGTGACACCTTCCTGGGCGGTGAAGACTTCGACCAGCGCCTGATCGACTACATCGTGACCGAATTCAAGCGCGAACAGGGCGTGGACCTGAAGAACGATGTAATGGCCCTGCAGCGTCTGAAGGAAGCCGCTGAAAAAGCCAAGATCGAGCTGTCCAGCGCCACCCAGACCGAGGTGAACCTGCCGTACATCACCATGGATGCCACCGGTCCGAAGCACCTGGCGATGAAGATTACCCGCGCCAAGTTCGAAAGCCTGGTTGACGACCTGATCACCCGCTCCATCGAACCGTGCCGCGTGGCATTGAAGGATGCTGGCGTATCGTTGTCCGACATCACCGACGTGATTCTGGTGGGTGGTCAGACCCGTATGCCGAAAGTACAGGATGCCGTTAAGGAATTCTTCGGCAAGGAACCGCGCAAGGACGTGAACCCGGATGAAGCCGTGGCCGTTGGTGCAGCGATCCAGGGTTCGGTACTGTCGGGTGACCGCAAAGACGTGCTGCTGCTGGACGTGACCCCGCTGTCGCTGGGTATCGAAACCCTGGGCGGCGTGATGACCAAGCTGATCCAGAAGAACACCACGATCCCGACCAAGGCATCGCAAACCTTCTCCACGGCGGATGACAACCAGACTGCGGTGACCATCCATGTGCTGCAAGGCGAGCGTGAAAAGGCTGCCGCCAACAAGAGCCTGGGCCAGTTCAATCTGGGTGACATTCCGCCGGCACCGCGTGGCATTCCGCAGATCGAAGTGGAATTCAACATCGATGCCAACGGTATCCTGCACGTATCGGCCAAGGACAAGGCCAGCGGCAAGCAGGCCAACATCACCATCCAGGCTTCTTCCGGTCTGTCGGAAGAGGAAATCCAGCGCATGGTGAAGGATGCCGAAGCCAATGCCGAGGAAGACAAGAAGCTGCACGAGCTGGTGACTGCCCGCAACCAGGCCGAAGGTCTGATCCACAGCGTGAAGAAGTCGCTGGCAGAGCACGGCGACAAGATCGACGCCGCGGAAAAGGCCAAGATCGAAGACGCTGTCAAAGCCGCGGAAGAAGTGGTGAAGAGCGAAGACAAGGCAGTGATCGAAGCCAAGACCGAAGAACTGGCCAAGGCCAGCCAGAAGCTGGGCGAAATCATGTATGCCCAGGCACAGCAGGCTGAGGCGGGTCAGGGTGCCGCCGATGCCGGCAAGGCCAAGGACGAAGGCGATGTGGTGGATGCCGAGTTCGAAGAAGTAAAAGACAAAAAGTAAGCCACAGGCTTGCTGACTGAACGAGGCACAGGGAATGGCGGAGACTGCTCCACCGGCCTCTGTGCCTTTGCCGTATCAAGAAGATCATTGCCTGCCGCACCGCTGGTCGCGGCCAGAGAGTGAAACACCATGTCCAAAAGAGATTTTTATGATGTGCTCGGCGTCAATCGCGATGCTTCCGAGGACGACATCAAAAAGGCATACCGCAAGCTGGCGATGAAATATCACCCGGACCGCAATCCGGACAGCAAGGAAGCCGAAGAGAAATTCAAGGAAGTCAAAGAGGCCTATGAAATCCTCTCTGACAGCCAGAAACGTGGCGCCTACGACCAGTTCGGCCATGCCGGGGTAGATCCGCAAGCCGGCGCTGGTGGCGGTGGTGCCGGTTTTGGTGGCTTTGGCGATTTCGCCGATATTTTCAGCGACATCTTCGGCGGTGGCCGGGGCGGTGCGGGCGGTGGCCGTTCCAATGTCTATCGTGGTGCCGACCTGCGCTATAACCTGGATATTTCGCTGGAAGAAGCGGCGCGTGGCTGCGAAAAGCAGATCCGCATCCCCTCGCATGAAGACTGCGAAGTGTGCCACGGCACCGGTGCCAAGCCGGGCACCCAGCCCAAGACCTGCTCCACCTGCGGTGGCCATGGTCAGGTACGCATGAGCCAGGGCTTCTTCTCCATCCAGCAAACCTGCCCGACCTGCCACGGCACCGGCAAGCAGATCAGCGATCCTTGCACCAGCTGCCATGGTGCTGGTCAGAAGAAGACCACCAAGACCCTGAACGTGAAGATTCCGGCTGGCGTGGACGAGGGCGACCGCATCCGCCTGTCCGGCGAAGGCGAGCCGGGGCAGAATGGCGGCCCGGCTGGTGATTTGTATGTGGTCACTCACATCAAGCAGCATGCGGTGTTCCAGCGCGATGGCATGGACCTGCATTGCGAGATGCCGATTTCCTTCGCGACAGCAGCATTGGGTGGCGAGGTGGAAATCCCCACCCTGGATGGCATGGCCAAGGTGAAGATTGCTGCCGAAACGCAAAGCGGCCGGGTATACCGTCTGCGTGGCAAGGGCGTGAAAGCGGTACGTGGCACCGACTATGGCGATCTGCACTGCCATGTGGTGGTGGAAACCCCGGTCAAGCTGACCGAGCGCCAGAAAGAATTGCTGCGCGAATTTGAAGCCATCAGTCAGGGCGACGTGGCCATGCATAATCCGCGCTCCAAATCCTTCATGGACAAGCTGCGCGATTTCTTCGAGTAAGCTGGCAAACCGCGTCTGGCCCTGCGTACAGACCTTGTTGAACAACCCCCGGTTTTCCGGGGGTTTTGTTTTTTGAGCCTGTGCCGGACGACGAAATGAAAAAAGCCACCGCGACCAGGCGGTGGCAAAGAACTTTCTTCAAAGGAACCAGCCAGGCAGCACAGCTTAGAAGTTGTGCTTCAGCATCAGCCAGGTAATGGTGGCCTTGTCCTGCGCCCAGCCCTGAGCGGTTTGCGCGCCCTTGTCTTCTTTCACCTGACCGTAACCGGCTTCAACCATGGTGCGCTTGCTCAGGGTGTAATCCAGTGCGGCAGCCCACTGGCTGGCACCCCAGTCTTGCGACTGGCCGTCCACTTTCACGCTGCTACGCTTGGAGTACACAAAAGACGGCTTGAAGGCGCCGATGGTGTAGGCCGCATTGAGTGCCCAGGAGCGGCTGGTCAGCTTGTTGGCACCGGTATTGGCAATGGTAGTGCCAGCAATACCGGAAACAGCATAGCTGCCATCGGTGTTCTTGGCCCATGCATCGCCCCACAGGGTGGTTTTCTGCAAAGTGGCAGCCAGGTAGAGGTTGTTGGCGTCGTAACCGAATTCAACGCGATGTACACCGCTGTTGTGGTCTGCCACGGTGTTGTACTTGGCCATGTAGGCATAGGCACCGAAGAAGCCGGCATTGGCGTAGGCCAGACGGGTACCCAGGGTGTTGCCGGTTTTCTTGCCGCCAGCGGCTTGTGCTTCACCGGAACCGAGGTGAACCATGGCATTGAAGCCGTTCAGGTCTGGGCTGTCATAGCGCACGCCGTTTTTTACGCGGCCATCACCATAGGCACCGAAAACATCCGTGCCTTCATACAGCGGGAAGGCCATGCCGGTGCTGGCATCGCGACGCGGGCCGTACAGGTTGTCGGTGGACTCGGTTTCACCCAGAACATCGTCGATGTAGCCCAGACGAACCTTACCGAAGTTGCCTTCCACGCCAACAAAGCTGGTGCGGTTGGCAAAGGTGCCGGAACCGGTACCGCTGGTGGCAACACCATCAACGTTCAGGCCGGTTTCAACCTGCCATATGGCTTTCAGACCATTACCCAGGTCTTCGCTTCCCTTGAAACCGATACGGCTGGCAAAGTCGTCTACACCCGTGCTCGACTTGAAGTTGGTATCAGTGCTTTTCATGCTGTCCAGACCGGCACGGATCGAGCCGTAGATGGTCACGTCGGCCTGGGCCAGTACCGGCATGGCGGCTGCGATGGCAGCAACGAGTACGAGTTTTTTCATTCCTCTAAATCCTTTAGTAGTTTTTTCTGGCCTGCCTGATCTGTTGGCAGGCTGGGCGCGGTGTAAAGCAAGCCATGTGAAAACTTGATTTCACCAACGGGGCTGAGTGTGCGAAACACCTTTGTAACCGTCAACGAACATTTATTAACAAATTGCCATGAGAACTTGCCTAATTAATCAGTGCAAATGGACTAATTTCATGTGTTTTGTTTTATTTTATTGTTTTAAAACAAATACTTGTGTTTGTTTTAAAGTTCAATGTCCATCCGGTGAATATTGTTTTTCATTGTTGTTTTTCAGCATGAACCCGCGTTTTGCTAAGTATTTTAACTGTTGCATTTTGGCAAATTAGACATTTTGTCTTATAAAAATGCTGTTTTTACACAACATTTAGCGCCAGCCGCCATGAGTGACAAGAATGCTTGGTATGATTTTTCCTGATGTGTCGCCTGCTATTGCCGCGGGCGCCCGCCCGGCAGACCCTGCAGGGCGCAACACATCGGCCCCGTGGCCGCTGCGCATGGGAATGACACTGCCAGCCGGCGGCAACAGGCGTACAATTCCCGGCATTGCTATTGTCACTGTGATGGAAATCCCATGATTTTTGCCAACCGCTATTTCCCCGCCACCCGCATGCGCCGCATGCGCAAGGATGATTTTTCCCGCCGCCTGATGCGTGAGAACGTCTTGACCACCAATGACCTGATCTATCCGGTATTTGTGCTGGAAGGCGAGAATCGCGAGCAGGCGGTCGCTTCCATGCCGGGCGTGGTGCGCCAGAGCCTGGACAAGCTGCTGTATACCGCCGAACAAGCCCTGGAACTGGGCATCCCCATGCTGTCGCTGTTCCCGGTGATTGAAACCGGCAAGGACAATGCCGCGCAGGAAGCCTATAACCCGGATGGCCTGGTACCCACCGTGGTGCGTGCGCTCAAGCAGCGCTTTCCCGAGCTGGGCGTGATGACGGATGGCGCACTGGACCCGTATACCGTGCATGGTCAGGATGGCCTGATCGATGACAAGGGCTATGTGCTGAATGACGAAACCACCGAAGTGCTGATCCGTCAGGGCTTGTGCCACGCAGAAGCCGGTGTGGACGTGTTTGGCCCGTCCGACATGATGGACGGTCGCATTGGCGCGCTGCGCGATGCCTTTGAAGAAGCCGGCTTCATCCATACCAAGATACTGGCTTACTCCGCCAAGTACGCTTCCGCCTTTTATGGCCCCTTCCGCGATGCCGTAGGTTCAGCCGCCAATCTGGGCAAGGCCGACAAGTACAACTACCAGATGGACCCGGCCAACCTGGACGAGGCCATCCAGGAAGTGGCCATGGATCTGGAGGAGGGCGCCGACATGGTGATGATCAAGCCGGGCCTGCCTTATCTGGATGTGATCCGCCGCGTGAAAGACACCTTCCGCGTGCCGACCTATGCCTATCAGGTGTCTGGTGAATACGCCATGCTCAAGGCCGCCTTCCAGAATGGCTGGCTGAACGAAGAGAAATGCATGATGGAAAGCCTGCTGGCCTTCAAGCGTGCCGGGGCGGATGGCATTCTGACTTACTTCGCGCTGGATGCAGCGCGTGTGCTGCGTCGCGGCTGAGCTTTGCTTGCCAGCGGCCGGATGCCTGCCGGCCGCTGGCAGGAGAACCCTTGAAGGAAGAGGCCATGGATATTCTGCATTCCACCTGGTTCTGGCTGTTTGTCATCGTGGCGCTGGTGATGTCCACCATCGGTTCACTGGCCAGACTGTCCAAGGCCCCGCCGCCAGTCGACCTGCCTGGTGTCAAGCCGCAGCCCTATGCGGCTGAGGATGATGAGGATGAAGACGGGCCGGACAGCCCGGCCGGCCATACCCCGGCCAGCTTGCGCAAGCCGAAATAGCGGCGCGGGCCGGCAAATGCAGCGACGGGCTGGCATCACGCCAGCCGGCTGCGCCGGAAATACTGCTGGATGAATTCGACACAGACACGCAGCTTGGCCGAGCTGGCCAGCTTTTCCGGATACACTGCCCAGATATCAGCCTGCAGGTAGTAATCGGGCAATACCCGTACCAGTTCTCCCCGTTCCAGCTCGCCGGCCACATCCCATAGCGAGCGCAACATGATGCCGTGGCCCTGCAAGGCCCACTGGTGTACCACTTCGCCATGGTTGGCCGCCAGCGCACCCTGCACCCGGATGCTGCATTCCCCTTGCGGGCCGGTCAGCCGCCATACCCCGAAGGGATGATCCCTTTCCTTGATGACCAGGCAATTGTGCCGGCTCAGTGCATTGAGCGTGGCCGGAGCGCCATGTCTTGCCACATAAGCCGGCGCCGCACACAGGATGCGTCGGTTATCCGCCAGCTTGCGCGCCAGTAGCTGCGGGGCAATCTCGTTGCCCACGCGGATGTCCAGGTCGATGCCTTCTTGGGCCAGGTCGATCAGACAATCGGCCACTTCGAAGCGGATGTTCAGCTCCGGGTAGTGTCCTGCCAGTTCGCCCAGTGCCGGTGCCAGATGCACCCGGCCAAAACCAAAGCTGCTGCTGATGCGGATGATGCCGCGCGGCTGCTCCCGCGCACTCCCGATCTCCACGCTCATCTGTTCCACGTCCTGCAGTATTTTGCCCGCCCATTGGTAGATGCGTTCTCCCCGCTCGGTCATGGCGATGCGCCGGGTGGTGCGGTCCAGCAGACGACAATCCAGGCATTGCTCCAGCACGCGAATGCGTTTGCTGACATAGGCCGGCGAGGCGGCCATGGCTTCGGCGGCCGCAGCAAATCCGCCCTTGCGCACGACCAGGCAAAATACCCGCAAATCTTCAAGCTGCAGCAGATCCTTCATGTTTCGTGTTTTCTGTATGCACGGATCAGCCAATTATCCGGGCTTTGTTTTCCGCCATGCTAGGCCTCGAAGTACAAGGTCATTACGACGAAAGAACAGAGGAGGGCAGGATGCGGGCTTACAGGATTGCCGCCATCGCAGGCGATGGCATCGGGCAGGAAGTGCTACCGGAAGGCTTGCGGGTGCTGGAGGCGGCGGCCAGGCGCTTTGACATCGACTTGTCGATTAGCCGGTTTGACTGGGCCAGCTGTGACTACTACCTGCAACACGGCCAGATGATGCCGGACAACTGGTTCGACACCTTGCGCGGCTTTGACGCCATCTATTTCGGAGCCGTCGGCATGCCGGACAAGGTGGCGGACCATGTGTCGCTGTGGGGTTCGCTGTTGAAGTTCCGCCGCCAGTTCGACCAATACGTCAATCTGCGTCCGGTGCGTTTGCTGCCCGGTGTGCCCTGTCCGCTGGCCAATCGTCAGCCGGGTGAGATCGATTTCCTGGTGGTGCGGGAAAATACCGAGGGCGAGTACTCCGCAGTCGGTGGCCGCATGTTCGAAGGAACGGAACGCGAGCTGGTGTTGCAGCAAGCAATATTTACCCGCCATGGCGTGGATCGCATCCTGCATCACGCTTTTGCCCTGGCACAAAGCCGGCCGCGCAAAAAGCTGACCGCCGCCACCAAATCCAACGGCATCGCGGTGAGCATGCCCTATTGGGATGAGCGGGTGGCGGCGGTGGCACAGCACTACCCGGAGGTGCAATGGGAACGGCAGCATGTGGATATTCTGGCTGCACGTTTTGTATTGCAGCCCGACCGCTTCGATGTGGTGGTGGCTTCCAATCTGTTTGGCGACATCCTGTCCGACCTCGGCCCGGCTTGTACCGGCACCATTGGCCTGGCTGCGTCGGCCAATCTCAATCCCGAGCGCCGTTTCCCCTCCCTGTTTGAACCGGTACACGGTTCTGCGCCGGACATCTTCGGCAAAAACATCGCCAACCCCATCGCCATGATCTGGTCAGGTGCGCTGATGCTGGATTTTCTTGGCCGCAGCCAGGGGCCTTGCCGCGCCGCCCACGATGCCATCATGCGGGCCATCGAGTCTGTGCTGCTGAGCGGTCCGCTGACCGCTGATCTGGGGGGCCGGGCCAGCACCACCGAGCTGGGCCAGGCCATTGCCGCAGCTGTGATGCAGGCTCCGCTGGCGGTGGAAGACTGAGCCACGGCGTACGGGCAGGACAGCGTAATTTCCTTATTTCCGAATCAGGCCAGGCCTGGGCCTGGCAGCAGGGAGGCAAGATGCACAAGCTCACACACAGCCGGCGCGATGTGCCGCTGGCACTGGTCAGTTTGCTGATCGTGATGGTGATGGTGGTGGTGATGATCGCCATGCCGCAGGCTTCGATCGAGGTGGCGGATCGATTGATGACCTGGTGTACCAATGTATTTGCCTCGCCGATCTTGCTGTTTGCCTTTGGCTCGGTGCTGTTTGTTGCCTGGCTGGCGCTGAGCAAGTACGGGCAGATCCGTCTGGGCGAAGGCGGCCCGGATTATTCCACCTTGTCGTGGATTTTCATGTTCATCATGTCCGGCATGGGCTCGTCCGCCCTGTACTGGGGCTTTCTGGACTGGGCGTATTACTACCAGACCCCCGGTCTGAACCTGCCGCCGGCATCGCCGCAGGCGCTGAAATACAGTGTGGCTTATTCGCTGTTTCATTCCGGCCTGAGTGCCTGGGCCATGTATGCCGTGGGCTCGGTGGCCATGTGTTACTACTATCACGTGCGCAAAAACAAGGGCTTGAGCCTGGCGGCCATCGTTGCCGCCATTACCGGTCGTCGGTCTGACGGCCCGCTGGGCCGCCTGGTGGATTTGCTATTCATGCTGTGCATGTTCGGGGCCTTGACCATTTCCCTGGTGCTGACCGCCACCACCTTTACCCGCTTGCTATCCACGCTAACCGGCATTCCGGATAGTTTTGTCACGCAGCTGGTGGTGATTCTTTCAGTTGCCGTACTGTTTACCCTGTCATCCTGGGTGGGCATGGATGGTGGCATGAAGCGCCTGAGCCAGATGGTGTGCTGGGGCGTGCTGGCACTGGCCGCTTATGTGTATCTGCTGGGGCCAACCCACTTCATTACCAGTAATGTCTTGTCCAGCCTGGGGCTGATGCTCAGCAGTTTTGTCGACATGAGCTTGTTTACCGACCCGCTGGGCGACGGCAAGTTTACCCGTGAGTGGACGGTGTTTTACTGGCTGTGGTGGATTTCCTATGCACCGGGGGTGGCCTTGTTTGTCACCCGCGTTTCCCGCGGCCGCACCATCCGAGAGGTACTGCTGGCCATGATGTTTGGCGGCTGTGCCGGCATCTGGTTTGTTTACGGCGTGCTGGAAAGCTATAGCGTGCACAGCTTCATCAATGGCTTGGTGGCGGTGCCGCAGGTATTGCAGGCCGAGGGAGGGGAGTCGGCGATTGCGCAGTTGCTGGCGCTATTGCCCGCTGGCCGTGTGGTGATGGCCTTCTTTCTGGCGGTGATGGCGATCTTTCTGGCCGCGCACATGGATGCGGTAGGTTATGCCGTCTCCGCCACCTGTACCCGCAACCTGGCCGAAGGGGAGGACCCATCACCCATCGACCGCCTGTTCTGGTGCGTCATGCTCACGCTGGTGCCGCTGGCGATGATTTTTGCCAAGGCACCGCTCAATACCATGAAGACCACGGTGATTGTGACGGCCATCCCCTTTGCCCTGATCACGCTGGTGATGGTGTATGGCCTGCTCAAGTGGCTGCATGAAGATTATGGTGCGGTCCCGGCACACCAGATAGGCGAACAGCCACCCCCTGCCGTGGCCAGCAACCAGTCCAGCTCCTGAGCCCGGCCATGGCCAGTCGCTATCAGCTTTCTGTGGAAATGCAGTCTTTTGTCAAGCAGTGCGCCCTGTTTCAGCCCGCTGACGACAGCCTGTCCGAAATGCGTGTCGCCTACGATGCCCTGTGCCGTTACTTCACCCCGCCGCTGCCGGCGGGGCTGCAGGTGACCGAGCTTGCGTTGCCGGTGGCCGGCAGGGCCATCCCCTTGCGCCTGTACCGCCCCGCGGCGGACAGACCGCCTGCCGGTTGGCCCTGTGTGCTGTATCTGCATGGCGGCGGCTGGATGCTCGGTGGACTGGATTCCCATGTCGTTATCGCGGCACCGCTGGCGCTGCAGTGTGCCGCGGCTGTGCTGGTGGTCGATTACCGCCTGGCTCCGGAGCATGCGTTTCCTGCCGCCTTCGAGGATTGCCTGGCGGTATGGGACGCGTTGCGGCTGGATGGCCTCGGGCTGGGTATCGACACCGCCCGTGTCGTGGTTGCCGGTGACAGTGCCGGTGGCAATCTGGCCGCAGCACTATGCCTGGCGGCCCGTGGCAGGCCTGGTCCGCCGCTGTGCGGGCAAGCGCTGCTCTACCCGGCACTGGCGGCCGTGCCGACCGAGCCTGCGGCCAGTGAACATGCCGATGCCCCGCTGCTCAGCCGCGCTGACATGCGCTATTACCTGGAGCAGTACGCAGCCGACCCGGCACTGCATGCCGATCCACGGCTGGCACCCCTGGCGGCGGGCGATCTGAGCGCGCTGCCCCCGGCCTTTGTTGCAGTGGCGGAGTACGACCCACTTCGTGACGATGGCCTGCTTTATGTGCAGCGCCTGCGGGCGCAAGGCATTGCGGCGGAATGTCATGTCGGCCACGGGCTACTGCATGGCTGCCTGCGCTTCTGGCCGCAGGGCCGCGAGACGGCGCGCATGTACCAGGCGCTGCGCGATGCCATACGCCGCATGCTGGCCGCTCAGCCATGACATCTGTTGCGCAGCGTGGCGGCTGGTGCCGCTGCGCGACCTTTCCACCGGTCTTGCCATGCTTGTTCGTCGGGCATGACCGGACAAGAAAAGGGCAGGCATTAGCAGCCCTGTGACGACCCCAAGCAGAGGAGAACACCCATGAATGACTACACCCGATTGAACCCGGATTTCTGTGCCGATCACGAACGTGCCTGGACCCTGCCCGCCGAGTACTACACCTCCGACCGGGTCTATCAGTTCGAGAAGGAGAAGATTTTTGCCAATAGCTGGATCTGTGTGGCACATGGCAGCGAACTGGCCGAATCCAACGACTACATCACCCGCGATGTGGCAGGCGAAAGCATCATCGTGGTGCGTGGCCGGGATGGGGTATTGCGCAGCTTTTACAATGTTTGTCCGCACCGTGGCCACCAGCTGCTGCAAGGCAGTGGCCGGGCCAAGAATGTGATCACCTGTCCCTATCATGCCTGGACCTTCAAGCTGGATGGCCAGCTGGGTCATGCGCGCAATTGTGAAAACGTGGTCGATTTCGACCCGCAAAAGGCTGCGCTGTCGCCGCTCAGGGTGGAGGAATATGCCGGTTTCGTGTTTATCAACATGAATCTGGATGCCGACCCGGTGGAGGATCAGCTACCCGGCCTGGCCGAGAGTTTGCGTGCAGCCTGCCCGGTGATCGACCAGCTGCATCTGGCGGCGCGCTTTATCACCACCACGCCGGCCAACTGGAAAATCATCGTCGACAACTATATGGAGTGCTACCACTGCGCGCCGGCACATCCGGGCTTTGCCGATTCGGTGCAGGTGGACAAGTACACGCACACCCTGCATGGCAACTGGACACTGCAGTTCGGCCTGGCACGCTCGTCGGAAAAGTCCTTCAAGATCGACCCCACGGTACAGAACCCCAGCTTCAGCGGCTACTGGGCCTGGCCCTGCACCATGTTCAACGTACCGCCCGGTGCCGATTTCATGACGGTCATCTATGAATACCCGCAGGATGCCGAGACCACCTTGCAGTACTACGACATTTATTTCCGCAACAAGGAGCTGACCGCAGAACAGCAGGCACTGGTGGAGTGGTATCGCACCGTCTTCCGGCCGGAAGACCTGCGACTGGTGGAGAGCGTGCAGCGCGGGCTGAAGTCGCGTGGCTACCGCGGGCAGGGCCGCATCATGACTGATCGCCAGCGCAGCGGCATCAGTGAGCACGGCATTGCCCACTTCCACCAGCTGGTGGCGCGCCAGCACCAGGACTGATGCCACCTGCGGCGGTGCCGGTTGGCGGTCGCCGCCGCTTTTGCGGAGTATCCGATGAAATTGCAAGAACCCCTGCTGTTGCGACAGCACGCGTATATCAATGGCCAATGGTGCGCTGCCGATGGGGCGGACACCTTTGCCGTACACGACCCGGCCACGGATCAGCTGATTGCCCATCTTCCGTTGATGGGTGAAGCGGAAGCCATGCGTGCCATTCAGGCCGCCGATGCGGCGCTGCCGGCCTGGCGCGACCTGACGGCAAAAGAACGCGCCCGGCTATTGCGTCGGTGGTTTTTCCTGCTGGAGCAACACGAAGAAGACCTGGCGCGGCTGATGACCTGGGAGCAGGGCAAGCCACTGGCCGAGGCGCGCGGTGAAATCCGCTATGCCGCCTCATTTGTCGAATGGTTTGCCGAAGAAGCCAAGCGTCTGTATGGCGATGTGATTCCGGCGCCGCGCCAGGACCAGACACTGCTGGTGATGCGCGAGCCGATTGGGGTTTGTGCCGCCATCACACCGTGGAATTTCCCGGCCGCCATGATTACCCGCAAGGCTGCCCCGGCGCTGGCGGCTGGCTGTACCATCGTCATCAAGCCGGCCAACGAAACCCCGCTATCCGCCCTGGCGCTGGCCGAGCTGGCCCACCGTGCCGGCATTCCGCCGGGTGTGTTCAATATCGTTACTGGCGATGCCCAGGCCATTGGCCAGCAGTTCAGCACCCATCCGCTGGTACGCAAGCTCAGCTTTACCGGCTCCACGCCAATCGGCAGGCTGCTGATGGCGCAGTGCGCCGGCACCATCAAGAAAGTCTCGCTGGAACTGGGCGGCAATGCGCCCTTCATCGTGTTTGACGATGCCGATCTGGACGCTGCGGTGGAGGGTGCCATCCAGGCCAAGTTCCGCAATGCCGGCCAGACCTGTGTCTGCGTCAACCGCTTTTATGTTCACCAGTCGGTGTATACCGGTTTTCTGGAGCGTTTCTGCGCCAGGGTTGCCGAATTGCGGGTGGGGAATGGCTTTGCCGAGGCCAGCGAGATCGGCCCATTGATTTCTGCCCGTGCCGTCAGCAAGGTGCAATCCCTGCTGGACGATGCCGTGCAGCAGGGTGCCCGCTTGCTGACTGGCGGACAAAGCCTGGCCGCCGGGCCGCAGTACTTTGCCCCCACTGTCATTGCCGATGTGAAGCCGGGCATGCGCCTGCTCGACGAGGAAATTTTCGGACCGCTGGCACCGGTGATGCCGTTTGCCAGCGACCAAGAGGTCGTCATGCTGGCCAATGCCACCATTTACGGCCTGGCCGCCTACTTCTACAGCCGCGACATCAGCCGCGTGTGGCGCGTCGCCCGGCAACTGGAGTACGGCATTGTCGGCATCAACACCGGCATGGTGTCCAACGAGGTGGCCCCCTTTGGCGGCATCAAGCAGTCCGGTCTGGGGCGCGAGGGCTCCCGTTACGGCATTGATGACTATCTTGAGTCCAAATACCTGTGCATGGCGTGCTGAACGTCCCGCGCCGTGTTTCCAGTCAACCCCGAGCATCAAGCAACATGACCCACCAGACCCCGAATATTGCCGTCCGCGTGGTGCGGATAGAACAAGCCAGCCCCCTGATCAAACGCTTCACCCTGCAGGCCGCAGATGGCGGCAGCCTGCCGGCATTTGGCGGCGGCAGCCATGTCATTGTGCAAATCCCCGCCGCCAGCGGTTTGCTCTATAACGCCTATTCCCTGCTCAGCTCGCCTTTCCAGTTGCAGCACTACCAGATTGCCGTGCGGCGCGAAGAAGCCTCCCGCGGCGGTTCGGCCTTCATGCACGAACAACTGGCCGAGGGCGATATTCTGCAGATATCGCCACCTAACAATTTATTCCCACTGCATGCCAGCAGTGGCCGGCAGATTCTGATTGCCGGTGGCATCGGCATCACGCCCTTCATGTCGCAGATGGAAGAGTTACAGGCCAGCGGCGCAAGCTTTGAACTGCATTACGCTTTTCGCAGTCGCGAACAAGCAGCGTTTGTTGAAGAACTGACCGCCCGCTACGGTGCGCACTGCCATTTTCATGATGCCGCCCAAGGCGAGTTGTGCGATGTCGCCGGCTTGCTGCAGCAGATGGCCGAGCAGGACCATGTCTATGTCTGCGGGCCGCAGTCGCTGATCGAGGCGGTGCAGGTGGCCGGGGCGGCGCAGGGCATAGCGCCAGCGCGCCTGCACTGGGAACAGTTTGCCGCCAGCACGCAAGGCGGAGCGGCATTTACCGTGGTGCTGGCCCGTTCCGGGCGCGAAATCCCGGTGGCGGCAGGGCAAAGCATTCTGCAAGCCATCGAGAGCGATGGCACGGTTGCCGTGGATTGCCTGTGCCGCGAGGGCGTATGTGGCACCTGTGAGGTGGGCATTGTCGAGGGCGAGGCTGAACATCGCGACCAGTACCTCAGTGACGAAGAAAAGCAGGCGCAAAAGAGCCTGCTGATCTGTGTATCGCGCGCGCGCGGTGCACGGCTGGTGCTGGATCTGTGAGGGGTGGCCGGCGCTCGGTCGGCCATGCGCTGGCGCTGGATGACGCTGTCGGTTGAATGATGACAGTTGCTCTCCCGCTGCTGATTGCAGGGTGACAGCTGGCAAGTGATTTCCTTGACAACTGTCACTGATAAAGCCGTATGCGCTGGGCTAGAATGGATGACAGTTTCCGGCGCGCGGTGATCCCGCTGCGACTGCAGTCCCGGCGCCTCACGATTGGCCTACAAGGACATCCCTGCCATGAACCATACCTATCTTGCCCACCTGGAAGCCACGCTGGCCCAAATTCGCGCCGATGGATTTGAAAAGCCGGAACGGGTGATTGCCACCCCGCAGCGCTCCGATATCGCGCTGGCTGGTGGTGCGCATGTACTCAACTTCTGCGCTAACAACTATCTGGGGCTGGCTGATGATGCCCGCCTGATCGACGCCGCCAAGCGCGGGCTGGACGACTATGGCTATGGCTGCGCCTCGGTGCGCTTCATCTGTGGTACCCAGCAGGTGCACAAGGATCTGGAACACGCCATTTCCGGCTTCCTTGGCACCGACGACACCATCCTGTATTCCAGCTGTTTCGACGCCAACGGCGGCGTGTTCGAAACCTTGCTGGGTGAAGAAGACGCGGTGATTTCCGACGAGCTGAACCACGCCTCCATCATTGATGGCGTGCGCCTGTGCAAGGCCAAGCGTTTCCGCTACAAAAACAACGACATGGCCGATCTGGAAGCCCAGCTGATTGCCGCCGAAGCGGCCGGTGCGCGCTTCAAGCTGATTGTCACTGACGGCGTGTTCTCCATGGACGGCATCATTGCCGACCTGAAAACCCTGTGCGAAGTGGCCGGCCGCCATGGTGCGCTGGTGATGGTGGACGACTCCCACGCCGTCGGTTTCATCGGCGAAAACGGTGCCGGTACGCCAGAGTTGTGCGGCGTGGCCGACAAGGTGGACATCTACACCGGCACGCTGGGCAAGGCGCTGGGCGGCGCTTCCGGTGGCTATGTATCCGGCCGCAAACCCATCATCGACCTGTTGCGTCAGCGTTCGCGTCCTTATCTGTTCTCCAACAGCCTGGCTCCGGCCATTGCCGCGGCCAGCCTGGAAGTGCTCAAGCTGATCCAGAACGAAGGCCAGCAGCTGCGCGCCCAGCTCAAGCGCAATGCCGAGCTGTTCCGCAACGAAATGTCCGCGGCCGGCTTCACCCTGGTGCCGGGCCAGCATCCCATCATCCCGGTGATGCTGGGCGATGCCCGTCTGGCTGGCGAAATGGCGGCCCGCCTGCTGCAAGAAGGGGTGTATGTGATCGGCTTCTCCTTCCCGGTGGTACCCAAGGGCAAGGCGCGTATCCGCACCCAGATGTCCGCCGGTCACACGGTGGAGCAGGTGCAGCGTGCGGTGGCCGCCTTCATCAAGGTGGGCCGTGAGCTGAAAGTGATCGACTGAACCGCATCCAGACTTTTGCCCGTGGGCCTGCTGGCCGGCGGGCGCGCAACAGACAGGCAGGTAAACGCAATGAAAGCACTCTCCAAACTCAAGTCCGCACCCGGTTTGTGGATGAACGATGTGGCCCAGCCGGAAATCGGCCATAACGACCTGCTGATCAAGATCAGCAAAACCGCCATCTGCGGCACCGACATCCATATCTGGAACTGGGATGAATGGGCGCAAAAAACCATTCCGGTACCGATGCACGTCGGCCACGAATACGTGGGCGTGGTGGCCGCCATGGGCTCCGAAGTGCGTGGCTTTGAAATCGGCCAGCGTGTGTCCGGCGAAGGTCATATCACCTGCGGCCATTGCCGCAACTGTCGTGCCGGCCGTCGCCACCTGTGCCGCAACACCGTGGGCGTGGGCGTCAACCGCGAAGGCGCATTTGCCGAATACCTGGTGATTCCGGCCTTTAATGCCTTCCCGATTCCGGACGACATTTCCGATGATCTGGCGGCCATCTTCGACCCCTTCGGCAATGCGGTGCATACCGCGCTGTCCTTCAATCTGGTGGGCGAGGATGTGCTGATCACCGGCGCCGGCCCCATCGGCATCATGGCGGTGGCCATTGCCAAGCATGTGGGGGCGCGCCATATCGTCATCACCGACGTCAACGACTACCGCCTCGATCTGGCACGCCAGATGGGGGCCAGCCGTGCGGTGAACGTGGCGCGTGAAGACCTGAAACAGGTGATGAGCGAGCTGCATATGTGCGAAGGCTTTGATGTGGGCCTGGAAATGTCCGGTAATCCGCAGGCCTTCCGCCAGATGCTGGAAACCATGAACCACGGCGGCAAGGTGGCGCTGCTGGGCATTCCGCCATCCAATACCGCCATCGACTGGAACCAGGTCATCTTCAAGGGCCTGGAAATCAAGGGCATCTATGGCCGCGAGATGTTTGAAACCTGGTACAAGATGGTGGCGCTGATCCAGTCCGGGCTGGACATCCGCCCCATCATCACCCATCACTTCAAGGTGGATGATTTCGAGCAGGGCTTTGCCACCATGCTGTCCGGCCAAAGCGGCAAGGTGATTCTGGACTGGAACTGATGGCCCGGACTCGCCTGCCAAGCCAGGCAGGCTGATGACAACAGGCCCGGCATGACCGGGCCTTGTCATTGCGGTGGTGGCTTGCGCTGATGTCGTGATTGCCCCTGTGTCTGCCCTTTTTCCCCTGGGGTGGGGCGCTGTAATGTGTCATGTCAATTTGGCAAGATGTCATGATCGGTCCTGCTGGTCATCATGCTGACATCAGGGCTATTTAGGCTGCTAACTTGCGCGATCAGGATGAGTAAAGTACATGGGTAACAAGGGGTGGATGGGCAGGTGGTGTCTGCTGTCATGCTGGGCCGTGCTGCATGCACTGCCTGCGCTGGCGGACTCCCGCGTTCTGACCATCGGGGTCGAGGCGCTGGATTACGCGCCTTATTACTATCTGGACAGCAATGGCAATTACCGGGGGCTGGCGCGGGATGTGCTGGATGCCTTTGCCCGCCGTCAGGGCTATGTCTTTGTCTACAAGCCGATGCCGACTGCACGGCTGATGCATGCCTTTCTGGCCGAGCAGAGTGTCGATTTCAAATTTCCCGATCATCCGCGCTGGAGTGTGGAAGCCAGGCGTGGCGTGCTACTCAGCTACAGCCTGCCGCTGGTGACGCTGAGCGAGGGCCTGCTGGTGCGTGCGCCACATCAGCCCTTGAAGCTGGAGCAGCTGCACAATATGGCCACCCTCACCGGTTTTACCCCGGTGGCTTATCTGGACCAGTTGCACAGCGGCCAGATCCGGCTGACGGAAAACAGCTCGCAGCAGGGGCTGTTGCGGCAGTTGCTGGTCGGGCGCGTGCAGGCGGTCTATCTGGACTGGAATGTCGGCATGCGCATGGCGCGTAGCATGGCGGCCGCCGGCCAGCTGGAACCGGCACGCGAATTGCCGGTGGACCGGGTGCCGCTGATGCTGTCCTCCACGCGCTATCCGGAAATCATCGACCAATTCAACCAATTCCTGCAGCAGCAAGCCGGCCTGTTGCAGCGTTTGCGCCAGCATTATCATCTGTCGGAATAAGCTGGCTTTTCGTGCAAGGCACAACGCGGCGTGCGTTCTGGCCGTCGCCTTGCTTTTCGCCGGGGGCGCTAGGCGGTAGAATCGTCCTTTGACTTTTCACTAGCTACCCCACGTCTATGCTTACCTTCCAGGAAATCATCCTTACCCTCCAGAATTATTGGAACGAGCAAGGGTGCGTCATCATGCAACCCTTCGACATGGAGGTGGGCGCCGGTACCTCGCATCCGGCCACCTGTCTGCGTGCCATCGGCCCGGAGCCGTGGAATGCAGCCTATGTGCAGCCCTCGCGTCGTCCCAAGGACGGCCGCTACGGTGAAAACCCGAACCGCCTGCAGCATTACTACCAGTTCCAGGTAGCGCTCAAGCCGTCGCCGGCCAATATCCAGGAACTCTACCTGGGTTCGCTCAAGGTGCTGGGCATCGACCCCACCGTGCACGACATCCGTTTTGTCGAGGACGACTGGGAAAACCCGACGCTGGGTGCCTGGGGCCTGGGCTGGGAAGTGTGGCTGAACGGCATGGAAGTGACCCAGTTCACCTACTTCCAGCAAGTGGGCGGCCTGGATTGCAAGCCGGTGCTGGGTGAGATCACCTATGGCATCGAGCGTCTGGCCATGTATCTGCAAGGTGTGGAAAACGTCTACGACCTGCTGTGGACGGTTTACCCGAATGGTCAGCGTGTGACCTACGGCGACGTTTACCACCAGAACGAAGTGGAGCAGTCCACCTACAACTTCGAACACGCCAATGTGCCCAAGCTGTTCGAACTGTTCAGCTACTACGAATCCGAAGCCAAGCGCCTGCTGGACATCCCGCTGGCGCTGCCGGCTTACGAAATGGTGCTCAAGGCCGGCCACTGCTTCAACCTGCTGGATGCGCGTGGTGCCATTTCGGTGACCGAACGTGCCACCTATATCGGCCGGGTACGCACCCTGTCGCGTGGCGTGGCACAAGCCTATTACGCCTCGCGCGAGGCGCTGGGCTTTCCCATGTGTCCCAAGGCCTGATTGCCAATGAAACTCAGGATCAGCCTGTTGCTTGCCCTGGCCGCCGCGCCGGCGCTGGCCGAAACCGCCGATTGGGGCGTCTACCAGCAGGGCTCTGCCCTGGAACTGGCCATGGACCGCAATGCCATCTGGGTGGAGAAAGACGGGCTGGTCCATTTTGTGAATCAGGAACGGTTCAGCGAACGCCAGTACGACAAGGCCACCGACATCAAGTATTACATCCGTCGCACCACCGGCTATGCCGATTGCGCCAGACAGCAATATGTTTTTGTCGGCTTCGAATACGCCAGTAAAAGCGGTCGTCAGCTGTACTCCACCATGTTTCCGGTACAACGTTTTGCCTGGAAATGGCAGCCGGTGGAAGCCGGCTCGGTGGCTGACACCATGTTGCAAGTCGTGTGCTATCTCGCCAAAACCGCTCCGCACAAGAAACCTGAATAAATCATGAACGCCACCCTGCTTATCGAGTTGCTCACCGAAGAGCTGCCGCCCAAGGCGCTGGAAAAGCTGTCGCTCAGCTTTGCCCAGACCATTTCCGAAGAACTGAAAAAACTGCAATTTGTCGCTGCCGATGTCGAGGCCATTGCCTTTGCCTCGCCGCGCCGTCTGGCGGTGCAGGTGCCGGCGGTGCTGGCGGTGCAGCCGGATCAGAAAATCGTGCGCAAGGGCCCGGCCGTGGCCGCTGGCATGAAAGATGGCCAGCCCACGCCGGCGCTGGCCGGTTTTGCCCGCTCCTGCGGCGTGGACGTGTCTGCGCTCAGCACCATGAGCGATGGCAAGCAGGATGTATTTGCCTACGAGAGCACCAAAACGGGCGAAGCACTGGCTGCCGTGCTCACCGATATCGTGGCGCTGGCGCTGAAAAAGTTGCCGATTCCCAAGCTGATGCACTGGGGCGATCTGGACTACCAGTTTGTGCGTCCGGTACATGGCCTGATCATGCTATGGGGCGAAACCGTGATCGAAGGCGGCGTGCTGGGCCTGTCCAGCCGCAATGCCACCCGTGGTCACCGCTTCCTGTCCTCCGGCGATGTGTTTGTCGAAAAAGCCGATGACTACGCCCGCGTGCTGTTCGAGCAGGGCAAGGTGCTGGCCAGCTTCAATGCCCGCCGCGAACTGATCAAGAAGCGCCTGGCTGACGCCGCCGCCGTGCATGGTGCCACCATTGCCGCCGACGATGCCCTGCTGGACGAAGTGACCGCCCTGGTGGAGTGGCCGGTGGTGCTGGAAGCCGGCTTCGAGGCCGAATTCCTCAAGGTGCCGCAGGAATGCCTGATTCTCACCATGCAGCAGAACCAGAAGTACTTCCCGCTGCTGGATGCCAATGGCAAGCTGATGAACCGCTTCCTGCTGGTGTCCAATCTGGAAACCGCCGACCCCAGCCACATCATCCAGGGTAATGAGCGCGTGCTGCGCGCCCGCCTGTCCGATGCCAAGTTCTTCTTCGAACAGGACCAGAAAGCCCGTCTGGAAACCCGTCTGGCCAAACTGGCCGAAGTGGTTTACCACAACAAGATCGGCAGCCAGCTGGAACGCGTGGAGCGCCTGCAGTCCATCGCCGGCCAGATTGCCGCGCAACTGGGTGCGGACCAGTCCGTGGCCGAGCGTGCCGCCTTGCTGGCCAAGGCCGACCTGGTCACCGACATGGTGGGTGAATTCCCCGAACTGCAAGGCGTGATGGGCATGTACTACGCCCAGCACGACGGCGAAAGCGAGGTAGTTGCCGCCGCCATCGAAGGCCACTACCACCCGCGCTTTGCCGGTGACAGCCTGCCGCAGGGCGATATCGCCACCGCCGTGGCACTGGCTGACAAGCTGGAAGCCATTGTCGGTATCTGGGGCATTGGCCTGATTCCCACTGGCGACAAGGACCCGTACGCCCTGCGTCGCGCTGCGCTGGGCGTGCTGCGCATGGTGCTGGCCGCCAAGCTGGACCTGAAGGCCCTGCTGGCGCTGGTGGCTGCGGCCTTCCCGGCCGGCAAGCTGTCCGCCACCACGGCAGATGAAGTGTTTGCCTTCATGATGGACCGCCTGAAGAACTATCTGGCGGCCGACTATCAGGCCGACGAAGTGGACGCCGTGCTGGCACTGGCACCTTCCGTGCTGAACGAAGTGCCGGCGGTGCTGGCTGCGGTGGCTGCCTTCAAGGCGCTGCCGGAAGCCGCCACCCTGGCTGCCGCCAACAAGCGGGTGAAGAACATCCTGAAGAAAACCGAAGGCGAAGTGGGCGAGGTCAATCCGGCCCTGCTGAGCGAAGCGGCCGAGCAGGCACTGTACGCTGCGGTGAGCGAACTGGCACCGCAGGTGGACGCCAAGTTTGCCGCCCACGACTTTGCCGGTGCGCTGGCGCAGCTGTCCAGCCTGAAGGCGCCGGTGGATGCCTTCTTTGATGGCGTGATGGTGATGGCGGACGACCTGGCAGTACGGGCCAACCGCATCGCCTTGCTGGCCCGCCTGGCAGCCCTGTTCAACCGCGTGGCGGATATCTCGCTGCTGGCGGATTAACCCGGGAAGGGAGTGGAGAGTCGGGAGTAGGGAGGAGGCGGCAAGTGTGGCCCCTTGCCATGTCATGGCAAAACACATGGCTGTTTACTCCCCACTCCCCACTCCCCGCTCCCTGAGCCCTACTCAGGAAGTGCTCTCTTAATCATGAAACTCGTTATCCTGGACCGCGATGGCGTCATCAACGAAGACCGCGATGATTTCGTCAAGAACACCATGGAGTGGGTGCCGCTGCCGCACAGCCTGGAAGCCATTGCCAACCTGACCCAGGCTGGCTGGCATGTGGTGGTGGCGACCAACCAGTCCGGGCTGGCCCGTGGCCTGTTCGATGTGCACGCGCTCAATGCCATGCATGAAAAGATGCACCGGCTGGTCGGGCAGGCCGGTGGCCGCATCGACGCCATCGCCTACTGCCCGCATGGCCCGGATCATGGCTGCGAATGCCGCAAGCCGCTGCCGGGCATGGTGCTGGAGCTGGCCGAGCGCTTCAATGTCAAGCTGCAGGGCCTGCCGCTGATTGGCGACAGCCTGCGCGATCTGGAATCCGTTGCCGCCGTGGGTGGCCAGCCCATCCTGGTGCGTACCGGCAAGGGCATGCAAACCCTGGAAAAGGGCGGCCTGCCCGAAGGAACGCTGGTGTTCGACGACCTGTTCGACGCCGCCGAGCACTTGATCAATCTGTGAACTGGCTAAGTCCAAGGCTGATATAACCCATGATCTGGATTCGTAATCTGATTTACTGGCTGTTGCTGCTGATTGTCACGCCGCTGTGCTTTCTGGGCCTGTTCATCGCCGCACCGCTGCCGCGCCGTACCCGCCATGTGTTTGGCGAGAGCTGGGCCAAGATCATGCTGTGGCTGCTGGTGCATGTGGTGGGGCTGAAATACCGGGTGATCGGCACGGAAAACATTCCGTCCGAGCCTTCCATCATCTGCTCCAAACATCAGTCCGGCTGGGAAACGCTGGCCTTGCAGAAAATCTTTCCTTCGCAGATTTATGTCGCCAAGCGCGAGCTGCTGTGGTTGCCCTTCTTCGGCTGGGGCCTGGCCTTGATGAACCCCATTGCCATCAACCGTTCCGACCGTTCCCGCGCCAATGACCGCATGCTGCAACAGGGGCTGGAGCGCAAGAAGCACGGCTTCTGGATTACCGTGTTTCCCGAAGGCACCCGCACCAAGCCGGGTGTGGCCGGCAAATACAAGCATGGTGCGGCACGCATGGCACGCCAGCTGGACATGCCGCTGGTGCCGGTGGCGCACAATGCCGGCGAATTCTGGCCACGCAATGCCTTTCTGAAATATCCGGGCGAGATCACCGTGGTGATCGGCCCGGCCATCCGCCCGCAAGACGGTGTTGGCCCGGAGGCCATGACCCAGCAGGCACAGCAGTGGATCGAGGCGCGCCAGCGCGAGATTGGCGGCGTCGGTCCCTTTGCCCATCCCGATGACAAGCGCCGCCGCCTGGACCATCCTGCCGCTGCCTGAGGGCGCGGTGGATGTGCACCTGATACGACGGGTGCGCAAAAGCATCGGCATCCGCATTGCCGATGGCCGGGTGGAGCTGATTGCCCATCCACGCATCAGCCAGGCCCGTCTGCGCGAGGTCTTGCTGGCGCGGCAGGACTGGATTGCCCGCCATGTGGTGATGCAGCGGGAACAAAAACAGCAACTGGCTGATCTGACAAGCTTGTCCTATCTGGGACGTCAACTGTCCATCCAGCTGCAGAGCGGCCAGCGCCGCACGGCGCGGCTGGACGGCGAAGTGCTGCAGGTGTGCGGTATTGCCCCCGGCGACACGGTTGGCCTGCAGGCCGTGGTCAGCGCCTGGCTCAAGCGTCAGGCCCAGTTATGCTTTGCCCAGCGGCTGGGCCATTTGGCCGCGCACTGCCCGCGTCAGCCGGGCAAGCTGTCGCTGTCATCGGCACGCACCCGCTGGGGCAGCTGTACCGCCCGCGGCGATATCCGTCTTAACTGGCGGCTGATGCAGGCCCCGCTGCCCATCATCGATTATGTGCTGGCCCATGAGCTGGCGCATTTGCTGCACATGAACCATTCTTCCGCCTTCTGGGCGGAAACCGCCCGCTTGTTTCCCGACTGGAAAAATGCTCGCCATTGGCTGAAACAACAGGGGAGTAGCCTGTTTCGTTTCGGCTAGGCGCCTGTCCGGTCGTGAGCGCAGGCGGTTTACTCGATACAGGAGTCATATCATGCAATTTCTGCACACCATGCTGCGCGTCGGCAATCTGGAACGTTCGCTGGCCTTTTACCAGGATGTACTGGGCATGCGCCTGCTGCGCCGCCAGGACTACCCGGAAGGCCGCTTTACCCTGGCTTTTGTCGGCTACGGGGACGAAGCCAGCCATACCGTGCTGGAGCTGACCCATAACTGGGATACCGATAGCTATGAACTGGGCAACGCCTTCGGCCATATTGCCATCGGGGTGGAGGATGCCTACCAGGCCTGTGAGGCGGTGCGCGCCAAGGGCGGCAAGGTGGTACGTGAGGCCGGCCCGATGAAGCACGGCACCACGGTCATCGCTTTTGTGGAAGATCCGGACGGCTACAAGATCGAGTTCATCCAGAAGGGCAGCCTGTAAGGCTTCCGGCTGCATGGCCTGCGCAGGTGGGCCGTCACAGGCCGGAGCACAGGGTTCCGGCCTTTTTCATGTGTACGCGGTATTCACGGAGCTTCAATGCCTTACGCACTGCGCAATCTGCTTGTTCTGCCGCTGCTGGCCCTGCCTGCGCTGGCGCAGGCGGCCGATCTGGATGGCAGCACGCTCAGCCTGGCCTGGGTGCTGCCCTTTGCCGGCATCCTGTTGTCCATTGCCCTGTTTCCCATTTTTGCACCGGGCTTCTGGCACCACCATTTCGGCAAGATCACCGCCTGCTGGACGGTTTTGTTCCTGCTGCCCTTTACCGCCAGCTTCGGGGTGGGCAGCGCCATCAGCCTGATCGTGCATGCGCTGGTGACGGAATACATTCCCTTCATCATGCTGCTGCTGGCGCTGTATACCGTGTCCGGCGGCATTCTGGTGGGTGGCAGCCTGCATGGTTCGCCCAGGGTCAATACCAGCATCCTGGCCATCGGCACGCTGCTGGCCTCCATCATGGGTACCACCGGGGCGGCCATGCTGCTGATCCGGCCCTTGCTCAAGGCCAATGACAACCGCAAGCACCAGGTGCATGTGGTGGTGTTCTTCATTTTCCTGGTGGCCAATGTCGGTGGCGGCCTGACGCCGCTGGGCGACCCGCCGCTGTTTCTGGGCTTTCTCAAGGGTGTGACTTTTGGCTGGACCTTCCAGCACATGCTGCTACCGGTGGCGCTGCTGGCGGCCTTGCTGTTGCTGGTGTTCTATGCGGTGGACAGCTATTTCTACCGCCGTGAGGACGAGGAGTTCAAGCCGCACCACGACCAGCCCTTGCGCTTGTACGGCAAGATCAATTTCCTGCTGCTGGCCGGCGTGGTGGGAGCGGTCTTGTTGTCCGGTTTCTGGCAGCCGGCGCTGCACTTCGAGCTGGCCGGCGTGCATGCCGAATTGCAGAATCTGGTGCGCGACGGCCTGTTGCTGCTGCTGACCATTATTTCCCTGTGGATCACCCCCAAGCAGGTGCGGGCGGGCAATGAGTTCAACTGGGCAGCGATTCTGGAAGTGGGCAAGCTGTTTGCCGGCATCTTTGTCACCATCGCGCCGGCCATCGCCATCCTGCGTGCCGGCACTGCCGGGCAGCTGGCCGGGCTGGTGCATGCGGTATCCGGGGCGGATGGCCAGCCGGTGAATGCCATGTATTTCTGGATGACCGGGCTGCTGTCCAGTTTCCTGGACAATGCACCCACCTACCTGGTGTTCTTCAACCTGGCCGACGGCGACGCCAGCACGCTGATGGGGCCGCTGGCGCAGACGCTGCTGGCCATTTCCATGGGGGCGGTGTTCATGGGGGCCAATACCTATATCGGCAATGCGCCTAATTTCATGGTGAAGGCCATTGCCGAGCAGCGCGGCGTGGCCATGCCCAGTTTCTTTGCCTACATGCTGTGGTCCATCGGCGTGCTGATGCCGCTGTTTGCCCTGCTGACCTGGATCTTCTTCTGATGCAAAAACGGCGCGCCGCCCCTGCGGGGCGCGCGCCGGATGCGGCTTGCTGAACTGGGCCTGCCTACCTGGGCTTGATGGCCGCCGGTTCCGGGCTGGTGCGCATGGCTTCGTCCCATACATGGCGGGGAATATGCGCTTGCAGGTAGTCCCTTGCCTTCTCCAGCAAATCTTCATCAATGTGGTGGCCGACAAAGGGCTCGATCTCGGCTGTGACATCGCTGCCCAGTGCGATCAGATGCTCGGCCGCCTGAACGCTGTGCTGATAGGGAATCACCGGATCCGCCTTGCCATGGAACAGATGCACCGTGGTCTGCGCCAGCGGTGCGTCTGGCAGGCTGGCGAAGCGGCCGCTGAACGCCAGCACGCGGCTGGCCAGTTCCGGCCTGGCGGCGGCCGCTTCCAGCGCCATGATGGCACCCTGGCTGAAACCCACCAGTGCGGTGGCCGCATGGCCCAGGCCGCTGTCCTGTTGCCAGCGTGTGACTGCCGCAAAAAAGTCGGGCAGGGCCGCGGCCACCCGGGCCGGGCGATTTTCCTCGGTGACGCCCTGTACCGAAAACCATTGGAAACCCTGGCCCAGATCGCTGGCATGGCTGCCGGCCACGCTGACAATCAGCGCCTGCGGAAAGCCTTTGGCCAGATACTGGCCCACTGGCTGCATGCTTTCCGGGCTGGCGCCCACGCCATGAAACAGCAGCATCAGTTGCTGTGGCTGGTCGGGGCGCTGGATGACGAGGTCGTGGGTCATGGTGATTCTCCAGAGGGGGCAGCGTTAGCTGACCACGGTGATTGAGGGCAATGTGCCGCGTCACGGGCGGCGTGCGAACAAGTGAATTATGCGGCCAAGGCGGCGTTATAATAGCCCCCTCGCGGTCAACACAGCATTTACTGTCATGCACATTCATATCCTGGGCATTTGCGGCACCTTCATGGGCGGCATTGCTGCCATTGCCAAGCAGGCCGGTCACACCGTCACCGGTTGTGATGCCAACGTCTATCCCCCGATGAGTACCCAGCTGGAGGCCATGGGCATCACTCTGACCCAGGGTTTTGGCGCCGAACAGCTGGAGCTGGGGGCCGATGTGTATGTCATCGGTAATGTGGTGAGCCGTGGCAAGCCGCTGATGGAGGAAATCCTCAATCGCGGGCTGCCCTATATTTCCGGCCCGCAGTGGCTGGCCGAGAATGTGCTGCACGACAAATGGGTGCTGGCGGTGGCCGGAACCCACGGCAAGACCACCACCAGCTCCATGCTGGCGTGGATTCTGGAAGATGCCGGCCTGGCGCCGGGTTTCCTGATTGGCGGCATTCCGCAGAATTTTGGCGTGTCCGCCCGCCTGCCCGGTGTGCCGGCACAGGACCCGGCCAGCATCAGCCCCTTCTTTGTGATCGAGGCCGATGAATACGACACCGCCTTTTTCGACAAGCGTTCCAAGTTTGTCCACTACCGTCCGCGTACTGCCATCCTGAACAATCTGGAATACGATCACGCGGATATCTTCCCCGACCTGGCCGCCATCGAAACCCAGTTCCATCACCTGGTGCGCACCATTCCGGCGCAGGGCCTGATTGTCAATAACGGGCGCGAAGCCAGCCTCACGCGGGTGCTGGAACGTGGCTGCTGGACGCCGGTGGAGGCTTTCGGCGTGGCGGATGGCTGGCAGGCCGGTGAGCCGGATGCCGAGGGACATTTCGATGTGCTGCTGCATGGCCAGCTGCAAGGCCGGGTGGAGTGGAAGCTGCTGGGCGAGCACAACCGCCTGAATGCGGTGGCCGCCATTGCCGCTGCCCGCCATGCCGGCGTGGCGGTGCGCGATACCATCGCCGCGCTGGCGCGCTTTGACAATGTCAAACGCCGCATGGAAGTGCGTGGCCAGGTGGCTGGTATCACCGTCTACGACGACTTTGCCCATCACCCCACCGCCATTGCCACCACGCTGGAAGGCTTGCGCCGCCATGTCGGCAGCGCGCGCATTCTGGCGGTGCTGGAGCCACGCTCCAATACCATGAAGCTGGGCACCATGAAGGACGCCTTGCCCGGCTCGCTGACACGGGCCGACCGGGTATTCTGCTCGGCCGCCGGCCTCAACTGGAGCCCGGCCGAGGCCTTGCTGCCGCTGGGCGACCAGGCGCAAACCTTCGACCAGCTGGATACGCTGATCGCCGCCATTCTGGCCGAGGCCAAGACCGGCGACCATATCCTGGTGATGAGCAATGGCGGTTTCGGTGGCATTCACCAGAAACTGCTGGATGGACTGGCTGCCGCTCAGGCACACTGAACGCCCATCCCTGAAGAAAGCCCGCCATGCCACCGTCCCTGCACTGGTTGACCTTTGCCCTGCTGGCGCTGGGCATGGTGCTGACGCCAGGCCCCAATATGGCCTATCTCTTGTCGCGCTCCATCTGCCAGGGGCGGCGCGCCGGCCTGATTTCGCTGGCGGGCGTCGGCGCGGGCTTTCTCTGCTACATGTTATGCGCCGCGCTGGGCATCAGCGCGCTGCTGCTGGCGGTGCCGCTGGCTTACGATGCGCTGCGTTTGGCCGGGGCGGGCTATCTCATGTATCTGGCCTGGCAGGCGCTGCGACCGGGTGGCCGCTCGCCTTTCGAGCTGCGCCAGCTGGCCGCAGACAGCCCACGCAAGCTGTTTGCCATGGGCATGCTGACCAATCTGTTGAATCCCAAGGTGGCGGTGATGTATCTGTCGCTGCTGCCGCAGTTTATCGATACCGCGCAGGGCAGTGTGCTGGCCCAGTCGCTGTGGCTGGGCTTTACCCAGATCACCATCAGCCTGCTGGTCAATGCGCTGCTGCTGTTGCTGGCCGGCAGCATGGCGCGTTTCCTGAGTGGCCGTCCGCTGTTTTTGCGCCTGCAGCGCTGGCTGATGGGCGGCGTGCTGGCGGTCATGGCTGTGCATCTGGCCCGCCAGGGCCGTGGCTGAGCCCGCTCAGGCCTGGCGGTGTATCTGGTTGGCGCCGGCAATGCGCGCCAGGCTCAATGCACCCTGCAAACGCTCCAGCATGGCATTGGGCGAGTTTTCTTCCCGCCGCAGCGCACTGATGCCGATGCAGGCCTGGGCCTTTTGTTCCTGTCCCTGATGGATATAGGTCAGTTGGCCCAGCGAGTGCAGCAGCCTGCGTCCCAGTTCGTGGGCGCCTTCCAGATTGGTATTGGGCATCAGCACCAGAAACACATCATCTTCCTGCCGTGCCACCTGATCGCTGTCACGCGTGCTCTGCACGCACAGGCTGCCGGCCAGCCGCAGCAGGTGGCGTCGGGCCGAGCCATTGTCCTGTTGCGGGATCAGCTGCGGAATATTGATCAGTTGCACCGCCATGCCTGACAGATCGCCGCCATAGCGGCGGATGCGCCCGGTTTCGGCATGCGCTCCGCTCAGTAGTTGCGGCATGCCCACCACGCCGGTGAGCTGGTCGTCATCGTGGCTGGGCTGTTGTTCGTGCTTCATGCTTTTCACCAGATTGAGCGAGCGTTCCACCAGTTGGTGTTCGAAATTGAGCAATTGGCTCATCAGCTGACTTTCGGTACGGTCACTGAAGCTGATCACCAGCGTCATGCTGTCATCCAGCAGCACCTCGCGCAGCGATAGCTGCACCTCGAAATGCCGGCCGGTGGCGGTTTTCATTTGCAGGCGCCGGTTATAGACCATGCTGTTGCTGGCCAGCAAGGTCATGAGTTCGGCGGCATCGGCCGGGTGCTGCAGATACTGCACGAAATCGCGGCCCAGCAATTCGTCGTGCGGTGTGGCCAGCAGGATGGCCGCCAGCTGGTTGGCGCTGATGATGCGGCCGCTGGCGGGCTGTGCCAGCAACAGGGCACCTTGCACGGTGTCGATCAGCGACTGGAAAGAGGGGAAGCTGGCCATGGGGCATACCTGGGCTGAATGGCAGTTGAGTGCCTGATGTGTTCAGTCTAAGCCAGCAGGCGGAGGATTTCACCTGCAGACGGCAGCCGCCGCTGGCGGTGTTTCAGCGTTCCAGGATGGCGCGGCGGTGGCGGCGGAAAACCCAGCGTTCCCATAGCGGGCCGGTCTGTTCGTCTGCCGGCAGTTGCAGGCGGGCGGTAATGGCATAGGCCTCGTCCGGTGTCGGGCACTGCGCCTCGATGCGCGCGGCCAGAAACAGCATCAGCGCCGAATCGGCATTGGGCGACAGGGCGATCTGCACCGTGTCACCCACCCGCCACGGGTGGTCGGACAACCAGGCGATGCTGTCCAGTCCCAGCCGGCAGCGGGTCAGTGGCGGTCGGTCGGGGTGATGGCCGAGCAGCGAGATTTCCAGCGCCAGATCCAGCTTGGCCTCCAGCCTCACCAGCATCGGGTCGGGTTCTTCCGGCGTTTCGCTGGGTGCGGCCAGCACCCGCAGCGCCAGCCGGGTTTCGCGCTGGCGCGCCGGTGAGCATTGCTCTTCGCTGAGCAAGTGCACGCTCAGCGGCAACATGGCATCGAAACTGGCACTGTCCAGCTGTGGCAGCGGGCTCATGACGCTCTCCTCGCAATGGGCAATCAGGCGAACAGTCTGCTGACGCCGTCCAGCCCCATGACATTGATGGCCACATCGGCCTGGGCCTGCACCACCGGCTTGGCGCGGTAGGCGATGCCGACGCCGGCCTCTCCCAGCATCAGCAGGTCGTTGGCGCCATCACCCATGGCGATGACCTGATCCGGGCGCAAGCCCAGTTGTGTGCGTTTTTCAATCAGCAGGCGCTGCTTGGCGGCGGCGTCGACTATCTCGCCCACCACGCGGCCGGTCAGTTTGCCGTCCACCACTTCCAGCTGGTTGGCGTAGGCGTAGTCCAGACCCAGTTGCTGCTTGAGTTTTTCGGTAAAGAAGGTGAAACCGCCGGAAACCAGCATGAAGCGGATGCCGTTTTCCTTGCAGCTGGCCAGCAGCTGCTCGGCGCCGGGGCTCAGTTGCAGGCGTTCTTTATAGACCTTTTCCAGCGCGCTTTCCGGCAGGCCGGCCAGCAGGCTCACCCGTTCGCGCAGCGAGGCGGAGAAGTCCAGTTCGCCACGCATCGAGCGTTCGGTAATGGCGGCCACCTGCGGCTTGATGCCCTGCATGTCGGCGATTTCGTCGATGCACTCGATGGTGATCAGGGTGGAGTCCATATCGGACACCAGCAGGCCGAAGTTGGCCAGCTGCAGGCTGCTGTCGACAAAGGCGAAGTCGTAGCCCAGGGCCTGGCAGCAGGCGCTGATGGCATCACGGCTGGCCGGGTCGGCCTGCTCCAGCCGGGCACATTCGAGCGAGGGCTGGCTGATGCGGCTGGCACCGGCCAGTGCGGCCAGTTCCTGCAATTCCTTGCTGTCGAGACGGGGGGACTGGATGACGAGGGTAAGAGACATGGGCGGGCGGATGTGGAGTTGGGCAATACGCCATTATGCCACTGCCGGGCAGTCTGCCGGAATGCCCGTGTATCAGGGCAGGCTGGCGGCGGCTGGTGCCGCGCCGGGCCTGCCCGCAGGCTTCAGGCCGGCAAGCGCGGCTTGCCGCGCCAGCTCCGCCAGGCGGCATCCAGCGACAGGCAGCCGGGGCCGAAAGCAAACAGGGTCAGCAGCAGCATGGCCCAGTAGTAGTGGAACTGGCGGGTGATGTCGGTGAGGTCGGGATAGCTGATGACGGCCATCAGGTTGACCACGAACAGCCCGGCGGCGGCAAAGCGGCCAAACAGGCCGGCCACCAGCAGGCTGGAAAACACCGTTTCGCCAAAGGTGCCCATCACCGCGGCCAGCGCGGGTGGCAGCAGCGGCACATGGTAGTCATTGGAAAACAGCAATAGCGTGGTGTCCCAGTCCTCCAGCTTGGTCAGGCCGGATTTGAAAAACACATTGGCCACCCACAGCCGGAACAGCAGCAGCACCAGCGGACGGGCGGTGTGACTGGCCTGGTCGAACAGCCGCTGCAGCGGCAGCAGTTTTTGTCTGAGAACTTGCATGGTCGGTCTCCCGTGAGGTGGGCAAGCCGCGTCCCTCCGCGTGCTGGCGGATGGGCTGCCTGCGTGGTTTTACAGTTGGTAGTGGCTGAGCAGGCCATCGGCAAACAGCCGTGCCAGCCCGGCTTGCAGATCGAAATCATCCTGTGCTGCCAGGGCCTGCCCGGCGGCCTCGCCCAGCGGCTGGCCATCCTGCAGCGCCAGCAATAGTGCGGCCATGCCGGCCGTTTCTGCCTGCACCCGGACCTTGCCGGCGTGGCGGCTGACCAGTGCCGGTTCGCCGCCGGCCTCCAGGTTCACATTCAGCGTCTGTCCGGGTTGGTGTCCCTGCCAGATCGAGACCACCGGCCAGCGGGATGACAATGCGCGGCTGCTGTCGCAAAAAGCGAAGCGCAGCTGGCCGAACTGTTCCGGATGGATGTCCGTCAGCGCGCTGGCCGTCAGCGGGGTCTGGTCGATGGCGTAATAGCTGCGGTGCACTGCCCATTCCAGCCGGGCCACATCGGCCAGATAAGGCAGTGTCTGTGCCGGCGGGAAGTCCTGCAGGAAATCACCAAAGCTGCCGCCATAGCGGTGCAGATTGCCACTGTATGAGGCGTGCTGCTTGCTGTATTCACGGGCCAGCCCGGTCATGAATTCCTCGCCGACGATCTGGCCGGTCACCGGATAGATCATCTTGAGGGTTTCGATCAGGCCGACGCGGTAGTTGTTGCGATAGACCGCCAGTCCGGCCGGGCGCAGGCCCAGAGCGGCATCCGGCTGCTGCGCGGTATGGGCGATCAGCTCCAGCAGCTCTGCCTGCCAGCGTGCTTCAGGCGTCATGGCGTGCTCCTTGCAGGATGGTGTCGGCCTTGGCTGCTTCGGCCTGCAGCGTGTCCAGTGGCGGAATGTCCAGGTCCCACTCAATCAGCGTCGGGCGCGGGCCGATGCTGGTGATGACCTGGGCGTACAGCTGCCATACGCCGGGATGCACCGGCTGGCTGTGGGTGTCCACCAGCATGCCTTCGCCCTCGCTATAGCCGGCCAGGTGGATTTCGCCAATCGCCGCTGCGGGTAGCGCAGAGAGTACGGCCTGCACGTCCGTGCCCAGATTGATGCCGTTGACGTAGAGATTGTTGACGTCCAGCAGCAGACCACAGCCGGTGCGGGCCACCAGTTCGGCCAGAAACTCGCCTTCGTTCATCTCGTTGCCGGGAAACTCCACATAGCTGGACAGGTTTTCCAGCAGGATGCGCCGTCCCAGCGCCTGCTGCGTTTCATCCACATGGCTGGCAATCACCGCCAGCGAGGCCATGGTATAGGGGATGGGCAGCAGGTCGTTCACATAGCGCTGGGCACTGTGGTTGAACGACAGGTGTTCCGATACCGCGGGCGGCTTGATGGCATCCACCAGCCGCTTGAGGGCGGCCAGATGCTCTCCGTCCGGACGTACCAGCGAACCCAGTCCCAGTCCCACGCCGTGCAGCGACAGCGGATAGTGGCTGGCCACCCGCTGCAGCATGGCCAAGGGCATGCCGCCATCGAAAAAGTTTTCGCTGTGGACTTCCACCCAGCCTAGTGGCGGCAGGGTGTCCATGACCTGACGATAGTGGGGTGCGCGCAAGCCGATGCCGGCGACGGCGGGAAGGGAAGACGGAGTCATGACCAGGTTTACCGGAAGGGAGGTGAAGGGAAGGTTGCCGGCGCGGGCCGGCAACCATGCCGGGGCGGATTACTTGGCCAGCATGCCGCCCATTTTTTCACAGCTGCCCTTGGCAACGTATTTCCAGTCGCCCGGATCCTTGTCCTTGGTGGCCTGGCCGGCGCAGGAGTGGGTGCCGGTGGCGGAAGCGCAGTCGTTCTTGCCAGCCTGGGCGATGCCGAAGCATTTTTCCTTGTCGGCAGCGGCGGCCGGGGTGGCGCTCAGGGCGCCCATGGCGACAACGGTACCGAGGGCGGTGGCAAGCAGGGCTTTGGATACATTCATGGTGATTCTCCTTTGAGGCAGGTTCAAGCGGGTTTTATGGTGAGCCATTTGCGCCGGATCGGGCAGCCTGGCGGGCTACCCGGCGTACGTCATGTTAAAGATAGACTGTTTATTGTTTCATTGGTGCCATGGTATTGCCACCCATCTGTTGGCAGCTGCCCTTGGCTACCAGCTTCCAGTCGCCCGGGTCCTTGTCCATGGTGGCCTGGCCTTTACAGCCATGCACGCCGGTGGCGGAGGCGCAGTCGTTCATGCCGGCCATGGCCACGCCATAGCATTTTTCCTGTTCGGCGGCCTGGGCCGGTGCGGCGGCCAGGGCGGCCAGGGTAACGACAGCACCGAGGGCGGAAGCAAGCAAGGTCTTGGAAGCGTTCATGTCAATCTCCTGTCGGGGGGTAGCGGCAAGTGCCGGGTTTCAGGAGTCAGTCGCGCGGGCCGGGGCTTTCTTACACGGTGGCGGAAAATTTTTTGAAATTATTTGCATTTCGCTGCGCTTGGCTGCTGTTGCAAAAATTTCAACGATGTTTCCCGCAAGCCTGCTGCGTGACCGTCTCTGCAGCATAAGTCGGCCTTACTGTCGGCTTCTTACAATGACAGGCAAAAAAAAATCGGGCGACCAGGCGCCCGACGGTTTAACGGATGTTGACCACCTTGTGCGTCTGCACCGACAGCCGCCAGCGCGGATGGGCCATGCAGTAGGCAATGGCGGCGCGGGTATTGGCTGCCAGCTCCGGTCCGTCCATCGGCTGCAGGTAGAAAGTGTCGAACTGCAAGTGGGCGACGGTTTCCGGTAGCTGGGTGGCTTGCGGGTAGACCAGCTTCAGCTCGTTGCCGCTGGTTTGCAGCAAGGGTGCACCCGCCTTGGGGCTGACGCAGATCCAGTCAATACCTGCCGGGGCGGCGATGGTGCCATTTGTTTCCACCGCGATTTCAAAGCCCTCGGCATGCAGGGCAGCGATCAGCTCGGCGTCCAGCTGCAATAGCGGCTCACCACCGGTGCATACCACATAGGGCGTGCCGCCGCTGCCGGCTGGCCATTCACTGGCAATGCGCGCAGCCAGTTCGGCGGCGCTGGCGAATTTGCCGCCGTCCGGACCGGTGCCGACAAAGTCGGTATCACAGAACTGGCAGACGGCTTTGCTGCGGTCTTCCTCGCGGCCCGACCACAGATTACAGCCGGCAAAGCGGCAGAACACGGCGGCGCGGCCAGCCTGGCGGCCTTCGCCCTGCAGGGTATAGAAGATTTCCTTTACCGTGTACATGCTCATTCCCCCTGCAACAGCGGCCAGCGCATGTCGTCATGGAACAGCAGGGAAACGCCGCTGTGCTCGTCGTCCATCAGGTCGATACGGGCCAGCTCCGGCACCAGTGGTGACAGGTGGGCATGAATCCACTCGGCCACCGACTGGCTGTGGCCGTCGCGCACGCCGGCCAGCTTGTCCAGCGGATTGTGGTCCAGCTGGCGGTACAGCGGTTTGAAGCGGTCCTTGACGTCGCCAAAGTCCAGCAGCCAGCCCATGGTGCGGTCCAGGCTGCCGGTGAGCATCAGCCGCACCAGATAGCTGTGGCCGCTGTAGTTGCCATGGCAGTCGAAAGGCACGGCGCTTTCAAAGCGCTGTTCCTTCCAGATGCGGAAGCGCTTGCCGTCGAACTGGCTGCCGGCGGTATGGGTTTCGCGTACTTCCACCCAGGCCAGGCCTGTCAGGCCTGCGTCTTGCAGCGCGTGGTACAGCCAGGCGGCAATCACCTCGCTGGTGGGGTTTTCCAACCCCGGAATGTCGTTCAGATAGCGTTGGTGCAGCCGCAAAAACAGCGGTGCCCAGGCGGCTTCCAGCTGGCGCTGGCTGCAGTACTGGGCATTGGCAACAATGCGTACGCCAAAGCCGTGGCCGTGCAGGCGGCCGCATTTGTGGCCGGCCGGCACATTGGGCAGATGGTGGGCGGCTTCGAAACGGGCGGCGATCCAATAGAGGGCGGTACCGTTTTCCAGCATCACCCCGCGCTCGGGGGTGCTTTGCAGCAGCAGGGCGGCCGGGCAGGGCAGGGCATCCTTGATGTGCTGCGCCAGGCTCAGGTCGTCGCACTGTGCCAGCTGCTGGTTGAGATCGGCATAGTCTAGCGGTGCCAGTACCCGCTCCAGTGCGGCGTGCAGTTCGTTTTGTGCAATGTGGGTGACATCGGCACGGGCCAGGGCACGGAAGCTGTGGCCGTGCAGGCCGTTCAGGCGTTGTTCGTCTCCGGGCACGCGGCGCGCCGCTTCAAAGCGGCCACCGGCCAGCAGGCAGGATGCATGCATGTCAGACCTCCCTGGCGCAGCGTTCGACCAGCGGGTCGGCCACGCCGGCTTCGGCAAAGCCCTTGGCGCGCAGCTCGCAGGAGGCGCAATGGCCGCAGGGTGGCACCGCGCCGTTATAGCAGGTATGGCTCCAGGCCAGCGCTTCCATCGCGCCTGTTTGTTGGGCGAGGGTGACGGTTTCGGCCTTGCTCAGATACATCAGCGGGGTGTGCAGTTCGACCCGGCTGTCCATGCCCAGCCGTACCGCCAGCTGCAGTGCCTGCAGGGTGTTTTCGCGGCAGTCCGGGTAGCCGGAGTAGTCGGTCTGGGCCACGCCGGTAACGATATGGCGTGCGCCACGGGTATAGCCAAAGGCGGCGGCAAAGGTGAGGAAGATCAGGTTGCGGCCCGGCACAAAGGTATTGGGCAGGGCGTCGTCGTCGCGGCTGCCTGTTTCCGGCTGGATGCTGTCGTCGGTCAGCGCATTGCCGCCAATGGCGGCAAAGGTGTCGATGGGCAGCACGGTCTGGCGTACGCCGGCCATGGCGGCGATCTTGCGCGCGCAGTCCAGCTCCACGCGGTGGCGCTGGCCATAATCAAAGGTGACGGCTTCCACATTGCCGGCGCCGAATTTTTGCAGCGCCCAGTACAGGCAGGTGGTGGAGTCCTGACCGCCGGAAAGCACCACCAGGGCTTTTTCCGCAGTCGGCGTGGAATTGGGGTTCATAGTGTGATCCATCGATAAACAGTCGAGGTGGCCTTGCTGGCTGTGGCCGGCGCTGTCGCGTCGCACACACGGGATCGGTCTCACCCGGCAGGCGGCGGCAGCCTGTGAACGGCGCAGCAAAACCGCCAAATCTACCAGAAAACTGCTGCCCCGGCCAGTTTGCGCCGGGTTTATGCCCTTGATTTTGCTGTTTTGTCCCCATCCTGCCGGCCCTGGTGGCTGCCACCAGGTGGATGTTTCAAAAGCATGACATCTGCCTGATAATCCAGCCCTTCACTTCACGTCTCTTTATGTTATGGATCAGACCCGGCTGGTTTTCATCCTGCACGGCCAGCGCTGCCCGCGCTCGCTGCCCAATCGCCTGCTGGAAAAGTTTGGCCAGCACTTCCAGGTGGACATTCACATCACCACTTCGGCCGTCAGTGCCGAAGCCATGGCTCTGGCGGCGGTGACGCAGGGCTGCGACTTTCTCATTGCCGTGGGCGGCGATGGCACCATCCACGAAGTGATCAACGGCGTGATGCGTGCGCCGGCTGCGGCGCGTGAGCGGGTGGCGCTAGGGGCGCTGCCTTTTGGCACGGGTAATGATTTTGTGCGTTCGCTGGGGGTGAGTGATTCGGTGGAGCAGCTGGACGGGCTGATCCGCGCCGGCCAGGTGCGCCGTATCGACCTGGGGCGGCTGACGCTGGCGGGTGGACCTGAAGGTGAGCGGGTGGTGTGGTTTGGCAATATTGCCTCGCTGGGCATCAGCTCTGCCATCGTGGAGCAGGTAAAGCGGCTGCCGCGCTGGCTGCCGGCCAGTGTGGCTTTTTACTGGTCTATCGTGTTGACCCTGCTGCGCTACCGGCCACGCCGCATGCAGCTGGTGGTGGATGATGGCGAGGTGATCAGCGGTGAATTCATCAGCCTGTGTGTGGCCAATGGCCGCTATTTCGGCAGCGGTCTGGGCATTGCGCCGCTGGCGCGGCTGGATGACGGCCTGCTGGAGGTGGTGATGATTGCCAATGCCGGCAGCTGGGATTTTGTGCGTTTCCTGCCCACCTTGCGCAAGGCGCAGCCGGTGCTGGATAAGCGGGTGCGCTATCTGAGTGTGCGCAGCCTGCGCATCACGGGCCAGAACTGCCCGCTGGAGGTGGATGGCGAGCTGGCCGGCCATGCGCCGGCGCATATCGAGGTGGTGCCGCAGGCGCTGCGCTGTCTGTCTGCGCTGGGCGCGCAGGAGGGGGCGCATTAACCGCGGCCAGGCACAACACGGTTGCTGCGTCTTGCTCTTGCTACTTTCCCTGCATCGCGCTGCTATTCTGGCAGTCGTTGCAAGGCTTTGCCGCAATAAAAAGGCCCCGCAGCAGGCGGGGCCGGGCAGGGCGCGGGAGGACTGTCTTACAGCCGCGCCAGCAGTTTTTCTGCCACCAGTTCGGACGAGGCCGGGTTCTGGCCGGTAATCAGCAGGCCATCTTCCACGGCAAACACGCCCCAGTCCGGGCCTTTTTCATAAAGACCACCCTTGGCTTGCAGCGCGTCTTCCACCAGCAGCGGCACGATGTCGGTCAGTTGAACCGCGTCTTCCTCGGTATTGGAAAAACCGGTGACCTTGCGTCCGGCTACCAGCGGCTGGCCTGCGCCATCACGCGCATTCACCAGCACGGCCGAGGCATGGCAGACGGCGGCTACCGGCTTGCTGGCGGCAACAAAGGCTTCGATCAGGGCGATGGACGCGCGGTTGTCGACCAGGTCCCACAGCGGGCCATGGCCGCCGGGGTAGAACACGGCGTCGAAATCACCGGCGTTTACGCTGTCCAGCGCCACGGTATTGGCCAGCACGGCTTGCAGGGCAGCGTCCTGGTTGAAGCGTTCGGTGGCCGGGGTGCTGAAGGCCGGGTCGGCACTCTTGGGGTCGATCGGCGGCTGGCCACCCTTGGGCGAGGCCAGGGTGATGGCAACGCCCTTGTCGGCCAGCGCGTAGTAAGGTGCGGCGAATTCTTCGATCCAGAAACCGGTTTTGTGGCCGGTATTGCCCAGCGTGTCATGGCTGGTGAGGACAAACAGGACTTTTTTCATGGGGTGTTCTCGTGTGGTGTGTGCCGGGCCGTGTTGCCGGCCCGGCCATTGGCTAGTTGTGATGCAGCTTCAGTTGTTCAGCGTCGGGTAGTCGGTATAGCCCCGTGCATCGCCACCGTAGAAGGTGGCGGCATCCGGCGTATTCAGCGCGGCGCCGCTGCGCAGGCGTTCCACCAGGTCCGGGTTGGCGATATAGCTGCGGCCAAAGGCCACGGCATCGATATAGCCTTCGCCAATCAGCTTTTCCGCTTTTTCCGCGTTATAGCCACCGGCGGCGATGATCACCCCCGGATAGCGCTTGCGGATTTCCTGACGGAAGGCTTCGCTCAGCGCCGGGCCACCGGCCCAGTCCGGCTCGGAAATGTGCAGGAAAGCCAGCTTGCGCTTGGCCAGCTGTTCGATCACATACAGCGCGATGTCCTGTTCTTCCACATTGGACAGGCCATTGAACACACCCAGCGGCGAAATGCGGATGCCTACGTGTTCGGCGTCCCATTCGGCCACCACGGCATCCACCACTTCCAGCAGGAAGCGGGCGCGGTTTTCCACGCTGCCACCGTAGGCATCGGTACGCACATTGGCTTCCGGCGACAGGAACTGGTCGAGCAGATAGCCGTGGGCTCCGTGGATTTCCACCAGGTCGAAACCGGCGCGACGGGCGTTGTCGGTGGCGCGGCGGTAGTCTTCCAGGATGTCGGCCAGTTCGGAGATTTCCAGCGCGCGCGGCTCATCGCAGGGTACGCGGGCCAGGCTGCCATCCGGCTGGCGCACATTGGTATTGCTCTCGGCGCGGATGGCCGACGGGGCTACCGGGGCTTCGCCATCCGGCTGCAAGGAGCGGTGCGAGATACGGCCGGTGTGCCACAGTTGCAGCGCGGTCTTGCCACCGGCGGCGTGAACGGAGGCATTCACCTTGCTCCAGGCGGCCACCTGTTCTTCGCTATAAATGCCCGGTGCGCCGGCATAGCCCTTGGCGGTGCGCGAGATATGGGTGCCTTCGGCAATGATCAGCCCGGCGCTGGCGCGCTGGGTGTAGTACTGCACCGACAGCTCGGTGGGCACATCACCCGGCTCGGTATTGCGCAGGCGGGTAAGCGGGGCCATGGCCACGCGGTTGTTCAGGGTGACGGCACCCACTTGCAGCGGGGTAAACAGTTTATCCAGGCTCATGAATCAGACCTTTCCTGTGCAGATGAAATGATTAACGATCAAAACCAAAGCCCTGTTTGCGGGCAAGCGGAGCGACATCGGGGAAATAGACATTCTGGTAGTACTGGGCGGTATTGGCCGTCCACGGCAGGCCGTCGCTGCGGCCGATCTGTTGCCAGTAGGCGCTCAGCGTCTGGTCGTACTGGCGGATGTGTTCGGGCAGCTGCGCAGCCTGGTAGTGCTCGTGGTGGACAAAGCTGGCACGCGGCAGGCGCGGCTTGATGCTGCTGTCCTGATCGGTATAGCCCATCACCACGCCGGCAATGGGGAAGGTGTATTCCGGCAATTGCAGCAGCTCGATCATGGCTTGCGGATTGCGGCGGATGCCGCCGATGGGCACCACGCCCAGGCCGGCAGCGCGGGCGGCGGTCATCAGATTGCCCAGCGCAATGCCGGCATCCACCGCGCCCACGGCAAAGCCTTCCACGCTGTCCTGAATCACCTGCTTGGCACCGGCAGCTTCCACTCCAAGGCGGGTCTTGTAGAAATCCACCACCAGGGTGACAAACACCGGGGCCTGGGCAATCCACGGCTGGCCACCGGCAATCTCGGCAATCTGCTGGCGGCGGGCGGCGTCCTGCACCACCACCAGCGACACCTGCTGGCCATTGATGGAGGTAGGGCCTTTCCAGGCGGCGTCCAGTACCGTATCCAGTACTGCGGCGGGGATGGGTTTGTCCTGGTAGCTGCGGACACTGCGATGCTGCTGCATCAGTTCCAATGTGCTGTTCATGGCATTCTCCCGTGTGGGTGAAAATAAATAGACCGGTCGTCTAGTTGCTGTGTCAAAAATACCCGCCGCAAGGGCGGGCAAGATCAATGCGTGTTGCTTATCTTGTTAGCCTGCCTGACAGTCACCTGGCTTGAGCATGGCGGCGGTCAGCGCCTGGGCCTGCAGCATGGGCTGCTGGGTGTGTTGCACCTTGAACAGCAGGGCGGAACCTACCCACAGGCTGTACAGGCTGCCTGCGGTGTCTTCGGCCGACAGGCGGGTGCACAAGCTGCCTTCCTGCTGACCGCGGCGAATACAGTCGGCCAGCCGGATAATTACCCGGCCCATGCCCTCGGCCAGCGCTTCGCGCATGGGTTCGGACAGGTCGGACACCTCGGCCGCCAGCTTGATGGCCAGACAGCTCTGATTGCCTTCATCACATTGCTGGTGGCGGTCCAGCCAGCCGGAGAAATAGTGCAGCAGACAGCTGCGTGCATCCCCCTGGCTTGGGTCCAGCGCTTCCAGCAGGCGCGCATCGTAATGTTCAAAGTAACGCCGCAGCATTTCCACGCCAAAGCCTTCCTTGGAACGGAAGTAATGGTAGAACGAACCTTTGGGCACACCGGCGCAGCCGAGGATTTCGGCCAGGCCCACGGCAGAAAACCCCTTGCCCAGGATGATGGACTCTCCGGTGGCAAGCAGGTGTTCGCGGGTATCGGAAAACTGGCTGGGACGTGACATGCAGTGAATAGTACTAGACCAGTCGTCTAGTTTGCAAGTTGTTTATCAAAACAGCGTGTGCGGATTTGCCGGATGGGCTGGCCACGCATGTGTAGCCAGGCTGGCCGGAACGGGTGTCAGCCGCATGCTGCATGCGCCTGGGCGGGCAGTGCTGGCCTTTCCTGCCGTGGTATTGCATAGCGTTGCAGCTATGCCAGCTTGCCCAAGACGATGGCCTCATACAGTAAAACTGCGGCACGCTAGGTCGTTGGCGCAATCGCCTGCGGCAATGCCGCGCGCATCACTTCCATGAAGCAGCGCAAGCGCGCCGGATAGAAGCGGCTATAGGGATAAACCAGGCTGACTGGCAAGGGCGCGGCTTGCCACTCCGGCAGCACTTGTTGCAAGCGACCGGCTGCCAGGTCTTCGGTCATGACCCAGGCTGAGCCCACGCCCACGCCCAGTCCCATGACTGCTGCGCTACGTAGCGCGTACAGGCTGTCGGTGCTGATGAGTGGCTCAATGGGAATGGTTTGTTCTTCGCCGCTGGCCAGATGGCGTAGCCGGACTTCATGGCGGTAATAGGTGCGCAGGGCCAGCCAGGGCAGGCTGGCCAGATCTGCCGGCGTGTGTGGCGGCATGGTGCTGCTCAGCAGGGAGGGTGCGGCCACCACGATGCGCGGTACTTCCGCCAGCCTGATGGCAACCAGCGAGGAGTCGGTGATCTCACCCACCTGGATGGCACAGTCGATGCCGGAGCTGATGAAGTCCTGAATGGCAGAGTCGTCATGCAGCAGCCACTCCACCCGCATGCGTGGATAGCGTCGCAAATAGCTTGCCAGCGGGGCGATCAATTTTTCCTGGCCGAAGGCATGGGGTGCCACGACCCGCAGCACGCCCTCCGGTTGTTCGCCAGCCCCGCGCAGTTCGGATTCGAAGGCGTCCCAGCTGGAGAGCAATTCCTTGGCCCGGGCAAAGCAGCGCTCGCCGTCCATGGTCAGGCGCATGGTGTGGGTGGAGCGCTGCAACAGGCGTACGCCGAGTGATTTTTCCAGCGTCTGCAAGCGACGGCTGACTGTGGGCTGGGTGGTGCCCAGCTGTTGGGCGGCGGCCGACAGATTGCCCGCTTCAACGATGCGCACAAAGGTTTGCATCAGTGCGAGCCGGTCGCCGGCACCGGCTGATTGCAGGTGATCGCTTACCCGCGACGGGGATGTGCCATGGCTGGTGATGACGGCTTTTTTCATACGTTGAATGTATAACAGATCTGCATGTCAGCCTGCTACATCCTTGCTGCCATTGCATGCACACTGCACTCCATTCTTCCTACGGAGTGCTACAACATGACCATCATCCATGAAACGCATGAGCAGGCTGGCGCAGGCCAGGTCGCGCCGCAGCAGCCGGGACGGGCGCTGACCTTGTTGCTGGCCACCGGCGCCGGCTTGTCAGTGGCTTCGCTGTATTACAGCCAGCCGATGCTGGGCGTGCTGGCGGGGTCCATCGGTGCCAGCAGCCGCGACATCGGGCTGGTTCCCACCCTGACCCAGCTTGGCTATGCGCTGGGGATTCTGCTGCTGGCACCGTTGGGTGACCGCCATGACCGCCGCCATATCATCGTGCTGAAGTCGCTATTACTGGTGCTGGCCTTGCTGGCCTGTGCGCTGGCACCGTCGCTGCCTGTTTTGCTGGCGGCCAGCCTGGCCGTCGGGCTGACAGCCACCGTGGCGCAGGATATTGTGCCGGCAGCGGCGACACTGGCGCATGAGCACAGCCGTGGCAAGGTGGTGGGCACGGTCATGACCGGCCTGTTGCTGGGAATACTGCTGTCGCGGGTGGTGAGCGGGCTGGTGGCCGAGCAGGCGGGCTGGCGCAGCATGTTTCTGCTGGCGGCTGCGGGGGTGGCATTGATTGCTGCGGCCGCATGGCGCTGGCTGCCCGGCTTTGCCCCGACCACGACCCTGTCGTATGGCCGGCTGCTGGCTTCGCTGTGGGATTTGCTGCGCCGGCATGCCGCGTTGCGCCGGGCCGCGCTGGCCCAGGGGCTGCTGTCCATGGCTTTTAGTGCCTTCTGGTCCACGCTGGCCATCATGCTGCATGCCGCGCCTTTTCATTTGGGGAGCGCCGCTGCCGGCAGTTTTGGTCTGGCCGGTGCTGCCGGAGCACTGGCCGCCCCGCTGGCCGGGCAATTGGCAGATCGCCGTGGCCCGGCCATGGTGACCCGGTTGGGTGCCGGGCTTACTGCCATCGCGTTTGCTGTCCTGTGCCTGGCCCCCTGGCTGACACCTGCTGCGCAGCTGTGGCTGCTGGGTGTGGGGGCCATCGGCTTTGATCTGGGGGTGCAAGCCGCCCTGATTGCCCACCAAACCATCGTGTACGGCATTGAGCCCGCAGCCCGCAGCCGGCTTAACGCCGTACTGTTTGTTGGTATTTTCATCGGCATGGCGGGCGGTGCCATCGGCGGCAGTCTGTTGCTGGCGCAATGGGGCTGGCTGGCGGTGACCGGCATGAGCACCGTTCTTGCACTGCTGGCCTTGCTGGTGCGCTGGCGCTGACTGTAGGCCGGGCCGCCAGGCAGCCATCGCCTGCCTGGCCTGTGTGCTCAGGGGCTGGCCGGGAAGAAGTCGGGATTGGAAAAGTCCCTGACCAGCCAGTCGTACACCGCACGCATGCGCGGCGGCACCGGGCTGCGCTGTGGCCGGTACACACTCAGCGCCCACGGCATGGGGGCCAGCGCCGGCAGCACTTCGCACAGCGTGCCCTGGCGCAGATGCGGTATGGCGATAAAGCCGGGCAGCTGGGCAAAGCCGAGGCCAGCCAGCGCGGCGGCGCACTCGGCTTGCGTGCTGTTGCCGAGCAAGGCCGGTTCGCGCGGGATCCATTGCGCGTCCTGCCGGAAAAACCAGGGCCAGGGGCGGCCGGTGCGCTGGTCTATGGTGCTGACCACGGGCTGGGCTTGCAGCTCGGCCAGGGTTTGCGGGCTGCCGGTCTGTTGCAGCAGGGCGGGGGAGGCCACCATGAAGAAGCGCACTTCCGCCACCTGCCGGGCGACAAAGCGGCTGTCGCGGATCAGGCCATGGCGGATGCCGATGTCGATCTGTTCGTCCACCACATTGGTTTCATCGTCTTCCAGATGCAGTTCGAAGCGCAGGCCGGGGTGCTGTTGGCGCAGCCGCGCCAGGCTATGTACCAGGCTGGCCTGGCCGATGGCTTCCGGCGCGGTCAGCCGCACATGCCCTTCCACCGGCTGGGTGGCGCTGTCTTCGGCCAGGCGGAACAGGCTGTCTATGCCTTCGACACTCAGCCTGGCCTGGGCGGCCAGGCGCTCGCCGCTGCGTGTGACCCGGCACTGCCGGGTATTGCGGTGAAACAGCAATTCGCCCAGCTGGCTTTCCAGCTGCTGGATGGCGCGGGTGACTGCCTGCGGCGAGATGCCCAATTGCTGGGCCGCTTCCCTGAAATTGCGCGTCTCGGCGGCGCAGCAGAAGATGCGCAGCATTTCCAGCCGGTTCAGCATGATGGCTCCTGTGTCGGTCTGTCGGCAGATTATTCCGCTTTGTGGAATTCTGAAAGCAAATCTTGTTCATTCCTGTGATGGCCCGTCTGCTGAATACTGACGGTTTGAACAGCAGCTGCCGTCACGGCAAGGGGAGAATTTCATGCACTACCACATCACCAGCCCGCTGGCGCGGCGGAATGGCGCCAGCGGCATTGCCAGGGCGGGCCGGTCATGCAGCTGATTGTGGCGGCCATCCTTCCCATTCTGCTGGCCTTGCTGGCCGGCTATGGCGCAGGGCTGCTGCTGCCGCGCCAGCATTCGCGCCATGCCGCCAGGCTGCTGACGCCGCTGATCTGGCTGCTGCTGTTTTTTTGCGGCAAGGAATTTGGCCATGTGCTGACGGCGGCTGCCGGGCTGGGCCAGGCCCTGGGCACGGCGCTGGTGTTTGCCCTGATGACCACCCTGCTGCCGTGGGGGCTGATCCTGTGCTGCCTGCCCCAGCCGCACCAGGGCAGGGCGGCCGGGCAGGGGGCGGAGGCATCCTGGCCCCAGCTATGGCAGGCGCTGCGCGATTGCCTGCTGGCGCTGGGCATGGTGGCGGCCGGGGTGGTGGCCAGCAGCTACCCGCTGCCCTGGCTGGCGGGTGTCACCACCACGCAATTGCTCTATCTGCTGATTGTGCTGGTCGGTATCGATCTGGTGGGGGTAAGGCTGGGCGCTGCCTGGCGTGCCCCGGCTGTGATGGCGGTACCCTTGCTGGTGGTGGCCGGCTCGCTGGCTGGCGGCTTGCTGGCGGCCCTGTTTACCGGCCAGGGGCTATGGACCGGCCTGGCCTTGTCCAGCGGTTTTGGCTGGGTGACCCTGTCCAGCATTCTGGTCGGCAGCAAGCTGGGCAGCGTGTATGGCGCCATCGCCTTGCTGGTTGATCTGTTTCGCGAGCTGATTGCCATTGCCATGCTGTATCTGGTGGGCGCGCGCTTCAGCCGTGAGGCCATCGGCATCTGCGGTGCCACCGCACTGGATGCCACCCTGCCGCTGATCCGCCAGCAGTGTGGCAGCCAGCATGTGTCGCTGGCGCTGATCAGCGGTTTTGTGCTGACCCTGCTCAGCCCGCTGTTGATCATGGTCTGCCTGTCTGCCACTGGCTGAGGCTGGCGGCCGGGCTCAGTAGTAGTATTTCTGATAGGCCGCCACATCCAGCTGTGCGGCCTTGGGGGCGGGAGCATAGCCACGCAGGAAGACGTCGACGGCGTCCTGCACGGTACGGGAAATGTGCTGTGGCTGGGCCGGTCCTGCCGTGGCACCCAGCAGGTAGTCCTGGTATTCCGATTCCAGCATGCCCAGCAGATGGGCCGCTGCCGTGGCCGGATTGGCCGGCCGCAGATGGCCCGCCGCCATGGCCTGTTGCAGGAAAGCGGCCAGTTTGCCGACTTCTTGCGACCAGCCTTTTTCATAGAGCCTGGCGCCGATGTCCGAGCGGCGGCCTTCGGTCATGATGATGCCGCGCAAGGTGACCAGGTCCGGCTGCAGCACGTGGGCAAGAAAATGTTCGCCAAAGCGCTGCAAGCAGCTTGGCAGGTCCTGGTCGGATTGCAGCTGGGCGAAGGAAGACGGCATCAGTTCCGCTATCAGCATTTTCATCACTTCCAGCAGCAGCTCGTCTTTTGATTCGAAATAGCTGTAGAGCGTTGGTTTGGACACGCCGGCCCGTGCCGCGATCTCCAGCATGGAGGTGCTTTCATAGCCGTGTTCCAGAAAGACTTTGGCTGCGCCTTCAATGATGGCTTGCCGGCGCGCTTCGCTTTTTACTCGCATGGTGTTCTCGTTGATTGGGCTGCTGGTGCAGCATGTCGTCATGCCTGGCCGGCGCTCGCTGTGCGGCCGCGGCCGTGCTGGTCCGGCGGGCCGGCAATGAAACTGGCTATCGCTTGTTGCAACAGGGCGGCCTGGCTGATGATCAGTTGCCGCAGGAATTGCTGCAAGGGGTCGGCATTGAATCGGGGATGCCACAGCAACTCGATGGGAATGGTCAGGGCCGCATCGGTGATGGGCTGCCAGTGCAGGCCGGGGCTGTGGCGCTGGACGATGGGGCCGATGACTTCCGGCAATACGGAAACCGCCGCGACCTGTTCGAGAATGCCGGGAATGGCCAGCAGGCTGGCCGTGCTGGCCAGAATCCGCCGCTGCTGGCCGTGTCGCCGCAGGTAGTCGTCGATCAGGCCGGCGCTCTCTCCGGTGTAGGAGGTGAAAATATGCGGTGCTTGCGCCACGGCGCTGGCGCTCAGCATGGCCGGCAGTGTCAGCTGGTCCGGGTGATAAAGGCAGATGAAGCGGCTGTCCAGGATGATTTGGCGGCAGGCATGGCCTTGCAGCCGGGGAAAGTAGCCGATGGCGCAATCGATCTGGCCGTCGGCCAGCGCCGCTTCAACCTGGCGTGCCGCCATGGCCTGTACTTCCAGGGTAAGGCCGGGGGCTTCTTTTTGCAGCGCGATGATGAGTGCGGGCAACAGGGCGGCTTCCAGCAGATCGGGCATGGCCAGGCGCACGGTCTGCCTGATGCTGCGGATATCGAAGGCATGTACTTGCAGCAGCTGCTGTCCTTGTTGCAGCCACTGTCCCAGCGGCAGCAGCAGTGATTCGGCCAGTGGGGTGAGCACCATGCTGCGGCCATAGCGGCACAGCAGCTCATCGGCCAGTTGCTGGCGCAGATGCTTGAGGATATGGCTGACCGCGGGCTGCCCCAGGCACAGCTTGTCGGCGCTCTGGCTGACGCTGCGGGTGGTGAGCAGGGTGTGCAGCACGACCAGGCTGTTCAGATCCAGCCGTCGCAGCAGCAGGGGGTCGATATTATTCATAATAATAAATGGTATGACAAATATCGATTTTATTAAAGTATTTGCTCCTCCTACACTGGCAGCACTGCTTATCAGGTCATGCCGCCATGTCGTCTGCCACTGCCCGCCCAAACGGTTTCTCCCCGGCCTATCTGGTCGCCATCATGCTGGTGGCCAGCCTGGAATTCATCCAGAACGGCATGCTGAATTTTGCCGCCAGTGCGGTGATGGGGGGCATAGGCGCGGCTCCGGAAGAATTCAGCTACGCCGCCATGGCCTATGCCACGGCGGCCATCCTGGTGTTGTTCAATCACCGCTGGTGCTGCCAGTGGCTGGGCTTGCGCCGCTTTGTCCGGCTGTCGCTGCTGCTGTTCGGGCTGGGGGCGGTGCTGTGTGCCTGCGCCGCCTCACCCGGCGCCTTCATCATTGGCCGGGCGGTGCAGGGGCTGGGTGGGGCGGTGTTTTTCACGGCGGCGCGGGTGGAGGTGCATGGCTTGCAGGAACGCAGCCGCATGCTGGGCCTGCTGTGCTTTGGCTATGCCTTGATGCTGGGTTCGGCGCTGGGCCCCTTGCTGGGCGCGCAGGCGCTGCTGCATCTGGACTGGCGCTGGATATTCTGGGGCATTCTGCCCTGGCTGGTGCTGACGCTGCCGGCCACGCGCCTGTTGAGCCAGCAGGCGCAAGCGCAGTTGCCGGCGGCGCATTCCGGCCATTCGCTGGCCTGGCTGGCGGCGGCCGTGCTGTCCGGGCAGTGGCTGATCCAGCAACTGCCGTATGATTTTTTCAGCCGGCCACAAATCCTGCTGGGCTTGCTGCTGGGCTGCTGTGCTGCCGCACTGCTGGCCAGCCGGCTGCAAGGCCGTCATGCCGGCCAGGCTGGCCGCTGGCCGGCTTTCGCACGCCTGCCTTATCTGCTGGGGCTGGCTTGCTACTTTTGCTGCTACCTGCTGGTGTCGGCCAACAGCTACATCCTGCCGGTCATGGTGCAGCAAGCGCTGGGATTTGACGTGCCGACCACCGGGCGCTTGTTGTCGGTCAGCTTTCTGGCCGGCATCGGCTTTGCCACGTTGTATGCCGCGGCGCTGTTTCGCCGCAGCGCGCCGGGGCTGCGCATGATGATGATGCTGGCCTGCGCCCTGCTGGCGCTGTATGGCCTGCTGATGGCCGGTGTCAGCCCTGCGGTGGATATCCGCTATCTGGTGGCGCTGCTGCTGCTCAATGGCGGTTTCATGTCGCTGTTCATCATGGCGGTGGCGCAAGGCACCTTCCGTGCGGTGGAGCCCGAGCAATTTGCCCAGGCCTATCAAACCAAGAACATCATCCGCCAGCTGGCGATCTCGATGGGCGTGGCCGGCAGCACGGTATTCTTGCAGGCGCGCAATGCGCAGCACTACCAGCGGCTGGCTGAAGGTTTCAGCTGGAACAACCCGCTGTTCGATCAGGCCATGGACTATCTGCACCAGGTGTTTCCACAGCTGGGCCAGGGACAAAGAATGGCCATGCTGGCGGGGGAGCTGGGTCGGCAGGCGATGCTGTTGTCCTGCCAGGATTTTTTCCGGGCCGAATACCTCATCGCCGCCTTGCTGGTGCTGCTGGTATTGTGGCAGCGCCAATTCGACTAACCGTTCGCCATCCGCCGTGGCAGACAAAATCCTCGCTGATGAAATCCACACTCAAGCGCAAGACGGGCATCAGTCCCACCGCCAGCCGTATCGCGCAGGCCAGCCTGCAATTGTTCAACCAGCAGGGGGAGCGCAATGTCACGACCAACCACATTGCCCGTCACCTGGCGATGAGTACTGGCAATCTGTACTACCACTTCTCCAGCAAGGAGGACATCATTCAGGCGCTCTATCAGTCTTATGGCGACCGGATGGCCTGGCTGCTGGCCGAGGCGGACGCGCGCCGTCACTCGCTGGAGGAGCTGGTGGTGGTGCTGGATGCCGTCCTGCAGCATCAATGGGACTACCGCTTCCTGCTGCAAAGCAGCGCCAGCCTGTTTCCCTTCAATGCACAATTGCGCGCCAGCTATCAGAAGTTCGAAGTGGAGCAGATTGCCGTCGGCATCGAGTCGCTGTTTCTCAAGCTGCGCGAGGATGGCCTGTTTGAGGGCAGTGTTGCCGCCATCCGCATGCTGGCGGTGCATTTCCAGTTGTTGCAGGCAGCATGGATTGCCCACCCGGAACGGGCCGGGCAGTCGGCCGCGGCCGACCAGGTGGTCGAGGATGGCCGCCGGCAATTGCTGGCTTTTCTGCGGCCACATATTGCGCCGGCCTGGCAGGCGGCATTCGAGCGTGTGGCTTCCGCCTCGGCCTGTTTGCCGGCGCTGGTGGCGCTATCGGGCCGGCTGGCCGGCAGTGAGCGCGCTGCGCTCTGTTACTGACTCCGCAACCACGCCGGCTGCGCCGCCAGCGCCGCCGCTATCTCGCGGCTCAAGCCATCCAGCAAGTCCTGCTGCGCCGCCACCAATCCCGCCTGCCCA